>NZ_JACOPX010000012.1:7767-255719 GCF_015461835.1 Pseudomonas neuropathica | reverse complement strand
TACCTTTGCAGCCACTGTTTAGGCAGGCTTGAAAGCGGCGCCAAACGCGTTTCAAGCCTGTAAAGGTGTAAACGATGTCCCCGGTCTAATTTGTAAAGGATGTACCGGTCTCTACAGTGAGGGGCTTTTGATCTTCAAAACCCAACCTGCATTTCCCCCAGACAAACAAAAACGCCCCCGGTCTCGCGACCGGGGGCGTTTTTTCAAGCGCGGGCTAAGTTACGCCTTGGCTTTCTTGGCAGCGCGGGTACGCTCGCTTTCGTCCAGGATCTTCTTGCGAAGACGGATGGACTTAGGAGTGACTTCGCACAGCTCGTCTTCCTGGATGTATTCCAGAGCCTGTTCCAGAGTGAAGCGAACAGGTGGTACCAGAGCGATGGTTTCGTCTTTACCCGAAGCACGCATGTTGTCGAGCTTCTTGCCTTTGGTCGGGTTTACACCCAGGTCGTTGTCGCGGCTGTTCTGACCAACGATTTGACCGTTGTAGATTTCCTGGCCGTGTTCTACGAACAGCTTGCCACGAGCCTGCAGGGTTTCCAGCGAGTAGGTCAGTGCCTTGCCGGTCTCAACCGAAACCAGAACGCCGTTCTGACGGCCGGACATGTGGCCCGACTTGACGGTGTCGTAGCGATCGAAGATCGAGGTCAGGATGCCAGCACCGTTGGTCAGGGTCAGGAACTGGTTACGGAAACCGATCAGACCGCGAGCAGGGATGTTGTATTCCAGACGAACACGGCCCTTGCCATCCGGCACCATGTTGCTCAGGTCGCCTTTACGCAGACCCATCTCTTCCATGACCTTGCCCTGAGCTTCTTCAGGGATGTCGATGGTCACGTTTTCGAACGGTTCTTGTTTAACGCCGTTCACTTCACGAATGATTACTTCAGGACGGCCCAGGGCCAGCTCGAAGCCTTCGCGACGCATGGTTTCGATCAGTACCGAGAGGTGCAGCTCACCACGGCCGGAAACCTTGAACTTGTCAGCGGTGTCGCCTTCTTCAACGCGCAGTGCAACGTTGTACAGCAGCTCTTTGTCCAGACGGTCCTTGATGTTACGGGACGTCACGAACTTGCCTTCTTTACCGCAGAATGGCGAGTCGTTTACCTGGAAGGTCATCGAAACGGTTGGCTCGTCAACGGTCAGAGGCTTCATCGCCTCGACAGTGTCCGGGTGGCACAGGGTGTCGGAGATGAACAGCGAGTCCATACCGCTGATGCAAACGATATCGCCTGCTGCAGCTTCTTCAACGTCAATGCGGTGCAGACCGTGGTGACCCATCAGTTTCAGGATACGGCCGTTGCGACGCTTGCCGTCGGCACCGATCGCCACAACCGGGGTGTTCGGCTTGACGCGGCCACGAGCGATACGGCCAACGCCGATAACACCCAGGAAGCTGTTGTAGTCCAGAGCGGAGATCTGCATCTGGAACGCGCCGTCACGGTCAACGGCCGGAGGCGGAACGTGGTCGACTACCGCTTGGTACAGCGGAGTCATGTCTTCCGCCATGGCGGTGTGATCCAGACCGGCAATGCCGTTCAGGGCCGAAGCGTAAACAACCTGGAAGTCCAGTTGTTCTTCGGTCGCACCGAGGTTGTCGAACAGGTCGAAGATCTGGTCCAGAACCCAGTCCGGACGCGCGCCTGGACGGTCAACCTTGTTGATTACCACGATTGGACGCAGGCCGGCTTCGAAAGCCTTCTTGGTCACGAAACGGGTTTGCGGCATAGGGCCGTCTTGAGCGTCAACCAGCAGCAGAACGGAGTCAACCATCGACATTACACGTTCAACTTCGCCGCCGAAGTCGGCGTGGCCCGGGGTGTCCACGATGTTGATGTGGTAGCCGTTCCAGTTGATGGCGGTGTTTTTCGCCAGAATGGTAATACCGCGCTCTTTTTCCTGGTCGTTGGAGTCCATCACGCGCTCGTCGTTGAGCTCGTTGCGCTCCAGGGTGCCGGATTGACGCAGGAGTTTGTCTACCAGGGTGGTCTTACCATGGTCAACGTGGGCAATGATGGCGATGTTGCGTAGATTTTCGATCACTTGTGTATCTCGATCAGAGGATTCGGTTTGCTGACAAGTCTTGGCAGCGATTAGCAGTAGTGTCCGGCATGGCCGTTACAGCTTGACGGCGGTGTCGGGGGGCCGGTGACGCAGGCCACAGGCAAACAGCCCCGGGCACTTAGCTCGGTCGATAAACGCGCACATTGGCATGCCCCTCACTGAGCAAATGGTGAGCATGCAGGCGACTCATCACGCCTTTGTCGCAATACAGCAGGTACTGGCGAGTCGGATCCAGCTCCTTGAAACGAGCGTTCACTGCGTAGAACGGCATCGTCTGTACTTCTACGCCAGCGAGTTCCAGCGGCTCATCCTCGGCGGCATCCGGGTGACGGATGTCGATCACGATCTGACCGGCCAGTGCTTCGCTGACTTCTTCAATCTGTACGTCCTGGCCCAATTCGTCGATCACCCGATCGATCGGCACCAGTTTGGCGTTTTCGAGCGCTCGCTCGAGCACCGCCATGTCGAATTCTTTCTCTTCGTGCTCAACGCGACCGCGTTTGGCGGCCGTCTTCGGATTGACCGAAATGACCCCGCAGTACTCCGGCATGTGCCGGGCGAAATCGGCGGTGCCGATCTCGTTGGCCGTGTCGATGATGTCCTGCTTGTGCGCCACGATCAGCGGACGCAGGACCAGCTTGTCGGTCACGCAGTCGATCACCGACAGGTTCGGCAGGGTCTGGCTCGACACCTGGGAGATCGCCTCGCCGGTGACCAGCGCTTCGATGTGCAGGCGATCGGCGATGTTGGAAGCCGCGCGCAACATCATACGCTTCAATACGACGCCCATATGACTGTTATCGACTTTGCCAAGAATTTCGCCCAACACTTCTTCGAACGGAACACTGACAAATAGCACGCGTTGCGAGCTGCCGTACTTCTTCCAGATGAAATGCGCGACTTCCATCACGCCCAATTCATGGGCACGACCACCCAGATTGAAGAAGCAGAAGTGCGTCATCAGGCCGCGACGAATGATCTGGTACGCCGCAACGGTCGAGTCAAAGCCGCCGGACATCAATACCAGCGTCTGCTCCAACGCACCGAGCGGGTAACCGCCGATGCCGTTGTGCTGGCTGTGAATCACAAACAACCGTTTGTCGCGAACTTCGATGCGGACTTCGATTTCCGGTGCTTTCAGGTCGATACCGGCAGCACCGCACTCACGGCGCAGCTTGCTGCCGACGTATTTTTCGACGTCCATCGAGCTGAAGGTGTGCTTGCCCGCACGTTTGCAGCGCACCGAGAAAATCTTCCCGGCCAGTGCATCGCCGTAGTGCTGTTTGCACTTCTCGGTGATGTCGTCGAAGTCGCCCAGCGGGTACTCGTCGATCTGCAAAAAGTGCGCGATGCCCGGCATGCAGGTCAGGCGCTCACCCATCTCCTTCAAGGCTTTGGGGTCGGTAACGCGGGTTTCCAGCTCGAGATTGTCCCACACACCGTTCACCACCACGGCCGGGTCCAGGTCACGGAGCACGGTGCGGATGTTCTTGGCCAGCTGGCGGATGAACTTCGTCCGGACAGGTCGGCTTTTGATGGTGATCTCGGGGAAGACTTTTACGATTAGTTTCATGAAAACAGCGCGCGAACGGCCAGCCGAAAAAGGGGGGCGCGGATTATAGCGGAAATTGCTCAAGGTTTAACCAGTTAATGTGCAGAAGGTTTTGCGCGCACCAAAACAGGTCATTTCTGACTCGAGACGCTACATTAGAGGGCGAGATTTTCCACATTCAGGTGCTTTGCACCTTTATAAGCGTGAATTTGGGGCAAAAAACCCATGCTGGGGCACTGGCATGCAATTTGCTCCCTTGTGAGGCAGGTTGCCTTGGCAGAGTATTCGCGCCGGCATCACCCAAATTCAAGGGCATCCACTACCAAGCCCGAAGCCACCCGGAGGACATATGTCGAAGACGGTTCAACTCATCAAAGATCATGACGTCAAGTGGATTGATCTGCGCTTCACGGACACCAAAGGCACTCAGCACCACGTGACCATGCCGGCTCGCGATGCGCTGGATGAAGACTTCTTCGAAGTCGGCAAGATGTTCGACGGTTCCTCCATTGCTGGCTGGAAAGGCATCGAAGCCTCCGACATGATCCTGATGCCGGTTGACGAAACTGCCGTTCTCGACCCGTTCACCGAAGACGCCACCCTGATCCTGGTGTGCGACATCATCGAACCTTCGAGCATGCAAGGCTACGACCGCGACCCACGTGCGATCGCCAAGCGCGCCGAAGAACACCTGAAAGCCACCGGTATCGGTGACACCGTGTTCGCCGGTCCGGAGCCTGAGTTCTTCATCTTTGACTCGGTGAAATTCAAGTCGGACATCTCCGGCTCGATGTTCAAGATCTACTCCGAGCAAGGTTCGTGGATGTCCGACCAGGACATCGAAGGTGGCAACAAAGGTCACCGTCCAGGCGTCAAAGGCGGCTACTTCCCGGTTCCGCCGTTCGACCACGACCACGAAATCCGTACCTCCATGTGCAACGCACTGGAAGAAATGGGCCTGACCGTCGAAGTTCACCACCACGAAGTGGCGACTGCCGGCCAGAACGAAATCGGCGTCAAGTTCAACACTCTGGTGAAGAAAGCCGACGAAACCCAAACCCTGAAGTATGTTGTGCACAACGTTGCTGACGCTTACGGCCGCACTGCGACCTTCATGCCGAAGCCACTGTACGGCGACAACGGTTCGGGCATGCACGTACACATGTCGATCTGGAAAGACGGCAAGAACACCTTCGCCGGTGAAGGCTATGCCGGTCTGTCCGATACCGCTCTGTACTTCATCGGCGGCATCATCAAACACGGTAAGGCCCTGAACGGCTTCACCAACCCGGCGACCAACTCCTACAAGCGTCTGGTACCAGGCTTTGAAGCTCCGGTAATGCTGGCCTACTCGGCTCGCAACCGTTCCGCTTCGATCCGTATTCCTTACGTGTCGAGCCCGAAAGCCCGCCGTATCGAAGCACGCTTCCCGGATCCGGCTGCCAACCCGTACCTGGCCTTCGCAGCTCTGCTGATGGCCGGTCTGGACGGTATCCAGAACAAGATCCACCCAGGCGACGCAGCTGACAAAAACCTGTACGACCTGCCGCCTGAAGAGGCGAAAGAGATTCCACAAGTTTGCGGCAGCCTGAAAGAAGCCCTGGAAGAGCTGGACAAGGGCCGCGCGTTCCTGACCAAGGGCGGCGTGTTCTCCGACGACTTCATCGACGCTTACATCGCGCTGAAATCGGAAGAAGAAATCAAGGTTCGCACCTTCGTACACCCACTGGAATATGAGCTGTACTACAGCTGCTGATCCGGTAGCGCTGCGTTACCGCGGCGTGAGTGAAAGAGGCCTCCTTCGGGAGGCCTTTTTTATTGCCCGGATTTTAAGGTCGACCAGGATCCCTGTAGGAGTGAGCCTGCTCGCGATAGCGGTGGATCATTGGAGGTAATGCTGACTGACACGACGCCATCGCGAGCAGGCTCACTCCTACGGAGGAATTGTGGTGTCTGAATGATCTCCGGATGTGTGCCGGATTGGGCCAACTGCCGCGTCTGGCCTATGCTGCACCCCATCGCTTTCAATCCCGGTTGATTTCATGGGTCGCACCTTTCTCTACATATTGCTGGTGATCGCCCTGCCCGCCGCCGCGCAGATCTACAAGTACACCGACGCCAACGGCAACACGGTCTACAGCGATCACTCGCCCGATGGTGTGCAGGCGCAGCCGGTGGAGCTGCCGCCACTTAACAGTGTCGAGCCGCAGACACCGAGCACACCGCCTGCATCCAGCACCGAAACCCGTGAGCCTGTGCGCAACGCCTACGACATTCTTGAACTCGCTGGCCTGCCCACCGAAGAGGCCCTACGCGCCAATAACGGCACGTTCACCGTCAACGTACTGATCAAGCCGCGCCTGCAACCGCCGCATCAGTTAAGGCTGGTATTGGACGATGAGCCTTACGGCCAGCCGAGCAACGTGCCGATCCTGCAATTGGTGAACGTTGATCGCGGCGAACATCGTCTAGCGGTTCAGGTGATTGACGGGCAGACGGTCATCCAGCAGAGCGCGCCAGTCCCTCTCAGCGTACAGCGGGTGCACAAGCCATGATTCGTGCGTGGCTGATCGCGGTGCTGGCGCTGCTCACGCTGCAAGCATCGGCTGAGGTGTTCACTTATATCGATGCCCAAGGCAATCGCGTCTACACCGACCAGCCGCGTGGCAATGCCAAGCGCGTACCGATCGCGAACAGCAATCGCATGTCCGCAAACCCCACCGTCGCCGTGCCAATCACAACTGCAAAAAAAACCCCAGAGCAACCACCCTTCCACTACGACATGCTGCGCATTCTGGTACCTGAACCCGATGCAACGATTCGCAGCAGCGCCGGCGAAATCATCGTCAGCGTCACCAGCGAACCGGGCCTGCAAAAAGGTCATCGTTATCGACTGCTGCTGGATGGCCAAGCCACCGGCGAACCGGGGCTGAGCCCGGTCTTCCCGCTAAACAACATCGATCGTGGCAGCCACAATCTTTCGGTGGAAATCCTCGACGCCGAAGGGCGCACGGTGGAACGCACTGCCAACCAGCCCTTCCACATGCTACGCATCTCCCTTGCACAGAAACGCCAGGTCAAACCCTGCACCACCGACGACTACGGCGTCCGTCCGGAATGCCCTTTGAAAGACAAACCGCCCGAGCCGAAAAACCCCTTTCTGCGTTTCTTCTAACGCCATTCAGCTTTGCGCACTATATTGGTGCAGCAGGCTGCACCGTACCCATAACTCAACCCATTTTGGTTCGAAAGTACCCGCGATAGCTGGCCGACTGCCACGCAAAAGAGCGTCAAACGCCTGTTTCATGGGTTGAACGCTTCTTTTCGGAGCCTTGGTTTGGTTTTTGCATTTTCCCGATACCGACGCTTGTTACTTGCGCACGCTCCGCCCCCAAAAGAGGCTCTGATGACTATTAGCGACGCAATCCACCGTTTGCTGCTCGACAACCTGACCACCGCCACCATCCTGCTCGACGCCGAATTGCGCCTTGAGTACATGAACCCGGCGGCGGAGATGCTCCTCGCCATCAGCGGGCAGCGCAGCCATGGACAGTTCATCAGCGAGCTGTTCACTGAATCCACAGAAGCGCTGAATTCCTTGCGCCAAGCGGTAGAGCAGGCGCACCCGTTCACCAAGCGCGAAGCGATGCTCACCGCCCTCACCGGCCAGACGTTGACCGTGGATTACGCGGTGACGCCAATCCTCAGCAATGGCGCGACCATGCTCCTGCTGGAGGTCCATCCGCGTGACCGGCTGCTGCGGATTACCAAGGAGGAGGCGCAGCTGTCCAAGCAGGAAACCAGCAAGATGCTGGTGCGTGGCCTCGCTCACGAGATCAAGAACCCGCTCGGCGGCATCCGTGGCGCCGCGCAACTGCTGGCCCGCGAGCTGCCGGAAGAAAGCCTGCGCGACTACACCAACGTGATCATTGAAGAGGCCGACCGCCTGCGCAATCTGGTCGACCGCATGCTTGGCTCGAACAAGCTGCCGTCGCTGGCGATGTGCAACGTCCACGAAGTGCTGGAGCGCGTCTGCCAACTGGTCGAAGCGGAAAGCCAGGGCTGCATCACCTTGGTGCGCGATTACGACCCAAGCATTCCCGACGTATTGATAGACCGCGAACAAATGATTCAAGCCGTACTGAACATTGTGCGCAACGCGATGCAAGCGATCAGCAGCCAGAACGAGCTGCGCCTTGGCCGCATCAGCCTGCGCACCCGGACCATGCGCCAGTTCACCATCGGCCACGTCCGCCATCGTCTGGTGACCAAGATCGAAATCATCGACAACGGCCCGGGGATCCCGGCGGAACTTCAGGAAACCATTTTCTTTCCCATGGTCAGCGGACGCCCGGACGGTACCGGACTCGGCCTGGCCATTACCCAGAACATCATCAGCCAGCACCAGGGCCTGATCGAGTGTGACAGCCATCCAGGCCACACCACCTTCTCGATCTTTCTGCCACTGGAACAAGGAGCCACATCGACATGAGCCGTAGTGAAACCGTGTGGATCGTCGATGACGACCGTTCTATCCGTTGGGTTCTGGAAAAGGCCTTGCAGCAGGAAGGCATGACCACCCAGAGTTTCGACAGCGCCGATGGCGTGATGAGTCGCCTGGCCCGTCAGCAGCCAGACGTGATCATTTCCGACATTCGCATGCCCGGTGCCAGCGGTCTGGATTTGTTGGCGCGGATTCGCGAGCAGCACCCACGGTTGCCGGTCATCATCATGACCGCTCACTCCGATCTGGACAGCGCTGTCGCCTCGTATCAGGGCGGCGCGTTCGAGTACCTGCCGAAGCCGTTCGACGTCGATGAGGCGGTCTCGCTGGTCAAACGTGCGAACCAGCACGCACAAGAACAGCAAGGCCTGGAAGTGGTGCCGGCACTGACGCGCACCCCGGAAATCATCGGCGAAGCGCCGGCGATGCAGGAAGTGTTTCGCGCCATCGGCCGCTTGAGCCACTCCAACATTACCGTGTTGATCAACGGCGAATCCGGTACCGGTAAAGAACTGGTGGCCCACGCCCTGCACCGCCACAGTCCGCGCGCGGCCTCGCCATTCATCGCGCTGAACATGGCGGCGATCCCCAAGGATCTGATGGAATCCGAGCTGTTCGGCCATGAGAAAGGCGCGTTCACCGGCGCAGCAAATTTGCGTCGCGGACGTTTCGAACAGGCCGACGGCGGCACACTGTTCCTCGATGAAATCGGTGATATGCCGGCCGACACCCAAACCCGTTTGCTACGGGTTCTCGCCGATGGCGAATTCTATCGTGTGGGCGGCCACGTGCCGGTCAAAGTCGATGTGCGCATCATCGCCGCGACGCACCAGAATCTGGAAACCCTGGTGCACGCCGGCAAGTTCCGCGAGGACTTGTTCCACCGCCTCAACGTAATCCGTATCCACATCCCGCGCCTCTCCGATCGTCGTGAGGACATCCCGACCCTGGCCAAGCACTTCCTCAGCCGCGCTGCGCAAGAACTGGCGGTGGAACCGAAGCTGCTGAAGAGCGAGACCGAGGAATACCTGAAGAACCTGCCGTGGGGCGGCAACGTACGTCAGTTGGAGAATACGTGCCGCTGGATCACGGTAATGGCGTCCGGGCGCGAAGTGCACATCAGCGACCTGCCGCCAGAACTGCTGAACCTGCCGCAGGACTCGGCGCCAGTGACCAATTGGGAGCAAGCACTGCGTCAGTGGGCCGACCAGGCCTTGGCGCGTGGCCAGTCGAGTTTGCTCGACAGCGCAGTGCCGGCATTTGAACGGATCATGATCGAGACGGCGTTGAAGCACACCGCCGGGCGTCGGCGTGATGCCGCGATTTTGCTCGGTTGGGGGCGTAATACCCTGACGCGCAAGATCAAGGAATTGGGGATGAAGGTTGATGGCGGGGATGATGATGAGGGGGATGAGGGTTAACGAATTGTTCGCTTGAGGATTGCTGCGTGCTCAGGATCCATCCCAGCCCCTCTCCCAGAGGGAGAGGGCGCAGATCCCGGATGTTTTCGAAACCTGAGTCCGGCTCAATATTTCAGGTCGGCGTAACTTGAACCAGCAACTCGGTCAGTTCCCTCTCCCTATGGGCGGTCCGACGTTTCGGGAGGGTTAGGGTGAGGGGCCACCGTGCACCGCATCAATGCACAATGACCCGCGATCGCGCACAGCCGGATCGCCTCATTCACTTCTCAGAACACTGAAAAACCGACTATCCAGAAACACCAAAGCCCCGAATTTCGGGGCTTTGATGTCTCTGATCAGCTTTTTTGTTTCAGCAAATGAAAACCTGGCACGCCCCCTGCAATACCTCTTACAGGTGATTCGTTTCACCACCCGTTTCGGGGACCTTGGTACAGGCAGGCCGGGGATTCCCCTCTTTACATCGGGCTCATGCCGCAACGCGACGAGCCCACCCTTTTGGGATCCTTGGTACAGGCAGGCCGGGGGTTCCCTCTTTATACCGGACCGACGCTGCTAGCGAAGTCCACCCCGTTTTGGGAACCCTGATACAGGCAGGTCAGGGATTCCCGCTTTTACACCTAATGGCGAGGCGTTCAGCCCGGTGTCAATCGAGGACGCTTGGGCAATGCAGCGGCGGGATCGCCGCCTTCGCGATGTTTGCGTATTTCATCCTCCATCCTGTTCAGCATTTTTGCGGGACTACTCTCGAAAATTCCAATTGTTCTTGCTAGCTCCTGAACAACCGGGTCGGCTTTCTTGTAGTTATTGAGCAAGATCCAGACCCGAAGCTGCAAAGATGAATGTTCAATCTGGTATTCAGGCGTTCTGGTCAGTTTTGCCATGCTCGAGGTGATTTTCGAGTGTTGAGGATCCTGTTTAAACCACTCCCAAAGATCATGCTTTTCCTGAAACTGCTCCGCGGGTACATCTTTCATCCAGTGATCAATCCGCAGAGGATAGTTCGGCAGCTCCCGCCCCAGCCAAATGTCAGCGCCTGTTTGTCGTCGTGCCGTCATTAGTCGCCGAAGCGAAGCCGGGTCGGATATCGGGTTGTTAATCAGTTCAAAACCCAGCCTGAGTTCGATGGTGTCGGGGATCGACTTAATCAGATTATTCGAGAGACGCAAGTTCTCCTTGGGAATCTCCCGCGTGACACCCTCTGGAAACCTGTCTATTCCGGTATAACTCAGATCAATCTCCCGCAGCGCGGTCATGCCTTCCAGCGTCGGCACGGAAGTCAGAGGATTGCCATTGAGTTTCAACACCTCCAGCCGCGACAGCCCTCCCTCCGCCACCAGCCCGACAGGCAGCTGTTTTATCAGGGTGTGCGAAAGATCCAGCTCCCGTAACGCAGGCATTGCCATGAGCGACGGTGCATCGCGCAACGGAATGCTCGCAAGCCTCAATACCTCTAACGGCAATGGCCCGGCCTGGGAATCGAATCCACCGAACTCCGGACTTAAGTTAGTACCCGACAAATCCAGTACCCGTAGCTCGGACATACCGGACAGCATTACGTCCCCTTGCAGATATCGATCACCATGCAGATCCAGCACTCGCAAACGCGAGCGCAAGGCCAAGTCGTTCAGTCCTTCAGGCAAATGAAGCAAATAAGAGTTACTGACCTTCAACACTCGCAACTCCGTCATGCCGGACACTGACAGAGCAGATTGTATGGTGCAGTCGCCCAGATCCAGCTCTTGTAAACGGGGCAACACTTTGAACTGCAATTCAGCGGGAGGCAGCGGCCTTAGATTGGTGTGCTGAATACTCAGGGTTCTTAACTCTGAAACCATGGCGATAGCATCCAGTAACTCTTTACCGCGTATGCCAAATTCCTTCAATTTGAGGGTTTCAACATGAGAAAACGTAGACAGAAAATCTCCCAGATTACGGACAACACTTCCCTTCAGGCTTAGAGAAACCACCGAGTCCAGTCGTTTCGAAAAAATCGGCAGATTCAGATTGGCGCGAGTCCCAAGATTGAGCTCCAACTCAAAGCCCAGCAGCCGCCCGTCCCGGTAGACTTTCTCGTTTTCGTCACCTTGCCATTTATACAACCGACGAAATTTTTCCCCTATCGCAAGTCGCCTGTTGCGCTCGTGGTCGTCGCTGCCCTTGTAGGTGGCCTCCCAAGCGCTGATCTCTTGGTGCATCTGAACAAGCCCAAGCTGAAGTCCCTTGAGTTTTACCTCTGCCGCATCCCTGTCGCCGAACCGGGCGATGAAATCATCCGCGTGTTGGTCGGTCGCCTCCGGAAAGTATTTTTTTACCTGCGCCCGGGTAGTGGGTTCAACGACTTCACGCACGTACCAAAGGCCGCTTTCGGTTTCGCGCAGCATCACCGGACCTAAAAGCAATCGGTTCAGTTTGCGTGCCCGATGCAATCCCGAATCCGGATCCAGTCCGACAGGAGCAATGCGTCCGCCGGCCACGTCGACGTAAGTGCGGTTATCAAAAATCCGCAGACCTTCTGAGTCGGGTCCAGTTGGCACCGTCACCCCGGGGTCGAGTAGGTAACTTTCCAGCGACAACTCAGGGGATGAGGGACGGATTTCAACGGGGCCAGCGCGAACCAAAACAGCCGGAGCCGCAGGAGTGGCATCCGGGTCCATGGCACTGGGCGATGGCGCTCGCGGCAGTGGATCTGGAAAGTTACCTGAACCGGAACCTCTGCGGCCCGATGAACCGGGAAGCGAAATCTCTACCTCCACCGGTCGATTCGGACGGGTGGAAGGGTTCACTTTCACGGGGGTACCGCTACCGGTAGGTGGTTTTACTGGCATGTTTTTTTCATCCTTGAAAAGTCGCCTCTGGCATTCGTGCAAGGGACGAAGGGTTTGGCATCCTGCCGAGATCAATGGAGCGCCACGCTTTGGCATTGCCCGTCGAGACCTTTACGGATCGAGCCTCGGACGCTTGGGTAAATGATGCAGAGGTGGATTTTGCCGCCCCGAGTCATATTCCCGGATCTCGGCTTCCAGCCTGTCGAGCATTTTTCCGGGACTCGGCTCTGTGAACAAAATGCTGTTGAGCCGTGCCTGCTCGCCAGGTCCGCGCTTGCTGTAGATCTCAAGGAACGACCAGACCCGCCGCTGCAAAAGCAGATACGCTTCATGAAATTCCGGTGTTCGACTCAGTTGCCGGATCGCGTCCTGCAGGCGCGAGTCAGGGCCGAAGCTGTCCCAAAGCTTCAGTTTGTCAGTCAAATCCTGGCCGGGCGGCACATTACGCAGCCAAAGGTTTGCCGACCGGTCAGTACTGGGTTCTCCCAGCCAGATATCCGTGCCCGTTTCCATACGTGCGTGGATCAGCCGTCGCAAGGAAGAAGGATCGGTAACAGGATTGCCACTGAGCTTGAAACCGGCTCTGAGTTCTATGGATTCGGGAATAGATGTAATTCGATTGTTCGTCAGATCCAGCACCTTCCCCGGAATCTCGTGGGTGATGCCCTCCGGAAATCTGTCTAACCGTGCATTGGAAAGATCCAGCTCCTGCAGCGCAGTCATTCCTTTGAGTGAAGGTGCGACCGAAAGCGCATTGTCGCCCAGTCTCAATACCTCCAGCCTTGACAGCCCGTTGTCGGCATCAAGCCCACCAGGGAGACGGGTTATTCCGGTTCCTGTCAGATCCAATACACGCAACTCAGTCATCCTGGTAACGTCAGGTGCCACCAGCAAAGAATCATTCTGATGCAGATCAAGCACCTGTAAGCGCGAAGGACTGGGCAATTCATTCAACACGCCAGCAAGATCCGGAATGCCTAATGTGTTACCAAGCCTCAACACTTGCAATTCGGTCATGCCGCTCACCGAAAACCGGGCGGGAAAATTACAATCCTGCAGGCTCAGCACTCGTAAACGGGGCAGTCCGTTCAACAGCGTCGCAAAGCGCGAATTGATATTGAGTCTTGACTGAAGAATCTCATACTGAGAATGCCCGGCGGCGTTATCCCAAACATGTCGCCCGGTGGCGAATCGCTCGCTTGTTACCGTCAGACTTTCAATGTTGGGAAATTGTGCAAAAAACACCTCAGTATTCAGCGGCGCATTTCCTCTTAAAGAAAGCTCAACCACTGATTTGAATTTCAATGAAAGCAGCTCGTCGACTGGCCATAGCATGAGATTGACGTCCAGCTTGTAACCCGACAGTTGCCCATCACGATAGACCCGCAGATCAGGCTGACCTTGCCACGTGTAGAGTTGGCGTAGCGTGTTCCACAAGTCATTTGCCTCACGCATCTTGGGGAATATGGCGTAGGCATGGGACGGGACATGGACGTGTTCGCTACCCAGTTGCGCCAGACCAAGCTGAATCCGCTTGAGCTCGAGTTCCGCCACGTCCCTGTCATCGAACCGGGCAATGAAATCGTCCACGTGTTGATCGATCATCTCCGGAAGATAACTACGGACCTGCGCTCGAGTGGTTGGCTCAACCTGCGTTCGCTGGTACCAAAGACCGCTATCGGCGTTACGCAGCATCACCGGGCCTAAAAGCAACTCGCTTGGCCGTCGGGCATGATGCAATCCAGTCTTCGGATCCACGGCGACAGGAACAAAAACGCTATCGGACACCTCAGCGTAGGGGCGATTGTTAAAAACCCTTAAACCTTCGCCGTTGACTTCAGGAAGTAACGCCTGGACGGGGATTACGTAATCATCCAGCGACGGTTGAGGTGCCAGCCGAGGAGTTTGAACGGGGGCCGTGTGAACGACGACAGCCGGAGCCGCATGGACGGCTTCAATGTCTGGAGTGCCGGATCCCCCGGGTGGCGGCTGCGGATTGTAGTGAGTAGTACCCGAGTCAACGCCTCTGCGGCCTGAGGAACCGGGGAGCGAAGTGTCCACCTCCACCGGCCGATTCGAGCTGCCGGGGCCTTCCACGTGAGCACCGCCACCGCGCGATGATTTTACTGGCATGTTTTTTCATCCTTGAAAAAGTCGCCCCAGGCATTCACCTGACGGACGAAAATATCGGCATCCTGCCGGCTTAAAAGAGGAGCGCACGATAACGTGCACAGGTCTTGAAGGAGATAGGAAAGGCAGACTGGCGCAGTGAGAAACAACGCCAGGAAACGTAGGAGAACAGGAGAGAGAGTCGGCAGTTTTCGATCAGTCCGTTTGCAAGCGAATCTCCAGCCGCCAGCGGTCGTCGACCTTGCTGCCAGCCCAGCTTCCCTGTAATGGTCGCGCCGCCAGCACCGTCAGCAGCAACCCGCCGTCGCTCATGCGCGTACGCCAGTTGACGTCTTTGCCATTGAGCTTGAGCTGACCTTTCTGCGCCCGGCCTTCAGCCTGAAACAGCAGCGCCACCGTGCCATCGATGATCTCGCCATGCAGCTTTGGCTCATTGTTGAACCACACCACCAGCCCCTGTTCCGTGACCTCGACTTGCTGCAGCACAGTCGGGTCCGGCGTGGTCAGACGGCCGATCATCAAGCCGATCATCATGCCGACAATCGCCAGCGAACCGATGACTCGCGGGAATAGTTTCGAACGGTTGTCCACAGGCGGCGTAGAATGCCGCTCATCTTTACCTTCGGAGCCGTGCATGTTTCACGTCATCCTTTTTCAACCAGAAATTCCGCCGAATACCGGCAACGTTATCAGGCTGTGCGCCAACAGCGGCTGCCACCTGCATTTGATCGAACCGCTGGGCTTCGAGATGGACGACAAGCGCCTGCGCCGTGCCGGTCTCGATTACCACGAATATGCCACGCTGCAGCGTCACGCGGACCTGGCCAGTTGCCTGGAAAGCCTGGGCAACCCGCGATTGTTTGCGTTCACCACCAAGGGCTCGCGACCGTTTCATGATGCCGCGTTTGTTCCTGGCGATGCGTTCATCTTCGGCCCGGAAAGCCGTGGCCTGCCGCCGGAAGTGCTCGACGCGCTGCCGCCGGAACAACGCCTGCGCCTGCCGATGCGCGAAGGCTGCCGCAGCCTGAACCTGTCCAACACCGTGGCGGTCGCTGTGTACGAAGCCTGGCGCCAAAACGACTTCAAGTAACACCACAAAACAAATGTGGGAGCGAGCCTGCTCGCGATTACGGAGTGTCAGGCAACATTGATGTGTCTGACAGACCGCTATCGCGAGCAGGCTCGCTCCCACATGGGGTGATGCTGAACCGTCTTACTGAACGGTTGGCGTCTCGCCGCTTTCCTGCATGCGCTGCAACTCTTGCGCGTACAGGGCGTCGAAGTTCACCGGGGCCAGCATCAGGGCCGGGAACGAACCACGGGTCACCAGGCTGTCCAGGGTTTCGCGCGCGTACGGGAACAGGATGTTCGGGCAGAACGCACCCAGGGTGTGGCTCATCGAAGCCGCGTCCAGGTTCTTGATCAGGAAGATACCGGCCTGTTGCACTTCAGCGATGAAGGCGACTTCTTCACCGTTTTTCACGGTCACGGACAGGGTAAGCACGACTTCGTAGAAATCACCTTCCAGTGCTTTCTGACGAGTGTTCAGATCCAGAGCGACCGCCGGATCCCACTGCTGGCGGAAGATCGCCGGGCTTTTCGGGGCTTCGAAGGACAGGTCGCGTACGTAGATGCGCTGCAAGGAGAATTGCGGTGCGGTTTCTTCTTCGCTGGCTGCAGTGTTCTGTTGGTCAGTCATCTCAGATCCTTTCTGATCTCGGGTCTTTAAGGGATTGCTGTACGTGGGTGCAGCCGTTCAGGCCTTGAGCAGCGCGTCGAGCTTGCCGGCGCGCTCCAGGGCATACAAATCGTCACAACCGCCGATGTGCTTGCTGCCGATCCAGATCTGCGGCACGGACGTGCGTCCCGCCTTCTGGGTCATTTCAGCGCGCACCTGCGGCTTGCCATCGACCTTGATCTCTTTGAAGGCCACGCCTTTGTTCTCGAGCAGGTACTTGGCTCGCGAGCAATAAGGGCAGTAATCGCTGGAGTAGACGATGACTTCGCTCATATCACTTCACCAACGGCAGGTTGTCGCCTTTCCAGCTGGAGATTCCGCCGGACAGCTTGGCGGCGGTGAAGCCGGATTTCATCAGCTCGCGGGCGTGGGTGCCGGCGGTCTGGCCCAGGGCGTCGACCAGAATAATGGTCTTGGCCTTGTGTTTTTCCAGCTCGGCGATGCGCGCAGCCAGTTTGTCCTGAGGAATGTTGATCGCGCCAACGATGTGGCCGGCAGCGAAATCCTTGGCCGGACGGATGTCCACCACCACGCCTGCGTCTTTATTGACCAGTGCAGTCAGCTCGCCGGTGCTCAGGCTTTTACCGCCGCCCTGCATCGTGTGCGCCAGCAGCAGAGCCAGCAGTACGACGAAGATACCGACAAGAATGTAGTGGTTAGTGGCAAATTCAATCAGGTGAGCAACCATCGAAGGAGGTTCCAGGGCGTTAAAATGTCGGCCAGTATACACAGCCACTATGGTCGGCCAAACCCCGTCCGGCGGTGACGCGGTCGGAACTTAGCTTTAAACTCCAACTCCCTTTTCCATCGCCTTCTTCTTTATTAGCCACGAGTGGATTCCATGACTACCACGCCTAAACCTTTGGTCCTGATGATTCTCGACGGCTTCGGTCACAGCGACAGCCCCGAATCCAACGCCGTTTTTGCGGCGAAGAAGCCTGTTCTGGATCGCCTGTGGGCTACCGTGCCCAACGGCTTGATCTCGGGCAGCGGCATGGACGTCGGCCTGCCGGACGGCCAGATGGGCAACTCCGAAGTCGGTCACATGAACCTTGGCGCCGGCCGCGTGGTGTATCAGGACTTTACCCGCGTGACCAAAGCGATCCGCGACGGCGAGTTCTTCGAGAACCCGACCATCTGCGCCGCTGTGGACAAAGCCGTGGCCGCCGGCAAAGCCGTGCACTTCATGGGCCTGCTCTCCGATGGCGGCGTGCACAGCCACCAGGATCACCTGATCGCCATGGCCGAACTGGCCTTCAAGCGCGGCGCCGAAAAAATCTACCTGCACGCTTTCCTTGACGGCCGCGACACCCCACCGAAAAGCGCTGCGTCGTCCATCGAACTGCTCGATGCGACCTTCCAGGCACTGGGCAAGGGCCGCATCGCCAGCATCATCGGCCGCTACTTCGCCATGGACCGTGACAACCGCTGGGACCGTGTGGCTCAGGCCTACAACCTGATCGTCGACGGCAACAGCGAATTCCACGCCGCCACTGCGCAGGAAGGTCTGGATGCAGCTTACGCTCGCGGCGAGAGCGACGAATTCGTCAAAGCAACGTCCATTGGCGAGTCGGTGAAAGTCGAAGACGGCGACGCCGTGGTGTTCATGAACTTCCGCGCCGACCGCGCCCGCGAGCTGACCCGCGTGTTCGTCGAAGACGACTTCAAAGACTTCGAGCGCGCGCGCCAGCCGAAACTGGCCGGTTTTGTGATGTTGACCCAATACGCAGCGAGCATCCCTGCACCCTCGGCGTTCGCCCCGGGCAGCCTGGAAAACGTCCTCGGCGACTATCTGGCGAAAAACGGCAAAACCCAGTTGCGCATCGCTGAAACCGAAAAATACGCCCACGTGACTTTCTTCTTCTCCGGCGGTCGTGAAGAACCGTTCCCGGGCGAAGAGCGCATCCTGATTCCATCGCCGAAAGTCGCCACTTATGACTTGCAGCCGGAAATGAGCGCGCCGGAAGTCACCGACCGCATCGTCGACGCCATCGAAAACCAGCGTTACGACGTGATCGTGGTCAACTACGCCAACGGCGACATGGTCGGCCACAGCGGCGTGTTCGACGCGGCAGTGAAGGCTGTGGAATGCCTTGATACCTGCGTCGGGCGCATTGTCGAAGCGCTGGAGAAGGTTGGCGGCGAAGCGCTGATCACTGCTGACCACGGCAACGTCGAGCAAATGGCCGATGAATCCACCGGCCAGGCGCACACCGCGCACACCACCGAGCCGGTACCGTTCATTTACGTCGGCAAGCGCGACCTCAAGGTCCGTGAAGGCGGCGTGCTGGCGGACGTGGCACCAACCATGCTGAAGCTGCTGGGCCTGGAAAAACCGGCGGAAATGACCGGCACTTCGATTCTGGTGTAAACCACGCCTAACCTTGTGGGAGCGAGCCTGCTCGCGAATACGGTGGATCAGTCGACAGCGATGTCGCCTGACACACTGCTTTCGCGAGCAGGCTCACTCCTACATTGGTTTGTGGTGTTTTTCAGGCCAGTTATCACACAGCCCCAATTGGGCGTTTTTTTTGCAGCCTCGGGCGGGCATACTAGGCCGTCCATTACCCTGGTGCCGCCCGCCTCTATGCTCCGCGTCCTGATCGCCCTCGCTCTGACCTGCCTGCTCCAACCGGCCTTCGCTGACGAGCGCGCGCAAACCCAACAGCAGTTGGACGCCACGCGTCAGGACATTGCCGAGCTGAAAAAGCTGCTGAGCAAAGTCCAGGAAGAAAAGTCCGGCGTACAGAAAGAGCTCAAGGGCACTGAAACCGAGCTGGGTAAACTGCAGAAGCAGGTCGACGCGCTGCAGAAAGAACTGCAGAAAAGCGAATCCGAGCTGAAGCGACTCGATGCAGAGAAAAAAAAACTCCAGAGCGCGCGCACTGAACAGCAGCGACTGATCGCCATTCAGGCCCGCGCGGCCTATCAGAACGGTCGGCAGGAATACCTCAAGCTGCTGCTCAACCAGCAGAATCCCGAGAAATTCGCCCGCACCCTCACCTATTACGATTACCTGAGCCAGGCCCGCCTGGAACAGCTGAAGAACTTCAACGAAACCCTGCGCCAACTGGCCAATGTCGAAAAAGACATTGCCGCCCAACAGGCGCAATTGCTGGTACAGAAAAGCAGCCTCGATACCCAGCGCGACGAACTGGAAAATGTCCGCAAGGAACGCCAGCAAGTGCTCGCCAAGCTTAACGATGACGTGAAGGCCCGCGACCAGAAACTCGCCGCGCGCGAGCAAGATCAGGCAGACCTGTCTAAAGTCCTTAAAACCATTGAAGAAACCCTGGCCCGCCAGGCCCGTGAGGCAGAAGAAGCGCGGCAGAAAGCGCTGATCGCCCAGCAGGAAGCGGAAAAAAAGCGTTTGCGTGAGGCGCAGGCTGAAAACAGCGACGCCCCACGAAAACCCGCCAGATCGACCCCCGGCGCGCTGGTCTCCAGCAGCGGCGAGACCTTCGGTGGCCCTTTTGCTGCAACCCGGGGAAAACTTCCTTGGCCGGTTGATGGTCGATTGTTGGCACGCTTCGGCGAATCCCGTGGCGACGACGCCCGCACCAAGTGGGACGGCGTAATGATCAGCGCCTCCGCCGGCAGCCAGGTGCATGCCGTACACGGTGGTCGCGTGGTGTTCGCCGACTGGCTGCGCGGCGCCGGGCTGCTGGTCATCCTCGACCACGGCAACGGTTTTCTAAGTCTTTACGGTCACAACCAGACACTGCTCAAGTCGGCCGGTGACGTGGTTAAAGCCGGTGAGTCCATCTCCACTGTCGGTAACAGTGGCGGCCAGGACACATCAGCGCTGTATTTCGCAATTCGTCAGCAGGGTCACCCGAGTGATCCAGCACAATGGTGCCGCGCGCAAGGATAAGCGTGCCGCCTAATTCAGGAGTTCGTTCGACATGCTGCATTTGTCCCGCCTTACCTCGCTGGCCCTGACGATCGCCCTGGTGATCGGCGCGCCTCTGGCGTTCGCCGCTCAACCGGCCCCGGCCGTCGCTCCGGCAGGCACTGCCGCAACTTCCAAGGCACCGTTGCCGCTGGAAGAGTTGCGCACCTTTGCCGAGGTCATGGACCGGATCAAAGCCGCGTACGTCGAGCCGGTGGACGACAAGACCCTGCTGGAAAACGCGATCAAGGGCATGCTCAGCAACCTTGATCCGCACTCGGCGTACCTCGGCCCTGAAGATTTCACCGAGCTGCAGGAAAGCACCAGCGGTGAGTTCGGTGGTCTGGGCATCGAAGTCGGCGCCGAAGACGGTTTCATCAAAGTCGTCTCGCCAATCGATGACACCCCGGCGTCGAAGGCCGGCATTCAGGCCGGCGACTTCATCGTCAAGATCAACGGCCAGCCGACGCGCGGCCAGACCATGACCGAAGCTGTCGACAAAATGCGCGGCAAGATCGGCCAGAAAATCACCCTGACCCTGGTACGCGACGGCGGCACGCCGTTCGACGTGACCCTGGCCCGTGCGGTGATTCAGGTGAAGAGCGTCAAGGCGCAGTTGCTGGAAACCGGCTATGCGTACATCCGCATCACCCAGTTCCAGGTCAAGACCGGCGAAGAGGTTTCCAAGGCTCTGGCCAAGCTGCGCAAGGACAACGGCAAGAAGCTCAACGGCATCATTCTCGACCTGCGCAACAACCCCGGCGGCGTGTTGCAAGCAGCGGTGGAAGTGGTCGACCATTTCATCACCAAAGGTCTGATCGTTTACACCAAAGGCCGCATCGCCAATTCCGAACTGCGTTTCTCGGCCACCGGCAAAGACGAAAGTGAAGCCGTGCCGATGGTCGTGCTGATCAACGGTGGCAGTGCCTCGGCTTCGGAAATCGTCGCCGGCGCCCTGCAGGACCAGAAACGCGCGGTAGTCATGGGCACCACCAGTTTCGGCAAAGGCTCGGTACAAACCGTACTGCCGCTGAACAATGACCGTGCATTGAAGATCACCACCGCGCTGTACTTCACGCCGAATGGTCGTTCGATTCAGGCGCAGGGCATCGTTCCGGACATCGAAGTGCGCAAGGCCAAGATCACCAACGAGGCCGATGGCGATTACTTCAAGGAAGCCGACCTGCAAGGTCACCTGGGCAACGGCAACGGCGGCGCGGACAAACCAACCGGCTCCGGCGCCAAGCCCAAAGCCATGCCGCAGGATGATGACTATCAATTGGCCCAGGCCCTGAGCCTGCTCAAAGGGCTGAGCATCACGTCCGGCCGTTGAGGATGTCGCTGCGTTTCGTCCTCGTTCTGTTGTGCTGTCTGGCGGGTGCTGCTCACGCAGAGCCCGCCAGCCCAAAGCCACACAAAGCCTATCTGACACTGATCATCGACGACCTGGGGCAGAACCTGCCCCGGGATCGCCGCGTGCTGGCCCTGCCCGGCCCGGTGACCACGGCGATCATGCCGGACACCCCGCACGCCACCGAGTTTGCCCGCGAAGCCCATCGCGCCGGCAAGATCGTTATCCTGCACATGCCCATGGACCCGGCCACCGGTCCCTATGCCTGGCACCCCGAACTGCCCATCGAAGAGCTGGAAAAACGCCTCAACGCCGCGTTCAAAATGGTCCCCTACACTGCCGGCATCAATAACCACATGGGCAGCCGCATGACTGCGCAACCGGTGGCGATGGCCTGGTTGATGGGCGAACTGCAGCGCCGGCACAAGTTCTTCGTCGACAGCCGCACCAGCGCCCAGACCGTGGCGGCGCAGCAGGCGCAGAAGATCGATCTGGCCAGTGTCTCGCGGGACGTGTTTCTTGATGACGAACGCACTGAAGCGGCGATCTATACGCAGTTGCAAACCGCGATCAGCCTGGCGCGCAAGCAGGGTTCGGCGGTGATGATCGGCCATCCGTATCCGCAGACATTGGCGGTGCTCGAGCGCGAACTGCCGAAGTTGAAGGCTCAAGGCATCGACTGGATCGATATCAAGCAAATGATCAGCCTGCGCAGTAATCGCGCCATGGCTGGCCATGGCAAGGACGGCGTGTATCGGTAACACCCTGTGACGCTAGCACATACATAGTTACCACCCGGAAACCGTCCCTGTTCCCGATAGTGCGACCTGCAACAGGTCGCGACGCCCTGGCGTCGCTTTCAACTATCAGGAATCATCATGACTATTGAAGACAACACCGCAGCGCATCCCATGCCCATGGAACCGATCATGCAGGACAATCTGCTGATCAACTTCACCACGGAGTTTCACCGGGTCTGGAGCACTAACGGCTCAAAAGCCAAACCTGCCACATTCTGGCGCCCCACTCCTGCTCCAGATGCATTGCCGGGCTACTTTCCGCTGGGCGACGTGCTCTTTCCCGGCGACGCCAATATCAATGGCGAAATGGTCGCAGCCGTGGTCTGCGAGAAAGATATGGAAGGGTCCTTAAGCACTAAAGGAAAGGCACTGGCCCGCCCTGCCGATTTTGAACTGGTCTGGAAAGAAACCGGAGCGCCCGGAGTTACTCGCATGTCGATCTGGCGACCTCTGGCCCCCGTCGGTTACGTCGCTCTGGGACTCGTGTGCTCCAACGATCACTGCAAACCTTCGTTGAACTCGGTGCGCTGCGTCAGGCTCGACCTGGTCATAGCAGCGAACGTCGGCGATCTGATCTGGAATGACAAGGGCAGCGGTGCCAAGCTCAGTTTCAGCGCCTATGGCATCGAACCGTCGACTGCCGCCGCAGGCGACATCCATTTTGCGCCCGGCACCTTCGTGGGCATCCAGGGCTACAGCAAGCCTGCAGCACCTTCGACGGCGTATGGCTTGCGCATGCAAATCCCGCTGCAAGTCAACGCATCGCCGCAAATTCCGACCCTCACCGGTTACACGAAGCCCGCAGTGAACGAACCCGCCACCGTCACCCAGATTGCCCGCCTGCCTTGGTTCGCAGTGCGAGATCATGCTCATCCCGGCGAACAATTTCGCAATTCGCCTTACTACGAACTGAAGAGAACTGACGAATATGTGCTCATTGGTCACGAGCGCAATGAATCGGACAAGTATCGGGCCGTTAAATGGACAGCACCACGCCTGCAAAACGCGGTGACAATGCGTATGTTCCATAGTTTTACCGCCATGGAAATCGTCAAAGCCTGGCCGACCGTGCCTCTCAGCGATATCCGCATGACAAAATTCTCGGCCTGCCTGCCAAACAGTTTGACCCGTACCGAAACGTCTTCCAACGGTTGGAACGAGCTACGACCTCAAGTGGTGATTGCCATGGCGCCGAAGCAAACAGCCGTCGCGGTTTATCAGATGCAAAGCCATTACGAGTTGGTACGGGAAGACGGTACTCAAGTGGCGGTCGACTTTGGTTACACCGATGATTCAAGCGTTCTGCTGACGCAATATCCGCCGGAGTCCGTCGAGTTCGCCAGCGCGTGTCCGCCGCTGACGACAGACACCCCGGCAATATCTGGCACCGATGGCGCCAACGCTAAAGAGCAGCCATCATCGGGCCTGGATGTCGCTATAGATACCGCCCCATGATTTCGTCCACCACGCCTTCTTTGCGCAACTGATCCAGCGCAGCCTGAAGCTTGGCGACCACTTCGTCTGAGACGTCCTTGTTCAGCGCCAGATACAGTTCTGCACTGTTGAAGCGCAGCACGGTCTTGAGACCGGTGACACCGTCCTGCCGCGCCAGATAGCGCCCGGCAGGATCACCGGTGGCCCACAGGTCGATCTGACCATTGACCAGTTTCTTCGCGTTGTCCTGATCGCGCAGCACTACTATCGGCTTTAGACCTTGTTTGGTCAGTGTCTCGGCAATCGCATCGCCCTTGTAGGCACCGATCTTGTACTTGCGCGCATCATTGAGGGTTTCGAGGGTGATCTTGCTGTCAGCCTTGGCCAGCATGATCCAGTCATCCGGACCGATCGGGCCGACCCACTTGAAGAGCTTTTCGCGGTCCGGCAGACGCGCCATCACGAAGGCGCCATAACCGGGATTTTCCAGAGCCAGTTTGTAGACGCGCTCCCAAGGAAAGCGCAGGGTCAGGCTGTAAGTGATGCCGGCACGCTGGAACACTTCGCGCACGATGTCGGTGGCGATGCCATTGATGTTCTCGCCCTGGGCGAAGTTCTTGCCGTTCTTCGCCATGTTATACGGCGGGAAATTTTCGGTGAGGAGCACCAGATCGGTGTCGGGACTGGTTTCGGCGCGGGCAGTGTTGATGAGCAACATCGAGGCGCTGGCGAGAACAAGAAGCAGGCGTTTGATCATGTCGGGCTACCGGAATCCATGGCGTGCCCAAGAGTGCCTTGGGTGCGCCATGCTGTCCACTGGCCTGTATGGTTTTCGATCCTGACCCCATTTAAAAAGCATCAGCACGTGCTGACGTATCAAAAAAACAGCATGCGAAAGAACAGTTTTCAGCCGAATCAGAGATTCCTGCGACCTTCACCGACTTCACATGTTTGACTTGCAGACAACCGCACTCACAACTACTCACATTAGCCAGCACATACCGAACAGCACAACGAATTACACTCACCAGCGAAATACAGTTACTCCATTAATTCCTGAAATACGGTCAAGGATTGATCATGACTAATAAAGCCCGAATATTTTTTGCGTGCTCAGCAATGGCACTCACACTTCCATTAATCTCCTGTGCAGGCACTACAGCCGAAGCGCCGGAAGCAATTCTGCTAAGTAACGCGGGTGGCGACTTTAATCACTGGAACGGCATTGGCAAGATTTTCAAAGACGATAGACCTTATTGCAGCGCATTCCTGCTAGATACTCGCGAAACAGGCAAAGAAGCAAACGGACCTGCTTACGTAATGACCAATGCGCACTGCACTTCCATCAGAGTCGGCACAATCGCTGACATTGCTTATCAAGGTCAGATACAGTTCAATTTTTTCCATGACACGCTCACGGACGCCAAGCGTTATGACATCAACAAGGTCAATTGGGCCAGTTTCGCCAGTACTGATATCGCTATATTGCAGTTAGGCACCTCACTGGACAGCCTGTTGAAAGACGGAGTAACCCCACTCAAGCTCGCGGCGGCGAGGCCACGCAACGTCAGTCAGGTGAACCTGGTAAGCGCGCCAGCCACTGCAGCCGGCCTGAGGCTTTCGACTTGCACACAAGAGCCGACCCACACCCCCCTCATCAAGTATTTGAATGTTCACACCGACTACCAGAAACAAGACTGCAAGGGTATTGAACCAGGCTCCTCCGGCGCTCCGGTGATCGATGCTGAAACGGGACAAGTGACCGGCATATTATCCGGCACTACTTATGGTATTCCTTCGGATGACTTGTGCTTCTGGCATGGTCTGTGTGGAGATGGAAATACACAATCTCTATTGCCGCATCAGGCTAGCCAAAGTTTTCCTGTCGACTATCTGACTGCTTGTTTCGCCAATGGAACATTCCGTCTCGACACAGAAAACTGCGCACTCACTCCCAACTCAAACTTTCAGTTCAGGTTAAATTCAAGAGCCATTACAGATATCGGACTGCACAAAACACCCAACAACACTAATCAGCCAGCGCCAAAATGGGATATCAACTTTTCCATGAGTACCGAGTTCTATCGCTTCAAGACTGTTCGTGATGCACAGGCTTGTTATTCACCTGACCACTACAGCGACCGAATCAGTACAACCAACGCAAAAGTGCAATCAGAGATTGGCCGAGAACCCGGACTGCATTATTTATGTTTGATTGGCGTGAACTCAATCGATCAACACGCCGATAGCCGACTTCTTGGAAACGCCCAAATCCTGGCAGCAAGAGTCGTAACTCCCGTTCCGATGCAATTACCCGCGCCGACACTCACCATTGAGCCAGACGGCGATTATCTTTTTATAAAGTACCGCGAAGAGGCGGATCGCAATCTCTGGACCCGTATATACACGGGCCCGGCAGAAGAAACCAATTGCTCCGAGATCAATCCTGAGTATTACAGCAAAGTCGACGACGGGTTTTACACCCCCACTCAGGCGCTGCCGTTGACGCTATGCAGTTACACGATGGATCGAAACCTGAGTGTTTCAGAGGTTCGGACTGATCAGCTTTACCCTACGCAATCCCGGATAGCAGAATGAGCCATGTGGCGGGTCTCGCTCGATGCGAAGCTCGCCACATCACCGACGGCAATCTACCGCATCACGATCCCGCGATGGGCCATATAGGCCTTGGCTTCCTGCACGGTGTATTCACCGAAGTGGAAAATACTCGCCGCCAGTACCGCACTGGCGTGGCCCTCGATAATGCCGTCAGCCAAGTGCTGCAGATTGCCGACGCCGCCGGAAGCGATCACCGGGATGCCCAGCGCATCGCTGATCGCGCGGGTCACGCCGAGGTCGAAACCGTTTTTCATGCCGTCCTGATCCATGCTGGTCAGCAGGATCTCACCGGCACCGAGGCCTTCCATTTTCTTCGCCCACTCGACGGCATCGAGGCCGGTTGGCTTGCGCCCGCCATGGGTGAAGATTTCCCAGCGCGGGGTTTCGCCCGGGCCGGAGACTTTCTTCGCGTCAATGGCGACAACGATGCACTGCGAGCCGAAATGCTGCGCCGCTTCACCGACGAACTCCGGGTTGAACACGGCAGCGGTGTTGATCGACACCTTGTCCGCGCCGGCATTGAGCAGGTTGCGGATGTCCTGCACGGTGCGCACGCCGCCGCCAACGGTCAGCGGAATGAACACCTGGCTGGCCATGCGCTCGACGGTATGCAGCGTGGTGTCACGGCCATCGACGCTGGCGGTGATATCGAGAAAAGTAATCTCGTCGGCACCCTGCTCGTCGTAACGACGGGCGATTTCCACCGGGTCACCGGCGTCGCGGATGTTTTCGAACTTCACACCTTTGACGACCCGGCCGTTGTCCACGTCCAGGCAAGGGATGATGCGTTTGGCCAGCGCCATGGTCAGTCCTCAGCCTTGGTACGAATCGCAGAAAGCTTGCGCTTCGGCGACGTCGAGGGTGCCTTCGTAAATCGCCCGGCCGGTGATGGCGCCGATGATGCCTGGTGCCTTGGCGTCGAGCAGCGACTTGATGTCACCCAGATTGTGGATGCCGCCGGAAGCGATCACCGGGATCTTGGTGGCAGCGGCCAGCGCAGCGGTGAACGGCACGTTGCAACCCTGCATCATGCCGTCTTTGGCGATGTCGGTATAAACGATCGAGGAGACGCCGTCGGCTTCAAACTGCTTGGCCAGGTCGATGACCTGCACGGTGCTGATTTCAGCCCAGCCATCGGTGGCGACGAAACCGTCTTTGGCATCCAGACCGACGATGATCTTGCCCGGGAACGCGCGGCAGGCTTCAGCGACGAACGCCGGATCTTTCACGGCTTTGGTGCCGATGATCACATAGCTCACGCCAGCCTTGACGTAGTGTTCGATGGTTTCCAGCGAACGGATACCGCCGCCGATCTGGATCGGCAGGGTCGGGTAGCGCTTGGCGATCGCGGTAACCACTTCGCCGTTGACTGGCTGGCCTTCGAACGCGCCGTTCAGATCGACCAGATGCAGACGGCGGCAACCGCCCTCCACCCACTTGGCAGCCATGCTCACCGGGTCATCGGAGAACACCGTGGAATCTTCCATGCGGCCCTGACGCAAACGTACGCAGGCACCGTCTTTAAGATCGATAGCGGGAATAATCAGCATCTGGCAAACCTTCAAATTTGAATGTTCAGCTTGGCTCGGAAATCAGTTTTTCTCGAGCGCCCACAGGTCGCTTTCGATGCTTTCAAACCGCTCTTTGAGGTGGGTCTGCACATCGAAAATCGCCCTGTTGTAATAGTGCGGAGCAATTTCGCGGGTAAATAACTCAAGAATTTCCGCCGCTTCGAACGAACCCAGATCGAGCTCGAAACGGTCTTCCATGAACCGCTGAATCTTGCGATTGGCCTCGTTCTCCTGTTCGGGAGTAAGGGTCAGGATCGGCGGTTTGGATTTCTTGGCAGCCATTTACCAGCGACCGTCCCACGCAGCGAAGTTCTGCAGTAATTGCAGGCCATGGGTATGGCTCTTCTCCGGGTGGAACTGCACGGCGAAACGCGAGCCATCGGCCAGCGCCGCAGCGAAATCGACGCCGTAATGACCGCCACCGACCACTTGCCGCGCATTGGCGGCAGCGATGTAGTAGCTGTGCACGAAGTAGAAACGCGCCATGTCCGGAATGTCGTGCCACAGCGGGTGGCTGACCTTCTGCTTCACTTCGTTCCAGCCCATGTGCGGGACTTTCAGGTGCTCGCCGTCTTCATGCAGATCTTTGCCGAAGAACTTCACCGCGCCAGGGAACAGGCCGATGCAGTCGACGCCGTCGTTTTCTTCACTGGTGTCGAGCAAGGCTTGCATGCCGACACAGATGCCGAGGAACGGACGATCCTGACTGACTTCACGCACCAGCGAATCGAAGCCGAGGCGACGGATTTCCGCCATGCAATCGCGAATCGCGCCAACACCGGGAAACACCACGCGATCAGCTTCGCGAATCACCGCCGCATCGCTGGTGATCAGCACTTTGCCGGCACCGACGTGCTCGAGGGCCTTGGCCACCGAGTGCAGGTTGCCCATGCCGTAATCGATTACTGCAACCGTCTGCATTACAGAACGCCTTTGGTCGATGGCATTTGCCCGGCCATGCGCTCATCCAGCTCGACGGCCATGCGCAGCGCGCGGCCGAAAGCCTTGAACACGGTTTCGATCTGGTGGTGAGTGTTGGTGCCGCGCAGGTTGTCGATGTGCAGGCTGACCAGCGCGTGATTGACGAAGCCCTGGAAGAATTCCTGGAACAGGTCAACGTCGAAGCCGCCGACGGTGGCGCGGGTGTACGGCACGTGCATCTGCAGGCCTGGACGGCCGGAGAAGTCGATGACCACGCGCGACAGCGCTTCATCGAGCGGCACGTAGGCATGACCGTAGCGACGGATGCCTTTTTTATCGCCGATGGCTTTGGCAAATGCCTGGCCGAGGGTGATACCGACGTCTTCCACCGTATGGTGGTCGTCGATATGCAGATCGCCCTTGCATTCAATATCCAGGTCGATCAACCCGTGACGGGCGATCTGATCCAGCATGTGCTCAAGAAAAGGAACACCGATATCGAATCGGGCCTTTCCGGTGCCATCAAGGTTGATCGAGGCTTTGATCTGGGTTTCCAGAGTGTCGCGCTCGACAGACGCCTTACGTTCGGCCATCACCAGCTCCGCAAAATCATTGGGCGAAAAAGGCAGCCATTATAGGCATGCGGGGCGTAAACAGAAACACGAGAGGTGAGATGGCTGACGGATAGAATGCCCGGCTGTCGCGGGTAGACATGTCCATACAAGCCATTACAGGCACACCAAAAACAACTGTAGGAGTGAGCCTGCTCGCGATGAGGACCTGGCAATCAACATTTCTGTGACTGTCAGACCGCTATCGCGAGCAGGCTCACTCCTACGGGGGTACTGCTTTTTTACTTAGTGAAACAGTACCGCCGTTTTCTGCAGGGTCACCCACACACCCCACGCCAACGGAATACCCACCACCAGCCACGCAGCGATCGCCAGCGGCTTGCTGCCCGGGGCGGCTTTCCACTCCAGAACCGTGCTGGCATCAGCACCTTTGTCGTGACCCAGCGCCTGTTCGGCAGCCAGTTCAGCGTCGGTCATGAAGTACTTGTCAGCCACCGGACGCACCAGCAGGTTGCACAGGAAGCCCAGCACCAGCAGGCCTGCGAGGATGTACAGGGTGATGTCGTAAGCGGCAGCGCGTTCAACGCCGATGCTCAACTGATACTCACGCAGGTAGTTCACCAGCACCGGACCGAGCACGCCGGCCGCAGCCCAAGCGGTGAGCAGACGACCGTGGATCGCACCGACCATCTGCGTACCGAACAGGTCGGCCAGATACGCCGGCACCGTGGCAAAACCGCCGCCGTACATCGACAGAATGATGCAGAACGCCGCCACGAACAGCGCAACGTTGCCCAAATGGCCCATGTTCGGAATCAGCGCGTACAGGGCAAAACCCAGGGCGAAGAACACGAAGTAGGTGTTTTTGCGGCCCAGGTAGTCCGAGAACGAAGCCCAGAAGAAGCGGCCACCGATATTGAACAGGCTGAGCAGACCGGTGAAACCGGCAGCAATCGCAGCGATCGAGGCCAGTTGCCCGGCGTCGAGCTGACCAAACGGCACATCGACACCCAGCAGTTTGCCGCCGAACACTTCCTGCAGCAGTGGCGAAGCCATGCCGAGGATGCCGATGCCGGCAGACACGTTCAGGCACAGCACCAGCCAGACCAGACGGAATTGCGGGGTTTTCCACGCCACATTCACGTGCACGTGACGGTGGGTGATCATCGAGTTCGAGGCTTTCTTCGCCGGAGCGGTCCAGCCTTCAGGTTTCCAGCCGGTCGGCGGAACGCGGTAAGCCAGAGCACCACCGATCATGAACACGAAGTAGATCGCGGCCATGGCGACGAAGCTCTGCCAGACGCCGACACCGGTTGGCGAAGCGAAGTGGCTCATCAGCGCGGTTGCCAGCGGTGCACCGACCATCGCGCCGCCACCGAAGCCCATGATTGCCATGCCGGTCGCCATGCCGCGCTTGTCCGGGAACCACTTGATCAGGGTCGAGACCGGCGAGATATAGCCCAGGCCCAGACCGATACCGCCGATCACGCCAGAGCCGAGCCACATCAGCCAGATCTGGTGGGTATAAATACCCAACGCGGAGATCAGCAGACCGCCACACCAGCACAGTGCAGATACGACACCGGCCTTGCGTGGCCCCGCGTGTTCCAGCCAGCCACCCCAGATCGCTGCCGAGCAGCCGAGGAAGATGAAGAACAGCGTGTAGATCCAGCCGAGCATCGAGATCGGCCAGTCGCAGTTCGACGAAAATACCTGTGCGATGAAGCTCATGTCCGGTGCGCAAGCCACCGGAGCGGTGACGCCCAGCGCCTTGGACAGCGGCAACCAGAACACCGAGAAGCCATAGGCCATGCCGATGCACAGGTGGATGGCCAGAGCGGCCGGTGGGACTAGCCAACGGTTGAAACCGGGCTTGGCGATGATGCGTTCCTTGGACAGGAACGCGGGCTGATCGGCTTTGAGGCCGTCCGCCGTGATGCTCGTGCTCATTGTGTATCCCCCAATTATTAGTATGGTTCGCCAGCCACTGTTCACCCCCGGCCTTTATGCACGCAGGCATGACCGTTTTTTTGGGTGAAGCTCCTTGAAGGCGCGACGTTAAGTCGCAGAAGGACGGACGAACGGGCGAAGGTTACCATTTGCACGTGACAGAAAAACCAAACTGATATCACCTTTTTTCTGTCGTCTGATCTCGTATCACTCAGGAAAACGCCATGCCAATCGTCGTACAAGCGCTGAACGCCGCCAATTATCAGGACCAGGAGGATTTGCGGAAGATTTATCGCGACGCGCCGGACTGGCTGTTTGCGCCGTTTTCCGGTGAAAACAATCTGATCGACCGCGCGCTCGCCGAGGGAAGTTTTATTGCCGGGCGTTTCAACGACCGCCTGCTCGGTGCCGCGCGCCTGCAGAGGCACCACGACGTTTGGTACTTGTCCCATTTATGCGTACGAAAAGTTACCCGTCGCCGTGGGGTTGCTGAACGGCTGGTGAACCAAGCGCAGAAAATGGCGTCGCAAGCGGGGGCTGAACTGCGTCTGCTGGCGCCTGCCGGGCATCCTGAAGCCTCGGCAATCGCAGCGAAGTTACACCTCCCGCTGGAGGTACTGGCAACATGACGCCACACCGAACCGGGCAATTGCAGCGCTATACTCCCCGGCTAAATTAAGAATTCGACTAACTACAAGGACTCGCCCATGAAAGCGTTCGGCAAAATCCTGGGTCTGGTACTTCTCGGATTGTTGCTGATCATTGTGGCGGCAGGTTTTGCCCTGACCCACCTCTTCGATCCCAACGATTACAAAGACGAGATTCGCCAGATAGCCCGCGACAAGGCCCACATCGAGCTGACGCTCAATGGCGACATCGGCTGGAGCCTGTTTCCGTGGCTCGGCCTGGAACTGCACGAGGCCAGCGTTGCCACCCTGATCAATCCGACCGAACCGTATGCCGATTTGCAGATGCTCGGCCTGTCCGTGCGGGTACTGCCGCTGTTGCGCCGCGAAGTGCAAATGAGCGATGTCCGCGTTGAAGGGCTGAACCTGCGCCTGAAACGCGACAAGAACGGCCACGGCAACTGGGAAGACATCGGCAAGGTGCCGACAGCCGCCGCACCTGCCGGCAGCCCCGCACCTGCCAGCGCGGCCACGGTCGAGGCCCCTGCCCAAGCGGAAAAACCGCCACAGCCGATCCGCCTCGACATCGACAGCCTGACCGTCAACAACGCCCGCGTTGAATACAACGACGAGCTGACCGGCAAGCAATTCAGCGCCGAGAGCATCCAGTTGAGCACGGGCCCGGTACACGATTCGACGAATATTCCGGTGAAAGCCACGGCATTCCTCGGCACCAACCAGCCGGTCCTGCGCGTGCGTACCGAGCTCACTGGCGAACTGCGCATCGAGCGCGCACTGCAGCGCTACAGGTTCGAAGACATGAAGCTGTCCGGCGAACTGGCCGGCGATCCGTTGCAAGGTAAAACCATGACATTCGCAGCTCAGGGCCAGTTATCGCTGGACAAAGCGGCGAACGTCGCCGAATGGACCGGTATCAAGATCTCTGCCAACCAGTTGCGCGCCTTGGGTGAGCTGAAAGCCAATGACCTCGACAAGACCCCGCAGATCACCGGCGGCATCTCCATCGCCCAGTTCGATCTGGCGAAATTCGTCGACAGCATCGGTCAGAAACTGCCGGCCATGGCCGAGGGCAGTCTGAGCAAAGTCGAATTGGTCAGCCGCGTTGCCGCCACGCCAACCAGCATTGCCTTCGACAATATCAATCTGAAACTCGACGACAGCAGCTTCAGCGGCCGCATCGCCGTCGAAGACTTCGCCAAACAATCGCTGCGGGCAATTCTCAAGGCCGATACGTTCAACGCTGACCGCTACCTGCCGCCGAAATCGGCACAAGCCAACAGCGCCACGCAAGTGCGTCAGGCCGAAGTCGCCAGCACCGAAGCCGATGCCATGGCCGGTGCCGGTTCCACGCCACTGCCGGACAAACCAAGCAAAACCGCCTGGAGCACTGAGCGCCTGTTGCCGGTTGAACGCCTAGCCAAACTCGACGTCGATGCCGATCTGACCTTCGGCCAACTGACCCTCGACAAACTGCCGATCCAGAACGCCGCACTGAAAGCCACCGGCCAAGGCGGCTTGCTGACCCTGACCAACCTGAGCGGTGAACTGTACAACGGCGGTTTCGCCGCCAATGGCACCCTCGATGTACGCCCGAGCGCGCCTGTGCTGAACCTGCAGACCAAGCTCAATCGCGTGCCTGTAGAAAAAATCCTCGAAAGCCAAGGCAAGAACCCGCCGGTCAAAGGCCTGGTAACCCTCACCAGCAATGTCACTGGTAGCGGCAACAGCCAGCAGGCGCTCATTGATACGCTTAACGGCAACGCCAGTTTCGTGATCAACAACGGCGTGCTGCTCAACGCCAACCTTGAACAGCAACTGTGCAAAGGCATCGCCACGCTTAACCGCAAAACTCTCAGCGGCGAACCACGCGGTAAAGACACGCCATTCCAGGAACTCAAGGGCAACCTGACCTTCCGCAACGGCATCGCCAGCAACCCGGACCTGAAAGTGCGCATCCCCGGCATGACCGTCAACGGTGACGGCGACATCGACTTGCGCGTGCTCGGCATGGACTATCGCGTCGGCATCATCGTCGAAGGCGACACCAGTGCCATGCCGGATCCGGCCTGCCAGGTTGGCGAAAAATTCGTCGGCATCGAGTGGCCGCTACGCTGCCGCGGCCCGCTGGAGTTGGGCGCCAAGGCTTGCCGTGTCGACAACGATCGCCTCGGTCAGGTCGCGACCAAACTGGCCGGCGACAAGCTCAGTGAAAAAATCGACGAGAAACTCGGTGACAAGGTCAGCCCGGAACTGAAAAACGCATTGAAGGGGCTGTTCAAGCGATGAGAGCGGAGCAATTTTCCACGGCGGTGCTGGATTGGTTCGACCGCCACGGCCGCCACGATCTGCCTTGGCAGCAGGACATCAACCCGTATCGGGTGTGGGTGTCGGAGATCATGTTGCAGCAGACCCAGGTCAGCACCGTGCTCAACTATTTCGACCGTTTCATGGCCGCGCTACCGACAGTCGAGGCGCTGGCCGAAGCACCGGAAGACGAAGTGCTGCACCTGTGGACCGGGCTGGGTTACTACACCCGCGCGCGCAATTTGCAGAAGACTGCGAAGATCGTCGTCAGCCAGTACGCTGGCGAGTTTCCGCGTGACGTTGAAAAGCTTACGGATCTACCGGGCATTGGTCTGTCCACTGCCGGCGCCATCGCGAGCATCAGCATGGGCCTGCGCGCGCCGATCCTCGACGGCAACGTCAAACGCGTGCTGGCACGCTTTACCGCGCAAGAGGGCTACCCCGGCGAACCGAAGGTCGCCAAACAACTGTGGGCCACCGCTGAACGCTTTACGCCGCACGATCGGGTCAACGCCTACACCCAGGCGATGATGGATCTCGGCGCCACACTGTGCACGCGCAGCAAGCCGAGTTGCCTGCTGTGCCCGCTTGAGCGCGGCTGCGAAGCGCACATGCTCGGCCTGGAAACCCGCTACCCGATTCCCAAGCCGCGCAAAGCCATTCCGCAGAAGCGCACGCTGATGCCGATGCTCGCCAACGGCGACGGCGCGATTCTGCTCTACCGTCGCCCCTCGAGCGGTTTGTGGGGCGGTCTGTGGAGCCTGCCGGAACTCGACGACCTCGATGACCTGCAACATCTCGCCGATCAGCACTCGCTGACCATGGGCGAGCAGCAGGCCCTGCCGAACCTCGTTCACACGTTCAGCCATTTCCAGCTGTCCATCGAACCCTGGCTGGTTCAGGTGCAGGAGGCCGCCCATCACGTGGCCGAGGCCGACTGGCTCTGGTATAACCTCGCCACCCCGCCGCGCCTGGGCCTCGCCGCCCCGGTCAAAACCTTGCTCGAACGCGCGGCCGCCGTCTTGAATGCAGGAGAGTCGCCATGACCCGCACCGTAATGTGCCGCAAGTACAAAGAAGAATTGCCCGCGCTGGACCGCGCCCCTTTCCCGGGCGCCAAAGGTCAGGATATTTTTGACCACGTCTCGGCCAAGGCCTGGGCTGACTGGCAGAAACACCAAACCCTGCTGATCAACGAAAAGCGTCTGAACATGATGAACGCCGAAGACCGCAAATATCTTCAGGGCGAAATGGACAAGTACTTCTCCGGCGAGGAATACGCCAAGGCCGAAGGCTACGTTCCGCCTGCTGAGTAAACCCTGCAAAATCGGGGGCCGGATCGTAAGCGACGGAATTAATTTAAGAAATTTTAAAAAAGTCGTTGACGTAAATCCGAAAAACCCTTTTAATGCGCCCCGTTGCCCAGATAGCTCAGTCGGTAGAGCAGGGGATTGAAAATCCCCGTGTCGGCGGTTCGATTCCGTCTCTGGGCACCAAATACCGAAAACCCTGAATCGCAAGATTCAGGGTTTTTTTATGCCTGCAATTTGATCACGCCTATCTGTCCGCCCCGCTACGCCCTCCTCTCGATACACCTCAAACCCGCCTGTACTGAAAAATACCCAAAATCTGTATCTCTCCCCGTGTAGGAAAATTCGCCAGTATTCCTCCAAGCCTTGGCGAGCCAATGACTGGCTCTACTTTGCGCCCCGCAACACTCTGGGCTTCTGAAGCCCTCAGAGCGCAAAACCTGATTTTTTGAATAGATCGGCGTCCACCGCAAGGTCACTTCCTGTCCAGCTAAAAAATCTAAAAACAAACCCAACAGGCGAACTGCATTTACTGCTTTTCAAACATTCCAGGATGAATGCTGGCGCCCCTGTGCGCCCGGCAAAAGAGCGAAACGGACGACGTATGATCAAGCAACTTATCAATGAAGACAGTTATGTGCAGATTGGCGATCTGTGCAGCGCAACGATCCAGCTGAAAATCGAAGGACTGAATCCTGCCGGATCGATCAAGCTCAAAACCGCACACGCCCTGATCACGGATCTGGAAAACCAGGGCCGGATTCACCATAAGACTCGCCTGGTCGAGTCTTCCTCGGGGAATCTGGGGGTTGCGCTGGCCATGGTCTGCGCCGCCAAGGGTTACAAGTTTGTCTGTGTGATCGACCCGAACATTTCTGCGCCGAACAGAAAACTCATGCAGGCACTGGGTGCCGAAATGATCATGGTCGATCAGCGTGACGAAAACGGCGGCTACCTGAATTCGCGTATCCGTTTGATCGAGCAACTGGTCGCAGAGAACTCCGACTACATCTGGCTCAATCAATACAAAAACCCGACCAACCCCCTCGCTCACTATCAAGCGACCGCGAAGTCCATCGCCCATAGGTTTCCACACGTGGACTACTTGTTCGTCGGCGCCGGTACCACCGGTACTTTGATGGGCTGCAAGAACTACTTCGCCGAACACCATCCGCACACCAAAGTGATTGCCGTCGATACGGTCGGCTCGGTGACCTTCGGTCTGCCGGGCGGTACGCGGCATATCCCGGGGCTGGGTACCAGCCGTCTGCCAGAGATCTTCGAGCCGTCGGGGATTCACGACTTCGTATCGATCGCCGAGGAACAGACGATCAAGGTCTGCCGCTGGCTGGCGCAACGCTACGGCCTGCTTTTTGGTGGCTCCACCGGCACTGTCCTGGCGGGCATCCAGCAATGGGCGCCGCACATCCGTCCTGACGATGTCGTCGTGGCGATCTCCCCCGACATGGGTGAGCGCTACCTCGAAACCATCTACTCCGATGACTGGGTCACCCAGCGAATCGGCGCAAGCGCTTTGCAATCACTCTTTCCAGAAATCGCTCTGGCACTCTCGGCGTAATCCCCATGACCACACACAACTCGATTCAACCGTTCCATGTCATCCCAGGCGCCGTCGTCAAGGACATCCTCAACGGGCTGCGTCACGAAACCATCGACATGGTCGCCCAGACCTACCTGACCCACGAGCGCGGCGAAACCGTTAACCCGGATAGCTACTTCCTGCGTTTTCCGGCGCAACCGGCGAACCGGATCATTGCCTTGCCGGCGGCGATCGTCGACAGCGAGGGCGATCAGTCCGTCTCCGGGATCAAGTGGATTGCCAGCTATCCCGACAACATCAAGTCGGGCATCCCGCGCGCTTCGGCGGTGCTGATCCTCAACGATCCGGACACCGGCTATCCCTACGCGCTGCTTGAAGGCGCGCTGATCAGTGCCGTGCGCACCGCTGCGTCGGCGGTGCTCGGTGCCTGGTGGCTGAATGGCCAAAGCAAAAGCGCGCCAAAACTCTCGATCATTGGCGGCGGGGTGATTTCGCGGAACATCCTTGAGACGTTCATCGCCGACGACTGGTCGTTCGACAGCGTGGGCATTCACGACCTCAATGCAGAATCAGCACAAGCGCTGGCGGCGTTCGGCAAGCAACTCGGGGTGCCGGATGTACAGCTGTTGTCGCTGGACGAGGCACTGAGCGCCGACATCGTGGTGTTCGCCACCAGTGCCGGCGAACCCTACGTCAACGGCAGCGGCACCTTCCGCCCGGGGCAGATCGTGCTGAACATCTCGCTGCGGGATATCGGCGCAGAGATCATCGAAGAAAGTTACAACTACTTCGACGACGTGACCCATTGCCTGAAAGCCAATACCTCGCCGCATCTGGCCGAGCAAAAGTACGGTCATCGTGATTTCGTTACCGGCACGGTCGGGCAATTGATTCGCGGCGACCTGCAGGTTGCCACGGACAAGCCGCTGATTTATTCGCCGTTCGGCATGGGCATCCTCGATCTGGCAATTGGCCGGATGATCCACGACATCGCGGTCAAGGACGGTTCGGCGGTCGCCATCCCCTCCTTCTTCGGGGAGGAGCGCAGATGGTGAAGGCGCCTCTGCACATCGGCCTGGTGGGCTGCGGCTCACGCGGGCTGTCGATTTTCGAACGCCTGTTGAGCCTTGCTGAAACGCGTGCGGAGCAGCCAGTCGTCATCGATATTTTCGATCCGAACGTGCTCGGAAGCGGCGCGCATTGGCCGGATCAACCAGACTATCTGTTGCTCAACACCGTCGCTGGCCAGCTCGGAGTTTTTCCCGACGCAGCGGCATTCGGAAACCTGACGGATGTGCGGGAACGGCCGGGCGCGGATTTCCTGACGTGGTGCCACGAGCAGCGCATCAAGGTCGACGCGGACAGCGGACTGCTCGCCGCCGACGGCCGTGACGTTGAGCCGCAGGACTTCCTGCCGCGCCATTTGCTCGGCGCCTATCTGGCGGATGCCTTCGCGCAAATCCTCGCGACGGCGCCGCACTGGGTGAGCGTGAACCTGCATCAGCAGGCCGTCACCGCGGTCGAGAGCAACGCCAGTCAGCAATACCGGCTGCAGACCGCTTCGGGGGCTGCGGTCACCGTGGATCGGCTGATTCTGACGGTCGGCCATACTGGTCGCCTGCGCTCGGCGGATCGCAACCGCGTCGATGATGTCTATCCGCTGCCCGGCAGCCTCGCCACCATCGAGCCGGGCGAAACCGTGCTGGTCGAAGGGCTCGGGCTGGGTGCGATGGACACCCTGGCGGCGCTGACCTCCGGCAGGGGCGGAAGCTACAAGCGCATGGCCGACGGCAGTCACGCCTATCAGCCTTCGGGCCAGGAGCCGGTGATCTTTATCCAGTCACGGGACGGGTTGCCGTTTCGCACCCGCCCCAACGGTCTGATTGAATGTCCGCGCCATCGCGCCGTGCTGCTGACGAGTACGCGCATCGAATCCCTGCGGGCGAAAGCCAACAACCGGCAACTGGACTTCGAACAGGACATCCTGCCGCTGATGCTGCTGGAGATGCGTGCGGCAGCTGTCGCCGTCGTGCATAGCCCATCAGCGCCAGAGCAGGTGCTGGAGCGACTCAGGGCCGTTAGCGTTGCTGGCGAACCCGGTGTTGTCGCCTGCGAGGCGTTACTGCGTGAGTACGAAGCGACCCGCGGCTCGATCGATCCGCAAGCGCTGATCTGGCATGCACTGCCCGACGACGTGCAGCCCTACAACTATCACGCCTGGATCTACGACACCCTCGAAGCCGATTTGCACGAATCGCGAGTGGGGCGCGGAGGATCGGCGATCAAAGCCGCCATCGAAGTCTGGCGCGATCTGCGTGACCGCCTGCGTGAGGCCGTCGATTTCGACGGGCTGACCGACGCGTCGCATCGGCAGTTCTATGGCCGTTGGCACAAGGCGATCAACCGCCTCGTTGCGGGCCCGCAAAAAGAGCGCCACGCCGACCTGCTCGCCCTGTGTGACGCCGGCCTGCTGACATTCCTCAAGCCCGGCTCACGTCCTGCGATCAACGACTTCAAACGCGTCGCCGGTTATGTCCAGAGCAGCGGCGTGAGCAACAGCGACTGCGCGCCGGTGCGTGATCTGGCGCGGCTGGGCCTGATCCGCCCGAGAACCGACGAACCGGGCATCGACGGCATCGATGTCGACGCCGCGTGCCACCCGAAATCGAGCGCTGGCGAACCGGTGCGCAACATTTGGGTACTCGGCCCGCTCGCCGAAGGTTCTTGCTACTACAACCACTACGTCACCTCGGCGGGCGCGCCTTCGCGTCTGTTCATGGACGCCCATCGAGCAGCCACTGCCATCCTTGAGACAGGGACTTCAGCATGAAGCTTTTCTACCAGACGCATTCACCCTACGCCCGCAAGGTGCTGGTGCTGGCTCACGAACTCGGCATCGCGTCGAGCCTGGAAGTGATCCACCACGAGACCAGCCCGACGTCGCCAAACGAGATCATCTACAAGGCCAATCCGCTGGGCAAAGTGCCGGTGCTGATCCTGCCTGACGACACGGCGCTGTTCGATTCCATCGTGATCTGTGAATACCTCGACGACCTGAGCGACGGGCCGAAACTCATCCCGGCAAACGGCCCTGAGCGCTACAAGGCGCTGCGCCTGCAAGCATTGGCGCAGGGCATGTGCGATGTCGGCATCAAGCTGCGCTGGGAAGTCGAGCGCCGGCCCGAGGCCTTGCGCTACCCGGCCTACGCCGACGGTCAAGCGTTCAAACTGAAGGAGGCTTACCGCTTCATCGAAGAACACGTCGACCTCAATGGCCCGATCACCCTCGGCCACATCGCCCTGGCGACCGCGCTCGACTGGATCGCCTTTCGCCAACTCTCGGACTTTTCCGCTCAAGCACGCCTGACCGAGTGGTATCAGACTTTTTGTGAGCGGGCGTCCATGCGGGCGACCGAGTACAGCGGGCAGACTCACGATTAAGTTAAGGAAAACCGGGTATGAGTTCTCTCTTGTTGCAAATGTCACCGATCGCGCTGGTGATCGCGTTGATCCTGATCGTCCGCCGACCGCCAGTGCAAGCGGCACTGGCCGGCGTAGTGCTGGTGCTCGTGCTGTGGGCCTTGGGCGCAGCGGGGCCTGTGTCGGCGGCAATCAGCACGGCCATCTTTCAGGACACCACCATCCTGTTTCTCAGCACGGCGTGCGTGATCATCCCGGGGCTGGCCTTCGTCATCCTGGTCGAGCGCGGTGGTGCGCCGCAGGCCATCGGCGCCTGGGTCAAAGAACTCGGCTGGACACCGCCGGCGCAGGTCATCTTCATCGTGCTCGGCCTCGCACCGCTGCTTGAAGCGATGACCGGTTTCGGCGTTTCGCTGATCGCAACCGTGCCATTGCTGATGGGGCTGTTCACCCGCCAGTCGGGGATGAAAATTGCCCTCGCCGGGATGGTCATCATGCCTTGGGGCACACTGGGTCTGGCCACCGTGATCGGCGCGCTATTGGCGCACTTGCCGGCACAAACCCTTGGCAGTCATTCGGCGCTGATCAGTGCGCCAGTGTTCCTCTGCCTGGCGGCGATTGCTCTGTGGCAGGGTGGCATCCGCACGGTTTCGCCGTGGCTTGGACTGATCGTGGTGACGGCGCTGTTCGTCGCGGTGCTGTTTTCCATCAACCTGTGGATCGGCCCGGAAGTCTCCGGTGTGCTGGCCGGCCTGGCGGTGGCTTGCGTCGGCCTGGGGATCTCTTATGCACAACGGAAGAAACTGGTGCGCTGGCCGAACGCAGCCTGGCCCTATCTGGCCTTGCTGGGGGTAATCGTTGCGTCGCGCGGGTTGTTCGTCCTGTCGGGCTGGGATGCGCTGTGGATCATCAAAGGCGAGCATGTTTCGTGGAAGCCATTGGCCTCCCCGGGGCTCGCGCTATTGATCGTTACGCTGTTGATGGCAATCAAGCAAAGCGCCGCCGCAGGTTTCCCGTGGCGAGCGCTGTTCAACCGGGCGAAATTTCCGGTCACGACGATTTTCCTGTTCCTGCTGCTTTCGCAGGTGATGGTCAACGCCGGTTTCCTCGTCGAAGCACAGCGCACACTGCAATCGTTGTCGGGGATTTCCCTGGCGCCAACCATCGCAGTGCTGGCGGGGCTTGCCGGTTACGTCACCGGTTCCAATGTCGGCGGCAACACCCTCGTCATGCCGTCCATTGCTGCGCTGAGCAGCGAACACGGTGCATGGCTGGCCGCGATGGTCAACAGTGCCGCCGGGCATGGCGCACTGGGGTCGCTGTCGATCCTGTCGCTGATCACCGGGCTGGCGGGCGCCAATCGGCATGAAGAAAACAACCTGATCCGATTCGCCTTCGGCCTGGTTGCGCTCAACATCGTCATAGTTGCTGCAACGGGGATCGTTTTGCTCTACTTTCTCTGAATTGTTTCGAAACATCACAGAGAACTTATGGACAGGTTTGATCTACCGGACAAGCGCTGGCGGATAGTCAAGGACTGGATTATTCGTCAGATCGACAGCGGTGAATGGGCAGCCGAAGCGAAACTGCCCTCGATCCGTACGCTGGCGCGAATGTTTGAAACCAGCATCACCACCGTTCAGCGCGCGTTGGCGGATCTGGAAGCCGATGCTTACGTTTCGACCAAACCACGCATCGGCTACTTCGTCTCAGCCTCCGGACAAGCAAAACCCGCCAGGGGTTTTGACTTCTCCAGTGTCACCGTCAACGTCAATCATGCGGTGGTCGCGATGCTCTCCCAAGCGGCCTCGCGCACCACCGCGTCGTTGAATTCAGCGGTGTTGCACAGCGACCTCACACCCAACGTGCTGCTCAACAAGTGCCTGTCGGTATTGGCTGGCAAAGCTGACAACTCGCTGACCGGACTGGTCGCACCGCCCGGTCTGCCGGCACTGCGACGACGCATCGCCGGGCTGATGCTGACCCGCGGCGTGGTCTGCGGGCCGGACGATATTCTGGTGACGTCGGGCGACACCATTGCTCTGGAGCTGGCACTTGAAGCCGTCGCATCGAAAGGCGCTACGGTCGCCATCGAAACGCCGACGTATTACGGCATCCTGCAGACCATTGAACGCCTGGGCATGCGCGCCTTGCCCATCCGCACGCACGGCAAACTCGGTCTCGATGTCGATCACCTCGAAGAAGCGTTGAAGCTGAAAAAGGTCGCGGTGATCTTTCTCAACCCAACCCTGCAGAACCCGCGAGGCTTCATCATGCCCGACGAGACTCGCGCACGGCTGTCACAGATCGCGCGCGAAGCGGACGTGCCGATTATCGAGGACGACATCTTCTTCGACCTGGTGCCGGAAGGCGATCGCCCCCGCGCCATCAAGAGCTACGACACCAGCGGGCAGACGATTTACTGCTCGTCGTTCTCCAAGACCATCGCGCCGGGTTATCGCGTCGGCTGGTGTCTGGCTGGCAAGTACCGCAATGCCATTCTGGCGCAAATGTTTTCGCGCAATCTGGCGGTTTCCAGCCTTGCGCAAAATGTCCTCAACGAATTTATCGGGCGCGGCTACATGGAAGAGCACTGCGCCAGACTCCGCTCGCAACTGTCTTCGCTGGCCAGTTTTGTCGAAGCGCTGGTGCGTACGGATTTCCCTGCGGGCACCGTGTACGTGCCACCGCGTGGAGGGTTCATCCACTGGATTGAACTGCCGTTACACACCGACATGTCGGCATTGCAGGATTTAGCCAGCGAACGCGGCTGCCACGTGGCCGGCAACGGCATTTTCTTCGCCGACGGGCATGCAACCACGGGTGTGCGCATCTGCCTTGGCACTGCGCTGACTCCGGGAGTGATCGAGATCCTCAAGGTGATTGCCGAATGCGCACACCTCGCCGGGCGACCCTCTGACGGACGGCAAAACCTGACTGAGCAACATCAAGAACCAGCCGTTTCCTGAGCGCAAAAGGACGTTTGCAGTAACACCCCATGAATCAGAAAAGAACCCGCATTCCCCTGCCCCATCCGCCGCCGTATCGCCAGAGCCGGACCACCTTCTGGCTGACCGTGCTCGTCGGCGTACTGATTGCCTTCGCCCTCTGTGCATCGATCTACATACTGATCGACAGCTGGATCAGCGGCGCCATCACCACCACCAACCGCGGCCCAAAGCACACCTATTACCTGTCTGTGCAACCACGACGGTTCTGGATCGAGTTTGTCTCGCAAAGCATAGGAACCATTTTTCTGCTGGCGGCCGGGGTGTTCGGCCTATGGATTTATCGCAAAGTGCAGGAGCCGGCGGAGAAGCCCAAAGGCAAGCGCATACGACGATAATCGGGTGAGCGGTTTCAGAGCGTGTTGACGTAGTCGATGGGCAACAGAACGCTATCCACGGCGGCATCTACCGGTAGCGATACGACAGTAATCAAAGGGCAAACGATCGTGAAATAACAGATCACCGCCGTTGGCTTGCCGTCGTCATCCCTCACGCCGAGCAGGCGTAAATTACCGTCGACACCCTTGTAGTAAGGTTCTGGCGAGGCGCCACTCAAGCGCCCCGTCATCGTTCCACAACCGGCCAACAGCGCAACAAGGCTCGCCACGGAGCCAAAACGCAAAATCCCTTTCAATGCCAACATCCTTCTGACCGTAAAACGTGAGGGCCGCGATTGTACGCTCAATCAACCGCGCCCTCCGCGCCTGGTACCCGTGATTAATCGCTGTCGCTCCAGTGAAACACCAGATTGCGCGCAGTACCGTTTGCAACATCGGTCACATCGCGCCGCGCCTCTCCCTTACGTGTGGCAACCACGGTGTATTTGCCGGTCGGCAATTTTGCGTACAGCAACGGACCAGTCTGATTGAGGGCCAGCAGGGTTTGTCCTGCAGCATTTTCAATCGTCACATCGACGTCGGAGGTGTACTCATTCTGCATGCCCACCGAAAAGGTCATGTGCAGGTTGTAGCCGACGGTTTGCTGGATGGCTTTTGCTTCATCCTCGCCGACCCCGCCGGCCAGATAGCTGATACCGTTTTGTTGCTGCTGTTGAACTTGCACGCCTGCGCTGTCGACAGGCTCAAGACTGGCGGCTTGCGCCGTCGCGGCAAATAACAATGCAGCAACCGCGACGACAGGCAGCAGACAGGAAAGAACACGTTTCATGATGGCGACTCCCGGGCCCTGACAGAACCCAATCGTTACCCTGTATTGGATTCAGTGCGGGAGGGTGACGTTTCAGAATGATTCGAACTTGGGATGTGTACGAAATGGACTACAGACTAAAACCCGCAAAAGCGTCTCTGGCCAGCAACTTCCTGCAACACCCATCCCCTCTTCCTGCTGGCTTCCAAGGCTCGGCCGACATCCTTCGCAAGCGGTTCTCGGCATGCTGGCGCTTCTGTTTTCAATGGTGCGGAAATTCGATGAGCCAGCTGAAACCTGCTGACCTGCAAGACCCGAAAATCGATTCGTTGCTGGGCGATCTTGGCGAACTGATCCGTCAGGCACGGCAAAAAGTGCTGCGTGTGGTCGATACGATTCAGGTTCAGACCTGTTGGCAGATTGGCCGGCATATTGTTGAGTTTGAACAGGACGGCGCCCGGCGAGCGGGGTATGGCCAACGATTATTGGCGACACTGGCGAAAGAGTTGACGGCGCAGTTTGGAAAAGGCTTTGACGCCTCGAACCTTCGTTACATGCGTCTGTTCTATCAAGCATTTCCAATTCGTGACGCACTGCGTCACGAATTGAGCTGGACGCACTATCGCCGGCTACTCAGGGTTGAAAGTGAAAAGGCTCGCCAATGGTATATGGACGAATGCGCCACCCTCAACTGGTCAAGCCGCGTTCTGGATCGCCAGATCAATACGCTCTACTACGAGCGCCTGCTGATGAGTCAAGACAAGGCGGGTGTAACTGAGGAAGCCACGACCAACATCGCAGCGATGAACTGCAATCCCCGAGAGTTCATCCGCGACCCCGTGATTCTCGAGTTTCTAGGCTTGCCGTCTCCGGGCAAGGTTAACGAAACGGGGCTTGAACAAGCGCTCATTGATCACCTGCAGAGCTTCCTGCTTGAACTGGGCAAAGGGTTTTCCTTTGTCGCTCGACAACAACGCATCAGCGCCGGTGGCTCGGATCTGTACATCGATCTGGTGTTTTACAACTACTTGCTCAAATGCTTCGTGATCATTGATCTCAAACGCGGCCAGCTCAGTGCGCGTGATGTCGGACAGATGGACATGTACGTGCGCATGTACGACGAACTCAAGCGCAGTGAAGGCGACAAACCCACTGTCGGGATCATTCTGTGTTCACAGGACAACGAGGCCGTCGCGCGCTACTCAATACTCAAAGGCAGTGAGCAACTGTTTGCCAGCAGCTATAAAACGGTGCTGCCAAGTGTGGAAGAACTGCGAGCGGAGCTGCAAAGAGAGCAAGCATTGATCGAGGAACGCTTGCTCACCGAGTCCACTGAATAAGCCCTGCGGATTGTCCGCTGGATGCACTGAGACTATTGTTGCCAGCTACCCGCGAAGGTCGAGCGCCATGAGTTTTCAGGACACGCCTCCATTGTCAGCTGTGCAGCGCAAGCCGCCATTGGCTGCCGAGCATCAAAGTGAACCCTTCAAGGAAACAGCCGCCGACGGTTTTGTCCTTGGCGGTTTCACCTGGCGTCATGCCCTGCCCGACCTTCAGCGCCCGGTGGTGATCATCAACGCCGCCACGTCCGTGCGCTGTCGCCATTACTCGCGTTTCGCGGCCTATCTGTTCGCCAATGGTTTCGACGTGATCATCTTCGACTACCGTGGCATCGGCGAATCTCGACCCGACTCAATGAAAGGCCTTGAGGCCTCGTGGACAGACTGGGGCGCGCTGGATTTCGAGGCGATGCTCAAACGCGCACAACGGCAATTTCCCGGCCAGCCGATCGATGTGGTCGGCCACAGTTTTGGTGGCTGCGCCGCTGGCCTCGGTGAGTCGGGAAAGGTTATCCGACGGTTGGTCACCGTCGGTGCGCAGTTCGCCTACTGGCGCGATTACGCCCCCGCACAGCGCTGGCGCATGTTCGGCAAATGGCATGTGTTGATGCCACTGCTGACGCTCGTCTGCGGTTACTTCCCGGGCAAACGTCTTGGCTGGCTGGAAGATACGCCGGCCGGTGTAGTGCGCGACTGGAGCACGCCTGCAGCGCGTTACGAACAGCGCCCCAGTGGTCGCGAGTTGATGAAAAAGAGCGGCGCCCTGCCCTTCGCCAACGTCAGCGCACAGACACTGGCGATCAGCATCAGCGACGATCCCTACGGCACCCTTCCCGCCATCGAACGCCTGCTCGACTACCTCAGTAACGCTACAAAAACCCACTTGCGCATCGAACCGCAGGACATCAACGAACAACAAGTCGGACATTTCGCCTTTTTTCGCAGCGCATACCAAGCCACACTATGGCCCATCGCTCTGACCTGGCTGCAAACCGGAGAACTGGCCCCCGATACTCCCGGGCGGCAAGTGCCGCGCAGCTGAGCCCCTCTCAACGCACGACGGAACACATCATGGCCTCCGCCAACAAGCAGCAAAAACGCGCCACCCGGGCCAAAGCCAAGGCCAAGCAGAACCGCACCAAACGCGCCGAAGCGCCGGTCGAGCTGGACCCGAACGATGATCGCATCGACTTCGAATCGGTGGACCTGACCGAGCTGTTCAAGAAAATGATCGACGCCGAGAAGATCAGCCAGCAAGCGCTGTGCACCGCGTTCCTCGAAGACCCGCTGCTGGAACTGGTCTACGAGCAGGAAGGCGAAGAAGGCGCGATGGATTTCATCCTCGCCGCGCTGATCGAGTATCGCCAGTGGTCGCAGGAAACCGACGAGGCCGGCGCGCTGGCGTGGATCGAATCCCCGGCCTTCCAGGCCGACTATGTGGCCGCGTCCGACGCGATCGCCGCACAAACCCAACAGAAGAACTGAGTTCCCATGGCATCCCTGAACAAGCAACAGAAACGCGCCAAACGCGCCAAGGCCAAAGCCAAGCAAATCCGTATGGTCGGCCGCAAGCCGCTGGAGCAGGACGAAGACCTCGACCACCTCGCCGAGCCGATCCCGGAATACACCCTGGCGATGTTCAGCAAAATGCGCGACGCCGAAGCCATCAGCCGCAACGAAATGCTGCTGACCCTGCTGCGTGAACTGGCGTTCGTCATCGTCGACCATCCAGAGCTGCTGGACATGGAAAACGCCGACAACGAAGGCATGGCCGCCACCCACCTGGCCGCCGACATGCTCATCGACTACCGCATGTGGGCCGAAGGCGTAACGATCGAAGAGGCCCAGGCCTGGCTGAGCGAGCCACAGTTCATCACCGATTTCGGGGTTGCGCTGGATGCTTATGGCAAGTCGGTAGAGGCACAGGAAGACAAGAGCGAATAAACCCCGCTCACAAACAAAAACGGCCGCTCGTCATCACTGACAGCGGCCGTTTTGCATTACGCGTAACGGATCAGTTCAACACCACCGCACCACTTTTTTCCAGCTTGCGACGACGTGCTACCAGCAAACCGGCTGCCACCACCATCAGGCTCAGCAGGCCAGTCGCGAGGATCTCCACGCGATGCGCTTCCTGGAACAGCATGATGGTCAGGGCTGCGACGATGAAGATGATCACCGCGTAGGTCAGGCCCGGGAACAGCCACATGCTGAAGACGATTTTCTCGCCGCGCGCCATGCGTTGTTTACGCATACGCAGTTGCGAGAAAGCGATCACCAGGTACACCAGCAGTGCGATCGCGCCGGAACTGGCCAGCAGGAATTCGAACACCGCCGCCGGGGCCACGTAGTTGGCGAAGGTGCACAGGAACGCAGCGCCGGTGGACAGCATTACTGCCCAGTAAGGTGTGCCGCTTTTGTTCACCCGAGTCGACATGGCCGGTGCATCGCCACGCTTGCCGAGGGAGAAGAGCATGCGCGACGAGGTGTACAGCGCCGAGTTCAGGCAGCTGGTCACCGCGACCAGTACCACGATGTCGACGATCATCTTGGCGTTCGGGATGCCCATGCGCTCAAGCACAGTCTGGTAGGAACCGAGATTGGCCAGCGTAGGATCGTTCCACGGCACCAAGGCCACAACGATGAAGATCGACACGAGGTAGAACAGGCCGATCCGCCAGATCACCGAGTTGGTGGCCTTGGAGATTTGCTTGCCCGGGTTCTTCGATTCCGCGGCCGCGATGGTCACGATCTCGGTACCCATGAAGGAGAACATGGTGGTCAGGATCGCACCCAGTACCGCGCCCATGCCGTTGGGCAGGAAGCCGCCGCTGTCGAACAGGTGCGAAACACCGCTGACCTGGCTGTTCGGCAGAAAGCCGAAGATCGCCGCAAGGCCGAGGATGATGAAGCCGATGATTGCCAGCACTTTGATCAGCGCGAACCAGAACTCGAACTCGCCGTAATTCTTTACGCTGAACAGGTTGGTGACGGTCAACAACAGGGTGATGACCAGCGCGAACGCCCAGATACCGACATCAGGGAACCACGCGTGCAGGATGGTTGCGGCGGCATTGGCTTCCAGTGGAATCACCAAGACCCAGAACCACCAGTACAGCCAGCCGATGGTGAAACCGGCCCAGTGCCCGATGGCACGGTCGGCGTACGTCGAGAAGGAGCCAGTGTCCGGCGAGGCAACGGCCATTTCGCCGAGCATGCGCATCACTAAAACCACCAGGGTACCGGCGGCGGCGTAGGCCAGCAGCACGGCAGGGCCGGCGGCGGCGATGGCGTGGCCGGAGCCAACGAACAGACCGGCGCCGATTACACCGGCGATCGACAACATGGTCACATGACGCGGTTTGAGCCCCTGTTCGAGGCCATTGGAGCTTGGGGTACTGCTCATCGAAACTACCTTTGCAAGGAAAGCGATTGCGTCCGGCCCGTCTGGCATTTTCTTTCTCGTAAAAAGAAACCAACGGGGCGTTCCTTATTCTGCACGCAAGTTTTGCGCCAAAATGTTTCAAACTCTTCTGTGCCGCGGCTTTGCGCGCGACCGGACAGTCATCGCAAGTCCTTGGATTTAATGGCAATCCGCCAGAGCGTTACCCTGCGACTCACTTTTCAAACGAAACAGCGCACCAGAAACACACCGAAAAAGTGTGGGATGCACAATAAAAGGGCGATTCAGGAACGTTCGGCCGGATAGCGCTTCCAACACCCCGCCAAAGCTGGCAACATCGCGCCTTTTTTTACGCGACACCCACGGGTTTGCACGATCAAACACCCGTTCGGTTGTTGATGGGGCGACAGTCTGCTGTGCCGATGCGACAACCTGCCACATGCCACCCGTTAACCGCTCGTAGCGCTGTTGGCTGCCATTGAAACGCTATGCTAGCTTGGCCGCCTCGCCAGGACGGCCATCCAACAGCTGGAGCGCAACATATATGAGGAACGCACATGGCTGAGGCCACGCCCGCGCTTGAAATCCGCAACTTGCACAAACGCTACGGACAGCTTGAGGTGCTCAAAGGCATCTCGCTGACCGCCCGCGACGGCGATGTGATCTCGATCCTCGGTTCCTCCGGTTCCGGCAAGTCCACGTTCCTGCGTTGCATCAATCTTCTTGAAAACCCGCACCAGGGCCAGATTCTGGTGGCCGGCGAAGAACTCAAGCTCAAATCCGCCAAAAATGGCGAACTGATTGCCGCCGACGGCAAACAGATCAATCGCCTGCGCTCCGAGATTGGTTTTGTGTTTCAAAACTTTAATCTGTGGCCGCACATGAGCATCCTCGACAACATCATCGAGGCACCGCGCCGCGTGCTCGGCCAGAGCAAGGCCGAAGCGATCGAAGTCGCCGAAGCGCTGCTGGCCAAGGTCGGCATCGCCGACAAGCGCCACGCCTACCCGGCGCAATTGTCCGGTGGCCAGCAACAACGCGCGGCGATTGCCCGCACGCTGGCGATGCAGCCGAAGGTGATCCTGTTCGACGAACCCACCTCGGCGCTTGACCCGGAAATGGTTCAGGAAGTACTTAGTGTCATCCGCGCATTGGCCGAAGAAGGCCGTACCATGCTGCTTGTGACCCACGAAATGGGTTTCGCCCGTCAGGTCTCCAGCGAAGTGGTGTTCCTTCATCAGGGCCTTATAGAAGAGCAAGGATCGCCTCAGCAGGTGTTCGAAAACCCGCTTTCGGCGCGCTGCAAACAATTCATGTCCAGCAACCGCTAACGGAGCAACATGCATGCAGAATTTTAAAAAGGTCTTCCTGGCCGCCGCCGTCACCCTGGCGTTCAGCGCCGGTGCCATGGCCGAAACACTGAAGATGGGCATCGAAGCGGCTTACCCGCCGTTCAACAACAAAGACGCCAGCGGCAACGTGGTCGGCTTCGACAAAGACATCGGCGACGCCCTGTGCGCGAAGATGAAAGTCGAGTGCACCGTGGTCACTTCCGACTGGGACGGCATCATCCCGGCCCTGAACGCGAAGAAGTTCGACTTCCTGATCTCCTCGCTGTCGATCACCGAAGAGCGCAAGGGCGCGGTCGACTTCACCGACCCGTACTACTCGAACAAGCTGCAGTTCATCGCGCCGAAAAACGTCGACTTCAAAACCGACAAGGACTCGCTGAAGGGCAAGTCCATCGGTACCCAGCGTGCCACGCTGGCCGGCACCTGGCTGGAAGACAACTACGGCAGCGATCTCAACGTCAAACTCTATGACACCCAGGAAAACGCCTACCTCGACCTGACGTCCGGTCGCGTCGACGCGATCCTCGCCGACAAGTACGCCAACTACGACTGGCTGAAAAGCGACGCGGGCAAGAACTACGAGTTCAAGGGCGACCCGGTTGTAGAAAGCGACAAGATCGGCATCGCTGTGCGCAAAGGTGACCCGCTGCGTGAGAAATTGAACGCTGCCCTGAAGGAAATCGTCGCCGACGGCACCTACAAGAAGATCAACGACAAGTACTTCCCGTTCAGCATCTATTGATCCTGACCTGTGGGACTGGCGCCGTGATTGAACGGCGCCGGCTCCCGACTTTGCCTGCCGCAATTTGAACAGAAACCCATGATTATCGACCTCTACGGATTCGGCCCGGCCCTCGCTGCCGGTGCGCTGATGACCGTCCAACTGGCTCTCACCGCACTGTGCCTGGGACTGGTGCTCGGCCTGCTCGGCGCCTTGGCCAAGACTTCCCCGTACAAGCCGCTGCAATGGCTTGGCGAAACCTACTCGACCATCGTACGTGGTGTGCCGGAACTGCTTTGGGTTCTGCTGATCTACCTCGGCACCGTCAAGACGATGAATGCCATTGGCGAATACTTTGGCAATCCAGACCTGGCGCTAAGCCCCTTTGTGGCGGGCGTAACCGCACTCGGACTGTGCTTCGGCGCCTATGCCACGGAGGTATTTCGTGGCGCCATCCTGGCCATTCCGAAAGGACACCGTGAGGCCGGTCAGGCCCTGGGCCTGTCGAAATGGCGGATCTTCACCCGGTTGATCATGCCGCAGATGTGGCGCATCGCCCTGCCCGGCCTGGGCAATCTGTTCATGATCCTGATGAAAGACACCGCCTTGGTGTCGGTCATCGGCCTGGAAGAAATCATGCGCAATGCGCAGAACGCCGTGACCTTCGCCAAGCATCCATTCACCTTCTATCTGGTCGCAGCCGTCATGTATCTGGGCCTGACCATATTGGCGATGGCCACCATGCACTTCATGGAAAAACGCGCCGCCCGTGGCTTCGTGAGGACGACGTAATGGAATGGGAAGTCATCTATAAGTGGCTGCCGAAGTTCTTTCAGGGCGCCGTCCTGACACTCGAACTGGTGGGCATCGCCGTTATTCTCGGGTTGTTGCTGGCGATTCCTCTGGGCATCGCGCGCTCCTCCAAACTCTGGTTTGTTCGCGCATTTCCTTACGCTTACATCTTTTTCTTTCGTGGCACTCCGTTGCTCGTACAACTGTTTCTGGTCTACTACGGCCTGGCTCAGTTCGACGCCGTACGCGACAGTTTCATGTGGCCGTATTTGCGAGAACCCTTCTGGTGCGCTGTCGCCACGATGACCCTGCATACTGCTGCCTATATCGCCGAAATCCTGCGTGGCGCCATTCAAGCGATCCCGCCGGGCGAGATCGAAGCCGCGCGTGCACTGGGCATGTCCAAGGCCAAGGCATTGTTCTATATCGTCCTGCCGCGCGCCGCGCGCATCGGCCTGCCGGCCTACAGCAACGAAGTCATCCTGATGTTGAAGGCCAGTTCTCTGGCGAGCACGGTGACCTTGCTCGAACTCACCGGCATTACCCGCACGATCATTGCCCGCAACTACCTCACCGTGGATATGTTCTTCACCGCAGGCGTCATTTACCTGCTGATGTCGTTTGTTCTCGTTCAGGCATTCAAACAGCTGGAGCGATGGTTGCGCGTCGATGCCTGCCAAGGGCGTTGACTCCTCCTGCGTGCTGACGGGCGAGGAGTTACTCGCCCGCTTCACAGCGCTGGATGCTTTTTTGATTGAGCATCAGGTGCTGTGGAAACCTCGTCCGTTCACTCATCTGCAGCTTCCATGGGAAGCGTCCTACCCGAAGTTGGCGTTGTGGCTACGAGAACGGTCGCTGGACGATGCAGAAAACGCACACAACCAACCTGCTGATCTTGCCGAAGCGCCGGAGCCATTTGCTTCATTGGCAGCGATATCGGCTGAGCTGAGCGCTGTCGGTCAGTTGCCGGGGCACGCGCTGGAAGCTGCGGTGCATCGCTTGAATGTCGATGTACCGGGACGCAAGTGGCAGCAGATCGAGGCGTTCGCCAGTCGCTTGTCTTTTGCCTCGCAGCCGACGCATTGGCTGGATTGGTGTTCCGGCAAGGGGCATTTGGGCCGACGGTTGTTGAGTGATGGCCAACAGTTGACCTGCATTGAATACGATCCGGCATTGGTCGCCAGCGGTCAGGCGTTGAGTCAGCGCCATCATTTACACGCGCTGCATGTCGAGCAGGATGTGTTGGCAGCGAATGCTTCAAGTGTATTGAGCGCAGCCCACACACCCGCCGCCCTCCACGCCTGCGGCGATCTGCATGTGCGCTTGATGCAACTGGCCAGTGCTGCCGGCTGCCAGCAAATGGCGATCGCGCCTTGCTGTTACAACCGCATCAGTCGCAGCGAGTATCAGGCATTGTCCTCCGTCGGTTTGCGATCCGCCCTACAGCTCTCGCTCGAAGATCTGGCTCTACCCATGAGCGAAACTGTCACCGCCGGTGCACGGGTCCGACGTCAGCGTGACACCTCCATGGCCCGGCGCTTGGCTTTCGATTTGCTGCAACGGCAAGTACGTGGAATAGACGAATATCTGCCCACCCCGTCCCTGCCCAGCGCCTGGTTGGACAAAACCTTCGCCGATTACTGCCGCGATCTGGCAGCGCTGAAAGAGTTATCCACAATCGGCTCGCCAGAATGGTCGACACTCGAAGCCGCCGGTTGGCAGCGGTTGGCCGAAGTTCGCAACCTCGAATTGCTTCGCGGATTGTTCCGACGACCACTGGAGCTTTGGCTGAATCTGGATCGGGCACTTTTCCTCGTCGAACAGGGATACGTCGTACGCCTCGGCACTTTTTGCGACACCTCGCTCACACCGCGTAATTTACTGCTGCTCGCCGAACGCGCTTAAAACCTTACAGCCTGTGGATAACTCTGTTGATGGATTTGCCGTGGATCCAATATCTGCGCCTGTTTCGTCGCCTTAACAACACTGGTCATTTTTTGTTCACATAAATAAAAAACCTGTAAAACAGGGATTTGCGAACAAAATGAGAATGGGTTCACAAAACCTCGCCTGAGTACGACTTCGTGCCTCTCAGTTGTGCATAAGCTGCCAATCAAAACGACATAACCGCCGAATAATGGGCTCGCCGAGCGAATAATTTCGCCCTCGCGAAAGCCGAAACTCCACTGCCTGTCGTGCAAAACAGTCCTATCGTGCGTAAGGCACGAATGCTGCGTTACGCATTGCGCAGGGCTTAATTTGCCGCGATGCAAAAATAGTCTGAATTCAGGGGTTTACAGGATCTTCCCAATCGCTATAATCGTCGCCCACAACGCCGGTATAGCTCAGTTGGTAGAGCAACTGACTTGTAATCAGTAGGTCCCGGGTTCGACTCCTGGTGCCGGCACCATACAAAACAAAGCCCCTGCAGAAATGCAGGGGCTTTGTTGTTTGTGGGTGTATATATTTTTAGCCGTGTTCCAGCTTCAGTAGAAATAGCGCCTCTCCTCTGCACACGTCGATCTAAACGCCAGACGTCCTTCTCCCACAAAGCACGGCTTTTGCCCAAAACGCCCGAATTTCCGCTTGTAAGCCAAATTATGAACTGGCAATAATTACGGCGTGCCCATAAAAAGGTGTAATTGCATGAGCAGCGTTTCTCAGCTCACTGAACCGGCGAAGTCAATGGCAACGCGGTCTCCCAGTGAAGAGTGCTTGATGCCTCGACGCTTTGCTCCTCCGCGCAGAGAGCGGCATCTGCGTTACGCGCGCGGCCTCACCGGCCTTCATCTGACGTACAGACTCCAGTAAGTCCTGCTGGAATTGCTCCAGTTCATCGACCATCGCTGATCTCCTCGTTTTGTTGCTTAGAAAAGGCTAAGGACATGTCATGACCGACAAAACGCAGCTCTCATTTGATACAGGGAGTTCACAAATGAAAGCCATTGATCCATCCGCAGCCCCCCCCGTCAGCAACACCAGCCACTTCACGCCCACCCTTTCGAAAGGTAGGTGAAGCGAAATGACCAACTACCAAGATCTGAAAACCCTGGGCCTCACCCACTTTTCCTTTCAATCCAATCAAGCGATGTTCCGCACCAACCGTGGTGTACCGGTAATCGCCGCCCTTTCCCACGCCTCACACTTGCTTCACATTTCACGCCTGCTCACTGCGGACACTTCAGTCTCTCGCGCCCCTGATCTTCACGCGTATGCCTCGCAGTATTTGCAGGAATTGAGCAAAGCGTTGATCGATGATGTCGTGAAAGTGATGGATGCACCGCCGGACAAGCCGTTGATGTAAACGCCGGTTTTAGGCCCTCGTTGATGCGAGGGCTTTTGCGTTTCAGACCTGACTGATCTCAAGCACAAACGAAATCTTCTGCTGACTCGCGCTCCACACATAACGCAGATGCTTGCCCTGCTTCGGAATCGATACCGCCGGCGGCCGAAACGCGGCGATGCATTCGTGGCCCGGCAGGCGGACGCTGTTGTAGAGCAGTCCCCACGATTCGATTTCGCGCAGCTGACGGGCGAATACCTGAGACGGCCCATAAGCCTCAGGATCCGGATGGAGCAGCTCGGGGTGATCGTGACGAATATCGTGGAAAGGTTTAACCACCCGATTGACGTAAGTGCGCATGGTCAACTCAAGATCCGCTTCCTGGGTTGCCGCAAGAAATCGCTCCTGGTGATAACAGGTCTCAGCGATGGCAGCAGTCTGGCTGCTCGCAGCGTAGTAAACGCCGAAGGTGCCGTCGCAGAAACGACTGCGTTTGCCAATATGAGTAAACGCAGCCATCACCGGAGTCGAGCCGGGGCCAGAGAGTCGGTCTTCGGGTCGCACTCGGGCAAGTACCCCGGCCTGTTCAATCAGGCGATCATTGGTCAGCGCGTCAATTGCGTAGGCAACTTCCAGATCTTCGGGATCGAGCACGTCTTCAAACAACGCAATCGGCGGGAAGCTGCTGTTGACGATCCGGTAGGCTCGCGGCCATTGCACATCAACCAAATCGGGCGCCTTCAACCGCGTACCCCATCGAGATAGCGACGCACATCGGCGATGTCGATCACTCTCCCCGCCAGCATGTAATCCAATGCAGTTTGCCCGTTGAACGGCGCCGCTGTGTTTGGACTGCTGACCCACGTATAGGCGCGCTCACGGTTATTGCTGAAGATGATGCTCAACGCCTTGTGAATGCCCATCAGGTAGGAGATGCGCTCAAGGGTGTCGTTAGGCAGACGTATGTTCGGCAGGTGTTTGTATTTATAGAAAGTGGTGTTGCCGACGCCGCCCAGCAGCGTGCGTTGCTGCTCGGCGCTGCAACCCCAACGTTCCATGAGGTTGAAGAAGAACTTCAGCGCGACGCGGCCCGCTTCGGGGACGTCGAGTTGTTCGCGTGGGGTGAGGGCCGGAGATGAGGTAGGCATAGACGCCTCCTGATTTTTTGTCTTAGCTGAAGACTAGTACATAACTGTAATTTTTTAGAGTTTTGATACACAAACGAACAATCGTAATGATCAAACGCACAGAAGCCGGAGTTGAGCCGGCTTATGTCTTTCTGCGCTATTTAAACAATTCTGAATGGCTCCCTAAATCCACAAACGTGATCAGGTCTGGGCGTGTGTTCTCGTAAATCATCAGAAAATCGCCACCGATATGACACTCGCGGAATCCAGACCAATCTCCAGTCAGCGCATGATCCAGATATTCAGCCGGTAATTGCTGCCCCAAGAACAACATCGCCATCACATTCCGGACGTCGTTCATGTCTCGCCTTCCGGCACGGTTAAAACGATCCCAAGACTTCTTGAATTCAGAAGTCTGTGCACACTGTTTAGGCCGATCAGCGCGTTTTTGCGTTTTCTCCGGTTTCGCCATCAGCAGTCCTCAGCATGTCCTCTATCGAGTCGAAACGCTGACGGATTTCTCGTGCTTCCATCATCGCGCGGGCCGTTTTCTCTGATGGAATTCGCACCTCGAAGGGAAGCCCTTGAGTGGCAACAACCTGTCGCAGAAAAAGTCGCATGGCGTCGCTAATGCTCAGCCCGCAAGCGTTTAAGACTTCAGTGGCACGCGCTTTCAAATCCTCATCAATGCGGCAGCGCACATCGGTAGTTTTCAGTAGTGCAGCCATTTCAATTACCTCATCGTGATTTTGTAGCTACATCAGCGCTACCTCTGCATTGTGGTCGGAGGGATCTTCGTCGGTCAACGCGAAGTTGATAGGTGGTTGTCTACCGCCATGGCTTGCATGCCAGACATCCATTTCAACTCCTTTGACAGGTAGGCGCTATCAGCTAAATCGGTACTTTGCCTGAGACGTATCTGCGCATGACGCAGGCATAAACCTCGGAAGATGTAAGCTGTTTCTCTTCGAAAAAAATCTCCCCACGCACCAAAACCACGCACTTTTTTTGACCTTCATCACCCCCACGTCACCAAAAACCCCGATCCTGTGTCAGCCTCCAGCCATCGGCGAGGACATCAATTCGCTACTAAACCCGCGACAACTATGCTCAGGTACAGGAATATAGCCAGCATATGGCGCCTGACCGGCAGTCTCGTAAACAACAATACCCAGCCCACTTTAGAGGGCATTACCCATGGATAGCAGAACCTTACGCAACCTCATGCGCATCGTGCAGACCGGCTCGTTGTCGGCCGCAGCCGAGCATTCGTGCCTGACTGTGCAGGCCTTGGCCGCGCAGTTGAACAAGGTCGAAGAGCAGTTCGGTTTCCGCTTGTTTCGACGTTCCAACAAAGGCCTGACGCTGACGCCGCAAGGCACTGAGCTGACGCCTTATATGGACAAAGTGCTGATTGCCACGCGACAGATGGAAGAGAAGGTCGAGGCGCTGAAGGTGCCCGGCCAGCGCACGTTGAAGGTGGCGTTGAACAACACTTTGGCGGCTGACTTCAACCGCCGAATGATCGGACGCCTGATCGAGGTGTTTCCCGATTATCAGATGGAATTCAGCTACGCCGAGTCGATGGAAAATCTCAGCAAGCTGAAGAACGAAGACTTCGACCTTGCGGTGCTGATCGGCCCGCAGCGGCCGGGCTTGCCGAGTATCGTCCTGCCGGATGTACAGGTGCAGGTGGTTGGCGCCCATTGTGGTCAGGAGAATGATCCTCTGACCTTGCTGGGCAACAAGTTTCAGGTACGTCCTGCGGAAGATTGTCCGTATTCCCACAGCTTTTTGCGTTTTCTCGACGCCGGGCTAGGCAATCACGAGAACGGCCAGCGCATGGTCTATTCATGCAGTGAAACGTTGACGCTGTCGTTGATCACGCAGATGGACGCGGTGGGCATGGTTTCGCGTGAAGCTGCGCAGAAGAACGGCCTGACGATTTTCCCCGGTTTCGAGGATTTTCTCGAAGTGCGCCTGGCGGTGAACAATCCGGAGTTGTCCAGCCAGGCCTTGAGTGACGTCGTCGATCTACCGCTACATGAACGAGCCGAGCGCAATGTACGCAGCCGTCCCAACCGCCACACTGAGAAAGAGGTTTTTGCTGAAATACGCACATAACAACGTCGGAATTGCGGCATAGAATTCCGGGCGATCGAGCTGTATGTGCTGATCCTTGATCAATAAGGGTGTCAGGCTGATCGCAGCGACGATCGCCACCGGCAAGTATTCCAGCGCCCGCGCGATAAACGGCGGCCAGTGCTCGGTATTCACTTGCAGTGGCAGTGCGCGTGGCAGGAAAGTCACGGCCATCATCAGCGCGACCACCAGAATCAGGAACGTTTGGTCAGGCATACACCCACTCCGCAGCCCACAAACGTGGCGATAAACACATTGAACGGAGAGCTGCCGACCAGACTCAGCGCGCCCATGCACACCACGGCAGCAGCGGCGGCGATGAGTTTGTTGCGCGTGTTGCACAGCGACACCAGTACGTAGAGCATCATCGCCGTCAGAGCGTAGTCGAGCTGGTATTTGATCAGGTGCGCCGCGTACTGCGCGCACACCGCGCCGAGCAAGCCGCCGAGTACCCATGAGGTGTGGCAGAACAGGTTGAAGCCAATTAGGTAGCGCACATTGACCGGCGCACCCGTGCCGAGTTTAACGCTGTGGAAAGCGAAGGATTCATCCGTCAGGCCACCGGCATAAGCCCAGCGCTCCATCCGGCTCAAACCGAGAGCGCGCAGGGCCTTGGCCATGTAAACCGACATCAGCATGTGCCGCGCGTTGATCAGAAACGTGGTCAGCACAATGGTGGTCAGCGAGGCACCGCTGGAGATCAGCGCCAGCGCGGCGAATTGCGAAGCGCCGGCATACACGAACAAGCACATCGCCACTGGCAGCCACATCGGCAAGCCTGCGTTGACGGCCATCAGCCCGAACACGAATGACACCGTGAAGTAGCCAGCGACCACCGGGCTGGCTTCGGCAAACGTGCGCGACGGCTGATGGTTGACCATCAACGGCGCACTGCCGGACGTTTCATTCATAGATCCCTCTCAAATGTCCGTTCGCCATGAGGCTCGCAAAAACCCTGGGCGGTCCAAAAACGCTTGCCCGCGAGGTTAGCATCGTCAACGAACAGAAACATCCGCAACACACCGACCCGTTTCATATCGGAAGACGCTGCTTCAACCAGACGCTGACCGACGCCCTGGCTGCGATAGCGCGGGCTGACCGCCAGATGATTGATCGTGCCGCGACTGCCGAGCATGCCACCGAGTACCGCGCCGACGATTTCGCCGCCGACGTCGAAGGCGAGATAGGCCGTGGTGGTTTTCTGGATCAGCACGCCGCGCAGGCACTTGGCATCCTGCCACTCACAGAAGGACACTTCGTCGAACTGGCGGAAGAAGCGCTCCATGCGCTGCGCATCCTTGGCCGTGGCGCGTCGCAGCACCACCGGCGTCGAGCACTCGACGCCGTCGATTGGGGTGATCTGATTAGCGAACAATGTCGAAAGCGGTCCCGGGCCGCGAGAAGGAAATCGCCAGAATCTGCCGGTACGCCATCGCATGGGTGTGCGGGTTGCGGGCCGGGGTCACGTAGTGGCGCATATCGCGATCAAGGAAGTACGTGGTGTCGAGAATTTCCTGGTACGTGGTCGACGCCAGTTGATGCTCGTGGATGTCGTACAAACGACTCTCCGCGCCCTCGACATTGTTGCGACCCCAGAAGTGCACACCGCTGAACGGATAGCCGTCGCAGTGAATGCCTTCGGGGGTGATTTCCAGTTGCTTGCCGGGTTTGATCTCGATGCGGATCTGATGGATCTGGCACTGCCAGATTTCATCGTGCAGCTCTTCCGGCAGTACGCTTTTGTACACTTCGAAATCGGTGTCGATCAGGCTGCGCATCACCGGTGAAGTAATCACTTCATCGGAGAAGTCCTGAAAGTGCCGTACCAGGCCGCCAACATAGGCGTTGTTCTCTTTCGACTGCACGTAGGCGCGATGCTCGAGTTGCTTGAGCTCGCGGGTTTTCGGGTTGTACTCAAAGTCGCTGTAACGACGGTAACGCATGCCGGCTTCGGCCTGACCGTAGTAACTGTCAGGCTCCATGTTTTCCCAACTTTTGGTCAGTCTGACGAAGTCGGCAAAATGACCGTAGAGATTGAAGTCACCACCCTGGACGTTGACATATTTGTCGCGCCGTAGCGATTCGCCCACTTCTCTGTTCAAAACGATCATTACCAAATTCTCCGCTGCGTTGAGCGGCCTAATCTATTAGGTGGAGAATTTGCGTCCATGAGAAAGAATTTCAGGCATTTAAAGCCCTGTTTGAAACGGCATTTGCAATGACTCAAAAACAACTTTTACATGACAAAAACACGGGTTTTTTCTGGTTTTCATCGAAAAACCGTCGAAAAAAAACCCCGAACCAGTCGGGGTTTTTCTCATGTTTCTTACACTGGATCAGGCATCAGAAGATGTTGATCGGGTAGTCCACGAATACACGCAGTTCGTTGCCGCTGACGTTGTACTCGCTGGATTTCTGCGAAACACGCAGGATCGAGCTGCGCAGTTTCACGCTGAGGTCTTTGGCCGGGCCGCTTTGCACGACGTATTTGAACTGGTTGAAGATCTCGCGCTCGGTGCCGCCTTCGCTGGTGGAGGTGGTGATGTTGTCGCCACGCACATAAGCGAAGTTGTAGCTCAGACCCGGTACGCCGAAAGCGCCGAAGTCGAGGCCGTAGCCCAACTGCCAGCTGCGTTCGTCTTCAGCGTTGAAGTCGGACCAGTAGGAGTTGGCCAGGTAGATGGTGTTGCCGCCATCGCCGACACGCTGCTGATCTTTCTGGTAGCCGCCGTAGGCGTAGCCCAGGTTGCTGTCGCCAGTGGAGCGCTGGTGCGCCACGGTGAACGAGTGCGGGCCGGTGGCGAAGGTGGCTGCCAGGCTCCAGATCTTGTTGTCCTGACCGGTGACGATGCTTTTGCCAGGCACGGTGTTTTCGCGCACGTAGGAGCTGTCCAGCTTGGTGCGATAGCCGTTGAAGTCCAGGGTCAGCGACTGATCCTTGTTGAACGGCAACACGTAGTTGGCGTTCACGTATTGTTTCTTCAATACGTCTTCAACGTCGGAAGCGTACAGCGCACCTTTGAAGTTCTCGGTGAACTGGTAGCTACCGCCCAACACGTTGATCGACTTCAGACCACCGCTGTCACGGCCTTCATCGCTCTTGCGCGATTCAGCGGTGAAACGACCGGCGTTCAGTTCCAGGCCTTTGATCTCTTTGGAAGTGATCAGGGTACCGGTGTAGCTTTCCGGCAGCAGGCGGGAGTTGTCGTAGTTCAGCACCGGCAGGGCCGGCATCTGGTCGCCGTAGGTCAGCACAGTATTGGAGAAGCGGAACTTCACCGCGGCACCGCCCTTGGCTATGTCATGGTTCGCGCGACCGTCATTTTCCTGCTTGAAGAAATCGATACCACCGGCGCCGCTGCGACCCTTGCCGCCATCCAGACGCAGTGCGTACAGACCGAAAGCGTCGACACCGACACCCACGGTGCCCTGGGTGAAGCCGGACGAGAACGTACCGATGGCCGCTTGGCCCCACTCGGCCTTGTCGTCGTTACCGTTTTTGTAATCACGATTGATGTAGGCATTGCGCAGCAGCACTTTGAGGCTGCTGTCTTCAACAAAACCCTTGGACTCGCCCTGGTCGTTAGCCATGGCCTGAGTGGCGCTCAACATCCCCAATGCGATCAGACTGATTCGCTTGTTCAACATTTTGTTTTCCTTATTACGGGTTGAAACGCGCTGTGTCGAACGGCGGAAACGGCGCTTTTGCACTCTTTTATTCACCCCGAAACAAAAAGACCCGCCCACGACATGTCATGGCGGGCCTGCTCCTTATTTTGAGTCATGGCGGTTGGCCACAGGCGTTGGGCCGAATCGTAGCCGTGCCCTGAACAATGTGTCAATTTCAAGAATCGTCTTTAAATAGGTAAAAATCGTCTAAGAAACGTAAATTTTGCGCTGACTCCTTGCTGGGAAATGCATGAAGCCAGTGAATCCAGTGCGTATCAGGCGCAACCATCGATAGAACAAAATGCAGAAGCTTTACCGGTTTCATCGAGGACGATTGCCTGTTGCAACCAATCGGCAAATGCCTGCGGCTTGCCCAGCCAAGGGCTGATGTCGATCAACTGGAACGTGCCATTCTGCTCCAGAGCAATCGTAGGAAAACCCTGGCCGCCCAATTGAGCCAAAAACTGGCGACTGGCTTTTATCTGCCCTTCGCTATCAACGGACTCAAACGCAACGTGGAAATCTTCCTGCGCATAGCCCATCTGCGTCGCCAATTCCAACAGCACGGCTGAATCGGCAATGCGTCGCCCTTCCACATAGTGCGCGGTCTGCAGCCGTCCCAGCATACGCAGACCGCCGGCGTCGATGGCCTCGGCCGCCATGACCGCAGCAATCGGTGGCGTCGAATCGAACACCGCCGAGTGATCTCGCAGCAAACCCTCGAAATACGCTTCGCCAAAAGGCTGGCTGGTGTACTCGGCAATGCGTCGATCGTGGGGCATGACGTAATTGCGCAGTTGAGGAGAAACACGTTGGCGATTGGCACCACTCATCATTCCTCCGGCATGGGCAATCACTGGCAGCACCTGTTGCGCGGCTTCAACCAGCGGCTTGGCGCCATAACACCAGCCACACAACGGGTCGTAGATGTAATGAAGAATCATGGGGAAAACTCCGGCAAAAGTGAGAGAAATCGATGGCGGCAGATTAGTCCCCGCACTCATGCGGAAAAACGCTGGAATGGCTTTCAGTCTGTTTCATGAATCGGTCGAATTGGCCGACCGGTCAGATTGTGTCGAGATGGACACAAATTGAAACAATCAGACAAGGGAACTTATAAGGAATAATTAACGGAAGCAAATGCAAAGCATTACCATTCGCGCGATCGAATTCTTCCACCCTTTCGGATGCGCTGTTCAATGCCTGCCCCGTTCCGTCTCACGCCCGTCACCCTTGGGCTTTCTGCTTTTCTGTCCAGCGGTTTTGCCTACTCCGCGACCGAGTTACCCGCCACCGCGATCAGCGCCGAAGCGCAAGCCGATGACCCACGGGTAAAGCTCAGCAGCACCGCGACCCGCACCTCGACACCCGTGCGCTATGTGCCGCAGGCGATCGATTCGATCAAGACCTCGAACGTCGCCAACTACGGCACCAATGATATTGCTGACGCCTTGAGCGGCATGCCCAACGTCAGCAGCAGCGCCGACACCCGCTTCGACAGCCTGCGCATTCGGGGTTTCGATGCCAGCAACGACTTCTATCTGGACGGTATCCGCGACGACAGCCAATACAAGCGCGACCTGCACAACATCGAACGCGTCGAAGTACTCAAAGGCCCGGCCGCCGTGCTGTACGGCCGCGGCAGTCAGGGCGGGATCGTCAACCGCGTGAGCAAAATGCCCGAGTTCGGTCGCCGCTCGACCATCGAAGCCCAGGCTGGCAGCGAAGATTTGCGCAGTCTTTACGCCGACCTCAGCAGCGACCCGAGCGAAAACATCAGCCTGCGCCTGAACATGGGCAACATGGATGAAAACAGCTTCCGCGACGGTGTCAGTGGCAATCGCCAATTGTTCGCTCCGTCGATGAGCTGGCAACTGACGCCGGACCTGAACTGGTTGGTGCAATACGAATACAGCCGCTACAACCGCACCCCGGATCGCGGCATCCCCGGCGTCAACGGACGCCCGGCCGATGTCGGTCGCGACACGACCTACGGCAACGATCACGATTTCATCGACGACAAGGCGCAATCGCTGCGCTCGAAACTCACTTATGAAATCAATGACAACTGGCAACTGCGCCAGACCCTCGGCGTGTTCAAGCTCGACAGTGATTTCGACAACACGTATCTCACCGGTTACACCCCGGCGACCAACAAGGTCACGCGCCAGCACTGGCAGCAGGATCTGACCACCCGCAACGTCTACAACAACGTTGAACTGGAAGGCGGATTCGATACGTTCGGCCTTGAGCATCGCCTGTTGACCGGAATCGAGATCGGCAGCCAGCGCCGCGATCCGACGTTGTACAACGCCGCCACTGGCAGGACGCCGGGAGCGCAACCGGTGCCGTCGCTCGACCTGTACAACCCGAACCGTGATCTGCGCCACACCGGCAGCATGCAGGTCTCCAGCAGCAGCCACACTGAAGTCGAAAGCCGTGCGGTATATGTACAAGATCAACTGCGCTTGAACGACCAATGGCAAGTGCTCGCCGGTCTGCGTTACGACACTTTCGATATCGAGTCGACCAACAAGCTGCGCAACATCTCCGAAGATCGCGACAGCCACAGCACCAGCCCGCGTGTCGGCCTGGTCTGGACGCCGCTACAAAACCATTCGTTCTACGCCTCGTGGTCGAAGACGTTTTCGCCGGTGGGCGGTGGCTTGATCGGCATCACTCCGGGTGCGGCCGGCAACACCAACGACCTCAGTCCCGAGCTGACCAAGCAGAAAGAAATCGGCGTGAAAAGCGACTGGCTCGATGACCGCTTGAGCACCACGCTGGCGATCTACGATCTGGAACTCTACAACCGCCGCACCACTGATCCAAACGATCCGACTCTGACCGTAATGTCCGGTCTGCAGCGCTCGCGCGGGATAGAATTGACGGCCACCGGCAATCTCGTCGGCAACTGGTACATGCGCGGTGGCGTCGGTCTGCAGGATGCGAAGATCGAGAAGGACAACAACGGCCTGGAAGGCAAACGCATCAACAACGTTGCCAAGCATAACGGCAGCCTGTTCCTGACCTGGAAACCGGAAATGGGCTGGTACGGCGAAACCGGCCTGACCCTGGTTGGCCAACGCTATGCCGATAACGCCAACACCACCGTGTTGCCGGGTTACGGCCGCTGGGATGCCCTGGTCGGTTACCGCTTCAAGGATTGGGATTTACGCGCGGCGCTGAACAACATCACCGATCGTGAGTACTACGCGTCCGCGACCAGCCAGTATCAAATCCAACCGGGTGCGCCACGTAGCGTCGTAATGACAGGCACCTATTCCTTCTGATTCAACGCAAAACCTGTAGGAGTGAGCCTGCTCGCGATAGCGGTGTGTCAGTGAATGTTGATGGCGACTGACACATCGCTATCGCGAGCAGGCTCACTCCTACAATAATTTTGTGTCGTGCATAAAAAAGCGCCACCATCCCGGCAGCGCTTTTACCAATCCCTGTTGTGCTTCTTATCCTTCCATCACAGCCCACAATGCTTCCAGTTCGGCCTCGCTGAACAGGCCAGCGGGGTAACGCTCGATCATCATCCGGCGCGGATCAGGTTCCCTGATCTGACGCGTTCCATTGGACTTTAACCAGTGCGCGACAATCTGGAGCGATTCGCCGTTTACGGCCATGGGATGCAACGTCCGCTCGCTGACTACGTTCACTTCGGCGTTCATTTCAGCGCTCTCTCCCCGTTCGTGAGCGGCTACGTTATCCAAGGTTTATGACAGAACTGTTGAAGTTCTCCCCCTCCCTAGTGCACGGGTGATGAATACAAGAGCTATGCCAATGTTTCTTAGTTGTCGACAAGCGGATACAAAGAAGCCCGCGGTCCTGTCGGGCTGCGGGCCTCAGTTGATGCATAGCGAGCTAATCATTACCCGGCTGATTTGTTAATCAACTCAAGGTGTTACGACTCAACTCACTCTTTGTGCGGCGCGGGTTGCTGTTGGGTAAGGCAATGGATATTGCCGCCACCCAGTAACAGTTCGCGGCCCGGCACCATCACCACTTCGTGCTGCGGGAACAGCTTCTGCAGAATTTCCTTGGCTGGTGCATCCATTGGATCGTCGAAGCTCGGCGCGATGATGCCGCCGTTGACGATCAGGAAGTTCACGTAGGAACCGGCCAGGCGCACGGACGGATTACGCTCCTGCGTGCCGTCCACTGGATCGACACCGGCGCACTCTTCTTCAGTCGCGTAGAGCGGCCCCGGAATCGGCATTTTGTGCACCGTGAACGGGCGGCCCTTGGCGTCAGTGCTGCTTTGCAGGACTTTCATCGCAGCCTGGCAGCGCGGGTAGTTCGGATCCTGCGGGTCGTCAGTCCACGCCAGCAGCACTTCGCCGGGACGCACGTAGCAGCAGAAGTTATCCACATGGCCGTCGGTTTCGTCGTTGAACAAACCGTCCGGCAGCCAGATGACTTTATCCACAGACAGATTGGCGCTCAGTACCGCTTCAATCTCTTCGCGGCTCAGGTGCGGGTTGCGATTGCGGTTGAGCAGGCATTCTTCGGTGGTGATCAGCGTGCCTTCGCCGTCGACATGAATCGAACCGCCTTCAAGCACGAAACCTTCAGTGCGGTAACGCGGGCTGCGCTCGATCTCAAGGATCTTGCCGCCGACCTGCGAATCGCGATTCCACGGCGAATACAAACCACCGTCGAAACCTCCCCAGGCGTTGAAGTCCCAGTTCACACCGCGCACTTCGCCGCTGTTGTTGATGACGAAAGTCGGGCCGCTGTCGCGTACCCAAGCGTCATCGCTGGACATCTCGACCACACGGATATTCGGCACGTCGAGGCGCGCGCGGGCGTTTTCATACTGGCCGGCGGACACGGCCACGGTTACCGGTTCAAAACGCGCGATGGCCTTGGCCACCGCAGCATGTGCGGCTTGCGCCGGTTTGCCGCCCAGACGCCAGTTGTCCGGGCGCTCGGGCCAGATCATCCAGGTCTGCGTTTGCGGCGCCCACTCGGCCGGCATGTGAAAGCCGTCGGCGCGCGGGGTACTTTTCAAGGTGGTCATCGGGATCAGGACTCCAGGGAACCGTCGAGGGTTTTCAACGCGCCGTACAGGTTCGGACGGCGGTCACGGAATGAACCCCACGCGCTGCGAATGTGTTCGAGCTCGTCGAGGTTGAAAGTGTGCACAAGAATACCTTCTTCGGTTTTATTCAGCTCCTGCACTTTTTCGCCGAACTGGTTGGCGATGAACGAAGAGCCGTAGAACGTGATGTCGTAGCCGTCCTGTTCTTCGTTACCGATGCGGTTGCTGGCGATCAGCGGCATCAGGTTGGCGCCGGCATGACCCTGTTGCACGCGCTGCCAGTGATCGCGCGACGAAATGGTCTTGTCGTGCGGCTCGCTGCCGATTGCGGTTGGATAGAAGAGGATTTCAGCGCCTTGCAACGCCATGCTGCGCGCAGCTTCCGGGAACCACTGGTCCCAGCAAATGCCCACACCGATTTTCGCGTAACGGGTGTTCCACACCTTGAAACCGGTGTCGCCCGGGTTGAAATAATACTTCTCGTGGTAGCCCGGGCCATCCGGGATGTGGCTTTTACGATAAATCCCGAGGTTGCTGCCGTCGGCATCGATGATCGCGATGCTGTTAAAGCGCGCACGGCCGGCCAGCTCATAGAAGCTGATCGGCAGCACCACTTGCAGCTCTTTGGCGATTTTCTGGAAATGTTTGATCGCGACGTTTTCTTCCACCGTCGTCGCCAGTTGCAGATAGTCCGGGTTCGGCTTCTGGCAGAAGTACGGCGCCTCGAACAGCTCCTGAATCAGGATGATCTGCGCGCCTTTGGCGGCGGCTTCGCGCACCAGCCTTTCAGCGATTTCGAGGTTGGCTTCCAGATCCCAGGAACAGGCCATCTGAGTGGCGGCAACGGTAACGATACGGCTCATGAATCATCTCCGGGCAGTTGCTTTGACGGCCGGAAATTCGGCCGAAAAGAAAACGCGCGCACCGGACATGAGATCGCCATGCCGGAGCAATGGCGACTTTATAGCCGATAAATATCGGCTTTAGAAGCTTGGTAGATGCCTTTCGTCTAAATAAGTCCAACAAAACCCGATACAAATCGAACTATTGTCGCACTTCCTGTAGGAGCTGCCGAAGGCTGCGATCTTTTGATCTTGATTTTAAAAAGCAGAATCAAGAGATCGTCCGAACACGGCCCGAGCCTTCGGCAGCTCCTACACGGGATCAGCGTTACAGGCCCTCGGTGAGGACCTGGTCGAGCATATCGACAAAGAAATCCACACTCTGACGCGACGTCACCATCGGCGGTTTGATCTTCAGAATGTTCAGATCATCCCCGGTCGGCTGCATGAAAATCCCCAACTCGCGCAGGCGATCGCATAGCAACGTCGTTTCCTCGGTCGCCGGCTCCAGCGTCTCGCGATTGCGGATCAGCTCAAGTCCCAGATAGAACCCGGAACCATGCACCGCGCCCACCAACGGATGTTTATCGATCAACGCTTCGAGACGCGCCTTGAAGTGGCCACCGACCACCTGCGCGTTCTTCCAGAGTTTTTCTTCTTCCATGACATCGAGCACCGCCATGCCGATCTGGCAACTGACCGGACTGCCGCCCGCCGACGAGAAGAAATAGCCCTCGGCCTCCAGCGCCTCGGCAATTTCCCGTCGCGTGATCACCGCGCCCAGCGGTTGACCGTTGCCCATGCCCTTGGCCATGCAGATGATGTCCGGCACCACACCCTGCTCTTCAAAGCCCCAGAAGAAGTGGCCCATGCGCCCGTAACCAACCTGCACTTCATCGGCGATGCACACCCCGCCCTGCGCACGCACCAAGGCGTAAACCTGTTTCAGATAACCCGGCGGCAGCGAAATGCCGCCGGCATTGCCATACACCGGCTCGCAGATAAACCCGGCCAGTTGGCGCTTCTGTTCGGCAAGTTTTGCCAGGTGATGCTCAACACTGCGCACGTAATCCGGCGCTGAATCGAGACCACGGAATTCACCGCGATAAGTGTTTGGCGCCGGCACCGGATGCACCCAGTCCGGGCGGCTTTCCAACGCTTTCGGGTTGTCGGCGATTGACGTTGATACCGCATCGGCGCCGACCGTCCAGCCGTGATAGGCCTCAAGCACGCTGATCATGTCGCGCCCGCCGCTGTAGGCCCAGGCCAGACGAATCGCCAGGTCATTGGCCTCGCTGCCGCTGTTGACCAGAAACACCCGGTCCATGCCTTCCGGCGCCAATTTCAGCAAGCGCTCGGAAAACTCCGCCACCGCCGCATAGTTGAATCGCGAGTTGGTGTTGAGCAGCGACCACTGCCGCGCCGCCACTGCCGCCATGCGCGGGTGGCCGTGACCGAGCACGGCAACGTTGTTGAGCATGTCGAGGTAGGAGCGGCCCTGCATGTCGATCAGGTGATTACGCCAGCCGCGTTCAATGCGCGGCGGATCAACGTAGTAGTGTTTCTGCGTGCGGGCGAAACTGGCATCGCGGCGTTCGAGCAGGGTTTTTGCGTCCAGCTCCGGCTCGGCATCGCAGGCCAGACCCAATAATGCGGCCGGCGAAGGACACAGCGCCTGCCACGCCGCTGCATGCGCCGGGGTGCAAAACAACGGCGCATCGATCTGCGCGCCCCGGCACAACTGCACCCGTAATGGGCCGCTGACTGCGCCCAGCACCTGGCCTTTGACCAGCGCCGCGCCGCTGTGCAGCGAAGGTGTCACGCCCCACAGGCGCACGCTGAGTTGCGGGCCATCCAGTTGCAGCACACCGCTTGCTGCCTGATGCACGACGCCAGCGAACGGCGCTTCCACGGCGGAACCATCGGGCACGCGCAATTCCACGTGCAGCGGGAAGGTGTCCGGTTCAATGGCGCTGTCGGGACGGGTGCGCGACAAACGGTACTGACCATAACGGCTTGCCGCCAAACCATGGGCCGCCGCCGCTTCGTTCAACAGTTGCTGATCGATGCCGGCCTGCTCCCAGTTGCCGGCCTCGAAATGCGGACTCAGTACACCGAGATCGATCAGCGCAAATTCACGTCCGACCAGACCGGGCAGCAAGGGCACAAAACCTTCGCTATCGATCACCGGCAATGCGTGACCGACGGCAGTGAGGATCGCCGCTTCCATCAGTGCCTGTGGCACCGATGTCGCTACGCGGAAGATTTCCCACTCATGGCTTAGGTTGTCACGGCTGTAGGTATTCGCGGGGTCGATGCTGATCTGTTGCTCGCCACTGAGTACCAACACCGCCGCGCGCGCGACGATCAATGGCCACAGCGCCTGCAGCTCTTCATGTTGCAGCGGGTTGACCGCGTGGTAGGCCTGCACGGCCGGCAAGATGACAAACGGATCGCCACCGGCGTGATGCAGCAACGCCGCACAGGTCACCGACAGATCGGTGATGCGCCAGGTGCGCACCAGATCGCCAAAGTCGATCACGCCCTGCAACTGCCAGTGACGCAGGGCATCGCGCGCCCAGACGGCGTTGTCGTCGGTGATGTCCATGTGGATCGCCTGCACCGGCAGCTTGCCCTGCAACGGCTGCAAGCGGCGCTCGGCTTGTTCGGCCGCATCGGCAATCAATAGGCGCTGCTGATCATCCTTGATCACCGGCAGCAGATGGCTGATCAGGGCACTGGCGTGGCGGGCATCCCACTGCAACGTGCGCTCAAGGCCCGGGTGATCGAACCCGGCCAGCGCCAGATCCATCTCACCGCAGAGCCGGCCAAACCCCGCCACCACGTCGCGCCCCAAGTATTCGAGATGCGTGAGCGGCTGGCCCTCGATGTAATCCAGCAGCCGCACATGGACGGCTTCGCCGCCGACCTCGAGCGACAGCAGATCCTCGCCGTTATTGGCCGCGATCACCCGCGGCACCGTCACCGCCGAGTGCTCGGCCAGATACTTGAGCCCGGCATGCTGGGCTTGCAGCTCCACCAGAGCGTAATCGCCACGGCAGATTTTCAGCACGAACCGACCGCGCGGACTGTCGACGCGAAAATTCAGATCCTGCTGGCTGCCGAGCGCCTGCAGCCTGCCGCTGAGCCCGTAATGCTCCGCCAGCCATTGCTGGGCCTGCTCTGCAGAAACCTGCGGGCTGGGCAAACTGGCGCGATGAATCAACGTGGCGAGCGGCATGAAACGACCCCTGAAATTTTATTGGGCGCCTATATCGCCATTGCTTTTGGCGAGACGCAACCCCTTATACCGACTCCCGACCGGATCAAGGGCGCAACACTGTGCCGGCAACACCCCTCATTAACTTTTCCTACAGCAATTTCAGATTGCGTTTGAACACTTCACTGTTCAACCTGACCCCTTTGAACGTTATCCGCACGGAAGCAATCAGCAAAATGTCCCAGCGCCGCCTCGCCCTCTCCAACAAAAAAGTCCGCAATATCCCTCGCCGTCTACGCGCGTTAGCCGCTTGGGCCGCTGACTTCGAAGGTTACTTTCCGGCCGACCTCACCGAAGAGGAAAAATACAGCAACTGGAAAATCCCTATTCACATGTCGATGGTCCAAGGAAAACAAGCAACTGCGGATCTGCGTCGGCAGTGCGCGCAGCACCTGATCAACGCGGCGCAGCACCTGCGCATGTCACGACCGGAAAATGCTATCGATTGCAGAGTGGTTGCCGCCATCTCCTTGCCAGGAATGTTTTCCAGCGAAATATGCATCTATACCGACATGGAATATCACCGAGGTCATATCCCTCCTGCTGATAGTGAATACGTCGAAACCGGTAAAAGCCTGGCCCGGGAATGGGGACTCGTTTTACCGCCGGGCATTCGAGAGAGAGGCCTGAGCTATACAGTTGAAGATTGCGATGGCCAGTCCTATGAGGAAGAACGCTGGTATTTTGGCGAGGTTGATTGAATCGCCCCTTACGGTCTGCACTCGCGTTAAATGGCACTTTGCGCAAGAATGTCGGCCATTCACACCAGCCTATGAAAATCCTCATGAATGTAATCACCACCGACCTGCCCGGTGTCCTGATCATCGAACCGAAGGTGTTCGGTGACGAGCGCGGCTTTTTCTACGAGAGTTTCAATGCCAAGTCGTTCCAGGACGCCACCGGTCTGGACAAGCAATTCGTGCAGGACAACCACTCGCGCTCGCAAAAAGGCGTGTTGCGTGGCCTGCATTACCAACTGCAAAACACCCAGGGCAAACTGGTCCGCGTGACCGTCGGTGAGGTGCTGGACGTGGCCGTGGACATTCGCCGCAGCTCGCCGCACTTCGGCAAATCGGTGGCGGTGCGTCTGTCGGCTGAAAATCATCGTCAATTGTGGGTACCGGAAGGTTTTGCCCACGGTTTCGTGGTGCTGAGCGAGTTCGCCGAGTTCCTCTACAAGACCACCAACTACTACGACCCGGCGTCCGAGCGCAGCATTCGCTGGGATGATCCCGCGCTGGGCATCGACTGGCAGCTGGACGAAGCGCCGAAGCTGTCCGCCAAGGATCAGGTTGCCGCCCTGCTCAAGGACGCTGACGTCTTCGCCTGAGCCTAGGCATAATGCGCCTGACATCTCAGGCGCATCCGGCTCATGAAACCAACCCTCCCCCGCAGACCCCGCTGGCGCAGCCTCGCCCTGCTGGCCCTGTGTCTGGCGCCGCTGCTGTGGCCGCTGGAACATCTCGCCGAGCGCTATTACCGCAGTGAACTGGCCGGGCAGAACCGGCAGACCCTCGACCTGTACGTCGCCAACCTGCTGGGCACCCTGCACCGCTATGAAGTGTTGCCGCAAATCCTCGGCGACCTGCCCGCCCTGCGTGCGGTCCTCGGCGCGCCGGACGACGGCGTCACCCAAGGCAATGCCAACCGCCTGCTGAAGAACATCGCCGCGCAGACCGGCGCCGAAGTCATGTACCTGATGGACACCAGCGGGCAGACGCTGGCGGCGTCGAATTGGGACAAGCACGACAGTTTCGTCGGCCGCAATTTCTCGTTCCGTCCGTACTTCAGTGAAGCCATGGCCGGGCGGCTCGGACGCTTTTTCGGCCTCGGCACAACCTCGGCCAAACGCGGCTACTTCTTCGCTGCCGCCGTGCGCAACGGCGAAAAGATCATCGGCGTGCTGGTGATCAAGGTTGACCTCGACCACACCGAAAGCCTGTGGGGCAAAACCCCGGAACAATTGCTGGTGACCGACCACAACGGCGTGGTCATCCTCACCTCGCGCCCGGAATGGCGCTTCCGTTCGACCCGTAACTTGAGCGACAGCGAACGCTCGGCGATCACCGCAATCCAGCCTTACCCGACCCGCGAGCCGCGCCCCCTGAACCTCAGCCCGACTGCGTGGCTGATCCAGACTCACGACATCGCCGAAACCGGCTGGAGCGTCAGCATCCTTGCCCCGCGCACGCTGATCGACCGTCCGGTGCGCACCGTGGTCGCCATCGGCGGCGCCACGCTGCTGGTGCTGATGTTGTTGCTCGGTCTGATGATGCAGCGCCGCCGCCATTATCTGGAGCGCATCGCCTTCGAGGCCAAAGCACGTCGCGAGCTGGAAGGCCGCGTCGCCGAGCGCACCAGCGACCTTGAAGGCCTCAACCGGCGCTTGAAGGAGGAAGTGCTGGAGCGTGAACAAGCCCAACAGGAACTGGTGCGTGCCCAGGATGATCTGGTCCAGGCCGGCAAGCTGTCGGCGCTGGGGACGATGTCAGCGAGCATCAGCCACGAACTCAATCAGCCGTTGGCAGCGATCCGCAGCTACGCGGAAAACGCCGAAGTGCTGCTCGATCATCAGCGCACCGACGATGCGCGCGGCAACCTCAAACTGATCAGCGAACTGACCGGGCGCATGGCCTCGATCATCGCCCACCTGCGCGCCTTTGCCCGCCGCGATCGCCACGCGCCGGAGAGCGTTGCCCTGCAACCGGCGCTCGACGATGCCTTGGCGCTGCTGGCCAAACGGCGCCGCAGCATGGAAGTCGAACTGATCCGAGATCTGCCAGCCGCGACTCTGTGGGTCGAGGCCGGGGAAACCCGATTGCGCCAAGTGCTCGGCAATCTGCTGGCCAACGCCCTCGACGCCCTCACCGAGAAAGGCCCGCCGCGCAAACTCTGGCTGAGTGCCGAATCCACCGCCGAGGGCGTCAATCTGTACATTCGCGACAACGGCCCGGGCTTTTGCATGGAAGCCCTCGGCCGCGCCAGCGAGCCCTTTTACACCACCAAGACCCGCACTCAAGGCCTTGGCCTGGGGCTGGCCATTTGTGAAACGCTGATGCGCGCCTTCGGCGGTGAACTGTCGTTCGCCAACCACAAGCAAGGTGGCGCCTTGATTACCCTGCGGCTGCGCGCCGGTGCGCCCGGGGTCAGCCTGCAACCGTCCGAGGATCGAAGTGCATGACCATCGACAATCGCATTCAGGTGGTGTTGATCGACGACGATCCGCACCTGCGTCAGGCCCTCGGCCAGACCCTGGACCTGGCCGGCCTGAAAATTCTGCCGCTGTCCGAAGCCAAAGGCCTGGCCGCACAGCTTGAGCGTGACTGGCCGGGTGTGGTGGTCAGCGATATCCGCATGCCGGGCATGGACGGTCTCGAGTTGCTGGCCGAACTGCACGCACAGGATCCCGAACTACCGGTGTTGCTGATCACCGGCCACGGCGATGTACCACTGGCGGTGCAGGCCATGCGGGCCGGCGCTTACGATTTTCTCGAAAAACCGTTTGCCAGCGATGCGCTGCTCGACAGCGTACGCCGCGCCCTCGCCTTGCGCCGCCTGGTGCTGGACAACCGTAGCCTGCGCCTGGCCCTCAGCGATCGCAATGAACTGAGCGCGCGGCTGGTCGGCCATTCGACGCCCATGTTGCGTTTGCGCGAGCAGATCGGCGCGCTGGCCGCGACCAAGGCTGACGTGCTGATCCTCGGCGAAACTGGCGCCGGTAAAGAAGTAGTCGCCCGCGCCTTGCACGATTTATCCAGCCGCCGAAACGGCCCGTTCGTCGCGATCAACGCCGGCGCGCTTGCCGAGTCGGTGGTCGAAAGTGAGCTGTTCGGTCACGAACCCGGCGCGTTTACCGGCGCGCAAAAACGCCGGATCGGCAAATTCGAATTCGCCAATGGCGGCACACTGTTTCTCGATGAAATCGAGAGCATGAGCATGGATGTGCAGGTGAAGTTGCTGCGCATGCTGCAGGAGCGCGTGGTCGAGCGTCTGGGTGGCAATCAACTGATCCCGCTGGACATCCGCGTCATAGCCGCGACCAAGGAAGACCTGCGTCAGGCCGCTGACCAGGGCCGCTTCCGCGCCGACTTGTATTACCGCCTCAACGTCGCGCCACTGCGCATTCCGCCACTGCGTGAGCGCGGCGAAGATGCGCTGGTGCTGTTTCAGCATTACGCCGATGAAGCCAGCGCCCGCCACGGTTTGCCACCCCATGAACTACAACCGGCGCAACGCGCCTTGCTGCTGCGCCACACCTGGCCGGGCAACGTACGCGAACTGCAGAATGCCGCCGAACGTTTCGCCCTCGGCCTGGAATTGGCGCTGGATAACGCTGACGCCGAGGGCGGTGGCAGTACCACGGTCGAAGTCATCAATGGGGGGCTCAGCGAGCAGGTGGAAAATTTCGAAAAATCGCTGATCGCTGCTGAACTGGCGCGCTCCCACAGTTCGGTGCGCAGCCTCGCCGAAGCCTTGGGCATTCCGCGCAAGACCCTGCATGACAAGTTGCGCAAGCATGGCCTCAACTTTGGCGATAGCAGCCATGGGGACGAGAACGAATGATCAGCCACAGCGCCCATCTTCAGTCGGTTTTGCATCATGACATCCCGCTGACCCGAGACATGGGCCTTAAGGTGCTCGACTGGCATGAGCAGCAACTGAGCCTGCATCTGCCACTCGAGCCGAACGTCAACCACAAGAGCACGATGTTCGGTGGCAGCCTCTACTGCGGCGCGGTGCTGGCCGGTTGGGGCTGGTTGCATTTGCGTTTGAAAGAAGAAGGAATCACCGACGGGCACATTGTGATTCAGGAAGGGCAGATCAGTTATCCGCTGCCGGTGACCGGGGACGCTACGGCGATTTGCCCGGCACCTGATGCGAAGGAGTGGAAGAGGTTTCTGGCGATGTATCAGCGTTATGGGCGGGCGCGGTTGACGTTGAATACGCGGATCGTCAATGCGGGTAGCGATGAGGATGCAGTGACGTTTACCGGGCAGTACGTTTTGCATCGCTGAAGATCAACAGCCCCTCACCCTAACCCTCTCCCAGAGGGAGAGGGGACTGATTGGGGGATGCTTCAGACGTACACCGACCTGATGGCGCTTTGCTGAATCCATAATCGACCTCATCTTTCAGGTCGATGTATGACGCAAGACAACTCGGTCGGCTCCCTCTCCTGGGGGAGAGGGCTGGGGTGAGGGCGATTGCCGATCAGCCCACTTAACCCCGGGCCAACGCCAACAACCTTTCCCGCCACGCCGCCTTCGCCGGCAGCGCCAAAAAGAATTCATTGAGTAGCGATTCCCGCGCCGGATAACAGAACGCCTCCCCGCGCAGATCCAACACCTCACCGCCCGCACCTTCCAGCACACCTTGCGCCGCCGCCGTGTCCCACTGCGAAGTCGGCGCCAGTCGCGGATAGCAATCCGCCGCGCCTTCGGCCAGCAGGCAGAATTTCAGCGAGCTGCCAATGTTGGCCAATTGCAACTCGCCCAGACTGGCACTCAGCCCGGCCAACAGACGCTCCTGCTCGGGACTCGAATGGCGACGGCTGGCGACCACGGTAAACGCCTCGCCCGGCCCCGGTACATTGCGCACCTGAATCGCAACCGGCGTGCCGCCCTTGTCGCAACGCCAGGCACCGAGGCCTGCGCCGCCAACGTAGAAACGACCATTGGTCGGCATCGACACCACGCCGAACACCACGCGGCCGTTTTCGATCAGCGCAATGTTGACGGTGAACTCTTCGCTGCCGCTGATAAATTCCTTGGTGCCGTCCAACGGGTCGACCAACCACCAGCGCTGCCAGCCGGCGCGCACGCTCTGAGGGATGTTGGCGTCTTCTTCCGACAAGACTGGAATGCTCGGGTCCAGCGCCGTCAACCCGGCGAGGATCAGGTGATGCGCGGCCAGATCCGCCGCGGTCACGGGCGAGTCATCGGACTTGGCCGTGACCTCAACCCCGGCGCGCCAGAACGGCAAAATCGCCTCGCCGGCCTGCAAGGCCAGCTCTACGACCGGCGCCATCAACGGGTGGGGGAAATTCATCGATATCTCACTCATGCAGGAAAGAACCCGCGCTCGGTCAGCAGATCGCGGGTCAGATACAGTGCAGCCAATGCACGGCCTTCGGAAAACTGAGGATTGAGCGCCAGCGATGACAGTTCGCGCAGGTTCACTTTGTCGACACGCATCGGCTCAGGCTCGTCGCCTTCGAGACGTTCCTCGTACAAATCAGTCGCCAGGACCACCTGAATCTTCTGGCTCATGTAACCGGGCGACAGCGACAGCTCGGTCAGATGCTCCAGTTGCCGCGCACCAAAACCAGCCTCTTCCTTGAGCTCACGTTCGGCTGCCGCCAACACATCCTCGCCCGGTTCGATCAGACCTTTGGGCAAGGACAATTCATATTCGTCGGTGCCGCCGCAATACTCCTCGACCAATACCGCGTGCTCGGCATCCAGCATCGCCACGATCATCACCGCGCCGTAGCCCGCACCTTTACCAACCAGACGTTCGTAAGTGCGTTCCACGCCGTTGGAAAAGCGCAGCTTGAGTTCTTCGACGCAAAACAGGCGACTGGTGGCGACGATCTCGCGGGCAAGTACGGTGGGTTTCTGGCGCATGCAAAGCTCCTTGGCGTGAACGCGCTACTATAACGCGGCTTTCCCGATTGTTTATGTCGGATATCTTTCTACCGTTCGAGACGTTGCCATGCCTTCATTACCGTGGTCCGACATCGATACCGTTCTGCTCGACATGGACGGCACGCTGCTGGATCTGCACTTCGACAATCACTTCTGGCTGGAACACCTGCCGCAGCGTTACGCCGAACTGCACGGGGTCAGCCGCGCCATGGCCGAAATGGAATTGCAGCCGTTGTTCGAACGCCATGCCGGCCAGTTGCAGTGGTACTGCCTGGATTTCTGGAGTGCCGAGCTGAAGTTGTCGGTGCGTGAGTTGAAACAGGAAACCGCGCACCTGATTGCCTTGCGCCCGGATGCCGATACCTTTCTGGAAGCTATCAAACGCGCCGGTAAGCGGGTGATCATGATCACCAACGCGCACCGCGACTCACTGTCGCTGAAGCTTGAGCGAATCGAACTGGCGCCGTATTTTGAGCGGCTGATCAGCTCCCACGATTACGGTTTCCCCAAGGAGAATCCGCAGTTCTGGGATGCCTTGCAGGCGGACATCGGCTTTGATCCGGCGCGCAGTCTGTTTATCGACGACACCTTGCCGATTCTGCGCAGTGCGCGGGATTTTGGTGTGGCGCATTTGTTGGCGGTGAAAGAGCCGGACAGTCGCAAGGGGCCGAAGGACACGGCTGAGTTTGCGGCGGTTGAGGATTATCGCAGTTTGATCGCAAGGCTTTGATCTTTGTAGGAGCTGCCGAAGGCTGCGATCTTTTGATCTGGTTTTTAAAAATCAAAGTCAAAAGATCGCAGCCTGCGGCAGCTCCTACAGGTGTTTTGTGTTACTCAGGAATACGCAGGGTCTGCCCCGGATAGATTTTGTTCACATCCTTGAGCATCGGCTTGTTGGCCTCAAAGATCTTGTTGTACTGGTTAGCATTGCCATACACGGCGAGGGAAATCGCACTGAGGGTGTCGCCTTTATTCACCACGACAAACTTTGCTGCCGCCACCACCGGACCAGTCACCGTGATCTGATCATCAACGCTGCCAACGCCGGCAATATTGCCCACCGCCAGCAAAATCTTCTCTTTCTCTTCCTGACTCGCGACTTCACCGGTGACAGTCACTTTGTCGCCATCCACCGTCGCCTGCACATTCGGATTGCCCAGACCGACCTTGCTGATGTGTTCCTTCAACTGCTCACTGGCATTGGCGTTACCCGGGGTCAGCAGATCGATCAGCTTCTCACCGGCTTCTTTCACAAAGCTCAAAAGACTCATAGCGCACACTCCTTGATTTGGGTTCCAGACGTCCAAGCCTAGACCACGACAGACAAACCCGGTTCCAAGCCGACCAATGACCCTGCCACCGCGCAAGCGGTAGAATCGCCCACCCCCGCCAGCGCCTGGAGCGAAGATGGACATCAAGCAGCTGAAATTCCTCATCGCCCTCGACGAAACCCGCCACTTCGGCCAGGCCGCCGCGCGTTGCCACATCACCCAGCCAACCCTGTCGATGCGCCTGCGCAGCCTCGAAGAAGAACTCGACCTGCCGCTGGTCAACCGCGGCCAGCGTTTCGAAGGTTTCACCGCACCGGGCGAGCGGGTGCTGGCGTGGGCACGTTCGGTGATGGCGGCCTATGACGGTTTGCACGCGGAAGCAGCGGCATGTCGCGGCAATCTGATCGGCACGCTGCGACTGGGCGTGGTGCCGCTGTCGAGTTTCGATCCGCTGCCGTTGATGCAACGTCTGCATGCCGCACACCCGAACCTGCGTTTTGAGATGTCAGCGCTAAGCTCCGAGCAAATTCTTGAGCATCTAGCGAACAACCGAATCGACATCGGGGTTTCTTATCTCGACCGACTGGATCACGAACGCTTCGAATCACTGGCATTCCACGAAACCCGCATGGGCCTGCTGTACGACCAGCGCACTTTTACCTTCGGAGAAGCTCCATTGAGCTGGGAGTCGCTGATCGAACTGCCGCTGGGCATGCTCACCAGCGGCATGCATTTTCGCCAGTCCATCGACCACAACTTCCACAGCCGTGGGCTGACTCCGCAACCGTTGCTGCAAACCGACGCCGTGCATCAATTGTTACAAGCAGTACACGGCGGCTTTTGCTGCGCGATCATGCCGCTCGACGGCGGGCTGGAAAAACTCACCGACCACCTGCGCCTGCAACCCATCGAAAACGCCCAGACCCTCGCCCCGCTGGGCTTGATCATGCGCCGTGGCGCCCCGCGTTCAGCGCTGGCCGAGGCCTGTTTCGCGCTGTATCAGAAATCGCCAACGGCGCCTTGATCGACGGCATCTATCGATAGATCGACACTAGCGATTAGACGCGACAACTTGCCGCGCCTAGTCTTAACGTTGATCAAACCGTCGGTGATGCCATGAACGCCAAGCGCCCAGCCTGCGCGGCGCCTGCACTTGAAACGCCCGCGCCCGCCGCCAGCCAGACCTACAGTTACAGCGATTTACCCCGTGAGGAATCGGCCAGCACTGCGCTCGCCGAGGAAGTCGCGTTGGCGATTGCCTACAACGGCATCAGTCAGGCGGTGATGCTGGTGACGCCGACCGATCTTGAAGACTTCATCGTCGGTTTCAGCCTCGGCAGCGGCATCATCGAAGACGCCACCGATATCTACGACCTGCAACTGACAGGGGCCGGCTCAGCGCAATACGCGCAAGTGACCATCGCCAATCGCGCGTTCTGGAACCTCAAGCAACAGCGTCGGCAAATGGCAGGCACCAGCGGTTGCGGGTTGTGCGGTGTTGAAGCTGTGGAGCAGGCGCTGCCAGATCTCAAGGTGTTGCCCGGCGCAGCGCTGCCACCGATCGAATGGCTGGACGGTTTGCGCCAACGCATCGGCGCGTTTCAGCCTTTGGGTCAACATTGCGGCGCGGTGCACGCGGCGGTATTCATGAACGCCAGCGGCGAATTGCTACTTGGTCGCGAAGACATCGGCCGGCATAACGCCCTCGACAAGCTGATCGGCGGGCTGATCCGCCAGAAGATTTCCACAGCAGGTGGACTGGCGATTGTCACCAGTCGTTGCAGCCTCGAATTGATCCAGAAAGTTTTGCGCGGCGGCATCCAGACCCTGGTCAGCCTTTCCGCACCCACCGGCCTTGCCGTGCAGTGGGCCCGTCGACATAACCTCAATCTCATCCACCTGCCGCAGAAAAGTGCGCCGCGGGTGTACAGCCCCGCGATGGAGAATCAAGCGTGAGCCAACATCATCAAGCCGACCAGAAACCTGTCCCGCGCTACAAGCCTTACAAAGGTGCCGCCGGCGGCTGGGGTGCCCTGATCAGTGTGGCTCAGGCCTGGTTGACCAGCGACAACGCGCTGAAGAACCTGCGCATGATGCTCAAGACCAACCAGAACGGCGGCTTCGACTGCCCGGGTTGCGCGTGGGGCGATTCGCCGGAAAGCGGCATGGTCAAGTTCTGCGAAAACGGCGCGAAAGCGGTGAACTGGGAAGCGACCAAGCGTCGTGTGGACGCCAAATTCTTCGCCAAGCACAGCGTGACTTCACTGTTGGAGCAGAGCGACTACTGGCTGGAGTATCAGGGCCGCCTGACCGAACCGATGGTTTACGACGCCGAAACCGATCGCTACAAGCCGATCAGTTGGGACGACGCCTACACGCTGATCGCCAAGCACCTGCAAAGTCTGCCGAGCCCCGATCTGGCCGAGTTCTACACTTCGGGTCGCGCCAGCAACGAAGCGGCGTACCTGTATCAACTGTTTGTGCGCGCCTACGGTACCAACAACTTCCCGGACTGCTCGAACATGTGCCACGAGGCCAGCGGTGTTGCCCTGGCGCAGAGCGTCGGCGTCGGCAAAGGCACTGTGACCTTCGATGACTTCGAACACGCCGATGCGATTTTCGTCTGGGGCCAGAACCCGGGCACCAACCACCCGCGCATGCTCGAACCCTTGCGTGAGGCAGTCAAACGCGGCGCGCAAGTGGTGTGCATCAACCCATTGAAAGAGCGTGGTCTGGAGCGCTTCCAGCATCCGCAACACCCGATCGAAATGCTCACCAACGGCGACAAGCCGACCAACACCGCGTATTTCCGTCCGGCACTCGGCGGTGACATGGCGCTGCTGCGCGGCATGGCCAAGTTCCTTCTACAGTGGGAACGCGATGCGCAGAAGGCTGGCGAACCTGCCGTGTTCGACCACGACTTCCTCAACGCCCACAGCGCCAACGTGCTCGAGTACCTGGGCGTGGTCGATGACACGCCGTGGGAACAGATCGTCGAGCAATCCGGCCTGACCCTCGTAGAAATCGAGCAAGCGGCGCGCATGTACGCCAAAGGCAAGAACGTGATCATGTGCTGGGCGATGGGCATCACCCAGCATCGCCATTCGGTGCCGACCATCCAGGAAATCGCCAACCTGATGCTGCTGCGCGGCAACATCGGTAAACCCGGCGCAGGCCTGTGCCCGGTGCGTGGCCACAGTAACGTGCAGGGCGACCGCACGATGGGCATCAACGAGCGTCCGCCGGTGGCGTTCCTCGATTCGCTGGAGCGTCGCTTCCAGTTCAAGGTGCCGCGCCACAACGGCCACAACGTGGTCGAGGCGATCCACGCGATGGCCGAAGGTCGCGCCAAAGTCTTCATCGGTCTGGGCGGCAACTTCGCCCAGGCAACGCCGGACAGCCCACGCACTTTCGAAGCCCTGAGCAATTGCGACCTGACCGTACAGATCAGCACCAAACTCAACCGCAGCCACCTGGCGCACGGTAAAGACGCGTTGATCCTGCCGTGCCTCGGTCGTACCGACATCGACATCCAGACCGAAGGTCCGCAAGCGGTTACCGTGGAAGACTCGTTCAGCATGGTTCACGCCTCCAACGGCCAGTTGCAGCCGCTGTCGAACCAGATGCGTTCAGAACCGTCGATCATTGCCGGTATCGCCGCCGCCACACTGGGCAGCAAACCAGTGGACTGGAACTGGCTGGTGGCCGATTACGGGCGCATCCGCGAACTGATCGCCGACACCATTCCCAACTTCAAAGCGTTCAACGAGAAGATCAAGAACCCGGGCGGTTTCTACCTCGGCAACAGCGCTGGCGCACGCAAGTGGAACACGCCGTCGGGCCGGGCCAACTTCCGCGCCAACATGTTGCCGAAAGATCTGGTGCACGAACGCACTCGCGCCACCGGTCAAATGCCGGACCTGATCCTGCAATCGATGCGCTCCCACGATCAGTACAACACCACGATTTATGGCCTCGACGACCGCTATCGCGGGGTGAAAGGCCAGCGTGATGTGCTGTTCGCCAACGAGGCGGACATCATTCGCCTCGGCTTCCGTCCGGGGCAGAAGGCTGACATTGTTTCGATATGGGACGATGGTCGCGAGCGTCGGGTAAAGGGCTTCACGCTGCTGGCGTTTGATATTCCGGCGGGACAAGCCGCAGCTTATTACCCGGAAGTGAATCCGCTGGTGCCGCTGGAAAGCACCGGGGATGGCAGCCATACACCGACGTCGAAGTTCATTGCGATTCGGTTGGAAGCGGCGAGTGAGACCGGGTTGATCATGGCCAAGTCCGCGTAACGCGAAGTCAGAACCGGCCTCTTCGCGAGCAAGCTCGCTCCCACATTGGAATGCATTTCAAATGTGGGAGTGAGCTTGCTCGCGAAGGCGTAGGTTCAAGCAATACGCTTCCAAGCCCTAGCACTTTTTCAACGCCCACAAAAAAGGCCGCTTTTTCACAAAAGCGGCCTGTCCGAAGTAGCTAAAGACCGGCGAAAATCGGTTAAGTTCCGCTGATAAAACAGCAACTTGCAAAATTGTATACAAGTCGTGTTATTCGTCGGATTTCGATTGTCACGCTCGTTACACAGCCTCAGGATCGGCGCCGTCATCCCTTTGAGGCTCATCTATGAAGTTCTCCTCGATTCTCTTGTTGTCCCTTGGCCTGGTCAGTGGTTTTGCTTCCGCAGGCGGCACCACCGAAGCAGGTGTGGGCGGCGCATTGGGCGGGGTTCTTGGCTCGGTCGTCGGTCAGTCCTTAGGCGGCAATACAGGTTCCACCATCGGCGCAGCCTTGGGCGGCGCGGGTGGTAGCGCGGTTGGCGCCGACAAACGCAGCCGTGGCGAAGCCGCCATCGGTGGTGCGCTGGGCGCAGCCGGCGGTAACGTGGTCGGCCGCAGCATGGGCGGCACCACCGGCAGCCTGATCGGCTCCGCAGCAGGTGGCGGCGCCGGTGGCGCGCTGGGCAACTACATGGGCAACAAGAGCGATGACGACGATCGTCATTACGATCGCGGTCGTGACCGTGACCGTGGTTATTACCGCGACCGTCACCCGGGCCGCGGCCACGCTTACGGCCACCGCAAACATCACAAATACTATCGCGACTGAGGCCTCAAACACCTCGCTGGCCGGTAAAGCAAAATCGCAGCCCAAGGGCTGCGATTTTTTTTGCCGTTTACACCACCAGGTATTCCAGTGCCTGCCGCAGTTCGGCAGGAATCGGCACCGGCTGATTACTCGCCCGATCGACGAATACGTGAACGAAGCGCCCGGCCGCACACGCCTCGCTTTCACCCACCTTGAACACCGCCAATTCGTATTGCACTGAACTGTTGCCCAACTTACCGACCCGCAGACCGATCTCGATCAGATCCGGAAAGGCGATCGAGGCGAAGTAATCGCACGCCGAACTGACTACAAATCCCACCACCTCACCGTCATGAATATCCAGACCACCGACCTGTATCAGGTAGGTGTTCACCGCCGTATCGAAGAAGCTGTAGTAGGTGACGTTGTTGACGTGACCGTAGGCATCGTTGTCATGCCAGCGTGTGGTGATGGGCTGGAAGTGCGGGTAGTCGGCGCGTTGAGGGGTGGACATGGTTGTGCTGGTTCTCTTGTTTTTTCAGTGAGGCTGCTTGCCCTCACCCTAGCCCTCTCCCAGAGGGAGAGGGGACTGACCGAGGTGTTCTTTCGACATACACCGACCTGAACCATCGAGTCGAACTTAAATTCGAAAGGCACAAAGATCGGCTCCCTTCCCCCTAGCCCCCTTTGGGGGAGAGGGCTGGGGTGAGGGGGCAGGATTTTGACTGCAACACTAGACCTGAGCAAACCCCTTCCCTTGCGCCGCCAACTCACCAATCAACCGCGCCGGCTTCCACTGATCGCCCTGCCGCGTCTCCAGCGCCAACAGCCGCGAATGAATATCCGCCAGCCCTTGCTGATCCGCCCAGGCCATCGGCCCGCCCTTGTCCGCCGGGAAGCCGTAGCCGTTCAGATACACCAGATCGATGTCGTGCGCCGACTCGGCAATGCCTTCCTGCAAAATCTTCGCGCCTTCATTGACCAACGCTAACAGGCAGCGCTCCAGAATCTCCTCAGGGCCAATCTCGCGACGTTGAAAGCCCAGCCCCTCGCTGACCTGCAATACCAGCGCATCGACCTCAGGATCGTGTTCCGCCTGACGACTGCCCGGCTCGTAATGGTAATAACCGTTGCCAGACTTCTGGCCAAACCGGCCCAGCTCGCACAAGCGGTTATCCACCTGCACCTGCGGCGCATCCTGGCCCTTGCCGGCCAGCTCGCGTGCACGCCATTCCAGATCGATGCCGACCACGTCGTACATGCGAAACGGGCCCATGGCAAAACCGAAACCTTGCAGCGCTGCGTCGACCTGCTGTGGAAAAGCGCCCTCAAGCAACATCTTGCGCGCCTCCAGGACATAGGGATGCAGCATGCGATTGCCGATAAAACCGTGGCAGTTGCCCGACACCACACTGACCTTGCCCATGCGTTTGCCCAGCGCCAGCGCCGCCTCCAGCACCGTCGCAGAGGCTTGTGCGCCGCGAACGATTTCCAGCAGCTTCATGATGTGCGCCGGGCTGAAGAAATGCAGGCCCAGCACCTGATTCGGACGCTTTGTCGCTGCGGCTATCGCATCGATGTCCAGCGCCGAGGTATTGCTTGCCAACAAGGCCTCAGGCTTGAGCAAGCCATCCAGTTCACGAAAGATCTTCTGCTTCAGCTCAAGATTTTCGTACACCGCCTCGATCACCAGATCGACATTGCGAATCGCCGCATAATCCGCCGCCGCACTGACCCGCGCCAAACGCGCATCCGCTTCGGCCTGATCAATCCGTCCCTGGCGCACGTTGTGTGCATAAGTCTCGGCCACAGTGGCGAGTGCCTGTTCAAGCATCTGAGGATTGTTATCCACCCATTGCACCGTCACGCCGGCATTGGCCAGGCACATGACAATGCCCCGGCCCATGGTGCCCGCGCCGATCACCGCGGCTTGCTGAATATCGAAGGTTGTCTGGCTCATGTTGTTCTCTTGTTGGCGATCCAAAGACTGGTCTCACCTTAGTCAGCCATCGACGTTTTTTGAAGTTTATTACCGTGATGATCGACATTCAGCGGATGGATACAGCCCCTTCCCTGATGACACTTTATGTAGGAGCTACCGAAGGCTGCTCCTACAAGGATCAGAGGTGCTCTTGTGCCCAACTGCGGACTTCGGCGTATGGATATTCCTCCAACGCCGCAAACCCGGGAATCGCTCGCGCCTTGAGCTTGGTGAACAACGGCACGCTGATCCCACACAGAAACCTCGTCAGCCGCTCTGCTGTCGGAATCACCCCGGTGTACTGCTCATGCCTGTGGATAAAATCACCACACAGCGCCGCGAAGTTTTTATCCACAAGTGCTGGCAACTCCGGTGGTGCCGACAACCGCGCCACCTGGCCATGACACACCGAACAATGCCCACACTGCTGAGGTGCATTGTGATCACCAAAATACTCCGCCAGGCGATAACCCAGGCAGCGTTCGGTGGCGAATACTTCAAGCATCGCGTGAATTCGCGCCACTTCGGCCTGCTCATGCCGGGTGAAATATTCATGCAGCTCAGTGCTCAGGACATCGCGGTCAAAGTCGCTGTTCAGCAGGCTGTAGACCTCGGTCATCTGCTTGCTTTCCAGCTCGACCCAGCCCTTCTCCTGAAAGTAATCCAGCGCCTTCACCACCCGATTGCGCTCGGCGGAATACTGCGAATACATCGCCTCGAAATTCACCGTGGCCCAGGTGCGCGCGCGAGGCGAGGTCTGAATAATTGAGGCGACGAAATCCCTGCGCTCACCTTCGAAGCGCTCAAGCAGCGCTTCGGGTTCCAGCAGGTATTTGAAACGGTATTCGGCGTAATAGGCGTAGCGCGGCGCGATCAAACCGCGCAGTTCCAGTTGCACCAGCAAGGTCTTCAGCGGCAGTGCACGAATGTTGCTTTGATCCGCCAATGGCCCGAGCAAAAACTCCCACTGCCCTTCCGGCACCGAGGCCTTCAGTTCGTCGAGCACATAGCGAATGCCGTCGCGCTCCGGGGTATCACCGTAAACGAAGTTTTCCAGCACATTGAGGCTGTCGCGATTGGCCAATACCAGGCAGTCCGACGGCTGCCCGTCACGCCCGGCGCGGCCGATTTCCTGACTGTAGTTTTCGATGGATTTGGGCAGGTCGAAGTGCACGACATTGCGGATGTCGCTTTTGTCGATCCCCATGCCGAACGCGATGGTCGCGACGATGCAATTGGATTGTCCGGCCATGAAGCGTTTCTGGATCGCTTCGCGTTTGTCGTGCGCTAGGCCAGCGTGATACGCCTCAGCCTGAATGCCGTTGCGCTCAAGGTGTTCGGCGATGTGTTCGGCGGTTTTCTGCAAGGTCACATAGACAATGCTCGGCTGTCCGGCACGCTCGCTCATCCACTGCACCAGACGCCGACGCTTGTCCTGACCGCGCACCGGTTCCACCAGCAGATTGAGATTGGGCCGGTAGAAACCGGTAGTCACCACATCGTCGGCAGCAATCGCGAATTTGGCCTGCATGTCCGCGATGACTTTCGGTGTTGCCGTAGCGGTCAGCAGCAAAGTTTGCGGGATGTTGAACTGGCGCTGATAGTCCGGCAGCTTGAGGTAGTCCGGACGGAAGTTGTGGCCCCATTCCGAGATGCAATGCGCCTCGTCGACCACCAGCAACGAGATCGGTACTTGCTGCAAAAAGTTGCGGAAGCGCTCGTTTTTCAAGCGCTCCACCGAGATCATCAGAATTTTCAATTCACCCGAGCGGGCGCGGGCCATCACATCATTGGCGTCATCGCGGCTCTGCGCTGAATCAATGCTGCCAGCGGAAATACCGTGTCGCTGCAAAAACGCCAGTTGATCCTGCATCAACGCCAGCAACGGCGAGACCACTAATGTCAGGTGCGGCAGCATCAGCGCCGGCAATTGATAGCAAATCGACTTGCCGGAACCGGTGGGGAAAATCGCCGCCGCCGAGCGCCCGGCCAGCACCGCGCTGATCGCGGCCTCTTGCCCGGGTCGAAACTGTGGAAAACCAAAAACCTGTTCCAGGGTGTTGTGCATTCGCTGTCACTCCATTGACTGCTGCCATGCCAACAGCCTAGCGGGCGATCGCAGCGAGTCGAGAAAAGGTCGGGGCCAAATCGATTCGGAATGATACAGCGATTACTTGATTCCCACGGTCCCTGTGGGAGCGAGCTTGCTCGCGAAGATGCCGGTCAGAACAACACAACACCGAAGGTTCAGGGGCGCAGCACCGCCACCCGCAACTGCTCATTCAGCATCTGCTCATGCACACCTTGGCTCTTGCTCGCCCACAGCGCATGGGCCGGGCTGATGTCGCCGGTGAACGCTGCCGCCAACTGACGCAAGTCAGCGACGCTGCGCACACGCGGGCAGAACAGTTGTTCATCACAGTTCTGACTGGCGTTGCGATAGGTGCTCAGCAAGCCCTCCCAGAGACCGTCGCGCACATGGCGAATCGACTTCAGTTGCACGTGCGGCACACCGAGTCGCTGCTCAAGCCCCTCTTCATCCAGTGCTTCGCTGGCCAACAGGGCTTTGGCGAACATCAACACCTCACCGCGCGACGCCGTGTCCATGCTCGCCTGGCTGATCAGTGCCTCCGGCCAATCGGTGCGATCGAGACGGTCCAGCACCCATGCATTGCCAATGTCAGAGGCCATCGCCAAACGGCAAGTGCCCAGCCCGAGCAATAAAATTGCGGCCATTCGTAGCCAGTGCATACCTAATTCCCTTTAAGCGCGTGTCAGACGTTTGGAAACGCCCTACAGATTCTGGCGCGCACGATACAGCGGTTTACCGCGAATCGCCTGACAATCACGTAGGAATTATTACGTCTAAGGGTTTTGGCCTGAAAAAGCTGCGAAAACACGTAGGGCATTTCCTCAAAACACGGAAAAACCCCTACGAATACTGTCCATTGCGGCTGTCTTGTCCCACAGAGAAACGCCCTTCTATAGTGGCCGGCGCGGCTGCAAACACTGCACCGGCCCGCCCCAGCGCTTTCGCACAGGACACGCCTCACCATGATCAACCGCTATCGCCCACTCAAGACTTGCTACAGCGAAAACCCGGTACTGCTTATCGACAGCCACTCCAGTCAGACTGACTTGATCAATGCCGCCGATCAGCGTTTACGTGCGGCCGGTGATTTGCTGGAAACGCTCTACTGCTTATGTTTCAAACAGGCTGACGTGAAGGATATTCCCAACATCGTCAACGCCCTTTATTTACTGGTACAGGACAGTTGCGACTTGCTTGAAGTGGCCAAGCAGAGTCCAGCGCAGTCGGCGTACAACTAGACCACGCAGGTCAGCGCTATATCTCCTTGGGCAGGAATCCAACAATGAATGTTACGAATGATGAGTTCGATCCGCCGAGTGACGAGGATGCCTACACGACTTGGTTCAACCGACAGGTTCAAGCCAGCCTGGATGATCCTCGCCCCAGCATTCCCGATGAGGTCGCCAGAACATTGATGGCTGATAAACGTGCTCGTTTAAAACAGAAGGTCGATCAGCGGCGATGACCTATCAAATCTACATCCCGTTCCTACAAGGACAGACTCCTTGTCTTCTATCGGCTTCGTTTAGCTGATCTCTATAGTCGTGGCTGTCGCTGCTAATCAGCGGCTCAGGTTTGGTCACCTGAAACAGAGATAACTTATGCATGCCCTGTATGCTGCCAGCACATTCTGTCGGCACGCTTTATGGCGGCTGTGTTTGGGACGCTTCGGCGTACCGGGTTATCTCTGCCGGTTTGACCAACTTGAACACAGCCCGCCTCCACCGCTTGGTCACGGTAGCAGCGGTTTTTCGATACCTTCAGAGATATCTAAAAATGAAAACATGGAATCAGTTTCTTACCGAACGCTACCGCCCACTCGAATCCAATCTCACCGACACCAAGCCTCTGCTCATCGACACCCAGGCCAACCCGCAAGACATCCTCGAATGCGCCGTCCAGCGCCTGCGCGCTTCAAGCGACCTGCTACGCACCCTCTACTGCCTCAACTTCAAACAAGCCGACGTCGAAGACATCCCCCACATCACCCACGCCCTCTATCTGCTGACGCAGGATGGCTGTGACCTGCTGCAGGTCGCGCAGCAGCGGATGCTCAATTGGAGAGCACCGACCGGAGCTTGAGTGATCACGCCGCTCTCACCTATCCGTCGAGAGCGGTAAATAAGGCAATTAACCATCGGAGTAACCATGAGCAAATTTTTTGATGAGCTGATGGAGAGCGTCCAGGAAATGGACGAGATCTTACGCAGGGAGCGTCGCGCTTCCAGTCCGACCTCTACACCGAAAACAGACGACAAGACCGCGTTGTCGTTTGAGCAAAAGCAAGCCTGCTACGACAAGCCACTTCCCTCACGTGAGTCAGCCCTCGAAAAGCACCGTAGAAACAGAAACTGAATGGAAATCACAGCTCCCATAAGTGGCAGTATTCTGGCTGTATACCCTAAAAACAGTTGGAATAATGCCATTTAAAAACTTGAACACTGCAGATCCGCCCTACCCTGCATCCTTCAACTTAAGTGCTATTATTCTGGCAGTTAAGGTTAAAAAATGAAGGAATACTGCCACCATGGCCAAGAAAACAGCGCCGCTTTTGCCCTCCACTGCTCGACTTCTGGTCGACTTTGGCGAACGCCTGAAGCTGGCTCGCCTGCGCCGAAAATTGACGGCCAAGCAAGTCGCTGAACGATCTGGCATGTCGCTGACAACCTTGCGCAATGTGGAGACGGGAGGATCAGGAGTGACCATCGGTGCCTACCTTTCGGTCATGCAAGTGCTGGGGCTGGAAAAGGATCTGAACAAACTGGCTGCAGCCGATGAAATGGGTCGCCAATTGCAGGATGCGCAGTTAATGCCTGCAACACGATCCGCCGCGAAAAAGCCCCAGCGAGTACGAGCAGTCAGTGCGGCAAAAAAGGGCGCATCCGAACACGTCGAGACTTCAAACGTTATCGATGCCGCCACTACCACGAAAATTCCGGCTGACTTCCCATTCAACACACACTCACTCTCCAGCCTTTTGAACAAGAAGAAAAAGGCCGGCCCCCCAACAGGTGAAGAATGACGCTGATTGCTGTTTATGCAGACTGGGAATCCTTGAAAGGCGCCAGACGCCTCGGATTTCTACACGCAAGGAAAACACGCAACACCAACGTGTTCGAATTTGAGTACGACCCTAAGGCGTTGGCCGATCCCGAGTTGAGTTCCATAACTCTAGACCCGCGCATCGGCCCCTTCGAAGGCCGCCAATTCCCCGGCGAACATCAGAGCCGCTTTGGCGTCTTTGCAGACTCAAGCCCCGATCGTTGGGGCCAGCTGCTGATGAAACGCCGATTGGAAAGGGACATTCGCGACGGCTTGCTCCCCAGCAACAGCAAGTTGTTTGAATCCGATTACCTGCTTGGCGTCCACGACCTGTTCCGTGTGGGCGCCCTTCGCTACAAACTCAATGACGAAGGCAACTTCCTCGACGACCGCGACGGCGTTGCAGCTCCACCCTTTGTCGAGCTACGCGCGTTAGAGCAGGCAAGTCTCGCCCTGGAAAACGATAGGGACAACACAGCCAGCGAGGGCCGTGAATGGCTAAGAATGCTCATTGCACCCGGCGGCTCACTGGGCGGCGCCAGACCGAAAGCCAGCGTCGTCGACGAGTTCGGCCAACTGTGGATCGCCAAATTCCCAAGTACGAGAGATGACTATGATGTCGGTGGTTGGGAAATGGTCGTGAACGCTTTGGCAGTCAACTGCGGGTTACGCGTAGCGACCGGCACAGCCCGACGCTACGCAAGCGATCACCACTGCTTTCTGGTGAAGCGTTTCGACCGAACCGAACGCGGCGGCCGACATCATTTCGCATCAGCCATGACCATGACCAACCGCGTCGACGGCGACGACGCCTCAACCGGCGCCAGCTATCTAGAGTTGGCGGAAGTGATCATGGAACACGGCTCGGAACCCAACACCGACCTCCGTGAACTCTGGTCACGAATCGTCTTCAATATCTTGGTCTCAAACACCGACGACCACCTGCGAAACCACGGTTTTATTCTGGATCCTGGTCGGGGATGGCGGTTGTCCGCAGCGTATGACATGAATCCGGTGGCACATGCGGATGGGTTGAAGCTGAACATCACTGATTCTGACAATGCGCTGGATTTGGAACTGGCGAGGGAAGTCGCGGGGTATTTTCGGGTTGGCCGGGCCAATGCCAAAAGCATTATTGAGCACTTTCAAGAAGGGATTAGCCGTTGGTCAACCTTAGCTGGGGCCTTGGGATTGTCGAGGTATGAGCAAGAGAGGATGTCGTCGGCGTTTCGAAGTTCGTAGTAAACGTTTGATGGACTAGAAAATCTGATTTTATCAATTCAAACCATCTGAATGTGATGCTTCAGCACGTCGACTCTGAAAGCATCACGCGACTCCAGCGTTTCTGCGCAAACCATACCAAAGTCTCATCTGACAAATCCGTCAAAGCTGGCCAAATGATGTCATTTAGGTTTAGTCTTTAGAGAGCGAATCAATTTGCCCCATCGTCGCGATACCTGTTTACACGGACTGAGACAGAGCCTTTATGAAAATCAAGCAAAACAAATCTTGCTTAAGTTTATCGAACTCAAAATTGAAGTGCGAAACCAATTCAGACTCGGCGACGAGTTTAGAGCCGAAAAATAAAAACCTTAAAGCAATTTTCTTATTTATAAGAAAACAAAACTCAATATCCCACACCGTAGTCCACCTGGCCACTCTAAACCTTTGTCAATCATTGACTATAAGTCGCCAATCGACGCCAACATTAAAAAATAGCGAGGCAAAAAATTGGCCATTTTAGAGTTTCACTTATATCGCATAAAATTTATTAAACCCTCCCAATTCAGTCTTTTTGTAGGCGACATGAGTGCGACCGATATTTTCAGAGCAGCCCTTGAAGAAAAGCCTTCAATGGAGCTTCGCGAAGATAATGTTTGGCACATTGGCAACATTGAAGTTCTCGATCAAACTGGGGGGACGTTTGCGGTTGGTCGAACAACTAAAACGACGGTTGAAAAGTTTGACCAGTCGTCGGGAGACTTTCTAAAACAAACAGATGATTCGGGGCCGTATACTCAAGTTCTATTTTACGCAGACATCGGCCTTCTAGGAATCGTAAAGAAATCCAAAGTAGCGCCCGACGTAAAGACTATCGCAAGAAGAATTAAAGGACTCTTCGAAAAGACAAGAGCGGCTATTGAAACAGGTGTTGAGGTTAGAGTAGATGCCATTCCAGACCCCGAGCACTTTCTGGATAAAATTAAATCTGCCTACGCGATAACAAAATTCAAAGCAAATTTTACCGGCCCAAACCCAATAGATGCAGATGAATTATTCCAAAAACCTATATCGGTCTACTGCAATGCTCTAGGTGGTGACAGCGGAAGTGTCGAAGTCTTCGGAAAGTCATTGAACGAAGACGTCGTGGAAGCGGTGACCAAATCTACAGCTGCTACGGGGAATACAGCCTCAGCAAGAATAAAAAAATCTGATCAAAAAAAATCTATAGCAATCTCACTGAAGGGTGATGCAGTGAGGGTATCTGTTGAAGATACAGCAACAGACTTAGAGGCCTTTCAAGAGGTCAGGCATGCTTATAACGAGATCAGAACATGATAGAAGTCGAAAATATTTATAAGATCGACGACCTCATCCGACGGCTAAATGAACTTCCTAATAGTTTTGTTTATCGTGGCCATTCAGATTCAAGCTGGAATCTAGACTCAACTCTAGAAAGAGTGCTAGGATCGAAATGGAGTGCAGCAAACGCTAGGAAATTTGAAGATAGATCATTAAGCACCTTCATTTCAAAGTATCATATTTATAACGGAAAAGAACACACACCAACATCAAAATTATGCTGGCTTTCGGTAATGCAGCACTATGGAACGCCAACTCGGCTAATAGACTTTAGCGAAAGCCCCTACATAGCGCTGTATTTTGCTCTAGAGACTTACTCACCACTTAGCGATAAAGATTTTTCTATATTCGCCCTAGACTATAGCGCAATCATGGAGCAATCAATAAACCACATTAAAACTAAAGATTCGGGTTTTCTAGAAACCCGCTTAAGTATAGCAAGCAACCCAGACAAGATTTTTGAAGAAGTTGTCGATCGCTTTGCATACGACATCCTTTGGGTGACAGAGCCTTTAGAGCTAAATGCTCGAATCGATAGACAATCCGGCACATTTTTACTGTCAGGAAATCGCGAAAAAACAATTGACTCCATTTTAAATTCGCACATTTATGAAAAGTGCGCTATGCACAAAATAATAATTGACAAAAGTTTGTATTCGAACTGCTACGCTTTATTAAGAAAAATGGGCATTAACTCCAAGTCTATTTATGGCGACCTATCGGGATTGGCACGATCAATCAAAATGGAGCTACAAACTTACACATCATAAAAAAGCCGCCCTCAAGAGGCGGCTTTTTCATTCACAACAAACCAATCTTACAACTTAGGCCCAGCAGCCTTGATCGCATCGCTCACTTCGAACTTCTTGAAGTTCTCGATGAACAGACCGGCCAGTGCTTTCGCAGCCTCGTCGTACGCAGCCTTGTCAGCCCAGGTGTTGCGTGGGTTGAGCAGGTTGGTTTCAACGCCCGGTACGGCCAGTGGCACGTCGAGGTTGATGGTGTCGAGGTGTTCGGTGGCTGCACCGATCAGCGCGCCGCTCTGGATCGCTGCGATCACCGCACGGGTGGTCGGGATGTTGAAGCGTTTGCCGACGCCGTAGCCGCCGCCGGTCCAGCCGGTGTTGACCAGGTAAACCTTCGAACCGAAACCGCGGATACGCTTGATCAGCAACTCGGCGTATTCGCCGGCCGGACGCGGGAAGAACGGTGCGCCGAAGCAGGTGGAGAAGGTCGACTTGATGCCGCTGCCCGAACCCATTTCAGTCGAGCCCACCAGCGCGGTGTAGCCGGACAGGAAGTGGTAGGCCGCTTGTTCTTCGTTGAGGATCGACACTGGCGGCAGGACACCGGTCAGGTCGCAGGTCAGGAAGATTACAGCGTTTGGCTCGCCACCGAGGTTGTGCTCGGAACGCTTGGCAACGTGCTCCAGCGGGTACGCGGCGCGGCTGTTCTGGGTCAGGCTGACATCGGCGTAGTCGGCGTGCTTGGCGTCGTCGATGACGACGTTTTCCAGCACGGCGCCGTGCTTGATGGCTTTCCAGATCACCGGCTCGTTCTTCTCGGAGAGGTCGATGCACTTGGCATAGCAACCGCCTTCGATGTTGAACACCACGCCTTCGCCCCAGCCGTGTTCGTCGTCACCGATCAGGTAACGGCTTTCGTCAGCCGAGAGAGTGGTTTTACCGGTGCCCGACAGACCGAAGAACAGGGTCACGTCGCCTTCTTCGCCGATGTTGGCAGCGCAGTGCATTGGCAGCACGTCAGCGGCCGGCAGCAGGAAGTTCTGCACGGAGAACATGGCTTTCTTCATCTCACCGGCGTAACGCATGCCGGCGATCAGCACTTTCTTCTGTGCGAAGTTGAGGATCACGCAACCGTCGGAGTTGGTGCCGTCACGCTCAGGCACGCACTCGAAGTTGGCCACGTTGAGCACTTGCCACTCTTCACGACCGGCCGGGTTGTACTGGGCCGGGTTGATGAACAGGCAACGACCGAACAGATTCTGCCAGGCAGTCTGGGTGGTCATTTTCACGGCCAGGTAGTGATCTTCCGCCGCGCCTACATGCACGTGGGACACAAAGTGCTCTTGCGCGTTGTTGAAGGCTTCTACGCGAGCCCACAGCGCGTCGAACTTGTCGGCCGGGAACTTGCGGTTGATCGGGCCCCAGGCGATAGCGGCCTGGGTGGAAGGCTCTTCAACGATGAAACGGTCAACAGGCGAACGACCGGTGCGGTGACCAGTGCGAACAACCAGAGCGCCGGTATCGGCAAGCTCGCCCTCACCGCGTTGCAGGGCTTCTTTAACCAGATCATCAACACTCAGATCGGTGTACACGGCGTTATTGGCTTGCGTCATGAGGTTCCCCGTCGGCCAGTGGCCGAGTGTGCTCCAAACGTTTTGTAGTAGAAAGTCGTGCACTACTACCGCGAAAAAAGTGGGCCGGATTATGCCAGAAAAGCCCAAAAAGAGTAGGGTCCTCCCGTCGTAACGGCGAAATTCCGTCGTTACGCAGTGAATTTACCTGCGCTGAACCGTTTTAGTGCCGGGTATCTGACGGCGTGTCGACGCCTGCGCCAGCGAACAATTGAGCAATATCGGCCGAGTCGAACAGGTACTGCTGATTGCAAAACTGGCAATCGATCTCAACTTTGCCGCCCTGCTCTGCTGCCAGCGCCAGCGCATCTTCCAGCCCAAGGCTGACCAGCGCGTTGCCGGAGCGTTCCCGCGAGCAACTGCAGCTGAAGCGCAAATGTTGCACATCGAACAGGCGCACCTGCTCTTCATGATAGAGACGATGGAGTACGGTTTCGTTATCCAGGCTAAGCATTTCATCTGCGGTCAGCGTGTTGCCCAACGCGGTGATGTGCTGCCAGCTGGCGGCGCGGTCTTCTTCGTCTTTCAGGCGATCGGCCGGCAGTTGCTGCAACAGCAGACCACGGGCACGACGGCCGTCGGCAAACAGCTTGAAACGCGTGCCGACCTGTTGCGACATGACGAAGTAATTGGTGAAACAGTCGGACAGGGTTTCGCCGTCGAGATCGACGATGCCCTGGTAACGCTGGCCGACAGTCGGGTCGACAGTCAGGGCCAGAACGCCATTCGGCATCAGGTCGGCAAGGGTCGCGTCCGCCGCGATCTGCTCGGCGTTGTAACGCGCCAGGCCACGGATCTCGCGCTCGCTGGAGCATTCGATCATCAGCAGCGGGATCGGCCCTTCGGAACGCGCCTGCAGAATCAGCAAGCCATCGAACTTCAGCGTGCCCACCAGCAACGAGGCGGCCGCCATCAATTCGCCCAGCAATTGCGCCACCGGCTCCGGGTACGGGTGCTTGGCGAGGACTTCGGCGTAGCTGCGTTCAAGCGCAACCAGTTCGCCGCGCGTGTCGCTGTCATCGAAGATGAAACGTTGGGTGAAATCGGTATCCGCTAGCTCGGTCATAATTTTGGGTATCTGAATGTGGTGACAAAATGGTTACAAGACGTGAAAATTTGCGCTTCTTGGCACTCTTTTTGGTGCCGACTGCTCTGCCATGGGAGGCATTTTATGAACAATCCGGGTTTGTTCCAATCTAGGTGGAACCTCGGCCGGCTGGTTCTGTGCAACGTAGTGCCACTGGCGCTACTGGCTTTCTGGTTATGGCCTACGGGCAACTCGCTGTGTGTGATTTTCGACGAGTGGCTGTTCCGCTTGCTCAATGCACCGCTGGCCGGCAACCCGATATGGCTCCACATCTGGGCAATTGCAAGTCTGCGTCCGTTCGACATCGTTGTCGGTCTGATCTTGCTGACGCTGCTGATCAAGGGCGACTGGGTCTTCAAGGCGATTGATGTGCGTCGTGCGTTCTTCGGTTTTTTCTCGATCCTGCTATTGATGGTGGTAATTCGCGCACTGTTTTCCAAATTCGCCGACCACATGGACTGGCAGCACAGCAGCCCGTCGATGGTGCTGGAAGGCGCGGTGCATATCAGCGATTACTTCCCGCACATGGAGAAGACCTGGGAGCTGAAGGATCGCTCGAGCCAGAGCTTTCCCGGTGACCATGCTTCGGTGCTGCTGATCTGGGCGTTGTTCATGGGCGTGTTCAGCCGCACGGTTGGCCAGTTTGTGGTGATCTGGGGTCTGGCGCTGTTGTTCATGCTGCCGCGTCTGGTGGCCGGTGCGCATTGGGGTCAGGACGATTACATCGGCGGTATGCTGCTGGCGGTGTGGGCGTTGGGCTGGGGTTACTACACACCGTTTGCTTATCACGCCTCGAATTTCTGGCTGAAGGTGACTTCGCCGATTTTCAATCTGCTGAGCAAGTTGCCGCTGGTTTCGCGAATGAGTGTGGTGCGTAGCGCCTGATACCGAGCAGTCTTCGGCGAGGGCTGCCCCCTCGATTCGCGAGCAGGCTCGCTCCCACAATTGATCAAGTATCCACTGGAGGAACCGGATCTACTGTGGGAGCAACCTTGCTCGCGAAGAGGCAGCGCAAACAGCCCGGAAACGTCGCGTTTACTCGTCGTTGCTGCTACCCCGAAACTTGAACAAATCCCGCCGCTGCTTCTTGCTCGGCTTGCCGTCGGTACTCACACCCAACGCCCCCGCCTTGCGCATTGCCGCAGCCGCTTCACGTTTGGCAATACTCGCCTCGGTCTCCGCGTACAACGTCTGCGCCTCCGGTGCGCCGCGCCGGACAATCGACAACGCCTCGACCTTCACCGTACGCACCTCGAATCCGGTACGAATCTCGAACTCATCGCCAATGCGCGGCTCTTTGCCAGGCTTGCAGCGCTCACCGCGACAATGCACCTTGCCGCTTTCGATTGCCGCTTTGGCCAAGGCACGGGTTTTGTAAAAACGCGCGGCCCATAGCCACTTGTCGAGACGAACCTTGTCGTCCTCTTCGCTTTTTTGCGCCATTTGAATTCCTCGTTCAGCCAGTAGTCGGAACTGTACTACCGTTTCTGTCGGGCGCAACAACTCGCCCTCCAGATAGACTGTGATCTTGGCCGGGGCACCGGCATGGGGGTGCTCGAGTGACTAAATTTCCCTCTTCATTGACTTCGACTCACACCGGTTGCCAGGGCTGCCAGCACAGTGAACCGTTGGGCTTCGATTTTGACTTTGCCTATCAACCCATCGTGGATCTGCGCGATCAGTCGGTTTTCGCCCATGAAGCGTTGGTCCGTGGGGTGAGCGGTGAAGGCGCATTCACTGTGTTGAATCAGGTTACAGAAGAAAACCGCTACCGCTTCGACCAGCTCTGCCGGACCCGCGCCATCAAAGGTGCGGCTGATCTTAATATGCAGACACACTTGTCGATCAACTTCATGCCCAACGCCGTCTATCGTCCAGAGTTGTGCATTCGCAGTACGCTCGAAGCGGCAAAAAAGCACTGTTTCCCGCTCGACCGACTGATTTTTGAAACCCTGGAAAGCGAGCACGTAGATAACTATCGCCATTTGACCAATATTCTGCGTGAATACCGCGAATTCGGCTTCAAGACCGCCATCGACGATTTCGGTGCCGGTCATTCGGGGCTCAATCTGCTGGCTGATTTTCAACCGGACCTGATCAAACTCGACATGGCGCTGATCCGCGATGTCGATCAAGACCGTGTTCGTCAGGCGATCGTTCGGGGGATTGTCACAATCTGTGCGGAGTTGGACGTTACAGTCATTGCCGAAGGCATTGAGAGCGCCGGTGAACGGGATTTCCTGGCGGACTGTGGAATATTTCTGATGCAGGGCTACTGGTTCGCCAAACCTGCATTCAAAGCGTTGGCCCGGGTTTCGCCTGAGGCCTGGACGCGTTAATCGTTGGTTTTTTCTATTGAAGACATTTGACCATTTGACCGTTGTCGGTCTGCGCGAGTGGGTGGCGCTCCCGGATTTGGGAGTCGCAGGCCTGCGAGCGAAAATCGACACCGGCGCCAGCACCTCCAGCCTGCATGCCACAGACATCGAGCCGTTCGAACGCGACGGCCAGAAGTGGGTACGTTTCACCGCGCACCTGGGCACGGTGGTGCAATTGCGTCACCGCCGCTGCGAAGCGCTACTGGTGACGCGCAAAACCATCAAAAGCTCCAACGGCCATGCCCAGGAGCGCTACGTGATTAGCACCACTTTGGCCCTGGGTGATCGGGTCTGGCCGATCGAGTTCACCCTCGCCTGCCGCAAGTCCATGCGCTATCGCCTGTTGCTCGGTTCCAAAGCCCTGATCGATGGCCATCTGGTCGTCAATCCGGGCATCAAGTATGTACAAGACAAGCCGGTGTTCCCGGTATCTACCTCTTCCACAGGTGTTGCATGAAGATCGCTGTGCTGTCGCGGAACCCGCGTCTGTATTCCACCCGCCGTCTGGTCGAAGCCGGAACCGAGCGCGGGCATGAAATGGTAGTGATCGACACCTTGCGCGCCTACATGAACATCGCCAGCCACAAGCCGCAGATCCACTATCGCGGCAAACCGCTGGAGGGTTTCGACGCGGTGATTCCGCGGATCGGTGCGTCGGTGACGTTTTATGGCTGCGCGGTGTTGCGTCAGTTCGAAATGATGGGAGTATTCCCGCTCAACGAATCGGTGGCCATCGCCCGTTCACGGGACAAGTTGCGTTCGCTGCAACTGCTGTCGCGGCGCGGCATCGGTCTGCCGGTGACCGGTTTTGCTCACTCGCCGGATGACATTCCCGACCTGATCGACATGGTCAACGGCGCGCCGCTGGTGATCAAGGTGCTGGAAGGCACGCAGGGCATCGGTGTGGTGTTGTGCGAAACCGCGACCGCCGCCGAATCGGTGATCGAGGCGTTCATGGGCCTGAAGCAGAACATCATGGTTCAGGAGTACATCAAGGAAGCGGGCGGTGCGGATATTCGGTGCTTCGTGGTCGGTGACAAAGTCATCGCAGCGATGAAGCGTCAGGCCAAGCCGGGCGAGTTCCGCTCCAACCTGCATCGTGGCGGCAGCGCCAGCCTGATCAAGATTACCCCGGAAGAGCGCATGACCGCATTGCGCGCGGCCAAGGTCATGGGCCTGGCGGTGGCGGGTGTGGATATCCTGCGTTCCAATCACGGGCCGCTGGTGATGGAAGTGAACTCGTCGCCGGGGCTGGAAGGGATCGAGACCACCACGGGGAAGAATGTGGCGGGGATCATCATTGAGCATCTTGAGAAGAATGGCGGGCCGAATATGACCCGGACCAAAGGCAAGGGCTAAAAGCGAGAGCCCCTCATCGGAACGCCGCCCGCCTAACCCTCTCCCGAAGGGAGAGGGGACTGATTGGGGGATATTGAAGAAGTACGCCGACTTGAACGAGCACTGCTGAATCCATAATCGACCGATTTTTGCAGGTCGATGTATGACGCCAGACACCTCGGTCAGCTCCCTCTCCCTCGGGGAGAGGGCTGGGGTGAGGGGCTTTTGATCTACACAGCATCTCGCGGCAGCATCAATCCCAAAGGCAACCTCACCCGCGCTTCCAATCCCCCCCCGGACCGATTGCGCAATTCAACATTGCCGCCGTGCATCGAAGCAATCCGCTTCACGATCGCCAACCCCAAGCCGGTTCCCTTACCGCCCCGGGCACGATCGCCTCGGGTAAACGGGTTGAAAATCGCCTCCAGCTCCGAAGGATCAATCCCGGCGCCACGGTCCATCACGCTCAGCACCACATAAGGCGCACTGACGTCACCGGACACATAAGCCGCGACTTCCACGCTACCGCCGGCATGGTTCAAGGCGTTGCCGATCAGGTTATTGAGCAAGCGCTTCATCGATACCCGACGCAGTGGAAACGGCTGGATCGGCTCCAGACGCAAACGCACCTTCTCTTCATTCTGGTTGTACGGCGCAGCCACCTCGCGCACCAGATCAGTCAGATCCACTTCCTCCACCGACTCGTCACGACCATCGCGAATAAACGCGAGGAACTGGTCGAGAATCGCGTCCATGTCTTCGATGTCGCGCACCATGTCGTCGGTGAGGTCATTGCGATCGCCCATCAACTCCAGCGACAGCCGCAAGCGGGTCAGTGGTGTGCGCAAGTCGTGAGACACGCCGGCCAGCATCAATTCACGCTCGCGACCGGCCTGTTCGACGTCTTCCGCCATCTGGTTGAAAGCGCGATATACCTCGGTCATCTCGCTCGGTGTATCGCTGATCGGCAGCCGCACGCTACGGCCCTGACCAAGCTGCCGGGCGGCATACACCAGACGTTTCAACGGCTGGTTGAGCTGACTGACGAAAATCCATGCAGAGGCTGTCGAGAGCAGGCCGATGGCGAGGAACCAGCCGAGCACGTTCCAGATTTTCTGGCCACGCAACGGGTGCGGATACAACGGCACCTTCAACCAGCCATCACCGAGGCTCGGCGCGCGCACCCACAACGCTGGCGGCGAGTGCATGCGCAAACGCACTTCAGTGTCGGCGCCCAGCTCCGCCTGCATTTGTCGCTGATAGATTTCGCTGTACGGCCAGTGCTGTTCGCCTTCCGGCACACCAGCGCCGACCACCCGGATCAGGGTCGCCGCATCAGCAATCTTTGCGCGGTTCTCTTCATCCGCAGCCCAATAGGCACGCAGCGTCAGGGCGACGCCATGGCTGTATTGGCGATCCACCAGCACGTCCTCGTTCATCAATAGATAAACCAGGGTCAGCGCCTTGGAAAACAGCACGACGATGAGCACCAGCCAAAGGGTGCGGGAGAAAAAACTTTGGGGGAACCAGACAGGGGTTTTCATCTATAACCGCTACACACTTGCAGGAGCGAGCAATGCTCGCATATTGCGGATTGCGAGTCTGCGGGCATGGCCGTTCGACCAAAACCTGCAGACCCGCTCCTACAAATCGCCGATCACTTGGTGGCGGCGCCATCCGGTACGAACACGTAGCCCACACCCCAGACAGTCTGGATATAGCGCGGCTTCGATGCATCAGGCTCGATCATGCGGCGCAGACGGGAAATCTGCACGTCGATGGAACGCTCGAGGGCATCCCACTCGCGGCCACGGGCCAGGTTCATCAGTTTGTCGCGGGTCAGCGGCTGACGCGCGTTCATCACCAGGGCCTTGAGTACCGCAAACTCACCGGTGGTGAGCATATGCACTTCGTCGCCGCGTTTTAGTTCGCGGGTGGCCAGCGACAACACGTAATCACCGAAGGTGACGTTTTCGTCTTCGCTGCCCGGCGCGCCCGGTACCGGTGCGGCCTGACGACGCAGTACAGCTTTGACCCGCGCCATCAGCTCGTCCGGGTTGAACGGCTTGGCCAGATAATCGTCGGCGCCCAGTTCCAGACCCTTGATACGGCTCATCTCATCGCCCTTGGCGGTGAGCATGATGATCGGGATCTGGTTGTTCGCGGCCCGCAGACGCCGGCACGCGGTCAGACCGTCTTCACCGGGCAGCATCAGGTCGAGGACGACCAGATTGAAAACTTCACGCGACAGCAGACGATCCATCTGCTCGGTGTTCGGTACGGTACGGGCACGATAGCCCTTGCTGACGAAAAAACGTTCCAGCAGGCTGCTTAAGCCCGGATCGTCGTCAACGATGAGAATTTTTTCGCCTTCAGCAGTTTGTGCAGTGCTGCTCATTGGATGCTCCTTTTAGCTCGGCGCGCATTATGGCGTAGCTGCCGTTATACGCACCGTGTGCATTGTTAGCAGATTTTTCCTTCACTGCCAGAAAACCGGGGTTTATGCCTACAGACTGCGACGCCCCCGAATGACAGAACGCTGGTTATAATGCGCGGCGTTTTGTGCCAGGCAACGTCTGAATCGTTACCGCAGGTGGCAGGCTTTTTTTCCTGCCGCGCGCAGTAATTGTTCGATTTCACGGGTCAATGGGCTGCCTTTTGACCCAGGCAGCGGCAATTTTCTAGCCGCTCAACCAGACTCCGGGCCTTTATTTCCGTGCCTGCGAGCCTGATTTCACAATATGTCAGGTGGTTTTATGGACAGCATCAACAGCCGCATTGCCGAGGAACTCGGCGTACGCCCACAACAGGTCGAAGCGGCCGTCGCGCTACTCGATGAAGGCTCTACCGTTCCCTTCATCGCCCGTTACCGGAAAGAAGTCACCGGCAGCCTCGATGACACCCAGTTGCGTCATCTGGAAGAGCGCCTGCGCTACCTGCGAGAACTCGACGAACGGCGCATCAGCATCCTCGCCAGCATCAAAGAGCAAGGCAAACTCACCCCTGCCCTCGAGCGCGACATCAAACTCGCCGACACCAAGACTCGCCTCGAAGACTTGTACCTGCCGTACAAGCAGAAGCGCCGTACCAAGGGCCAGATCGCCCTGGAAGCCGGCCTCGGCGACTTGGCCGATGGCCTGTTCAACGACCCGAACCTGACCCCGGAAACCGAAGCCGCACGCTTCGTCGATGCCGAAAAAGGCGTGGCCGACGTGAAGGCTGCGCTCGAAGGCGCCAAATACATCCTCATGGAACGTTTCGCAGAAGACGCCAGCCTGCTGGAGAAACTGCGTAACTACCTGAAACAGGAAGCGACCCTCAGTGCCCGCGTCATCGCTGGCAAGGAAGAGGAAGGCGCCAAGTTCCGCGATTACTTCGAACACGACGAACCGCTGAAAAGCATGCCGTCGCACCGTGCGCTCGCCATTTTCCGTGGCCGCAACGAAGGCATCCTCAGCTCCGCGCTGAAAGTCGGCGACGAACTGCCGGGCACCATGCACCCGTGCGAGGGCATGATCGGCCAGCAATTCAACATCCAGAACCAGAACCGCCCGGCCGACAAATGGCTCGGCGAAGTGGTGCGCTGGACGTGGAAGGTCAAGCTCTACACCCATCTGGAAACCGACCTGCTCGGCGAGCTGCGTGACGGCGCCGAAACCGAAGCGATCAACGTGTTCGCACACAACCTGCACGACTTGCTGCTGGCCGCGCCGGCCGGCCCGCGCGCAACCCTGGGCCTCGACCCGGGCTTGCGTACCGGCTGCAAAGTCGCAGTGGTCGATTCGACCGGCAAACTGCTCGATCACGCCACGGTCTACCCGCATGTGCCGCACAACAAGTGGGATCAGACCATCGCCATTCTGGCTGCCCTGTGCGCCAAGCACTCGGTTGACCTGATCGCCATCGGCAACGGCACCGCCAGCCGCGAGACCGACAAACTGGCGATCGAGCTGATCAAAAAATATCCAGCGATGAAAATGACCAAGGTCATGGTTTCCGAGGCCGGTGCATCGGTGTACTCGGCGTCGGAACTGGCGGCCAAGGAATTCCCGGACCTCGACGTGTCGATCCGTGGCGCGGTGTCCATTGCCCGTCGTCTGCAGGATCCGCTGGCCGAGCTGGTGAAAATCGATCCGAAATCCATCGGTGTCGGCCAGTACCAGCACGACGTTTCGCAGTTGAAACTGGCGCGTGGTCTGGACGCTGTGGTCGAGGACTGCGTGAACGCCGTTGGCGTTGATGTGAACACTGCTTCGGTGGCGCTGTTGGCGCGGATCTCCGGCCTCAACGCGACGCTGGCGCAAAACATCGTCGCTCACCGCGATGAGCACGGCGCGTTCAAAACCCGTGCAGCCCTGAAGAAAGTCGCGCGTCTGGGCGAAAAAACCTTCGAACAGGCGGCCGGTTTCTTGCGCGTGATGAACGGCGACAACCCGCTGGATTCCTCGGCCGTTCACCCGGAAGCCTATCCGCTGGTGCAGCGTATTGCCGCTGAAACCGACCGCGACATCCGCTCGCTGATCGGCGATGCAAGCTTCCTCAAGCGTCTGGATCCGAAGAAATTCACCGACGAGACGTTCGGTCTGCCAACCGTCACCGACATTCTGCAAGAGCTGGAAAAACCGGGCCGCGACCCGCGTCCGGAGTTCAAGACTGCCGAGTTCCAGGAAGGCGTTGAAGACCTCAAAGACCTGCAACTGGGGATGATCCTCGAAGGCGTTGTCACCAACGTGACCGCATTCGGTGCCTTCGTCGACATCGGCGTGCATCAGGACGGTCTGGTGCACATCTCGGCGCTGTCGGAGAAATTCATCAAGGACCCGCGTGAAGCGGTGAAGGCCGGCGATGTGGTGAAAGTGAAGGTCATGGAAGTCGACATCCCGCGCAAACGCGTTGGCCTGTCGATGCGCATGGGCGACACCCCGGGCGAGAAAATCGACGGTGCGCGTGGCTCGCGTCCGGGCTCGGCGCAACGCCAGCCTTCGAACAACGCGCCGCGCAAGGAAACCGCGACCGCAGCGCCAGTGAACAATGCGATGGCCTCGCTGTTCGCTAACGCCAAGCAGTTGAAGAAACGTTGATGGAGATTCCGGCCGGGCTCGTCGAGAGCGCGTTTTTCAAGCTGTTGGGCTGCCGCCTGCACAGCCTGGAAACCGGGGTGGCGCAAGTCGCCCTGGTGCTGGAACCCGAACTGCGCAATCGCGGCGGCAAATTGCACGGTGGCGCGCTGTTCAGTCTGGTCGATATCGCCATGGGGCTGGCCTGTTCCAGCACCCACGGCTTCGATCAGCAAAGCGCGACCATCGAGTGCAAGATCAACTATATCCGCGCCGTTTCCGACGGTGAGGTGCTGTGCACGGCACGGGTGATTCACCCGGGCCGGCGCACGTTGGTGGTCGAAGCCGACGTGATGCAGGGCGACAAACTGGTCGCAAAAGCACAAGGCACGTTCGCTGTCCTGTAGCTAGACGCCATCAATTTGAGTTAATTTCGGCGCAACGAATCCTGTAGGAGCTGCCGCAGGCTGCGATCTTTTGATTTTGTTATGCATAGCAAGATCAAAAGATCGCAGCCTGCGGCAGCTCCTACAGGTATGTGTGCGGCTGACCGGTTAGAAAAACCAGGCGAAAACGCCAGTTTCAACTTCACCCTTGTAGACCGTCCTGCCCACCCCCATATTGGGGCGACTGACGCGTGAAGGAATCCAAATTGAGCGAACTTCTCAACCGCCGCCTGGCTCTGCTCGGCGAGCGCGCTAACCTCTCTCTGCTCGAGCAGTGCCTGCACGGTATCGAACGTGAATGCCTGCGCGTGACCAGCGAAGGTCGCCTGGCGCAAACGCCGCACCCCGAAGCCTTGGGTTCCGCGCTGACCAACGAACAGATCACCACCGACTACTCCGAGTCGCTGCTGGAATTCATCACGCCCGCCCTGCCGGATCCGGCCGACACGTTGGCGAGCCTGGACAAGATTCACCGTTTTGCCTACAGCAAGCTCGGCAACGAGTACCTGTGGAGTCCATCGATGCCGTGCCCGTTGCCGGCCGAGGAAGACATCCCGATCGCCTATTACGGCACCTCCAACATCGGTCAGCTCAAGTACGTCTACCGCAAGGGCCTGGCCCTGCGGTACGGCAAGACCATGCAGTGCATCGCCGGGATTCACTACAATTTCTCCCTGCCGGAAAAGCTCTGGCCACTGCTGCGCGAAACCGAAGGTTTTGTCGGCACGGATCGCGATTTCCAGTCGACGTCCTATATCGCGCTGATCCGTAATTTCCGCCGCTATAGCTGGTTGCTGATGTACCTGTTCGGTGCCTCGCCGGCGCTGGATGCAGGCTTCCTGCGCGGTCGCTCGCATCAGTTGGAACAACTTGATCCGGACACGCTGTATCTGCCCTACGCGACCAGCCTGCGCATGAGCGACCTCGGTTATCAGAGCAACGCCCAGGCCGGTCTGACGCCTTGCTACAACGATCTGTCGAGCTACACCGACAGCCTGCGCAAAGCCGTGGCCACGCCGTACGCGCCGTACGTTGAAGTCGGCACGCACCAGGATGGCGAGTGGGTGCAGCTCAACACCAACATCCTGCAAATCGAAAACGAGTACTACTCCAACATCCGCCCGAAACGCGTGACCTACACCGGCGAGCGGCCGATTCAGGCGCTGGTGGCCCGTGGCATTCAGTACGTTGAAGTGCGTTGCCTGGACATCAACCCGTTCCTGCCGATGGGCATCGACCTGACCGAGTCGCGCTTCCTCGACGCGTTCCTGCTGTACTGCGCGCTGAACGACAGCCCGTTGTTGACCAACACGTCTTGCGGCAACGCGACGTCGAACTTCCTCAGCGTGGTCAAGGAAGGTCGTCGTCCAGGCCTGCAATTGCAGCGTGACGGTGAACCGGTCGAGATGAAGACCTGGGCGGCCGAGTTGCTCGAGCAAATCGCCCCGCTGGCGGCGTTGCTGGATCAGAGCCATGGCGGCGATGCGCACAGCAAGGCGCTGGATGCGCAACTGGCCAAGGTCAGCGATCCGTCCCTGACACCTTCGGCGCAAGTGCTGGCGGCAATGGCGGAGCACAAGGAAAGCTTTGCGCAGTTCTCGTTGCGTCAGAGTCAGGCGCATGCCGAGTTTTTCCGCAGCGAGCCACTGGCGGCGGATGAGCAGGCGAAGTTTGAGGAGTTGGCGCGTACTTCTCTGGCAGCGCAGGCTGAGCTGGAGCAGAACGAAGTCGGTGATTTCGACGTATTCGTCGGGTCGTATCAGGCAAGCATTCTCGCAATCAGCAACTAAAAGCCCCTCACCCTAGCCCTCTCCCAGAGGGAGAGGGGACTGATTTAGGTGCTCATGAAAGTTACGCCGACCTGAAATATCCAGCCGAACTCAGAACTTGAGAAGCATAAAGATCGGCTCCCTTTCCCCTCGCCCCCTTGGGGGAGAGGGCTGGGGTGAGGGGGAAAATTTAACGTCGAACGAAAAATCCGAAACGCCCACAATCTTCCCCGCGCTTAGAATTTTCCGCTCATAAGCTAATTCTAAAAAGTTATTTATTTACCGATTCTTAGATCATTTAGTCTCCTTTCACGCCGACGCTCGGTCGCCTGATATGGAGCTGTTCAATGAAACTGAATTTCCCGCTTCGCCTGCTCGCCGTAGCCTCCCTGGCTGCCGCGAGTTTTCTGGCCCAGGCCGCCGACCTTACCGTCGCCTACCAAACCACCGTTGACCCGGCGAAAGTCGCCCAGGCCGACGGCGCCTACGAAAAAGCCACCAAAGCCGACATCGCCTGGCGCAAGTTCGACAACGGCGCCGACATCATCGCCGCCATCGCTTCCGGTGACGTGCAGATCGGCTACCTCGGTTCGAGCCCGCTGACCGCCGCGATCACCCGCAAAGTCCCGGTCGAAACCTTCCTCATCGCCACGCAGATCGGCGCCGCTGAAGCACTGGTCGCCCGTGACGGTTCCGGCATCAAGACGCCACAGGACCTGATCGGCAAGAAAATCGCCGTGCCATTCGTGTCCACCGGTCACTACAGCCTGCTCGCCGCGCTGAAGCACTGGAACATCGACCCATCGAAAGTCACCGTCCTCAACCTCGCGCCGCCAGCGATTATTGCCGCGTGGAAACGCGGTGACATCGACGCCACCTACGTGTGGGATCCGGCACTCGGCGTGGCCAAGGAAAACGGCAAAGTGCTGATCACCTCCGGCGAACTGGCCAAATTCGGCGCGCCGACTTTCGATGCGTGGATCGTGCGCAAAGACTTCGCCGAGAAGCACCCGGAAATCGTCACCGCATTTGCCAAAGTCACCCTCGACGCCTACGCCGAGTACCGCAAAGACCCGAAAGCCTGGCTCGCCGATCAAGCCAACGTCGACAAACTGGTGAAACTCTCCGGCGCCAAGGCCAGCGATATTCCGCTGCTGCTGCAAGGCAACGTCTACCCGCTGGCGGCGGACCAGGTCGTCAGCCTCGGCGCGCCGACCACCAAAGCCATCACTGACACCGCCGCGTTCCTCAAGGAGCAAGGCAAGGTCGAAGCGGTTCTGCCGGACTACGCGCCATACGTCAGCGCCAAATACATCACCAACTGATCGGGAGTTAACCGCGATGGCCTTGCTACAGCTGGAGCGCATCAGCGCACAGTACCCGGGCAGCCCGACACCGGTGCTGGCGGATATTTCTCTGACCCTGGGGCCTCAGCAATTGCTGGTGGCCCTCGGCCCGTCCGGCAGTGGCAAGACTTCGCTGTTGAACCTGATTGCCGGTTTCGTCGAGCCGAGTGCCGGGCGCATCACCCTCGACGGTGTGCCGGTCAAAGGCCCGAGCGCCGAACGTGGCGTGGTGTTCCAGGACGACGCTTTGCTGCCTTGGCAGGACGTGTTGGCCAACGTTGCATTCGGTCTGGAGCTGGCCGGTATCGCCAAGGACAAGCGCGAAAAAATCGCCCGTGAAATGCTCGCGCTGGTTGATCTCTCAGGGTTCGAAAGTCGCCGCATCTGGCAACTCTCCGGCGGCCAGAAACAACGTGTTGGCCTCGCCCGTGCCCTCGCCGCTGATCCGCGCGTGTTGCTGATGGACGAGCCTTTCGGTGCCCTCGACGCGTTCACTCGCGAACAGATGCAGGAGCTGTTGCTGCAAGTCTGGCAGCGCACGGCCAAGCCGGTTTTCCTGATTACCCACGATATTGAAGAAGCGGTTTTCCTCGCCACTGACCTGATTCTGCTCGCACCGAATCCGGGACAGATCGTTGAGCGCCTGCATCTGGATTTCGGTCAGCGTTATGCCGCCGGTGAATCCGCCCGGGCGATCAAATCCGATCCGAGTTTTATCGAAACCCGCGAACACGTGCTGAGCAAAGTGTTCTCGCAACGCAGCGCCGGGCAACGGCAGGAGCGCGCATGAGCAGTTACGACGTTTCCTCGGCTGCGGTAAAACCGGTCAGCGCTTCGGCGGCCATTCCTGTACGTCGCAGCCTCAGCACGCGCTGGATCAGCCTGCTGACGCTGTTCGCGTTGTTGGCAATCTGGTGGGCCGTAACAGCCACTGGATTGATCGAGCCGCTGTTCCTGCCACCTCCGTCCGCCGTGCTGCAAAAGGGCTGGTTGCTGGCAACCACGGGCTATATGGATTCGACGTTGTGGCAGCACCTCGGCGCCAGCCTGAGCCGCATCGGTCTGGGCCTCGGTTTTGCGATCCTGACCGCCGTGCCGGTGGGCATTGCCATCGGGGCCAATCGCATCGCCCGTGGCGTGCTCGATCCGCTGATCGAGTTCTACCGCCCTATCCCGCCGTTGGCTTATCTGCCGCTGATCGTGATCTGGTGCGGCATCGGCGAGTTGTCGAAAGTGCTGCTGATTTATCTGGCGATTTTCGCGCCGATCGCCATTGCCACGGCGACCGGTGTGCGCACGGTTGATCCAGCGAAATTGCGTGCGGCGCAGTCACTGGGCGCGACACGTTTGCAGCTGATTCGCCATGTGATTTTGCCGAGTGCTCTGCCGGACATTCTCACCGGCGTGCGTATTGGTCTGGGTGTCGGGTGGTCGACCTTGGTCGCCGCCGAGCTGATCGCCGCCACCAGCGGTTTGGGCTTTATGGTGCAGTCAGCCGCGCAGTTTCTGGTCACCGATGTGGTGGTGCTGGGGATTCTGGTCATCGCCCTGATCGCCTTCGCCATGGAAATGGGCCTGCGCGCCCTGCAGCGCAAACTGGTGCCATGGCACGGCCAGGCCCACTGACACATCCCGTTTTTGAATCCCCGTGTAGGAGCTGCCGAAGGCTGCGATCTTTTGATCTTGTTTTTAAAAAGATCAAGATCAAAAGATCGCAGCCTTCGGCAGCTCCTACAGGGAGGTGGTTATCCGGAATTTAAGAGAAAGACCATGAGCAGCCTCAATATCACCCCATTAAGCTCAGCCCTAGGCGCGCAGATCAGCGGCGTCGACATCAGCCAGCCGTTGACCCTGGAACACCGCGACGCCATCGAGCAGGCGCTGCTCAAATACCAGGTGCTGTTCTTCCGCAACCAACCCATCGAACCGCCGCAACAAGCGCGTTTCGCCGCGTACTTCGGTGATCTGCACATTCACCCGATCTACCCGAACGTGCCGGAACAACCGGAAGTCTTGATCCTCGACACCGCCGTCACCGACGTGCGCGACAACGCGATCTGGCACACCGATGTGACCTTCCTGCCAACCCCGGCGATGGGCGCGGTGCTCAGCGCCAAGTTGCTGCCGGAGTTCGGTGGCGACACCTTGTGGGCCAGCGGGATTGCCGCGTATGAAGCGTTGTCGGCGCCGCTCAAAGGCTTGCTCGAAGGGCTGACCGCGACTCACGACTTCACTCGCTCGTTTCCACTGGAGCGCTATGGCAATACGCCTGAAGCGTTGGCGCAGTGGGAAGAGGCACGCCGCAAGAATCCACCGCTGTCGCACCCGGTGATTCGTACCCATCCGGTCAGCGGGCGGCGTTCGTTGTTCGTCAATGAAGGGTTTACGTCAAAGATCAATGAGCTGTCGGACACTGAGAGTGAGGCAATTCTGAAGTTTCTGTTCGCCCACGCGACGCGGCCGGAATTCACCATTCGCTGGCGCTGGCAGCAGGACGATATTGCGTTCTGGGATAACCGCGTGACCCAGCATTACGCAGTGGACGATTACCGCCCGGCGCGGCGGGTGATGCAGCGGGCAACGGTGTTGGGGGATGTGCCGTTTTTTCGTTGAGCCGTTTTTACAGCCAAAAGCCCCTCACCCTAACCCTCTCCCGGAGGGAGAGGGGACTGACCGAGGTGTTTGTACGAGCTACATCGACCTGAAATCTCGGGTTGAATTCAAGTTTTGAAAAGCATGAAGATCGGCTCCCTTTCCCCCTCGCCCCCCTGGGGGAGAGGGCTGGGGTGAGGGGGTTGGATCTTGCTGACCCAACCCAATCTTCATCACTCCGCCGTCGAAGGCCTCTCCCAAAGATTGATCCCACCCTCTTGGGCAAACCGGTCAATCTCCGCCAGCTCTTCAGCGCTAAAACTCAGATTCTTCAACGCCCCAACGTTCTCGATAATCTGCTCCGGCCGGCTCGCACCAATCAGCGCCGAGGTCACCCGTGGATCACGCAACGTCCACGCCAGCGCCAGTTGCGCCAGACTTTGACCACGACGCTTGGCAATTTCATTCAACGCCCGCACATGAACGATGTTGGCCTCGGACAAGTGCGAAGCCTGCAACGAACCACCGCCCGGACGATTGACCCGCGCATCTGCCGGCACGCCGTTGAGGTATTTGTCGGTGAGCAGACCTTGCGCCAACGGAGTGAAAGCAATCACTCCCGTGCCGAGTTCATCGGTGGTATCGAGCAGGTCTTTTTCCACCCAGCGATTGAGCAGGTTGTACGCCGGTTGGTGAATCAACAGCGGCACTTTCCACTCTTTCAACAGCGCCGCGATCTCGCGGGTTTTTACCCCGGAATACGACGAGATACCGATGTACAACGCTTTGCCCTGTTGCACCGCGGTGGCGAGGGCGCTGGCGGTTTCTTCCAGCGGGGTGTCCGGGTCGAAGCGGTGCGAATAGAAGATATCCACATAGTCCAGACCGAGCCGTTGCAGGCTCTGGTCGAGGCTGGCCAGCACGTATTTGCGCGAACCGCCGCCCTGACCGTAAGGACCGGGCCACATATCCCAGCCGGCCTTGCTGGAGATGATCAATTCGTCACGGTACTGCTTGAAGTCTTCACGCAGCAGACGGCCGAAATTGATCTCGGCGCTGCCGTATGGCGGACCGTAGTTGTTGGCCAGGTCGAAGTGGTTGATGCCCAGGTCGAACGCGGTGCGTAACAAGGCGCGCTGGGTGTCGATCGGCGTACTGTCGCCAAAGTTGTGCCACAGGCCCAGCGACAACGCCGGCAGCATCAGACCGCTGCGGCCGACGCGGCGGTAAGGGATGGAGTCGTAGCGGTTTTCGGCAGCGGTGTAAGTCATCGAATCCTCTCTTGTCTGTCTTGAATGGGGTGTCGACTGCTTCGCGAGCAAGCTCGCGAAGGGTGTTACACAAATCGATTGCCGGGTCGGGCCAGACCCAAGTTCTGGCGCAACGTCCGGCCTTCATACTCGGTTCTGAACAGCCCGCGCCGTTGCAGTTCCGGGACCACGCCATTGGCGAAGTCTTCGAGCCCGCCGGGCAAGTGCGGCACCAGCACGTTGAAACCGTCCGCTGCACCCTGTTCGAACCATTCCTGCAAACGATCGGCAATCTGCTCCGGCGTACCGACCAGGCTGTAATGCCCGCGCCCGCCCGCGATCTTGCGACCCAGTTCAGCAAGGCTCAGGTTCTCCCGGCCCGCCAGTTCAGTGAGCAATTTCTGCCGGCTCTGCTGACCGCTTTCGGTCAGCGGCAACTCCGGCAATGGCCCGTCCAGCGGGTACTTCGACAAATCGAAGTTGCCCAGCATACGCCCAAGCAAGGCGACGCCAACCTCGGGTTCGACTAATTGCTGAAACGTTTCACATTTTTCCCGCGCTTCGGCTTCGGTGCCGCCGACCACGACGAAAACCCCGGGCATGATTTTCAGTGCATCGGCGCTGCGACCGTACTTGGGCAAACGTGCTTTGAGGTCGGCGTAGAACGCCTGAGCGTTGGCCAGAGAGGTCTGCGCGGTGAACACCACCTCAGCGGTCTGCGCCGCCAATTCGCGCCCAGTCTCGGAAGAACCGGCCTGCACGATCACCGGTTGCCCCTGCGGCGAACGCGCAACGTTCAGCGGACCTTTGACGCGAAAGTGTTCACCCACATGATCCAGAACGTGCAACTTCGCAGGGTCGTAATACGCCCCGCTCACCTTGTCGCGCACAAAAGCGTCGTCCTCCCAACTGTCCCAAAGCCCGGTCACCACTTGATGAAACTCGCGAGCACGGCTGTAGCGTTCGGCGTGGCCAATGTGTTCGTCACGGCCGAAATTCAGCGCCTCGGCAGCATTGTCCGAGGTCACAAGATTCCACCCCGCGCGGCCACCCGACAGGTGATCGAGCGAAGCAAATTTGCGCGCCACGTGATACGGCTCGTTGTAGCTGGTGGTCGCCGTGGCGATCAGGCCGATATGCTCGGTCACCGCACTCAGGGCCGAGAGCAAGGTCAGCGGTTCAAAGTGATCGGAACGCGCCATGCGGCTGGCGATGTCCTGAGTTGGCGCGGCGACGCTGTCGGCGACAAACAACGCATCGAATTTTGCCGCCTCGGCGATCTGCGCCAGCCGTTTGTAATGGGCGAAATCCAGCCCCGCATTCGCCGGCACATCCGGATGACGCCACGCTGCCACATGGTGCCCGGTGGCCATGAGGAACGCGCCGAGTTTCAACTGTCTGCTCATTTCAGAAATCCTTGCGCAGTTGCACGCCAAAGTAGCGCTCGTCATCCCGTGGCACAGCGCGATAGATGTAGTTGCCGCCGCTGGCGAGCAATGGCGAGTACGACTTGTCGGTGAGGTTTTTGCCCAGCAGTGCCACGCGCCAGCCATTGCTGTAATCAGCCAGCGCGACACTGGCGTTCCACAGACCGTAGGCGCCCTGCTTGGTGTCGACGTTCTGACTGATGTCGTACTGCACTTCGCTCTGCCAGCTGTAGTCGGTGCCGAGTTCGATATCCAGACCGTTATCCAGCGGGATGCTGTAGTCGGCGCGCACGTAGCTTTTCCAGTCGGGGCTGAACGGCAGCGGTTTGCCGTTGACGTTGCACGACGCCGCTGCGCCTGCCGGGCAGGCGAATTCGTCGATGCGCGCACGGGTGTAGGCGAGTGCGCCGGACAGTTTCAATTGCTGGGTCGCCTGCAAGGCGTAATCGAGTTCGACGCCTTCGGTGCTGACGCTGCCGGCGTTGATCAAGCGCGTCACCACTTGCCCGGCGACGGTGTCGAAGAAGTTCGCCTGATAGTTGTCGTAGTCGCTGTGGAACACCGCGAGATTGGTGGTCAGGCGATTGTTCCAGGAAGTGGCTTTGATGCCCGCCTCCCAAGTGTTGGAAGTTTCCGGCTTGAGTGCTTCAGTGTCGCGCGGCTGCATGTTGAAGAACACGTTGTAGGCCGGGCCTTTGTAGCCGCGCGAGTAGGTCAGGTAAGTGGTGACGGCATCGCTCAAGTCGTACTGCACACCGAGGCGGCCGGACCAACCGTCTTCGTCCACTGAACCGGAACTGCTGGTGGCCGGTTGAATGCCGCTGACGGTGGTCGCCGAGGTCGAGACGCGGCGGTGATCGTATTCCAACTCATCGTGGGTGTAGCGCAGGCCGGCGATGCCGCGAAAGTCCGAGGTGAAGTTCAGCGTGCTCTCACCGAACACCGCATAGCTGTCGCTGGTGGTGCTGTAATCGGCGACGCCTCGGTCGGTGCGCGTGGTCGTTGTCAGTGTGCGCTGATAGGTCTCGTCGTCCTTGCCGTGCATGTAGAACAAGCCGCCAACGTATTCGAGAAATTCGCCCTTCGGCGAGGCCAGGCGCAGCTCTTGCGAGTATTGATCGAAGGCCAGATCGCCCTTGTCCGCCGTGCCGGGAAACGTCGCTGTCACCGTACCGAGACGGTCGCCGTCCTGATATTGGGTGTTGTCCCAACCGCGCCATGCAGTGATCGAGGTCAGGGTGTAATCGCCCAGTTGCCAATCGAGCTGGCCGGACAGACCTTTGTTGATGTCTTCGACGTGTGAGCGGGTGTCGGTGTTGATGTCGCGGTTGTGGCTGCTCGCATTGACCGGGCTCAGCGCGTTGGCGAAGGCCGGCGTCAGCGACTTGCTGACGACACCGTTGGGACCGTCATCGTGGGACTGCATGTAATCGGCGATCAGGGTGAAAGTGACGTCGTCATTCGGGGTGAATTCGAGTTTGCCGCGCACGCCGCGATGGTTGTAGCCGTTGACCTCCTGGCCGTTGTGTTGGTTGTCGACGTTGCCATCGTAGGTGCCGAATAGGGTGCTGATCGAGCCCTTCAAAGTCTCCGGAATCAGGCTGCCGCCAATGCCGAACCGGGTGCGGCTTTCGTTGCCACTGTAGTACGACTGATCGATGTAGCCATGGGTCTCGGCGGTGGGTGCCTTGCTGGTGATGTTGAGTACACCGGCCGAGGCGTTCTTGCCGAACAGTGTGCCTTGCGGGCCGCGCAGCACTTCGACGCGCTCCAGATCCAGCAAGTCGAGAGTGGATTGCCCGGGACGCGCATAAACCACGCCGTCGATCACCGTCGCCACGGTCGGCTCGACACCTGGGGAGGTGGAAATGGTGCCGACGCCGCGTACAAACAATGAGGTGTCTTTGTTCGACGCGCCGGTGCGGAAATTCAGTGACGGCACTTGCTGAACGATGCTCGCCACGCCGTTACGGTTATCGCGCTCAAGCTGCTCGCCGTCGATCACCGACACTGCGACCGGCACTTTTTGCAGCGACTCTTCGCGGCGCGTGGCAGTGACGGTCACGGATTTGAGTGTCGGCTCCTGATCACTGCTCTCGGCAGCAAATGCGTTGGGCAACGGCAGCGCCGCCAACCCCGTGAATAACCAGCCGGCGGCGCGAATCGACTGCGCCAGTGTGTGTGTCGCCCCAGGAATGTTGTGCATGTTTGCCCGCTCGAAATTGGCCCTTAACCGCTGCCGTTCTGCGACGACAGCGCCTGAATCGGTGTCTTGGGCATTCGCTCGAGCGAGTAGCAGACAGCGCGCTTTGTTAGCGCTACCATCGACAGTATTGGCAAGCCACGCATAGAGCGTCAAATACTGAAAAATTACTTTTATATGCGATTTGGTTTTTAAGAAGGATCGAGCCTTGAGCGAAGAAAAGCCCCGCAAACGCCGTGGCGCCGGGCGTGTAACGCTGAATGCCGTGGCGCGTGAGGCCGGGGTTTCGGCGATCACCGTGTCACGCTATTTCAACCAGCCTGAGCAGGTTTCGCCCGAGCGTCGCGAGCGGATTGCGGCGGTGGTGGCCGATTTGGGTTACGTGCCGAATCTGGTGGCCGGCGGGCTGGCCTCGGCGCGAGGGAAAATTGTCGGGATGGTGATCCCGAACATCTCCGGGCCGATCTTCGCCAATACCATTCAAGGCTTCAGCGATACGCTTAGCCGCCATGGCTATCAGCTGTTGCTGGCGTCGAGTTACTTCAGCACTGAACAAGAAGAAAACGCCGTGCGTGCGTTTCTCGGCTGGTCGCCAGCGGCGCTGGTGCTGACCAGTCACTTTCACAGTGCGGGCACGGAAAAGATGATCGCCGAGGCGGATGTTCCGGTGATCGAGACGTGGGATTACCAGCCGGAACGCGAGCCGATGCAGATCGGTTTTTCGCATTTCGAGGTGGGCGTGACAGCCGCCAGATATCTGCTGGAAAAAGGCTACCAACGTATCGCCTTCGTGCAGAACAGCGCTGCGGGCGACTTCAGCGCATTGGAACGCCGCGACGGTTACGCGGCGACCTTGCGCGAATCCGGCCTGGCCCCTTGGATCTACGCCCCCGACGCCGATCGTGCGCCATTCGAGGCCGGCAAACAGGCGATGGATGCGCTGATGAATGCCTCACCGCGCCCCGACGCGATCATCTTCGCCAACGACAACCTCGCCGCCGGCGGCCTGCTCGCCGGGCAGCGCGCCGGTTTTAAAATCCCCGAAGACTGCGCCGTTCTCGGCTTCGGCGATTACCCGTTCGCCGAGATGCTTTTGCCAAGTCTGAGCACGATCAAACCACCGGCACTGGAGATCGGCGTACTGGCCGCAACACGCGTATTGGAAAGCCTTGGCGTGTTGCCGAGCGACGAAGTGCAACGTCTGAACCTGCTGCAGTGCCAAGTCATCGAACGGGAAAGTACCTGACTTCGCTATACCGACAGTTCGCGCAAGGCGGCCGCCGCGAGAAATCCGGAACGGGATCGATAGCGCTGGTCACGGCGGACTGTCTGGTCAATACGCTCAAGCAACTGCTCCGGCAGCGTGGCGTTAAAACGCACTGACTTGCCGAAATACGGGGTGATATCAAAATCGACCACGCCCCAGATCCCTCCCGCGTAATCCGGGTTATCGAGATGAGCATCAATGTCCCGCACTTGCGGTAACGGCGCGCTGTCGGCGACCAACCCCTCATAGTGAAGCGCCAATGCCTCCTGAGTATTTTCAAACGCCTCAGCGACCGTAGTGCCTGCGGAGAAACAACCCGGGACATCCGGGATGATCACTCCGTAGTCTGAGTCGGCATCCTTGTGCAGAACGACCGGGAATTTCATATGAGTGAGTCCTTCCTCTGACAGGCCCATAAAACGGCCTTCGTTTCCAATAACGGGCCTCATTTCAAGCCCGCCTGTTTCAAAATGCTGTTGATCGTGCCCTTGGGCAGATCCGAATCAGGGTGCTTGATCGTCACCCTTCCTGGCTTGTGCGGATGCTTGTATTGGTGGTGGCTGCCTTTCACCGCCACGAGATACCAACCATCGTCTTCGATCATCCTGATCATTTCCCGACTGCGCATTTCCTTTGCCCTGTTCGACAGCTAGAGCCATTTACTCTAGAGGGCGCAGGAGCCTTTAATACACACGATACACACTCAGATAAATATTAGCTCACTGAACAATCGCTCGGTTATGGGGCAGATCAACGGCAGGCTTGGGCCAGCAAGAAAAACACGTCGCCGGCCAAACTCTCTGTAAGGGTCGCAAAATATGTCCAATAGAGATGTGGCGGGACTGGCTATGCTCTAAAGAACACCGAGGTGGCCCCTTCGCGATCCTGCTCGCGAAAGCGATCCTTCAGGCAATGCACCTCCACCAGGCAGAACCCGCCATGCACACCGCCATCATCATTTTCTTCGGCTTGGTCCTGCTCGCGCTGATGCTCTACATCGGCGAGCGCATCGGCTTCAGCCGCCAGACCATGGCCTACGGCTTCGCCGCCCTGTGGTTGGCGTTGACGGTGATCAATGGCGCGGTGGGCGTGGTGCATGCCGGCCAGTCCGTGGGTTCGGAAATAGCGATTGGCAGTGCGGTATTCGGCGTGCCGATGGCAGCGATGGTGTTGTTCATGGTGCTGAGCGCCGAGTCCTGAACAGACCCGGCGCTCAGGCGCCGATCAACGTACCAAGTGCAGGAATTGCATGTGCCGTTCGTACTGGTCGAGGATGTCGTTGATGATCTGCTCTTTGGTGTAGCCGACCAGATCGTAGTCCTGACTGCCCTCGCTCAAGTGCACTTCGGCGCGATAGTAGCGACGATTGTTGAGCTGCTTCGAGCCCATCCCGCCACGCGCGAAGGACGGCGTGAAGTAGCCGCGCATCTGCACCTGATAGATGAACGGATGCGCATCACCATGGCCGATTTCCAGGCTGACGCTGTCATTCGCCGGATCCGGCTGGGTGACTACGTTGAGGCCTTTCTCGACGAACACCGCCGTCACTTCTTCAATCGCCGGGCGCACCGTGGTGTCCATGAAACGGTACACCTCGTCACGCGACGGGAAGTGCACCGCCTGACTCAGCCGCTGACGCCAGCCGCCCGTACCGCGCCGTGAACCGGAGACCGGTGCCAGCGAGTGCAACTGCGCGATCTGCTTCTGCGACTCCAGATAGAACGCCTTGTGCAGGCCCCACATCATCAGCAGCAGGATCAACGAGAACGGCAACGAGGTCAGCACTACCGCTGATTTCAGCGCATCGATACTGCCGGAGAACAACAGCGCACTGGTGATCAGCGCCGTCATCGCGCCCCAGAACACTCGCAGCCATTTCGGCCCGTCTTCGTCTGGGTTGCCACCCTTGGCCGACAAGGTCGAGAGCACCACGGTGCCGGAGTCGGCAGACGTCACGAAGAACACGAAGCTGATAAACACCGTCACAGCGATGACGGTTTTGCTCCACGGGTAGGTTTCCAGCAGCAGGTAAATGCTCATCGACGGATTGTCGATGGCCGACATGCCCAGCGCGCTCATGCCGTGGTTGAGCACTTGGTCCAGCGCGCTGTTGCCGAAGATCGACATCCACGCGAGGGTGAAACCGAGCGGAATCAGCAGCACGCCGAAAACGAATTCACGGATGGTCCGGCCACGGGAAATCCGGGCGATGAACAGGCCCACGAACGGCGACCATGCAATCCACCAGGCCCAGTAAAACACTGTCCAGCCGCCGAGCCAGTCGCTCGGTTTGTCGTAGGCGTAGAGGTCGAAACTCTTCATCGGCAAGGCGCCGAGATAGTCGCCGAGGTTCTGGATCAAGGTGTTGAGCAGGTGCTGGGTAGGCCCGGCGAACAACACGAACAGCAGCAGCGCGCAGGCCAGCAACATGTTGATGTCGGACATCACCCGCACGCCTTTATCGACGCCGGAGACGGCAACGATGATCGCCGCGCCCATCATCAGCGTGATCAGGCCGACCTGAATCCACTGGGTGTGGGCGATGCCGAACAGGTAGTCGAGACCGGAGTTGAGGTGCAGCACCCCAAAACCCATGTCGGCGCCCAGACCGAACACCGTGGCGATGATGCCGAAGCCGTCCACTGCGTAACCGATCGGGCCGTTGATGCGTTTGCCGATCAGCGGATACAGTGCCGAACGCAGGGCCAGCGGCAGGTTGTGGCGGTAAGCGAAATACGCCAGCGCCATGCCGACGAAGGCAAACACGCCCCAGCCATGCAGGCCCCAGTGCAGAAACAGAATCTGCATCGCCTGGCGCGCCGCATCCGCCGTGCCCGCCTCGCCTTGCGGCGGCTGGAGCATATGGGTCAGCGGTTCCGAGACGCAGAAGAAGAACAGCGTGATGCTGATCCCGGCGGCGAACAGCATGCCGGCCCAGGACAAGTAACTGAATTCGGGCTCGTCGTGGTCGGCACCGAGTTTTATCTTGCCGTAGCCGGATAAGGCGGTGACCACCACGAAGACCAGATACAGGGTCATCGCGAGCATGTAGTACCAGCCGACCGTATTGGCCGCCCAGTTTTGCGCTTCCAGCAGCCAGGCGCCTGCCTGCTCCGGCATGGCGATGACAACGAGACCAAACAGCAGAATGACCGTCGCGGCGAAGTAGAACACCGGCGGATTCATGCGTACCAGACCGCTGGCGGGGGTAGACGATGCACTCATGAAACGTGCACCTCGAGGGGTTGAAACGTGGCTGAAATGATCGGACTCAGCAAAGGCAAGCCTCCTGTTGTGAGCGGGCAGCGAACCACCGGTTTAACTTGAATGAACGTTCAAGTTAAACATGGATAGGCTGGTAAGGACTAATCGCACGGCTAGGCGGTAGTTTTCCTACACTAGCTCAAGGAGGGGTATGACGCGGGTTTGGGGGGATTCGTTCACTGGAGAATTGGCTGAAGGCCATTATCTCGATTTGCCTGAAAACCATTCGCGAGCAAGCTCGCTCCCACATTTGAAATGCATTCCATTGTGGGAGCGAGCTTGCTCGCGAAGAGGTCAGCAGCCGCGAAGCAAATTCAGAGGCCTACTTCTGCGTCCCGTCATCATGCTGCAAATTCGCCTGGGTCAAATTGCACCCCGCCGGCACACTGCGCGTCAGCCACACATTGCCGCCAATGGTCGAACCCTTGCCAATGGTGATCCGCCCGAGAATCGTCGCCCCGGCATAAATCACCACATCGTCTTCAACGATCGGATGACGCGGATGGCCTTTCTGCAACTGCCCGTCTTCATCCGCCGGGAAACGTTTGGCACCCAACGTCACGGCCTGATAAATCCGCACGCGCTCACCAATGATCGCCGTCTCGCCAATCACCACACCCGTGCCGTGATCGATAAAGAAGCTCCGGCCAATCTGCGCACCCGGATGGATATCGATACCAGTCGCCGAATGAGCGATCTCCGCACTGATCCGCGCCAGCAACGGCAAACCCGCGCGATACAAATGATGCGCCAGGCGATGGTGAATCACCGCCAGAATCCCCGGATAGCACAGCAGCACTTCATCAACACTGCGCGCCGCCGGATCACCGTGATAGGCCGCCAGCACATCGCTGTCGAGCAGCGCGCGCAGTCCCGGTAAAGCCAAGGCAAAATCCTGCACGATCTGAATGGCGCGGGCTTCGACTTCAGTGTCGGCCTGCGCGTTGTGGCGGGCGACGTAACGCAGTTCCAGACGGGTCTGCGCCAACAACGCATTCAGCGCCACATCAAGGGTGTGACCGACGTAAAAATCCTCACTCTCTTCACGCAGATCCACCGGGCCGAGACGCATCGGGAACAACGCCCCACACAGTGCTTCGAGAATCTCCGCCATCGCCGCCCGCGACGGCAACTCGCGACCACCCTGCTCGCCGGACGCCCGGCCGTTCTGTGCCCGCCACTGATCCCGCGCGCTGCGCAGTTGACTGACGATGGTCTGCAATTGCCAATGGCTGGAACGCTCGCTCACGGTAAAGACTCCTCACGGGCGGCCGGACTGTCTGGCCGCGTCAACGGCGACTACTTTACGGCATGGTCAAGAGAGCGAATTAAGAACCGATAGTGCTGGCCTCAGTTCATTTGGCTATAAGCGATTCACGGTTGCCCCTGCAAAAGCGCGTGCCTATAGTCCTTTCATCTTCCTCCGCCAGTACGGACTCATGATCAAACAACAGCTGGACCGCTTTAACCGTCTCGACCTGCTCGGCCACCCGACGCCCCTGGAAAAACTCGAACGCCTGTCCACCTGGCTCGGCCGCGAGGTGTACATCAAGCGCGATGACCTGACGCCGCTGGCCATGGGCGGCAACAAATTGCGCAAACTCGAATACCTCGCTGCCGATGCCTTGGCGCAAGGTGCCGATACGCTAATTACCGCCGGTGCGCTGCAATCGAACCATGTTCGTCAAACCGCCGCACTCGCCGCCAAACTCGGTCTTGGCTGTGTGGCGCTGCTGGAAAATCCGCTGGGCACTGACGACAGCAATTACACCGGCAACGGCAACCGCCTGCTGCTGGATCTGTTCGATACCAAAGTCGAACTGGTCGACAACCTCGACAACGCCGACGAACAACTGACCGCCCTCGCCGCCCGCCTGCGCAGCAACGGCAAGAAGCCGTATCTGGTGCCAATCGGTGGCTCCAATGCGCTCGGTGCGTTGGGCTATGTGCGCGCAGGTCTGGAACTGGCCGAGCAGATCAACGACACCGGCCTGAATTTCGCCGCCGTGGTGTTGGCCTCGGGCAGTGCCGGCACTCACAGCGGTCTGGCATTGGCGTTGAGCGAAGTGCTGCCGCAATTGCCGGTGATTGGCGTGACGGTTTCGCGCAGTGAAGAAGATCAGCGGCCGAAGGTTCAGGGACTTGCCGAACGCACGGCGGCGCTGCTCGGCGTCGAACTGCCGGCCAGTTTCAAGGTCGAGTTGTGGGACGAATATTTCGGCCCGCGTTATGGCGAGCCGAATGCCGGGACGCTGGCGGCAGTGAAGTTGCTGGCGAGTCAGGAAGCAGTGTTGCTGGATCCGGTTTATACCGGCAAGGCGATGGCGGGATTGCTGGACGGGATCGGGCGTCAGCGTTTTGATGAGGGGCCGATCATTTTCTTGCACACCGGCGGCGCGCCGGCGTTGTTTGCCTATAGGGATTTTTTGTAAGAGCAAGATCAAAAGATCGCAGCCTGCGGCAGCTCCTACACGGGATTACCTGTAGGAACTGCCGCAGGCGGCGATCTTTTTCCACAGACAACACATATTCCAATAAAGAATAACATTTCAGATATTAAGTATTTTCAAGTCTAACGCAGACATCTTATAGTCTCGCCGCAGGCGAATTTCGCGAGAGACGCATAAGCTGCTTTAAGGCAGGATAGCGCTGTCGTCCGAATCACCAATTCGCCAACTTTCCTTAAGCGTCTTCCATAAGAAAACACAGGGGCTTGTCATGAATTTTTCCGCACTACGTCGCAATCTGCTGGTGGGTTCGCTGGGCCTTGCGCTGAGCGCCGGCCTGATCGGCCAGGCAGTGGCCGGTGAACAGTTGCAACAGATCAAGGACAAAGGCGTTATCAACGTCGGCCTGGAAGGCACTTACCCACCGTTCAGCTTTGTTGATGCCGACGGCAAGCTGTCCGGTTTCGAAGTCGAATTCTCTGAGGCGCTGGCCAAAGAGCTGGGTGTGAAGGTCAAACTGCAGACCACCAAGTGGGATGGCATCCTCGCGGCGCTTGAGTCCAAGCGTCTGGATGCAGTGATCAACCAGGTGACCATTTCCGAAGAGCGCAAGAAGAAGTATGACTTCTCCGAGCCGTACACCGTTTCCGGGATTCAGGCGCTGGTGCTGACCAAGAAAGCCGCCGACCTGAACATCAAATCCGCTGCCGATCTGGGTGGCAAGAAAGTCGGCGTGGGCCTGGGCACCAACTACGAGCAGTGGGTCAAAGCCAACGTGCCGACCGCTGACGTGCGCACCTATGAAGATGATCCGACCAAATTCCAGGACCTGCGTGTCGGCCGTATCGACGCCATCCTGATTGACCGTCTGGCCGCACTGGAATACGCCCGCAAAGCCAAGGACACCACTGCCGCAGGCGAACCGTTCTCTCGTCAGGAAGCTGGCGTTACCTTGCGCAAAGGCGAGCCTGAACTGTTGGCTGCAGTGAACAAGGCTATCGAAAAGCTGCGCGCCGATGGCACGCTGGCCAAGCTTTCGGAAAAATACTTCAGCGCTGACGTCACTAAATAATGGAAGCAACTTTCCAAATCGTACGGGAGGCCATGCCCTTTTTGCTCAAGGGCATGTACTTCACGGTCATCCTCAGCCTCGGTGGCATGTTCTTCGGCTTCCTGCTCGGCTTCAGCCTGGCGTTGATGCGTCTGTCGCGCTTCAAAGTGGCGAACTGGATTGCCCGCATCTACGTGTCGTTTTTTCGCGGCACGCCGTTGCTGGTGCAACTGTTCGTGATCTATTTCGGCTTGCCACAGGTGGGGATCGAACTCGATCCGATCCCGGCCGCCCTGATCGGCCTTTCGCTGAACATGGCGGCCTACATTTGTGAAATCCTGCGATCTTCGATCAGCTCGATCGAACGCGGTCAGTGGGAAGCCGCTGCGAGCATTGGCATGACCCGCGCGCAAACCCTGCGGCGGGCCATCTTGCCGCAAGCGATGCGTACGGCATTACCGGCGCTCGGCAACAGCTTCATTTCACTGGTCAAGGACACTGCACAGGCGGCCACTATCCAGGTGCCGGAGTTGTTACGTCAGGCGCAGTTGATCAGCGCACGTAACTTCGAAATTTTCACCATGTACCTTAGTGCCGCACTGCTCTACTGGATTCTGGCCTCGGTGCTCGCGCACCTGCAGAACAAACTGGAAGAGCGGGTCAATCGGCACGACCAGGAGTCCTGACCCCATGATTGTCGTGGAAAAACTGACCAAGCAATTCAAGGGTCAGGTCGTGCTCAACGGCATCGACCTCGAGGTCAAGGAAGGCGAAGTCGTCGCGATCATCGGCCCCAGCGGGTCGGGGAAAACGACGTTCCTGCGCTGCCTGAACTTCCTTGAACAACCCACCAGTGGCCGGATCAAGGTCGGCGATATCGAAATCGATACCAGCCGCCCGCTGAACCAGCAGCAAAGTCTGGTGCGCAACCTGCGCCAGCATGTGGGCTTCGTGTTCCAGAACTTCAACCTGTTCCCCCATCGCACCGCACTGGAAAACGTCATCGAAGGCCCGATCGTGGTCAAGAAGATGCCGCGCGACGAGGCAATTGCGTTGGGCAAAAAGCTGATGGCCAAGGTCGGACTCGCCGGTAAGGAAGACGCTTATCCGCGTCGTCTCTCTGGTGGTCAGCAACAGCGCGTAGCGATCGCCCGGGCGCTGGCGATGGAACCGGAAGTGATTCTGTTCGACGAGCCAACTTCGGCGCTCGATCCGGAACTGGTCGGCGAAGTGCTGGCGACCATTCGTGGCCTGGCTGAAGAAAAACGCACTATGGTGATCGTCACCCACGAGATGGGGTTTGCTCGTGACGTGGCCAACCGTGTGGTGTTTTTCGATAAAGGCGTGATCGTCGAACAAGGCGAAGCGAAGGCATTGTTTGCCAACCCGAAAGAAGAACGTACTAAACAGTTTCTCAGCAAGTTTCTGAATCACGCCTGAGAACTTTTATTGCGTCACCGATAACTTCCACGGATGGAAGTCCCCTTTATAAAACTTCTACCTGCTTCAGCCCCTCTCAAACAAAACATATCCCTAACAGTACATATATATGTTCTGCAACAGATAACACCCGCCTCCTTCCATGCCACATCAAATGATAGTGCTCAAATAAATCCGCGCATAAAACGCCGAGAAAGCCCTGTGCCCCGTGGTTAATTTCGCTTGACCACCTAGGCATATGGCCGCAACGACGTAGGAAACTTCTGATTAATTCGTAATTCACGGATTAACTAATATCGTCTATTGACACCCCATCCCGCAGACTCTTATCTAGTCGGCAACCGGCATCAACTAGTTTAACCACCCCGTCTTCAACTTGAATAAAAGCCCAAAGCTTTATTGCCAGTTTATTCACGCTTTTTGTTCTTTCAGAAACGGACTTCGCTGCAAGGCTTCAAGGAGAGAAATCGATGACCCGCACTTCGCATACCCCCGAAATGGCAGCGCCGACCCTCGCGCCAGCGCAAAAAACCGGCATCAATCTGGCTGCCGCCGCACACCTCTTGATCGAGGTGTCGCCCTACCCTGATATGGACAGCGGCGATCTCATCGAGCTGTTCTGGAACAAATGCTATGTCGCTTCCAAAGTGCTGACGGCGGATGACGTCGGCACAACTGTCAGCCTGCGAGTGCCGGAAAGTTTCATCGCCAACGGCACCGCGCGCATCCACTACCGGGTGATGCAGGTCGGTCAGGGGCCGGCGTTTTCGGCGGCGACGCGCGTACAGGTCAAACTGGACTGCCCTGGCGGGCAACCCACGGCGCTGAGCGCAGACGAAAATCAGCAACTGGCCCCGGTGGCCATCCCCGACGCCATACGCCGTCAGGGCGTCAATCCGAACCAGATCAAACGCGGTGTGCCGCTGACCATCGAGCCGTATCTGAACATGGCCGAGGATGACGCCATCACCTTGCGCTGGGGTGACGTGCGCATGGATCTGGCACCGGTCACCGCCGCAGATATCGGGTTACCGATTCGAGTCTGGGTACCGCCGTCGGTGATCGTCGAAGCAGGCGAGGATCTGCGCCTGGACGTGACGTATTGCATTCTCGATCGGGTCGGCAACAACTCCCGCTGGGCACCGCCCCGCACCTTGAAAATCGGCTGTGCAAATCCTTATCTGAAAGTCCCGCTCAGGCCCGAACTCAAAGCCGCCGAATCCCGCAAGCCCTGAACACAATGCCCCTGTGGCGAGAGAGCAAGCGCCCTCGCCACCGGATCATTCCAGCCGAAAAAAAATTCTTAACCAACCCGATCATCACCTCTTCTATGCATATTCCTAAAAGTTAGTTTATTTAATATTTATACACGTTTAGGGTATATAAACCGGACCACCGGACATTCATTCGTTCGCCGCACATTTGCGGCGTTTTTCATGAGATGTGAGGTAGGTAGTATGGTCCGGAACACAATCACCCCAGTGCAGATCGCCAGGGCATTGCGTGCAGCCAAGGAGCGGCACTGATGTCCAGTCTGGCAGATGCAAACGTCCAGTCGGATCTGGACATCGCCCCGTTGTTGTTGCCTGCGCAGGTCTTGCGCAACGACGCCCAGGCCATCAAGGCTGCCCATGAACTGGCGCAAGTCGCCCGCGTGCAGGCGGCCAAACGCGACCGTCAGCGCAAGCTGCCGTGGTCGGAAATCGAACAGTTCACCCGCAGCGGATTAGGCAGCATCGCCATCCCGCGCGAATACGGTGGCCCGCAGGTTTCTTTCGTCACCCTGGCCGAGGTGTTCGCGATCATTTCCGCCGCCGACCCGGCGTTGGGGCAGATCCCTCAGAACCAGTTCGGCATCATCAATCTGGTGCTCGGCAGCGCGACCGAGGAGCAGAAAAAGCAGCTGTTCCAAAGTGTTCTGGAAGGCTGGCGCATCGGCAATGCCGGTCCTGAGCGGGGCACCAAAAACACCCTGGAACTGAAAGCGCGGATCACCGCTGATGGCGATGATTTCGTGATCAATGGCCAGAAGTTTTACTCCACTGGCGCGCTGTTTGCGCACTGGGTTGCGGTCAAGGCGCTCAACGATGACGGCAAGCAAGTGCTGGCCTTCGTTCGTCGCGGCACACCGGGTTTACGCATCGTTGATGACTGGTCGGGCTTCGGTCAGCGCACCACCGCCAGCGGCACGATTCTGCTGAACAACGTGCGTGTCGAGTCGAGCCTGGTGGTCGACAATTGGAAAATCAACGAAGCCCCGAACACACAAGGCGCGGTGTCGCAGCTGATTCAAGCCGCCATCGACGCCGGCATTGCCCGTGGCGCCATAGACGACGCCATTGAGTTCGTCAGAACCCGCGCACGGCCGTGGATCGACGCCAAGGTTGAGCGCGCCAGCGATGACCTCTATGTGATCGCCGACATCGGCAAACTGAAAATCGAACTGCACGCCGCCGAAGCGCTGCTGCGCAAGGCCGGCAAAGTGCTCGATCAAGTGCACGCCGCGCCGATCACCGCCGAGTCCGCCGCACGCGCTTCTATCGCCGTGGCGGAGGCGAAAGTGCTGACCACCGAGATCTCGCTGCTGGCCAGTGAAAAGCTTTTCGAACTGGCCGGCAGCCGCGCCACCCTCGCCGAATTCAACCTCGACCGTCACTGGCGCAACGCCCGCGTGCACACGTTGCACGATCCGGTGCGCTGGAAATATCACGCGGTCGGTGCCTATCGCCTCAACGGCACTTTGCCTGCTCGCCATTCCTGGATCTGAGACGACCAGACATCTGGAGAAACCTATGACTTTTTCCCATCACGTCGCGGTCATCACCAGCGATGAGCAAGCCCTGATCGTCGCCAGCGACCTGGCCGAAGATTTCAAACGCGACAGCGCCCTGCGCGACCGTGAACGCCGCCTGCCTCTGCCGGAACTCGACGTGTTTTCCCGCTCGGGTCTGTGGGGCATCAGCGTACCGAAGGAATACGGCGGCGCTGGCGTGTCCAACGTAACGTTGGCCAAAGTCATCGCGCTGATCGCTCAAGCCGACGGCTCGCTCGGGCAGATTCCGCAAAATCATTTTTACGCGCTGGAAGTGCTGCGGGTTAACGGCAGTCACCAGCAGAAACAACGGCTTTATGCCGAAGTGCTGGCCGGGCAACGCTTCGGCAACGCCTTGGCGGAACTGGGTACAAAAACCGCCCACGACCGCGTCACCAGCCTCAAGCGCGACGGTGACGGCTATCGCATCAATGGCCGCAAGTTCTATGCGACCGGCGCGATTTATGCCCAGCGCATTCCGACTTCCGTTGTCGATGAAAACGGTGTGCAGCAACTTGCCTTCGTCCCGCGTGACAGCAAAGGCCTGACCGTGATCGACGACTGGAGCGGCTTCGGCCAGCGCACCACCGGCAGCGGTTCGGTGGTGTTCGAAGACGTGTACGTCGCGGCTGAAGACGTGCTGCCGTTTCAAAGCGCCTTTGAACGTCCAACCACCGTCGGCCCGCTGGCGCAGATCCTTCACGCCGCCATCGACACCGGCATCGCCCGCGCCGCTTACGAAGACGCCCTGCACTTTGTGCGCAGCAAGACCCGGCCGTGGATCGACTCCGGCAACGACAAAGCCACTGAAGATCCATTGACGCTGAAAAGCTTCGGCCACTTGAGCATTCGCCTGCACGCTACCGAAGCCTTGCTCGAACGTGCCGGCGAATTCCTCGACGCAGCGCAAGCCGAGACCAGTGCAGAAACCGTCGCTGCCGCTTCGATTGCCGTCGCCGAAGCACGGGCGATCAGCACTGAAATCTCTTTGGCCGCCGGCAGCACGCTATTCGAACTGGCCGGCAGCCAGGCGACCCTGATCGAACACGGCCTCGACCGCCACTGGCGCAACGCCCGCGTGCACACCTTGCACGACCCGGTGCGCTGGAAATACCACGCGGTGGGCAACTACTACCTCAACGATGAAAACCCTCCATTGCGAGGGACGATCTGATGAGCGCCGTGAAAAAGAAGATTCTGCTCAATGCGTTCAACATGAACTGCATCGGCCACATCAACCATGGCCTGTGGACGCATCCGCGCGACACCTCGACGCGCTACAACACCATTGAATACTGGACCGAACTGGCGCAGCTGCTGGAGCGCGGACTGTTCGACGGATTGTTTATCGCTGACATCGTCGGCGTGTATGACGTCTATCAGAACTCGGTGGACGTGACGTTGAAAGAGTCGATCCAGTTGCCGGTCAACGACCCGTTGCTGCTGGTCTCGGCGATGGCCGCAGTGACCAAAAACCTCGGCTTCGGCCTGACCGCCAACCTCACCTACGAACCGCCGTATCTGTTCGCCCGGCGCATGTCGACGCTCGATCATTTGAGCCGTGGTCGGGTGGGCTGGAACATCGTTACCGGTTACCTCGACAGCGCTGCGAAAGCCATGGGCCTCAGCGAACAGGTCGAACATGACCGTCGTTATGATCAGGCCGACGAGTACCTGGAAGTGCTCTACAAACTCTGGGAAGGCAGCTGGGAAAACGGCGCGGTGCTCAATAACCGTGAGCAGCGAATCTACGCCAACCCGGAAAAAGTGCACAAGGTCGAGCACAAGGGCGAGTTCTATCAGGTCGAGGGTTATCACCTCTGCGAACCCTCGCCACAACGCACACCAGTGCTGTTCCAGGCCGGCAGTTCTGAGCGCGGTTTGCTGTTCGCCGGGCGTCACGCCGAGTGCGTATTCATCAGCGGTCAGAACAAGCCATCGACCAAGGTTCAGGTCGACAAGGTTCGCGCCAGCGCCGTGGAAGCCGGGCGTAATCCTGAAGACATCAAGGTGTTCATGGGCCTTAACGTGATTGTCGGCGAGACCGAAGAAGCCGCGTGGGCCAAGCATGCCGAGTATCTGAGCTACGCCAGCGCCGAAGCCGGCGTGGCGCATTTTTCCGCATCGACCGGCATCGACTTTTCCCAGTACGAGATCGACGAACCGATCCAGTACGTGAAGAGCAACGCTATTCAATCGGCGACCAAGAACCTGCAGAACAATGACTGGACCCGGCGCAAATTGCTCGACCAGCACGCCCTCGGTGGCCGCTACATCACCGTGGTCGGTTCGGCTGAGCAAGTGGCGGATGAGCTGGAATCGTGGATCGCCGAGACCGGCCTCGACGGGTTCAATCTGACCCGGATTGTTACGCCGGAGAGCTATGTGGATTTCATTGAGCTGGTGATCCCCGAACTGCAACGACGTGGGTCGTACAAGACCGCGTACGACAACGGCAGCTTGCGCGAAAAGCTGTTTCACGGCGCGGCGCAGCTACCGGAGCAACACACCGGCTCTTCGTACCGGCATTAAAAGCTTCGCGAGCAAGCTCGCTCCCACATTTGGAATGCATTTCCCTGTGGGAGCGAGCTTGCTCGCGAAGAGGCCCGACCAGACACCACAAATCTTATGCACTGACTGGAAAAACCATCATGCCCCAGAAAATCCTGTCCCACCCAGTCAAAGCACTGGCCCTGGCCCTCGGCCTGTTCAGCTCGGCGCTGTTCGCCGCCGACGCCCCACTGAAAATCGGCACCACCGCCGCCTTCGCCATCCCGCTGGAAGCCGCTGTCGAAGAGGCCTCAAAACAAGGCTTGAAAGTCGAGCTGGTGGAGTTCACCGACTGGATCGCGCCGAACGTCAGCCTCGCCGCCGGCGACATCGACGTGAACTACTTCCAGCACATTCCGTTCCTCGAAAACGCCAAAGCCGCCTCGGGTTTTGATCTGGTGCCGTTCGCCCCGGGGATCATCAACAACGTCGGTCTCTACTCGAAAAAATACAAAAGCTTCGATGAGTTGCCCGAAGGCGCCAGCGTCGCCATCGCCAACGACCCGATCAACAGCGGCCGTGGTTTGCAACTGCTGGCCAAGGCCGGTTTGATCACGCTGAAACCGGGCGTCGGCTACAAAGCCACCGAAGACGACATCATCGCCAACCCGAAGAAAATCAAAATCCTCCAGGTCGAAGCCGTGCAATTGGTGCGCGCCTATGACGACGCCGATCTGGTCCAGGGCTACCCGGCCTACATTCGTCTGGCGAAGACCTTCGATGCCGGTTCGGCGCTGCTGTTCGACGGTCTCGACCACAAGGAATACGTGATCCAGTTTGTTATTCAGCCGAAGAGCAAAACCGACCCGCGCCTGATCAAATTCGTCGACATCTACCAGCACTCGCCAGCCGTTCGCGCTGCGCTGGATAAAGCTCACGGCAAGCTCTATCAAGCCGGTTGGGAAAGCTGAGCATGACGGCCGCGATCCAACGGCGACTGGGAATTCCAGAGCCACACAATGCTGAAAAAACCGAGCTGCACCCTGAGCTGAATCGCGCCCACGTACGCTTCATCGGTCTGGGCAAAACCTACAACGGTCGACAAGGCCCGGTTGCGGCTTTGCAGGGCATCGATCTGGCAATTCAGCGCGGGGAAGTGTTCGGCATCATCGGCCGTAGCGGCGCTGGTAAGTCGTCGCTGATTCGTACGATCAACCGTCTGGAACAGCCGACGTCCGGGCGCGTGCTGATCGATCAGGTCGACATCGGCGAATTCGATGAAGACCGTCTCGTCGCTTTGCGCCGGCGCATCGGCATGATCTTCCAGCACTTCAATCTGATGTCGGCCAAGACCGTTTGGCAGAATGTCGAATTGCCGCTGAAAGTCGCGGGCGTGCCAAAAGAGCAGCGCGACAAAAAAGTCCGCGAATTGCTCGAACTGGTCGGTCTGCAAAGCAAGCACAAGGCTTATCCGGCGCAGCTTTCCGGCGGGCAGAAACAACGCGTCGGCATCGCCCGTGCGCTGGTGCATGACCCGGACATTCTGCTCTGCGACGAAGCGACTTCGGCCCTTGATCCGGAAACCACGCAATCGATCCTCGGCCTGCTGCGCGAGATCAACCAACGCCTGGGCCTGACCATCATATTGATTACCCATGAGATGGCTGTGATTCGCGAAATCTGCGCCCGCGTCGTCGTGCTGGAGCATGGCCGGGTGGTTGAGCAAGGCCCGGTCTGGGAAGTGTTCGGCAATCCGCAGCACGAGGTCAGCCAGACCTTGCTCGCGCCGCTGCAACACGCGTTGCCGGAAGAACTGCGGAGTCGTTTGCAAGCTCAAGCGCCGTCCTCCGACGCCGCTGTGGTGCTGCGTTTGCAGTTCACCGGCAGCGCCAGTGACGAGCCGGATCTGGCGGCACTGTTCGCTGCATTGGGTGGCCGGGTGAAGCTGCTTCAGGGCGGCGTCGAACGGATACAGGGGCATGCGCTGGGGCAATTGTTGCTGGCGGTGAGCGGCTCTTCGTTCAGCGCCGAGCAACTGCGTGAACGCGCCACGCCTTGGGCGCAACGGGTGGAGGTACTGGGTTATGTGGTTTGATCGCTTGTTGCAGGGTTTTATCGACACGTTTCTGATGGTCGGCGTGTCGTCGCTGATCGCCTTGCTGGTGGGGATTCCCATGGCGGTGATCCTGGTCACCAGCGACAAGGGCGGCATCTACGAGGCGCCGGTGCTGAATCGTGCCTTGGGCGCGTTCGTGAACCTGTTTCGCTCGATCCCGTTTCTGATTCTGATGGTCGCGCTGATTCCGTTTACCCGGTTGATTGTCGGCACCACGTACGGAGTGTGGGCGGCCGTGGTGCCGCTGACGATTGCGGCGACGCCGTTCTTTGCGCGGATTGCCGAAGTGAGTCTGCGCGAGGTCGATCATGGTTTGATCGAAGCCGCGCAGGCGATGGGTTGCCGGCGCTGGCACATTGTCTGGCATGTGCTATTGCCCGAAGCGCTGCCGGGGATTGTCGGCGGGTTCACGATTACGCTGGTGACGATGATCAACTCCTCGGCCATGGCCGGGGCGATTGGTGCCGGTGGCTTGGGGGATATCGCTTATCGCTACGGCTATCAGCGCTTTGACAGCCAGATCATGTTGACGGTGATTGTGTTGCTGGTGGCGTTGGTCGCGGTGATTCAGTTGGGTGGGGATCGCTTGGCGCGGGGGTTGAACAAGCGCTGAGTCTGGCCGAGTTCATGTAGCGACTTCACAACCGCTTTCGCGAGCAGGCTCACTCCTACAGGGGGAACGCATTTCAAATGCAGGAGTGAGCCTGCTCGCGATGGGCTGCGCAGCCGCCCCGCTTCATGGCGTATATTCGGCGAATCCCAACTGCCCGCGTATACCGACCATGAAGCAGACCCCCACCGATCTCGAACAGATCACCGCCACCACCCTCGGCCATTACAACTCAGTGGCCGAAGACTTCCGCGAAGGCACCCGCGATCACGATGTCAGCCAGAACACCGATGCGTTGCTACGGCATATTCAGGGCACGGCGCCATACACGATTCTGGATTTTGGCTGCGGTCCAGGGCGAGATCTGCAAACGTTTACGCGCATGGGGCATGTCGCTGTGGGGCTCGACGGCTCGCAAGAGTTTGCGCGAATGGCCCGTGAGGACAGTGGCTGCGAGGTGCTGCAACAGGACTTTCTGAAGCTGGATCTGCCGGCCGAACGCTTCGACGGCATCTTCGCCAACGCGGTGTTGTTTCATGTGCCGTTGCAGGAGTTGCCGCGGGTGCTCAAGCAATTGCATGGTGCCCTGAAGCCCGGTGGTGTGCTGTTCAGCTCGAATCCACGCGGGGATAACCGTGAGGGCTGGAACGGGCCGCGGTACGGTTCGTATCACGATCTGGCGGCGTGGCAGGGGTTATTGACGGAAGCGGGGTTTGTCGAGCTTGAGCATTACTATCGGCCGGCCGGGCTGCCGCGTGAGCAGCAGCCTTGGTTGGCCAGCGTTTGGCGTAAGGCTTGAGTCGAGTCAGAGACAAGCCTCTCACCCCCAGCCCTCTCCCAGAGCAGATTGGGGGAGATTGTAGAAGTACACCGACTTGATCGAACTTCGCTGAATCCAAAATCGACCCGATCCTTCAGGTCGATGGATAGCTTCAGACACCGCGGTCAGTCCCCTCTCCCCCCGGGAGAGGGTTAGGGTGAGGGGCGCTGTTGACTCAATCCTTCTTCGGTTCGCGAATCTTGTACCAGGCCACATACAGCGCCGGCAGGAACAGCAGCGTCAGCAACGTCGCCACCACAATCCCGCCAATCATCGCGTAAGCCATCGGTCCCCAGAACACTTCCCGGGCAATCGGGATCATGCCCATGCTCGCCGCTGCCGCGGTCAACAGGATCGGCCGGCGCCGGTGCTCGGTCGCTTCCACCACCGCATCCCACGGCGCATAGCCCTTCTTCTCAAACTCATCGATCTGCGTCACCAGAATCACCGAGTTACGGATGATGATGCCGATCAGCGCGAGAATCCCCAGGATCGCCACGAAGCCCATCGGCGTGCCGGTCGGCACCAGCGCCAGCACTACGCCGATCAGCCCCAGCGGCGCGACACTCGCGACGAGGAACATCTTCTGCACGCTGTGCAACTGGATCATCAGGAAGGTCGCCATCAAAAACAGCATCAACGGCAAAACCTTGGCAATCGGCCCTTGGGCCTTGCCGCTTTCCTCGACCGTACCACCGGTGGCGACCTTGTAGCCCACTGGCAGTTTGTCAGCAAAGGCATCAATCGACGGCTTGAGCAGTTTCACCAGATCGGTCGGCTGGATCTCGTCGCGCACCGAGGCCTTGATGGTGATGGTCGGCAAGCGGTCACGACGCCACACCAGCGGCTGCTCCAGTTCATAACGCACGGTGGCGAACGCCAGCAGCGGAATCGACGTGCCGCTCGGGGTGACGATCTGCAGGTTTTGCAGGGTTTCCGGAGTGCCGCGTTCCGAATCCACCGCGCGCCCGACCACATTGATCAGGTAGATATCGTCATCGACCTGAGTCAATGGCGAGCCGCTGACGATGCTGTTCATCAGTTTCGCCACGTCTTCGGACGACAGCCCGAGCTGGCGCGCCTTGTCCTGGGCGATGTCGATGCGCAGGACTTTGCCCGGTTCGTTCCAGTCGTAAATGATCTCGCCGATGTGCGAATTCTTGTCCAGTTCGGTGGCCAGGTCGATGGCGTGCTTGCGCACCTGATCAATGTCCTTGCCGCTGATCCGGTACTGGATCGGACGCCCCACCGGCGGGCCCATTTCCAGCGCCTGCACGTAACTGCCAATGCCCACGAAGTCCTTGTGCAAGCGCTCGCGCAGGCGTTGGCTCAACGCCTCACGGGCCTCGAAATCCTTGCTGACGATCACCAGTTGCGCGTAGTACGGGTTCTGCAATTGCTGGTCGAGGGGCAGATAGAAACGGATCGCGCCCTGACCGATGTAGGTGCTCCAGCGCACGATGTCCGGATCACCCTTGAGCGTCGCTTCGAGCTTGTCGACGGCTTTGCGGGTTTCGTCGATCGAGGCGTTTTGCGGCAGGTTCAGGTCGACGAGAATTTCCGGGCGATCCGACGCCGGGAAGAACTGGTTCTGCACAAAACGCATGCAGAAAATCGACAGGGCAAACAACAGCACGGTGATCCCGATCGCCCACCAGCGATTGCGCATGGCCCACAACAGCCCGCCATTGAACGCGCGTCCGATGCGGCCGGGCTCGGCTTCATGAGGTTTCACGTTGGCACTGAGAATGTGCACGCCGATTACCGGGGCGAAGAACACCGCCACCACCCACGAGACGATCATCGCCACCGCGATCACCGCAAACAGCGTGTAGGTGTACTCACCGGCAGAACTGGCGTTGAGGCCGATCGGCACGAAACCGGCGACGGTCACCAGCGTACCGGTGAGCATCGGGAACGCGGTCGAGGTGTAGGCAAATGTCGCCGCCTGCTCCTTGGTCTCGCCCATCTCCAGCCGGGTGACCATCATCTCCACCGTGATCATCGCGTCGTCCACCAGCAAGCCGAGGGCGATAATCAGCGCGCCGAGGGAAATCCGCTGCATGGTGATGCCGCTGTACTCCATGAACACAAACACCATCGCCAGCACCAGCGGAATCGAGCACGCCACCACCAGACCGGCGCGCACGCCGAGACTGATGAAGCTCACCACCAGTACGATAATCACCGCTTCGAACAGCGCGCTGGTAAAGCCGCCGACAGCCTCTTCCACCACCACAGCCTGATCGGAAACGGTGTGCACGCCGACGCCCACCGGCAAGTCCGCCGTCAGCTCATCAATGCGTGTGTGCAGCGCCTTACCAAACTCCTGAACGTTGCCGCCCTTCTGCATGGCAATGGCCAGACCGATCGCCGGTTTGCCGTCGAAGCGGAACTCCGGGGTGGCCGGGTCGACGTAACCACGGCTGATGTCGGCAATGTCGGCCAGACGATAGAAACGGTCATTGAGCTTGAGATTGACCTCGGCCAGATCCTTCTCCGAAGCGAACTGCCCCGAGGTGCGCACGGAAATCCGCTCGGGGCCAGCCTCGATCACACCCGCCGGGGTTACGGCGTTTTGTGATTGCAGGCTTTCCACCACCTGACGCTGGTCGATACCCAGCGCGGCCAGTTTGCGCGTGGAGAAGTTGAGGTAAATCACTTCGTCCTGCTGGCCGACCATTTCGATCTTGCCCAGCCCCGGTACGTTGCGGATCTCGGCGCGGGCCTGCTCGACGTAGTCGCGCAACTGGCGCATGGTCAGACCGTCAGCGGTGAACGCATACACCGAACCGAACACATCACCGAATTCGTCGTTGAATCCCGGCCCCTGAATCCCTTGGGGAAACTGCCCGCGAATGTCATCGATCTTCTTGCGCACCTGGTACCAGATTTCCGGGATGTCCTTGGCACTGGTGGTGTCGCGCAGGTACACGTACACCGTCGATTCGCCGGGGCGCGTATAGCTTTTCACGTAATCGAGGGAGTCGAGTTCTTCGAGTTTTTTCTCGATGCGGTCGGTGACCTGCTTGAGGGTTTCCTCCTGCGTCGCGCCCGGCCATTTGGTCTGGATCACCATGGTTTTGATGGTGAATGAAGGGTCTTCTTCGCGGCCCAGATTGAAGTACGAGAACACGCCCATCAGCAACGCGACGAACATCAGGTACCAGACGAATGACTGATGCTTGAGGGCCCATTCGGAGAGGTTGAAAGAGCCTTTCATTGACTGTCCTCGTCAAGTTTCACGGATTGTCCGGGTTTGAGGCTGTTGACGCCGGCGCTGACCACGCGCTCGCCGTTTTTCACGCCGCCCGCCAGCACCACGCTGCTGTCGCTGCGACTGATCACCGTGATGTCGCGCGGGCTGACGGTTTTGTTTTGCGTGTCGATCACCCAGATCCGTGATTTGCCGTCGACCTCCTGCAGCGCGGTGACGGGCAATTCGATGCGCGGCTTGATCGCTGAACTCAGGGTCACGCTGATCGCCGTGCCGAGGCGAAAGCCGTCCGGCGTGTCGGCCAGGGTCAGGCGTGCACGCCGGGTGCGCGTGGCGCTCTGCGCTTGAGGCTCAATCTCGCGAATGACCGCTGTGGTGTTGATGCTCGGGTCGAGTTGCGCGGCCACCGAGAACACTACGTCGCTGGGAATCTGATCAACCAATGTATCCGGCAGATCGATCACCGCTTCCTTGATGTCCGGTTGCGCCAGGGTCACCACTTGCTGGCCGGCGGTGACCACCTGCCCGGCCTCGGCATTCCACGCAGTGACAACGGCTTTGTGGTCGGAGCGCAATTCTGTGTAGCCGAGCTGGTCCTTGCTCTGATTGACCGCCGCGCGCGCCTGATCCAGCGAGGCCTGGGTGGTTTTCAGATCGGTCGTGGCAATGTCCAGTTGTGCCTGCGCGCCAACGCCGCGATCGAACAGTGCCTGCTGACGGCGCGCGTTGGCTTGGGCGTTGATCAATTGCGCCTGGACTTTCGCCAGATCGCCTTGGGCCGAACGCAACTGGTTTTGCTGATCGGACGGGTCGAGTGTGGCGAGCAGCGTGCCCTTCTCCACTTCGGCGCCGACATCGACGTTACGGCTGGCGATACGGCCACCGACGCGGAAACCGGTGTTGCTCTCGTAACGCGCCTGAATGCTGCCGGCAAAACGCCCGAGGTTTTCCTCGCTCAGCGCTTCGACCTTGACCGACAGCACCGGGCGCACGGGCTCCGGGGGCGGTTCTTTCTTCGAGCAGGCGGCCAACAACACAGCCATCGGTAACAGCCACAGTTGCTTCATGGCTGTGCTCCCGGTTGCAGATCCTTGTAGGTGTTTTCGGCAATCTCGACTTTCATCCCCGGGTGCAACAACTGCCCGCCAGCGACGATGACTTTCTCGCCGCCCTTGAGGCCTTCGCTGATGATGACTTTGCCCGTCAGGTAACGGCCGACGGTGACGGTGTGCAGCTGCGCCTCGCCTTTGTCGTCGACCATCCACACCGCCGGGTCACTAACGTTTTTGGTCAGCGCTGACCACGGCAGTTCAACCGCCGATTTACCTGAGCCTTTGGCCGTGGCACTGACCACCGAACCGAGCTGCATGCCCGGCGGCAGTTTGTCGAGGGTGACCTTGACTTGCACGGTGCCGGACTGCGCCGACACTGCCGGGGTGACTTCGCGTACGGTGCCAGTGGTTTTGATCTCGGGATTGTCGAGCAGGCTGACGGTGATCTTGTTGTCCGTAGGACGCTCGGCGAGCAGTGATTCATAAACGTTGAACACGGCATCGCGATCACCATCGCGGGCCAGACTGAAAATCGGCGCGGTGGCCTGAACCACTTGGCCGACTTCGGCTTGGCGCTCAGTGATGACACCCGGCGCGTCAGCGATCAGTGAGGTGTAACTGAGTTGATCCTTGGCGTTGGCCAGTTGCGCCTGCGCCGCGCTCAAGGCGCTCTGGCTGCTGCGCAACGCGGCCTGGGCGGAATCGTATTCGCTCTGGCTGGTGTAGCCCTTGGGCAGGAGTTTTTGCTGGCGCACGAAGGCGGCCGCACTTTGTTTCACCCGGGCCTGTTCAGCGACGACCTGGGCTTGAGCCGAGTCGACGTTGGTCTGCAAATCCTTGGGGTCGAGTTTGGCCAGCACTTGCCTGGCCGTGACCCGGTCACCGACGTCAACCATACGCTGGATGATCTTGCCGCCGACGCGGAACGACAATTCGGTCTGCACGCGCGCCTGCACGTCACCGGTCAACGTCACCGAAGCGGCGTAATCCGTGGGTTTCACTTCCTGTACAAAGACCCTGGGAAGGTATTCCTCAGGGGCTTTTTTCTCGCCGCAGGCGGTCACCAACGTGATCAGACTCAGCATGACCGCTGTTTTCAAACCGGGACTCGCCATGCAGACTCCTTCCTGTGTACGAACGTGCAAGTGACGATACGACTGTGAGCTTAGAACAGGGTTCAACGTTCGCCCGTTCGATCCTCATATTTCCCTGCGGCAGCTCCTGCAATGGGCGCCTCAAGAGAAGGAATTCCATGCTCAATACTCTCGCGGTGGCCAATTACCGCTCGATCAACAAACTGGTGATCCCGCTCGGCCGGCTGAACCTGATCACCGGCCCCAACGGCAGCGGCAAGTCCAACCTCTACCGGGCCTTGCGCCTGTTGGCGGAAACCGCTCAGGGCGGGGTGGTCAATGCACTGGCCCGTGAGGGTGGGCTAGAGTCGACCTTCTGGGCCGGACCGGAAACCATCAGCAGACGCATGCGCAATGGTGAAGTGCCGATCCAGTCGACGGTACGCCAAGGCGTGAAGCGACTGCGCCTGGGGTTCGCCGGGGAAGATTTCAGCTACTCGATCAGCCTCGGACTCCCCGACTCGAACGGCCACTTCATGCTGCCCGAGCAGTCGCGCCCCATTCCTTCGCGCTTCAGCCTCGACCCGCAGATCAAGCGCGAATGCATCTGGGCCGGCGCGCTTTACCGCCCCGCCAGCCTGCTGGTGGATCGCGACGGCCCGATGATCCGCGCACGCGCCGAGCGCAAATGGGACGTACTGGCGCAACACACACCGAATTTCGACAGTCTGTTCGATCAGGTCGGCAGCCTGCGCAGCTCGCCGGAAGTGTTCCAGATGCGTGAGTTCATTCGCCGCTGGCGATTTTATGATCACTTTCGCAGCGATGCCGATGCACCGGTGCGTCAGCCACAACTCGGCACACGCACACCAGTGCTGCATCACGACGGCCGTGATCTGGCAGCGGCGTTGCAGACCATTATCGAAATCGGTGACGGCGACGCCATGCGTGCGGCGATTACCGATGCGTTTCCTGGCGCACGGGTGCATATCGAAGCTCAGGCCGGTGGAAGGTTTGCCATCGAGTTTTATCAGGAAGGCTTGTTGCGGCCGTTATCGGCGGCGGAGTTGTCGGACGGCACGTTGCGTTATTTGCTGTTGGTTGCGGCGCTACTAACGCCGAGGCCGCCGTCGCTGATGGTGCTGAACGAACCGGAGACCAGCCTGCACCCGGATCTGTTGCCGGCACTGGCGCGGTTGATTATCCGTGCCTCGGAGCAGTGTCAGGTGTGGGTGGTGTCGCATGCGCGGCGGTTGATTTCGGCGTTGCAGGAAGACCCGGAGTGCAATTGCATCGTGCTGGAGAAAACCCTGGGGCAGACCGGAATTGTCGGCCAGCGGGTGCTGGATGAGCCGGCGTGGAACTGGCCGGATTGAGTGATTCAGGCAAAAGCCCCTCACCCTAACCCTCTCCCAGAGGGAGAGGGAACTGATTGGGGGATGCTCAAGAGTGACGCCGACGTGAAAATGCATCTGTGAATCCAAAATCGAAATGACGCCGACGCGAAATGCGTCTGTGAATTCATAATCGACTCGGTTTGTCAGGTCGATGTCTGATGCAAGACACCTCGGTCGGCTCCCTCTCCTTCGGGAGAGGGGACTGATTGGGGGATGCTCAGGAGTGACGCCGACGTGAAAATGCATCTGTGAATCCAAAATCGACATGACGCCGACGCGAAATGCGTCTGTGAATCCATAATCGACTCGGTTTGTCAGGTCGATGTCTGATGCAAGACACCTCGGTCGGCTCCCTCTCCTTCGGGAGAGGGCTGGGGTGAGGGGCGGGCCTCACCACCGACTCAACAGACAATCACCCCTGCCACTTGCCACCCTCGACAATCACGCTCTCAGGCTTGGTGTCATCGCTCAGCTCTTTACGCACATATTGGTCATACAGCTTGAGCAGATACTTCTCTTCACCCAGCTTGGTCAGCTCGGTATTCACCCAGTCACGCAACTCGAGATTGCCCTTCTTCACCGCCGGCGCGATCGGCGCTTCAGCCCCCAGTTTTTCATCCAGCACGCGATAGCCCGGGTTCTGCTTGGCCCAGCTGAACAACACCAGATTGTCCTGTGCGTACGCATCGCCACGACCATTGGCCAGGGCTTGCAGCGATTCGGAGTTTTTCTCGAACTTCAGCAGTTTCCAGTCCGGGTGATTCTTGGTCAGCCAGATATCGGCGGTAGTGCCCGTAGTGACGATGGTGGTGCGGGTCGCCAGGTCATCAAGGTTTTTCACCGAGCTGCTTTGCGGTACCAGCGCCTGCACCGCGACCTTGAGATTCGGGTTAGTAAATTCCACCGCCTCCTTGCGCTCCGGGGTCACGGTCATGTTGGCGAGGATCAGGTCGACCTTGTCGCTTTGCAGGAAAGGGATGCGACTCGCCGGCTCGACGGCGACGAACTCGACCTTGTTTTCATCGCCAAGCAGATCCTTGGCGAAACGGCGGCCGATGTCGGTATCGAAACCGACGTAGCGCCCCGCTTCATCGACAAAACCGAATGGTGGTTTATCGGTGAAGACACCGACAATCAACTTGTCGCGAGCCTTGATCTTGTCCAGATAACCGGCCGGCGCAGTGCTTTCGCTGGCGACTTTCGGCTTCGGCGGTTCTTCGGTTTTGCTGCAACCGGCAAGCAAGGCGAGGCTGAGCAGAGGCAGTAAAAAAGCGGCAGTTTTCATAACAGTTCCAGTTCCTTTGTCGGATTCGTTTTTGGCAGTGTTGCCACAAAGGAGAACTTCTCCAGAAACTGCTGCGCGCGTGCGGTTTGCGGGTTCGTAAAGAAAATCTCGGGCGGGTTCTGTTCAAGGATGCGCCCGGCATCCATGAACACGATGCGATCGGCCACCGCGCGGGCGAAGGCCATTTCATGGGTGACGATCAACAGGGTCATGCCCTCACGAGCGAGGCCCTGAATGACCTGCAAAACTTCCTTGACCATTTCCGGGTCGAGGGCGGCGGTGACTTCGTCGAAGAGCATCACCCGTGGGTTCATGCACAGCGAGCGGACGATGGCGATGCGTTGCTGCTGGCCGCCGGAGAGCTGACGCGGGAAGGCATCGCGCTTGTCCGCCAGGCCAACGCGTTCGAGCAGCGCTTCGGCTTGCTGTTGCGCTTCGCGGCGCTGACGCTTCTGTACCTTGAGCGGGCCAAGTAGCAAATTGTCGAGCACGCTCATGTGCGGGAACAGGTGATAACTCTGGAACACCATGCCGATCTGCTGGCGGATCTCGCGCCAGTCGGTGGACTTGTCCAGCAGCTCGCGGCCGACAAATTTCAGGCTGCCGCTGTGGGCTTCTTCCAGACCATTGAGGCAACGCAGCAAGGTGCTTTTGCCGCAACCGCTAGGGCCGAGGATGACGATCACTTCGCCACTCTGCACCTGCAGGTCGATGTCGTTGAGCACCTGCTGCTCGCCGTAGAATTTGTTGAAACCGTGAAACTCGATCAATGCGCTCATGCTTGCGTCCAGCGCCGCTCCAGCACGCGCGAAGCGGCCGAGAGCGGGTAGCAGATGAAAAAGAAAAACAGGAACAGCGCGCCGTAGATCAGCACCGATTCGTAGGTACGCTCGATGATCTGCTGGCCGACCTTGATCACATCGACCACACCGATCAGCACCGCCAATGAGCTGGTCTTGATGATCCGCGTATAGACGTTGATGGTCGGTGGTGTCATGCGTTTCAGCGCTTGCGGCAGCAGCACGTAGCCGTAGAGTTGCGCGGCGTTCAAACCAATCGAAAGCCCCGCTTCACGCTGCCCGCGCGGCAACGAATGCAACGCACCGCGCGCCACTTCGCCGACTTCACTGGCGCCCCACAGCGACAGCACCAGCACTGCGCACCAGAAACTCGGCAGGCTCAGTCCGAAGAAAATCGGCAAGCCGAAGAACAACAGGTACAGCCAGACCAGCACCGGAATCGCCCGGAACAACTCCAGATACACCCGTAAGAGCGCGTTCAGCCACCTCACGTTGAGCGTGCGCAACACACCGTTAAGCACGCCGCCGACGGTGCTGATGGCGATGCTCAGAAACGAGATCGACAGGGTTTGTCCGGCACCTTTGGCCAATTGCGGCAACGACACCCAGAGCAGTTCAAGACCCGAACTGGCCATGCTGGAGCCTCCTTTCCAGACGGCTGAGCAGCAGCGACAGCGGCAAGAACAGCAGCACGCAGATCAGCGTCAGCACGGCGAGCATTTCGTAGGTTTTGTAGTAGAGCGCGATGTAGCTCTTGGTGGTGTAGAGGATTTCCGGCACGGCCACCGCCGAGACCACGGTGGTTTCCTTGAGCAGGAAAATGAAATTGGCGAACAACGACGGCAGGCTGAGAATCCCCGCTTGCGGCAGGATCACGTAGCGCAGCAACTGGCCATGGGACAGGCCGATTGAGCGCCCTGATTCCAGTTGTGCCTGCGGCACCGCATCGACGCCGGCGCGCAGCACTTCGGTGAGGTAAGCGCCGCCGAGAAAGGTCATGGTGATGATCGCGGCAGTGAAACCAGAGACTTTGATCCCCAACGCCGGCAAGGCGAAGTAGACGAAGAACAACTGAATCAGCAACGGCGTGTTGCGTGCCAGTTCCACATACAGACCCACCAGTCTTTGCAGGTACGGCGTGCGGAACACCAGAATCGTCGCGTTGAGCAGCGCCACCAGCAGCGAGGTGCCAATGGCGATAAAACCGACCTGCAGCGTTACGCCCACGGCTTTGAGAAACGCCGGCAGGGTGCTGAGGATAAATGCGTAATCGAAGGTCATGAAACGCCCTGAACGCCGCTCGGTAAGCGACGGTGGTGCAGTCCATGGGCAGCGGATGGCTGTCCGGCAGACACCGACTTTATAGGTATAAAAACAAGAATTTAAATACCGTTAAAGCATATTGATATCACCCAAAAAACTATCTTGTGGGTTTGCCGGGAAGGAATAAGAAGGCTATTTTTCTTTGCGCTGTAGGAAGGATCTTTTTTTCATGAAAGCCCTCCAAGGACGAACAGCTTTTGGCCAGACTCCCCCGGCCAACCTCATAACAAGGAAGAGAACATGGACGTAAAAGTGCCGCAGCGACTGGATCCGCAGGAGATTGTGAAATTGTTGGTGGCGTTGAGGCGGGCGTTGAAGGCTCAGGTTGCCTGAGGTCAAGATCAACAGCACCCTCACCCCAGCCCTCTCCCCGAGGGAGAGGGGGCCGACCGCAGTGTCTTTCGTCAAACGTCGACCTGAATGACCGAGTCGATTATGGATTCGGTAAAGCCATATCAGGTCGGCGTACTTCCACAGCATCCCCCAATCAGTCCCCTCTCCCTTTGGGCGGTCCGACGTTCCGGGAGGGCTAGGGTGAGGGGCTTTTCAACGCACACACAAGAACGCCGATGCCCATCGCTGGCCATCGGCGTTTTCACACCTTGAAGGGGGTGGTTCGAGCGTCAGATCAGAACGCCGGCAGTACCGCGCCGTTGTACTTCTTCTCGATGAACGCTTTGACTTCCGGGCTGGTCAGGGCTTTGGCCAGTTTCTGGATCGCGTCGCTGTTCTTGTTGTCCTCACGGGCCACCAGGAAGTTCACGTACGGCGAATCAGCACCTTCAATCACCAGCGCATCTTTCTGCGGGTTCAACTTGGCTTCCAGCGCGTAGTTGGTGTTGATCATGTCCAGATCAACTTCTTTCAGAACGCGTGGCAGCAGGGCCGACTCCAGCTCCTTGAACTTGAAGTTGTGCGGGTTCTTGGCGATGTCTTTTGGCGTTGCCAGAGCGTTCTTCGGGTCTTTCAGCTCGATCAGGCCAGCCTTCTGCAGCAGGATCAGTGCGCGGCCGCTGTTGCTGCCTTCGTTCGGGATCGCGATGGTGGCGCCGTCCGGCAGTTCAGCCAGGGTCTTGTACTTGCTCGAGTAACCACCGAACGGTTCAACGTGCACGCCCTGCACGGTCACCAGGTACTTGGACTTGTCGTCCTTGTATTTGCCCTGGTTGAAGCTGTTCAGGTACGGCAGGGTCTGGAAGTAGTTGGCGTCCAGACGCTTCTCGCCGACCTGTACGTTCGGCTGAACGTAGTCGGTGAACACTTTGATTTCCAGATCCACGCCTTCTTTGGCCAGGGTCGGTTTGATCAGCTCAAGGATTTCAGCGTGCGGAACCGGGGTCGCGGCAACCACCAGTTTTTCGCCAGCATTGGCCAGGGAAGCAGTCAGAGCAGCCGCCAATGCGGTAAACAACAGAACCTTTTTCATGCAGTGTCCTTATCGAAAATCACGGTCGTCATCGACGACGGCATTAATACGTGTGCCAGTGAAGTGATATCGCTGGCGTGGGGCGGACAATACCGGGATTTTTTATTCCCGGACAATAACGTTTATTCAGCTTCATATTCCATTTTGTTCATGTTGAGCGAAACGGTTACAACCCCTCACTCAAACGAATCAGCAAATCTTTCAATGCCTTACGCTCGGCGACGCTGCCGCCGATGTTGATTTGTGTCACTAGCCTTTCGATCTGAAGCTGCGGGCCAGACGCCTCGGGCAGGTTCAGGTGCTCCGGCAGAATCTCGTCGCCTGTGCTCACCAGCAACGCAAAATGAATGACGTTTTCCAGCTCGCGGGTGTTGCCCGGCCAACTGTGTTGTTCGAGCACGTGCTGCGCCGCTTCGCTGATCAGCGGCACAGGAAGGTCGAGACGCTGGCTGTAGATGCCGAGGAAATACTCGGCCAGCGACAGGATATCGCCGGTACGCGCACGTAACGCCGGCAATTCGAGGTGGCCCTCGCTGAGGTAGTGATAAAGGCGCTCGTGGAATTTCCCGGCGTCCACCGCTTGCGCCAGATCGATGCTGGTGGCCGCGACCAGGCGCACATCCACAGGACTTGGCTGATGCGCACCGACACGAGTGACTTCGTGGTTCTCCAACGCGGCAAGCAATTTGATCTGGATCGGCAGCGGCAAGTCGCCGATTTCATCCAGATACAAGGTGCCGCCGTTGGCCGAACCGAACCAGCCTGCACGGCTGCTGGCTGAACCGCTGTAACTGCCGGCAGCGTAGCCGAACAGCTCGGCATCAGCGTAGGTCGGGCTGATCGCCCCGCAATTGACCGAAACGAACAGACCGCTGCGGTCACTGGCGCGATGGATGTGCCGGGCGAGCAGTTCTTTACCCGTACCGGTCTCGCCACGGATCAATACCGAAGTCGAGCGCGGCGCCAGTTGCTCGAGCTCCTCACGCAGTTGACGCGAGCGCGGATCGACGAACACCAGCGCCTTGGCGCGAATGCTCAGGGGGCTTTTTTCCGCATCGGGAAAGGTCAGCAACGGCTGACCGAAGGTTTCGAAACTCATGGCAGGCTCCCGCCCAAAACCGCCGGCAGACGGGGGCGTTGAAAGAAAAAAGATCAGGCGCGGCGGCGGGCGTGGTGTTCCATACGGTTTTGCAGGCGATAGAGATAAGCAAAACCCTGCTCCCAACGCTGATGCCCGGACTTGACGTTGATGTGTCCGGCACCGGCGAGAATTCCCGCCTCGGCACCCCAGTTGCGCGCCAGCTCCAGTGCGCGCGGCGCGCTCACGGCGGCATCGTTGTCGGAGCTGACGACCTGGCTCGGAAACGGCAGCAGATCGGTCGGAATCGGCGCGAAATTGCGCAGCGCCGGTGCACACGCCGGACGCTCGACATCTGCCGGCGCGACCAACAAGGCGCCACGCACCTGACGCAGGTATTGCAGCGGCGCAGTGGCTGCCCAATGGGCAACGGTAATGCAGCCGAGGCTGTGGGCGATAAGGATGACAGGCGTGCTGTCGGCGGCAATCGCCTCGGCCAGTGCCGCCACCCAGTCTTCACGACGCGGCGTCAGCCAATCGGCCTGCTCGACCCGCGCACTGTTTGGCAGGCTGTTCTGCCAGTGGCTTTGCCAATGATCATCTGGCGATCCTTGCCAGCCCGGCACAATCAGGTAGCGGATTGATTCGTTGCGCATGGGGAGCTCTCCTGCGTCGTGTCTGTTCCTGGACGAGTATAGGGAGCGGATTTATATTCGTTAAGGAATAAGAAGCTATTTATTAAGACCTGAATTGAATATGAGATTTGTGTATGGCTTGAAATCTTTTCCCCCCTCACCCCAGCCCTCTCCCCAAGGGGGCGAGGGGGAAGGGAGCCGATCTTCATGCCGTTCAAATCTTGAGTTCGGCTCGAAATCTCAGGTCGGCGTATCTCGAACAATCACCTCGATCAGTCCCCTCTCCCTCTGGGCGGTCCGACGTTTCGGGAGGGCTAGGGTGAGGGTTCTGCTTTTAATGCCAGAAACAAAAAAAGGGCCGCACCCTGCCAAGGAGACGGCCCCGGAAAAACGTAAATCCTGTTACCGCGCAGTAATCACCGACAACTTGGTAATCCCTGCCCGCTCAATCGAAGCCATCGCCCGCGCCACTTCGCCGTAGTTCACTCCGTCATCCGCCTGCAATTGCACGCGCACTTCCGGGTCTTTGGCCTTGGCCGACTTGAGGTTGAATTCCAGCAAGTCCGGCTGAATCTCGTCCTTGTTGATAAACAGCTTGCCGGCACCGTCGATGCTCACCACTAGCGGGTCCTTCTGCTCGACCGGCGCCACGGCTTCGGTCTTCGGCAGGTTGATCGGGATCGCGTTGGTCAGCAGCGGCGCGGTGACGATAAACACCACCAGCAGCACCAGCATCACGTCCACCAGTGGAGTCACGTTGATCTCGCTGAGCACCTCATCACTGTCCTGCGTGGAGAAGGCCATATCAGGACGCCTCCTTCACTTTTGCCGCGTTGCCCGGCGTTGCGACCTTGTGCGCCGTCGGGTGGATCAACACGCGGAATGCACTCTTCTGCGCCAGGCTGTAGAAGTCGTGGGCGAAGTCATCCAGATCCGCCGCCGTCAGTTTCAACCGACGCAAAAAGTAGTTGTAAACCAGCACTGCCGGCACCGCGACGGCGATTCCCACACCCGTGGCGACCAGTGCCGCCCCGATTGGCCCGGCGACCGTTTCCAGGCTCGCCGAACCTGCGGCGCTGATGCCTTTCAACGCTTCCATGATTCCCCACACCGTGCCGAACAAACCAATGAACGGCGAGGTGCTACCAATACTTGCGACCACTGCAAGGCCCGTTTCCAGCGAACGCCGTTCGCGAACGATCTGCTGACGCAATGCACGCTCGAGGCGATCCTGATGGTTGATCGCCTGGCTCAAATCATTCGCCTGTGGCGTCTCGCCCACCTGAATCGCCGCGTAACCGGCCTGTGCCACCCGCGCTGCGGCGCCGGGTTGGGTCTCGCTCAATTCAGCGGCTGAATCCAGACTCGACGCCGCCCAGAAACGTTTATGAAAGCGCCGATCCTGCGCCTTCAGCCGACCGAACTGCACAGCCTTGAGCAGTGCCAGGCCCCAGGTGGCGACGGAAAAAACCACCAGCAGCCAGATCACCGCGCTTTCGATGGATTCCAGTGGAGATGCCAGTAACGTCATGATGATTCCCTCGTGTAAACGTTTCGCGCGAATTTGGTTTCGGTTTAATGAATCTTGAAATCGATGGGCACGCTGACCCAGCCGTCCTGGGCGACATCACCCTGCTTGGCCGGGACGAAACTCCAACGTTTGACGGCGTTCAGCGCCGCGTCGTCGAGCTGTTGCCGGCCACTGCTTTTGGCTATCTGGATCTCACCCGGTTTGCCGCTGGCCAACACATGCACACGCAGCAACACCGTGCCTTCCCAACCGCGACGCTGAGCCAGCGACGGGTATTCCGGTGCCGGGTTTTTCAGGTACGCGGCATTCGCTGAGGCCGGGGTTACCGGTGCCGGCGCGGGGGGAGCAGGTGGCGCTGGCGCTGCAACCGGGGCTGCCGGTTGTGGCGGCGCGGGTGGTTGCGCGACGGCTTTCGGCGCTGGTTTGGGGGCCTGTTTAACCACCGGTTTGGGTTTCGGAACGGGTTTTGGCGGCGGTGGTTTTACCGCCAGTTCGTCTTCTACCGGCGGCGGTGGCTCAACCACAGGCGCAGGCGGTGGCGGCTCGACAATCGGTGGTGCTGGTGGTGCCGGGCGCGAGAATTCGATAGTCATCGGCGGAATTTCCGGCGGCACGATCGGCAGCAGCGGTGTCGGCTTCTGGCTGATCCAGTAGATCACCGCGCCATGCACCACCAATGCGAGCACGCCGAGCAGAAGGGTTTCGCGCCGACTCAAAATTCCTTTGGGCGCACGCTGCAAACGCAGCTGTCCCAACGGCACACGATGCGGCCGGCCGAGATCGACCAACTCGCCACCCGGCGTCTGACTCCACAGCAATTCCTCTGCGCTGGCGGCGGTCTGGACATTGCCCATTGATTCACTCCCTGCGGTCTTTTTGCGTTCTCTACCAAAACTGCCGATCAACCGTTTGTTGAATCCCCCACGGCGAATCGATGGATGAATCATTGGGCTTGGCGCTTATCTCCGAAAGTAATCTTTAACGTTATGCATAGGCCTTTATGGAATATATGAATTGATCAATTCCGCCAAAGCCACGTGCCACGTGGGCTGTAGCGATGCGGGAAAATTCTCATGCTTTTCAGGCATTGAAAGTATTCACGCAACGCATCAAATTCGCCTGACCCGGTTTTGCCGGACAACTAATACCAAGTAGATAGTTGATTATTATTTTGCTGGAACAATAAAAAAGGCCGACGCACTTTCGTGCGTCGGCCTTTATCAATTGCGCGCGGGTTATTGTTTGACGAATTCCCCTGCCAGGGTCACTACTTCACCGTCAAAATTAGTACGGGAACCGGCCGCACGAACTTTTGCGTAATTGTGATCAGGAGAAAACAATGACCACGCTTGAAATCCGCTATTACCATTCAGACCGACAAATGTGATGGTGGTAGGTTGTCCGGTGCTGTTCTGGAAATGGTAATGCCCGTAGCTGACGTCATAGTTAACGCCGCCCTGGCTGAACGTGCCACTGAATGTACCGTTGGAATCGTTGCCATCGGTAATCGTCAGTTTGGCGCCAGCGTTAGCGTTCACATAAGTGCCATTAATGCTCGACATGATTCGATTTCCTTTATCGTTGGGATAAGTATCTTCCGATGAGAGCAAGTTTCCTCCTGGAAACTCACGACAGTCAGGATGGTTGCACATTCAATTATTGTCCACGCGACTTACTAACGAATTTGCAATAAGCACCCTTCAACCCGCTCATAACTTATCGCCGTTCGTTCGAGCAATAATTCCAATTCAACTAACGACTGGCATTGGTTTGTTGCACGCCTACAACCGGGGCATTAACCGCCGTCTCGGAGCGTGGCGTACCCGTTGGCACCCAGTCATAACTCACAGGCAACGCCCGATAGACCCAATTGCTGATCGCGTCGCTGCCCGGCGCCTTGCCGAAATACGGGCTGACGTATTCCCAGACATTTTCACCACTGGCCGTCACCTGGAAAAACCGTCCGTTCATGCCTTCGTCGATCAGCGTGTTGCCATTGGGCAAGCGCCGCGCGCTGCTGATAAACGAGCTGTAGAACGCCCACCCCGGTTGCTTCGAATTGGCCGCGCTGTACTGCCAGACGATCTCGCTTTTCACCGGGTCGATTTCCAATACCCGCGAGCCGGAAATCAGCCCGAGGGTAACGTTCGGATAACCCGCCGATCCCTGGTTATCGAACACCAGCAAATTGCCGGCACCTGGCAATCCGGCCGGAATGATGTGTGCATCATGCTGACCGACGAACTGATCAACCGGGCGCGGCAATGTACGGGACGCTTTCGGATTGATCAGCGGCAGATTCGGCCCGAGACGCCAGACCACTTTGCCGCTGCTTTTGTCGATGATCGCGATGAAATTGGCGTTGCGTGAATCAAACAGCAGGTTGTCCGGATTGAAGCGTTTATCACCAGCATCGAACCATTTGTTCGGCCCGACCACACTGAGGTTGTTGATGTGCAGGTAATCCGCATCATCACTCGCCCGTACCAGCTTCAATTGCTCTGGCGTGAAGCCGAACTCATTCAAATGTTCCGACGCCAGCCACTGCCATTTCACCGCGCCTTCGGGGCTGACTTCATAGATCGCATCGTCGATCACCTCGGGGACTTTGAAGCCTTTGACCTTGTGCACCTTGTTCGCCAGCACCACGGTGTTGCCGTTGCTTAAACGTCGCTGATCGTGATGTTGTTGCGCCGCGCCACCGGGTGCCTTGTCGCCCCACTGCCAGACGACTTTGCCGTTCCAGTCCAGTTCGCCGACGCTTTGATTGCCCAGCCCGTTACCGGCGGATCCGAGTTTGCCGGGGTCCTTTTCACTCAGTTGCAGCAGCACATGCCCGCGTTCGCCGCCAACCAGTTCTGGATCGATGATCGCCGACGGAAAACCTGCCTGCGGCCAGGTTTTCACCTCGTTGCCGTTCATGTCGATCAGGTGCGTCTGTTTGTCGGCACCGCTGAAAATCACATACTGATTAAACGCTTTGTTCGGGTCATAACGGGTGACGCCAGTCGGGTAAACACTCGGTGCGGCGAGAGCGCCGGCACTGAGCACTGCGCCGGACAGCAACACCGGCAAAGCCGTTTTGATACGCAACATGATGCAGTTCCTTGAGTGACGAATCAGAAGTCGTAGCGACCGGTGACGCCGAGGGTGCGCGGTGTACCGAGCAGGCCTTCATAGCCGCCGTTACCGCCCGTCCACAGAGTCGTGTAATAGGTTTTGTCGAAAGCGTTTTTCAGCCACAGCGACACGTCCCACTGGCCCTGATTGAAATCGCCGCGCAGGCCGGTGGAAAAGTTGACCACGGCGTAACTCGGGATCTGTCCGTAGTCGGAATCCTCGACGGTACCGACGGCTTTCGAGCGAAACGCATAGCTCGCGGTGACGTATGGTTCGAAGCCGTTATCCAGATTCCATTTGTATTCGCCGTTGGCGTTACCGATCCACTTCGAAGCGCCGACCACTTGATGGCCGCTGAGATCGCAAGACGCTGGAGCGCCCGGCGCCTGGCTGACTTCCGGCGGGCACGGGGCATCTTTGTACGAGAGGTAGCTGACGTCGTTGTAGGAGCCGTTGATGTTCAGGGTCAGGCCGCGCAGCGGGATCACCGTGCTTTCGAATTCGACCCCGCGTGAACGTACGGAACCGGCGTTGGTCAGGTACTGCACGCGATTTTCCGCGTCGTAGGCGTTGGTCTGATAAGCGTTGACCTGCGTCCAGAAGACGTTGGCGTTGAGTTGCAGACGGTGATCCCACAGCGTGCTCTTGAAGCCGAGTTCGGCGTTGTTCGCGCGCTCGGTGCCGATCAGCAGCGAATCGGCACCCGCTACCGGAGCGGAACCGACAGCGAGGTTAACCCCGCCGGACTTCTCGCCGTGGGATAACGTGGCGTAACCGAGCACATCATCAGTGATGCGATAGCTGAGGTTGAGCAGCCCGGAAGGACTCGAGCTGTACTGATTCAGATCGCCGGAATCATAAGCGCCGGCACGCCCGCGCCGCGCCGTGGCCGCAGCGCCCGTAACGGCGGCGCCACCGAGCGGCGCATCGCGAGTGACCCAGGCTGATTTCTCTTCATACGTGCCACGCACCCCGGCGGTGAAGTCCAGTCGCTCGGTGAGGTGCCAAGTGCCTTGGGCGAACAGCGCAAAGCTGTCGGTCTTGATATGGCCGTTGCCAATGCTGGTGACGTTGGCTAAAGCACCGCGCGCTGTGCCGTTCCAGATGTCGGCTTGCGGGCCGTAATAAGCGAAGGATTTGTTGTCCAGATCCGAGCCGAAGTAGTACGCGCCTACGACGTAATCGAAGAACTCGCCCTTGGGCGAGGCCAGGCGAAATTCCTGCGAGTACTGTTTGTCTTCCACCGACACCCCGGCGTTGTAGCTCGCCGGCACGTTGAGGCCGTCGTCGTTGCGCGGGGTGAAATTCCAGAAGCGATAGGAGCTGATCGAGGTCAGCGTGAAGTCGCTCGGCAGCGTCCAGTTAGCCTCCACCGAGGTGCCGCCCTGATGCACGGTGACATGCTGATCGTTGTCCAGATTGACCTTGCGGTGCGAGCCGTTGACCAGCGTTGCGCCGGCGGCATTGGCACGCGACTGGTAAAGATTGACGCCATTGATGGTCGGCCCGGTGTTGTACAACACGCGGGTGCCGGCGCTGGAATCCTCTTCGTTGTAGTCACCGATCCAGCGCAGGTTGAAATCTTCATTGGGCTTGAACAGCAGTTGCGCGCGGAAGCCCTCGCGCGAGCCGCCGTTGAGATCATGGCCGTCGTATTCGTTTTTGATGTCACCGTCGCTACGGGTTCGATAAGCCGAAAAGCGTCCGGCCAGTTGATCGTTGAGCGGGCCGGAAATGGTGCCCTTGGTCTGGAAGTAACCGTCCTCACCCACCGAGGTTTCGATGCTGCGCTCAGGGGTGAAGGTTGGCGCGCGGGTGCTGATGTTGATCACCCCGGCAGTGGTGTTTTTGCCGAACAACGTCCCCTGCGGCCCACGCAAGACTTCGAGCTGTTCGATATCCATCAGGTCAAACACCGCCATCCCCGGGCGGCCCAGATAGACGTTGTCGATGTACAGACCAACGCTGCCTTCCAGGCCATCGCTGGCCGGGTTATTACCGAGGCCGCGGATCGATACGCTGGACTGCCGCGCGTGCATGTAGGCGACGTTGACGCTGGGCACCAGTTGTTGCAAATCCTGAATCCGGTAGACCCGCTGCGTCTCCAGGTTCTGCCCGCTGACCACGCTCATTGGCGTCGGTACGTCCTGCGAACTTTCTTCGCGGCGGCGGGTGGTGACGGTCACGGTTTCCAATTGTGAACTGTTGGCGGCAGGCTTGCCGGCCGGCACCGGCGCCGGGGTTTCCGCTTCGGCGGCGTAGCCGTGAGTCCAGCTCGCGCTCCCTGCCAGCAACAGGGCCAGAGGCAGGCGTTTGAGCCGTCGTGGTGTTAAGGGTGACGCAAGGTTCAACGGACTCATGGCGCGGCTCCTGGTCAAAAAACACACAGACATCTTCAGTGCTGCATATTCTTTTAAGTTATTTATTTATGGATTTACAAATATTTACTGCATAAGAGATTGCCTTTATAAGGAGTCGACCTAATGCATATCCAATGCATTTCCCGGATATTTTTTATGTGAAAAATGCATATCGACTTGCGTCAACTTCGTCACTTCATCGCCCTGGCTGAACAACGCAGCTTCGTCGCCGGCGCGCAGGCGGTGAACCTGTCGCAGTCGGCGTTTAGCCGCAGCATTCAGGCGCTGGAGCACAGCGTCGGCTGCCAGTTGGTTGATCGCGGGCGCAAGGAATTACCGCCGACCAAACAGGGCCAGGTCCTGCTCGAACACGCGCGGCGACTGGTCAGTGGCGCGCAGCAGATGGCCAACGAGATCAGTCAGTTCAATGGGCTGGAAGCGGGGGAATTACGCTTCGGTTGCGGACCGGCGCCGGCGGCGGGTTTGATCCCTCGCGCGATTGGCAGCTTCATCGGGCGCTATCCGAAAGCGCGGGTGCAGTTTCAGGTCGATGACTGGCAGAGTCTGAGCAAGCGGTTACTCAGCGAAGAGTTCGAATTTTTCGTCGCGGACACTCGGCACTTCGAGGCAGATCCGGATTATCTGACCTACCGGTTGCGACCGCGCAAATGGCATTTCTGCTGTCGTGCCGGCCACCCTTTGGCCGGGTTTGAGCGGGTCACCGCCGAGCAATTGATGAGCTATCCCCTGGCGGTAAGTATTCGTCCGCCGAACCTGCGCAAAGTCATAGTCGACCTCAGCGGGCGGCCGGATTTCACACCAAATGTGGAGTGTGAAAACAGCTCGAGCCTGCTCAGCGTGGTGCTGCGTTCGGATGCGATCGGGATTGTCGGGGCGTATTCCGACGCGCTGCATCAGGCCAAGGGCGAGTTGGTGTGCTTGCGCATCGAAGGACTGGCGGATGATCTTGAGGAGCTGTACACCCGCTACGGGATTGTCAGCCGCGCAGGGTATCGGTTGTCGCCGTTGGCGGAGGCGATGATTGAGCAGATCAAGGCGATTGATCAGCAGGATGAGGAGGTGTGTTCGCTGCAGAATCTCGCCGTCTGATCGGACCTCTTCGCGAGCAAGCTCGCTCCCACAGGGGAACGCGGGCTAAATGTGGGAGCGAGCTTGCTCGCGAAGGGGCCAGTGCAGGCACCGATGCATTCCCTGCATAAAACCCATTCCCCAAATGCACTTGCCGAACACCCCCAGCGAAAGCGAAAACCCTCGCCTGTCCCATTGACCGGTGAACCCCATGCCCACCCCGCCAAACCCCGTGCGCAACGTGCTGTACATCATGTGCGATCAACTGCGCCGCGATTACCTGTCCTGCTACGGCCATCCGCATCTGCACACACCGAATATCGATCGCCTGGCTGCAGCCGGCGTTCGTTTCAGCCGCGCCTACACCCAAGGCACGATTTGCGGCCCGTCGCGGATGTCGGCTTACACCGGACGCTATGTCAGCAGTCATCAAGTGGCGTGGAACGCCGTGCCGTTGCCGCTGGAAGAACTGACCATCGGCGATTACCTGCGCCCCCACGGCATTCGTACTGCGCTGGTCGGCAAGACCCACGCCACCGCGAATGTCGATGCGCTGCAACGCTTGGCGATCAATCCGCAAAGCGAGCAAGCCGAAATCCTCAACGAAGTCGGTTTTGAACCCTACATGCGCCACGACGGCATCTACCCCGACGATCCGCTGTTCGACGACAAACGCGAATCTGCGCCCTACACCCATTATCTGCGCGAGCAGGGGTTCGACGGCAAAAACCCCTGGCACGACTGGGCCAACGCCGCCGAAGGCGAGCACGGTGAAATCCTCAGCGGCTGGCAAATGCGTCATGCGAATTTGCCAGCACGAATTCCCGAGCAACACTCAGAGACTGTCTACACTACAAATCGAGCCATCGACTTCATTACCGAGCAAGGCGAGAAATCGTGGTGTTTACACCTCTCGTATATCAAACCGCACTGGCCCTATATCGTACCAGCGCCATACCACGCTTTGTACAGTACGAAATCGATTCTCGAAGCGATCCGCGCGACACCCTCCGAAGCCAGCAAACACCCCGTCTACACTGCCTTTCGCCAACATGAGGAAAGCCTCAACTTTTCCCGCGATTCAGTACGATTGACTGTAATCCCTACGTACATGGGTCTGATCAAGCAGGTGGATGATCAACTCGGACGGCTGTTCGATTTTCTGCAGAGCAATGGCCGCTGGGATGACACGCTGATCGTGTTCACCAGCGATCACGGCGACTTTTTGGGCGATCACTGGCTCGGTGAGAAGGAGTTTTTGCTGGAGCAGGCGGTGGGCGTGCCGTTGATCGTGCGTGATCCTCGGGCGGCGGCGGATGTCACACGCGGCACGGTGGATGATCGACTCGCGGAAACCATCGATGCGTTGCCGACCTTTCTTGAAGCACTGGGATTGCCGGGGGCAGAGCATCGGCTTGAAGGGCGTTCGTTGATCCCGCTTCTGCACGGCGAAAATCCGCACTGGCGCCACTATGCAATCAGCGAATACGACTACGCCTTCCAGGCGCCGGCGCGGGAGCGTCTGGGCCAGCCGATCGATCGCTGCCGGATGACCATGGTGCGCAGCGAGCGCTGGAAATATCTGGCGTACGACGGTTTTCGGCCGCAGCTGTTTGATTTGCTGAATGATCCGCAGGAGTTGCAGGATTTGGGTGATGCCCCGGAATTCGCGGCGGTGCGCGAGGAGCATGCGGGGTATTTGTTTGAGTGGGTGCGGGGGTTGAAGCGGCGCACGACGATCAGTCATCAGGAGATTGATTTGCGCGGGCAGCGGTTTCGCTATGGTGAGCCGCAAGCCGAGAAGGTTGTTCAGATTGGGGTTTGGTAGCTTTAAGAGCCCCTCACCCTAACCCTCTCCCGGAGGGAGAGGGGACTGAACGGGGGATATTGCAGAGATACACCGACCTGATCGTGCTTCACCGAATCCATAATCGATAAAGATCTTTCAGGTCGATGCATAACGCGAGACAACTCGGTCGGCTCCCTCTCCCTCGGTGAGAGGGCTGGGCGGGCGGCGTTCCGATGAGGGGCTCTTGATCTTCAGTCACGACCCTTGGTGGTTTGGCTACGCTGCCCATTCGCGCCCACCGGCACTTCACCCTTCAACGTCACCCGACGCACCACCCGATCCTGCGTACCGTAATCATCAATCGCATAATGCTGCGTCGAGCGGTTATCCCAGATCGCCACATCACCGGCCTTCCAGCGCCAGCGCACGGTGTTTTCCTGACGGATCACATGACTCTGCAACAGCCCGAACAGATGCGCCGAATCCGCCTGCGAATAACCCTTGATGCGTTTGACGAAATGCCCCAGCAGCAAGCTCTTCTCACCGCTGATCGGGTGTACACGCACCACCGGATGCTCGGTCTCGTAAACCGTCGACGTGAAGACCTTGCGATAGCGCTCAAGCTTCTCCGCCGAGACGTCCGGCTTGGCGCTGGCGTAGTCATATTCGTTGCTGTGCACGGCGACCAGTTTGTCGGCCAGTTCACGCAGCTCGGTCGGCAAGCCGTTGTACGCCGTCGCGGTGTTGGCCCACAGGGTGTCGCCACCAAAGGCCGGGGCCACCACCGAGCGCAGGATCGAGGCTTTCGGGTAGGCGTCAACGAAGGTCACGTCGGTGTGCCAGGAGTTGGCGCGCTGGCCCTCGGCACCGTCCAGCTCCAGCAGATAACGCGTGCCTTCACGCGACGGCACGGTCGGGTGCGCCACCGGCTCGCCGAGCAAATGGGCGAAGGCTTCCTGACGCTGATCGTCGAGTTGGGTCTGCTCACGGAAGAACACGACTTTGTACTGAACCAGCGCCTGCTGGATAGCTTCGACGGTGGCGGCGTCCAGCTCACCGGACAAATGCACACCACGGATCTCGGCGCCGATACGACCGGCGACCGGATGAATCTCCAGCGCGTGGACAGCGGGTTTTACTGCGAGTGCGGCATTGCTCATGGGTAGACCCTCATCGACTGCTTACGGTTTTGGACGGCAGCGAAACAACGCTCTATCTATATTCCATTTACATCTAATAGATATTCACATGCTTCGTTGACGGAATAAGAGCTTGCATTTAAAACCTCTAGCAACCCTCGTCGCAAATGCCTTCGAGCTATTTTTAGGATGCCGGAAAAGCATATGGATCTTCGCCAGTTGCGTTACTTCATCGCCCTCAACGAACACCGCAGTTTTGTCCGCGCGGCGGATGCGATGGGCATCACTCAACCGGCGTTCAGCCGCAGTATTCAGGGGCTCGAGCAGGAGTTCGGCTGCGTGCTGGTGGATCGCGGCAACAAGGATCTGCGCCCCACGCCCGAAGGCCAAGTGGTGCTGCAACACGCCCTGAGCCTGGTGCAAGGTGCCGCGCTGCTCAGTGCCGAGGTGACGCAGATGACCAAGCTCGATGCCGGTGAAGTGCACTTCGGTTGCGGCCCGGCACCGGCGGTGAAACTGGTGCCGGACGCCGTGGCGCAATTCATCAACGCGCACCCGAAAGTGCGCACCTGTTTTCAGGTGGATAACTGGGAAAAACTCAGCCGCGCGTTGAGCCGTGAAGAGATCGAATTCTTCATCGCCGACATCCGCCATTTCGAGTCCGATCCAAACTTCCAGACCCAGGCACTGACGCCCAAACGCGGGGTGTTTTTCTGCCGGCCGGGGCATCCGTTACTGGCCAAGGAAAGCCTGTCGACCAACGACATGTTCGACTACCCGCTGGCGACCACGCTGATCCCCCCGGGGATTCGCAAATTATTGGCGAACCTGAGTGGCCGCATCGATTTTTCCCCGACCATCGAGACCGAGCATTTTCCGGCGCTGGTGAAGGTGGTGCTGCAATCGAATGCGATTGGCGTTGGTACGGAAGAGGCGTTTGTCGAAGACATTGCCAAGGGTTCGCTGGTGTTGCTGCACTGGCGCAATCTGCCGCAGAACCTGGAGAGCATGAATGCGCGTTGCGGGATTGTCAGTCGTACCGGGTTTCGCCTGTCGCCGGCGGCACGGGCGATGATCGAGACGTTGGTGGCGGTGGACAGACAGGAAGTCAGCGTCGCCGTTTAGGACGCTATCGCGAGCAGGCTCACTCCTACAGGGGAACGCATTCCAAATGTAGGAGTGAGCCTGCTCGCGATGGCGCCGGATCAGGCGCTAGAGATTCAAAGCTTGGCCGCAGCCAGCTCAGGCGCCACCCAATCGCTGACCTTGAACGGCTTGCGAATCAGCTTCTGCTGCGCCGCCAGATCTACCTTGTCCTGCAAGCTGCCAAGGAACACCGGATCCAGCGTCGACGGGAACACTTCGCTCAACTTCTGATCCTGCAGATCCTGCGTCAGGATCACCGGTGGATAACTGGCCAAACCCGAGACAAGTTGCACATAAGCGGCCTTGTTGCTGTCCTGTGTCAGCCACTCGACCGCCTGTTGTTGCGCCTTCAGCAGCTTGGCCACCGCTTCCGGGTGTGCGTCGACAAACTTGCCCGTGCCGACCAGTACCGACTGCACGCTGCCTGCGCCACCGAGATCTTTGGTGTTCAGCGGCAACTCGGCCAGTCCCTTGGCCTGCAAAGCGCTCAACCCGGAGCTGCCCCATGACGCATCGATCTGCTTGGCTGCCAACGCCGCGACCGCTGCATTGAAATCCAGATTGATCACTTTCAGATCCTTCTCGCTCAGGCCCTGACTGGCCAGCGCCGCATCAAACGACAACTGGGTTGCCGTGCCCCGAAAGATCGCCACACGCTTGCCTTTCAAATCCTGCAAGGTCTTGATTCCGGAGCCTGGCACCACCCCCAAATACTGCTTCACCCCACGCGCACTGGCGCTGAGCAAGCGAGTATCCAGGCCATTGGACTTGCCGATGATTGCCGCCAGATCGCCGAGATACGCCAGATCAACCTGACCGTTGGCAAACGCCTCATTGATCACCGGTCCCGCACCTTTGAAGAAACTCCACTGAATCTTGATGCCCTGATCGGCAAAAGCCTTTTCGAAGATCTGCTGATCGCGCAGCACATCAACCACGCCCCCACCACTGTGCTGAGTGCCGGCGCTAAGGTCTGGGACGGCGATCCTGATTTCCTTGAGCTCGTCGGCATGCGCGGTAAACGCCAGCAGGCCCGCCAGAGCCGGAACGGCAAACAGACTGAAAACACGTTTGAAGGGAAGGTTCATGGGTGCTGCTCCTTGATTACGACGGGCGTTGAGGAGCCGAAAGTAGGCCGAATGACTACCTACGCTTAAATACTATAAATGCACATTTTTATAGCTTTTAACGCTAAGCGAGCAGCGCCGGGGCTCGCAGCGGCGTATGCATTAACAGCATCGAAAATATTCTTCGAATGCATTGGATGCGTGTGGGCTGGAGGCCTTAAATGGCGCTGCTTATCTCTAAAAACAACTTATTGAAGATTATTTATAACCATTAGCTCTTAGTTAATACCGCACGAGATCGCAGCCTTCGGCAGCTCCTACAGGGGTCAATTCAAGGACGCATTCCCCCGTGGGAGCTGCCGAAGGCTGCGATCTTTTGATCTTGATCTTGAGCCAACCCGACAACGGAGGTCACCCATGGCCCGCCAATCCTTGCTCAGTCTTCCACTCCCCGCGCCGCCGCTGAAAAGCCGCCGTACCTGGCCCAGCCTGAACCAGCGCCTGTTGCCGTGGCTGCTGCCGCTCAGTCTGTTCGCGCTGTGGTGGCTGGCCGCACGCAATGAATGGATGAGCGAGCAGATCTTGCCGGCGCCGTCGCTGGTGTGGAACAGCGCTGTCGAGCTGTCTCAAGGCGAGTTATGGAGCCATTTGTGGATCAGCCTGCAGCGTCTGTTCTGGGGCCTGCTTGCCGGGGTTTCGGCCGGTGCATTGCTCGGCGCAGCACTGGGCTTCAGTCGGCGTCTTGAACGTTTGATCTTCCCGACCTTCGCCGGCCTGTCGCAAATACCGACGCTGGCGTGGATTCCATTGTTCATGGTGTTTTTCGGCATCGGCGAAGTGCTGAAACTGGTGGTGCTGATCAAAGCCATCGTCGTGCCGGTGACCCTGCACACCTTGGTCGGCGTAAGAGATGCCCAGCCGAAGTTGCGTGAAGCCGCCGCTGTTCTGCGCCTGCCGCCACGCCTGCTGATTCGGCGCCTGGTATTGCCCGCCGCCCTCCCCGCGTTCATGGCTGGCGTGCGCCTGGCGCTGGCCGCCGGCTGGACGTCGTTGCTGGCCGTCGAACTGCTGGCTTCCAGTGAAGGCATCGGCTACCTGATGGTCTGGGCGCGACAACTGTTCATGCTCGACATCGTTTTCGTCTGCATCGTCGTCATCGGTTTGATCGGCGTGGCGATGGATCGCGGCATCGGTCTACTGGACAAGAAACTGGTGCACTGGCCGCATCCGGCCACCGCCGAAATTCGTCGCGGCCCGCGTTATGACGGCTGGCAGCGGCTGCAACCGTGGCTGCTACCGCTGGGCTTGTTGGCACTGTGGCAATTGGCAAGTGACCAACAGTGGGTCGACGCCAATATTCTGGTCAGCCCGTTGGCCGTTTTGAGCACGGCATGGGCTGGCGTACTCGACGGCACGTTGATCAGCGGCATGGCCCTCAGTCTCGGCCGCACGCTGGGTGGCCTGCTGCTCGGCGGCGGACTCGGATTTGCGTTGGGCCTGCTGCTGGGCCTGTCGAACATCAGCGAACGCCTGCTCGGCCCGACCCTCGCGGCCATCCGCCAGATCGCCATTTTCGCCTGGGTGCCGCTGCTCACCGCATGGTTCGGTCTCGGCGAATTGGCCAAGTGGGTGTTCGTCGCCCTTGCCGCCTTCTTCCCGCTGTTTATCGCCACGCAACGCAGCGTCGCCAATCTCTCACCGCAACTCAACGAAGCCGCACAAGTGCTGCGCCTGAGCCTCGGCCAGCGTCTGCGTCGACTGGTACTGCCGGGCGCCGCGCCGGGGATTTTCGCCGGGCTCAGACTGAGCCTGATCTACGCCTGGCTCGGCACCATCGGCGCCGAATATTTCATGCCGTCCAATGGCGGCATCGGCAGCCAGATGATTGGCGCACAACAACTGCTGCGCATGGACCTGATCATGGCCGGCATGCTTTTCGTCGGTCTCACCGGCGCCCTGCTCAACCTCATTGGCCAACGCCTGGAAATTCGCGCGACCCGCTGGAGACACGCATGAACGCACCGATTGTCAGCTTCAATCACGTAGGCAAATCCTTCGACGTCGACGGTTTCGAACTGGAGGCGATTCGCGAATTCAACCTCGACATCGCCGAGGGCGAATTCGTCGCCATTGTCGGTTCCAGCGGCTGCGGCAAATCGACCTTGCTGCGCTTGTTGGTGGGCCTTGATACGCAGTTTCGCGGGCAGATTACCGTGGACGGCAAAGCCGTCAGCGGCATCGGCGGCGAACGCGGCATTGTCTTTCAGGAACACCGCTTGTTCCCGTGGCTGACCGTTGCCGACAACATCGGTCTGGGCTTGGTCAACGAACCGCTGACTGCTGCGCAGAAACAACAGCGAATCAACGATTTCATTGACCTGGTCGGCCTGCGCGATTTCACCCGTGCCTACCCGCATCAGCTGTCCGGCGGCATGGCCCAGCGTGTGGCGATCGCTCGCGGTCTGGTCGCCAGCCCACGCATTCTGCTGCTTGATGAACCCTTCGGTGCCCTTGATGCACTGACCCGCCAGCAGATGCAGGACGAGCTGCTGGCGATCCGCGAGCGCGCAAAAATCACCACGATCCTCGTCACCCATGACGTCGAAGAAGCGATCTTCCTCGCCGACCGCGTGGTGGTGATGGAGCCGCGCCCGGGCCGCATCAAGCAGGTGGTCGACATCGCCCTGCCCCATCCGCGCCAGCGCAGCAGTTTCGACTTCCATCAGTTGCGTGAAGAGCTGCTGCACGAGCTGACCAGTGACGACCATTACCAACCGAGCGTGCCGGTGCAGATCCGCGATCTGCCGCTGACGTTCATTGCCTGCTGAACAGGAGTTTTGCGATGCCGCAACGTCCCAACTTTCTGGTGATTCTGGCCGACGATCTCGGCTTTTCCGACATCGGTGCCTTCGGCGGCGAAATCGCCACGCCGCACCTTGATGCCCTGGCCAACAACGGCCTGCGCCTTACCGACTTTCATACTGCGCCAACCTGTTCGCCGACCCGTTCGATGTTGCTGACCGGCACCGACCACCACATCGCCGGGATCGGCACCATGGCCGAGACACTGACGCCGGAGCTGATCGGCAAGCCGGGTTACGAGGGTTATCTCAATGACCGCGTCGTCGCACTGCCCGAGCTGTTACGCGAGGCCGGTTATCAAACCTTGATGAGTGGCAAATGGCACTTGGGTTTGAAGGCTGAACTGGCGCCCCATGCACGAGGTTTCGAGCGCTCGTTTTCGCTGCTGCCCGGCGCGGCGAACCATTACGGTTTCGAACCGACCTACGATGAGCAAACGCCAGGCCTGCTGAGATCCACGCCGGCGCTGTACATTGAAGACGATACGTTTCTCGATGAGTTGCCGAAGGATTTCTATTCCTCCGATGCCTTCGGCGACAAGTTACTGCAGTACCTCAAGGAGCGTGACCAGAGCCGACCGTTCTTCGCTTACCTGCCGTTCTCCGCGCCGCACTGGCCGTTGCAGGCACCGGCCGAGATCGTCGAGAAATACCGTGGCCGCTATGACGCTGGCCCCGAAGTGCTGCGTCTGGAGCGCCTGGAAAAACTCAAAACCCTCGGCCTGATCGAGGCGGACGTCGAGCCGCATCCATTGATTCAGTTGACCCAACAGTGGGAAGCGTTGAGCGACGAGCAAAAGCAGATTTCCGCACGGGCGATGGAGGTCTACGCGGCGATGGTCGAGCGCATGGACTGGAACATCGGCCGGGTCGTCGATTACCTGCGCCAGCAGGGGCAACTCGACAACACGTTCATCCTGTTCATGTCCGACAACGGTGCCGAAGGCGCACTGCTTGAAGCGTTCCCCAAATTCGGCCCGGAACTGGTGACGTACCTCAGCCAGCATTACGACAACAGCCTCGACAACATTGGCCGGGCCAACTCCTACGTCTGGTACGGGCCGAACTGGGCGCAGGTGGCGACTGCGCCGTCGCGCCTGTTCAAGGCGTTTACCACCGAGGGCGGGATTCGCGTGCCGGCGCTGTTGCACTATCCGCAATTGCCGATTAAAGGACAGATCAGCCATGGTTTCGGTACGGTGATGGATATTACGCCGACCATTCTCGATCTGGCTGGGGTGCGTCATCCGGGCAAGCTCTGGCACGGCAAACCGGTGGCGCCGTTGCGTGGCAAATCGTGGCTGGGGTTCTTGTCGGGTGAGACTGCGCAGGTACATGACGAGCACACGGTGACAGGGTGGGAGTTGTTCGGGCGTCGGGCGATTCGCCAGGGGTCGTGGAAAGCGGTGTGGATCCCCGGGCCGGTCGGGCCGGCGACGTGGCAGCTGTATGATTTGAGCAGTGATCCGGGGGAGATTCATGATCTGGCGTTGAGTCAGCCGGACAAGCTCAGCGCGTTGATCGGGCATTGGCAGCAGTATGTCGAGGAGACTGGGGTGATCTTGAGTGAGTCGCCGTTTCAGCCGGATTGAGGGCAAGATCAAAAGCCCCTCACCCCAGCCCTCTCCCGGAGGGAGAGGGAGCTGACCAAGGTGTCTTTCGCTAAACATCGACCTGTGAAAACCAGTCGACTATGGATTCGATAAAACTCTTTCACGTCGGCGTACTTCCCCAATATCCCCCAATCAGTCCCCTCTCCCTCCGGGAGAGGGCTAGGGTGAGGGGAAGCAGTGTCAGGCCTCCACCGCCTCCCCGGTCACCACCACCTCATCCCGCCGAACAAACCGGTTCGCCCGCCCGAACGTCCCAAAATCATTAAACCTCACCCCCATCTCACGCATCACCTTATGCGCCACCGGCACGGTCATCTGGCGGATATAAAACGGTTCCTTCACCACAAAATGATGAATCCCGTGGCTACTGCCAAAGTTGAAGCAGAACGCCTGCAACGGCCACAACCACCAAGGGTTGAGCACCTGACACTGCTGCAGCACGTTACCCAGTTCAACATCGCCGTAGTAATGCATGTTCGAGCTGATGAAGTGCAGGCAAAACGTACGCAAAACATTCGGGCCGATGATCACCACGGCGGCAATATCGATCACCTGCATCACCGACAACGTGGTTGCTGACCAGTCGATCGGCGCGCCCAGCAGGTAAGCAATGCCATTGGCCGCATGAAAGCCGAGAAACACATACCACGCGCCCCAATGCACCAGCGCCAGCGGCGCGTAGACCTTCAGCGTGCGCTTGATGATGCTGAGCTTGTGCGCCCAGGTCTTGGCTCGCAGCATGCGGATGAACGCCGACATCACGTTGTCGCCAACCATCAGCAAACGTGCAAAACCCCACGGCTCGCCGTTGGTGATCGCGCGCTCTTCCATATCGGTTTCAGTGCCCGAGACCTTGTGATGATTGAGGTGCAGATGGCGACGGATCCACGGGTTGATCGTGCTCGGCCGCGCCAGCCACACCAGGCCCATCATCAAATTGTGCGGCACGCGTTGCTTGCGGAAATACATGCTGTGGATCAGGTCGTGCTCCAGCTCATGGGTCAGCGAAGCAAAAAACGCATTGAGCAACAGGCACGCCCACCACGCCATATGGCCGGTGATGTACAGCGTCGCCGAGCCGATCATCCCGATCAGGGCAAACGCCAGAATCCCCGCGCCCAGCGCATCCTGATGCTTGAGAATCGGGTAGCGCTCACGCAATTCGACGCCTTTGGCCAGCACCACTTGGCGAATATGTGCTGATCGCTGGGCCGCATTGTGTCGCTGGGGACTTGCAGAAGTACCGTCCATGCTTCCATCCTCGGGTTTATGATGTTCGCATCGTGCCTCGCCGGGGCTTGAATCGCGGTAGCCGAGAACGCCAACCTGTTGACCGGAAGCGCCAATCAGCATGAAGGAACCGACCTCCCTCGCCAGTTGGACCCGTGCCTTGCGCAAGCAACTCGATGCGCTGGGGCTGGACAGCATTGCCCTGTGCCAACAGGCCGGGCTCGACCCCAATTTGATGGACGACCCCAACGCGCGCTATCCGCTGTCCGGCACCACGCGCCTATGGGAAATCGCCGTGCAGGTCAGCGGCGACCCGGCGATTGGTTTGCGCGTGTCGCGGTTCGTCAGCCCGACCACGTTCCATGCCCTCGGTTATGCGCTGGTCGCCAGCGGCAGTTTGCGTGAAGTGTTTGAACGCATCGTGCGCTATCACCCGGTGGTCAGCGATGCGCTGGAACTGGAACTGAGCCGCAGCGACGACCGCTATCAATTTCGTCTGAAAATTCCGTCAGGCAATCCGGCGCCGGCCTTCGAAGCCATAGACGCCTTCACCGCGATCTACGTGCGCACCTGCCGTAATCGCCTTGGCCGTGATTACGCACCGTTGGCCGTGTACCTGCGCCGCCCGGAACCGAGCGATGCGCACCAATGGCACAAAGTCTTTCGCGCTCCGGTACATTTCGGCTGCCTCGAGGATCGCCTGGAGTTCGCCCTCGCCGACTTCGACAGCCACCTCGACGACGCCAACCCGGAACTCGCTGAACACAATGAAGCGGTGCTCAAACGCACCATGGCTCAGCTCCAGCCGCTGACCTGGGAGCGCAAGGTGCGCGATGCCATCGAAGAACAATTGCCGGAAGGTGAGCCGAGTGCTGAGCGAATTGCTCAGGCCTTGCACCTGAGTTTGCGCAGTTTGCAAAGGCATCTGGCGGATGAGGGTTGTCGCTTCGACACACTGCTCAACGAGAGCCGCGAGAATCTGGCGCTGCTGCACCTGCGCGATCCGCAGTGTTCGTTGAGTGAGGTGAGTTATTTGCTGGGCTTTGCTGATACCAGCAGCTTCAGCCGTGCGTTCAAGCGCTGGACCGGGATGACGCCGGGGCAGTTTCGTGATGGCTTGCGCTGATCCAGAATCAGTTTGTCTGATCTGGCGCCATCGCGAGCAGGCTCACTCCTACAGGGGGAACGCATTCCAATTGTAGGAGTGAGCCTGCTCGCGATAGCGCCCTTTAATTCAACGCAAAGCCCAGCTCAAAAATGGTGCCGCCAACATCACTGTTCACCCGCACCTGCCCACCATGCAACTGCATGATCGACTGCACAATCGCCAGCCCCAAGCCACCCGAATCCACCGGTTCTGCCCGTGAAGGATCGACGCGGTAGAAGCGGTCGAACAGTTTGCTCAGATGTTCCTGCGCAATCGCCGGGCCATGGTTGTGCACTTGCAACCAGCACTCACCCGGCTCGTCGCGGCGACGCAGACTGATCACCGATCCTTGATCGGCGTGGCGCACGGCATTCGCCAGCAGATTGCCAAGTGCGCGTTGCAGCAGTTGCTGATCGGCGAGCAGATTGCCGTGCAGTTGGTTGTCCAAGCGCAGGTCACGATCATCGGCCAAGGCTTCAAAGTAATCACACAGTTCACTGCCAACACTATGCAAATCCAGGATTTGCAGATTGAGCGCGCGCTCGGCCTGCTCGGCGCGGGCAAGGAACATCAGGTTTTCCGCCATGCGCTTGAGCCGTTCGAACTCTTCCATGTTCGAGGCGAGAACTTCCTGATATTCCTCGGTGCTGCGCGGATGATTCAGCGCCTGCCCGTTACTGGCGAGCAAGGTGTGCAGCGGCGTGCGGATTTCGTGGGCGAGATCGGCGGAGAACTGCGACAGGCGCTGCACGCTGTCGTCCAGCCGCGCGAGCATGCCGTTGAGCGCTTGCACCGGTTCAAGCAATTCTGCCGGCGTGCCATTGGCAGGCAGGCGTTGATCAAGGCTACGCAGGTCGATGCCGCGCACTGCTTCGCTCAACTGACGCAACGGTTGCAGGCCCCGGCGCAGCAACAGCAAGCCCAAGGCAAAGGCGATCAACGCACCGAGGCCAACCGAAAGGTACAAGCGCATGCGATAGCTGCCGAGCATCTGCTCGCGCTCGCTCAGCACTTTGCCGGCGATGACCGTCAGTGGCTCGCCATTCGGCCCTTGCGCTTCGCCGGACAACAGCGCCAATTCGGCACCGTCCGGTGCTTGCCACGTGAGCACATCGGAGCGCTGCGGTGTTTGCTCGCGGGCGATAGCGTTCAGCGCGGGCAACTCGCGTTGCCGCGGGTTGATAGCGATCACACTGGAGCCATCGGCGCGGCGCACCAGCAACAGGCTGTCGAGATTGCCGAGCATGTTCTGATACAGCCGTGGCCGCGCCTGCAAGGCATCGAGGCTGTCGCTGTCAGCGAGCAAGGCGCGCACTTGCTCCAGTCGACCGAGCAACGCGAGGTCGTCGCGGTAGGCGATTTCCGACGCAAGCGAACGGTAGAGGAACACGCCAATCGCGCTCAGCACCAAAGCGCAGACCAATGCGAACGCCAGCGCCAGACGCCAGGCGATCGACCTAGAGCGCATCGTCAGGCGCTTCCAATTGATAACCGACACCGCGCACGGTGTGGATAAGTTTCGGCATGTAGGGATCATCGACTTTCGCGCGCAAACGCCGCACTGCAACCTCGACCATGTTGGTGTCGCTGTCGAAATTCAGGTTCCACACCTGCGAGGCGATCAGCGTGCGCGACAGCACTTCGCCCTGACGACTGGCGAGCAATTGCAACAAGGCGAACTCCTTGTTGGTCAGGGCGATGCGCTGGCCGCCGCGACTGACGCGGCGGCGCAACACATCGATTTCCAGATCGGCGATGGTGTACGACTCGGCTTCGCGCATCGGCCCGCGCCGCAACAACGTACGCACCCGCGCGAGCAGTTCGGCGAAGGCGAAGGGCTTGAGCAGGTAATCATCGGCGCCCAGCTCGAGGCCGCGCACGCGGTCTTCAATGGCGTCCTTGGCGGTCAGGAACAACACCGGCGTGGCGCCGCGCTGGCGGATCAGCTGCAGCAATTGCCAGCCATTGAGGCCGGGGAGCATCACGTCGAGGATGATCAGGTCATATTCCTGTTGCTCGATAAAGTAGCGCCCATCGAGGCCATTGAGCGCCACGTCCACGGCAAAACCCGACTCGCCCAGGCCCTTGGCGAGGAAATTCGCGGTTTTGGCTTCATCTTCTACGACCAGCAAACGCATGGCACACCTCGATTGATCAGGCACACAGGCTAGGCGCCTTCGGCGGCGTTGCCCATTACAAACTTGTAATCAGACTGACGAGGTTCTGACGAAGACCGGCGATTAAGGTGGCGACCTTCGCTTTTGGAGCCTGTCCATGACCGTCAAATACTTTGTAGCCAGCCTGATGATCGGCCTCAGTGGCGCCGCTGCCGCCAGTCCTGAGCTGCCGCGTCACGCTGATCTCGACCTGAAAACCGCACGTCTGCTCGCCGACAGCGCAATGGCCAACTGCACCGGCACGGTGTCGGTGCTCGATCGGGGCGGCAATCTGTTGGTGACCCTGCGCGGCGACGGCGTCGGTCCGCACAACACCGCCGCCAGCCAACGCAAGGCCTACACCGCGCTGTCGACCAAAACCGCCACACGATTGTTCGCCGAGCGCGCCCGCAGCAATCCGCAGACCGCCAACCTCAACACCCTCGACGAATTGCTCCTGCTTGGCGGCGGGATTCCGCTGTTCCTCGGATCTGAACTGGTGGGCGCCATGGGCGTGGCCGGTTCCGGCGGCGGCGAGCAAGACGAAAACTGTGCGATCAAGGCTGCCGAGAAAACCGGTCTGGCCACTACCCGTTCCCAATAAGGAGATGCATCCATGAGCACTTTGCGCATGACCTTCGCCGCGCTCGGCCTGAGCGCTTTTTCCAGTCTGGCTCTGGCTGCCGGCAATCCTCTGAGCGTGCACGTGCTCAATCTGGAAAACGGCCTGCCTTCGCCAGGCATCAACGTGACGCTGGAGAAACACGTCGGCCAGAACTGGCAGCCACTGGCTCAAGGCACGACCAATGAACAAGGGCGAATTGCCGAACTGTTCCCGGCCAAACAGCCTTTTGAAGCAGGTGAATACCGGGTGGTGTTCAAGACCGGCGAGTACTTCAAGAAGGTCAAGCACGACACGTTCTTCCCGGAGATTCCGGTGATCTTCGAAGTGAAGCAGACCGATCAGCATTACCACATTCCGCTGCTGCTCAGCCCGTACGGTTTCTCGACCTATCGCGGTTCCTGATCCCCACGCAAACCCCCTGTAGGAGTGAGCCTGCTCGCGATAGCAATCTGTCAGTTGATCAATCTTTGACTGACAGACCGCTATCGCGAGCAGGCTCACTCCTACAATGGTTCGGCGTTGGATCCTAGATCGTGGCGAGAGCGCGCAATCGCATGGCATCAAGGATTTCGATCTCTCCATACCCGAGTCCGATAATCCCCTGCCCCTGGAAATCCTTGAGGATCTGGTTGGTGGTCTGCCGCGACAGCGACAGCATCGATGCCAACTGCTCCTGCGGCAGTTGCAGCACTCGGCGTGGCGCATCGAGTTCGCCGTAGCCTTCAGCAATCATCAGCAAGCGATGGGCCAAGCGTGCCGGGGCTGGCAGCAGGCTCAGTTGTTCGAGATTGATAAAGGTCAGGCGCAGTTTATGGCTCATCAGCAGCGCCAGATGCCGCCAGTACACCGGGTGTTCGTCGAGCAGTTTGAGCAACGTCGCCTGAGGAATATTGAGCAAGGTGCACGGCCCGACTGCATAGGCGTCATGGGTGCGCGGCTGACCATCGAACAGGCAGATTTCGCCGAACCAGTGCGGCGCCTCGACCAGACTCAACAACGCCTCTTTGCCCTGCTCGCTCACCGCGCCTATACGCACAGCGCCATCGAGCACCGCGTACAAGCCGCACGGCGCATCGCCGCGCTGGAACAAGCGCTGCCCCGCCGTTAGCCGTCGCTCTCGCGCAGCCGCCAGCAGACTATCCTGAAAGGATGCCGGCAGATGACTGAACCATTGGCCGCTCATCAACCGTGAACGTATTTGCATAAACACTCCTGGATTGTCGCCTGCCTGACAGAGCGAACCCTGATCCCGAGGGATGATGCGATGAACCCTACCGGAGGAACAACAATGAAAAGCCTCGTCGACCATCTCAGTCAATACGCCGCCTACCACCGTGATCCGCGCAATATCGCCAGCCACTTTATCGGCATTCCGCTGATTGTGGTGGCCGTGGCAGTTTTGTTGTCACGCCCGGAATGGTCGCTGGGCGGCTTGTGGATATCTCCAGCCGTTGTCGTGGCGCTGGCCTCGGCGTGGTTTTACCTTCGACTTGAGGTGAAACTTGGCGTGTTAATGACCGTGCTGATGGGCTTGTCGGTCTGGGCCGGGCATGTATTGGCACAGCAGAGCACGATGGTCTGGCTGAGCAGCGGGTTAGCGATGTTTGTGGTCGGCTGGGTGATCCAGTTTGTCGGGCATCACTATGAAGGGCGCAAACCGGCGTTTGTCGATGATGTCTCGGGGCTGATTGTCGGGCCGTTGTTTGTCGTGGCCGAGGTGGCGTTCATGCTCGGGATGCGGCATGAATTGAAAGAGCAGATCGAGGCGCGGGCGGGGGTAGTGCGGGTCAATCCGAACGGCAAAGCGGCGGCTTAGGCCGCTTGAAAGATCGCAGCCTGCGGCAGCTCCTACAGTGGGTTTGGTCGATCACAAATGTGTGACCAACCGAAACCCCTGTAGGAGCTGCCGCAGGCTGCGATCTTTTGATCTTAGAGGCTTGCGACTTTCTGCCAGACCTTCGGCTTGAAGAACAACGTCTCACCCTTGGCCAAGCCGATCAGGCTGTCGTGATCTTTCACCACTTCGGCCTCGATCAGATCCGTTTGCCCTTCCACCTTCAGCGTCACCCGCGTGGTCGCGCCCAACGGGCGGATATCGCGTACTTCAGCAGCATGGTGGTCTTCCAGCTCGTGCCTGGACAACGACACCTCATGCGGGCGGAACAGCACGTGGTTGTCGTCGCTCAGCAGCAAGCGGTTCGAATCGCCGAGGAAGTGATAAACGAAATCGCTGGCCGGGTTTTCGTAGACGTCGCCCGGTGAGCCGATCTGCTCGATCACCCCCTTGTTCATCACCACGATGCGGTCGGCGACTTCCATCGCTTCTTCCTGGTCGTGGGTCACGAACACCGAGGTCAGGTTGATATCTTCGTGCAGACGCGCCAGCCAGCGGCGCAGCTCTTTACGCACCTTGGCATCGAGGGCGCCGAACGGCTCATCCAGCAGCAGCACTTTCGGCTCGACCGCCAAGGCACGGGCCAACGCGATGCGCTGACGCTGACCGCCGGACAACTGCTCCGGGTAACGGTCCGACAGCCAGTCCAGTTGCACCATGTTCAGCAGTTCATGCACCTTGGTCGCGATCTGGCTTTCGCTCGGGCGCTGGTTTTTCGGTTTCATGCGCAGGCCGAATGCGACGTTGTCGAACACGGTCATGTGCCGGAACAAGGCGTAATGCTGGAACACGAAACCGACGTTGCGATCACGCACGTCGTGGCCGGAGACGTCTTCACCGTGGAAGACGATGTTGCCGTTATCCGGGGTCTCCAGGCCGGCGATAATCCGCAGCAGGGTGGTCTTGCCGCAGCCCGAGGGGCCGAGCAGCGCGACCAGCTCACCGCTGTGGATATCCAGGCTGATGTTGTCCAGCGCCTTGAACGCATTGAAATTCTTGCTGACGTTACGCACTTCGATCGACATGAATTATTCCTCCGCGGCGCTGGCGCGCAGGCGGTTGATACGGTTTTCGCTCCACTGCTTGAGCAGCAGGATGAAGAGCGCCAGGATCAGCAACAGGCTCGCCACGGCGAACGCGGCCACGTGGTTGTATTCGTTGTAGAGGATCTCGACGTGCAGCGGCAAGGTGTTGGTCACCCCGCGAATGTGCCCGGAGACCACCGACACCGCACCGAATTCACCCATGGCCCGCGCGGTACACAGCACCACGCCATAGATCAGGCCCCACTTGATGTTCGGCACAGTGACATGCCAGAACATCTGCCAGCCGTTGGCGCCGAGCAGACGCGCGGCCTCCTCTTCCTGCGTGCCTTGTTCCTGCATCAGCGGGATCAGCTCGCGGGCCACAAACGGCACGGTGACGAAAATCGTCGCCAGCACGATGCCCGGCAAGGCGAAAACGATCTGAATGTCGTGATCCTGCAGCCACGGCCCGAACAGGCCCTGCGCGCCGAACATCAGCACGTAGACCAGACCGGCGATCACCGGCGACACCGAGAACGGCAAGTCAATCAGGGTCACCAGCATGCTCTTGCCGCGGAACGAGTATTTACTCACGCACCACGCGGCGCTGACGCCGAACACCAGGTTCAACGGCACCGAAATCAGCACGGCGAACACGGTGAGTTTCAATGCCGACAGGGCATCCGGTTCAAAGATCGCGGTAAAGAACGCGCCGAGACCGTTCTTCAAGCCCTGCGATACCACGATGAACAACGGCAGCAGCAGAAACAGGAAAAAAACCAGCCAGCCGAGGCCGATCAGGACCCTGCGCGAAGTGGCGCTGCCACGGCGTGCCGCATTGGCCGAAGAGGCGGCCGCAATAGACGATTGGGACATGGTTCGCGCCTCCTTATGGGGTTTCGATGCGCCGCTGCAGCAAGTTGATCAGCAGCAACAGAACGAAGGAAACCACCAGCATCAAAACTCCGATGGCGGTAGCGCCGGTGTAATCGTATTGGTCGAGTTTGACCATGATCAGCAGCGGCAGGATTTCGGTTTTCATCGGCATGTTGCCGGCAATGAAAATCACCGAACCGTACTCGCCGACACCACGGGCAAACGCCAGGGCAAAACCGGTCAGCCAGGCGGGCAACAATGCCGGTACAAGAATGTGGCGGAATACCTGCCATGGCTTCGCACCTAGGCACGCGGCGGCTTCTTCGACTTCGCGGGGAATATCAGCCAGCACCGGCTGCACCGTGCGCACCACGAACGGCAGGGTGACGAAGGTCAGCGCCAAAGTGATACCGAGTGGGGTGTAAGCGATTTTGAAACCGAGGTCAGCGGCGAATTGCCCGACCAGACCGGCCGGCGCGTACAGCGCGGTCAACGCAATACCGGCCACGGCAGTCGGCAGGGCGAACGGCAGATCGATCATCGCGTCGATCACCTTGCGCCCCGGGAAGGTGTAGCGCACCAGCACCCACGCCAGCAACGTACCGATGATGCCGTTGATGATCGCGGCACACAGCGCGGTGCCGAAGCTCAGCTTCAGGGCGGCCAGCACGCGCGGTGCGGAGATGATCGTCCAGAACTGATCCCAGGTGAGTTGGGCGGCGTGGACGAACATCGCCGCCAGCGGGATAAGCACAATCAGGCTGAGGTACACCAAGGTGTAACCCAGCGTCAGCCCGAAGCCGGGTATGACGGGGGAGATACGACGCGACATAAAAGTCCTTGGTTAAAAAGCATTCCGCTGAACGCACCAATGTGGGAGCGAGCTTGCTCGCGAAGAGGGAGTATCAGTCAACTCTACGTCGTCTGACACTGCGCTTTCGCGAGCAAGCTCGCTCCCACATATTCCGCGCCTGGCTTCAGGCTTAGTGTGTGGCTGAAGTCAGATTACTGCGCCTGATAAATCTGGTCGAACACACCACCGTCGTTGAAGAATTTCGGCTGCGCGGTTTTCCAGCCGCCGAAGTCTTTGTCGATGGTCACCAGTTCCAGTTTCGGGAACTGCTGAGCGTACTTGGCAGCCACGTCCTTATCACGCGGACGGTAGAAGTTCTTCGCGGCAATTTCCTGACCGGCCGGGCTGTACAGGTGCTTCAGGTAGGCTTCGGCGATCTGCTCGTTGCCTTTTTTCTCGGCATTCTTGTCGACCACGGCCACTGGCGGCTCGGCGAGGATCGACAGCGAAGGCACGACGATGTCGAACTTGTCGGCGCCGCCATCTTCTTTCAGTGCCAGGAACGCTTCGTTTTCCCAGGCCAGCAACACGTCGCCCTGACCGTTGTTGACGAAGGTAATGGTCGAACCGCGTGCACCGGTGTCGAGAATCGGCACATGCTTGAACAGGGTTTGTACGTATTCTTTGGCTTTGGCTTCGTCACCGCCGTTGGCTTTCAGGCCGTAGGCCCAGGCGGCGAGGAAGTTCCAGCGCGCACCACCGGAGGTTTTCGGGTTCGGGGTGATCACCGAAACATCGTTCTTGACCAGATCGCCCCAGTCCTTGATGCCTTTCGGGTTGCCCTTGCGCACCAGGAAGACGATGGTCGAGGTATACGGCGTGCTCGCTTCCGGCAGGCGCTTCTGCCAGTCGGCGGGCAGGGTCTTGCCGAGTTTGGCGATTTCGTCGATGTCGCCAGCCAGCGCCAGAGTCACGACGTCAGCGCGCAGACCGTCGATCACCGCGCGGCCCTGTTTGCCCGAACCGCCGTGGGATTGCTGGATTTTCACGGTGTCGCCGGCGTGATCTTTCTGCCAGAACTTGATGAACTCAGCGTTGTAGTCCTGATACAGCTCGCGCGTCGGGTCATACGACACGTTGAGCAGTTCGTAATCCTTGGCAACCGCGGAACCGGCAAACACAGCGCTGGCCAGGGCGGCCAAAGCGTAACGGCGAATCGACGACATGGTGAAAGCTCCTGGAATTCTTGGTGGTGGCTTTTTCTTATGTATTTCGGGAATCGTGTTGCCGGTTCAAAGATCGCAGCCTTCGACAGCTCCTACGCATAGCCCCCTGTAGGAGCTGCCGCAGGCTGCGATCTTTTAGCCCGGTTGTTTGCCCGGTTGCTGCAAACGGAATTTCTCTTTGCGTTCGATCTGCACGACTTGTGCGTTGTGCACAGTGATCTCCACCGCGCCGAAACGCAGATCGCGCAGGGCGCTCTGGATTTCACGCAAGATGGTGGTTTCGTCCTGACCGTCAACGCTGCGAAGGGATGCGCTCATGGTGCTGCTCCTTTGAATGGGATATGCCTGGCAGTGGGCGGCACTGCGTTCGGCGTAGGAGCAATATAAGAGAGGCGCAGATATTCTTAAAAAGACTATTTAAGAATGTTTATATAACTGAAAAGCTAATCGTTCCCACGCTCCGCGTGGGAATGCAGCCGGCGGCGCTCTGCGCTGCGATTTTGGGCCGACGCAGAGCGCCCCTTTGCTGAGCGCAGGAACAAGTTTGCCCCTGTCTTAGCTAATCACCGGAGTTCTCGCCCAATCAATCTCCTGCGCCGGAGCCGGTCGCCCAAACCAATAGCCCTGCCCCAGATCACATTCCTGCTCAAGCAGAAACGCCGCCTGCTCAACCTGCTCGATGCCCTCGGCATGCACCTGCATGCCCATGCTTCGGGCCAGCGCGATGATCACCCGGACAATCGCCACGTCATCCTCATCCCACGGCAACCCGGCAACGAAACCCTGATCGATCTTCAGTTTCTGCACCGGCAAGCGCTTGAGCCGCAGCAGTGACGAGTAACCCGTGCCGAAATCATCAATGGCCAGGCGAATACCCAATTCGCGCAAACGGTGCATCTGCTCCAGCGCCACTTCCGGATCATCCATCACCGCACTTTCAGTGACTTCCAGCTCCAGATATGCCGGATCCAGTCCGGTGTCGTGCAGCACCTGCGCCACCTGCTGGTACAACTCGCGCCGGGCAAACAGCCGTGACGAGACATTCACCGCGACAAACGACAACACCACTCCGGCCTGCTGCCATTGGCACATTTGCCGACACGCCTGCTGCATGACCCAGGCGTCGATTTCAGCGATCAAACCGGTGCGTTCGGCAATCGGGATGAACTCCGCAGGCGAGACCAGACCACGTTGCGGATGCTGCCAGCGGACCAGCGCTTCAACGCCAATCAAGCGACTGGTTTTCAAGTCATGCACCGGTTGGTAATAAACCCGCAGTTCCTGTTGCTCCAGCGCCCGGCGCAGCTCGAATGCGATCTCCACACGTTGCTGGGCGTGGGCGGTGAGTTCTTCGGTATACAAGGCATAACCGTTGCGGCCACTGCTCTTGGCCTTGAACAGCGCCGCATCGGCATTGCGCAACAGTTGCTCGGCGCTTAGTGCGTCGCTGGGGAACAGGCTGATGCCGAGGCTGGCGTTGATGAACAACTGATTGCCATCAATGCTGAACGGCTCCTTCAGCGCATCGAGAATCCGTTGCGCCAGCGCCGCTGCCTGCACCGGCTGTGGGCAACTCTCTGCCAACACCGCGAACTCGTCGCCGCCCAGGCGCGCCAGGGTAATACCGGGGCCAAACAGTTCTTGCAGGCGCGCCGCGACTGCCTTGAGCAAGCGATCGCCGACGTTATGGCCAAGGCTGTCGTTGATCATTTTGAAATGATCGAGATCGAGCATCAGTAACGCACAGCCGCGCCTGTGGATCTGCGCCGAAGCCAGCGCCTGTTCGGCGCGGTCGCTGAACAGCAGGCGATTGGGCAGATCGGTCAGCGGATCGTGGTGCGCCAGGTGTTTGAGTTCATGCTCGGAATCCTTGATGGCGCTGATATCGGAAAACACCGCAACGTAATGGCTGAGCCCGCCCTGATCATCGTGAATGACCCGGATGGTTTGCCACTGTGGATAAATCTCGCCGCTTTTACGCCGGTTCCAGATCTCGCCGCTCCACTCGCCCTGCGACTCCAGGGTGGCAAACATCGCTTGGTAGAAACCCGGTGGATGATGGCCGGACTTGAACAGGCTCGGCTGCTGCCCGAGGACTTCTTCACGCTGATAACCGGTGATCTCGATAAACGCCCGATTGACGTGCACGATCAGCCCTTGGTGATTGGTGACCAATACCCCTTCGCGGGTGCAATCGAACACGGCCGCCGCTTGACGCAGGCGTTCGCGATCAGCGTGGCGCTCGCGCAACCGCGCACCGATTCCGAGAAACTCGCACAAGCGCGCCCGCGCCAGAAAGATCAGCCCGGCGCTGAGCGCCGCAAACACGTAACCGTTGATCAGTTGCCATCGGGCAAGATCGACGGAGTTATCGAAGAAATTGTTTAATAAATGATCAGTTCCCTGCAGCCAGACAACCGCAAGTACGAGATAGAGCAGCGCTGCACGCAAAGCATCGCGGTAAGTGGCACGCATTCGGCTGTCCATGTCCCTACAAAAAGGTTGGAATTATAGGTCAAGAAACATCCAGCGACTCTTATCTGAAAGGGCGACTGGTTTTATCTGTGTGCTTGGTGATAATGCAACGGCTGTTTTTATCTTTATCGAGGGCCCTATAGCCTATGTGGTACGAAGGTTTTCTTGGCTTGTCGGCCTGGTCTCTGGTCGCAGTCACCCTGCTGATGACCCACGTGACAATTGTCGCCGTCACGGTCTATCTGCACCGCTACTCGGCCCATCGCTCGCTGGAGCTGAATGCCGGCCTGAAGCACTTTTTCCGTTTCTGGCTGTGGCTGACCACGGCGCAGAACACCCGCGAGTGGACCGCCATCCACCGTAAACATCACGCCAAGTGCGAAACCGAAGACGACCCGCACAGCCCGGTCATCAAAGGTCTTTCCACCGTGCTGCGCACCGGCGCCGAGTTGTATCGCGCCGAAGCGCAGAACCCGGAAACCCTGCGCATCTACGGCAAGAACTGCCCCGAAGACTGGATCGAGCGCAACGTCTACAGCCGCTACCCGCTGTTGGGCGTGGCGATCATGGGCGTTATCGACCTGCTGCTGTTCGGCACCATCGGCATCACCATCTGGGCCATCCAGATGATGTGGATCCCGGTGTGGGCCGCTGGCGTGATCAATGGCCTGGGCCATGCGGTCGGCTATCGCAACTTCGAATGCCGCGATGCGGCGACCAATCTGGTGCCTTGGGGCATCCTGATCGGCGGCGAAGAACTGCACAACAACCATCACACCTACCCTAACTCGGCCAAGCTCTCGGTGAAAAAGTGGGAGTTCGACCTCGGTTGGGCGTGGATCAAAGTCTTCTGTTTCCTGCGTCTGGCCAAGGTCCAGCGTGTGACGCCGATCGCCCACCGTGTCGAAGGCAAGGGCAATCTGGACATGGACACCGCCATGGCCATCCTCAACAACCGCTTCCAGATCATGGCCCAGTACCGCAAGCTGGTAATCGGCCCGCTGGTCAAGCAAGAGCTGGCCAAGGTCGATCATTCGGTGCGTCACCAGTTCCACCGCGCCAAACGTCTGCTGTCGCGGGAAACCAGCCTGCTGGAAGATCGTCATCACTTGCGCATCCAGACCATGCTCGAGCACAGCCAGGCGCTGAAGGTAATCTACGAAAAACGCCTGGCCCTGCAGCAGATCTGGGTCAAGACCAGTGCAAATGGCCACGACATGCTCGCTGCCATCAAAGAGTGGATTCACGAGGCAGAAGCCAGCGGCATCCAGTCCCTGCGCGAATTTGCTGATCAGTTGAAAACCTACTCGTTGCGTCCTGCAGCGGTCTGAGACCGTTGATCGGTGCACCCGGCTCCCGGGTGCACCCTTCGGAACTTCGCCAAAAATCGCCTATCTCAAAGACACTTCGCCATCCCGGCGGGCTGTATTGTGGCCGTTGTCGAATTGCGGCACGTCCTTTGAGATCTGTGCCGATGGTCAACAACAATCAAAAAGACTCATCCTTCCCGCAGTGGCCCGAGGCCGCGCAAACCCTCATGGCGTTGATGCACGCCCAAGGTGAGGTCGCTCGTCTGAGCGAACGCGAGCAGCTGTTCAGCTCCTTGCTGGTCAGCGTCAACGCCGTGCTCTGGGCCTTCAACTGGGAAACCCGGCAGGTGCTGTACGTCAGCCCCGCCTATGAACGGATTTTTGGCCGCTCCGCCGGCCTGCTGCTCGCCGACTACAACCAGTGGCGCGACAGCATCTACCCCGACGATCTCGACTACGCCGAACGCAGCCTCGCCGAAGTCCTGCACAAAGGCGCGGTGGAAGATCGCGAATACCGGATCATCGCCGCCGACGGCCAGGTGCGCTGGCTCAGCGACAAATGCTTCATCAACCGTCAGGACGAACCCGGTCAGCCGGTGATCATCGTCGGCATCGCCGAAGACATTACTGACAAGAAGCAGATGGAAACCGAGCTGCACCGTTTGGCGACTACCGACGTGCTGACACAAAGCAGCAATCGCCGGCACTTCTTCGAGTGCGCCAATCGCGAGTTCGAAGTAGCGCGGGTGCAGGGTGCGCAAATGGCCTTTCTGCTGCTGGATATCGATGACTTCAAAATGATCAACGACACCTACGGTCATCCCGAAGGCGACAACGTGTTGCAGCGGATTGCCGAGTGCGGGCGCGGGTCATTACGTCGAGGGGATCTGTTCGGGCGGATTGGCGGCGAAGAGTTTGCAGCGGTATTTCCCGGTTGTGCGCCGGACATGGCCATGCAAGTGGCGGAGCGGCTGCAGCAGGAGATTCAGCGGTTGAGCTTCAGCCATGATGGCCAGACATTCGGTATCACCGTCAGCCAGGGGTTGACCAGTCTGACCGAGACAGACGACAGCCTCGACAGCCTGTTCGCCCGCGCGGATGCGGCGATGTATGAGGCTAAGCGACAGGGCAAGAACCGCATCATTTCTGCCTGACCCGTATCTCAGCTACACAGAGATCCATTGTAGGAGTGAGCCTGCTCGCGATAGCGGAGTGTCAAACGAACCGTTGGTGTCTGACACTCCGCTATCGCGAGCAGGCTCACTCCTACATGGGTTTGCGTAAGTCAGGTTATTTACGCATCCGCATCAATTCTGGCAGCCCGATCTTGAGCAACCGCGCCGTGCGACTCTTCGCCAGTTCCTCAACGCCTTCATGCTCGGTCAGATGCGCCATCTGCGCCGCCATGTTCATCACCAGCGCCTCACGGGAATACACCCCGCCGCCGAGTTGGTAGACCGACGCAATCAGCTCCCGCAATTCCAGCGGCAGGCGCCATCGGGTACGCAACGCCGAACCATAAGCCGCACCAAACTCGGCCAGCGCGTCGCCCACCTCCTCCCACTCATCCAGCTCTCCGCCGGCCTGTTTCCACTCCTGCAGACAACGCAGCAACGCCAGATCACCCAGGCGATGCAGCATGCCCGCGCAGTAACAGCGTTCCTGATCGAGATCGAGCAGCCGCGCGAGGGTGCGCGCATATTCAGCGGTGTGCAGCGACAACCCCCAGTAACGTTCGGCATAGTCCGCCAGACATGGATCGCTGAGCCTGGCGCTGCGCTTGAGTGCCAGTCCCAGAATCAGGTTCATGCTCTGCCCGGTGCCCAGCCGATGCAGGGCTTGCGCCAGTGTCTGCACCGGCGCGCCATGGTGCTGCGCCGCGCTGTTGGCCGCAGCGATCAGCACCGCCGTGATTTGTGGGTCGGTTTTGATCTCATCTTCCAACAGCTTCAGATCGAGCCCATTGGGGTTGAGGCTGCGCTTCACCGCCACCTGCACATCGGTCATCAACGGCGCACCGTCAGCCTGCTCACGACGTCGCTCGAGAAACACCGACAAGGTCATGCCCGGCGCCAATGCCGGTACTTCACAGAAAACCTCTTCACCGGCATTCAGCAGCAAACCCTGCAAACGCTCGGTCAGGCTTTCCATGTTCAGTGGTTTGGTCAGATAGGCCGTCGGTGCCAACGGAAGCGCTTCGCGCACGCTGGCGCTATCGTTGCGGTTGCTCATCAGGATGAACGGCAGCGGCGGATTGCGTTTGCGCTGGCGCACGCTGCGCAGCACGCTCAAACCATCGATGCCGGGCAACTCCCAATCAACGATCGCCAGGTCATACGGCACTTCACTGAGCAATGACAGGGCTTGCTGCCCGTCGGCACACAAGTCTATCCGCGCATCGCAACGCACGTTCAGAAGCACTTGTTTGAGCAGGTCCCGGGACCACGGATCGGCCTCGGCAATCAGCACTCGGGGTACGGCGGGTAAATCAACGGCAGTCATGCGCGCTCTCCCTTGCAATGCCTGAACCTTAGCCAATGCTGGCCATTCGATACAGCGCTAAAGCAATTGATATGTTCACGGGGCGAAAAAAACCCGCCGAAGCGGGTTTTTTTGTCTATCCGATCACACAGTGCGCGGCTTACAGCTCCGAGAAGCACTCTTCGATGATCGCCAGACCTTTGTCCAGTTGCTCGTCCGGCGAGGTAAGCGGTACGAGGACGCGCAGAACGTTGCCGTAGGTGCCGCAGGACAGCAGGATCAGACCCTTGTCGCGCGCCTTGGCCACAACGGACGCTACAGCGGCGGCGTTCGGCTTGTGGCTGTCGCCATTTTCGAACAGCTCGACCGCGATCATCGCGCCCAGAGCACGGACTTCGCCGATCACCGGATACTTGGCCTGGATAGCTTTCAAGCCAGTAACCAGACGCTCGCCGACAGCCTTGCAGCGGTCCAGCAGTTGTTCTTCTTCGAACACTTCCATCACCGCCAGCGCAGCGGCGCAAGCGATCGGGCTACCGGCGTAAGTGCCGCCCAGGCCACCCGGGGCGATGGCGTCCATGTATTCGGCCTTGCCGCACACACCGGCCAGCGGGAAGCCGCCTGCGATGGATTTGGCGAAGGTGGTCAGGTCGGCAGCAACGCCCATCTGCTCCATGGCAAAGAAGGTGCCGGTACGGCCAGCGCCAGTCTGTACTTCGTCAGCGATCAGCAGGATGCCGTGCTGGTCGCACAGGGCACGCAGACGCTTCATGAACTCTTTCGGCGCAACGTAGAAACCACCTTCACCCTGCACAGGTTCGATGATGATTGCGGCGATGTCTTTCGGCTCGGCGTCGTTCTTGAAGATACGCTCGATGGAAGCGATCGAGTCGTCGATGCTCACGCCGTGCAGTTCGTTCGGGTACAGCGCACGGAAGATGCCGCCTGGCATCAGGCCCATGCCGGCCGAGTACGGCACGACTTTACCGGTCAGGCCCAGGGTCATCATGGTGCGACCGTGGTAAGCGCCGGTGAAGGCGATCACGCCGGCGCGGCCAGTGGCGGCACGGGCGATTTTCACGGCGTTTTCAACGGCTTCGGAACCGGTGGTGACCAGCAGGGTTTTCTTGGCGAAATCGCCTGGCACCTTGGCGTTGATTTTCTCGCACAGCTCAACGTACGGCTCGTAAGCCAGTACCTGGAAGCAGGTGTGGGTCAGCTTGTTCAGCTGTTCGGTCACGGCGGCGATGATTTTCGGGTGCACGTGGCCGGTGTTCAGTACCGCGATGCCGCCGGCGAAGTCGATGAATTCACGACCTTCAACGTCAGTCACGGTGGCGTTCTTCGCCGACTCAGCGAAGATCGGGTGAATCTGGCCAACACCACGTGGAACAGCTGCGGTACGACGGGCCATCAGTTCAGCGTTAGTCTTGCTCATTACAGTCCTCATTCGCCGCTCATCGGGCGGCGTGGTTCAAGGATTAAGCGGGAGAAATCGACGGTGGCAGCATGCGATGATCGACTGCCACGGCGTTCCTGGCCGCAGAGAAAATTCCGGTTTGAAACCACGCAAAGGGACAGCGCTCTCGTGCCCTTTGCGTTTGCAGCGATCCTTGTCCGAGCTTAGATGCCCAGGCAGAGGTATTTGATTTCCAGGTAATCTTCGATGCCGTACTTGGAGCCTTCACGGCCCAGGCCCGAGGCCTTGATGCCGCCGAACGGCGCGACTTCGTTGGAGATCAGCCCGGTGTTGACGCCAACCATGCCGTATTCCAGCGCTTCCGCGACGCGGAATACACGACCGAGGTCGCGAGCGTAGAAGTAAGAGGCCAGACCGAACTCGGTGTCGTTGGACATCGCGATCACTTCGGCTTCATCTTTGAAGCGGAACAGCGGTGCCAGCGGACCGAAGGTTTCTTCCTTGGCCACAGCGGCGTTTTTCGGCACGTTGGTGAGGATGGTCGGCTCGAAGAAGTTGCCTTCCATCGCCTTGCCGCCAGCCAGCACGGTGGCGCCTTTGGCTACGGCGTCGGCAATGTGCTCTTGCACCTTGGCCACGGCTTTTTCGTCGATCAGCGGGCCAGTGGTGGTGCCGTCTTCCAGACCGTTGCCGATCTTCAGTTTCGCCACAGCCACTTTCAGCTTCTCGGCGAACGCGTCGTAGACTGAATCCTGAATGTACAGACGGTTGGCGCAGACGCAGGTCTGGCCGTTGTTGCGGTACTTGGAAATGATCGCGCCTTCGACGGCCTTATCCAGGTCCGCGTCGTCGAACACGATGAACGGCGCGTTGCCGCCCAGTTCCAGCGAGACTTTCTTGATGTCCTTGGCGCATTCCGACATCAGCTGACGACCGATTTCGGTCGAACCGGTGAAGGACAATTTACGCACGATCGGGTTGCTGGTCAGCTCGCTGCCGATGTCGCCAGCGCTGCCGGAAACCACGCTGAACACGCCCGCAGGAATACCCGCGCGCTGGGCCAGTTCGGCCAACGCGAAAGCAGAAAACGGAGTTTGCGAAGCAGGCTTGAGCACCATGGTGCAACCGGCAGCCAGTGCTGGACCGGCCTTACGGGTGATCATCGCCGCCGGGAAGTTCCACGGGGTGATGGCGGCGGTCACGCCGATTGGCTGCTTGATCACGATCAGGCGCTTGTCTGGCTGGTGGCCCGGAATCACGTCACCGTAGATGCGCTTGGCTTCTTCGGCGAACCACTCGATGAACGAAGCGGCGTAAACGATTTCGCCCTTGGCTTCGGCCAGCGGCTTGCCCTGCTCGAGGGTCATCAGGCGCGCGAGGTCGTCCTGGTTCTCGATCATCAGTTCGAACCAGCGACGCAGCTTGCCGGCACGCTCTTTGGCGGTCAGGGCACGCCAGGCCGGCAGCGCCTTGTCAGCAGCTTCGATGGCACGGCGGGTTTCGGCAGCGCCCATTTTTGGCACGGTACCGAGGATTTCGCCGGTGGCCGGGTTGTTGACCTTGATCGTCTGACCGTTATCCGCATCGACCCAAGCGCCATCAATGAAGGCTTGCTGGCGGAACAACAGGGTGTCTTTAAGCTGCATGTCGGCTTTCCTTAACAGCACCGCGGCCTGCGCGGAGCAAATTATGATTGTAGAAAGGCGCCTCGCAAGGCTGCCGTCAGGGAAATCAGTGACCGGGTGTGGCGCATCAATCGTGCACGATTCGAAACACCGGCGCTTCAACGCCCGGTCAACGAGCGTTTGAAATCTCAAACGGATCGTAGGATCAAAGGGGTTAAAGGACAATAGGTCGTTCGAAAAAAAGAACAAAAACGGCGTGTTTGTGGAATTTTTCAGATCAACGAGCCAAAGGCCTCAGCCGCAACAAAACCATAGAACAGTCCCGAGAAAGCGCCAAGCGAGGGTTTTGCAGGACGTTACCGCTTTATGGAATACCGCGATTTGCGCGGACACGCGCACTGACAATACGCCCCAAAACCCAGCATGGACGCCCCGAGCCGACCTAGGTATGATGTCGCCCGCTGCACCAGTAGCTCAGCTGGATAGAGTACTGCCCTCCGAAGGCAGGGGTCGTGGGTTCGAATCCCGCCTGGTGCACCATTGATTTAAATGAGAAAGCCCCGGATTGTGATGGTCCGGGGCTTTTTTGTGGATGACGCAAATGGACCGGAACGACGTTACTCCGTCGTCCAGTCAAACTCGTCGTAATCATCGTCATCCTCTTCCTCCTCAACCTCCTCAAAAACGTCGTCTTCATCAACGACATCCTCTTCCGACTGGTTAAGCAGAAATTCCTTACGCGTCTCGGTAATCGCTCGCCGCATCTCTTCGCCCTTCTCCGGGCAGTTGAGCAGTTGGGCGATGCGGTCAATTTTTGCTGCCACGTTGTCCTCCAGCGCATTGGCAATGCCCCGATAGTGCGCGTTTTTGCGGGGCAATGCCAAATGGCTGGTGGGACAAGTGGTCATTTTTTCCGCAACTGTTCAAGACGGGCGTCGAGATCGGCGTTCGGGTAGCGTTTGTGCAGGTTGTTGAAGAGGCTGTCGGCGGCTTGCGATTGGCCGGATTCGCGCAGGCGCAGGACTTCGCGCAGTTGTGCGTCGAGGCCGTTGGCCGGGGCGGCGGCGCGTTTGCTGAATCTGGCTTCATCGGCGCTGATGGTTTGATCTTGCATCGGCGCGGCCATTTCCATCATCGGCGCAGGTGCCGGCATGGCGCCGGCCGGAGCGGACAATCGGTGCAGTTGCGCTGAGTCCGTGTCGGTCATCGGTACGGCAAGTTTGGGGGCTGGGGCATAGTCGTAATGAGGCAGCGGCTCAGGAGCGCGCTGTACCAGTGACAGCATCAATGCCACGCCGACGAGGCTGGCGAATGCAACCTGCCAGCGGGGTTTACGGCAAGCGTCGAGCCAGCGTTGCCACAGGCTTGGCTTCATCGCAGGGGTTTGACGCTGCGCAGCGTTGAGGATGAACGCATCAAGGTGCGCTGGCGGTTCGGCGTTGTGCTGTTCGCGAACATGTTTAATCACCGAGTCTTCCGGTGTCTGGCGGGCGTCAGTCATGTCAGTACCTCCTCGGCCAGCAGCCGACGCAGTTTTTGCTGGGCATAGCGCAAGCGGCTTTTGACAGTTTCCAGCGGTGTTTCGGTGAGGCTGGCGATTTGTGCCAGGTCGAGGTCGCCGTGGGCGCGCAGCAAGAACACCTCGCGCTGGTCGGCAGGCAGGGTTTGCAAGGCGCTTTCCAGGCGCTGGCTGTCACGACTGAGGCGGAGCAGTTGTTCGGGATCATTTGCCTCATCGCTGACCGCGTGATTTTGCTCGTCGTAGCTGTCGTGCAGCGGTTGCCGGGCACCGTGTTTGCGCCAGTGGTCGATCAGGCGATTGCGGGCAATCTGGAACAACCACGTACGAAATGTCGCCCGCCCTTGTGGCTGACTGCTGCTGCGGATCAGGCTCAACCAGGTTTCCTGAAACACCTCGTCGGCCAGTTCCGGTTTGCCGCTCAAACCGAGCAGAAACCGGTACAAACCCTGACGATGGCGCGCGTACAAGATCTCGAACGCCGCGCTGTCGCCCTCGCGATAACGCGCCAGCAGCGATTCATCGCTGCTGGCGGTTGAGCTGTCTGCCGAGGCAAACAGCTGACTGATGAAGCCTTTCAGACGACTCACTTATTTGATCCGTTGTTCAGTGGCCAACGCGTTCGATGCGGTTGAGCTGCGCAAGCTCTGCGCAAGCTCTGCGCCAGTTCGACCAGTTGCACGAACTCGTTGCGCAGACCGAAGCGATCATCGCCGCGAGCGCCACGGGCCAATGCCTCTGTGTCCTTCAAGCTGAAGTCGCCGGTATAACGGCCGTCTTTGAGCTGCTGGGAGAACGCGGCCACGGCGGCGGCAAAACGCAGATCCTCGCTGGCGGTTGCAACCTGATTGGCGATGGGTCGTTCGATCAGCAGACTTTTCCCACCTTCGGCACGCTGATAACGCACACGCAGCATTGCTAATTCTCCGCTCTTTGCCGAAACAACAGCGTCGGATTTGCCGTAACGCAGCGGCTCCAGCCAGCCCTGCTCGCCCGCCGGAACAATTTCGTACAGCGCGGTCACCGTGTGTCCTGCGCCGATTTCGCCGGCATCGACTTTGTCATTACTGAAATCCTCACGCTTCAACGCACGGTTCTCGTAGCCGAGCAGGCGATATTCGCTGACCTGCGCCGGGTTGAATTCCACCTGCAGTTTGACGTTTTGCGCCACCACGGCGAGGGTTGAACTCAACTGATCCACCAATACTTTGCGTGCCTCGCGCAGGTTGTCGATATAGGCGTAGTTACCATCGCCAGCGTCGGCCAGTTGTTCCATCAAGTGTTCATTGTAGTTATCCACACCGAAACCCAGTGTCGTCAGCGAAATCCCGGTTTTGCGTTTATCCACAGCCATTTGCTTGAGGCTGTCGAAGTCGCTGACGCCGACATTGAAGTCACCATCAGTGGCCAGGAGGATGCGGTTGATGCCTTTGGGGATGAAGGCCTGCTGCGCCATTTGGTAGGCCAGTTCGATACCCGAGGCGCCAGCGGTCGAGCCACCCGCGGTCAATTGCTCGATGGCTGTACGAATTTTCGCTTTCTCGCGTCCGGAGGTCGGCTCCAGTACCACTCTCGATTCGCCGGCATACACCACCAACGAAACGCGATCCTGATCACGCAACTGATCGACCAGCAATTTCAGCGTGCTTTTGACCATCGGCAGGCCTTCGCGGCGATCCATCGAGCCGGACACGTCGACCAGAAATACCAGATTGGCCGGGGCCAGTTCCGCCACGGCGCGGTCGGAGGCCTTGATGCCGATACGCAGCAAGCGCGTGTGCGGGTTCCACGGTGAAGCGGCCAGCTCGGTGGTCACGCCGAAGGGCGAGCCATCGCTGGGCAGCGCGTAGTCGTAGGGGAAGTAATTGACCATTTCCTCCAGCCGCACCGCACCTTCCGGCGGTAGACGCCCCTGATTGAGCAAGCGGCGGACGTTGGCATAGCCGCCGGTATCGACGTCGGCACTGAACGTCGAAACCGGCGTTTCAGCAACGCTGTGGATCGGGTTATCCGCCAACGCTTGATACTGCTCGCGCTGCTCGTCGCGATAGCCCTGTGGATAACTTTCCGGCAACGGCATCGGCGCACTGCCCGCATTGGGCATCTTGTACAGCGCGCGTTTGGCCATTGAAGTGTCAGCCGTGACCGCTTCCTGCTGAACCAGCACCTCAGGCTGCGCCGGCGCTGGTACAGCAGCGGAATCGGGTGTGGACGAAGCACCGCAGCCGGCGAGCGCCAATAGCACACCAACCGCAACAGGACGCAAGAGAGGATGAGACATGGGGGCTGACCTCGGGATGAAATTGATCATTCATCCACTAAGACGGGCAGCCCTTTCAGTTCGGGTTAAACGCCGCTAAAAATATTTTCAGCGGTGATAACGCCGCACCGCACTGCTGTTGCGCAGCACATGGCCTTTGATTTTCTCCATCAGCTCGGCGCGGGTCAAACCGGCCGGCAAGGCGTCCGGGGCCAGATCCAGTGCGTAGATCTGGATGATGTAGTGGTGCGCACTGTCGCCAACTGGCGGGCACGGCCCCATGTAATGGGTGTTGCCCTTGCTGTTGGTGCCGCCGAGACCTTCGAGCGCGGATTTGGCACCGACGCCCGCTGCAATCTGGTGCGTGGTGGCTTTGATGCCGTAATGAATCCAGTGATCGACGCCCAGGCCTTTCTGGCCATCCGGGTCGTGCATGACGATCGCGTAGCTCTGGGTGCCGACAGGTCCAGCGTTCCAGCTCAGCGCTGGCGACTGGTTCTTGCCGCCGCAACCGGGTGCATCGCTGGCCGCTGCCGAGGTGAACAGGCGGTTATCGGAAACACCCGGGATGTTCAGGGTGAAGCGCTCCTGGGCCTGCGCCGGAAACTGCACGCAAAGGGTGACGGCGAGAGCCGCCAGCCATGGGTTGAGAGAGGTCAATCGGGTCATTCCGGGAGCACCTTGTGCAGTTGGGCCGTCGTCGGCTTGCAAACTATAGCTGTACCGTTCGCGCCGTGGCAGTAGCAAATGGCTGAACCTCGCACTACCGCGCAAACTCACAAGAGAAATGCCCGCGAGGAAGCCGATCATGCCAGTGCACCGTGTCGCCCGTATCGCCGATGTCCCAGAAGACCGTGGCCTGCAAGTTGAAATCGGCGCGTGCAAGATCGTGCTGCTGCGCGCCGGTGGGCAATTACGCGCCTACCAAGGCGAATGCCCACATGCCGGCGCACCGTTGGCTGACGGTGCGTTGTGTCACGGACGGCTGATCTGCCCGTGGCACAAGGCTGCGTTTCGGGCTGAAGACGGCGCGTTGTGCGAGCCTCCGGCGCTAAACAGCCTCAAGCGTTATCCGCTGGAACTGCGTGGCGACGAGGTTTGGGTGGATGATCAGCCGTTGCCCGATCCGCATACCCCTCCGGCGGATGATTCCCGCACGTTCGTAATCGTCGGCGCGGGTGCGGCCGGTACCGCATGTGCGGCGGCGCTGCGGGAAAAAGGTTTTGGTGGCCGCATCGTAATGATTGATCGCGAGGCAGATGCCGGTTACGACCGCACGGTGCTGAGCAAATTTGTTCTCGCTGGAGAAATGCCCCCCGAGGAAACCCCTCCGCTGCGAGATGAAGCTTTTTATAAAGAGCAGCGCATCGAACGGCTGGAAAAAGAAATCACCTCGCTCGACGCCTCAAGCAAGGTTTTGCACCTGAGCGACGGCCAGACCCTGCGTTATGACGCGGCGGTGCTGGCTACCGGTGGCGAGCCGAATACGCTGAAATTGCCCGGCGCCGAACTTCCGCAGGTGTTCGTGCTGCGCTCAAAAGCCCAAGCCAAACAGATCATGACAGCGGCCAGCCCCGATCAACGCGCCGTGATCATCGGTGACAGCTTCATCGCCCTCGAATGCGCCTCGGCCCTGCGCCAGCATGGCCTCGACGTCACGGTACTCGCACGCCACGCGATTCCCTTCGCAGCGCAATTCGGCGAGGCCGTGGGCAAAGCCATTCGCGCTTTGCACGAGGAAAACGGCGTGAAGTTCATCACCGAGCACGAAGCCACAGAGATCATCGGGGAGGGCAAGGTCGAAGCGGTGCTGCTGGACAATGGTCTGCGCCTTTCAGCCGACTTGGTACTGGCGGGGATCGGCGTGCATCCGGCGACCGAAGCGTTCGCCTCACTGCCTCGGGAAGAGGATCAGTCGCTGCGTGTCGATGACGGCATGCGCGTGCGCGAAAGCCTGTGGGCCATCGGCGACATTGCCACGTTCCCGCTGCATGGTCAGCCGCAACGCATCGAACATTGGCGCCTGGCCCAGCAGCACGCGCGAGTCGCGGCTACCAACATGCTGGGTGGCGAGGAGCATTATCTGGACGTGCCGTTCTTCTGGACCTGGCACTTCGGCAAGAATTACGACTACCTCGGCCACGCTGAGCACTGGGATGAGATGGAGTTCCTCGGCGAGCCTGAACATCCGCCATTTATTGGTCTGTTCGGCAGAAACAGCATTCTGGTCGCTGCAGTCGCCTGCGAAAAAGAACGGGCGATGGCGCTGCTGGCCGAGCGCATGAAGCAACCGCTGACAATGGAAGAGGCCTGGACACTGATCCGCGATTACGCTTGATCGTTCCCACGCGGAGTGTGGGAACGGTCAAGCCGGTCACCGCGTCAGAGGTTCGCGATTGTCGTCATCTTCGGCATGCAGAAAGATCACCCGTGGATGCTCCAGCGGTGCCAGCGGCGGTGGCAGTTCCTGCTGCTGGACCGGCCAGAAATGCGTCACCACATGGCTGATGTCGCCCTCCTGATCGTTATGGATGGTCATCACGCCGGGCGTGCGCAGTTTCTGAAAGCGCTCATCGCAGAGTTTGAAGCTCTTGCTCAACCCTTCATCGTCGATCACCGGCGACGGCAGCCGGCGCTGGGCGAAACTGCGGCTTTTGCGCTGCTGGTAACGCGCCCAACCGATCAGAATCACCGCGTTGACCAATGCCACCCACAGATAGATCTGCAAGGTGCCCAGCGCGTCGAACGCCGACTTATCGAGCAGCGGCCCGCCCGCGTGAGTTTCAATAAGCGGCCACAAGCCACGGATCAGCAGAAACAGCAGGCCAACCCAGGCAATGACCGTAAGGATCACGTCGATCACGACCAGAAAGGGCCGCTGGCGGGTCCGGATGATTTTCATTTGATAACCTCCTCTTCGTCGTCGCCAATCGGTTTGATGCCGCGGTCAGGGCTGACCCAACGCGCACGTTTCTGATGTTGGCCGAACAAGACTTTCGGGAAGCTGACCAGCGTGGTCAGCAAACTGACAAACCAGAAGGCAATCGGGTACCAGACCACCCAGAACATGGTCTTGCCCAACCCCGGCTCGTAGCGGCGGTCGATGATGATGCTGACGGCGAACTGCACCAGGCAGACAAACGCCAGCAGCAACCCGGTAAATGCCGGCGGCATCAGGTGATCCACCGCGATCGCCTCCGGCATGACCACAAATTTGCCGACGCCCCAGAAGATCACCGACAGCAGGAAGGTGAACGCCCAACCGGTCGACAGGCAGTATTCGAAGAGCAGCGGCCACAGGTAACGATGGCGGTACTGCCAGATGCCACGAATATTCTTGAACAGCACTTCGGCGCCGCCCTGGGCCCAGCGCAACCGCTGTTTCCACAGACCGCCGAGGGTTTCCGGCATGAGGATCCAGCACAGCGCGCGCGGCTCGTAGAAGATGCTCCAGTGATCAAGTTGCAGCTTCCAGCTGATGTCGATGTCTTCGGTGATCATGTCCGGGCTCCAGTAACCGACGCGATTCAGCGCGGTGCGGCGAAACGCAACGATCACCCCGGACACGGTAAAAATCCGCCCGAACACCCGTTGCGTGCGCTTGATCAGACCGATGATCGACGAGAACTCACCGACCTGAACCCGCCCGACCAGCGTCGAACGCGTGCGAATTCGTGGGTTGCCGGTCACCGCGCCAAGCCGTGCGTTATCCAGCATCGGTGCGACCAGATAGGCCGCCGTATTCGGCGCCAGCAGCGCGTCACCGTCGATACACACCAGATATTCGCTGCGCGCCGCGATCGCGCCCATGCGCAGAGCGACAGCCTTGCCCTGGTTTTCCGCCAGATGCAGCACGCGCAGACGTGGGTCTTCCTTGGCCAGCGCATCGAGCACTTGCGCGGTGTTGTCCTTGGAGCCGTCGTTGATCGCGATGACTTCGATGTTCGGGTAATGCTGGGCCAGCGCTGCGTGAATGGTATCGGCAGCGTTGTCACCTTCGTTGTAGCAAGGGATCAGGATCGAGATCAGCGGCTCGCCTTCCAGTGGCGGTGGCAGGGTGTCGTCCTGCCATGGCCAGTGACGTTCCCAGTGCAGCCAGAAATACAGGCCGCCGGCAATCCACAACCCGGACATGAACAGCGGGTAGAAGAACACGAAGTCCATCAGGAACTGCCCGGTGACCAGGAAGATCAGGCCCAGCGGCACGCCGAGGACGAGCGCCAGAACAAGCAGGGCTAACAGTCTATCCAGCATGTTATGGATTCCATTTGTTGGAGAGCGCAGGCCTTACGGTTTTCAGGTCCGGCAGGTTGTCGAGGAAGTTGTCCGGGTAGTAACCGAAACTGGTCGCGCCCTGACGCTTGAGACGGCCCATCCAGTCCGCCAGGTGCGCGCCGTCGATGTCGGCCTGATCCTTTTTCGTCCAGTCGCGGGCCTGCAATTCGAACACCGTGCGGTTCAGGGCTCCGGGACGCTTGCTGACGGTTTGCACCAGGGTTTCCAGCCACGGGCCGGACTCGGCCTGGGTCTGTTTTTCCATGAGCGGCATGGCCATTGGTGCGGTCCAGTCGTAGGTCGCGAGGAAATCGTCAAGGTTCTGTGCGTACCATTCTTCGCTGTGTGGATTGAGCATCGGCTCGGCGAAGATGTTGCGCGCGGTCTGCACCTGCGGGCCACGGATGGCGCGGACTTTGGCGGTCAGCTCGTTGGTGAAATCGATGAGGTATTTGCTCTTGAAGCGGGTCCAGCGCTGCATCGCAGCCGGATCATCGCGCAGGGCGGCAATCGAACCCGGCAAGCCATGGGCAGCGTAGGCTTTCAAGGCTTCAGGGCTGGCGTCTTCAAAGTCAGAAAGCACCGCATCGTCGTGGTAGAGAATGCCGTCGACCGAGGTCAGGCGCGCCACGTCTTCATAGATTTCACCGATGATTCGCCGCACCTCGGGATCGAACGGCGACAGACGTTTGTACTGGTCCGGATCGACGGCTGTGGTGCCGGTTTTCGGGTCCCAGCGGGTGACGCGCGGCAGCTTCGAATCAAGGCCGAAACTGAGCACCGGCATCCAGGCAAAAACTTTCACGTGGGCACGAGTGCGCAACTGCCAGGCAACCCGGTCGAAGATGTCGGCTCGTACCGGAAAATGCCGATTGGGGAAGTACAGCGAGTGCACCAGACCATCGCCCTTCGGATCAGCGAAGGCCTGCAGGAACACCGTGTTGGCGCCCATGTCAGCCATGCGCTGCACCAGTTTGCCGAGGTTGATGTCCTGTTGCGCCGGGTCCGGGTCGTAGACGTTGTCCAGATCGACGTGGACCACGCGCATGACGAAATCCGACTGCACACCGACAACGCTGTTGGCGAAATGCTCACCGTCAGGGTCGGAGGCGACGAGGAAGCGTGGGCTGCTCATCAGGTTGTCGAGGGCGTCGAGACCGTCGTCCAGGGTCAGGGCCATTTCATAGCCCTGCTCACCGACCACGGTCAACGAAGTACCGTCCGCCGTGCCGTACGGCCAGACCCAGACGCGGGGTTTCTTGCCGGTGACCTTGCGGATTTTCTCCGAGATGTTGCTCACATCGGTACGAATCCGCGCCTGAAAATCGGCTTCGGATTCATAACGCTTGGTCACTGGATCGTAGCGCCGGGTCGCCGCTGCCGGCTGCATGTTGCCTTGCGGGTTGGCCAGAATCCCTTTGTGGTTGGCATCGGTGTGCGCGGCAATTTCCACCAGACCCGATTGCGAGATCTCACGCACCTGATCCCAGGTCAGGAAGTCGGAACGCGCACGCGGCGCGCCGGCAAAATCCACCGGTTGATTGAGCGGCGTGTCGATCCAGCTGCCGACCGGCGCCAGCAGCGCATGCCAGTTATAGGCGCGCAGCACCGGCAGGACGCGGGTGTAGAAGCTCGAATAGCCGTCGTCGAAACTGAGCAGAATCGCCTTCGCCGGCAGCTCCGGTCCGCCCTTGCGCGCCGCCATGATCTGGTCGACCGTGACCGGTTTGTAGCCATTCTCGCGCAGCCACGCGAGTTGCTCGATCATGCGCTCGGTGCGCACCGCCACCACGGCCTGATCGGGATCGCGGTCTTCGACGTCGTGGTAGGCAATGCCGAGCACGTGATTTTTCGGCCACGGTTTTTCACTGGCCGCCAGCGGACGCTCGGACGGCGGCGCGAAGGCCGGGGCTTGCTGGGCGCAGGCGCTGATCAGCAGCACTCCCAGCAGAAGGATGAAACGCGATATCAAAGGCATCTTCAAACTCTTCTAGAAGCGGAAAGTGAGGTCGACGAGCAGACGCAGATCGGTCTCCCGATCACCGTCATAAGGCCGGTTGATCACACTGAACAAGCCGCCCACCTCGAACACGTCGTTCCAGGCATAACGCTGGCCGTAACCGAGCAACGCCATGCCGCCAGTGCCGTGATCACGCTGACTGTACGTCCCCGCGCCGGCCTGGAATTGTTGGCTCCAGGCCGTTTCGTAGCGGTGATAGAGCACGTGATTGACGTTGACCAGCGGCATCACGCTGAAGTCGGATTTGGGGTTGAAGTACGGCACATCATCGGATTTCGAGTTGTGGCTGGTGCCGACTTCCAGACCGGCATCGACCTGAATGTTCGGCGCGCTGTAAACGCCCTCGCGACCAGTGAGCAAGGCTTCGACGCGGTTGTTGCCGTCGCTGAAGTGCGACGGGCTCACCGACAGGCGCCATTCGCGGCTTTCGTTGGCACGCCAGCGTATGAAACCGCTGCCGCCATTGGCCTTGATGTCGCTGTTGAGCGCGCGCAGTGGGGTTTCAGCCGAGAGGTATTCGAGGCTGCCGCCGTATTGCCAGTGGTCATTGATGTCGCGGGCAATCGCCAGCCGTGCGCCCTGTTTGTCGCCGAAACCGTAAGAGTGGTTGGAAACTTCCGCTTCGAGGGTCATGTCGCGGGTGCGCCGCTCCAGGCCGACACGCTGGAAGCGATGATTGCCGGTGCCTTCGGCGAAGTCGCCGGTGGCATAACCGGCCCCGGCGAACACCCGCCAGTCTTCATCGATAGGCGGGCTGTACAGGGTGGTCTGGATGCCAAAATCGCGGCTGCCACTGACGGCGCCGGCATCGCCACTGCCGCCACCGTTGGCCTTGCCGCCGTAGGCTTCGACGCGCAGTTCCGACATGTCATGCACTTCGCGTTCGCGGGCCAGACGCTGCACCTGGCGGTTATCCGGATAACGCGCGACGACGTCATCAGTCAGCGCATCCATTTGCCGCCATTCCTGCAATTCCATGGCGGTGTGGGCCTGACCGATTTCCAGACCCATGTCGCGCGGCACCATGCTCTCGGTTTCCTTGAGCTGCGTTTCCGCGCGGCGCGGCCAGTTGCGGGCCAGGTACAGATCGGCCTGAGCCAGACGTAAACCGACGTTGCCCGGCGCCTGATCGACCAGCGTCTGCAAGCGCTCCTCGCCATGGGGTAGATCGGAACCGTAGGTGCCGGCCTGAGCGGCGAGTTGCTGGGCATCCATCCATTCATCGTTGGGGTTGCCGATCGGCAAGCCTTTCAGCTCGATACGCGGGCGCTGAGTCTTGGCCAAGTCTTCCGCGACTTTGCGTGCCTCTTCGGCGCGGTCGCTTTCCAGTAACGAGTAATACAGTGCAGTGGTGTCTTCGAGGCGATCACCGACATCGGCGTCTGGCGCCGAGAGGACTTGGCGGTAGAGGTCAGTGGCGATTTCCGGCTGACGCTGATCCAGATACGACGCCGCTACCCAGCGCAGGGCGTAAGTCGGAATCTTCACGCCTTCGGCTTGCAGCTTCTGGTACTCAGTGATGACGTCTGCCGTGCGTACCCGGGCCTTGAGCGCACCCATGCGGTCGATGCGCCAGCGAATCACGTCGTCGTGAGCGGTCGCGTCGGGTGTCCAGGTGGCGAGCAATTTGTCGTAGTCGGCCAGCGCGCGATCGGCGATGACGTAGCGCTCTTTTTCACTGCGCGTGGCGAGTTCGGCCAGGCGTACGCGCTCGGCGGCGAGATCGCCTTCGAGGCGACGCAACGTGACCGGATCGATCAACCCCGGACGTTGATTGGCCAGACGCAGCGCCGGCTCCGGCAGACGCGCCTTTTGCAGGGCGACCACGTATTCACGAGCGACGTCCGGTTTGTTGCCGGCGCGCTTGAAGGCCTGATCGTATTCGAACAGGGCATCGTAAGGTTTGTTGTCACGGGTCAGGGCGTAGCCCAAGGCGAGACGGCGCGAAGGATCATCAGGTTTGGCCGCCACCAGCGCTTTGGCGCGGGTCACCGCTTGGTCGGGTTTGCCGGCGTCAGCCTGGGTCAGGGCCAGGCCCAATTGCAGATCGGCATTATCCGGCTCCAGCGCCAGGGCCTTGTTGTAGACCTGGGTCGCCTGATCCCAGCGTTTGAGATTGCGATAGGCGCGGGCGGTGGCGGTCAGTGCCTGCACCGGCAGGACGCGATCGCGGCCCTGGGTTTCATAGACTTGCACCACTTCGGCGTCGAGGCCGGCCCAACTGGCGATCTGCAAGTGATCGCTGATCTGCCCGGTGGTCGACTGGCCGGGTGGCACCTGACGCAAAACCGTCAGCGCCGGCGTGGTTTGCCCGGCACGGGCGTCGCGCACCATCTGATCGTAGGGTGTGTCGGCAAACGCCAGCGCCGGCCAGAGCAACTGGCTGCACAGCGCGACTCGGAACAACGGGCGTAAACCACGATGTAATACAGGAACATCAATACGCGGCATTCGTCAGCATCCTTACATGGCCAGCCGGGTCGCAATGCCCTCCTTGCCCATTCGTAACGGTGGCCGCCCATGCACATGCAACGGCCAAGCTTAGTCAGGCAGTCTTGCACGCAAGCGCAGATCAATATCCGGAACACAATAATTGTTCAGAATCGTGCTCCGGAAATGCCGAAAACCCGAACGCCAGACAGCAAAACGCCCGGCGTCTGTTCAACACAGAGGCCGGGCGTTGCTATTAAGAGCGCAGGATTACTGCACTTGCGTGACGCCTGCGAACTTGCTCATCAGGAAGCCGACGAACTGCTCGACGGTCATCTTCTGGCCGTTGAATTCGACCTGATTGGCGGCGTAATGCAGCTTGGTCACGACGTTGGTGCCGTCGACAACGGCCAACTGCGAACCGACCGCCATGCCCGCAAACATGTCGGCCGCTTCCTTGGATTGATCGACGATGGCTTTGGCATCGGTCTGACCATCCAGCTGTGCCTGCACGCTGAGCAGATCGACCAGCATCGGCTTGGACACCTGGATATTCAGATCCAGCAATGCGACCAGTTGTTTGCCCAGTTGGTCCGGCGGCAAGTCCATCGATTGCGGCTTGGTCAGGTCGATCACCAGATTGGCCTTGCTCTCGCCGTTGGCAGTGTTGAACGACAGGTTTTCCAGGGCAATCTGCGGGCCGGCGGCCAGCAGTTTCTGCAGGTCGGCTTTGACCTGGGCGTTTTCAGCTTCGGTGAGGTTCAGCTCCGGCGCTGGCAAGCCCTGGGCTGCGGCTTCGGCGGCGGCTTTTTCATACGGCTGCAATTTGGTCTGGTAGATCTGCATCAGCGACATGGTCGACGGGATGTCGAGGTTTTTCAGGCTCATGGCCATATTGGCCGAGCCGATTTTCTTGTCGTTGAGGCTGACTTCGCCAATCTTGTAATCAGCACGACCCGAAGCATTGCTGCCGGTTTCTTCGGTGAGGTTCTTCATTTCGAAGTTCTTCACGCCGAGCACCGATTGCTTGGGGCCGAAGGTGGTTTTGCTGTTGGTCAGCACCAGGGTGTTTTCCCCGGTGTAGTAGCCGTAGCTGCTCTTGGCGAGGTTGCTGGCCAGGGTCAGACCGTTGAGTTCGACCTGCACCGGCGCTTGGTCTTCAGCCACGGTGACCAGTTTCAGGTTGTCCATGTAGCCGTCTGCCTTGACCTTCTGCGCTTTGGCGTTAGCGGAGATGTTCATGGTCAGGCCGGAAAATTTCAGACTCGATTGCTCATCCAGCGCGGTTTCGAACGGTAGCAGGTCGAGGGTGCTGGTGGTCGATTCGTCATAGCCGATGCTGGTCACGCCTTTGAGCGGCGCGGCGCCCTTGGTGGCGGCGAACCATTTTTCGGTGGCAGGGTTCTTTTCCAGCTCGTAGTTGCTGGTGGCCATGACCGGCAGCCATTTCAGCGAAACCAGACGCGAGAACGGCAGCGGCCCATGCTCGATGTGGTCGACAAACAACAGTTCGACCGGCTTGTCGCCAAACATCTCGCCTTCACCCTTGAGGCGATAGTGCGCGGTGCTGGTGAAAGTGTGGCGTTCCAGCGACACCAGCTCCAGCGACGCGGTGCCGTTGGAGCCGGCCATGGCGGTTTGCAGCTCTTGGTTGGCATTGCTGACGGCGTTGTTCAACACGCCTTCGATCTTGGTCCCGGTGTACCAGGCCCCGCCCGCGCTGATCGCGCCGATGGCAACAACAATTCCGAGAAGCACGCCTGCTGATTTATTCATGAATGACCTGATCGATTTCCGTGGCTGTGAGTGTGGTCGTCTTCCCTGAACCCGTGACCGGGTCGCGGCTCGACTGCGCTGAATTCAGCGGTGGAGATTAGCACCGGGCGCGCAAGACGGCCCAATGTTTAAAGGTTAAAGAGTGTCTATGGGGAGAGTGGACAGTGGGCGGGCAGTGAGAGTTTCGGGGTTTTTTAAGTCGCCATCGCGAGCAAGCTCACTCCTACAGGGGAACGCATTCCAAATGTAGGAGTGAGCCTGCTCGCGATGAGGGCGGTCGATTCGCCGGGAATCAGGAATACTGAACCTCAATCTCATCCAACTGATGATCAAAGCTTTTCAGCCGCGCAGTCCAGGTGTACACCAGCACTTCAAAGTCCCGATCGATCACCGCCCCACCCGGGCCATCAGCGCGCGGGTCACAGAAATCCAGCTGATAGCGCTCGCGGGCCATGGCCGTGGCGACATCCGATAATTCGCGGGCGTTGTTCAACCAATGCCAGCCCTCGCCGTCAATCTGCTTGTCGAGTTCCAGGCACTGCTTTTTCAACGCTTCAAGGCTTTTTTCCAGCGGCGTGCCGGTGAGTTCGCCCATGACTTCGGCGAAGGTTCGCCCCGGTTGCCAGTAACTGCCCCAGAAATACCGGTCGAACACGGTTTCGACTCGGCGCAGGGCGACTTTGGTATCCCAGATCAGCACCAGGGTCTTGCCCTGTTCAAGCTGGCGTTTCTTGACCCGCTGCACCTGGATCGACGCCCACGCCACCACCACGATCGCCATGACCGCGATCAGCGCTGTTGCGCTGTCAAGGAACACCATCGCCTTGTCGATCTGATGGGCCAGCATGATGCCGTAGAAATAGGTGGCCGAGAGCAGCACCAGCGCTGCGAGGGCGCACCAGAAGCCGAGAGCGTAAGGGTTTTTCATTATTGGTTTCCCCTAGACCAGCGCTAGCAATGTGCGCTGAAAAGGCGCCTTGCTCGGGGCGCCCTTCCAACACTTCAAAGCATAGCAACGGCCTCAGGGTTTGCCGGGGCTTGAAGCGTTCGTTCGTCCGCTTTCCCAACCGCCGCCCAAGGCGAGGAACAAATCGATCTGGCTCATCGCAACCTGGGTGTTGGCGGCGGCCAGTTGCGCGGTGACATCGGTGTAGGTGCGGGTCGCTTGCAGGTCGGCGAGAAACGACTCACGGCCGGCCTGGAAGAAGCGGTGCGTCTGGTCGGCGGCCAGTTTCGCCGACTGCTCAGCATCGGCCAGCGCATCACGGCGTTGCAGCAAGGCGCTGTACTGAGCCAGACCGGTCTGGGTTTCGCGAATGGCGTTGAGCACCACGCCGTCGAAGTGCGCCAGTGCGCCTTGGGTCGCCGCTTCTGCCTCGCGGATTCGCGCACGAGCGCCGTTGGTCGGCACTTTCCAGCTCAGCGACGGGCCGAAACCCCAGCGGTTGGTCGACGGATCACCCAAGTCATCGATGAGACCAACAGTGCCGATGGTCGCGCCGATGCTGATGTCCGGATACAACTCGCCCGTGGCGACGCCGATGCCGGCGGTCGCAGCGGCCAGACGACGTTCGGCCTGGCGAATGTCCGGGCGACGTTTGAGCAGCGCAGCGCCATCGCCGACCGGCACCCGTTGGGCGATTTTCGGCAGTTCGGCGCAGGTGGCGGTGCCGGCCGGCAATTGATCGACCGGTTTGGCCAGCAACATCGACAGACGGTACAAGCCAGCTTGACGCGCCGCTTCATAGCGCGGCAGTTCGGCGCGCAGGGATTTGAATTGGGTTTGCGAGCGAGTCACCTGAGTTTCATCACCACGGCCGGCATCGCGCAGACGTTGAATCAGCGTGGTGCCTTGCGATTGCAGGTCAAGAGAGTGCTGGGCGATCTCCCGTTCTTCGTTGGCCGCGCAGACTTGGGTGTAAGCACGCACGACGTCTGCCACCAAGGTGATCCGCGCCGTGTCTGCCGCTGCCTGGGTCGCGTCGGCATTGGCCTTTGCGCCTTCGATGCCGCGTTGCAAAGTGCCCCACAGATCGAACTGATAAGAAGCGCTGATGCCGATGTCGCCGACGTTATCGACCGGGACTTTTTCCGGCAGCAAGAATGCCTGACCAGACTCTTGCAAACGCTGCGCCCCCATCTTCACACCTGCGCTCCAGCCACCCGCTGCTTCGGCCTCATCGACCTGAGCTCGAGCCCGCTGCAGGTTCGCCGCCGCTACGCGCAGATCGGTATTGGAAGCCATGGCCTGCTGCACCAGTTGATCCAGCCGCGCATCCTTATAAAGACGCCACCAATCCGCCGGCACCGGCGCCGAAACTACCGGTTTGCCGGCCACCGCCAGTTCGCCCTGAAAATCCTTGCGCTGAACCGCCGCATCCTCCGGCACGTGATAATCCGGCCCGACCATCTGACAGGCCGAGAGCATCACGCCCAACCCGGCGATCATCAGCGCCCTGCTCATTGCGCAGGCTCCTGTTTCCGCTCGTCGCGTGGCTGATCGTCGATGATCGAAACGGTGGCAGTGCGCCCGGCGATCATGCGGAAATCTGCCGGCACGTCATCAAAGGCAATCCGCACCGGAATCCGCTGCGCCAGCCGCACCCAACTGAACGCCGGGTTGACGTTCGGCAGCAAATTGCTGCCGCTGCTGCGATCACGGTCTTCGATGCCGGCGACGATGCTTTCGACATGTCCGCGCAGCTTGGCGCGGTCGCCGATCACGCGGATATCCACCGACTGGCCGACATGGATGCCGTCGAGTTTGGTCTCTTCGAAATAGCCGTCGATGTGGAACGAGTTGCTGTCGACCACCGACAACACCGGACGCCCGGCCGTGACGAACTCCTGCGGACGCGGCGCACGGTCGTTGACGTAACCGTCCACCGGGCTGCGGATCACCGAGCGGTCAAGGTTGAGCTGGGCACTGTCCACGGTGACCATGGCTTCGGCCAGCGCCGACTGCGCGCGGGCGACCTTCGACTGGCTTTCTTCCAGCTGCTCGGCCGGCACCAGGTTGCCGAGGCCACGGTTACGTTTGGCTTCACGCTGGGCCTGAGCGAGGGTTTCTTCGCGATCGGCAACGGCGGCTTTGGCCTGACGCAGGGCCAGTTTGAAGCGATCCTGATCGATGCTGAACAGCACCTGGCCACGTTTGATCAACTGGTTGTCTTTCACCTCAACCTGCTGGATCAACCCGGAAACGTCCGGGGCGATCTGGATGATGTCGGCGCGAATGTGGCCGTCACGGGTCCACGGCGCGAACATGTAATACATCACCATGCGCCAGACGAGGACAACGGCAAAAGTCACGATCAGCAGGGTCAGTACCACGCGACCGATGGTCAAAAACGGTTTTTTCATGTCATCAGGTATCGACTGAGTGAGTCCACGCCGTACAGCAGTACCGCGTAGAGAGCCACGTTGAACAATGCCCGGTGCCAGACCAGACGGTAAAAGTGCACGCGCTGAAGTACGCCATGCACCAACAAAAACAGCACATAAGTAATGCCCATCAACACCAGCAGGGTCGGCAGGAAAATGCCGCTGATGTCCAGATCACCGATCATAGGGGCGCTCCTTCGGGCAGCGGTTCTTCGGGCTCGGCACTGGAGACGAATTCGACGCCGGGCAACAGCGCCAGACGCAAACCGCTCAAGGCGTGCAACAGGTTCAGACGGGTTTCATCATCGCCCTGGCCATTGAGTGCACGGCGCGTGCGGTCCATGGTCATCAACAACGCCGCCGGTGCCGGCAGGCGTTCGCCGGCCTTGAGGCAGGCGCGGAAATACTCGCCGACTTCACTGACCACTTGCTGCAACAGCGCGTTCGGCGCGCCGGTCACCCGTGGGGTATAGGCGAGTAAATCGAGCAGGTTCAGGCCGACGCGCACTTCGCGCATGGCGATGCCGGTGTCTTGGCCGGTAAGGGCCAGACGCGGCAGGTGCTGCATCAGTCGATCGAGCAACTGCACGCCCAATTTGCGGTGTTCGGCAAGGTTGGCCGGTTCGGTCATGTGGACGATGTCTTTCCAGCTGAAGCGGGTCAGGCGCTTGGCCGCCAGTTCAGCACCGAACGGACGCGCCACCAGCGTCCAGATAAAGGCGAACAGCAGACCTATCGGCCCCGCCAGGTTGGAGTTCACGAAGGCGAAAAAATCCGCGTCGTAAGCGCCCTGAATGCTGATGAACGACGAGGTGTTGACCAGCGTCAGCAGCATGCCGAGGTAGAAACGCGGCTGTACGGTCAGGGTGCCGACGCAGATGAACGGGATTGAAAACGCCAGCACCAGCATCGGGAAATCGTGCAGGTTGGGCAGAATCAAAAACAGATAAAGACTGGCGAACAGTACCGACATGCCGGTCCAAAAAAAGAACCGGTAGATCTGCGGTGCCGGGTCGTCCATCGACGCAAAGAAACTGCACGCCACCGCCGCCAGAATCACCGCGCTGCCGCCGTCCGGCCAGCCCAGCAGAATCCACAGCACCGAAGCGACGATGATCGCCAGAATCGTCGAGACCACCGAATACAACATCAGCCCGCGATCGATAAACGGTGTCAGCCGACCGAGGCGCCAGTGGCGATACACCGCGCGCCAGCTGTCCTGGCGCTCGCACAGAATCGCGTCCTGCAGGCTGCGACAGTCTTGCCACAGATCGATGAATTCACCGAGGCGATAAATCGAGTTGGAGAACAGCAGTTGCTTGCGATCTTCCAGCGCCTCGGCACTCGGTTGCAGGGCTTCGAGCTGATCTTTCAGTGCTTGCCAGCGTTCGAGATCGGCGTCTTGGTGAGCAAGCCATTCGCGGGTGGCCGCGAGCAGCGGTGCGAATTTTTCCACCAGTTCCGGCGTGCGACGCTCAAGTGCATAGAGCGAATCTTCCAGCGCATCGATCACCGGCAACAGGTGAATCATGCGCCCACGCAATTCTTTGGTGTTGCGCACGGTTTGCGGTCGCGCGCCTTCGTGGGGCAACTGGCCGATCATCAGCTCAAGACTGTTGAAGCTGGCGACCATGGCCATGCGCAGCGCGGTGACTTCTTCAGGCTGCACATCACGGCTGAGGAATTTCAAGCTGTAGGTGGTCGCGTCGGCGAACCACTTGCCCACGGCATCGTTGAACACCGGCGCCAGACGCCGTGGCCAGAACATCGCGCCGACCACCGCAGCCACGGCGATGCCGAGGAAAATCTCTTCCGTCCGCGCTTCCGCCACGTCCCACACCGCCAGCGGGTTATCCACCACCGGCAAGGCAATCAGCGGCAAGGTGTACCCGGCGAGCATCAGCGCATAGCTGTTGGCCGTGCGCAAATGCAGAGACATGAACAACAGAATCCCCGTCCACAACGCGATGACCACCACCAGCACATAGGGGCTCTGCACGAACATCGGCACAAACAGCACCGCTGCCGCCGCACCGAGAAAGGTACCGATAGCCCGGTACAACGCCTTGGAACTGGTCGGACCGAGAAACGGGCTGGAGACGATATACACCGTGGCCATCGCCCAATACGGACGCGGCATTTGCATGAGCAAGGCGATGTACAGCGCGATCATCGACGCTGCAAACGTACGGACCCCGTAGAACCAGTCACGGGCCGGCGGAATGCCGGAGAAAAAACCGTTCAAGAATTGACCACCAAAGGCGGACTGGCCGCCTCAAAAGCTCTGAGTACCCGAAGCGTAGCTTCCAGATCGCTTTGCTCGATGCCTTCGAGCACCTCGTGACGCAAGCGCACCAGTTCGATCTCCACCGCTTGCACCAGTTCACGACCGGTGTCGGTCAGGCTCAGGCATTTGGCCCGGCGATCCTGGGCATCTTCGGTGCGGCAGACGTAGCCGGAATGGCACAACTGATCGAGCAGACGCACCAGCGACGGACTCTCCATCCCGGCCGCCTGCGCCACCTGCACCTGACGCACGCCCTCGCCCAAGCGGCCGATCATCAACAGCGGCACGGCGCAGGCTTCGGAGATTCCGTAGTTGACCAGCGTGGTCTGGCAGATCTTCCGCCAATGCCTGGCGGCCACCACCATGGCACTGCTGATGTTCATCTGGAGAGCGTCGAGTTCGTTCGGCACGAGGAAATGCACACTGTTAGTTTGCTAACTATCAATATCGCATTGGAGGGGAATTTCAGTCAAGTTTTGAAACAAATTGCCTGTTTGCCTGTAGGAATTGGCGCTGAGAGCTTATTCAGCGCTTTTTTGCATTCTCGTAAACGCTACTGCGCTCACGTTTACCGACCGCTACGACTGAAACGACGACTCTCTCGTCAATGACCTGATAAACCAGACGATAGCCTGAAGCCTTCAATTTGATTTTGTAGCAATCAGGCATTCCATGAAGTGCGTCAGCGGAGACTCTGGGCAGCTTCAATCTCTCACCCAGCTTCTTTTTGAATTGTTCTCGTAGTGTATGACCCAACTTGTTCCACTCTTTGTGAGCGGATGGCAAAAATTCGAGCTTATAGGTCATCCAGGCTTACCGAAATTGGCGTCTCATGGCTGCGGGCGCGAACGATTTCAGCAAGCTCCAGATCATCAAGTCGCTCCATCATTGCTTCGTACACATCCGCTGGCACCATATAGCCAATGACGCGATTGTGGTTAAGAACGGCCACGGCACCGCCATGTGCACCGCTCAGCACTGCGGAAGGGTTTTTCTTTAATTCTGAGACACTGACAGCCATATCGGCGAGAACGCTTTGCATAATAAAAGACCTCAATTGAGGTCGTGATTTTGGTCTATTTTTCGATCCTCAACAACCGTTCCACGCAATTGAATGACAAGAGGTTGGTGTTCAGTCAGCTCTCACGCCCCTTACGCAACAACACATCCAACTGATCCACCACCTCCGCCCAGTCGGCGTCATCCAGAATCTCGCCACGCAAAAAATCCGCTTGGCTCTTCGACCAGAAAAACGCGTCAGCCAAATGCAATTCGGGTTTTAGCGGGGAATGGGTGGCGATGAATTGCTCGATGCTGACCGGGTCGTTGTCCAGGCCGAGTTGTTTGAACAGGGATGGGAGGCTGTGCGTTGGACTTTCCATTGATCAACTCCTTAAAAAATGGGCTGTGTGGAAGATTATTCGCGAGCAGGCTCGCTGCCACAGGGGAATGCGATCAACCTGTGTGAGCGAGCCTGCTCGCGAAGGCGTCAGTGCCGGCGCCACAAATCCTAATCACTCAACTCCCGCACCTCGGCATGCGGCACCATTTTCAGAAATTCGGGCATGCTCATGTGCAGCAGGTAGTTGTGGTTGCCCGCCTCCAGATAAATATCCTTCTGCCGCGTCAGCAACGGGTCGATGACCATGTCCAGGCCATAGGAGTCACCCAGCGGCGGCACTGCCCCGCGTTCGCAGTCGTCGAAAATATGCGCCAGATTGCTTTCGCGGGTCAGTTGCCATTCGCCGCTGGTGCGTACCTTGCTCAGGTCCAGGTGACGACTGGCCGGCAATACGGCCATCAGGTAATGCCCGTGGTGGTCGTCGAGAATGATCGATTTGGCCACGCGCTCGGCCGGCACGCCGGCGACCCGCGCGGTTTCCAGGCTGCTCGATGAATGCCGGTGAGCGACGATGTCGTATTCGCAGTGCGCCCGGTTCAGGCTGCTTTGCACCTTTCTTGCCATACGCATGATGCACCTCGGTGTTGCGCTGAACGGTGATTGCCGTGTCTTTGAGTCTAGTTCGACGGGTGTCTGGCGCAGGGAAATCCGCTCACCGGGCATATCTGCACATTGATCAAAATTCATACAGGACAACCCTCAACTAGACTGTAAGAATCAGACATGACGCTCGCGGAGGGTCACGTGAACAGCCGATGTTGTGCGTTTGCCTTGCTCCTGCTGATCAGCGGATCAGCCCTGGCTGCCGACAGCCCGTTACCGGCCATGAGTCCGGCCGGTTTGTGGCTGATTACCTTGGGCATCGTGTTTCTGATCGCCGAAGCGGCGCTGCCCAATTACGGGGTGATCGGCTTGGCCGGAATCATCATGTTCGTCATCGGCGCGCTGATTCTGAGCAACGCCGAATTGCCGGCGCCGATGATGATCGGCCTCGGTCTGATCAGCGCGCTGCTGTTGCTCGCGCTGCTGATTCGCGCCCTGAAAACCCGCCCGCGCCATGCCGTCAGTGGCGACGCCGGCCTGCTCGGCAGTGTGACCGCGATCACCACGGTGCAACCGGGCGATGCCCGTAACGGCTGGGTGCAACTGCAAGGTGAACGCTGGCAAGTGCTCAGTGCCACGCCGCTGCACACAGGGCAACCGGTGCGCGTGGTGGCGCGCAAGGGATTGTTGCTGCAAGTGGCCGCGACTGACGCGGCACCGCTCGGAGAGTGATCATGGGTCTGCAAATCGGTTTTGTTGCGCTGCTTTTACTGGTCATTGCCCTGGCCGGCTCGACGTTTCGCATCCTGCGCGAATACGAACGCGGCGTGGTGTTTCAGCTTGGCCGTTTTTGGCAGGTCAAAGGCCCCGGTCTGATCCTGTTGATCCCGGTGGTCCAGCAAATGGTCAGGGTCGACCTGCGCACGGTCGTCCTCGACGTGCCGCCGCAGGACGTGATCACCCGCGACAATGTCTCGGTCAAGGTCAACGCCGTGCTGTATTTCCGCGTGCTCGATCCGCAGAAGGCGATTATTCAGGTTGAGGATTATCTTTCTGCCACCAGCCAACTGGCGCAAACCACCCTGCGCGCGGTGCTTGGCAAGCATGAACTGGATGAGCTGCTGGCCGAGCGCGAGCAGTTGAACATCGACATTCAGCAGGTGCTCGATGCGCAGACCGATGCCTGGGGGATCAAGGTCGCCAACGTCGAGATCAAGCATGTCGATCTCAACGAATCGATGGTCCGCGCCATCGCCAAACAGGCAGAAGCCGAACGCGAGCGGCGCGCGAAAGTGATTCACGCCGAAGGCGAATTGCAGGCCTCGGAAAAACTCATGCAAGCGGCGGAAATGCTCGGACGCCAGCCCGGGGCTATGCAGTTGCGCTATATGCAGACCTTGAGTTCGATTGCCGGAGACAAGAGTTCGACGATTGTCTTTCCGTTGCCGATCGAATTGCTCAAGGGCATGGCGGACTTGTCCGGCAAGTCATGAAGCAAACCCTGTGACGCGCAGACGAAGCTTTTCCAACGCCTCGTAGGGCGCTCGGGTGTAATTCTGTACGTGCATTCGCAACATTGCTGAAGCTTCGCGGCGTTTGTCGTCGCCATCGGCAATGAACGCTTGCGAGGGCTGTTTCGCATGCTGCGCGGTCGCGGCAAAGACCTGCTTGCACTGTTCATCGTTCAGGCGGAAAAACCTGGCCAACCGCCCCGCCATCGCCTCGGGCAACTCGCTGTAACTGACCGGTAAACCACCCGAGTCACGGCAATGCATCACCCCCGCCGCCAACAATCGCCCCAAGCGTCGGGCGATGAATTCTTCGCGCCCTTCGAACGGCAAACCATCCTCCAGCACACACTCGCCCAGCATCCCCGGCACCATGTGCATCCCCGGCCGGCGCAGATGAGAAACTGCAATTTCCAAAGGATCGCGATAGAGAAACAGCCACGGCGTATCTGCGAAACAGTCCTGCAGCAGCGGCCATTCCCCGATGTTCCAGGCGTCGAGTTTGATCACCAGGCGCTGTTCCACACCACGTCGGCGCTGACCATAGGCCGAGAGCAACCCGACGATGGCGGCCCGGCGTTCGCCGGCGGGTAAATCACTGCGTAACAAGGCGTCCAGCGGCGGTGGCTCGGACACGACGATGTGATCGTCGAGGCGGGCGAGCATCTGGCTGATCAGCGTCGAACCGCAACGCGAGGCGTGCAGCACAAATGCACTCGGTGCAAGCCCAGGGCTCTGCGTTTGCCATTCACTCAGCGCTGCCAAAGACGTCTGGCGCCGAAACGCCTGATTGAACGGCAGCCGTAATGCATCCTCGACCGCATCGCGAAAGAACGGCTGATGCAGCGCCGTGTCGCCGAACCAGCACCAATCCACCTGCCACTGCCCGTCAACCGGCCAGACACGAATCGGCAACCAGCCGTCGAAATTCAACCGCTCCATTGTTCGTTCCATTGTCGACGGCCGTCGCGCATCGCCGCACGCAATTCCTCGCAAGAGAACGACAAACCACGCTCAGCGCCCAATTCCACCGCTCGACTGATAAAGACGTCTGGATCGTGCAGCGTACGCAAGGCCAGAGACAGCGAAACATCTTCAGCCACCAGCCGCTGAAAGCGCTGCAACGGCGTGTCGGCCAAACCGGGCTCAGGGGTACTGTGCAATCCGTCGCTGATCATCTGTTCAAGCCAGGCACCGGGCCGGCAATCGAGCACCAGATGAACCCGCGCCGAGGTATCGCGGTTATCCACGCGATGTGGGCGAGCGAGATCAAGAAACCAGCACTCGCCGGCCTGCATGGGCATGCGCTGCCCATCGAGCCAGAAATCGACGCTCGGCGGACTGAGCAACGGAATGTGCAAACGCCGATCGGCCTGCGGGCCATCAAGGTCGTAATCGCGATGCTGGTGAATTCGTCCACCCGGCCCCAAGCGCAGCAATCGCGCGCTGACGATGTCCAGTGAGAGACTTTGCAGCCCTTGTTGCCAGCGCTCATCACGCAGCCAAGGGCTGCGCTGCACCGGTTCACCGCGCCCCGGGGACAGCTCGGTCAGCGCATCGACTGCCGAAATGAGCGCCACCCCGCTCCAGTCACCGGAAAAATAACCGACATTGAAATGGCTGCGCCAGGCGTCGTCGGCAATCGCTGCCAGCGCCTGCAACAGCAAGGACAAATCCACGGTCACCGGCAATCGCGAATACGCCGGGCGGCTCATGTCTTGGGCAACACCGAACACTCGCCGAGCCAGGTCAGCAGCCGATCGAGGCAGGCATCGACCGATTGTGCGCCAGTGTCGAGCACCAATGACGGTTGCGCCGGTGGCTCGTAGGGCGCAGAAATGCCGGTAAACCCGGGCAGGTCGCCGCGTCGGGCGCGGGCGTAATGCCCTTTCGGATCACGCTGCTCGCACACCGCCAGCGAAGCGCTGCACCAGACTTCGCGATAGTCGTCCCCCAAGCGTTGCGCAAACACCTCACGCAGCTCGGCCAACGGCGCAATCATCGCCAGAATCACGATCTGGCCGTTGTCCACCAGCAGCGCCGCGAGTTCGCTGGCGCGGCGAATGTTTTCCTGGCGATCGGCATCGCTGAAGCCCAAATCCCGGTTGAGCCCGGTACGCAAAGTGTCGCCATCGAGCACCACGCTTTGCCGGCCATCCCCGAACAGGGTGGCCTGCAGCGCTTGCGCCAATGTCGACTTGCCTGCCGCCGGCAAACCGGTCAGCAGGATCGCCGCACCCCGATGACCATTGCGGGCCTCGCGTTGAGTGCGGCAGATGCTGGCAACGGGCGCCAGCACATCACTGCGCTGGGGCATGCGCCACCACCGGCACCGAAATATCCCCCGACGCCCACGCCGACTCGCGGTTGGCCAGCGCGGTGGCGATCGACTGCACTTCGGTCGACTGCACCTGATCCGGCAGCGGATCGAGGCCGGCACTGGCGAAGATCTGGCCGTAGGCATTGCGCAGATCGGCGTACGACAGATCGCGACGCAAGTCGGCTTGCAGGTTGTTCAGCTCGCCTTGAATCAGTTCCAGTTCACCAATCCCGGCCGCCTGATGACGGTTACGCAATTGACCGACGATTTGCCCGTCGATGTCCGACAACTGTTGGTTGGTCTTGAACTGGCGCATGGCTTCTTGATAGTTGGCATTCGCCACATACAGTTGCGCGAGCACCGCTATCGACATTGCTTGTCGCCGCGCAGTGGCCACTTCTTCGCCGGCCTTGGCGACGTTGATCGCCGCCGGAGCGGAGATCACGTTGAACAGGTTCCAGGTGACTTTCACGCCATAGTCGGCCCAGCCCTGCTCGACAAGGAAGGAGTTGCTGTCGTAATGCCCGCCAGCGGAAAACTCCAGGCCCGGCAGCAAGCGCAGCATGGCCTTGCGGGTTTCAGCGGCGCTGATGCGCGTCTGGTAATCCTGTTCGCGCAGTTCCGGGCGGCTGGTCAGGGCTTCCTGTTCGAGTTTGGCCAGATCAACCTTGAGTTCGGGAATCTGATAACCGTCATCGGTGGCCAGCGTCAGCGGGGTGCCCAGCGGCAAGTTGATCAACGTCGCCAGTTCGGTTTTCGCCAGTGACAAGGCGCGGCGTTGTTCTTCCAGTTGCCGGGTGGCTTCGATCAGCGAGCGCTGGTAACCGAGCGACTGCACTGGATCACCAATGCGTTGATCGCTCAGGGTCTGGCTGTTGTCGCGGGCGGTCTGCACTCGCGCCATCAGGCTGTCGATCTGCTTGAGCAAACGTTCAGCGGCCATCGCCCGCCAATAGGCCGAGCGCACGTCCTGAACGATGGTGTTGATCACCTTGCGGCGCCGTTCCTGAACGATCAGGCGCTGATCGCCCTGCTGCTTGGCGCTGATGTAGCTGACGCCGAAGTCGAGGACGTTCCAGACCATGGTCAGGTCGGCGACTTCGCGGTCACGATCCTGCGAGGTCGACGGTTCCAGAGACTGGGTGCCGGTGCGTACGCTCTGGCTGCTGGAGGCGTTGACGTTGTTTCGCCCGACGTAGCCAGCGTCCAGCGCCATGCGCGGCAGCATGTCGAAACTGGCGAGGTCGAGCTGCCGCTTGGCCAGCGCTTCCTCCATGATCTTCAAGCGGCCTTCGAGGTTGTACTTCACGGCGCGGGCCATGGCCTGGTGCAGCGTCAACGGACCGCGCAACGGTTCCTGATCCCTGTACATGCCTTGCAGATCGCTTTTGGCACGCTGTTCACTGACGCTGCGCTCAATCGGTTCACTGGTCACTGCACATCCGCTGATCGCCAGCGCCAGCAGGCTGGCGCCGAACAACTTCTGACTTCTCTTCATCCCTGGATCGCCCCTAGGTCCCGCACAGTGTTGAGTAATGGTTGGTTCAGGCCGATATTTCGCTGATGCCGACCTGTTGCAGTGCTGCCGCCAGGTTGTCGACCCGGTGTTGTTCGGTGTCTTTGAATTCTTGCAGTTGCTGCCCCAGTGTCGGCGCGCCAAACACGCCGCGCAGGCCTTGAGAAACGTCGCCAGCCTTGAGTGACTGACTGCCAAACGCATTCAATGAATCGCGCTCGGCGCCGCTGTTCTGGTTGAACAGGCTCGCCAGTGTGCTGCTGCCGAACACGCCGCCGTCACCCCCGCCGAAGCCGAGGAAGCCGTGGCCGGAGCCATCACCGCCGCTGTCGCTGCTGCTGAACACCTGCGCGATGAAGCTCGGGCTGAGGGCACCGTGGTTCATGAAGATATCGCCCAACGGACGGATGCCATTGCCGATCACCCGTTGCTCGAACAGCGGCGCGAAGGTCAGCGGGGAGCCGAGATCGCCGGTCGGCGCGGTGAAAATGATCGGTTGCAACGGCACGTTCGGTGGCGGTGGTGCCACCACCGGATCACTGCTGCGAATCAGTGGATCGGGAATCACCACACTGGTGGGCGCAGTGGGCTGCGCCGGTGGAACGACTGGCGGCACAGTGTTGATCGCGTAGTTGTTAGAGCTGCTGATTCCGCTGCCAGTGTTGCCGGACAGATCACTGACCCCGGCGCTGTTGATGCTGATGGCATTGCTGGCGCTGTTGACGTTGGCATTCGGCGTCAGGGTCGCGGTCCAGGTTTTGCCGCCGTCGCTGCTGCTCAGGTTGGACAAGGTGCCATTGCCGACATTGATGTCCGCCAGATCAAAACCACTGACCGCCTCATTGAAGGTGATGGTTACCTGTGAGGTCTGGCCGAGACCGAGATTCGGATTGGCAATCACCACCGTCGCCGTGGGCCGTTCGCTGTCGAGTGCGTAGTTGTTCGACACCGCCACCGTGCTGCCGACGTTACCGGCCAGATCCGTGACGTTGCTGGTGTCCAGTGCGATGAAGTTGCTCGGATCGCTGACGTTGGCGGTCGGCGTGAAGGTCGCGGTCCAGGTCTTGCCGCCATCACTGCTGCTGAGGTTGCTCAGATCACCGTTGGTCACGCTCAGGTCGGACAAGTCGAAATTGCTCACCGCCTCGCTGAAAGTAAAGGTCACCGTGGTGGTCTGGCCGATGCCCAGATGCGGATTGGCGACTACGATGTCCACGGTTGGCCGGGTCGCATCCAGCGCGTAATTGTTGGAAATGGCGATGCTGGCGCCAAGGTTGCCAGCCAGATCCTGCACACCAGCGGTGTCGACGATGATCAGGTTGGTTGCATCGTTGACGTTGGCGGTCGGTGTCAACGTGGCGGTCCAGGTGATGCCGCCATCGCTGCTGGTCAGGTTCGCCAGTGTGCCGTTGGCGACACTGATGTCCGACAGGTCAAAACCGCTGACTGCTTCACTGAAAGTGATAGTGACCGTGGTGGTTTCACCGATGCCCAGGCGAGTGTCGGCGACCACAATGGTAGCGGTCGGCAGTGCGGTGTCGATGGCGAAGTTGTTCGAGTCGGTGGTGCCGACGCCACTGTTGCCCGAGCCATTGGTCACGCCGCTGTTGTCGAGGGTGATCAGGTTGCTGGTGTCGGTGATGTTGGCGGTCGGCGTCAGCGTAGCGGTCCAGGTAATGCCGCCGTCGCTGGAGGCCACATTGCTCAAGGTGCCGTTAGCGATGGTCAGGTCAGCGTTGCTGAAACCGCTGACCGCTTCACTGAAGGTGATGGTTACCGTCGAGCTTTCGCCGGCCTTGAGCGAGGTGTCCGCAACGACGATGGTCGCCGTCGGCACTTCGGTCTGTACCGCATAGTTCGCCGAGTTGGTGGTGCCGGTACCGGCATTGCCCGCCAGATCGCTGATGCCAGCGTTATTCAGCACGATCAGGTTAGTCGCATCGCTGAGGCCAATGGTCGGGGTAAACGTGGCGGTCCAGGTGATGCCGCCGTCGCTCGACGAGACGTTGCTCAGCGTGCCGTTGGCAACGCTCAGGTCGGAATTGTCGAAGCCCGTGACCGCCTCGCTGAAGGTAATTGTGACGAGCGCGGTTTCGCCCGGGCGCAAGTCGGTATCACTGATAACGATGGTGGCGGTAGGGCGCTGGCTGTCGATCACATAGTTGCCCGAGTCGGTGGTGCCGCTGCCGGTGTTGCCCGCCACGTCAGTGATGCCGGTGTTGTCCAGGGTGATGATGTTGCTGGTGTCGGTGATGCCCGCCGACGGCGTAAACGTCGCCGTGTAGGTGATGTTGTCCGACGTACTCAATCCGGAGAGCGTGCCGTTGGCCACAGTCAGATCGGCCAGAGTCAAACCGCTGACCGCCTCGCTGAAGGTGATGGTCACGGTGGTGGTCTGGCCGACGCCCAGTGCCGAGTCGGCGAGTGCAATGGTTGCCGTTGGGCGTTGGGTGTCGATGGCGTAGTTGTTGGAGTTGGTGGTGCCATTGCCCGCGTTGCCGGAGGCGTTTTGCACGCCGCTGTTGTCGAGGGTGATCAAGTTGGAGGCGTCGGTGATGTTGCTGGTTGGCGTGAACGTCGCCGTCCAGGTGATGCCGCCGTCGCTGCTGCTCACCGCAGTGAGTGTCCCGTTCGCGATGGTCAGGTCGGCATTGTTGAAACCGGTGACGGCTTCGCTGAAGGTGATGGTCACCGTCGTCGTCTCACCAATCGTCAGGCTGTTGTCAGCGACGACGATGGTCGCGGTCGGTGCCACGGTGTTGATGGTGAAGTTGCCCGAGTTGGTCGTGCCCGTGCCGGCGTTCCCGGCCAGGTCAGCGATCCCGGTGTTGGCCAGGGTGATGATATTGCTGGTGTCGTTGACCCCCACCGTCGGCGTGAATGTCGCTGTCCAGGTGATGCCGCCATCCGCGCTGCTGACCGCCGTGAGTGTGCCGTTGGGGACGGTGAGGTCGGCGTTGGTGAAACCGCTGACCGCTTCGCTGAAGGTAATGGTCACCAGCGAGGTTTCACCGGCGCTCAGGGCAGGATCGGCCATCACAATGGTCGCGGTCGGACGCTGGGTGTCGATGCTGTAATTGTTCGAATCGGTGGTGCCGCTGCCAGCGTTGCCGGCGAGGTCGGCGACACCGGTGTTGTCCAGCGTCACCAGGTTGGTGGCATCGGTGATGTTCGCGCTCGGTGTAAACGTCGCCGTCCAGGTAATCCCGCCGTCCGCACTGCTGACCGCCGTCAGGGTGCCGTTGGCGATGGTCAGGTCGGCGTTGGTGAAACCGCTCACCGCTTCGCTGAAGGTGATGGTCACCAGCGAGGTATCGCCGATTTTCAAAGTGTTTTGCGCGAACACCACGGTGGCGGTCGGCCGCACGGTGTCGATCGCGTAATTGTTGGAATCGGTGGTGCCGACGCCGGTATTGCCCGCCAGATCGGTGACTCCGGTGTTATTCAGCGTGATGAGGTTGGTGGCGTCGGTGATGCTGCTGGTCGGCGTGAAAGTGGCCGTCCAGGTGATGCCGCCATCAGCGCTGCTGACTGCGCTCAACGTACCGTTGGCAATGCTCAGATCGGCGTTGGTGAAACCGCTGACAGCCTCACTGAAGGTGATGGTCACCAGCGAGGTTTCGCCGATTTTCAGCGCAGTGTCGGCGACCACGATGGTTGCCGTCGGTCGTGCGGTGTCGATCGCGTAGTTGTTGGAGTTGGTGCTGCCAGTGCCGGCGTTGCCGGACAGGTCATTGACCCCGGTATTGTCCAGAGTGATCAGGTTGGTGGTGTCGGTGACGCTCGTGGTTGGCGTCAGCGTGGCGGTCCAGGTGATGCCGCCGTCGCTGCTGCTCAGTCCGCTCAAGGTGCCGTTGGCCACCGTCAGGTCGGCGGTGGTGAAGCCGCTCACCGCTTCGCTGAAGGTGATGGTCACCACAGAGGTTTCGCCTGCCGCCAGATTGGTGTCGGCAACGACAATGGTCGCTGTCGGTCGCACGGTGTCGACCACATAATTGGCCGAATCGGTGGTGCCGCTGCCGGCGTTGCCGGCCAGATCCGCCACGCCGGTGTTGTCCAGGGTAATCAGGTTGGAGGCATCGTTGATGCTGCTGCTCGGCGTAAAGGTCGCCGTCCAGGTGATGCCGCCGTCAGCGCTGGACACGTTGGTCAGCGTGCCATTGGCAATTGTCAGGTCGGCGTTGGTGAAACCGGATACCGCTTCGCTGAAGGTAATGGTCACCAGAGATGTATCGCCAATTTTCAGCGCGGTGTCGGCCATGACGATGGTCGCGGTCGGGCGCTGAGTATCGATCGCGTAATTGTTCGAGTTGGTGGTACCAACACCGGCCACGCTGTCGGACACGGCCGTGACCCCGGTGTTGTCGAGTGTGATGAGGTTGGTGGTGTCGGTAATGTTGTTGGTCGGCGTGAAGGTCGCCGTCCAGGTAATTCCGCCGTCGGCGCTGGAAACACTGGTCAGCGTGCCGTTGGCAATGGTCAGGTCGGCGTTGGTGAAACCGCTGACCGCACGACTGAAGGTGATGGTCACCAGCGAGGTTTCGCCGATTCTCAGCGCGGTATCGGCGACCACGACGGTGGCGGTGGGTGGTTCCACGTAAGCGGTGTTGAGCGTACCGCCGTTGTTGTAGATCCCCACCAGTGCGCTCGGCGTCGTGCCGGTCGAACCGCCGTTGGAAAGACCCCCGCCACCGCTGGCGGCGCCGTTGCCGCTGATCGCGGCGAAGTTGCTCGCGGTGATCAGCACCACACCGCCGTTGTTCCAGATCGCCCCGACGCCGCGACCGCCGGCACCGCCATCGGCACCGTTGCTGCCGACACCACCGCCACCACCACCGCCGCCGCCAGCAGCAATGTTGTTGCTGATGACCGAGGTGCCGATGACTTTCAGGGTGCCGCTCGAAGCGTTGTAGATACCGCCCGCCGCATTGCCGCCAACACCGCCGACTTTGTCCCAACCGGAACCGCCACCGCCGCCGCCAATGGACAGGCTGCCGTTGCTCGCCGAACCGCCATTGCCGCCATGACTGTAACCGGCACCGGCGTTGCCGCCATTGCCGCCCACGCCACCGGTGCTGGTGCCGCCTCGGCCGCCCATGTCGGTCGGGCTATAACCACCGCCATAACCGCCGGCATTGGCACTGCCTGCGCCGCCGGCATAAGTGCCGGTGGCCGGGCCGGAAGAACCACCATGGCCACCGGTCTGGCCGCCGATACCCGCGCCACCGCCACCGCCACCGCCGACATAACCGCCGGTCACACCCCCGCCGCCGCCACCGCCGGAAGCGGCATTCGCGGTCACGGTGACGTTGTTCAGAGTAAGAATGCCGGCGTTGAAAATGCCGCCGCCCATGGCGCCCGCCGCCGCCGAGCCGCCATTACCGCCGTTGCCCGCCACCAGACCTTTGGTGATCACCAGGCCGTCGAGGGTCACGGTGCTGCCGGAGGTGACTTCCACCACGCGGGTTTTGTACTGACCATCGAGGGTCACGTCGGCCACGCCGTCGTTGTTCAGGTCGCCGTCGACGGTGATGTTCTTGTTGATCAGCAGCTCCGAAGTGAGCTGAACGGTCATGCCGGAACTGAACGTGACAATGTCGCCGTTCTGCGCCGAAGCCAGCGCCGCGCGCAGGGAGCCGACACCCGAGTTGAGGTTGTTGGTCGCCGTCCAGGTGGCCAGGCCCCACTGGTACTCGCTCATGGCTTTGCTCGACAGCACGTTGGCGCTTTCGATGGTGCCGGTGGCGATCTCCAGATCCCAGTCGCCGCCGACTCCGGTGCGATTGTTCGAAGCGGCCACATCACGTCCGGTCAACTGCGCCAGCGAGTCGACGAAACTCAAGCCACGATCACCTTCGGCGGTGTAGCAGCCGTAAATCAGGATGTCGCCGCCAACGTTCATGTCCTTGCCGATTTCGGCGAGGACCGCGCTGCGCTGGGCGACGTTGTCTGCCGAGAGATAACTGTTGCCCAGCCACAAGTCACCGGCGTTGCCGTGGGCAATGATCTGCACCGAGCTGACGCCGTGATGTTGATCGAGAAAATCGGCGATCTGCTGCAAACCGTCCTTGGTCGCGTCGAGTTTTACTACCTGCGTGCCGGGAGCAATCCCTTGCACCAGGCTGTCGGCATCCTTCACCCGCGAATCGACGAACACCACACTCTGACCGGGCACCGCGACCGGGCTGGCCGCCGGCGCGGCATCAGCCTGGCCGTGGGTGTCTTTGCTCGCTACGGGATGATCGGCTACCGGCGCCTTGGCCGCATCGGCAGCGGTGGGTGCATGGCTGTCGGCTTGCGCAGCGGTATCGGCCACGGTGGCGGCCACCGCGCCGTCGAACAACATGCGCGGCTCCAGCGACATGATCATCGGCGAGGCCAGCGAACGCTGACCTGCGGTTGCCCGAGACCTGACTTTTGCACCGCCAAAAATGCTCCACCACATGTTGCTCACCCGAACTCGAACGAAGGTACGTAAGGCATCAATGAAAAACGCCGCGATCAACTGATCGCGGCGTCGGATTTCATACGAATGACATTGGCGGCGCTGGCTGAGCCATCGAGCCAAAAGGACAAATCAGCGTATTGCTTGAACAGGTCGGGCGGCAGAATGGTGCGCCGTGACTGCAAGGCCACTTTCGGTTTGACCTTGTGCAGGCCAGCCAGGCCAAGGCCTTGGTCGAACTCCGGCGCGTCATAGGCCAGATGTTCGAAATCGTGCTCGAACCAGGGTTCACCGATAAATTCATAGACCAGCCGCAGCACGCGTTCCGGCGCCTGGGTCAACAAGTCGTAATCGATGATCAGTAGTGAGTCGGCGTGCTCGCCGTAATAGGCTTCCTTGAGCGCAGCCCAGGCAAAACCTACCAGGCGATTGCGCTGAGCCAGGGTTTCGCAGCGGCTGTACACCGTGTTGCGCTCGACGGCGTCGCCAAACAGCTTGGTGTTTTCAAAGGGATTGGCGCGGTATAAGCGTTCAAGACTGTCCATGACCCAAGCGACGTTGCGTACGCAGGCGATGACTTTGGCTCGCGGAAACAGATCGTTGAGCGCAGGAAGGCGCGAACTCCACTGCCGATTGGTGTCGAACACCACCGGTTTGTCGGCCTTGTCGGCATAGTAGGAGTCGAACAGACCACGCAACAGGCGACGGCGCATGTCGGTGTCGATCACCGCACCGTACTCGCTGCCTGCGCTGCATTGCTCGAGGACACTGGAGAACAGCGATCCGACCGGGCTGGTCATGCCGGCGTGAAAGCGCGGGTTCTGCAAAAGAATCGCAGAAAGCAGGGTGGAGCCTGAGCGCGGCAAGCCGGAGATAAAGTGGAACTGCTGCAATCCCTTCACCCTGATCTAAAGTCCTTTTGTCTGACAGAGCGTAGTCCAACAGTAACCCTGCGACTAGTAGTGTTTTGATATCAATTCAGAGCAAAAAGAACTAACTAGTACATTTTTTATCGCGAATTAATAGAAGAATCGATTTAGCCCTTGTTCACCGGAATAACGGCGTTCGCAGGCCTCACATACAACCGCGCAAATGCGCCTCCGCCCAGTACTTCACTATGCGGCTGCCAGCCCTCGGGGATCGAGGCAAAGTCATCGGAGTCGTAAGTGGCGCCGATCAACCACACCCGGCCGTTACCCACAGCCAGATCGGTGAGATGGTCGACGTAAACATCCTCGGCTACCAGCGAGCCAAAACCATACTCATTGGGCCGCGTCGAACGGCCATCCGCAGCCGGCGGCGTGTACAGCCGCACCTGTGCGCCAGTTCGATCGTAGTAGACGTAACTCAAGTACCAGAGCATGTCGCTGGTGATGATGCGATCACCGGGCTGGAAATGCTGATTGACGTAGTTCACCACGCGATCGAACTGATCACTGCTGTCGACCGCGGCGTTGTTGTTCAGACCAACCATTTCCACCCCGAGCAACGCCACCAGCAGCGCTAACGCGAGGACCCGCACACGGCTGTACAAACGGTCGATGGCCAGCGCCGCCAGCAGCGGCAACCCCAAGGCGTAGGCGGTCAGATAGCGCTCGATGAATACCGGCGTGATGAACGACACCGCAAACACCAGCAACAGCGGTAAGCCGGTGTACAACGCCAACAGGACACTGCCGCGCGACACGCTGCGATCACGAATGACCGCCACCGCCGTCAGCAGCAACAATGCCAGCGGCAACGCGCCGAACACCAGCAACGGCAGATGTTCGCCGTCATCCTGGATCAGCCATGTCCAGATCATCGACGGCAACGACGCCAGCGTCACCGGGTCTTCCCAGCCGACATCGCCACCGACCTTGAGTTGTTCCATGTGCTGCGTCAGATCGAGCAGGTTGGGCAGCCACGGCAGGTACAACGCCGCGATGGCCAGATTCGCCAGCCACCAGCCCGGGCGCTGGATATGCCGCAAGCGATAGCTGCGCTGGAACCGGATTACTCCCAGATAAACCCAGTGACACAGCGCCGCCAGCACCGCGAAGTAATGGGTGTAGAACGCCGCCGTCATCAACAGCGCATAAACCGCCAGATAGCGATGACGCTGCGGCCGGCGGATCCAGTAGACCAACGCCAGCGTCGCGGCGATCAACAACAGGCCGAGCAGCGAATACATGCGCACTTCCTGGCTGTAGCGCACCGCCGTCGGCAACAGCGCCAGCAGCAGGCCGGCGAGGATCGCAGCGCGGCGCGTGGCCAAGCGATCCACCAGCCAGACGCCCATTCCGACGGCGGCGAGGCCGGCCAGAGCGCTAAGACAGCGAATGGCAAAAATCCCGTCGCCGAACAGTTCGATCCAGCCATGCAGCAGCATGAAGTACAGCGGCGGATGCACATCGAACGCCGCGTGGCGCCAGATATCGCCCAGCGAGTAGCGCGCCAGTAGCAGGCTGGAACCTTCGTCGCCCCAGATCGCCGCCGCAGTCAGGTCATAAAAACGCACAGCGGCGGCCAAGAGCAGGATCGGCAGCAGCCAGTGCTCCCTCGCCCAACGGATCAAGGGCAAGCGGGCAAACCACGACCCCGGTGTTGCATGCGGATCCTGTGTGTCGCCCACCGGTGTCACTCTGTTGACCGCCATTACTTCCTCTTGCCGTGCCACAACACCACGCCTGTATGAGTTCGAACCTGCCAGTCACTCTAGGTCAGGCGCAGGAGAACCGTCGATGCCGATTTGCGACTTCACGACACCCGGCAACCTTGCCAATCCGGGTCTACGCTCTGGCGTGGCGTGACCTGGCCACGGAGTGCCAAGGCAATAGCACCAGCCTGATCCCACTAGCGGCCCGCCGACAACCAATCAGAAGGATAAGGACTTTATGGACGTTTACATGGGCACTGTTCTGACGTTTGCCTTCAACTACGCGCCCAGCGGCTGGGCCTTGTGCAACGGTCAGATCATCGGAATCAACCAGAACCAGGCGTTGTTTGCATTGCTGGGCACCACCTACGGCGGCAACGGCACCGTCAACTTCGGCCTGCCCAACCTGCAGAGCCGCATGCCGATCTGCCAAGGCAATGGCGGGGGCCTGACGCCGAGAGTCATGGGCGAAATCTCCGGCGCCGAACAAGTTACCGCCACCCTCAACAACCTGCCGAACCACACTCACACCCTCGCCGGCCTCACCGCCACCACCACCGTGCAACTGGCCAACCCGGCCAGCAACCCGGTGGGCGCTCCGACGGCGACCAATGCCTACATCGGCGCTTCGGGGACCGGGCCGGGTCTGGCGAATATCTTTTCCGATGCCCAGGGCACCTCAGCCATTCCGCTCAAAGGTGCTGCGACCACTATCAGCGGCACAATCTCGCCAACTGGCAACGGCTTGCCGCTGCCCATCATGAACCCGTATCTGGTGCTCAACTTCAGCATCGCGCTGAACGGCATTTTCCCTTCGCGTAACTGATCAACCACCGGGGGATCACCCTCCCCCGGCTCCCCTCTTTGCCGGAGCGAGACCATGCTGCAATCGGTTAAAAGCCAACATTTCCAGGCCCTTCTCGGGCGGATCGGCACCCTGTATCTGCCCGATGGCAGCGCATTGCAAATCCATATCGGCGAACTCGAAGAGAAACCGCTGGCGCAAATGCGTTACAGCGAGCGCATGCCATTCAGCGTCGAACTGAGCAGCCTGGAAGCGACTGAATTCGTCGATGGTTTATGTGCACTGGAGTTGCCTGAACTGGGGCGAGTGGACGGCATCTTCGTGTCGCGCGTACCACCGATGGGGCGGCCGCCAGAGCTGGCTTACTTCCACATCACCTTCAACTGACCCGAACCGAAGGAGCAGCCTTCGGCGGCTCCTGCACGGAGATTACTGGGGATACCAGACCAGTCGCTCTGCCGCCGGGTTGCGTTCTTCTACGGCGAAACCCAGCGCCAGATAATGCCGTCGCGCATGGGGATTGCTGGTCCAGACCACCGTCGCCACCGGGCAGCGAATCTGCTGCGCGGCTTTCTGCACGCCTTGCAGCACCGCCCGCCCAAAACCCTGGCCACGCGCCTGCGGAATGAACGCCAGGTACAACACGCGAATCTCGTTGGCGCCGAAATCAGTACTCAATGCTCCGATTGCCGTACCGAGTTTTTCCACCACGTAGTGCATGGCGTTGGGGTAGTTGTCGCCCATGCCCTGCTCCTGCACCTGAAACTGCTGCGCGACCAGTTGCTGCACCTGTTCCTGCTCGCCGTCGACCCATTGCAGGTCCGGCCGCGCCGTCTGATACAGGCCCTGCAAAAACGGCCCGTCGCTTGCCCGCGAAGGCCGCACCACCAATCCGTCTGCCGCCACTGCTGCGTTGTCCGCCATCGTGCTCTCCGTTAGAAACCGCTTTCCCTGACCCCCAGCGCCGCCATTCGGCGCCATGCCACACCGAGCAACGATTCACCGCGGCCCTGCAAAATCACAACACCGCGCAACGGTTGCGGCGGTGTCGGCGCGGTATCGAGCACGCTGAGCCGCGCGCCGTATTGCGCCTGCACCGGTTCGGCCCGCTGCTGTTGATCGCGGCGCACGGCAATCGGCCCGTGGTGATCGGAGGTCAGCGCCTCCTGATCGACGTAGGCCACGCCATTGGTGTCGATTTCATTCAATTGCACGGCGAGCGCCGGGTGCATCGGGTCATCGGCGATGAAGCGGCCACTGGCCCCGGGCTTGACTCGCCACAATTCGGCTTCGGCGAGATAACCGCGCAGGCGCGCGCCGTCTTCGACGACCCGGGCCAGTGCATCCTTGCTCGACAACCAGCGCCCGACCGTCATGTTCGGCAGCAGATCACGCACGCTGCCGGCCTGCGGTGCGCGCAGCAGCAAGCGTTCGCGTTGCGCCGTCAGCCCGCGGTATTCGGCGACCGCTTCGGCCAATCGCTGCTCGACAATGCCAGCGTCGGCGGCGGTTTCGCTGCGACTGGCCTGACGGCGCATCAATAGCTGCTGAATCTGGATTTCCCGGCGCACGATTGCCAGTCGCGATTCTAGATCCGGTGACTCCAGTTCGATCAGCACATCGCCCTGCGCGACTTTCTGCCCGTCCGTCACCTTCACCGCTTTGACCCGCGCCGCCGTCGGCGCGTGCAGGGCACTGGCGCGCCCGGCCTCGAGCATGGTCGGCAACTCCACCGAACTGCGCCACGGCACGATCAGCAACAGCAACAATCCGAGCAGCACCAACCCACTGAGCAGCACGCGCGGGCCGTGCGCTTGTTCGCGGCGGCTCCACCACTGGCGCCACTCACGCATGATCGGCAGAAAAATGAACCACACCAGTTCCACCAGCATCAGGAAGATCCCCAACACCTTGAAGAACAGGTGATAGACCGCCAGTGCGATTCCGAAAAACAACGCCGCACGCCACAACCATGAGCCATACCCCCAGATCAGCAAACGCCGTTGCATCTTCGGCGACCACGGCTCGGGCGCCGGGGCGCCATAACCGAACAAAAATTCACGCAGGCGCCAACGGCACAGGGCAAATGCGCGCCCCTGCAAATTGTCGACTTCCCAGAAATCACTGATCAGAAAATAACCATCAAAACGCATGAACGGATTGAGGTTGACCACCAGCGTAGTGATCCACGTGGCGCTGGCGAGCATGAACGCCGCTGTGCGCCCCGGTCCATCCGGCAGCAACGACCATGCGAGTAGCGCAATACACGCCAACAGCAATTCCGCGAGCACACCGCCGGCACCGATCAGCAATCGCGCACGGCGATCATTGACCCGCCAGGCGTCGCTGACATCGGTGTAGAACATCGGCAGCAAGACCATGAACGCCACGCCCATGCTCTGCACTCGACACCCGGCGCGCTTGGCCATGAACGCATGGCCGAATTCATGACAGAGCTTGGCAAAGAACAACGCCACGCCAAACGCCAATGCGCCGCCGAGGCTGAACAGGTGTGGAAACGTCCCGATAAAACGCTGCCAGTCGCGCGCCACCAGAAACACACCCAACGCCAGCGTCGCCGGTAAACCGTAACGCAGCAGGCGCGGGCCGAAGCGCGCAAGCCACGGCCACGCGCGATTGAGAAACGCGTCCGGGCGCCACAGCGGAATACGGAAAAACAGATATTGATGCAGGAGGATTTGCCACAGGCTTTGCTTCTGCGCCAAGGCCTTGAGGCGGTAGCTGGCGCGCTGTTGATCGTCGAGCGCACTGATCAAATCGTGTCCGCGCAAGAACTCCAGCAACTGCTCAAGCTCCGTGCCGGCCAACGGTAAACCCGGCTCGCGATTGGCCGCGCGCAAGACTTGCTCGGCGTCGCCCAACGACCAATGGCGCAACAAGCGCATCGCCGGCGTGCCCAGTTTGAAATAACGCCCGCGCACCGGATCGGCGAGGGTCCAGCGCGGCGAACCGTCCAAGGCCGGTGCCGCGGGCGACAGTTGCAGGTCGGCACGCAGGCTCGGCAGATTCATCTACAGACCCACACTCTGACGCAAACCGGCCAGTGGCCGGCGCAGCAAGTACAGCGCCAGCGGCGCGCGGTCGCCGAAGATTTTCGCCGTGCCGCGCAGGCCGATGCGTGGCGGTGCCTCGGTAAAATTGGCGTCGAGCCGATAGGCCAGTTGCCCGCCCGCCGTCGGCTGCGCCTCGTACGCCGAGCGTTCCAGTGTGGCGAGATGGCGCTTCAGCGGATCGCTGTCGAGAAACAACGCCACTTCGGCACCAGGCTCCAACGAGATCGCGTCGCCCACCGCCAGTTCGATACGCAGTTCGGCCTGATTGGGGTCGGCAATTTCCATCAGGCGTTCGCCGGTCTGCACCGGTTTGCCGGTCAAGCGTTCGGCGTCGGCGAACACCGCGATGCCATCGCGTTCGGCGCGGACTTCGCTGCGCTTGAGCAACTCGCGGGCGTAGTCACGCTCGGCGCGTTTTTGCTCAGCGCGAGCGGCAAGCAAGTCGACTTTTGCGCTCGACTCGGCATCGGCAAACGAGCGCTGGGAATTGGATTTCAGTTCAGCTTCGGCCACACCCAGCGCACGCTCAGCGACATCGGCCTGCGCCTTGAGCGTGGTGCTTTCGAAACGCACCAGCACATCGCCGGTTTTCACCGTTTGATTGGGTTTGACCAGAAACTCGGCGATCACTCCGTCCAGCGGTGCCGCCACCACGCGGCCACCCAGCGGTACCACTTCGGCCGGGGCCAGCACCGATTGACGCACCGGAAGCAACAGCCCGAGCAACAGCACCGCGAGCAACGCCACCTGACGCTTCCGGGTCCAGCGCAGCCGCCACGGTTTGCGCGGTTGCAGCGCCAGCCAGGCGTGGCTGTAGGTGTCACCGAGTTGCGACAGCAAGACTTGTTCGGAAGGATTCCACGGCACATCACGCGCCAGCCACAAGCCGCCGAACACCTGCGCGTCGCGATCAACCAGCGGTAACCAGAACACCTGAGCAGCGGACAGACTGCGCCAGTCGGCCTGGATCGATTCGCTGAGCAGTTCCGGCGCGATCACCCGCGCTTGCTTCAGCACATCCTGCTTGAACAACTGCGCCACGGCCTGCTCGACGAACGCCACGAACGGCGCATTCGGCTCGACCGCACTGACGCCGGTCACGGCTTGCACCTTGCCGGCAATCAACAACGCGGCATGACGAAAACCGAACAGCGACTGGCCGTCATTGACCAGGCTGTAGGCCAGTTGCGCGGCATCACGGGCAGCGCGAGTCTGCCGTTCAAGGTCGAGAAACCGCGCGAATACCTGTTCGGCGCCGCCGCTAACCGGGGCGTTCACTTAAGCTCCGGGAAACGCGCGGTACCGCTCATGCCGGCGAGCAGGCCCTTGGCTTCAGGCAGTGTTGCGACCAGCAACAGGGTCTGACTGCCCTCATCGATGCGCGCGCCGAGGCGTTTCACCGTGGCATCGATCGGCTGACCGGTTTCATCGGGAACGAAGCTGAAGGTCTGGCCGGGCTTGAGTCTGGCCATCCAGCGCGACGGCACCAGCAGATGAATTTCGAGGGTACGGTTATCGACGACATCGAGCAGCGGTGCACCGGCCGGCACGCTTTCATAGCGCTGCACCTTGCGCTCGACCACTTGCCCGTCGAACGGCGCGATCACGCTGCAGCGTTTGACCTGCACTTGATAAACCTGGGATTGCGCCTGGGTTTCGCTGACCTTGGCCTCGGCCCGCGCCACTTCGAAACGCCCGACGGAATTGAGTGCAGCCAACTGTTTGTTGTGCGCCAGCTCTTCACCGGCACCCCGGCTGGCCGCTTGTGCGGCATTGAGCTGTGCCTGATAAGCAGAGCAATCGAACTTCGCCAGCGTATCGCCCTTCTTGAACGACTCGCCCTCGCTGAACGGCAACTCGACAATCCGCCCGGAAAGCTCACTGGCCAGCGTCGCCTGATCACGCGCTCGCAATACACCCCGCGCCTCGCTGCTCGCGGTAGCCGCTCCCGACGCCGGATTATCCAGCAGCGGATCGTCTGGCCCGGGCGTTTGCGCCTGAACTGCACACGTTATTAAGGTCAATCCGATAACCCAACCGCGAAAACGCTGCATAACCGCTACTCCCTGACGGATGTGCGGAGTCTACGACAGCGGGGGTTAGCGTCAAGCGAAAGGCCATCACTCTTCGGAAATGTAATGTTTCAAAAGAGAAAGCCGCTCAATGACTGTTTGAGAAATGTAGGCAAATTCCGGCGTCCTACACGAGTTGGGGATACTACTGATTGCTCACTGCGAAAACGGCGATAGACAGGCTACTTATACAAATAGGCACGGAGCGAATTTACCTCTCTCTGCAACAACCTCTAATACACAAGTCCTTAAATGGCTTGACCATGGCGGATACCAGCAACCAAAACTGACAAGCCGGTGCTGGAGATAAACCAGCGGAGTGAGCGTGCAATTATTTGGTGGTTGACCTGCATGACGCGCTCAATCTAGGATTGCCTTACTCAACCCCGTACGTAGCGATTCAGTTCGCTGGCAGTTGGGGTGAAGAAACCGGCTTAGGCCGGTTTTTTCGTTTCTGAGGAATAATTTGTGCGTACTGCTTTCTTTGTTGATGGCTACAACTTGTTCTATGGGTTGCTCGCGGGCACCCACTATAAATGGCTAAATCTCGAACGTTTGCTGGTTCATATCGCGCACATCGAAAATCCGCAGAACGCTGTTGTCTCGATTGACTATTTCACCTCATCAATAAAACCAGAACTCGCGACGCTGGGCCGAGTTTCAAAAGAGGCCCAAGACACTTACATAAGGGCACTGCGCACGACCAATGTCAGAGTGCATTTTGGTCGGCACCATCTTGAGCAGGCTAAAGCGCCTCGATTCATCGACAAAAACACCAAGGCCTCACGCCAGGACAAGGTCGACATCTGGAAGCTTGAAGAAAAGGAAACCGACGTTCATATCGCGATCAGCATGTATCGCACTGCCTGCCAGCAGGCAATGTTCGCAACGCAAGATCGCGTCGAACAACTCGTACTGGTTTCGAGTGACACTGATATCACCCCCGCATTGAGAGCAATACGCGCGGACTTTCCTCACCTGACCATCGGCGTCATTCTTCCTCACAGGGCGGGTTTGAATCGGCCCACCCCAGGCTCCCTGAAAGATCACTCTCATTGGTTGCGACGCGTAATCACTGCGGATGAATTGATCCTCCATCAGTTTCCTGACCGAGTCGCTACTCACAAAAAACCAGCGATCAAACCGGATTATTGGTAGGTACTTCTGCCGGATACACCGACTCCCATCCCCCACCCAACGCCTTGTACAACCCGACCATCGCCAGCGAAACGCCGGTCGAACTCTCCACCCACTGTTCCTGCGTTGCCAGCAGCGCGCTTTGCACGGTGAGGACGTTGACGAAATCGACCACGCCTTCGACGTATTGCTGTTGCGCGGTGCGCAAGGCGATCTGGTTCTGTCGCACCGCTTCGGCGAGGCTGTCGCGGCGGCGCTGGCTGGCGTTGTAGGCGGTCAGTTGATCGTCGATTTCATGCCAGGCGCGCAGTACGGTTTGCTGGTAGGCGACGGCGGCTTCCTGCTGTTGCGCTTCACGCAGTTGCAGCACGCCGCGCAGGCGTCTGCCGTCGAACAGCGGCAGGCTGAATTGCGGGCCGATGCCGAACGCGCGTGAGCCCCACGAGCCAAAGTCGCTGAGTTGCATGGCTTGCGAGCCGAGGTTGCCGGACAAGGTGATGCGCGGATAGAAATCGCCCTTGGCCACGCCGATGTTGGCAGTGGCGGCGTGCAGACGCGCTTCGGCCTGGCGGATGTCCGGGCGGCGTTCGGCCAGTTGTGACGGCAGGCCGATGGCGACTTGCAGCGGCGACTGCGGCACGGCTGCGTCTGTGGATAACTCCTTGGCCAATGCCTGTGGCGGTTCGCCCATCAACAGGCTGATCGCATTGATCAGTTGCGATTGGCGCTGTTCCAGCGCGGGCAGGCGCGACTCGATCGCGGCGACTTGCGCGGCGGCTTCGGCAACGTCGAGGTCAGTCGCCACGCCGTCGGCCAGGCGCAGTTGCGAGAGCTTCAGGCTGTGCCGGGCGACGTCGAGGTTCTGCTCGGTGACGGCGCGGGTGTTCTGCACGCCGCGCAGTTGAATGTAGTTTTGTGCGGTGTCGGCGAGCACCGCGAGCAGCACGCCGCGACGGTCGTTTTCCGCGACTTCGAGGTTGGCATCGGCAGCTTCGGTTTCGCGGCGCACACGGCCCCAGAAATCCAGTTCCCATGAGGCGGAGAAACCGGCGTCCCACAGGTTGAAGGCAGAATCACCGTTGTGCCCGGACGGATCGTTCAGGCCCTCGCCGCTGTTGCGTTTGCGCGCGTAACTGCCAGTGGCGGCGGTGTTCGGATAACGATCAGCGGTGATCACCTGGCGAGCGGCGCGGCTTTGTTGCAGACGGCTGCTGGCCAGTTGCAGGTCGAGGTTGCTCTGCACCGCACGTTGAGTGAGCGCGGAGAGTTGCGGGTCGTGGAAGACTTCCCACCAACGTTCGTTGAGGGGTGCGCTGACGGCTTGGCTGGGGGCGGAATTGGCGGGTTTGGCCCAGTCGGCGATTTGTGTGGCTTCGGGCTTCTGGAAGTCTGGGCCTACGGTGCAGGCGGCGAGACTCATTGTGAGCAAGGCACTCAGAGTGATTTGCTGCCACTGGCCTCTTCGCGAGCAAACTCGCTCCCACAGGAGGTTTGTGGTGTTGCCGAAATCCAATGTGGGAGCGAGCTTGCTCGCGAAGGCGTCAGCCGATTCAATACGAATCATCGCTGAGTCACCTCACGCACCGACGTCACCGAGCTGGCGGTATCAATACTCGCCTCCACCGACATCCCCACGCGCAACCGCTCGGCCAATGGCTGGCCTGGTTCCAGCATGATCTTCACCGGAATCCGCTGCACCACCTTGGTGAAGTTGCCCGTGGCGTTATCCGGTTTGACCGCCGCAAAGGTCACGCCCGTCGCCGGGGCGATACTCTCGACACGACCGGTCAGCGCTTCACCACCCAGGCTGTCGACGCGTACTTGCACCTCTTGCCCTGGCTGCACGTCAGTCAGTTGCGTCTCCTGAAAGTTCGCCACGACATATGCCTGCTTCAAAGGAACCACCGCCAGCAGTTTGCTGCCCGGCGTCACATACGCGCCTACGCGCACCGCACGCTCGCCGATCATGCCGTCCTGCGGTGCAGTGATACGCGTGTAAGAGAGTTCAAAACTGGCGATTTCCAGCGCCGCTTGTGCGTGCTTCAAACTGCCTTCGGCGGCATCCCGCTGAGCCGTGAGAATGTCGACCTGCTTGCGCTCTGCCGCCAGTTTCGCCGTGGCGGTGTCGAGATGCGCCGTGGCTTGATCGATGCGAGTACGCGCCTGTTGCGCGTTCTGCACCGTACCGGCACCAACGCCGGCCAAATGGTTGTAGCGATTCAACTCCTGCTGGGCGAAAGCCATTTCAGCTTTGGCCGACACCACCGAGGCCTGCGCCTGGGCGATCACCGAAGTCTGGCGTTCCAGCGTCGCTTTGGCGTTCTGCAATTGCGCCCGCGCGACCAGGGTCTGCGCGTCCGCCGCTTCGGCTGACGCGCGCAAATCGCGATCATCGATCAGCGCCAGCAATTGTCCGGCCTTCACTTGCTGGTTGTCTTCTACCAATACCTCCTTGATGAAACCGGCCACACGCGGAACCACCAGGGTGTAGTCGGCAGAGACAAAGGCGTCGTTGGTGTTTTGCTGGGTGCGTTTGCCAAACACACCGGGCAGCGCCAGATACACCAGCACGCCGACGGCCAGCGCGGCCGCGATGGCCACCGCGAGTTTTTGCTTTGCTTGAGTCGTCATAAAAACCTTCATTGTCCAGTGCAGCAATCAGGTCGGCGCGCGCGGCGGATAGATCCGCGTCGGCAGCCAGAAAATCAGCAGGATCAGCGCCACCGCAACGCCGGCCATGCACACATAGAGATCGGAAGAAGTCAGCACCACGGCTTGTTCGTGCAGGCGATGGGCAAGGCTCGGATCGCTGCGCTCGGCCAGCGGCGAATTGCCGAGGCTGTCGACCAGCATGGTCGAGTGAAAATGCAGACGCGCCGTGGTCAGCGCCTCAAGCACCCCGGTGGCGACCACGGCCGCCAAGCCTTTCACCGTGTTGAACCACGCGGAGGCAAACGGCCCGTCCTGCGGCTGGATGCTGCCGGTGGACAACATCAACAGCGGCAACACCGCCATCGGCTGGCCGAAAATCTGCAGCCATTGCAGGACGTAGAAATTGTCGCGAATCCATTCTGAAGTCAGCAGCGATCCGCCCAGACAGGACAGCGTCAACATGCTCAAACCAATGCCAAGCACCCAGCGGCAATCAACCCAACGCAGGTTGCACAATGCCGCCACCAGCGGCAGCGCAATCAGTTGCGGCAATGCGGCGATCAGCATGATCGGGGCGGTCTGCGCCGGGCGATAACCCTGCACCTGCGCCAGATAACTCGACGGAATCAACACCACCGCCTGCAGAACTATCAGCACACCGGCCAGGGTCATCAAGGCGAACGACAGGTTACGAATACCGAGCATCTGCAATTTGAAAAACGGGATCGGCTGCGACCACTCGTTGATCAGGAACGCCACCAGCAGCAGCGAGCCGGCGCCGAGCAATCCACAGATCAGGCTCGACTCGAACCAGTCCAGCCGATTGCCTTGCAGCAAACCGATCACCAACATGCAGATCGCTGGAAAGCCCAGCAGCAGGCCTTTCCAGTTGAACGATTTGAGGCGCTCCAAACGCAGCGGGTCCTGCGGAATACCCCAAGCGACCATCGCCATGGCGATCAGACAAGGCACGATAATTTGCCAGAACGTCCACTGCCAACCGACGTATTCGGTCCACAATCCGGCCAGCGGCGTGCCAAGACCCGGGCCGAATGTCGCCGTCAGTGCGTAGCCGGCCAGACCGTAAAGCTTGATGTTCGCCGGCAAAAAGCGCAGGGCGACGGTCATCAGCATCGGTGGCAGCGCACCGCCTGCCAGCCCCTGCAAAGTGCGCATCAGCAGCAGACTTTCGTAGCTCGGTGCAAACGGGCACAGCACGCCAAGCAAGGTGAACAGGCTGATCGCGCAGAGGGTGAAGCGGCGCAACGAGAAGGTCACCGAACACCACGGCGCGAAGGCCATGGCCGCGACCGAAGTGGCGGTGTAACTGGCCACCAGCCAGGTGCCTTCGTCGTAACCGATGTGCAACCCGCCACGGATGTCGGCCAGGGCCACCTTGGTAACCATCTCGTTGAGGCCCGACACCAGCACCGCCAGCAGCACGCCGACCAGGCCGATGATGATCCGCGCCCCGAACACCGGTGGCGCGGCCGCCGTCGCCGGGCTGGCCGCAGCGATGGGCACCGCTGCCGACAGGGATGTCATGAATACACACTCCGGAGGGAAAAATACCGGAGCATCTTAGTCGGGCTTGGCAATGACGAAAATTGACTTATTGGCAGGTTATAAGTGCGCCAGACACAATCATTAAAAGCAAAAGATCGCAGCCTTCGGCAGCTCCTACAGGGATATGCATTCCAATGTAGGAGCTGCCGAAGGCTGCGATCTTTTGATCTTTAGGGTTGTGCAGCCAGCCAGGTTTCGTCGCAACAGGCCTTGAGGGTTTCGCGCAGCCAGCGGTGCGCGGGGTCCTTGTCGAATCGAGGGTGCCAGGCTTGAGTCAGCATCAACGTCGGCAACGGGATTGGCAGGTCGAATGAGCGCAGTTTCAAACCGAGCCGGCGCACACTCAGCAGAGCTTCTTTGGGAACCGGCAGGATCAGGTCGGAATCCGGCAGCGCAAACATCGCCGCATGGAAACTCGGCGCGATCACCGCGACGCGCCGCTCCAGACCCAGCGCATTCAGCGCGGTATCAATCGGGCCGCGAGCGATGCCGCGGCGCGACATGCTGATGTGGGAAAACCCGGCATAGCGCTCGGCAGTGATTTCACCGTCGAGCAATGGATGATCTTCTCGCACCAGTCCCACGAAGTGCGTCGAAAACAGATTCTGCACTTTGACTTCAGGAGTGACAGGGCGGGTATTACTGACGCTCAAATCGATGCGCCCTTCACGCAGGGCTTCATCGTCGCCATCGCCTTCCGGGACGAAGCGCAACTCACAGTGCGGCGCCAGTTGATCGAGGGTGTCGAACAGCTTGCCGCCGTAGACGCCGATGAAGAAGTCATTGGCGCGGATGCTGAAGCGCCGGCGCAGCGTGCCCAGTTCCACCGAGTCGGCCGAGCGGAACAGCAGCGCGGCCTGCTCGACCACATCGCGCACCTGCTCGCGCAACTCCAGCGCTTTGGGGGTTGGCACCAAGCCACGTCCAGCACGCACGAGGATCGGATCACCGATCGCTTCGCGGATCCGCGTCAGGGTTCGGCTCATGGCGGCCGGGCTGAGGTTCATCCGCCGCGCGGCGCCGACCACACTGCCCTCGTCGAGCAAAGCGTCGAGGGCGACCAGAAGGTTCATGTCCGGGAGTTGCATGCTGAGCACTCTTGGCTGATCAGGATTGATCTGGGCGCAATGCTAGCAAACATCCTTCAAGTATTGCGGTGGCATGACTGACGCTATCGCGAGCAGGCTCACTCCTACATTGGATCTTCAGTGCCTACAGATTTTGTGTCCTACGCAGATCACTTGTAGGAGTGAGCCTGCTCGCGATGAGGCCAGACGCAACGCCACAGAGTTACCGCTGCATCCCCCACCGCTTAACGGTCACCCGCTCCAGCGTATCGAACACCAGATTCTCAACCAGCAACCCGATCAGAATCACCACCGCCAACCCGGCAAACACCTTGTCTGTGTACAGCTCATTACGGTTCTGGAAGATGTACCAGCCCAACCCGCCCTTGCCACTGGTCGCGCCAAACACCAGTTCCGCCGCAATCAACGTGCGCCAGGCAAACGCCCAGCCAATCTTCAGCCCGGCGAGAATCGACGGCAGCGCTGCCGGAATCAGGATGAACAGCACCAGCCGCAAGCCCTTCAAACCATAATTGCGCCCGGCCATGCGCAAGGTTTCCGAGACACCGAGAAACCCGGCATAGGTGTTCAGCGCCAGCGCCCATAACACCGAATGCACCAGGACGAAAATCAGGCTGTTCTGCCCCAGGCCAAACCACAGCAGCGCCAACGGCAACAGGGCAATCGCCGGCAGCGGATTGAACATCGAGGTCATCGTGCTCAGCAGATCACGGCCCAATTGCGTCGACACCGCAAGGGTGGTCAGGGCAAATGCCAGAACGATGCCGATCAGATAACCCTTGATCAGCACCACCAGCGATATCCACACCTTGGCCAATAACTCACCACTGAGCAGCCCGTCGAACAACGCATGGCTGGTCTGCAAGAAACTCGGCAGCATCAGGTCATTGTTCTGAATCCGCGCGACCACTTCCCACACGACGGCGAGCACAATCAGGATCAGGCTTTTACGCAGCCAGCCCTGTTGCCACAGTCGCGTGCCGAGGGACAACTCACGCTCGACCGGCACCTGCGTCAACGGTTCCAGCACAATTTCAAACTCTTCACGCACGGATGATGAATGGCTCATCGGGTAGTCCTCCTGGCCGCTCAATAGGCAATGCGAATGTCGTTGAAGTCGTGGTCACGCTCGGTTTCCGGCGACTGGCCTTCGTCGAACAGCAGGCGATGAATGCGCCGCGCCGATTCCTGAAACGCCACGCCACCGAGGCTGTGCAGATCGTATTGATGGCTGTGCACTTCGGCGCGCACTCGACCCGGATGCGGCGACAGCAGCAGGATGCGATTGCCGACCACCAGCGCCTCTTCAATCGAGTGGGTAACGAACAACAATGTGAAACGCACCTCTTCCCAGAGCAGCAGCAATTCTTCCTGCATTTTGCGCCGGGTCAGTGCATCGAGCGCGGCGAACGGTTCGTCCATCAAGAGGATTTTCGGCTGCATGGCCAACGCCCGGGCAATCGCCACGCGCGCCTTCATGCCGCCGGACAAAGTGTGCGGATAGGCATCGGCGAACGCCGCCAGCCCAACCTTTTCCAGATAGTGCAACGCGCGCTCTTCCGCTTCTTTTTTCTTCAGGGTGCGCGACGCGAGCAGCGGAAACATCACGTTCTGTTTGACGGTTTTCCACGGCGGCAGTTGATCGAATTCCTGAAACACCACAATCCGGTCCGGCCCCGGTGCATCGACGCGCTGGCCTTGCAGGCGGATCTCGCCTTCGCACGGTTGAATAAACCCGGCGACCGCTTTCAGCAAGGTGGATTTGCCGCAACCGGACGGGCCGAGCAGCACGTAGCGATCGGCCGGATCGATTTCAAAACTGACCTGGTGGGTGGCGCGCACCACGCGTTGCGGCGTGCGGTATTCGAGGCTGACGTGATCGACGGCGAGCAGTGCTTCGCTGCGAGCGATCGGGTTGCTGGCCGCGTGGCCTGGCAAGGGAGCGTTCATGATTTGATCAATCTCCGGCGAATCAGAAAGGCGCGTCGCCCTGAATGGTCGTGCGATACAGCTTGCGGCGCAGGTGCGCGGGGCAGCCGGCGGCGAGATGGATCAGCGAACGGTTGTCCCAGAACACCAGGTCGTGGGGCTGCCACTGATGGCGGTAGATGTTTTGCGGCAGCACGCTGTGGGCGTACAGCTCACTCAGCAGTTGTTGGCTCTCGTCCTCCGGCAGACCGACGATGCGCGTGGTGAAGCCTTCGCTGACAAACAACGCCTTGCGGCCGTTTTCCGGGTGAGTGCGCACCACCGGGTGCACCACTTCGGCGACCTGAGCCAGTTGCTCCGGGGTCAGGGTCGGGCGCCAGTTGCCTTCGAATTTGGTTTCGCTATAACGGGCGGTGTAGGAATGCGCAGCGCTGCGGCCTTCGACCGCTTTGCGCAACGCTGCCGGCAAGCTGTCCCAGGCTTTATGCATGTCGGCGAACAGCGTGTCGCCGCCCTCCTCTGGCAACTCCTGTGCATGGAGCATCGAGCCGAGACTTGGCAGCTCTTTATAGGAGAGATCGGAGTGCCAGAACTTGCCGGCGTCGCCGAGGCCGATGTTCTGGCCGTTTTCGATGATGTTGGAAACGATGAGGATTTCCGGGTGATTGGCCAGCAGGAACTGCTTGAGCACGTGGATCTGCAACACACCGAAGCGGCGGCTGAAGTCGATCTGCTGCTGTGGGGTGATTTGCTGGTCGCGGAACACCACGACGTGGTGATCCAGGTGCACGCGATGAATGCGCGCGAAGTCCTGATCATTGATCGGCCGGCTGAGGTCGAGGCCGATGATTTCGGCGCCGACGGCACCGCTGAACGGGCGGATTTCAAAGGATTGCGGCGCGGCGGTCGCGGCGCTTGGGGAAGCAGTAGCTGCGGACATCTTTCCATCTCCCACGCACGGCACGCTCACGGGCGCGCTCGTCGATCAGACACTCACGCTGGATTGCGTGTTGGTTCAGGTCGTGCGGCGCGCCGATTGGTCGGCAGGTACGCAGGGGGATGACTTTATAGCTATAAGAATTGGAAATTAAATACCGTTAATGAATAACGATATGGCGAATGGTGAGGAATGGACTGAGTGGTGAGTGACGGTTTTTGTCACTTATTGACCGAGATGCGGTGTTTGGGCCGTCGCTATCGCGAGCAGGCTCACTCCTACAGGGATCGCATTCCATCTGGAGGAATGCGATCCCTGTAGGAGTGAGCCTGCTCGCGATGAGGCCAGTGAGGCCACTAAAAAATTAACGCTCGTGCAACGCCTCTGCCCGCGCACGAATGATCGGCTTGAGCAGATAACTCAACACCGACTTCTTGCCGGTAATAATGTCCACCGACGCGACCATCCCCGGAATGATCAGCAACGGCTTTTCATCGGTACCCAAGTGGCTGCGCTCGGTGCGCACCTTGATGATGTAGTAAGTGGTTTTCTTGTCTTCGTCGGTTATGGTGTCGGCGCCGATCTGCTCAAGCTTGGCTTTCAGCCCGCCGTAAATGGTGTAGTCGTACGCGGTGAACTTGACGATCGCTTCCTGCCCCGGATGCAGGAAGGCAATGTCCTGCGGACGGATCTTGGCTTCGACCAGCAAAGTGTCGTCCAACGGTACGATTTCAACCATGTCGCTGCCCGGCTGGATCACCCCGCCGATGGTGTTGACCAGCAGCTTGTTGACGATACCGCGCACCGGCGATGTCACCAGCGTGCGGCTGACCCGGTCTTCCAGCGCCTTGCCGGTCGCGCTGGCCTTGTTCAGGTCGGTGCGCGCCTCATTGAGTTGCGTCAGCGCTTCGCTGCGGAATTTGCCGCGCGTCTCGTCGATCTTGCGCTGCACTTCCTTGATCGCCGATTCGGCGCGCGGGATGGCCAGCGTCGTCGCATCCAGCTGACCACGGGTTTCCACCTCGGCACGCTTCAGACGTAGCACTTCCACCGGAGACACCGCGCCCTGCGCCACCAACGGCTCGGACATGTTGATTTCCTGCCGCTGCAAGCCGAGCTGCTGACGATATTGCGCTTGCTTGGAGGCGAATTCGCGCAGCTCTTGCTGACGCTGAATCAACTGCTCCTGCAAACCACCAATCTCGTCGTGCAGTTGCTGGCGACGGCTGATGTACAACGACTCTTCGCTTTTCGCCTGTCCCGGCACAGCCTTGAGCACGTCTTCGGGGAAATTCAGCGGACGGTCATCGACTTCGGCGCTGAGGCGTTCTACGCGCAGCAGCATCGACAGGCGATCGGCTTCGGTTTCGCCGACGTTGGAGGCAAAACGCGTGTCGTCGAGGCGAATCAGCGGTGCGCCGGCTTCGACGATCTGGCCTTCCTTGACGAACAGTTCGGAGATGATCCCGCCTTCGAGGTTCTGGATTTTCTGGATCTTCGACGATGGAATCGCCTTGCCGTCGCCCTTGGTCACTTCGTCGATCACGGCGAAGTTGGCCCACAGCAGCAGGAAGATGAAGAAGCCGATGATCGCCCAGATGGTCAGACGCACGACGCGCGGGGCGTCTTCGATCAGCGCTTTGTTGACCTCCGGCAGCGGCTGGCCCTGCAGCGAGGCAGAGCCTTTGAAGTAGCGACGGATCGAATCCTTGAAACCCGACTTAAGCAACACTGATCTGCCCCTTCTTCAACGCTTCCATCACGGCGGCTTTCGGGCCATCGGCGAGAATCTGCCCACGGTCGACCACCAGCAGGCGATCCACCAGCGACAGCAGCGACGCCCGGTGCGTCACCAGCACCACAGTCTTGTTTTCTATCACTGCCGCGAGGCGTTGCTTGAGTCGTTCTTCACCGGTGTTGTCCATGGCGCTGGTCGGCTCGTCCATTAACAGGATCGGTGGATTGAGCAACAGCGCCCGGGCCAGTGCCACGTTCTGCCGTTGTCCGCCGGAGAGGTTCTGCCCGCGCTCGCCGACTTGCAGCTCGTAACCTTGTGGATGCAGACGGGCGAATTCGTGGACGCCGGCCAGTTCGGCCGCCTGCAGGACCAGCTCGTCTTCGACATAACGTGCGCCGGAGACAAGGTTGTCACGCAGGGTGCCGGCCAGCAGTTGGATGTCTTGCGGCACGTAGCCGATGTTGTAGCGCAACTCGCTGACATCGATCTGGCGAATATCCACACCGTCGACCAGCAACGCGCCGTCGTCCGGCTGATACAGGCCAACCAGGAGTTTCGCCAGCGAACTCTTGCCCGAGCCACTGCGGCCGATGATGCCGATTTTCTCGCCGGGACGGATCACCAGATTGATGTTCTTCAGCGCCGGGTTCTGTTGTTCCGGGTAGGTGAAGTTGAGCTGGCGGCACTCGATCGCGCCTTGCAGAACCTTGCGGCTCAACGGGCGTTCTTCGAAATTGCGCTCTTGTGGCAGCTCCATCATCTGGTCGACCGAGGTCATGGTCACCCGCGCCTGCTGGTAACGGGTCAGCAGACCGGACAGCGACGCCAGCGGGCTGAGGGCGCGGCCGCTGAGCATGTAGCAGGCAATCAGACCGCCCATGCTCAGGTTGCCGGCGATGATCTGGTAGACGCCGAAGACGATCATGATCACCCCGGCCAGTTGCTGGATCAGCAGGGTGATGTTCATCGCCAGGCCGGAGAGCATTTTCACCCGCAGTTCGAGGCGACTGAGGGTGCCGATGGTCTGTTCCCACTGGTACTGGCGCTCGCTCTCGGCGTTGTTGACCTTCACCGCGTCGAGGCCGGCGAGGGTTTCGATCAGGCTCGACTGGCGCTCGGCACCGAGGGCCATGGTGCGCTCCATGGTCGCCACCAGCGGTTTCTGCAACGCGTAGCCGATCAGCAAGGCAATCGGGAATGCCAACACCGGAATCCACACCAAGTGCCCGCCGAGAATGGCGATGACAATAAAGATGAGGATGGTGAACGGCAGGTCGATCAGGCTGGTCAGGGTCAGCGAGGCGAGGAAGTCGCGCAGGCTCTGAAACTCATGGATGTTCTGCGCAAAACTGCCGACCCGCGCCGGGCGGTACTTCATGGCCATGCCAACAATGCGCTCGAACAGCGTCGCAGAGATGATCAGGTCGGTTTTCTTCCCGGCCAGGTCCAGGCACAGGCTGCGCAGACTTTTGAGGACCAGGTCGAAGATATAGGCGCCGGTGATGCCCAGCGCCAGCACCCACAGGGTCGCTTCGGCCTGGTTCGGCACCACGCGGTCGTAGACGTTCATCACGAACAGCGGCGCGGCCATGGCGATGATGTTGATCAGGAAACTCGCGGCGATCGCATCGGCGTACAGCCAGCGCGAGCGCTTGAGGGTGTCGCGGAACCACGAGCGGGCACGTGGAATCAGCGTGCCGTGGTTGACGTCGAATTTGTGTTGCGGCTGGGCGAAGAAGACTTTGCCGGTGTAATCGTCAGCGAGCAGTTCGCGACTGACGATGGACTCGCCGCCGTCGGTTTCGCTGAGCAACACCCGCGCTTCGTGGTCACCCTGCCAGCCGAGGAGGACGGCGCTGCGGCCATCCTTGAGCAGCAACAATGCCGGCATGGCGATCGCCGGAATTTCTTCCAGTTTGCGCTGCAGCACCCGACCTTGCAGGCCGGCGCGAGCCGCCGCGCGGGGCAGCAACTCGACACTCAGGCGTTGTTTTGGCAGCGGCAGGCCGGTGGTCAGCATCGCCGCGCTGGCGGGCTTCTGGTGCAGCATGCAAAGGGCGAGCAGACCGTCCAGTAAAGGATCGTCGTGCAACGCGCGTGGATCATGACTGAGTTGAACTCGACTGACTTCTGATTCCACGCTCGACACTCTTTGACAGTTGAAAAGGGATAACTCAATTCATCCCAGGCAGCTGGACCTTGGGTTTCACGTCGTTCTGCACAACGGATGCCAACGGTGCGACCACTCCCTGGCTTCTGAGCAACTCGCCCATGGTCGCCTTGATTCGGTACTGAGTAAATAACTGAATGTTTTTGATTTCCGCCAGACGCCGCGAAGCGGTGAACAACTCGTTTTCGCTGTCGAGCAAATCGAGCAGGGTGCGCTCGCCGAGGCTGAACTGACGCTGGTAAGCGGTGCGCACCGAGGTGCTGTGATCGACGTATTGCTGCGCGATCGGCACCTGCGCGTTAGCGTTGTTCAAGGCGTTCCAGGCCAGACCGAGTTCTTCGTTCAACTGGCGCAGGGCGTTGTTGCGGATGTCCAGCGCCTGGTTCGACAGGTACGACTTGGATTCCAGATCAGCCTTGTTGCTGCCGCCGGAATAGAGGTTGAAGCGCATGCGCAGCATTGCCTGCCATTCGTTGTTGTGACCGTTCTGGCCATCGAGATCGTTGTCGGCGGTACGGCCCAGTTCGGCGTCGAAACGCGGGTAGAAGGTCGACTTGGCGGTTTCGTACTGCTTCTCGGCAGCGGCGATGTCGGACTCTGCCGAACGCAGGATCGGACTGTTTTCCAGCATCTGCTGACGCGCTTCATTGAGGTTGGCCGGCATCATCGCCATGAACGGTGCCGGCCGCTCCAGTTGATCAGGCATCTGGCCGACGGCGCTGAGGAAGTTGGTTTCCGAGTCGGCCAGATTGGTCTGCTCGGTGATCAGGTTGTTGCGAGCCTGGGCCATCCGCGCTTCGGCTTGATCGAGATCGGCACCGCTGCCGACGCCGCGCTGGGTGCGCAACTGGATCTGGTCGTAGATGCGCTGATGGCTCTTGAGGTTGTCCTCGGCCAAGCGCACGAATTCGCGACGGGTCAGCACGTCCAGGTAGACCTGGGCGACGGTCAGTGCGGTGCGCTCGGAAGTGCCGAGCAGCGAGTAAGCACGGGAGTTAACGGTGGCTTGTTGACGCCCGACTTCGCTGGACGTCGCAAAACCGTCGAAGACCATTTGCGAGAGACGTAAACTTGACTCGCTGCGGTTCAGGGTTTCGTAGTGGTTACCGCCGGAGTTGGCGCGAGTGGTCACGCTGTCGGTGCCTTCACGGCCATAACCACCGAGCAGATCGACCTTCGGCAGGTATCCCCCTTTCGCCGCTCTTAATTGATAATCCGCAGCCAAACGACTGTTGACCCCTGCCTGGATTTCCGGATGGACATCCAGTGCCTGCTGCATGGCTTCTGGTAAGGATTGTGCTTGTACAAAAGAGGCGGCGAGGGCGAAGGGTACGGCGAAAAGCAGGGGCGAACGCATGATAGGAATTTCCCAGAACTTCTTGTCTTGAATCACAGCAAAACGTGGCGCTGCGTCGGATGATGGCAACCAGATTGACCGTATGTCGGAAAGTTCAAAACAGGAACTGGATCACACGCTAAAGGACAGGTCGCCGCGGAAATATCAATGTGACATTAGTGGGGCGATTGTTTAGGATGGCACCCAGAAGGTCAATAGTTTGGCATAAAGTTAATAGCGAAAGAATATAGCCAAATTATTGACGATTAGACGCGTCAAACTTGTTTCGCAAATTTTTAAAGTACGTCCAGACTGAATCGGCACCCAAAGCCATCAGGTCTATGGAAGTCAACTGAACGTGACACCCCCGGAGAGTCTTCAATGAGCAGTGTTGTTGCCATCGTCAAAAGCATTGTCGGTCAGGTATTTGTAGTCTCCCCTGAGGGTGTACGTCGCGTACTCGTTGAAGGCGATCGCCTGTTCGTGGGTGACCAGATCGACACCGGCCTCTCCGGCGCCGTGTCGCTTGAGTTGGCTGATGGCCGCACCCTCGATCTGGGCCGAGAAACCCAGTGGAGCGCCAACGCGCCTGACTCCAGCACTGACCTGGCCGAGGCCACAGCGCAGGCAGCGCCGTCGGTAGCCGAACTGCAGCAAGCCATCGCCGCCGGTGTCGACCCGACCACCGCGCTGGACGCCACTGCTGCCGGCCCGAGTGCCGCAGGCACGGGCGGTGCCGCCGGTGGTGGTCACAGCTTCGTCATGCTCGACGCCACCGCTGGCCGCGTTGACCCGACCATTGGTTTCCCGACTGCAGGCATCAACGCTGGCGGACAAGCCGCGCAAAACATCACCGGCGGCCAGACCACCGACACCACTACCAACGCCTTGCGTGATTCGACCCTGAGCCTCAGCGCCACGCCGTCCATCACCGAAGCCGGCGGCATGCTGGTGTACACCGCGACCCTGACCCAGGCGCCACTGACCGACCTGACCATCACCCTGTCCAACGGCGCGGTGATTGTGATTCCGGCAGGCGCAACCACTGGCACCGTCAATGTGCCGCTGGCGCCGAACGACACCGTTTACAACGACCCGACCCAGATCGACGTGACCGTCACCGGCACCACCGGCGGCAATGGCATCACCGTGACCCCGCCGACCACTCCGGCCACGACCCAGGTCACTGACACCATCGACACCACCACCGTCACCCTGACGGCCGGGCCGAGTGTCACCGAAGGCGGGCAGATCACTTACACCGCGACCCTGACCAACCCGGCGCAAACCCCGGTGACCGTCACCCTGTCGAACGGCTCGACCATCACCATTGGCGCGGGTCAGACCACCGGCACCGTCAACGTGCCGACACCGGCCAACGACGTCTATAACAACGGCAGCACCGTCACCACCACCATCACCGGTGCCAGCGGCGGCAACTTCGAAAACCTGGTGCCGAACCCGACACCTGCGGTGACCACCATCACCGATTCGATCGACACCACTAATCTGACCCTGACCGCCACCGGCACAGTGGTCGAAGGCGGCCAGATCACCTACACCGCGACTCTGACCAACCCGGCGCAAACCCCGGTAACGGTCACCCTGTCGAACGGTTCGACCATCACCATTGAGGCTGGGCAGACCACCGGCACCGTCAACGTGCCGACGGCGGCCAATGACGTCTACAACAATGGCGGCACCGTCAGCACCACCATTACCGGCGCCACTGGCGGCAACTTCGAAAGCCTGGTGCCGAACACTACGCCTGCGACCACCACCGTTACCGATTCGATCGACACCACCAGCGTGAGCCTTACCGCCACCGGTACGGTCGTCGAAGGTGGCCAGATCACTTACACCGCGACGCTGACCAATGCTGCGCAGACTCCGGTGACGATCACCCTGTCGAACGGTTCGACCATCACCATTGACGCCGGCCAGACCACCGGCACCGTCAACGTGCCAACTGCGGCCAACGACGTTTACAACAATGGCAGCACCGTCAGCACCACCATCACCGGTACTACCGGCGGCAACTTCGAAAACCTGGTGCCGAACACGACGCCAGCGACCACCACCATTACCGACTCGATCGACGACACCAACCTGTCGCTGACAGCAACCGGGACCGTGGCCGAAGGTGGTTCGATTGTTTACACCGCGACCCTGACCAATCCTGCCGGCACCCCAGTCACCGTGACCCTGAGCAATGGCTCGGTGATCACCATCGAGGCAGGCAAAACCACTGGCACCGTGACCGTTCCGGCGCCAGCCGATGACGTCTATAAAGACGCCGGCAAAGTTGAAGTGACCATCAAGGACGCTTCCGGCGGCAACTTCGAGAATCTGGTGCCTAGCACCGTTCCAGCCGTGACCGAAGTGACCGACACCATCGACACGTCGACCGTAAAGCTGACGGCTGACACCTCGGTGGCTGAAGGCGGCACCGTCACTTACACCGCCACCGTCGGCGCGCCGGTGACTGGCTCGCCAGTGATCGTGACCCTGGCCAACGGTCAGAACATCACCATCGAAATCGGCAAAACCAGCGGCACCGTGACCACCACCGCCCCTAACGATGCGTTGACCGGCAATGCGCCGCTGACCAACTCGATCACCGGTGTTTCCGGTGGTAATTACGAAGATCTGGTTGCCGACAAGACCCCGGTATCGACCACTGTTACCGATGTCGCCGACACCACTGACCTGTCGCTCACTGCGACTGGCACCGTGGCTGAGGGCGGTTCAATTGTTTACACCGCGACGCTGACCAACCCGGCTGGCACGCCAGTCACTGTGACCCTGAGCAACGGCTCGGTGATCACCATCGACGCGGGTAAAACCACTGGCACCGTGACTGTTCCGGCGCCAGCTGATGACGTTTACAAAGACGCCGGCAAAGTCGAAGTCACCATCAAGGATGTGTCTGGCGGTAATTTCGAGAATCTGGTGCCGAGCACCACGCCAGCCGTGACCGACGTCACTGACACCATCGACACGTCGACCGTAAAGCTGACGGCTGACACCTCGGTGGCTGAAGGCGGCACCGTCACTTACACCGCCACCGTCGGCGCGCCGGTGACTGGCTCGCCAGTGATCGTGACCCTGGCCAACGGCCAGAACATCACCATCGAAATCGGCAAAACCACCGGCACCGTGACCACCACTGCACCAAACGATGCGTTGACCGGCCACGCGCCGATCACCAACGCAATCACGGGCGTGAGCGGCGGCAATTACGAAGATCTGGTAGCTGACAAAACCCCGGTCAGCACCACGGTCACCGACACCACTGACACCACCGACCTGACGCTGAGCGCGACGGGTACCTTGGCTGAAGGTGGCCAGATCACTTACACCGCGACCCTGACCAACGCCGCAGGCTCGCCTGTTACCGTGACCCTGTCGAACGGTTCGGTGATCACCATCGAGGCCGGCAAAACCACTGGCACCGTGACCGTTCCGGCGCCCGCCGATGACGTCTATAAAGACGCCGGCAAAGTCGAAGTCACGATCAAGGACGCCACTGGCGGCAACTTCGAAAACCTGGTCCCGAGCACCACGCCAGCCGTGACCGACGTCACTGACACCATTGACACCTCGACCGTGAAGCTGACGGCCGACACCACCGTGGCTGAAGGCGGCACCGTCACTTACACCGCCACTGTCGGCGCGCCGGTCACCGGTTCGCCTGTCGTGGTCACTCTGGCTAACGGTCAGAGCATCACCATTGAAGTCGGTAAGACCACCGGCACCGTGACCACCACCGCGCCGAATGACGCATTGAACGGTCAGGCGTCGCTC
>NZ_JACOPX010000012.1:0-7672 GCF_015461835.1 Pseudomonas neuropathica | reverse complement strand
GTGACCCTGAGCAACGGCTCGGTGATCACCATTGAAGCGGGCAAGACCACCGGCACCGTCACCGTCGCTGCACCGGCCGATGACGTCTACAAAGACGCCGGCAAAGTCGAAGTCACCATCAAGGACGCTACCGGCGGCAACTTCGAGAACCTGGTGCCGAGCACTGTTCCGGCCGTGACCGAAGTCACCGACACCATCGACACCAGCACCATCAAACTGACCGCCACCGAGTCAGCTGCTGAAGGTGGCACCGTCACTTACACCGCCACCGTCGGCGCACCAGTCACCGGCTCGCCTGTCGTCGTGACCTTGGCCAACGGCCAAAACATCACCATCGAAATCGGCAAAACCACCGGCACCGTGACCACCACCGCGCCGAACGATGCGTTGAACGGCCACACCCCGCTGACCAATGCGATCACTGACGTGAGCGGCGGCAATTACGAGAACCTCGTTGCCGACAAAACCCCGGTTTCGACCACCGTCACTGACACCGTCGACACCACCAACCTGTCGCTGACCGCGACGGGTACCGTGGCTGAAGGCGGTTCGATTGTTTACACCGCAACCCTGACCAACCCGGCCGGCACGCCCGTAACCGTGACCCTGTCGAACGGGTCGGTCATCACCATTGAAGCAGGCAAAACCGCCGGCACCGTGACCGTTCCTGCGCCAGCCGATGACGTCTACAAAGACGCCGGCAAGGTCGAAGTGACCATCAAGGACGCCACTGGCGGCAACTTCGAGAACCTGGTTCCGAGCACCACGCCAGCCGTAACCGACGTCACTGACACCATCGATACCTCGACGGTCAAACTGACCGCCACCGAGTCGGCGGCTGAAGGTGGCACCGTCACCTACACCGCGACTGTCGGCGCACCGGTGACCGGTTCGCCGGTTGTCGTGACCCTGGCCAACGGCCAGAACATCACCATCGAAGTCGGTAAGACCACCGGCACCGTGACCACCATCGCGCCAAACGATGCGTTGACTGGCCACGCTCCACTGACCAACGCGATCACCGACGTTTCCGGCGGCAATTACGAAAACCTCGTGGCTGACAAAACCCCGGTCAGCACCACCGTCACCGACACCGTCGACACCACCAACCTGTCGCTGACCGCGACCGGTTCTGTGAACGAAGGCGGCCAGATCACCTACACCGCGACCCTGACCAATGCCGCTGGCTCGCCGGTCACCGTGACTCTGTCGAACGGTGCCGTGATCACCATCGACGCAGGCAAAACCACCGGCACCGTCACCGTCGACGCGCCGAAAGATGACGTCTACAAAGATGCCGGCACCGTTGAAGCGACCATCAAAGGCGCGACCGGTGGCGACTTCGAAAACCTCGTCACCAGCACTACTCCGGCCGTCACCACCGTCAACGACACCATCGACACCTCCACCGTGTCGCTGACCGCCACGGCGAACGTCGCTGAAGGCGAAACCGTGGTCTACACCGCGACCGTGACCGCGCCAGTGACTGGCTCGCCTGTTGTCGTGACCCTGTCCAACGGCCAGACCATTACCATCGCTGTCGGTGAAACCACCGGCTCGGTGAACTTCGTTGCGCCGAACAGCCCATTGGCCGGTGGCAGCTCGCTGAGCGTGACCATCGACGGCGCCACCGGCGGCAATTACGAAAAACTGGCGGTCGACGGCAAGTCCGCCGACACCGCGGTTTCGGACACCACCGACACCACCAACCTGAACCTGACCGCGACCGATTCGGTGGCTGAAGGCGGTTCGATCGTTTACACCGCGACGCTGACCAACCCGGCCGGCACCCCGGTAACCGTGACCCTGAGCAACGGTTCGGTGATCACCATCGAAGCCGGCAAAACCACCGGCACCGTAACCGTCGCGGCTCCAGCCGATGACGTCTACAAAGACGCCGGCAAAGTCGAAGTGACGATCAAGGATGCAACCGGCGGCAACTTCGAGAATCTGGTGCCAAGCACCGTGCCGGCCGTGACCAACGTCACCGATACCATCGACACCACCACCGTCAAGCTCACCGCGACCGAGTCGGCGGCTGAAGGCGGCAGCGTGACTTACACCGCGACCGTCGGCGCGCCAGTCACCGGTTCGCCTGTGGTCGTGACCCTGGCTAACGGGCAGACCATCACCATTGGTGTTGGCCAGACCACCGGCACCGCGACCACCACCGCGCCGAACGATGCATTGACCGGCCACGCGCCGATCACCAATGCGATCACCGAGGTGAGCGGCGGCAACTTCGAAAACCTGGTGGCGGACAAGACCCCGGTTTCGACCAATGTCACCGACACTGTCGACACCACCAACCTGTCGCTGAGCGCCACCGGTTCTGTGGCTGAGGGTGGTTCGATTGTTTACACCGCAACCCTGACCAACGCTGCAGGCTCGCCAGTCACGGTGACCCTGTCGAATGGGGCGGTAATCACCATCGAAGCCGGTAAAACCACTGGCACCGTGACCGTTCCAGCTCCGGCCGACGACGTCTACAAAGACGCCGGCAAGGTTGAGACAACGATCTCTACAGCAACTGGTGGCAACTTCGAAAACCTGGTGCCGAGCACTGTTCCAGCCGTCACCGAAGTGACTGACACCATCGACACCTCGACCGTGAAACTGACGGCGACCGAGACCGCCGCTGAAGGTGGCACCGTCACCTACACCGCGACCGTCGGGGCGCCTGTGACGGGCTCGCCGGTTGTGGTGACCCTGGCCAACGGTCAGAACATCACCATCGAAGTCGGTAAAACCACCGGCACCGTGACCTTCACCGCACCGAACGATGCGCTGACCGGCCACGCGCCGCTCACCAACGCGATCACCGACGTAACCGGCGGCAACTTCGAAAATCTGGTGGCGGACAAAACACCGGTCAGCACCACCGTGACCGACACCGTCGACACCACCAACCTGTCGCTCAGCGCGACCGGTTCCGTGGCTGAGGGCGGCTCGATCATCTACACCGCCACATTGACCAACGCTGCTGGCTCGCCAGTGACCGTGACGCTGAGCAACGGCGCCGTGATCACCATCGAGGCCGGCAAAACCACCGGCACCGTGACCGTTCCAGCACCAGCAGACGACGTCTACAAAGACGCTGGCAAGGTCGAAGCGACGATCTCCACCGCTACCGGTGGCAATTTCGAAAATCTGGTGCCGAGCACTGTTCCGGCCGTGACCGAAGTCACCGACACCATCGACACCTCGACCGTCAAACTAACGGCCGATACCTCCGTGGCCGAAGGCGGCACCGTCACTTACACCGCCACTGTCGGCGCTCCAGTCACCGGCTCGCCGGTTGTCGTCACCCTGACAAACGGTCAGACGATCACCATCGGCGTCGGCCAGACCACCGGCACCGCGACCACCACCGCACCGAACGATGCACTGACCGGTCAGGCACCACTGACCAACTCGATCACCGGTGTAACCGGCGGCAATTACGAGAATCTCGTAGCCGACAAGACACCGGTTTCGACCACGGTCACCGATACCGTCGACACCACCAATCTGTCGCTCAGTGCGACCGGTTCCGTGGCCGAGGGCGGTTCGATTGTCTACACCGCTACTTTGACCAACGCCGCCGGTTCACCAGTGACCGTGACGCTGAGCAACGGCGCCGTGATCACCATCGACGCTGGCAAAACCACTGGCACCGTGACCGTTCCAGCCCCGGCTGACGACGTCTACAAAGATGCCGGCACCGTGCAGGCGACCATCAGCACCGCCACCGGTGGCAACTTCGAAAACCTCGTGCCGAGCACTGTTCCGGCTGTGACCGAAGTCACCGACACCATCGACACCACCACCGTCAAACTGACCGCCACCGAGTCGGCAGCTGAAGGCGGTAATGTCGTCTACACCGCGACTGTCGGCGCGCCAGTCACCGGTTCGCCGGTTGTCGTGACCCTGGCCAACGGTCAGACCATTACCATCGGCGTCGGCCAGACCACCGGCACAGCGACCACCACCGCGCCGAACGATGTATTGACCGGCCACGCGCCGATCACCAATGCGATCACTGAGGTGAGCGGCGGCAACTTCGAAAATCTGGTGGCGGACAAGACCCCGGTTTCGACCAATGTCACCGACACTGTCGACACCACGAACCTGTCGCTGACTGCGACCGGCAATGTGGCCGAAGGTGGTTCGATTGTTTACACCGCAACCCTGACCAACGCGGCTGGCTCGCCAGTCACCGTGACTTTGTCGAACGGCGCGGTAATCACCATCGAAGCAGGCAAAACCACAGGCACTGTGACCGTTCCAGCTCCGGCCGATGACGTTTACAAAGACGCGGGCAAAGTTGAAGCGACGATTTCGACTGCCAACGGTGGCAACTTCGAAAACCTCGTGCCGAGCACTGCTCCGGCTGTGACCGAAGTCACCGACACCATAGACACCTCGACCGTCAAACTGACGGCCGATACCTCCGTGGCCGAAGGCGGCACCGTCACTTACACCGCCACTGTCGGCGCTCCAGTTACCGGTTCGCCGGTCACCGTGACCTTGGCCAACGGCCAGAACATCACCATCGAAGTCGGCAAAACCACCGGCACCGTGACCACCACCGCACCGAACGATGCGCTGACCGGTCAGGCGCCACTGACCAACTCGATCACGGGTGTCACTGGCGGCAACTACGAAAACCTGGTGGCCGACAAGACCCCGGTTTCAACCACTGTCACCGATACCGTCGACACCACTAACCTGTCGCTGAGCGCGACGGGTTCGGTTGCTGAAGGTGGCTCGATCATCTACACCGCAACGCTGACCAACGCGGCTGGCTCGCCAGTCACCGTGACCCTGTCGAACGGCGCCGTGATCACCATTGAGGCGGGCAAAACCACTGGCACCGTCACCGTCGCTGCGCCAGCGGATGATGTTTACAAAGATGCAGGCAAAGTCGAAGCAACCATTTCGACCGCGACTGGTGGCAACTTCGAGAATCTGGTGCCAAGCACCGTGCCGGCCGTGACCAATGTCACCGACACCATCGACACCACCACCGTAAAACTCACCGCCACCGAGTCGACAGCTGAGGGTGGCAACGTCACCTACACCGCGACTGTCGGCGCGCCAGTCACCGGCTCGCCGGTTGTCGTAACCCTGGCTAACGGTCAGACGATCACCATCGGCGTCGGCCAGACCACCGGTACCGCAACCACCGCAGCGCCAAACGACGCATTGACTGGCCACGCGCCGCTGACCAACGCGATTACCGACGTAACAGGTGGCAACTTCGAGAACCTGGTAGCCGACAAGACCCCGGTCAGCACCAACGTGACCGACACCGTCGACACCACCAATCTGTCGCTCAGCGCTACCAATTCGGTCGCTGAAGGCGGTTCGATTGTTTATACCGCGACCCTGACCAACGCCGCTGGCTCGCCAGTGACCGTGACGCTGAGCAACGGCGCCGTGATCACCATCGACGCCGGTAAAACCACCGGCACCGTGACCGTTCCAGCCCCGGCTGACGACGTCTACAAAGACGCCGGCACCGTGCAGGCGACAATCAGTACCGCCACTGGTGGCAACTTCGAAAACCTGGTGCCGAGCACCACGCCGGCTGTGACCAGCGTCACCGACACCATCGACACCTCGACCGTCAAACTCACGGCTGATACGTCGGTCGCTGAAGGTGGCACCGTCACTTACACCGCCACTGTGGGCGCTCCAGTGACCGGCTCACCTGTCGTGGTGACATTGGCCAACGGCCAGAACATCACCATCGAAGTCGGCAAAACAACCGGCACCGTGACCACCACGGCACCTAACGATGCACTGACCGGTCAGGCACCACTGACCAACTCGATCATCGGTGTAACCGGCGGCAATTACGAGAATCTCGTAGCCGACAAGACACCGGTTTCGACCACGGTCACCGATACCGTCGACACCACCAATCTGTCGCTCAGTGCGACCGGTTCCGTGGCCGAGGGCGGTTCGATTGTCTACACCGCTACTTTGACCAACGCCGCCGGTTCACCAGTGACCGTGACGCTGAGCAACGGCGCCGTGATCACCATCGACGCTGGCAAAACCACTGGCACCGTGACCGTTCCAGCCCCGGCTGACGACGTCTACAAAGATGCCGGCACCGTGCAGGCGACCATCAGCACCGCCACCGGTGGCAACTTCGAAAATCTGGTGCCGAGCACGACGCCGGCTGTGACCCAGGTCACCGACACCATCGACACCACCACCGTCAAACTGACGGCCACCGAGTCGGCGGCTGAAGGCGGCAATGTTGTCTACACCGCGACTGTCGGCGCACCGGTAACTGGCTCGCCAGTTGTCGTGAATTTGGCCAATGGTCAAACCATCACCATCGGTGTCGGCCAGACCACAGGCACCGCGACCACCACCGCACCGAACGATGCGTTGACCGGTCATGCACCGCTGACCAACTCGATCACCAACGTGACCGGCGGAAACTACGAAAATCTCGTGGCCGACAAGACGCCCGTCAGCACCAACGTGACCGACACTGTCGACACGACCAATCTGTCGCTCAGCGCTACCAATTCGGTCGCTGAAGGCGGTTCGATCGTCTACACCGCGACGCTGACCAACGCCGCTGGCTCGCCAGTCACCGTGACACTGAGCAACGGCGCCGTGATCACCATCGACGCTGGCAAAACCACTGGCACCGTGACCGTTCCAGCCCCGGCTGACGACGTCTACAAAGATGCCGGCACCGTGCAGGCGACGATCAGCAACGCCACCGGTGGCAACTTCGAAAACCTGGTGCCGAGCACCACGCCGGCCGTGACCAGCGTTACCGACACGATCGATACCACCACTGTCAAACTGACAGCAACAGAGTCGACAGCTGAGGGTGGCAACGTCACGTACGCCGCCACTGTTGGTGCTCCGGTCACTGGTTCGCCAGTTGTGGTGACCCTGGCCAACGGTCAGACCATCACCATCGGCGTGGGACAGACCACCGGTACCGCGACCACCACCGCACCGAACGATGCGTTGACCGGTCATGCACCGCTGACCAACTCGATCACGAACGTGACCGGCGGAAACTACGAAAATCTCGTGGCCGACAAGACGCCCGTCAGCACCAACGTGACCGACACTGTCGACACGACCAATCTGTCGCTCAGCGCTACCAATTCGGTCGCTGAAGGCGGTTCGATCGTCTACACCGCGACGCTGACCAACGCCGCTGGCTCGCCAGTCACCGTGACGCTGAGCAACGGCGCCGTGATCACCATCGACGCTGGCAAAACCACTGGCACCGTGACCGTTCCAGCCCCGGCTGACGACGTCTACAAAGATGCCGGCACCGTGCAGGCGACCATCAGCACCGCCACCGGTGGCAACTTCGAAAACCTGGTGCCGAGCACCACGCCGGCCGTGACCAGCGTTACCGACACGATCGACACCACCACTGTCAAACTGACAGCAACAGAGTCGACAGCTGAAGGTGGCAACGTCACGTACACCGCCACTGTTGGTGCTCCGGTCACTGGTTCGCCAGTTGTGGTGACCCTGGCCAACGGTCAGACCATCACCATCGGCGTGGGACAGACCACCGGTACCGCGACCACCACCGCACCGAACGATGCGTTGACCGGTCATGCACCGCTGACCAACTCGATCACGAACGTGACCGGCGGAAACTACGAAAATCTCGTGGCTGACAAAACCCCGG
>NZ_JACOPX010000011.1 GCF_015461835.1 Pseudomonas neuropathica | reverse complement strand
TCAACCACTTGCGCTTCCGATCTCTCGTCAGCGGGAGGCGAATTCTACAGCGTTACACGCTGCTGTCAACACCTCTTTTTCAACTTCCTTCTGGCTTCGATGAACTGAAGCAACCTGCTGTCGAAACTTGCATAACTCATTGAATCTCAAGGAGTTTTCCGTTTCGACTGCGCCGGAAGTGGGGCGAATTATAGACATCTAAAATTCGCCGTCAACACTTATTTTCAGAAATCACTCAGATTTCAGTGTGATACGCGCAAAGGCCTTCTTGCCAGCCTGGCAAACGTGGGTCGCGCCCAGTACATATATAAAGGAGCGATCAACGACTGCGCCATCGATGCGCACACCACCAGACGCCAACAGATCACGCGCTGCCGCCGAGTTCTTCACCAACCCCGCCTTATTAAGGACAGCAGCGATCGGCATATCCTCAGTAGATGCCAACTCGATCTCTGGCAGATCATCCGGCAACTCGCCATCTTTCATACGGTTACCCGCCGCACGATGGGCATTGGCAGCAGCCTCTTCGCCATGGAAGCGCGCAACGATCTCTTCTGCCAGTTTGATTTTGACATCGCGCGGATTAGCACCCGCCTCAACATCAGCACGCAGCGCATTGATCTCATCCATCGAGCGGAAGCTGAGCAGCTCGAAGTAACGCCACATCAACGCATCCGGAATCGAAACCAGCTTGCTGTACATGACACCCGGCGCTTCCTGAATACCGACGTAGTTGCCCAATGACTTGGACATCTTCTTCACGCCATCCAGACCTTCGAGCAACGGCATGGTCAAAATGCATTGAGCCTCTTGACCATAACCACGCTGCAACTCACGCCCCATCAGCAAGTTGAATTTCTGATCGGTACCACCCAACTCGACATCCGCCCGCAACGCAACCGAATCGTACCCCTGCACCAGCGGATAGAGGAACTCGTGAATAGCGATTGGCTGATTGGTGGTGTAGCGCTTATCGAAGTCGTCACGCTCAAGCATGCGCGCGACGGTGTACTGCGAAGTCAGGCGAATAAAGTCCGCCGGCCCCATCTTGTCCATCCAGGTGGAGTTGAACGCAACTTCGGTTTTCGCCGGATCAAGAATCTTGAACACCTGCGTCTTGTAAGTCTCGGCGTTTTCCAGAACCTGCTCGCGAGTCAACGGAGGACGCGTAGCGCTCTTGCCGCTCGGATCACCGATCATTCCGGTGAAGTCACCTATAAGGAAGATAACCTGATGCCCCAGCTCCTGGAACTGACGCAGCTTATTAATAAGCACCGTGTGACCCAAATGCAGATCAGGAGCGGTCGGATCGAAACCAGCCTTGATTCGCAGCGGTTGGCCGCGCTTGAGCTTCTCGATCAGCTCGGACTCGACCAACAGTTCTTCCGCACCACGTTTAATCAGCGCTAGCTGCTCTTCAACCGACTTCATAACAGACCCGCAAGGCTCAGATTCAAAGGGAACCAACCATACAAGATCGTGCACCAATTACAAGTTTTGCCCGGCGCACGGACACCAATCCGCAGACGCGATGTCTGTAGACTTGCTTCAGAGATGATTTGGTTATATTTTATACAGTTATTTCATCTTCATCATGTCATTCATCTTTTCCAATTCATCATTTTTCAAAGTCAAAATTACCTATGACCACAGAACCGTCTAAAGCGCCGCCGCTTTACCCGAAGACCCACCTGCTCGCCGCAAGTGGAATCGCCGCCCTTCTCAGCCTGGCACTCCTGGTATTCCCTTCCAGTGATGTTGAAGCCAAAAAGACGACCCTGAGCCTTGAACTGGAAAGTCCTGCTGAACAACTGACACAAGATCAAGACGCTGCTGACGCCGCTCAAGCCACAAATGAGCCAGTAGCTTCTCCGTTTGCTCAAATCGAAAACACTGACGAAAACACCGCACAAACCGCTGAGGCCGTACCTGCGCCAATCGCTGAAACGCCTAAAGCCCCAGGGCACCGTGAAGTCATCGTCGCCAAGGGCGATACGCTGTCGACCTTGTTCGAAAAGGTCGGTCTGCCAGCGGCCTCCGTCCACGAAGTTCTGGCCAGCGACAAGCAAGCCAAACAGTTCAGCCAGCTCAAACACGGCCAGAAACTCGAATTCGAATTGAATCCGCAAGGCCAACTGACCAGCCTGCACAGCAAGGTCAGCGACGTCGAAACCATTACCCTGACCAAGAATGACAAAGGTTATGCCTTCAACCGGGTTACCGCGAAACCGACCGTCCGCACTGCTTACGTCCATGGCGTAATCAACAGTTCGCTTTCACAATCCGCAGCCCGCGCCGGCCTCTCTCACAGCCTGACCATGGATATGGCCAGCGTCTTTGGCTACGACGTCGATTTCGCTCAAGACATCCGCCAAGGTGACGAATTCGATGTGATCTACGAGCAGAAAGTGGTCAACGGCAAAGCCGTCGGCACCGGACCTATCCTGTCCGCTCGCTTCACTAACCGCGGCAAGACCTACACCGCCGTGCGTTACACCAACAAGCAAGGCAACAGCAGCTACTACACGGCTGATGGCAACAGCATGCGCAAGGCGTTCATCCGCACACCAGTGGATTTCGCCCGCATCAGTTCGAAGTTCTCCATGGGCCGCAAGCACCCGATCCTCAACAAGATTCGCGCCCACAAAGGTGTTGATTACGCTGCGCCGCGCGGCACGCCAATCAAGGCTGCCGGTGACGGTAAAGTGTTGTTGGCCGGACGTCGTGGTGGCTACGGCAACACGGTGATCATCCAGCACGGCAATACTTACCGCACGCTGTACGGCCACATGCAAGGCTTCGCCAAAGGCGTGAAGACCGGCGGTACTGTCAAGCAAGGTCAAGTGATTGGTTACATCGGCACCACCGGCCTTTCCACCGGCCCGCACTTGCATTATGAGTTCCAGGTCAATGGTGTCCACGTCGATCCGTTGGGCCAGAAACTGCCGATGGCTGATCCTATTGCCAAAGCCGAGCGCGCTCGCTTCCTCGCTCAGAGCCAGCCGCTGATGGCGCGCATGGATCAAGAGAAAGCCACCATGCTGGCTTCGAGCAAGCGCTAAGTCATGGCCCTGTATATCGGCGTGATGTCCGGAACCAGCCTCGACGGTCTGGACATTGCCCTGATCGAACAGACCTCGGCGATCAAACTGGTCGCCACCCACTACATCCCCATGCCTGAATCCCTGCGCGCCGAGCTGCTTGGCTTGTGCGCCAGTGGCCCTGACGAAATCGCCCGCTCGGCGATTGCCCAGCAGAACTGGGTGACACTCGCCGCGCAGGGCATTCATACCCTCCTCGATCAGCAGCAACTCAAACCGCAAGACATTCGGGCGATAGGCAGCCACGGCCAGACCATTCGCCATGAGCCTGCACGCGGCTTCACCGTGCAGATCGGCAACCCCGCTCTGCTGACCGAACTGACCGGTATCACCGTAGTCAGCGATTTCCGCAGTCGCGATGTGGCGGCCGGAGGTCAAGGCGCTCCGCTGGTACCTGCATTTCATGAAGCGTTATTTGAAGAGCGTACCGGTAACCAGGCCGTCTTGAATGTCGGCGGTTTCAGCAATCTGAGTCTGATTGAGCCGACCAAACCTGTAGCCGGTTTCGACTGCGGCCCCGGGAATGTGCTGATGGACGCCTGGATTCAGCAGCAGCGCGGCGAAAACTATGATCGCAATGGCGACTGGGCTAAAACAGGGACAGTCGAGCCGACACTGCTAAACGCACTCCTCAGCGATCCATTCTTCGTCACCAAGGGACCGAAAAGTACCGGCCGCGAAGTGTTCAACCTGCCCTGGCTGGGACAACATCTCTCGCACCTGCCAGCCTTTGCTGCCGAGAACGTGCAAGCGACGCTGCTTGAACTGACCGCGTTGACGATCGTTGAATCTTTGCAAAACGCTCAAACCGATACTCAGGAACTGTTGGTCTGCGGCGGCGGCGCGCACAACGCCACGCTGATGAAGCGTCTGGCCGAGCTGCTGCCAACCACCAAAGTCGCCAGCACTGCCACTCACGGCGTTGACCCGGACTGGGTCGAAGCCATGGCCTTCGCCTGGCTGGCCCATTGCTGCCTAGAAGGCATCGCCGCCAACCGCCCAAGCGTCACCGGCGCACGCGGGCTGCGGATACTTGGCGCTATCTACCCTGCTTAAAGATTAAGCACAGCAAAACGCCGCAGAACCGTGAGGCTCTGCGGCGTTTTGTTATCTGGAGCGAGGAGCGATCAGATCGAGAACGAAGACCCGCAACCACACGTCGTGGTGGCGTTCGGATTCTTGATCACGAAACGAGAACCTTCCAGACCTTCCTGGTAGTCCACTTCAGCACCGGCCAGGTACTGGAAGCTCATCGGATCCACCACCAGACTCACGCCTTCGCGCTCGACGATGGTGTCGTCCTCGGCCACATCTTCATCGAAGGTGAAACCGTACTGAAACCCTGAACAACCGCCGCCCGTAACGAATACGCGCAGCTTCAAGCGATCATTCCCCTCTTCATCGACCAGGCTCTTCACCTTGTGCGCGGCACCGTGGGTGAATTGCAAAGCCGTGGGGGTGAAGGATTCGACGCTCATGCTGACTATCTCCCGGCGTTACGCCGCCATAATGCGTGATGACGCGCATTATCCGCTTGTCCGAGAAAATCGGTCAACTATTGTTACGGTATATCAATAAACCCGACGAGCTGTTCAGAATGCAAAAAGGCCCGCTGAACGGGCCTTTTTGCTGTGCTGCTTAAAGTGTTACGGCAGCATACCGGCGTGGGACAGACCGAAACGCTCGTCCAGCCCGAACAGGATGTTCATGTTCTGCACCGCCTGACCCGACGCACCTTTGACCAGGTTGTCGATCACCGACAGCACCACCACCAGATCGCCATCCTGCGGACGATGAACGGCGATACGACAAACGTTGGCACCGCGCACGCTACGGGTTTCCGGATGGCTGCCGGCCGGCATTACATCGACGAATGGTTCGTTGGCGTAACGCTTTTCAAACAGCGCCTGCAGATCCACCGAGCGGTCAACCACCGTCGCGTAGAGCGTTGAGTGAATGCCACGGATCATCGGAGTCAGGTGCGGAACGAAAGTCAGACCGACATCCTTGCCCGCTGCGCGACGCAGGCCCTGGCGAATTTCCGGCAGGTGACGGTGACCTTTCACCGCATAGGCCTTCATGCTTTCCGATGTCTCGGAGTACAGCGAGCCGACAGCCGCACCGCGACCGGCACCACTGACACCGGATTTGCAGTCCGCGATCAAGCGCGAAGTATCCGCCAGACCGGCTTCGAGCAATGGCAGGAAACCCAACTGGGTAGCGGTCGGATAGCAACCCGGTACCGCGATCAGGCGAGCCTTCTTGATTTGCTCGCGATTAACTTCCGGCAGACCGTAAACCGCTTCGTCCAGCAACTCCGGTGCGCCGTGCGGCTGACCGTACCACTTGGCCCACTCTTCAGCGTCTTGTAGACGGAAGTCTGCCGACAGGTCGATCACCTTGGTGCCCGCCGCGAGCAAGTCACCGGCCAATGCGTGAGCCACACCGTGCGGTGTAGCGAAGAACACTACGTCGCAAGCGCCGAGGGTCTTGATGTCTGGGACGCTGAAGGCCAGGCCGTCGTAGTGTCCGCGCAGGTTCGGGTACATGTCAGCCACGGCCAGACCGGCCTCGGATCGGGAAGTGATCACTACCACTTCTGCCTGCGGATGCTGCGCCAACAGACGCAGCAGTTCGACACCGGTGTAACCCGTGCCGCCGACGATACCGACCTTGACCATAACCTGCCCTCAAAGAACCCACTGGAAAGCCGTCGATAATAGGGGCCGCGCGGCCCTGCGACAACCGTCAAGGTGACGTGCGGACGCTCAAGCCTCTACTATCCGGCTTACCGTGAACCTGGAATAACTAAAAATGCTCTATCTATGGATCAAAGCTTTTCACATTGTCAGCATCGTTTGCTGGTTTGCCGGGCTGTTCTACTTGCCGCGTCTGTTCGTGTATCACGCGCAAAGCGAAGACACGATCAGCAAAGAACGCTTCAGCTTAATGGAACGCAAGCTGTATCGCGGCATCATGGGCCCGGCGATGATTGCGACGCTGATTTTCGGCGGCTGGCTGATCTACCTCAACCCGAGCATCTTCAGCATGGGCGGCTGGATTCACGCCAAACTGACCCTGGTCGTGTTGCTGATCGGCTACCACCACATGTGCGGCGCGCAGGTGAAACGTTTTGCCCGTGGCGAAAACACCCGCAGCCATGTCTTTTATCGCTGGTTCAATGAAGTGCCGGTTCTGATATTGCTGGCTATCGTAATTCTGGTCGTGGTCAAGCCGTTCTAACTTCAACAAGTACAGATCCTTGGGGTGTTCATAATGTCGCTGCCCGCTTTGCTCGAACAACGTCTGCGTCTGCCTGTAGTGGCGGCGCCGATGTTTCTGATTTCCAACCCTGAGCTGGTGCTCGCCTGCTGCCGTAATGGCGTGGTCGGCAGTTTTCCTGCGCTGAACCAACGCGAAAGCAGCGGATTCAAAGCCTGGCTGGAACAGATCGAAGCGGGCCTGGCGACACTGGACAACCCGGCGCCGTACGCGGTGAACCTGATCGTGCACAACAGCAACCCGCGCTTGCAGGCAGACCTGAACATCTGCGTCGAACACAAAGTGCCGATCGTCATCACCAGCCTCGGCGCGGTGAAGGAGTTGGTCGACGCGGTACACAGCTATGGCGGTCTGGTGTTCCATGACGTCACCACTCGCCGACATGCCGAGAAAGCGGCCGAGGCCGGTGTCGACGGTCTGATCGCCGTGGCGGCCGGCGCCGGGGGCCATGCCGGGACCTGGAGTCCGTTTGCGCTGATCGCCGAGATCCGAGAGTTTTTCGATAAAACCCTGTTGCTTGCAGGATGTCTTAACCACGGCCATGAGATTCTCGCTGCACAGGTGCTCGGTGCGGATTTGGCCTACTTCGGTACACGATTTATCGGCACCACGGAAAGTCATGCGCCTGACGCCTACAAGGAGATGCTGCTGACAGCCAAGGCTGCGGACATCATTCATACTCCAGCGGTCTCGGGAGTACCGGCGAGCTTTATGCGGCAGAGCCTGGAGGCGGCCGGTTTCGATATGGCTGCGCTGCAAGGCAAAGGCGAGGTGAATTTCGGTGACAAGCTCAAGCCGATCAACGATGAAGCCAAAGCCTGGAAAACTGTGTGGTCGGCCGGGCAAGGCGTCGGGCAGATCGATGACCTGCCGAGCGTAGATCAATTGATCGCACGGCTGGACGCTGAATACCGGCAAGCCCAGGAACACGCAGCACAATTGCCAAAACGCTGGCCGCGCGAGTAAAACCGGGCCAGTCGACTCAAGACTGGCCTTACACTGACGACCTTTCAAACCATTCGCGACAAGGATGCCTCGGCCATGAGCGAACCCCGTTACAAGATCGTATTCGACGGTGCTTTGCAGCCCGGTGTCGATATCACTACTGCCAAGCTCAATCTGGCTGATCTTTTCAAAAGTGAAGTGGCCGCCATCGAACGCCTGTTCAATGGCCGCGCCGTAGCACTCAAACGCGACCTGTCCCACAACGATGCACAAGCTTATCTACAAGCTCTGAGCAAAACCGGGATTGATGCACGCATTGAAGCAGAGACGGCAATCGAACTGAATCTATCGGACGTCCAGGAACACCCCACTGTGGTGGCAGAACCGGACTCACCATATGCACCGCCTCGCGCCAATGTGGGGGAAAATCTTCCGGCGTTCGCCACGCTCAAGCCGTTCAGCGTCGAAGGGCGAATCGGCCGCCTGCGTTTTCTGGCATGGACGATGGTCCTGAGTCTGGTGACCCTGCCCATTGTCGGCGTGTTCGCCCTGCTGGCTCTGGGTCTGGTCAGCGGCGACTCCACCACCGGCCTGATCATCGGCGGGATCTTCGCGTTCTTCCTGTTTATCGCCTTCCTGATTGTCAGCATTCTGTTCAGCGTCCAGCGTCTGCACGACATTGGCTGGTCCGGCTGGCTCTGGCTGCTGAACCTGGTACCGTTCGTGGGCAGCTTCTTCCCGCTGGTGATCATGGTCGTACCGGGCAACACCGGCGCCAATCGCTACGGCCCTCCCCCGCCGCCAAACAGCACCGCCGTGAAAGTGCTGTGCTCCCTGTGGATCGTGTTCTTCGCACTGATTTTTGTCGGTGGAATGCTCGGCGGCATCTCAGCCATCCAGCAGGAATATGAAAGCAATCTGGAAAGCAGCTACGAAAGTGGCTCGGTGACCACTGACGAAGTCGAAGTAGACGTCGAGTCACCTGTGGATTCGGCCGACGAAGCCGCCGAAGCGACGCAAGCCCCTGTAGACTCAGCGAAAGAATGAACAGCGCTCCCTGCCGTGACACCCGCGTCGCCGGCGCGGAGCTGTTGCGATGGAGAATTGCATGACCCGTTACGCACTGATCACCGGCGCCTCCAGCGGCATCGGCCTGGCCATGGCCGAAGCTCTGGCCCGGCGTGGCCGCAGCCTGATTTTAGTGGCCCGACAGCGTGATCAGCTGGAAAGCATTGCGATCGAACTGACCCAGCGCTTTGGCGTCGAGGTACTGTTCCGCGCCTGCGATCTGGGTGAACCACTGCGCCTGTCCGGCTTCTTGTTAGAGCTTGAAGAGGGTGACCGACAGATCGATTTGCTGGTCAATTGCGCCGGTATCGGCACCTGCGGCCCGTTTCTCGCACAGGACTGGATGACCGAGCAGGATCTGATCGAAGTGAACATCCTCGCCCTCACCCGTCTCTGCCATGCGATCGGCAACAGCATGGCGCTCCAGGGCGGCGGGCAGATTCTCAATGTCGCCTCGGTGGCCGCCTTCAATCCCGGCCCATGGATGAGCACTTATTACGCCAGCAAGGCGTATGTGCTGCACTTCTCCGAAGCCTTGCGGGTTGAACTGAAACAAAGTGCGGTGAAGGTCTCGGTACTCTGCCCCGGCCCGACACGCACGGCATTTTTCCGCACGGCGCAGCTGAACAGCGACAAACTCAAAGACAGCAAGTTAATGATGAGCCCGGAGGAAGTCGCGCTATACACCGTACGCGCCCTCGACAAGAACCGCGCAATCATCATTCCCGGACGACGCAACCGCTGGTTCGCGTTCTTGCCGCGACTGGGCTCGCGCTGGCTCAATCGCACCATCGTCGGTATGGTCAATAAAGCTTACTGCCCGCGCTGAAGAAACCGGATTCAACGCGGTACACTCGATTCAGCCCAAACAGCGGAGAAAACAGCAGTGGATACTCTGTTCACCAAGATCATCAACCGGGAAATCCCGGCCAAGATCATTTACGAAGACGACCAGGTTCTGGCCTTCCATGACATCGCCCCTCAGGCACCGGTGCATTTCCTGGTGATCCCGAAAAAACCGGTGCGCACCCTCAATGACCTGACCGAAGATGACAAGGCATTGGCCGGGCACATCCTGTTCACTGCGCAGCGTCTGGCACTGGAACTGGGTTGCGAAGAAGGTTTCCGCGTGGTGATGAACTGCAATGAGAAAGGTGGGCAGACCGTCTACCACATTCATATGCACGTACTCGGTCAGCGTCAGATGAACTGGCCACCGGGTTAAAAGGCCCCCTGCTCGCGAAGACGTCGGCACGTTCAATATGCCAGTGCCTGACTCCACGCCTTCGCGAGCCGCATCGCTCCCACAAATAAGCAAGAACCCGCGACTAATGACCCAACGCAAACCTTCCCCGGCCGATTCGGTTAAACTGGCCGCCGAGATTCTTCCCGGAGGTCAGCATGACTACCCAACGTCACTACTCGCCGATTGACCGTCTTCTGCTGCAAGCCGATGCTGCAATGCGTACTCTGCTGCCCTTCAGTGGCCAGCCGTACCGTCCGTCGCCGGCGATTTTGCAGCCGGACACGCAGATGAGCGACGAAGACACCCGCCACGTCGCCGGCCTGATGCGTATCAACCATACCGGTGAAGTCTGCGCCCAAGCGCTGTATCAGGGGCAGGCGTTGACCGCCAAGCTGCCTCAGGTGCGCGAGGCCATGGAGCACGCCGCCGAAGAAGAAATCGATCATCTGGTCTGGTGCGAACAGCGTATTCATCAGTTGGGCAGCCATACCAGCGTTTTGAATCCACTGTTTTACGGGATGTCGTTCGGGATTGGCGCAGTGGCCGGGTTGATCAGCGACAAGGTCAGCCTTGGATTCGTCGCGGCGACCGAGCATCAGGTGTGCAAGCACTTGAATGAACACCTGGAGCAATTGCCGGCCGAGGACGAAAAGTCCCGGGCGATTCTGGAGCAGATGCGCATAGATGAAGAACATCATGCGGAAAGTGCGCTGGAGGCTGGGGGTTTTCGGTTTCCGGCGCCGGTGAAGTTCGGGATGAGTATTCTGGCCAAGGTGATGACCAAGAGTACTTATCGGATCTGAGATCTGTGTAGGTGCTGAAGGCCTTATCGCGAGCAGGCTCGCCCCCCACAGGGTGCTTTTTTCCAGCAATAAAAAAGGCGACTGTCCTGAGACAGTCGCCTTTTTTGTGCCCGGGAATCTTAGGTCGGCATGTTGCGCGCGTAGAAGATTTCGAGCATTTCGTGTTTCACACGGTCGGTCACCTGAACGCGCTGCTCGGAGGACAGATTGCTGGTGGCGTCGCCGAACAGGTAGTTGTCCAGTTCGAAGTTCTTCAGCAGCATTTTGGTGTGGAACAGGTTTTCCTGGTACACGTTCACGTCAGTCATCTGGTACGCGTCGCGGGTGTCTTCAGAAAGGTAGTTCTGGATCGAATTGATCTCGTGGTCGATGAAGTGCTTGTTGCCTTCAACGTCACGGGTGAAGCCACGCACACGGTAATCCACAGTCACGATGTCCGAATCGAACTGGTGAATGAGGAAATTGAGCGCTTTGAGCGGTGAAATGACACCACAAGTCGACACATCGATGTCCACACGGAAAGTTGCAATACCGTCGTCCGGATGGATTTCCGGGTAGGTGTGCACCGTAATGTGACTCTTGTCGAGGTGGGCCAGGATAATTTCGGGCAACGGACCCGGCGACTCTTCGATCTGGCTTTCAGTCGGGGTTACCGGCTCTTCAGAAATCAGAATCGTGACGCTGGCGCCCTGAGGTTCATAGTCCTGACTGGCAATGTTCAGGATGTTGGCACCAATGATCTCGACAACTTCTGTGAGAATCTGCGTCAGGCGTTTCGCGTTGTACTCTTGATTGATGTACTCGACGTAAGCCTGCTGGTCTTGCGGGGTTTCCGCGTAGCAGATGTCATAGATGTTGAAGCTCAAGGTCTTTGTCAGGTTATTGAACCCGTGGAGCTTGAGTTTGCTTTTCACCGTTAAAAACTCTCTATGTATGCGGCCCGGCCGCGTGATCAAGCATGCCCGTCAAGTGCGAACGACGCACCTGCGTAGGACGGTTAACACCTCTTCGCTATGGCGATTTTGGTTATCTGTTCAAGCGGCTGATCCGTCGGCTGACCGATCACTGCCCTGAAAAAAGTGGCGCATTATGCAGACGTCAACGAGTGATCGTCAGAGTCTGCACTGCGTTTATGATAGTTGAATGTCGGTTCAACCGAGTTCGACGATTTCGTAGTCGTGGGTGATCGCCACGCCTGCCGCGCCAAGCATGATCGAAGCGGAGCAGTATTTCTCGGCGGACAGTTCAATGGCGCGCTTGACCTGAGCTTCTTTCAAGCCACGGCCCTTGACCACGAAATGCATGTGGATTTTGGTGAACACCTTCGGATCTTCGGTCGCGCGCTCGGCGTCGAGAAAGGCCTCGCAGCTTTCAACGGCCTGACGGGATTTCTTCAGGATGCTGACCACGTCGAAGTTGCTGCAACCGCCGACACCCAGCAGAAGCATTTCCATCGGACGAACACCCAGATTACGACCACCGGCGTCCGGCGGACCGTCCATCACCACGACATGACCGCTACCGGATTCGCCGAGGAACATGGCTTCGCCAGCCCATTGGATGCGTGCCTTCATCGCCCAGACTCCACTGTAAAAAAAGGGTCGCCAGCTTAGCACAGGGCTTTGCCGGGACAGCGAGCAACGTTCCTAGGACACGATGCCTGCGCGCTGTAGGTAATTTCTCGAATTTGCGACGAAGTGTCTGTTAAGCTGGCGCCAATTCGCTGGCGCCCATGCCAGCCCGTGTAGCGACCGCCTTCAGCGCCTCATAAAAAATCAAACATAACCGTGCAGTCTTTTCGGGATACAACCATGGTTGCTATTACCCCCACATCCAAAATCAAGAATCTCGACAAGCTGTTGATGCATTGCCAGCGCCGTCGCCATGCGGCCAAGAGCAACATCATCTGTGCGGGCGATCGCTCGGACACGCTGTACTTCATCATCAAGGGTTCTGTGACGATCCTGATCGAGGATGACGACGGTCGGGAGATGATCATCGCTTACCTCAACGCCGGGGATTTCATTGGCGAACTGGGCCTGTTCGAGCAAGCGGGACAGGAACAGGAACGCAGCGCCTGGGTGCGGGCCAAGGTCGAATGCGAAACAGCGGAAATCAGCTACGCCAAGTTCCGCGAATTGTCGCAACAGGATCCAGATATTCTTTACGTGCTCAGCGGACAAATCGCACAACGTCTGCGCAACACTACGCGCAAGGTCGGCGATCTGGCGTTCTTCGACGTGACCGGCCGAGTGGCGCGCTGCCTGCTGGAGTTGTGCAAGCAGCCGGACGCAATGACACACCCGGATGGCATGCAGATCAAGGTGACCCGTCAGGAAATCGGCCGGATTGTCGGTTGTTCGCGGGAGATGGTCGGTCGCGTACTCAAGGATCTTGAGGAACGTAACCTGGTCGATGTGAAAGGCAAGACCATGGTGGTCTTCGGTACGCGCTAAGCCCGAAAGTCAGGCGTTGTAGATCTGCGCCAGCATCAAACGAAACAGTTCATCGAGACGCGCCAAAGCCCCGGGCGCGTTGAACTTTTCATGCAGGCCAATGTGGCTCTCCGCCCGCACCCGCTGCTCCAGGCCGCACGCTTCATTGAAGCGATTGACCGCCGCGACCATCGAGTCGCGCTCGTTATCCATCAGCATCGCACCGTGCACCAGGCCCACCGGACGTTGCCCGCCCTGACTCTGGCGCCAGCGCTGGGCCGTGCCGACCATTTTGCGGCCGTCGAGGTTGACGTTGAAACGGCCGTCGCAGAATGCACCGTCGATTTCGCCAAGTGATGACGTGCCGCCCAACTCCTCCAGCAACTGACAGATCGGATCGCAGAGACGGTGGTAGCCGGTTTCGATGCGGTTCAGGTCGCCTTCGCTGCGTGGTGGTGCATAGACCAGGGCGATGTTGATCGTCGCCGCTGATTGCGGGACGGGCTCGCCACCGGTTTCGCGTAGCAGGACGGGCCAGCCAGCGGCGGCTGAGACTTCGCAGGCGTGGTCGAACGCGGCGAGGCGATTGAGGCGGCGAGGCATGACCAACGCACGATCGCTGGGTTGCCAGAATAGAAGGCCGAATTCTGCGTCGCCGGCGCAGACCGAGGCCAGCAAGTCTTGTTCGGCTTGCAGGCCGGCTTCGATGGTCAGGGAGGTTGGCAGCGACATAACAGGCTCCGGCAACATGGAAATCTTTAGCGGTTTCGATGGCCCCTTCGCGAGCAGGCTCGCTCCCACAGGGGCAAACGCATTCCAAATGTGGGAGCGACGGTGCGACGATTCGACCTGCTCGCGAATGAGTCGACTCGAATCAGTCGAGGGTCGAACCGCTGATGGAAGTCCCGCGCTCCGGGAAGAACAGACGCTGCAATTCAGTGCCAGGATTCTCGGCGCGCATGAACGCTTCACCCACCAGGAACGAATACACTTCGCTGATTTCCATCAACTCGACATCGGCACGATTGAGAATACCGCTCTCAGTGATGACCAGACGATCGCGCGGAATGCGCGGCAGCAGGTCGAGGGTGGTTTCCAGGCTGACATCGAAGGTGTGCAGGTTACGGTTGTTGACCCCGACCAGCGGCGTGTCGAGGGTTTTCAATGCGCGCTCCAGCTCATCGCCGTCGTGCACTTCGACCAACACATCGAGACCGACGCTTTTGGCGACAGAGGCCAGTTCGGCCATTTTCACGTCATCCAGTGCGGAGACGATCAGCAGCACACAGTCAGCACCCAGCGCGCGGGCTTCGACGATCTGGTAAGGATCGATCATGAAGTCCTTGCGAATCACCGGCAGTTTGCACGCGGCCCGGGCCTGTTGCAGATAAGCATCGGCACCCTGGAAGTAATCGATGTCGGTCAGCACGGACAGACAGGTCGCCCCGCCCTTCTCGTAGCTTTTGGCGATGTCGGCCGGAATGAAGTTCTCGCGGATCACACCTTTGCTCGGCGAGGCCTTTTTGATTTCGGCAATGACTGCAGGCTGCTTCTTCTTGGCTTGCGTCAGCAACGCCTGAGCAAAACCACGGGGTGCATCGGCCGCCTTGGCCAGACTTTCCAGCTCACTCAGGCTCACACGGGCGCTACGCTCGGCGACTTCCTGAACCTTGCGGGCCAGAATGTTTTCCAGAACCGTCGGTACACTCATCCCTCATTCTCCACTTTGAATACCGCGGTAAAGGCACCCAGTTCCTCGAGTTTTTCCCGAGCGAGGCCGGTGTGCAGAGCGTCGTGCGCAAGCTCGACGCCCTGTTTCAAACTACTCGCCAGGTCGGCGGCGTACAGCGCGGCACCGGCGTTGAGCACAATCATTTCGGCGGCTTTCTGGCCGTTTTCGGTCTTGCGCTTGCCGAGGGCATCGCGGATCAGCGCCAGCGACGCCTCCGGGCCTTCGACCGACAGACCGTGCAGACTCTGGCTCTTCATGCCGAGATCTTCCGGCTCGACCCAATACTCGGTGATTTCGTTGTTCTTCAACTCGGCAACAAAAGTCGGCGCGGCAAGACTGAACTCGTCCAGGCCGTCCTTCGAATGGACCACCAGTACATGCTTGCTGCCCAGCCGTTGCAAGACTTCGGCCAATGGCCGGCACAATGCCTGAGTGAACACGCCCACCACCTGATGTTTCACACCGGCCGGATTCGTAAGCGGGCCGAGCATGTTGAACAGCGTACGCAGGCCGAGATCGCGGCGCGGGCCGGCGGCGTACTTCATGGCTTTGTGGTGAGTCTGGGCAAACATGAAACCGATGCCGACGTTGTCGATGCAACGCGCGACTTGCACCGGCGTCAGGTTCAGATAGATGCCGGCGGCTTCCAGCAAGTCGGCGCTGCCGCTCTTGCCCGATACCGCACGGTTGCCGTGCTTGGCCACGGTGCAACCGGCTGCCGCTACGACAAACGAAGAGGCCGTGGATACGTTGAAGATGTTCGCGCCGTCACCGCCCGTACCGACCACATCGACCACGCCGTCGAGGGTCTTCAATTCGACCTGATCGGCCAGCTCACGCATCACCGACACGGCGCCGACGATTTCGTCGATGCTCTCGCTCTTCATGCGCATGGCCATCATGAACGCGCCGATCTGCGCGTCGGTGCATTGGCCGGTCATGATTTCGCGCATCACGTCGCGCATTTCATCGGTGCTGAGGTCGAGGTGATCGACGATACGGCTCAGGGCTGTCTTGATATTCATGGGAAGTCCTTAGCGCGTGCCGCCGGTTTGTTTGAGGAAGTTGGCAAACAGTTCATGGCCCTGTTCGGTCAGGATCGACTCGGGGTGGAACTGTACGCCCTCAATGTTCAGGGTCTTGTGACGCAGGCCCATGATTTCGTCGATCGAACCGTCGTCGTGCTGGGTCCATGCGGTCAGCTCCAGGCAATCGGGCAACGTCGCGTGCTTGACGATCAGCGAGTGGTAACGGGTGACGGTCAGCGGATGGTTGAGGCCGGCGAAAACGCCCTTGTCCTCATGGAATACCGGACTAGTCTTACCGTGCATCACTTGCCGGGCGCGCACTACATCGCCGCCAAAAGCCTGGCCGATGGACTGGTGGCCCAGGCAGACGCCGAGGATCGGCAGTTTGCCGGCAAAGTGCTTGATCGCTTCGATGGAGATGCCGGCTTCGGTGGGCGTGCACGGGCCGGGGGAAACCACGATGCGCTCAGGCTTGAGTGCTTCGATTTCGGCGATGGTCAGCTCGTCGTTGCGCACGACTTTGACTTCGGCACCCAGCTCGCCGAGGTATTGCACAACGTTGTAGGTAAAGGAGTCGTAGTTGTCGATCATCAGCAACATGGCGTGTCGAACCTCTTGAATTCTGATTTGAAAACAGCCTTCAGATCACTTGCCCGCAGGGCGCTGCACGATGTCGGACGCAGACAGGTGCGTCGGCACAGCGGCATTTCAAACAGGCAAGGAAGGCAAAGCGATACAGATCCGGCGGGGCCGGCAGAAAAGATTCAGGCGCGCCAACGCCAGCGGGCGTGTGCCTTGATGACTTGATCCAGAAGTTTGCTGGTGATCAACACGGGGAAGGTCTCGTTCATACGTTCCGGCACAGTAACTTAGCTGGGCGGAGCGTGCAATATGGCCGGGGCTGCGGCAGATAAAACCGGGGGAGGATTCGCGACCGATGGCAAAGCGCCGGGAGTTTTTGGTACTGTCGTTTCGTTCACCTACAACAATAACTAAACGGACTTGCTCATGATCAAACAGACGTTGTTTGTACCGCTGGCCGGCTGCCTGCTCGCACTGGCCTGCGCTCAGGCCAATGCTGCACCCAATCCTTATTCCAGTTTCATTGTGTTTGGCGACAGCCTCAACGACGCAGGCACCTTCACCGACACTGGCGGACCGGCCGGCTCCACCGAACGTTACACCAACCGGACCGGGCCGGTGTATCAGGATGGCAGCGGTGAACTGTATTCATTGAATTCCACGCAGTTGCTCGGCGGACGCCTTGGCTTTTCGCCAGACCAGACAGCCTCCTCCAGCTCCGCCGTGCGCGCCGAAAACGGCCAGCCGGACGGTAACAACTGGGCGGTCGGCGGTTATCGCACCGACCAGATCCTCGACTCGATCACCACGCAATCCGCCACCGGCGAACGCACCCGCGCCGGTTACCTGCCATCGAACGGCTTCCGCGCCGACCCGAAGGCGCTGTATTACATTTCCGGCGGCGGTAACGACTTCCTGCAAGGTCGCATTCTCAGCCTGCCGCAAGCCAACGCCGCCGCCGATCGACTGGCCGACAGCGTGCAAACCCTGCAAACCGCCGGCGCCAAATACGTGATGGTCTGGCTGTTGCCTGATGTGGGGCTGACGCCAGCGATCAACGGTACGCCGCTGCAAGCCTTCAGCAGTCAGCTCGCGACCCAGTTCAACAGCCAGTTGGTCACTCGCCTGCAAGGCATCAACGCCGAAATCATTCCGCTGAACATTCCGGTCCTGTTGTCGGAAGTGTTTGCCGATCCAGGACGTTTTGGCCTCGCAACCGATCAGAACCTCACTGCGACCTGCTTCAGTGGCAATAGCTGCACCGAAAACGCCCGTTACGGCATCAACAGCGCGACACCCGATCCGAGCAAGCTGATCTACAACGACGGCGTGCACCCGACCGAGGCCGGGCAAAAGCTGATCTCCGATTACGCCTATTCCCTGCTCGCCGCGCCGTGGGAGCTGACGCTGCTACCGGAAATGGCCCACGCCACCGTGCGTGCGCATCAGGATGAACTGCGCAATCAATGGCAGGCGGACTGGGAGAACTGGCAAGCGGTAGGTCAATGGCGCGCCATTGTTTCGGCAGGCGGCCAACATCTTGATGTCGACAGCCAAAGCAGCGGCGCCAGCGCCGATGGCAGCGGTTACAACCTCAACGTCGGCGGCAGCTACCGCTTGAATGAGGCCTGGCGTGTCGGTGTGGCAGGCGGTTTCTATCGACAGAATCTGGAGGCTGGGCATAACGATTCCGACTACAAACTCAACAGCTACATGGCCACGGCATTTGCCCAATATCAGCAAAATCGCTGGTGGGCTGACGCAGCGTTGACCGGCGGCAAGCTCGACTACGACAACCTCAAGCGCAAATTTGATCTGGGCGTCAGCGAAGGTGCAGAAAAAGGCGACACCGACGGCAGCCTCTGGGCGTTCAGCGCCCGTGTCGGTTACGACATCGCCCAGCCGGGCAGTGAGTGGCATCTGTCGCCATTCGTCAGCGCCGACTACGCCAGCGTCGATGTCGACGGCTACTCAGAGAAAAGCAACCGCGCCACGGCGCTGACCTTCGATGATCAGACTCGTGACTCGAAACGCCTGGGGCTGGGCTTGCAAGGCAAGTACAACATCACTGCGCAGACCCAAGTGTTTGGTGAGTACGCTCACGAGCGGGAGTACGAGGATGATGTGCAAAAGGTCAACATCGCGCTCAATACCTTGCCGGCGAATGACTTCAAGCTTGAGGGTTACACGCCGCAGAGTCATTTGAACCGCTTGAGCCTGGGTGTGAGTCACAAGCTCACAGCTGATCTGGCGCTGCGTGGTGGGTATTCTCTGCGCAAGGATGATGACTTTACCCAGCAGGGTGTGAATGTCGGGGTGGTGCTGGACTTCTAAATCGCAGGCAAAAAAAAGCGGCGCCCTCACAGGCGCCGCTTTTTTATGGCTGAACACAGATCAAAATGTAGGAGTGAGCCTGCTCGCGATTACGGTGGTTCAGACAACATTCCGTTGAATGTTAATCCGCTATCGCGAGCAGGCTCACTCCTACAGGGGGTTTTGCGTGAGTTCAGGCTTCCGGGGTTTGTTCGGCCAGGGCCACGGCGCGGAACATCGCGCGGCGCTTGTTCAGGGTTTCTTCCCATTCCAGTGCCGGCACCGAGTCGGCAACGATGCCGCCGCCGGCCTGCACGTGCAACTCGCCGTTCTTTATCACCGCCGTGCGAATCGCAATCGCGGTGTCCATGTTGCCGTTCCAGGCGAAGTAACCCACCGCCCCACCGTAGACGCCACGCTTGACCGGCTCCAGTTCGTCGATGATTTCCATCGCGCGAATCTTCGGCGCGCCCGACAAGGTGCCCGCCGGCAGAATCGCTCGCAGTGCATCCATCGCCGTCAGCCCGGCTTTCAACTGGCCAGTGACGTTAGAGACGATGTGCATCACGTTGGAATAACGCTCGATAACCATTTTCTCGGTGAGTTTCACCGAGCCGATTTCCGACACGCGCCCGGTGTCGTTGCGACCCAGATCGATCAGCATCAAGTGCTCGGCGATTTCCTTGTCGTCCGACAGCAAGTCTTCTTCCAGCGCCACATCCGCTTCTTCCGTGGCGCCACGTGGGCGCGTGCCGGCAATCGGGCGCACGGTGATCAGGTTGTCTTCGACCCGCACCAGCACTTCCGGCGAACTGCCAACGACGTGGAAGTCGCCGAAGTTGAAAAAGTACATGTACGGCGTCGGGTTGAAGCAACGCAAAGCGCGGTACAGATCGATCGGCGCAGCCTTGAAGTCGATCGACATGCGCTGCGACGGCACGACCTGCATGCAGTCGCCGGCAAGGATGTATTCCTTGATGGTGTCGACGGCTTTTTCGTAATCGTTCTGGGTGAAACTCGAACGGAACACCGGATCAGCCGCTTGTTGCTTGCTGAAGTCCAGGCCACGGCGCGGGGTGATCGGCTGACGGAGCTTTTCCAGCAATGCCTGCAGTTGCGCCTGACCTTGTTCGAAGGCATCCGCCTGCGCTGGGTCGGCCAATACGATCGCGTGCATCTTGCCGGCGAGGTTGTCGAAGACCACGACGGCGTCGGAAACCATCAGCAGAATGTCTGGCACGCCCAGCGGATCCGGGTTCGGGCACTTGCCCAGGCGCTTCTCGACATAACGCACGCAGTCGTAACCGAAGTAACCGACCAGACCGCCGTTGAAGCGCGGCAGACCGGCGATGGTTGGCACGTTGTAGCGCGCCTTGAAGGTTTCGACGAAGGCCAACGGGTCTTCCACATCGTGGCTTTCGGTCTCGACGCCATCAACGGTGATGCTCACGTGATGGTCGTGAACCCGCAACACGGTACGGCACGGCAGGCCGATGATCGAGTAACGGCCCCATTTCTCGCCGCCCTGTACCGATTCGAGCAGGTAGGAGTTGGGCTGATCGGCCAGTTTCAGGTAGATCGACAGCGGCGTGTCGAAGTCGGCCAGGGTTTCGCAGGCCAACGGAATGCGGTTGTAGCCGTCAGCGGCCAAGCGCAGGAATTCTTCGCGGATCATAAGGTGCCTCGTGGTGTGAGGGGCAAATCAGTCAGGTATGCAAACGCGCCGGCAGGCCGGCCAGGAACAAGTCAGGCGCGCCAACGCCAGCGGGCCAGGGCCTTGATGACTTTCATCCAGAGTTTGCGAGTGACCACCACGATGGCGTTTCCAGAATGGGATTGAGCAGCGTCGGGCAACGTTATCTCAGCGGCCGAACCGAGGCAACCGGGAATTAACTTGCGCAGATCGTCGATCACCAGCGCCGGGGATTCCTCGGCGATCGGCCTGCCGTGGTTGTAGCCATAACTCAGCGCCACGCATTTGACCCCCGCCGCTTTCGCCGCAAGCACGTCGCTGCGCGAGTCGCCGACGAACAACGATTGCGAGGCCGGGATGTTGGCCATTTTCATCACGAAAAACAGCGCGGCCGGATCAGGCTTTTTCTGCGGCAGGGTATCGCCACCGATGATCCACTTGAAGTAGCGACCGATCTTCATCTGATCCAGCAACGGCGCGACGAAGCGCTCCGGCTTGTTGGTGATCAGCGCCATGGCCACGCCCTGCTTTTGCAGCCACTTGAGGGTGTCGCGCACGCCGGGATAGACCACGGTCAGCTCATGGCTGGCGCCGTAGGCGTCCATGAACACTTCCAGCGCATGCTCGGCTTCGACGTCATCGACCGCCGAATGATCAATGCCACCCGCCAAGGCGCGGCGCACCAGCACTGGCGCGCCGTTACCCACCCACTCGCGCACCGAATCGATGCCCGCCGGTTGCCGGCCGAGAGAGAGCAGCATGGTGTCCACCGCGGCTGCCAGGTCCGGAACCGAGTCGATCAGTGTGCCATCCAGATCGAACATCACCAGCCGTGGCAGTTTCCCCGGGAACAGCTGCTCAAACCCGCTCATGGGCGAGCCAGCGCCAGTTCGGAACGCATCTTGTCGATGACTTCCTGATAGTTCGGCGCATTGAAGATTGCCGAGCCGGCAACAAAGGTGTCAGCGCCAGCAGCGGCGATTTCGCGGATGTTGTTGACGTTGACGCCGCCATCGATTTCCAGGCGGATGTCACGGCCCGAGGCATCGATGATCGCCCGCGCTTCGCGCAGTTTATCGAGGGTGCCGGGAATGAACTTCTGCCCGCCGAAGCCCGGGTTGACGCTCATCAGCAAGACCATGTCGACCTTGTCGATCACATACTTGAGCACGTCCAGCGGGGTCGCCGGGTTGAACACCAGACCGGATTTGCAGCCACCTTCACGGATCAGCTGCAGCGAGCGATCGACGTGCAACGTGGCTTCCGGGTGGAAGGTGATGTAGGTGGCGCCGGCTTCGATGAAGTCGCCGACAATGCGATCCACCGGGCTGACCATCAGGTGCGCGTCGATCGGCGCGGTAACGCCGTACTTGCGCAATGCCGCGCAGACCATCGGACCGATGGTCAGGTTGGGCACGTAGTGGTTGTCCATGACGTCGAAGTGGACGAAGTCGGCGCCAGCGGCGAGAACGTTGTCTACTTCCTCGCCGAGGCGGGCGAAGTCGGCGGAGAGAATCGACGGAGCAATTACGAAGGGCTGCATGACGCACCTTTTCTGAGCTAAATCACGATGGCGCGCATTGTATACCTCAAGTTTCTGCGCGCGCACCGTGACCGCGATGATTGGGTTGTGCCATGAGTGGTGGCCGTGGCCGGATCAGTACGCCGCGCGGTAGATCTTCTCGATATCGACAGCACTGAGTTTGCGCGGGTTATTGCGCATCAGCCGCTCAATGCCCGCGGCTTCCAGGGCCATCGCCGGGATCGCCTCTTCCGGCACACCGAAACTACGCAGCCCGGCCGGGATTTCCACGGCCGCGCACAGATCGGTCATCGCTTGCACAGCTTTGTCTGCCGCTTCGGCTGCACTCAGATGAGCGGTCTTCATCCCCATGGCTTCGGCAATATCCTGCATGCGTTCGACGCAGGCCATCTTGTTCCAGGTCATGACATACGGCAGCAGCAAGGCATTGCTCACGCCATGGGCAATATTGAAACGCCCGCCCAGTGGATACGCCAGCGCATGCACCGCGCCGACCCCGGCATTGCCGAACGCCATGCCGGCCATCAGGCTGGCGGTGGCCATGTCTTCGCGAGCCTGCAGGTTGGCGCCGTTGGCATAGGCCTTGGGCAGCGCTTTGGCGATCAGCTTGATGGCGCCAAGGGCCAGAGAGTCGGTGATCGGCGAGGCATTCACCGACAGATAGGACTCGATGGCGTGCACCAGCGCGTCAACACCACTGGCAGCGGTGACGCTGCGCGGACAGGTCAGGGTCATCTGCGGGCTGACCAGCGCCACGTCCGGTAATAGAAAGTCGCTGACAATGCCTTTCTTCAGTTGCGCGACTTTGTCCGAGAGAATCGCCACATTGGTGACTTCGGAACCGGTGCCGGCGGTGGTCGGGATGGCGATCAGCGGTGGGCCTTTGCGTGGCACCTGATCGACGCCGAACAGATCTTCCAGCGCGCCGTGGTAACCGGCGTAGGCGGCGACGCTTTTGGCGATGTCGATGGCGCTGCCGCCACCGAGACCGATCAAGCCGTCATGCCCGCCCTCGCGGTAAACGCGCATGCAGTCTTCGACGATGGCGATTTCCGGATCGGGCAGTACACGATCGAAAATCTCGTAGTCGCGCCCACCGAGTTGCACCAGCGCCAGCTCGACGGTGCCGGACTTGACCAGCGCGGCGTCGGTGACGATCAGTGGATTGTCGATGTCCAGGCGTGTGAGCTCAGCGGCCAGTTGTTCGATGGCGGCGGCGCCGGTGATCAGTTTGTGAGCGATTTTGAACTGAGACAGACTCATCGTGCGCAGCCTCTTATAGATGTGGGAGCTGGGCACAAGATTAGCTGGGGATTTGGGGTTGTCTGCTATTCAGGTGGTGAATGACGCATCGAGCGCAAGATCAAGAGCCCCTCACCCTAGCCCTCTCCCAGAGGGAGAGGGGACTGACCGAGGAGGATGAAGGAGATACACCGACTTGCGATATCGAGTCGAACTCAGGCTTTGAAAAGCACGAATATCTGCTCCCTTTCCCCCTCGCTCCCCTGGGGGAGAGGGCTGGGGTGAGGGGGTAAGCTCTTGATCTGGCCCTTAAACCTGCGCAGTTCGCAGTTTTTCGCTACGCCCGCGCAGCCATTCCAGGGTCAGCAGCAAAATGACGGAGAAGGCGATCAGCAACGTGGCAGCCGCGGCAATCGTAGGACTCAAGTTCTCGCGAATCCCGCTAAACATCTGCCGAGGCAACGTCGCCTGCTCAGGCCCGGCAAGAAACAACGTCACCACCACCTCATCAAACGAAGTCGCAAACGCAAACAGTGCCCCGGAAATCACCCCCGGCGCAATCAGCGGCAAGGTCACCCGGCGGAACGCCGTCAGTGGCGATGCACCGAGACTCGCCGCCGCCCGCACCAGGTTGTGGTTAAACCCCTGCAATGTTGCCGACACGGTGATGATCACAAACGGCACACCCAACACCGCATGCACGACGATCAGCGAGAAGAAGCTGTTGCCCAACCCCAATGGCGCGAAGAACAGATAACTCGCCACACCGATGATCACCACCGGCACCACCATCGGCGAAATCACCAGCGCCATCACCAGGGATTTGCCGGGGAAGTCGCCACGAGTCAGACCAATCGCCGCCAGCGTACCGAAGACCATCGCCAGAACTGTCGCGGCCGGGGCGACAATGATGCTGTTCTTCAGTGCGCGCATCCATTCCGCCGAGGCGAAGAAATCCTGATACCAGTGCAGCGAGAAGCCTTGCAGCGGATAGACCAGAAAACTCCCCGAGTTGAACGACAGCGGGATGATCACCAGCACCGGCAGAATCAGGAACAACAGAATCAAGCCGCAGAGGATCCGCAGGCTGTAGAACCACACCCGTTCAATGGGCGACATGTAAGGACTCAGCATTTCGAATTCCCCTTAGCTCAGGCGCAGGCGACTGGCGCCGACCAGCCAGCTGTAAATCAGATAAAGCACCACGGTCGCCAGCAGCAACAGCCCGCCCAGCGCGGTGGCCATGCCCCAGTTGATGCTGGTGTTGGTGTAGAAAGCGACGAAGTAGCTGACCATTTGATCGTTCGGGCTGCCGAGCAGCGCCGGGGTGATGTAGTAGCCGATGGCGAGGATGAACACCAACAGGCAACCGGCGCCAACACCGGCGTAGGTCTGCGGGAAGTACACCCGCCAGAAACTGGCGAACGGGTGGCAGCCGAGGGAAATCGCCGCGCGCATGTAGGTCGGCGAGATGCCTTTCATCACGCTGTAGATCGGCAGGATCATGAACGGCAGCAGAATGTGCACCATCGAGATGTACACGCCGGTGCGGTTGAATACCAGTTCCAGCGGCTTATCGATGATGCCCATGGCCATCAGCGCACTGTTGATCAGCCCGCCCGATTGCAGCAATACGATCCACGCCGCTACCCGCACCAGAATCGAGGTCCAGAACGGCAACAGCACCAGAATCATCAGCAGATTGCTTTGCCGCGATGGCAGGTTCGCCAACAGGTAGGCCAGTGGATACGCCAGCAGCAGACAGATCACGGTGATGACCAGGCCCATCCAGAACGTGCGGGCGAAGATGTCGAGGTAGATCGCCTGATCCGGAGTGGCCGGGGCGATTTCGCCGAGGTCGTCGATGCGATGATCCACAGCCGCCAGCAAGTAGTAAGGCGTGATGCTGCTGGTGTTGCGTTTGACCGCTTGCCAGTAGGCTGGGTCGCCCCAACGTTCGTCGAGGCCTTCCAGTGCTTCTTTATAGGAGGCCGGTTCGCTGGCGAACGGCAGCGCCCGGGCGGTTTTGGTCAGCAGGCTGCGATAGCCGGCCAACTCCATATTCAAGCGCTTGGACAAATCGCCCAGCGTCTGGTTTTTGCGTGCTTCGGCAAGGTCTTCGCCCGCAGCCTTGTAGACCGGTTCAGCGGGCAGGCCGCGGCCGTCCCAACTGGCGATGGCCGCCACGGTGCGCGGCATGCCGCCGACCACTTCGGGGTTGCCGACGCTTTTGTAGAGCAGCGCCACGATCGGCACCAGAAACACCAGCAACAGAAACAGCACCAGCGGCGCAATCAGCGCTTGAGCCTTCCAGCGGTTGACCCGCTCGGCGCGCTTGAGCTTCTGCTTCAAGGTGGGGCTGGTGCCCTCGTTCAGGGGAACGGCGATAGCCATGACGTACTCCGCAAATCTTTGGATGGGCGGCATCACACATAGCGATACCGCATTACATCAACACACAAGAAACACATCGCACCTGTAGGAGCTGTCGAGTGCAACGAGGCTGCGATCTCTTGATCTTGAAAGGCAAAGTCAAAAGATCGCAGCCTGCGGCAGCTCCTACCGGACGAAGGATTACTTCGCAGCCCAGGAGTTGAAGCGCTGCTCCAGTTGCTCGCCGTTGTCAGCCCAGAAGCTGACGTCGATCTGCACCTGGTTGGCGATGTTTTCCGGGGTGGTCGGCATGTCTTTCAGGACGTCCTTGGCCAGCAGCGGCACAGCCTGGGTGTTGGCCGGGCCGTAGGCGATGTTTTCCGAGTAGGTTTTCTGCTGCTGCGGCTGCACCGAGTAAGCGATGAATTTCTTCGCCGCTTCGGCGCGCTTGGCGTCCAGACCTTTCGGGATAGCCCACGCGTCGAAGTCGTAGATGCCGCCGTTCCACACCACTTTCAGGTTGGATTCTTTCTGCACGGCCGCGATGCGACCGTTGTAGGCCGAGCTCATCACTACGTCACCGGAAGCGAGGTATTGCGGCGGTTGCGCGCCGGCTTCCCACCACTGAATGCTTGGCTTCAGCTCATCAAGCTTCTTGAACGCACGATCCTGGCCACCCTTGCTCGCCAGCTCTTTGTAGACGTCTTTCGGCGCCACACCGTCGGCCATCAGCGCGAATTCGAGGGTGTACTTGGCGCCTTTGCGCAGGCCACGCTTGCCCGGGAATTTCTTGGTGTCCCAGAAATCGGCCCAGCTGGTTGGCGCGGTTTTCAGCTTGTCGGCGTTGTAAGCGAGTACGGTCGACCACACGAAGAAGCCCACGCCGCACGGCTGAATCGCGCCTTTGACGTAATCTTCGGCTTTGCCGAACAGTGCCGGATCGAGTTGTTCGAACATGTCTTCGTCGCAGCCACGGGACAGCTCTGGCGATTCCACTTCCACCAGATCCCACGACACGCTCTTGGTGTCGACCATGGCTTTGACCTTGGCCATTTCGCCGTTGTATTCGCCGGCGACGATCTTGCCGTTGCCCGCCGCTTCCCATGGTGCATAGAAGGCTTTGACTTGCGCCGCCTTGTTCGCCCCGCCAAACGACACCACGGTCAAATCCGGGCCGGCGGCCATCGCGCTGGCCGCACCCATCAGGCCCAGGGTCAGGGCGGTGAACTTCAGGGATCTCAACATTTATTGTTCTCTCCACGTGCAGGGTTGGTGTTGGTATTGCCGGGGCGATCAGTTCGCCTCTAAAAGCGGATCAAGCGCGCGTACGTGCTCGACCTGCCAGCCAAGCGGTACCACGTCACCGACGGCGAGCGCAGGATCGAGCTCGGCAATCGGTTGTTTCACGAAGAAGTCGGTCTTGCCGCAGACTTCCAGGCGCACCCGGACGTGGTCGCCCAGATAGATGAATTCCGCCACCCTCCCTGAGAAGCGGTTAACGCATTGATCGCTCGAACCGTTGAGGCTGACGCGCTCCGGACGGATCGACAGGGTCACCGGTTCGCCGGTCTGACCGACATTGACCGCCAGCGCCTCGACCTTTTCGCCACGGCCCAACTCAACCACGCAACGCTCACCGGTCTGGCTGAGCAGGCGGCCGTTGAGGCGGTTGTTCTCGCCGATGAAGTTGGCGACGAAGGTGTTTTTTGGCTCTTCGTAAAGGGTGCGGGGCGGGGCGATCTGCTGGATTTCGCCTTGATGGAATACCGCCACGCGGTCGGACATGGTCAGCGCTTCACCCTGATCGTGGGTCACGTAGACCACGGTCACACCGAGGCGCTGGTGCAGGTGTTTGATTTCCATCTGCATGTGTTCACGCAGTTGCTTGTCGAGGGCGCCAAGAGGCTCGTCCATCAGCACCAGTTGCGGTTCGAACACCAGCGCACGGGCCAACGCCACACGCTGTTGTTGACCACCGGACAATTGCGCCGGATAACGCGAGGCGAACGCGTCGAGTTGAACCATGCTGAGGACTTTTTTCACGCGGTCACTGACATCGCTTTTGTTCAGGCCACGGACGGTCAGCGGAAACGCGAGGTTTTCCGCCACGGTCATGTGCGGGAACAGCGCGTAGTTCTGAAACACCATGCCGATGTCGCGCTTGTGCGGCGGCACGTTGTTGATCGAACGCCCGGCCAGCAGAATCTCGCCAGCGGTCGGCGTTTCGAAACCGGCGAGCATCATCAGGCTGGTGGTCTTGCCGGAACCGGACGGCCCTAGCAGGGTGAGAAATTCGCCTTTGCGGATGTCCAGGTTGAGGTCTTTGACGATCAGGTTCTCGCCGTCGTAGCTCTTCTGCACTCCACGAAAGCTGACCAGCACATCACTGGCCCCTGCGTTTGTTTCGACCTGGCTCATACCCACACCTTTGTTGTTGATGACTGCTTGTGGGTTAAGCCTAGTGGCTGCTGACAGGCGCGCAAATCGGGGCGCAGGAGAGAATCGCCTCAGCCGGATGGAAGGTTGGGGGTAGGGATTGCCCTACAAGGATGGCGCTAACGGATAAGGCAGTGGCGAGGGTTGAGCTGCAAGCTGCAAGAACAAGCAAAAGCGCGTGTCGCTAACAGATATGCCCACACAGCGTCAGCCATGAACGCGAACGGGGATGCCACTCGGTTCTACTGTAGGAGCTGCCGAAGGCTGCGATTTTTTGATCTTGCTGTTTATAAAGTGAAAAGATCGCAGCCTTCGGCAGCTCCTACAGGGGGGGGGTTCAGAGGAGCTTGTGTTCCATCGCGTATTTGACCAGTTCGGCCAGCGAGGTGATGTTGAGTTTCTGCATCAAACGCGCCTTGTGGGTGCTGATGGTTTTGCTGCTCAGGGCCAGTTGCTGGGCGATGTCATTGACATTGGCGCCTTGGGCCAGGCGTTCGAACACCGAGAACTCGCGTTCGGACAACAAAGAATGCAGCGGCCGCGCATCGGTCAGGCCGACTTCGAAGACCATGCGATCCGCCAGATCCGGATCAATGTAACGCCCACCGGCCGCGACCTTGCGAATGGCGGTGAGCAACAACGCCGGATCACTGTCCTTGGTCGCATAGCCGGCCGCGCCGACCTTCAGCGCGCGTGCGGCCATTTGCGCTTCGTCGTGCATCGACAACACCAGAATCGCCGGAGGATTGTTCAGCGCACGGATTCGCGGGATCGCCTCCAGGCCATTGACCCCGGGCATGGATATGTCGAGCAGCACCACTTCGCACGGCACGTTGCGCAGGGTCTCGAGTAATTGCTCGCCATTGCTCGCCTCGCCCACTACTTGCAGATCCTTGGCCAGGCCAATCAATTGCTTGATGCCTTCGCGGACAATGGTGTGGTCTTCGGCTACCAGTACACGGATCAAATCTTTTCTCCAGATTTCGGGTACACACAAATCCCTGTGGGAGCGAGCCTGCTCGCGATAGCGTCAGCCCAAACACCACAAACCTTCAAACCTCACTCACCGGCACCCGCACCACCAGACTGGTGCCCTCCCCCGGCTCACTCTCCAGCGTCAACCGCCCGCCCATGATCAGCACCCGTTCGCGCATGCCCACCAGACCAAACGAAGTCGGTCGACCGCCAGCGGCGACGAATCCTACGCCATCATCGGCGACCGTCAGACACAATTCGTCGCCTTCCAGCGCCAGCGTCAGTTCCACAGTATGCGCCTGGGCATGGCGCATCACATTGGTCAGCGCCTCCTGCAAGATCCGGAACAGGCCAATCGCCTTGGCATCACTGAGCGCCGGCAGATTGTCCGGCACCTGCACCAGGCACGGAATCTGCGTACGCGCCTCGAAGCGCCGCGCCTGCCACTCGATTGCCGACGCAATCCCGGCATCGAGAATCGGTGGGCGCAGCGCCGTCGCCACATCGCGCACCAGCTGAAACAACTGGGCGATCAGACGCTTCATGCTGTTCAACCGTTCGTTCAGACCGGGATCGAGTTGCGCGTAGGCCAGTTCGCACATCGATGTTTCCAGTTTCAGCACCGTCAACATCTGACCCAATTCATCGTGAACCTCGCGGGCAATTCGCGCCTTCTCTTCTTCACGCACGCTTTCAAGGTGCGCCGACAGTTCACGCAGTTGCTCGCGGGAGGCCGCCAGTTCCAACTCGATACGCTTGCTCTCGCTGATGTCCCAGACAATACCGTCCCAGACATACGCGCCGTCCTCCAGTTGCCGGGTGATCGCTTTGATCTCGGCCCAGCGTTGCTCGCCCTGACGCGTGAGGATCCGGCCCTGCCATGACCAGTCACTGTCGGTGTCCAGCGCCTGATCCTGAGTGCGGTGATAACTCGCCTTATCGTCGGGATGCACCAGGCTGCGCAGGCCCATGTCGCGATGGGCAATGGCGGCCGGGGCATAGCCGACCAGACTTTCGCTGCCCTCGCTGATATAGGCAAAGTCGATCTGCCCGGTCACCGGCGCCCGCTCCAGACGGAACACCAGCCCCGGCACATTCGCCGCAATGCCTTGCAGTCGCGCCTCGCTTTCCTGCAACGCCGCCAGAGCCCGGCGGCGCTCGGTGACGTCGGTGAGGTAAACCACCAGGTATTCGCTGTCGCGAAAGCGCAGGAAACTCAGCGACACGTCCGCGGGCAAAACACTGCCGTCGGCGCGCACGCAACTGGTTTCGAAACTCAGCGGCCCTTCTTCGCTGGCCCGTGCGCGCTTCCACAGATTGAGCCAGCGATCCATGTGCAGTCCCGGCTCGAAGTCGATCAGGGGACGCTCGATCAACCCGCCTGAGGGGTAACCGAGCATGTTTTCCGCTGCGCGATTGGCGTAGCGCACATGGCTGTCCCAGTTGACCCAGAGGATGCCGACGGTGCTTTGATCGATGGAGAACTGCGTCAATCGCAGCGCTTCTTCGCTGGCCGCGCGCAAGGCGATGTCTTCCCGGGCGACCAGCAATCGCTGCTCCAGGCTGTGCTGTTGGCGGCGCTGCCAGAACACGATCGCGACACAACTGAGCAGCATCACCGCAAACAACAGACTGAGGTTCTGCCAGAAGCCGGGCGACTCCGACAGTCGCGGGTATTTCGGTTGCAGCCATTGGTTGTGCAGTTGCTCCAGATCTTTGGCCGGGATCGCACGCAAAGCACTTTGCACAATACCGGCCAGCTCCGGCCAATCGCGGCGCGAGCCGACTCGCAGCAGTTGCGGCAGGCCGATATCGCCGACCACCACCAGCTCGGCGAACTCCGGCTCTACCGACAACCGCCCGAGTTGTGCCTCGTCGACCACGGCGTAGGCAGCCTGCTGCGTCAACAACAACTGCAAGGCTTGACGCTCCAGCGGCACGCCTTGCAGGTTCAGGTGTGGATAGTTGCCGCGCAGGTAGTCGGCAGTACTGCTGGGCATGCGCACGGCGACGCGGACCTGGCTGTCGAGTTTCTCCAGATCGATCACGCCACTGGCCTTCTGATCACTGACCACCAGTTGCGGCACGCGCATGTAGGGATCGGAGAACTGCCACAGACGCAACGCACTCGGGGTTTGACTCAGGCCCGGAGCGATATCGATCTCGCCCTCGCGCACGGCGGTTTCCAGTTGTGCGAGATCCTGAAAGTTACGCCAGCTCAGTTCGACATTGAGCGTCTTGGCCAACAACTTCATCAGTTCGACATTGGCTCCGGACAGCCGCTGCAAACGCCGGTCGTATTGCGCATACGGTGCTTGCAGGACCAGACCGACGCGCAGTTCATTGTGCTGCGCCAGCCATTGCTGCTGGCCCGCCGACAATTGCGCAACGTGGGCCGGGGGCGCAGGCGCCGTCCAGCCCATCAAGGGAAACCACAAACAGCCGATAACCCACAGGCAGCAAAATCGCTTCATTGAAGTCTCATACACTGACAAATTCTGACCAACCCTTTAGGCTGCCGGGATACTTTCTGGCCTGGAATAACCGATGCCCTCTGTTTACCGCCTGGCAATGCCAGCATTGTGCCTGTCGCTGATCCTGCCCTGTGCGTTTTCCGTCAACGCCGCCGACCCCGCTCCTGCGGCGGAAAAACCGGCAGAAGAAAAACCGGCCGAACGTCAGCCACTGCTAGAGCGTAGTCAGGAAGAGGCCGCCGCACTGGAACGTAAAGTCCCGGCGCAAGAACAGCAACAATTGCAGGCCGGTAGCGACAGCTTCCTCGCCCTGTGGAAACCGGCCAACACCGCCGAGCCCAAAGGCGCGGTGATCATCATCCCTGGCGCCGGCGAAACCGCTGACTGGCCGCAGGCAATCGGCCCATTGCGGCGCAAACTGCCGGATGCAAAATGGAGCAGCCTGAGTATCACCCTGCCCGATCTGCAAAGCGACGCCATCGCACCGCGCGTGGTTGAAGCGCCGGTTGCGCCGAAAGCACCGGAGTCGGGTAGCAAGGACTCCACCACCGCGCAGCCAATTGAACAAGCCGCTGGCGGTGAAGCCGAAGTGACGGATCAAGTGGTCGCCGAAACCCCTGAAGAACAATCCAAGGCTGACGCCGAACGCATCTTCGCGCGCATCGACGCCGCGATTGCCTACGCCGAACAGCAGAGTGCACGCAGCATTGTCGTGCTCGGACACGGCACCGGCGCCTATTGGGCCGCGCGATACCTGGGCGAGAAACAAACCGCGCAGGTAGAGAAGTTCGTCATGGTCGATGCGCAGATGCCAGCCAAGGCCAAACCGCCACTGGCCGAGCTGACGCCAACGCTGAAGCTGCCGACCGCAGATATTTTCTACATGGACAAGCCGCTGGATCGCAACGCCGCGCTGGAGCGCATGCAGGCGAGCAAGCGCTTGAAGACTTCGGCGTTCAGCCAAGTGGCGCTCAGAGCCTTGCCAGACAACAAGGCTGAGCAGGAACAGTTGTTCCGTCGGGTGCGTGGCTGGCTGAATCCGCAGAACACGGACTGACCGAATAAGACCGAGGCGCCTTCATTCGCGAGCAAGCTCGCTCCCACACTTGATCGCATTCCCTGAGCTGGCATGCGTTCGAATGTGGGAGCGAGCTTGCTCGCGAAGGGGTCATCACTGGCAACACAGCTTTAACGGTTAGCGAAAATCCCGCCGCTCACGAATCAACGTATAGGCATTGTGCAGCTCCCGGGTTCTATCAGTCGCCTCACGCACCTGCGCTGGCGTCGCCCCCGTTCCGGCAATCTTGTCCGGATGATGACGACTGAGCAGGCGCCGATAGGCCCGTTTGATCTGCGCCGGCTCACTGGACGCCGACACGCCCAATAAACGCATCGCCTCCTGATAGCTCACTGCAGCACTGACGATCGGACGCTTGCCCGGTTCGTAATCACTGGCCAGCGCCTGCACCTGATGCGTTGTCCAGCCCAGCCATTTACCCCACTGCGCCAACAATTCACGCTCGCTGACGCCAGCACGACCATCGGCCCAGACCATCCGCCAGCACGCACGCAAGACACCCTCGGCCGCATGGGGCTGCGCGCTCAAGCGCCGCAGATAACCGCGCAGATTGTCATTTTCAGACTTGCCACGGTTGAATGCCGCGATGGCACGGCGCGTTGCCGGCTCACTCATCTCCAGCGCACGCATCTCGTTGCGCGCCTGCTGGATATGCCCGTCGGTAACCCGACCATCACTCTTGGCCAGACGCCCGAGCAACACAAACAACAGTTCGTCGTTGCGCAGCATCGGCCGACCGCCGAGTTTTTCCCGCAAGTGTCCCCAGCTCTGCAAGTGCAGACGCCGATCCAGCGCCTGCCCCAACAATGCCCCAAGCATGGCCCCCGGAATGCTGGCGATTGCAAAACCCGCTCCGGCTCCAATCAGAGTCCCTGGCCACAACATGTCAGCGACTCGCTTCTATCAATGTTTCAGCTTCGGCCAGACGCTCATGCGTACCGACATCGACCCAGTGCCCTTTCAGGCGTTCGCCACTCACTTCGCCAGCCGCCATGGCTTTGCGCAGCAGCGGTGCCAGCTTGAACGCGCCATCGGTGCAACCGTCGAACAGTTGCGGATGCAGCACAGCAATGCCGCTGTAGGTCAGGGTTGCAGCATCAGGCTGGCCATCGATCACCTGGCCATCGGCCAACGTGAAATCACCGTTCGGGTGATGCGTCGGGTTGTCCGCAAGGACCAGATGCGCGAGTCCGTTGATCGGCTGGTGCAGGACGCTGAAGTCATAATCGGTCCAGATATCACCGTTGACCACCAGGAACGCATCATCGCCAAGCATCGGCAGCGCCCGGAAAATCCCCCCGCCGGTTTCCAGTGGCTCGCCTTCGGGCGAGTACTGAATGCTCACACCAAATCGCGAGCCGTCACCCAGATAATCCTCGATCTGCTGACCGAGCCAGGCGTGGTTGATCACGATCTCGTTGAATCCTGCGGCCGCGAGGGCGCGCAGGTGATATTCGATCAGGGGAACACCGCCGGCACGCACCAGTGGTTTCGGCGTGGTCAGGGTCAGCGGACGCATGCGCTCGCCTTTGCCGGCCGCCAGAATCATTGCCTTCATGCTGTTGCTCCACCCCGCAGGCTGGTGAACAGCGCTTGCAGTTCGGCCAATTCAGGACGTCGCGCAATCACCGCTTCTATATAGGAGAAGAAACGTGGCACGTCGGCCAGATAACGCGGCTTGCCGTCACGGTGGCAGATGCGCGCGAAGATGCCGATGACTTTCAAATGACGCTGCACGCCCATCAGATCGCTGGCGCGCAGGAAGTCTTCGAAGTCCGGCTGCACCGGGATGTTCAGCGCCGAGGCTTGTTGCCAGTAGCTTTCCAGCCAGCCGCGTACACGCTCTTCAGGCCAACTGAGGAATGCGTCCTTGAACAGGCACGTCACGTCGTAGGTCACCGGGCCGTAGACCGCATCCTGGAAATCCAGCACGCCGGGGTTCGGCTCGCTGAGCATCAGGTTGCGTGGCATGTAGTCGCGGTGCACCAGCACTTTGGGTTGAGCGAGTGCGCTGTCGATCAGCAGATCGCTGACCTGCTGCCACTGCTGTTGCTGAGTCGAATCGAATTCGACACCGAGTTCACGCTTCACATACCACTCAGGGAACAGTTCCAGCTCACGGCGCAGCAAGGCAACGTCGTAGCTCGGCAACGGTGCAACCATCGGCAACTGCTGAAAAGCCAGCAGTGCTTGCAAGGCATCGTTGAACAAAGCGTCGGCATTTTCGCCATCGATCACGTCGAGATAGGTCTGGCTGCCCAGGTCATTGAGCAAAAGAAATCCGCGCTCGAGGTCCTCGGCATAAATTTTCGGCACATTTATTCCGGATTTCGCCAGCAAAAAAGCGATATCCACGAACGGTTTGCAGTTTTCCTGGGGCGGTGGCGCGTCCATCACGACGAAGCTGCGACCCTCGCCTTCCCAGCGGAAGTAACGGCGGAAACTCGCGTCGCTGCTGGCCGCAGTCAACGTGGCCGGGGGCACGGTGCCCCAGCCCTGATCTGCAAACAGGATTGCCAACTGCTCATCGAGCCAAACTTTCAGGTGTTGCAAGCGTACATCTTGGTCAGGCATTGCAAGGGTCTCCGACGGCGCTAGCCGTCAAGCGGGTCATGCTTTATTATCCAGCATCTTTTTCAGACCATCGAGAGGCGTGCGGCCCACACCGCGGGCAGATGGCACGCAGGAAGCCCGGACTAATAAGATGGCATTGAAATCCCCCGCGTTTCGTAAAAAATTTCCGTTGTTGGTAACCGGCAGTCTGCTGGCTATGCAACCTCTGGCCAGTCAATTCGTTGTTGCCGCCGAGCAGTATGACTGCTCCGTCTCGGCTTCGGGTGGTTGGGCCTGTGCGCCCAAATCAACCGCTGCTGCGTTGCCGCCGCGTCCGGTGCATGACGGCAGTGCCGTCAGCGCTACGGGCGAAGCGGCGACCGAGAACGGTTCGGCTGCCGACACAGCGCCTAAAACGGCGCTGGTCACCGAAGCCAAGGGCCGCGGTTTGAAATCCCGTAGCGAAGACTTCAGTCACCTCGACTGGGTTCCGCGCGAGAAGCTCACCGCCGCCCAATTGGCCGAGACCGGGCCTTACTGCTCTGGTGCCTACATCGAACCGATTCGTCCTGGCATGAATGACAAGACGAACAAAAGCGATGCTCCGACCTTTATCGGCGCAAAAGCCTCGCGCTATAACACCGATGATCAAGTCGGTACGCTGGCCGGTGATGTTGTCCTGCGTCAGGGCAGCATGCAGGTCGAATCCGACGAGGCCAGCCTGTATCAGGCCGAGAGCCGCGCCGAACTCAATGGCGATGTACGTATCCGCGACAACGGCGCGCTGATCGTTGGCGATCACGCCGATGTGCAGCTCGACACCGGTGAAGCCAAGGTCGACAACGCCGAATACGTGATGCACAAATCGCGTATCCGCGGTAACGCGCTGTACGCCAAGCGTGCCGAAAACGCGATCATCCGCTTGAAGGACGGCACGTACACCACGTGCGAACCGAACAGCAACGCCTGGCAGCTCAAGGGCAACAACATCACCTTGAACCCGGCCACCGGTTTCGGTACCGCGACCAACGTGACGTTGCGCGTAAAAGACATTCCGATTCTGTACACGCCGTACATCTACTTCCCGATCGACGACCGTCGTCAGTCGGGCTTCCTGCCGCCAACCATCGGCAGCGGCAGCGATACCGGCTTCATGCTGGTGACCCCGTACTACTTCAACCTGGCGCCGAACTACGACGCCACGTTGTACCCGCGCTACATGAGCAAGCGTGGCATGTTGGTGGAAGGCGAGTTCCGTTACCTGACCAAGTCGAGTGAAGGTCAGTTCGGTGCCGCGTATCTGAACGATGACGATACCGAGCGCAGCAAGCAGACCGACTACGAAAAAACCCGCTACATGTACAACTGGCAGCACAAGGGCGGTCTCGACTCCCGCGTGCTCACCGAAGTCGACTACACCAAGATCAGCGATCCTTATTATTTCCAGGATCTGCAGACCGATCAGATTGGCGTGAAATCCAGCGACTTCGTGAACCAGCAGGGCGCGGTTACTTATCGTGGCGACAGCTATACCGCTCGCTTGAATGCTCAGCAGTACCAATTGGCCACTGTTTCGAACATCACTCCGTATGGTCGTCTGCCGCAGATCACCTTCAATGGTCAGCTGCCGTATCATCCGGAAGGTTTGAACTTCGATTACGAGACGGAGCTTGTCCGGTTTGATCGTGATCTGAAAACTGGCCAGTTCATTGATGAAAACGGGGTTGGAGAGGATCGTCTCGATACTCACGTATCCGGCTTGGCTCGAGCAAACGGCGACCGTCTGAACCTGAAACCAGGTGTCAGCCTGCCAATGAACTGGACTTATGGCTTCCTGAAGCCATCGCTGAAGTATCAGTACACTCAATATCAGCTGGATCTGGACAACACCGGTAAATCGCAGATCGATGCGATGACTGCTGAGCAGAAAAAACTCAACGGTGAATTCGACAGCAACCAGAACCGTGGCGTACCAATCGCCAGTATCGACAGCGGCCTGTACTTCGACCGCAATACGTCGTACTTCGGCAAGAACTACCGCCAGACCCTGGAACCACGCCTGTTCTACCTCTATGTACCGAAGGTTGATCAGGAAGACATTCCAGTATTCGACACCAGCGAATACACCTTCAACTACGCCTCGCTGTTCCGTGACAACCGCTTCTCCGGCTCCGACCGTGTCGGCGACGAGAACAAGCTGTCGCTGGGCGTAACCAGCCGCTGGATTGAAGACAACGGTTTCGAGCGTCAACGCATCAGCGTCGGTCAGGCTTACTACTTCAAGGATCGTGAAGTACAACTGCCAGGTATCGCGTTCAAGGATCGCAAAGATGCCCAGTCCGACGTCTCGCCATACGCACTGGAATACGAATATCGCTGGAACCGCGACTGGCGCACCACGGCCGACTACAACTGGGATCCGGACAGCCGCAGCCCACGTTCCGGCAGCGCGATGTTCCACTACCAGCCTGAAGACAACCCGAACAAGGTTATCAACGCCGGCTATCGCTATCGCAACGACCAGGTTCGTTACGACCAGAACACCGGTAAATGGTCGGTGGGCGGTGGTGACTACGGCACCCCTGGCCAGCCTGGCTACGTGAAGGACTACTACAAGATCCAGCAGCATGACTTCTCGGTTATCTGGCCGATCGTTCCACAGTGGAACGCGATCAGCCGCTGGCAGTATGACTACAACCGTAACCGTACCCTGGAAGCCTTCGGTGGTTTCGAGTACGACAACTGCTGCTGGAAACTGCGCCTGATCAACCGTTACTGGGTTTCCTATGACGAGTTCAGCCAGGAAGCTCCGCAAAACGAAAAAGGCGACCATGGCGTCTTCCTCCAAATTGTTCTGAAGGGACTCGGCGGCCTGACTGGCGCCAAGGTAGAGAGCTTCCTCGACAAAGGCATTCAAGGTTATCGTGAACGTGAAGACCAAGCTTTCTGATTGTCTGCGCCCGCTGATGCTGGGCGCGCTGTTCCTGGGTACTGCGGCTAACGCCGCAGTTCAATCCATCGACAAAGTGGTAGCGATCGTCGACAACGATGTGGTCATGCAGAGCCAACTGGACCAGCGCGTCCACGAAGTACAGCAGACCATCGCCAAGCGTGGTGGCGGCCTGCCGCCTCCTGGCGTACTGGATCAACAGGTGCTTGAGCGCCTGATCGTCGAAAACCTGCAACTGCAGATCGGCGAACGCTCCGGCATCCGCATCACCGATGAAGAACTGAACCAGGCGGTCGGCACCATTGCCCAGCGCAATAACATGTCGGTTGAGCAGTTCCGTACTGCTCTGGCTCGCGACGGCCTGAACTATGACGACGCCCGTGATCAGATCAAACGCGAGATGATCATCAGCCGTGTGCGTCAGCGTCGCGTGGCAGAACGCATCCAGGTTTCCGAGCAGGAAGTGAAGAACTTCCTCGCTTCCGACCTGGGCAAAATGCAACTGTCCGAAGAGCTGCACCTGGCCAACATCCTGATCCCGACGCCGGAAAGCGCCAACTCTGAAGCGATTCAGAGCGCTGCCCGTCAGGCCATGGAGGTTTACCAGCAACTCAAGCAAGGCGCTGACTTCGGCCAGATGGCCGTTGCCAAGTCCGGCAGCGACAACGCACTGGAAGGCGGCGACATGGGCTGGCGTAAAGCCGCGCAACTGCCACCGCCGTTCGACCGCGAGTTGAGCAGCATGGCTGTAGGCGACATCACGCAACCTGCACGCACGCCGGGTGGTTTCATCATCCTCAAGCTGCTGGCAAAACGTGGTGGCGAAGCGCAGATGCGCGACGAAGTGCATGTACGCCACATTCTGGTTAAGCCGAGCCCGATTCGCGATGAAGCGAAGACCAAGGCACTGGTTCAATCCTTGTACGAGCGCATTCTGGCCGGTGAAGATTTTGCCACTCTGGCGAAAAGCTATTCCGAAGACCCGGGTTCGGCGCTCAATGGCGGCGACCTGAACTGGATCGACCCGAACGCACTGGTACCGGAATTCCGCGAAGTGATGGCCAAGACCCCACAAGGTCAGCTGTCCAAGCCATTCCAGACTCAATATGGCTGGCACGTTCTGGAAGTCCTTGGCCGTCGCGCCACCGACAGCACCGAACAGGCCCGCGAGCAGCAAGCCATGACCGTACTGCGTAACCGCAAATACGACGAAGAGCTGCAAACCTGGCTGCGTCAGATCCGTGACGAAGCGTACGTAGAGATCAAACTCCCTGGTGCAGACCAGGCAGCGCAGTGAAACCCAAGCGTTTCGCGCTGACACCCGGCGAACCAGCCGGCATCGGTCCCGACCTGTGCCTGCTGCTCGCCTCGCAAGCCCAGCCACATCCCCTGATTGCCATCACCAGCCGCGACCTGCTCTCCGAGCGGGCCGCGCAGTTGGGGCTGGCCGTCACTTTGCTGGATGTTGCGCCTGGCATCTGGCCGGATGCTCCTGCACCCGCAGGCAGCCTGTATGTCTGGGACACACCACTCAGCGCCCCCGTGGTTGCCGGGCAACTGGACAAAGCCAACGCCGCATTCGTCCTTGAAACCCTGAGCCGCGCCGGCAATGGCTGCGTGAACGGTGATTTCGCCGGAATGATCACCGCGCCTGTGCACAAAGGCGTGATCAACGAGTCCGGCATCGCCTTTTCCGGGCACACGGAATTTCTCGCTGACCTGACCCACACCGCCCAAGTGGTGATGATGCTCGCCACCCGCGGTTTGCGCGTGGCACTGGTCACCACTCACCTGCCCCTGCGCGAGATTGCCGACGCAATCACACCCGAACGGCTGGAGCGTGTGACTCGGATCCTGCACAGCGACCTGCAAAACAAATTCGGCATCTCCCAGCCACGCATCCTGGTTTGCGGACTCAACCCGCACGCCGGTGAAGGCGGACATCTGGGCCATGAAGAAATCGACATCATTGAACCGACATTAGAGCGCCTGCGCGGCGAGGGCATGGACCTTCGTGGCCCGCTGCCTGCCGACACTCTGTTTACCCCAAAATATCTGGAGCACTGCGACGCAGTGCTGGCGATGTACCACGACCAGGGTTTGCCTGTGCTTAAGTACAAAGGCTTCGGCGCTGCCGTCAACGTGACCCTTGGTCTGCCGATCATCCGCACGTCGGTCGATCACGGCACTGCCCTGGATCTGGCCGGCAGCGGCAAGATCGACACCGGCAGCCTGCAAGTCGCCCTGGAAACCGCCTACCAGATGGCCGAGACCCGTTTATGACCGAGCAATACCAACACAAGGCGCGCAAACGCTTTGGCCAGAACTTCCTGCACGATGCCGGCGTTATCGACCGCATCCTGCGCTCCATCAGCGCCAAGTCTGAAGACCGCCTGCTGGAAATCGGCCCGGGCCAGGGCGCACTGACCGCCGGCCTGCTGTCCTCCGGCGCACAACTCGACGTGGTGGAACTGGACAAGGATCTGATCCCGATCCTCAACCAGCAATTCGCCGGCAAGAGCAATTTCAACCTGCACCAGGGCGATGCGCTGAAGTTCGACTTCAACACGCTCAACGCCGCGCCAAACAGCCTGCGTGTGGTTGGCAACCTGCCGTACAACATCTCGACACCGCTGATTTTTCACCTGCTGAACAACGCCGGCATCATTCGCGACATGCACTTCATGCTGCAGAAAGAGGTGGTCGAGCGTCTGGCTGCAGGCCCTGGCGGCGGTGACTGGGGTCGTCTGTCGATCATGGTTCAGTACCACTGCCGCGTGGAACACCTGTTCAACGTCGGTCCCGGCGCGTTCAACCCGCCGCCGAAGGTCGACTCAGCGATCGTCCGTCTGGTGCCGCACGCCGTACTGCCGCACCCGGCCAAGGATCACAAGCTGCTGGAGCGCGTGGTGCGCGAAGCGTTCAACCAACGCCGCAAGACCTTGCGCAACACTCTCAAGCAACTGCTCAGCAATGCCGAGATCGAAGCCGCCGGCGTCGATGGCAGCTTGCGTCCGGAGCAACTGGATCTGGCCGCGTTCGTACGTCTGGCCGACCAGCTCGCGGTACAAGTCCCGGCCTCCCCCGCCGCCGACTGATAAACGATGAACGCTATCGGGCAGGACGCCACTCTGGTTTACTGCCCGATACTTGCCTAGACTGAATCCCCATCAGCTACGCCCCGCGTTCCGCTTCGTTTAAGGCCTCTTGCATGTCCGATTCCCGTTACCAGGTCGATGTCAGTGTCGTCACCCGCTATCTGGCAGACCAATCGCAACCCGAGCACGACCGCTTCGCCTTCGCCTACACCATCACTGTGCAGAACAATGGCGCAATCCCTGCCAAGCTACTTTCGCGGCACTGGGTGATCACCGACGGTGATGGTCATGTAGAGGAAGTGCGCGGCGCTGGCGTGGTCGGCCAGCAACCGTTGATCGATGCCGGCAAAAGCCACACCTACAGCAGCGGCACAGTGATGACCACCCAGGTCGGCACCATGCAAGGCACTTACCAAATGGTCGCCGACGACGGTAAACATTTCGACGCCATCATCAAGCCGTTCCGCCTCGCCGTCCCTGGAGCCCTGCACTAATGGCGACGTATGCCATCGGCGACGTGCAAGGTTGCCTCGAACCGCTCAAGTGCCTGCTCAAGCAAGTCGCGTTCGATCCGCAACTCGATCGACTGTGGCTGGTCGGTGACCTGGTCAACCGTGGCCCGCAATCACTGGAAACCCTGCGTTTTCTGTATGGCATGCGTGAATCGCTGATCTGCGTGCTCGGCAACCACGATCTGCACCTGCTGGCTGCGGCTAAAAACATCGAGCGCTTGAAAAAGTCCGACACCCTGCGCGAAATCCTCGAAGCGCCGGACAGCGCCGAGCTGCTCGAGTGGGTTCGGCAACAAAAGCTGATGCACTACGACGAGACGCGTGATGTCGCCATGGTTCACGCCGGCATTCCACCGCAATGGTCGCTGAGCCGCGCACTGAAGTGCGCAGCCGAAGTCGAAACGGCCCTGCGAGACGACAACATGCTGCTCGCCTACCTCGACGGCATGTACGGCAACGATCCGGCGAAATGGGACAACGATCTCAAAGGCGTGGCCCGCCTTCGTGTGATCACCAACTATTTCACGCGCATGCGCTTCTGCACCGCCGAAGGCAAACTCGACCTCAAGAGCAAGGAAGGCCTCGACACAGCACCCGCCGGATATAAACCGTGGTTTCAGCACAAGGATCGCAAGACCAAAGGCCTGCGCATCATCTTCGGCCACTGGGCGGCACTCGAAGGCAATATCCATGAGCCAGGTATCTCGGCGCTCGACACCGGTTGTGTCTGGGGCGGCAGCCTGACCCTGATGAATGTCGACAGCGGCGAACGGCTGTCGTGCAAATGCGACGAACACGGCGGACTCGCGCCAACTGTCGCACCACTTATCCCCGAAACTTCGCCAGTCAGCGCACCGCGTTAGACTGCGCTTTCAGCCGAGCAACAGGAACCCGCCATGAGCGAATTCAAACGAATCCCCCCGGAACAGGCCCAGGCCCTGCGTGAACAAGGTGCTGTCGTGGTCGACGTACGCGACCCGGCGACTTTCGCCGCCCTGCACATCAGCGGCTCGAAGCATCTGGACAACCATTCCCTGCACGCTTTCATTCAAGGCGCTGACCTTGATGCGCCGACCGTCGTCGTCTGCTACCACGGCAATTCCAGCCAGGGTGCTGCGGCCTACCTGATCAGCCAAGGCTTCTCCGACGTCTACAGCATGGACGGCGGCTTTGAGCTATGGCGTACGACTTATCCTGCGGAAACCGCGCAAGGCACCACCGAATAATTTTTTTGTCACGCGCAGGCCCCGGCTGCCGTGGGCCTGCGCGGGCAGACGAACGGTCTTGCCACAACTAATTACGTATCTCGCCTTTACCTCCCGAATTCCCAACTATCCTTAAGCCCAGGCCATCCAAAACAGGGGAGAGCCGGTACACCGGCGCACGGGTCATCGGGAGTGACTTTCACGATTGTCGATCGTGAAAGTGTTCTGGGGGGTAAACAAACAGCTGCCTAAACGGTTGTTTGCCAGCATCGACTGAGTGATCCGGCGTCGGCTCCACGTATCGAGCGAGGTGACGTCATGAGTATCTTTAGCCACTTCCAACAACGCTTCGAGTCCACACGCCAGGAAGAACTCTCGCTGCAAGAGTACCTGGAGCTGTGCAAGAAAGACCGTAGCGCCTACGTTTCCGCCGCCGAGCGTCTATTGCTGGCCATCGGCGAGCCGGAACTGCTCGACACCTCGACCAACTCGAGGCTGTCACGCATCTTCTCCAACAAGGTGATCCGTCGCTATCCGGCCTTTGAAGACTTCCACGGGATGGAAGAATGCATCGACCAGATCGTTTCGTATTTCCGCCACGCCGCCCAAGGCCTGGAAGAGAAGAAACAGATCCTTTATCTGCTCGGTCCCGTCGGTGGCGGTAAATCGTCCCTGGCCGAGAAGCTGAAACAACTGATTGAAAAAGTGCCCTTCTATGCGATCAAGGGCTCGCCGGTATTCGAATCGCCTCTGGGTCTGTTCAACGCCACCGAAGATGGCGCGATTCTCGAGGAAGACTTCGGCATTCCACGGCGCTACCTGAACACCATCATGTCGCCATGGGCGACCAAACGTCTGGCCGAATTCGGCGGCGACATCAGCCAGTTCCGCGTGGTCAAGCTGTACCCGTCGATCCTTAACCAGATCGCCGTGGCCAAGACCGAACCGGGTGACGAGAACAACCAGGACATTTCCGCACTGGTCGGTAAAGTCGACATCCGCAAACTCGAGGAATACCCACAGAACGACGCCGACGCTTACAGCTATTCCGGTGCGCTGTGCCGGGCCAACCAGGGCCTGATGGAATTCGTCGAAATGTTCAAGGCACCGATCAAGGTGCTGCACCCATTGCTGACCGCGACGCAGGAAGGCAACTACAACAGTACCGAAGGCCTCGGCGCGATTCCGTTCACCGGGATCCTGCTCGCCCACTCCAACGAATCGGAATGGCACACCTTCCGCAACAACAAGAACAACGAAGCGTTCATCGACCGGATCTACATCGTCAAAGTGCCGTACTGCCTGCGCGTCAGTGACGAAGTGAAGATCTACGACAAACTGCTGTTCAACAGCTCACTGGCCAAGGCCCATTGCGCGCCGGACACCCTGAAAATGCTCGCGCAGTTCACTGTTCTGTCGCGCCTCAAGGAGCCGGAAAACTCCAACATCTATTCGAAGATGCGCGTCTACGACGGCGAAAACCTCAAGGACACCGATCCAAAGGCCAAGTCGATTCAGGAATACCGCGACTCGGCCGGTGTCGACGAAGGCATGAACGGTCTGTCGACCCGCTTCGCGTTCAAGATCCTCTCCAAGGTGTTCAACTTCGATCCGCATGAAATCGCTGCCAACCCGGTACACCTGCTCTACGTTCTGGAACAGCAGATCGAACAGGAACAATTCCAGGCTGAAACCCGCGAGCGCTACCTGCGCTACCTGAAGGAATACCTGGCACCGCGTTATATCGAATTCATCGGCAAGGAGATCCAGACCGCCTATCTCGAGTCTTACAGCGAGTACGGCCAGAACATCTTCGACCGCTACGTGCTGTACGCGGACTTCTGGATTCAGGATCAGGAATACCGCGATCCGGAAACCGGCGAGATTCTCAACCGTGTCGCGCTGAACGAAGAACTGGAGAAAATCGAAAAACCGGCCGGCATCAGCAATCCGAAGGATTTCCGCAACGAGATCGTCAACTTCGTACTGCGCGCACGCGCCAACAACAACGGCAAGAACCCGACCTGGCTCAGCTACGAGAAACTGCGGGTGGTCATCGAGAAGAAAATGTTCTCCAACACCGAGGACCTGCTGCCAGTCATCAGCTTCAATGCCAAGGCCAGCAAAGAGGATCAGCAAAAACACAACGACTTCGTCACTCGAATGGTCGAACGCGGCTACACCGACAAACAGGTACGGCTTCTTTCCGAATGGTACCTACGGGTACGGAAGTCGCAGTGAAGCAGCTGCAAGCTTCTAGCTACGAGCTGCAAGAACAAAGCGCGTAACCCACTGATGCCCGGGAACCTGCTTTTACTTGCAGCTTGAAGCTCACAACTTGAAGCTGCCCGGAGGGCTTCCTATGAGTTATGTGATCGACCGACGTCTCAATGGCAAGAACAAGAGCACGGTGAACCGTCAGCGCTTCCTGCGGCGTTACCGTGACCACATCAAGAAGGCCGTCGAAGAGGCGGTCAGCCGGCGCTCCATTACCGATATGGAGCACGGCGAACAGATCAGTATTCCCGGTCGCGACATCGACGAACCGGTGCTTCACCATGGCCGTGGCGGCAAGCAGACCGTGGTGCATCCGGGCAACAAGGAGTTCACCGCCGGCGAACACATCGCCCGCCCGCCGGGAGGCGGTGGCGGACGCGGCCCGGGCAAGGCAGGCAACTCCGGCGAGGGCATGGACGAATTCGTCTTCCAGATCACTCAGGAAGAGTTCCTCGAATTCATGTTTGAAGACCTCGAACTGCCGAACCTGGTCAAACGCAACCTGAGCGGTACCGACACCTTCAAAACCGTGCGGGCCGGGATCAGCAACGAAGGCAACCCTTCGCGGATCAATATCATCCGCACGCTGCGTTCGGCCCATGCTCGGCGCATTGCCTTGTCCGGCAGCAGCAGGGCAAAACTGCGTGAAGTGAAAGAAGAACTTGAACGTCTAAGACGCGAAGAGCCAGATAACTTCGGTGATATTCAGGAACTCGAGGCAGAAATCGAGAAACTCAGCGCGCGCATTCATCGTGTGCCGTTCCTCGATACCTTCGACTTGAAATACAACTTGCTGATCAAACAGCCCAACCCCAGTTCGAAAGCCGTGATGTTCTGCCTGATGGACGTCTCCGGCTCCATGACCCAGGCGACCAAAGACATCGCTAAACGCTTTTTCATCCTGTTGTACCTGTTCCTGAAACGGAACTACGACAAGATCGACGTCGTGTTCATCCGCCACCACACCAGTGCCCGGGAAGTCGACGAAGAAGAGTTTTTCTATTCACGGGAAACCGGCGGCACCATCGTTTCCAGTGCCCTGAAACTGATGCAGGAGATCATGGCCGAGCGTTACCCGAGCAACGAGTGGAATATCTACGCAGCTCAGGCTTCCGACGGCGACAACTGGAATGATGACTCGCCAATCTGCCGCGACATCCTGATCAACCAGATCATGCCGTTTGTGCAGTACTACACTTATGTGGAGATTACCCCGCGCGAACATCAGGCCTTGTGGTACGAGTACGAACGCATCGCCGAAGCCTTCTCTGACACTTTTGCCCAGCAGCAACTGGTCTCGGCCGGGGATATCTATCCGGTCTTCCGTGAACTCTTCCAGCGCAGGTTAGTGACATGACCGCCAAAGAGCAGAAGCGCCAACCTATTTCCACCGGCTCCGAATGGACGTTCGAGCTGATCCAGACCTATGACCGCGAAATAGCCCGGATCGCGGCCCGCTATGCGCTGGATACCTACCCCAACCAGATTGAAGTGATCACCGCCGAGCAGATGATGGATGCGTATGCCTCGGTGGGCATGCCACTGGGCTACCACCACTGGTCCTACGGCAAACACTTCCTCAGCACGGAAAAGTCGTACAGCCGTGGCCAGATGGGCCTCGCCTACGAAATCGTGATCAACTCTGACCCGTGCATCGCCTATCTGATGGAGGAAAACACCATCTGCATGCAGGCGTTGGTAGTGGCGCATGCCTGTTACGGGCATAACAGTTTCTTCAAGGGCAATTACCTGTTTCGCACCTGGACCGACGCCAGCTCGATCATCGATTACCTGGTGTTTGCCAAGCAGTACATCATGCAGTGCGAGGAGCGTCACGGCATCGATGCAGTAGAAGACCTGCTCGACTCCTGCCATGCGTTGATGAACTACGGCGTCGACCGCTACAAACGTCCTTACCCGATTTCCGCCGAAGAAGAACGGCGTCGGCAGAAGGATCGTGAAGAGCACATGCAGAAGCAGATCAACGATCTGTGGCGCACCATTCCCAAAGGCGCGGATAAATACAGCGACAAGGACAACGCCCGCTTCCCGGCCGAGCCGCAGGAAAACATCCTGTACTTCATCGAAAAACACGCGCCGTTACTGGAACCGTGGCAGCGCGAGATCGTGCGGATCGTGCGCAAGATCGCCCAGTACTTCTACCCTCAACGCCAGACCCAAGTGATGAACGAAGGCTGGGCAACGTTCTGGCACTACACGCTGATGAACGACCTGTACGACGAAGGGCTGGTCACCGACGGTTTCATGATGGAATTCCTCACCTCGCACACCAGCGTGGTGTTTCAGCCAGGTTTCGATAGCCCTTACTACAACGGCATCAACCCCTACGCGCTGGGTTTCGCCATGTATCGCGACATCCGGCGCATGTGTGAAGAACCTACCGAAGAGGATCGTCACTGGTTTCCGGAAATTGCCGGGAGTGACTGGCTGTCGTCCATCAAATTCGCCATGAGCAGCTTCAAGGATGAGAGTTTCATCCTGCAGTATCTATCGCCGAAAGTGATCCGTGACCTGAAACTGTTCAGCATCATGGATGACGATCAGAAGGACGACTTGCTGGTGCCTGCGATTCATGACGAACCCGGCTACCGGATCATCCGCGAAACACTGGCCGCGCAATACAACCTCGGCAATCGTGAACCGAACGTGCAGATCTACAGCATCGATCGGCGCGGCGACCGCTCACTGACCTTGCGTCACCAGCAGCATGACCGCAAACCACTGGGTGATTCCACCGACGAGGTGCTTAAACACCTGCATCGCTTGTGGGGCTTCGATATCCATTTGGAAACCCTGCAAGGCGACCAGATCATGAAAACCCACCACGTGCCGCCACGCAGTGAACACAGCGAAGGGGATTACGGTCGTCTGGACCTGGCCGTCATTCATCTTTGAAACGGTTCTGGCCTCCGAAAGTCCGGCGCAGAGGTTATCCTGTCGGGCTAACGGAGGTTTTTTATGCAGATTTTCAAGGTTGGCGGTGCCGTACGTGATCGCTTGCTGGGCAAACCGGTCACGGACATCGATTGGGTCGTAGTCGGTGCCACCACGGAAGAAATGCTCGCCCAGGGTTATCGCCCGGTCGGCGCGGATTTCCCGGTGTTTCTTCATCCCAAAAGCGGCGAGGAGTACGCCCTCGCCCGCACCGAACGCAAGAGCGGGCGCGGTTATGGCGGCTTTACCTTTCATGCCAGCCCCGAAGTGACGCTTGAAGAAGACCTGATTCGCCGCGACCTGACCATCAACGCCATGGCCGAGGACAATGAGCACAATCTGACCGATCCCTACCATGGCCAGCGCGATCTTGAAGCCCGGATTCTGCGCCACGTTTCTCCGGCGTTCGCCGAAGATCCCCTCCGTGTATTGCGTGTTGCCCGCTTCGCAGCGCGCTATGCCGGGCTGGGTTTTACTGTCGCACCAGAGACGCTGGAATTGATGCGTCAGCTCAGCGAGTCCGGTGAGCTGGAGGCATTGACCGCTGAACGTAGCTGGAAAGAAATCTCCCGAGCACTGATGGAAGATCAGCCGCAAGTATTCATTCAGGTGCTGCGCGACTGCGGCGCACTGAAAGTACTGATGCCGGAAGTCGACGCGCTTTTCGGTGTGCCACAACCAGAAGCGCATCACCCGGAAATCGATACCGGCCTGCACACCCTGAGCGTCCTGGAGCAATCGGCGCGGCACAAACAACCGCTGACGGTTCGCTGGGCTTGCCTGCTGCACGATCTCGGCAAAGGTCTGACCCCAGAGGAAGAGTGGCCGCGACACATCGCCCATGAGCACACGGGGTTGAAGCCGATCAAAGCGGTCAACGAACGCTTTAAGGCACCGAAGGATTGTCAGGAGTTGGCCTTGCTGGTCGGCAAGTACCACACCCACAGCCACCGGGCGCTGGAATTGAAGGCCTCGACGCTGCTTGAGCTGTTGCAGAGCTTTGATGTGTATCGCCGACCGCAGCGGTTTGAAGAGTTTATCGCGGCATGCGAAATGGACGCCCGAGGCCGTAAAGGGCTGGAGCAGAGAAGTTATCCACAGGCCGAATATTTACGCGGCGCTGCCAAGGCTGCACGGGAAGTCGCGGTGCAGCCGTTGCTGGAGAAGGGATTCAAAGGCCCGGAATTGGGCGAAGCGCTGAAGCGTGAGCGACTGAAGGCTTTGAAGATCTACAAAGACGCGGCGTCAGCCTGAAAAGCGTCGTCGGATCGCCGCCCGGATCCGGCTCGCTCCCACAGGGAAATGCATTCCAAAATGTGGGAGCGAGCCTGCTCGCGAAGACGTCAGTCGATTCAACACAAGTCTGAAGGCGTAAGCTGCTGCCCGCGCCACTCAAACCCGACCGGCGCCAGCACCTGATCAATCTGCGCTTCAGCCCACAAAGTCGCGAAGCTTTTTCCCACACCCGGATGCACGCGATCCGGCGCAATCAGCGACAGCGGCCACAGCACAAAAGCATTTTTCAGAATCTCCGCGCGCGGCAGAACCAGTCCGTCGAAATTCCCCGCCAGATCACCATACAACAGCACGTCGATATCCAGCGGCAAGCCCTTGCGATCAGGCGCGTAGCGACCGTTATCCGCCTCGATGAATTTCAAGCGTCGATCCAGTTCCATCAACGGCAGATCGGTAAACGCCGACACCACAAAATTGAAGAACGGCCCGCTCTTGATCCCCACAGGCGCGCTTTCGAACACCGCCGAACAGCGGACATCCACCAGAAACGTAGCCAAAGCTTCCAGCCCTGCGCGCAAATGGGTTTCGCGCTCGATATTGCTACCGAGCCCGAGGTAGACCTGAGTCAGCGACATCCGCGCTCGATCTCCACACCCACGCCGCCCTTGGCAGCCGGAACGGCACCTGGCTTGGTCAGCTTCAGACGTACCCACGTGATGCTGAATTCGCTCATCAGCACTTCGACCAGACGCTCGGCAAAGGTCTCGACCAACTGAAACTGCGCCTGCTCGGCAAAAGCCTGAATCCGCGCGGACACGCTGGCATAGTCGAGCGCCAGGGTCAGGTCATCACCGGCGGCGGCCGGGCGATTGTCCCAGGCGAAGCTCAGGTCAAGGCGCAGGCACTGGCGGATGCCGCGCTCCCAGTCGTAGGCACCAATCACGGTGTCGACTTCCAGGCCTTCGATAAACACTCTGTCCAAGCACTTCTCTCCGCTGCACGACAAGGGCGCAATGCGCCGTTAGAATCAGGGCGTCCTCGCCCGGAATAGTTAGCATGTTTTGGTTACTGGCGACTCTCGCCTACCTGCTCGGCTCGCTGTCCTTCGCCATTTTGCTCAGCCGCCTGACCGGAAATCCGGACCCGCGAATGAGTGGCTCGGGCAATGCCGGTGCCACCAACATGCTGCGCCTGGCCGGTCGCAAACTGGCGATCCTGACCCTGCTGGGTGATCTGTGCAAAGGCCTGGTGCCGGTGCTGATCGCTTCGACTGCCGGCCTTTCGCTGCAGGATCAGGCGTGGATCGGCGTGTGCGCCGTGATCGGTCACCTGTTCCCGCTGTACTTTCGCTTTCGTGGCGGCAAGGGTGTCGCCACCGCTGCCGGCATGCTGCTGGGCCTGTATCCGCCCGCCGCGCTGCTGGCAGTATGCGCCTGGTTACTGACGTTTTACCTGACCCGCACCAGCTCGCTCGCAGCACTGATCGCAACCCCCTTGACCCTGCCTTTGCTGGCCTGGCAGGAACCGGAGGCGCTGTTGCCGATGAGCGCGCTGACACTGCTGATCGTCTGGCGCCACCGCGGCAATCTACGCGACCTGTTTGCCGGGCGCGAACGGCATTTTTAAATACCGGCCATGAGCGCCACTCATCACAACGCCGACAATTGCTCCATCGGCCAGCGAGCCTGCACGCTGATCGCCAGACTTTCCTGCTGACCGGCCTGCAAACGCTGGCAACCGGCAAACGCGATCATCGCGCCATTGTCGGTACAGAACTCCGGGCGTGCATAAAACACATCGCCCTTCATGTCGCCGAGCATTTTTTCCAGCGAAACACGCAACGCCTTATTGGCGCTGACGCCGCCCGCAATCACCAGACGCTTCATGCCGGCCTGCTTCAGGGCACGCTTGCACTTGATGGTCAAAGTCTCCACCACGGCCTGCTGGAACGCCAGCGCGATGTCGCAACGGGCTTGCTCGCTGTCGTCCCCGGCGTTGACGCACTGCTGCCAGGCGTTGAGCGCAGAGGTTTTCAGACCACTGAAGCTGAATTGCAGACCCGGGCGATCACACATCGGACGCGGGAAGGTAAAACGTCCTGCGACGCCCTTCTCGGCCAGCTTGGCGATTTCCGGCCCACCCGGATAATTGAGGCCCATCATCTTCGCGGTTTTGTCGAATGCTTCACCGGCGGCATCATCCAGCGTCTCGCCAAGCAGACTGTATTGGCCGATGCCATCGACCTGAACCAGTTGCGTATGACCGCCGGAGACCAACAAAGCGACGAACGGGAATTCGGGCGGTTTCGGCTCCAGCATCGGCGCCAGCAAGTGGCCTTCCATGTGGTGCACACCGAGCGCCGGAATGCCCCAGGCAAACGCCAGTGCCTGAGCGCAGGAAGCGCCGACCAGCAATGCGCCAACCAGGCCAGGACCCGCGGTATAGGCGATTGCATCGATCTCGGTCGGCACGCAGTCAGCCTCGGCCAACACCTGACGGATCAAGGGCAGCATGCGTTTGACGTGGTCACGCGAGGCCAGCTCCGGCACCACACCGCCATAAGCACGATGCAGGTCGATCTGGCTGAACAGTGCGTCGGCCAGCAGGCCGCGTTCGCTGTCATATAATGCGACGCCGGTTTCGTCGCAGGAAGTTTCTAATCCCAGTACTAGCATGGGTTTGCGCCTTGTTTAGGCTGAATTCGAAGGCGCGCATAATAGTCGCCGCGTGATGCCCCGACCAGCGGTTTTCGATCAGAGGCTTTGCATTCCGAGCGATGAGGGGTTAACATCCGCAACCCTTAAAAACCGACGTCTTCAAGTGCTCTTTTGCCGCGAGGATGTTGACCCCGGTAATGAATGAAGGTAGCTCTGGATGCCAGCCGTCAAAGTTAAAGAGAACGAACCCTTCGACGTAGCTCTGCGTCGTTTCAAGCGCTCCTGCGAAAAAGCCGGTGTACTGGCTGAAGTTCGTAGCCGCGAATTTTACGAGAAGCCAACTTCTGAGCGTAAGCGCAAAGCAGCAGCCGCTGTTAAGCGTCACGCCAAGAAAGTTCAGCGCGAACAGCGCCGCGCCGTTCGTCTGTACTAATACACAGACGTTCGTAGCAAGCTTCTTTGCCTAAGCCCGGCTCTCAGCCGGGCTAATGGCATTTGCGTAAAACGCTTGATGCTTCAACGTCGAAGCCGCACACGCGACCAAGACGAATCTGCTTCACACGTCAGACCTGGCTCTTTTGCCAGCGGTGCACGTCTTTTCTGACGAGCCTTTCAAGGCTACTGACGAGCACACCCACTGATTCCTCTTACGACGATCAGCCCAAGGCACCTGCATGCGTGCCCGCTTTATTGAGCTATCCGAGGCCCTGAACCGGCCGTCAGCGGATTCAGCGCAACACTTTCAAATAGTCGATGACTGATGAGTACTAACGTCAGTGGATTTTCGGCAGATACACTTCCCGACAGCGATTACGCAGACGACACCGGTCGAGCCGCACATTTTGCGTGCTTCAGACAATGACCCGCGTCCGGCAGCCTTTCGCATCGGACTTATTACAGCGCAGACGACGAGAACGCCATGGCCGGGCTGATTCCCCAGAGCTTCATTGACGACCTGCTGAACCGCACCGACATCGTCGATGTGGTCAGTTCGCGCGTGCAATTGAAGAAGGCCGGCAAGAACTACACCGCCTGTTGCCCGTTTCACAAAGAGAAAACCCCGTCTTTCAGCGTCAGCCCCGACAAGCAGTTCTATTACTGTTTCGGCTGCGGCGCCGGCGGCAATGCCCTCGGCTTTCTCATGGATCACGACAACCTGGATTTCCCCCAGGCCGTCGAGGATCTGGCGAAAGCTGCCGGCATGGAAATTCCTCGCGAAGAAAGCGGCCGCGAGCGCAAGCCACGGCAACCGACTGATTCGCCGCTGTATCCGCTGCTCACCGCCGCCGCCGACTTTTACCGGCAGGCGCTCAAGAGCCATCCGGCACGCAAAGCTGCGGTGGATTACCTCAAGGGACGCGGCCTGACTGGCGAGATCGCCCGGGATTTCGGCCTCGGTTTCGCGCCGCCGGGCTGGGACAACCTGTTCAAGCACTTGAGCAGCGATACATTGCAGCAGAAGGCCATGATCGACGCTGGCCTGCTGATCGAGAACGCCGAAACCGGCAAACGCTATGACCGCTTCCGCGATCGCGTAATGTTCCCGATCCGCGACACCCGCGGGCGGATCATCGCTTTCGGTGGCCGCGTACTCGGCGACGACAAGCCGAAATACCTGAACTCACCGGAAACCCCGGTATTCCATAAAGGCCAGGAACTCTACGGTCTCTATGAAGCACGCAAGAACAACCGCAACCTCGACGAAATCATCGTCGTCGAAGGCTACATGGACGTCATCGCCCTCGCCCAGCAGGGGCTGAAGAATGCCGTCGCGACGCTGGGCACCGCGACCAGCGAAGAACATTTGAAGCGCCTGTTCCGCGTCGTACCGAACGTATTGTTCTGTTTCGACGGTGACCAGGCCGGCCGTAACGCCGCCTGGCGCGCGCTCGAAGCTACGCTTTCAAGCCTGCAAGACGGGCGCCGCGCACGGTTCCTGTTTCTGCCCGAAGGCGAAGACCCGGATACCTTGGTGCGCGCCGAAGGCACTGACGCCTTCAAGGCCCGGATCAATCAGCACGCTCAGCCACTGGCGGATTATTTCTTCCAGCAATTGACCGAAGAAGCCGATCCGCGCTCGCTCGAAGGCAAGGCCCACATGGCCACCCTCGCCGCACCGCTGATCGACAAAGTGCCGGGCGCCAACCTGCGCATTCTGATGCGTCAACGCCTGACCGAAATCACCGGCCTGAGCAGCGAAACCGTCAGTCAGCTGGCACAAAGCGCACCGCAGGAAGCGCCGCCTGCCTACGATCCGGGCATCGATTACGACGCAATGCCTGACTACAGCGACTACCATCAGCCGCAGGCACAGGACATGTATGTGCCGCAGCAGGAGTGGACGCCCAAGAAGCCCGGCGCTGGCGGCAAGAAGTGGGACAAAAAGCCCTGGGACAAGAACGGCAAACGTGGCGGTGATCGCGATCAGCAGCGCCCGCGCACACCGATTGGCGTCGAGTCGCCAACCCTGACCGCCCTGCGCACACTGCTTCATCACCCGCAATTGGCCAAGCGCGTCGAAGATGCCGGGCACATTGCGGACGAGAATCAGACCAACGCCCAGTTACTTGTGGCGCTGCTCGAAGCCGTACAGAAGAATCCCAAGCTAAACTCTTTTCAGTTGATCGCGCGATGGCACGGCACTGAACAGGGTCGCCTGCTCAAGGCACTGGCAGAAAAGGAATGGCTGATTGACGGAGATAACCTTGAACAACAGTTTTTCGACACCATTACTAGCTTGTCAGCCCGCCAACGCGAGCGAAATCTGGAACAGTTGCTCAGGAAAGCGCGTCAAAGCGAACTGAGCATTGAAGAGAAAAACCAACTGCGCGACCTACTAAGTCGCAATGTTTCCGCATCAAACCCGACCTCAACTGGCGCGTGAGGTCATAGCTCAGGTATAATCCTCGGCTTGTTTTTTGCCCGCCAAGACCTTCAGTGGATAGGGTGTTATGTCCGGAAAAGCGCAACAGCAGTCTCGTATTATTGAGTTGATCAAACTGGGTCGTGAGCAGAAGTATCTGACTTACGCCGAGGTCAACGACCACCTGCCCGAGGATATTTCAGATCCTGAGCAGGTGGAAGACATCATCCGCATGATTAACGACATGGGGATCCCCGTACACGAGAGTGCTCCGGATGCGGACGCCCTTATGTTGGCCGACGCCGATACCGACGAGGCCGCTGCGGAAGAAGCAGCCGCTGCGTTGGCAGCGGTGGAGACCGATATCGGTCGCACCACTGACCCTGTGCGCATGTACATGCGTGAAATGGGTACGGTCGAGCTTCTGACTCGTGAAGGCGAAATCGAAATCGCCAAGCGTATCGAAGAGGGCATCCGTGAGGTGATGAGCGCAATCGCGCACTTCCCTGGCACGGTTGACCACATTCTCTCCGAGTACACCCGCGTCACCACCGAAGGTGGTCGCCTGTCCGACGTTCTGAGCGGTTATATCGACCCGGACGACGGCATTGCGCCGCCTGCCGAAGTGCCGCCGCCTGTCGAAGCGAAAGTGGCGAAAGCCGACGACGACACCGACGACGATGAAGCCGAATCTTCCGATGACGAAGAAGAAGCCGAAAGCGGTCCGGATCCGGTCATCGCTGCCCAGCGTTTCGGCGCCGTGGCTGACCAGATGGAAATCACCCGCAAGGCCCTGAAAAAGCACGGTCGCAACAACAAGGCAGCGATTGCCGAGTTGCTCGCACTGGCCGAGCTGTTCATGCCGATCAAACTGGTGCCGAAGCAATTCGAAGGCCTGGTCGAGCGTGTCCGCAGTGCCCTGGATCGTCTGCGTCAGCAAGAGCGCGCGATCATGCAACTGTGCGTACGTGATGCACGTATGCCACGCGCCGATTTCCTGCGTCAGTTCCCGAGCAACGAAGTCGACGAAAGCTGGTCCGACGCCTTGGCCAAAGGCAAGAGCAAATACGCCGAAGCCATTGGTCGCGTGCAACCGGACATCATTCGTTGCCAGCAGAAACTGATCGCGCTGGAAACCGAAACCGGTCTGACCATCGCAGAAATCAAGGACATCAACCGTCGCATGTCGATCGGTGAGGCCAAGGCCCGCCGCGCGAAGAAAGAGATGGTTGAAGCCAACCTGCGTCTGGTGATCTCGATCGCCAAGAAGTACACCAACCGTGGCCTGCAATTCCTCGATCTGATCCAGGAAGGCAACATCGGCCTGATGAAAGCGGTGGACAAGTTCGAATACCGTCGTGGTTACAAGTTCTCGACTTATGCCACCTGGTGGATCCGTCAGGCGATCACTCGCTCGATCGCCGACCAGGCCCGCACCATCCGTATTCCGGTGCACATGATCGAGACGATCAACAAGCTCAACCGTATTTCCCGGCAGATGTTGCAGGAAATGGGTCGCGAACCGACCCCGGAAGAGCTGGGCGAACGCATGGAAATGCCTGAGGACAAGATCCGCAAGGTATTGAAGATCGCTAAAGAGCCGATCTCCATGGAAACCCCGATCGGTGATGACGAAGACTCCCATCTGGGTGACTTCATCGAAGACTCGACCATGCAGTCGCCAATCGATGTCGCCACTGTTGAGAGCCTCAAAGAAGCGACTCGCGAAGTACTCTCCGGCCTCACCGCCCGTGAAGCCAAAGTACTGCGCATGCGTTTCGGTATCGACATGAACACCGACCACACACTCGAAGAAGTGGGCAAACAGTTTGACGTAACGCGTGAGCGGATCCGTCAGATCGAAGCCAAGGCGCTGCGCAAGCTGCGCCACCCGACGCGAAGCGAGCATCTGCGCTCCTTCCTCGACGAGTGATACCAGAACCCCCGGCCCAGGCCGGGGGTTTTGTTTATATGGCAGATTAAATCCTTCGCAACGCCCCTCCCCCGCGTACCCCGTCTACACTCGAAACAATCATCCCCGAGCCATAACGAGAGCGTTATGCCCAGATTGGCGTCCGTGCTTTTTTTGCTGTCACTGATGATCTGGACCGCAACGGCTGACGCGCTGACTCTGACCGATGAAGAACGTAGCTGGCTGGCGGCTCACCCGGACTTGCGCCTGGGTGTCGATGCGTCGTGGCCGCCCTTTGAATTTCGCGACGACCAGAACCGCTATCAGGGCCTGGCGGCGGACTATATCGACGTGATTCGCCAACGCCTGGCAATTAAGTTGACGCCCATCGAACCGGTGAGCTGGACGGTGGTGCTCGAACAGGTCAAATCGGGCAAGATCGACCTCCTGCCCGGCATCATGTCCACCCCCGAGCGTCAGACCTACCTGTCGTTCACCCGCCCGTATCTTGATTTTCCGATCGTCATTCTCGCCCACATCGGCGGCGCGCAACCGCGCAAGCTCGACGACCTGTACGGTTTGAAGATCGCCGTGGTGGAAAACTACGCGCCCCACGAACTGCTGCGCACCCACCACCCCGATCTGAACCTGGTGGCCATGCCCAATGTCAGTTCGGCATTGCAGGCGTTGGCGACCGACGAAGTGGACGCCGTCGTCGGTGACCTCGCGTCCAGCGTCTGGAGCCTGCGCCAGCTCAAGCTCGACGGGCTGTATGTCAGCGGCGAAACCCCTTATCGCTACCAACTGGCGATGGCCGTCCCCCGCGCCAACAAGGTACTGGTGGGAATTCTCGACAAAGTCCTCGCTGACATGAGTCCTGATGAAATCAGTAGTATTCAGGAGCATTGGGTCGGCAACGTCCTTGATCATCGGACATTCTGGTCGGACCTGCTGATCTACGGTTTACCAGGTCTGTTGCTGTTGGTGACGATTCTCGCCGTGGTGATCCGCATCAACCGCCGCCTGAGTTCGGAAATCGCCCGACGTATCGACCTCGAACAGGAACTGCGCAGCAGCGAATACCACTATCGTGGCCTGGTCGAGAGCCTGTCGGCCATCGCCTGGGAAGCGCGGATGAGCGACTTCACCTACAGCTATGTGTCGCCCCACGCCGAAGACTTGCTTGGCTATCCACAATCCCATTGGTTGATTCCCGGTTTCTGGCACAACATCATTCACCCGGCCGATCTGACCCGTACACAAAGTTACTGCAAAGAAGCGCTTCGCCAGGGTCGCGATCACATCGTCGACTATCGGGTGATAACCGCTGATGGCCGCTGCCTGTGGGTGCGCGACATCGTCAGCCTGATCGAGCATGGCCATGAGCCGGTGATGCGCGGCCTGATGATCGACATCAGCGAAATCAAGCGCACCGAAGAGGCGCTGCGACTCTCGGAGCAAAAGTTCGCCTCGGTGTTTCAGCAATGCCCGGACATTCTGGTGATTGCACGGCTGTCCGATGGCTGCCTGCTGGAGGTCAACGAAGCGTTTGAAGAACAGATCGGACTGAAAGCCGAAGAAGTGCTGGGCCAAACGGCGACCGAGCTGAATATCTGGGGGATTCCTGGCGTCGGTCCCGGATTGCTGCAGCGCCTTCAGGCAGGCAGCATTCGTAATCTGGAGATGCCGTTTCGCCGCAACAATGGCCAACTGTTTACCGGCCTGATTTCCGCCGAGCCGTTTGATCTGGACACTACACCCGCGCTTGTCGTCGTAGTACGAGACATTACCCAACTCAAGGAGACCCAACAGCAACTGCAAACCTCCGAAGAGAAATTTGCCAAAGCCTTCCATGCTTCGCCGGACGGCTTGCTGTTGTCACGCCAGAGCGACGGCCTGCTGCTGGAGGTCAACGAAGGATTCAGCCGTATCACCGGTTTCAATAGCGCCATGTCGGTGGATCGCTCGGCACTGGATCTGGGAATCTGGGTCAACCTCAACGAACGCAAACAGATGCTCGATCTGTTGCATCGCGACGGCTTCGTCCGTGACTTCACCTGCCATATCCGCCGCAGTGACGGGCAGATCCGCCTCTGTGAAGTATCCAGCCGTCCGCTGCCGATTGGCGAAGATGACTGCATGCTGACCATCGCCCGCGACATTACCGAGCGGCATCTGATGCAGGAAAAACTGCAACAGGCCGCCACCGTGTTCGAAAGTACCGCTGAAGGCGTATTGATCACCGACACCCAACAACACATCAGTGCGGTCAATCGCGCTTTCACCGAAATCACCGGCTACAGCGAAAGCGAAGCGCTCGGGCATACACCGCGTCTGCTCGCCTCTGGTCTGCACGACAGCGCGTTCTACGCGGCAATGTGGCACCAGTTGACCGATGAAGGCCACTGGCAAGGCGAGATCTCCAACCGACGCAAGAACGGCGAGCTGTACCCAAGCTGGCTGACCATCAGCGCCGTGCGCAATCGAGACAGGTTTATTACCCACTTTGTCGCGGTGTTTGCCGACATCTCCAGCCTCAAACATGCACAAGCCAAACTCGACTATCAGGCGCACCACGACCCGCTCACTGGCCTGCCGAACCGCACGCTGTTCGAAAACCGTTTGCTGATGGCACTGAACAACCAGCAGGAAAACGGCAGTCAGGGCGCCGTGCTGTTTCTCGATCTCGACCGCTTCAAACACATCAATGACAGCCTCGGCCACCCGGTCGGCGACCTGCTGCTCAAGGGCATCGCCGTGCGCCTGAAGGAGCAATTGCGAGACATCGATACCGTGGCGCGTCTGGGCGGTGACGAATTCATCATTCTGTTACCCGGCCTGCAACAGGCCAGCGACGCCGATAACATCGCCACCAAACTGCTCAACTGCTTCGGTGCGCCATTCCAGGCCGGTGAGCATGAGTTCTTCATCAGTGCCAGCATCGGCACCAGCCTCTATCCTCGAGACGGTTGCGACGTCGCTACGCTGGTGAAAAACGCCGACGCGGCGATGTACCGCTCCAAGGCCAAGGGTCGCAACCGCGTCGAGAGCTACACCCGCGACCTCACCGCCCAGGCCAGCGAGCGCATCGCGCTGGAGCATGAACTGCGTCGGGCCATCGAGCGCGATGAACTGTTTCTCTACTACCAACCAAAAATCAGCCTCGACGATCATCGTCTGGTCGGTGCCGAAGCGCTGATCCGCTGGCGTCACCCGACCTTCGGCGACGTGCCACCAGAGCACTTCATTCCGCTGGCCGAAGAGAACGGCATGATCCTGCAGATCGGTGACTGGGTGCTCGAGACGGCGTGCCGGCAAATGTTCGAATGGAGTCAGGTCTACGACAGCCTCGGCCCGCTGTCGGTGAACCTCGCCGGTGCGCAACTGCGTCAGCCGAATCTGCTCGGACGCATCGAACAGCTGCTCAACGACAACCGCCTGCAGCCGGATTTACTGCAACTGGAAATTACCGAGAATTTCATCATGAGTCAGGCCGAAGAGGCGTTGGCGGTGTTACACCAGCTCAAACACCTCGGCGTTCAATTGGCGATTGATGACTTCGGCACCGGATATTCTTCGCTCAGTTACCTCAAACGGCTGCCGCTGGACATTCTCAAAATCGACCAGTCATTCGTTCGCGGACTGCCCGACGACCCTCACGACGCGGCCATTGTCCGGGCCATCATCGCGCTGGGCCGGAGCATGCAATTCACGGTTATCGCCGAGGGCGTGGAAACCCAGGCGCAACAACAATTTCTTGCCGCCGAAGGCTGTGAACAGATCCAGGGCTACATCGTCAGCCTGCCGCTGCCGCCGGAAGAATTCGCAGCAACGTTTCTTCGTGTAACCGTATCGGATTTTTCGGATAGCACAGCCGAGAAACCGTCGCTATAATCCGCGACCTACTGAGGGCCTATAGCTCAGTTGGTTAGAGCAGAGGACTCATAATCCTTTGGTCCACGGTTCAAGTCCGTGTGGGCCCACCAAACCTGAAAGCCGCGCAAATGCGCGGCTTTTGCGTATCTGAAGCGAAAAAATGCGGCTCCTTAAATCGCGTAATAGCTTGTTCCGTCCATCATCTGTCCACTCGTGTGCACTGATGCTGCAACAGACACATCACCTTTCGCACTCCCACCGTCAAGGCCTTCAACCCGCGTATTTGCTAAAAGGTGAAGGTTTCTGCTTACATGACGGCGGCCTTTAACCAGCGCGCGGCACCGGCATTTGCTTCGCGACACTTGATACTGGCTCACCAGCGGCACCCGGACTTGAGGCCTGCCGAGCTTTGCGCCGCTATCGCCCTTTTGCAAGGATTCGCAAAATGAGTGGTAAACCTGCTGCACGCGTTACAGATCCGACCGCCTGTCCATTGCCCGGACATGCAACCAACCCGATCGTTGCGGGTTCCCCCGATGTGATGTTCGAAGGCCTGCAGGCCGCAAGACTGAACGACGCCACCGCTTGCGGAGGCCACATTGCTTCAGGAGTATCCTCCACCGTTTTCATCAACGGCCAACCCGCCGCCATGCTTGGCAGCGTCACCGACCACGGTGCACCGGTCATTCAGGGCGCGAGCACGATCATCATCGGCGACACGCACACTCCCGCGCCCTTCATCCCGATCCCGTCTCTACCCGCGCCATTCTCCGGGCGCTTTCAATTGATCAACCAGGAAACCGGCAAGCCCATGGCTGGCCGCAAGGTCAAGGTCTGGTCCTCCTCCGGCACCAGCTTCTTCGACACCACGGATGCCGAGGGTATGACCCGTTGGGTCAAGGATAAATCGCCGCAAACCCTTCATATCGACCTTGTGCAGGGTGAAAGCAATGACTGAACCGTCCGTATCCCAAGGTGGCATGAAACCAGAGGGTCAGATGAACCCTGTCAGCGTCTTGGAACCCAAACTCGACCCGCAGGACCGGGAAGTACTTTGCTCGGCGATGTGTCACTGCAGCGCTACGCCGAACATCAGCAAGGACGGCAAGAGCCTCAAGCAGTCCTGTGTCGCGCAACGTTTGGGCGAGCTGGACGAACTTCTGCAAGGAAGAAGTCCGTACAAACCGGAAATCAGTTACGACATGACCAAAGAACCTCCGGTGCCGATTCTGGATAGTCAGACAGGCACTAACCCGCATGGCTGGATTCCGGGCTGGATCGAGAAGTACTGGGATGCAGATCCTGAGCATCCACCGTTCGTGAAAAACAGCGGCATGATTCGACGACCCGATGTGCTCGTCCTGAATAACCCGAGGGGAGCACCCACCCAAGACAATATCAAAGTGCTGGTGGAGATGAAGTTCCCCCCGGACCCGGAAGATCCCGAGCAAGCTCAAGCTTATGAAAGGATCGCAGGCAGTGGAAAGAAGGTCGTGATAATGAGCCCTGAAGACTGTGACTGCAGTCAAAAAAAACAGACATCCAAAATCCCGGTCGAGCAACTCGGATGGGCAGCAGCGATCGCCAGCGCCATCTTGTATGTGGTGAGCCGCGGACGCAGCCCTCGACCCATGCTGCCTGCGTATTAAGTTGATGGAGCACACAATGGAACAACCATTCGACATGGCTGCAGAGTTGATCAAGCAGCCCAATGTACTGGAAGTACCGGGCAGTCTGCTGATGAAAGGCGGGCCCGGGGACTATATCGGCGCTGTTCTCTGTTTACGCGCAACGCTGTACATCAAGGATGCCCATACTCCCTTGGTTCGCGAGGCGCTGTGCAAATGCTTCGACGAGTTCCAGGCATTGGCTGCGGATCATTTGACCTGGGTCGTACGGGACAGCCCACCTCAGGGAGAACGTGTAACGCCATACGATCAGGCGCGTACGCTGCGCAAAATGATGGAACCTATGGGAGAGAACGACTTCCTGAGCTTCCATTACACCAGCGGCAAACAGTCCAAAGATGCGAGCGCATGGCTTTTCAGCATTCTGGGACCTCGTGCCTGGCAAGCCAACATGGGGAACAATATCGGTGTACTGGAGTTTTCGGTACCGCTGTTGTTCCAGGAACAAAATCCGCTGAGCTTCTTGAAGCTGTTCCATGGATTCGCACGACGACTGAACCCACAACAAGGCTACGCAGGCCATGCGTTCAATCTGTCGATCGGCAATCAGGATGACAATCAGCCCACTGAGGCTTTCATGGCCGCGCGTATGCCGGGTCTGGATGTGGGCTCCGCATTCTTGCTGTCGGGTCGTAAAACCTTCAAGCAAGCCAAGATTAAAACGGTCAGTTGGCTCACACTTTTAGATAATGAACGCCTTGAGTCGGCCGGCGGCCTGGAAGCTTTGCGAGCACAGCTACCCGCTAGCCATTTCGCGTTTTATGCCTACGACGAAGGTGTGATCATCCAGTCGGGCGCTCACCCGTACATAGCCGGTGATGGCGAGGATCTGAGACCAGCGCCATATGTACTGATAAACCATCTGCTCAAACCTGTTCGCTACGAGTCTGTCGAGTCGCTGCATGGCAACAGTCACGCGGGGGAGTTGAGGTTGGTCGGATGGTCAGCCGATCAGTGGCTTAAACGCCTGGATGTTGACGACAGTTCGATTACAGACTGGCGCCTCAAGTTGCTGCGCGACGAACCGCATCTGGACTCGACAAATACGCTGGCAGAACGCTTGTAGCGGTCTGCGCGCAGAAAAAATCCGACGCTCGCTGCACATGCTGAACCGCCCGTGATGGGCGGTTTTTTTTCCGTGTGTTTTTCTGCTCATGAGATCACCCTCCTGTAAATCAACCATTAACCAGTTCGTTACTTCAGTATCCAGGCCCCACAGCCGTGGCGCATCTGATGATCCGAAAAGGGAGTTTTCATGGTTGATGTCACTCGACGCTCATTCGTTGGATTTGCTGCGACGCTGCCGTTACTGGCCCACAACCCCTGGGCACAGGCTCACATTGAAACCACCTCGACAGCAGCAACTTCTGATGACGTGCTGATCAACTTCAACGAAAGTCCTTGGGGACCCTCAGCGGCAGCCCGGCACGCGATGCAGGAAGGTATCGCCCTGTCGGGACGTTATCCCTACAAGATCCAGTACCGACTCAATGCACTGTTTGCCCGCCAGCAAGGCATTCCCGAGGATTTCGTCCAGACCTATTGCGGCTCCAAACAGGCCTTGCAGCATGCGGTGCATGCCTTCACGCAGCAGGGCAGTCTGGTGGTCGCCGCCCCCTCCTACGAAGATCCCGCCCAAGCGGCTCGCGGCAGGAAAGTCACTGTCCACGAGGTGCCCCTGAACGCCGAGCACGCCCACGACCTGCCGCGCATGCTGGCTGCCGACCCTCGGCCCGGTTTGATCTATATCTGCAACCCGAACAATCCGACTGGCACTCTCACGGCTCGCAGCGATATCGAACGTGCCTTGAAGGACAAACCCAAAGGCTCGATTCTGTTGGTCGATGAGGCCTACATTGATTTTTCGCAGGCCACGACGTGCATTCCCCTGATCAAGGATCACCCCGACCTGCTGGTGCTGCGTACCTTTTCGAAAATCTACGGCATGGCCGGTGCAAGGCTAGGCATCGCGGTGGGCAATCCGGTGTTGCTGGAACAACTGGAGGTGTTCGGCAACTACAACGTCCCGGCCACATCGTCCCTGCTGGGAGCAATCGCCAGCCTTGAAGACGCGTCGTTGTTGAGCCAAAGGAAACACAACAATACGCGCCTGCGCGAGGAAACCGTCGCGTGGCTGAATGCGCGCGGTTTTCGTTGCACAGCGTCCCAGGCCAATTGCTTCATGATCGATGTCAGACGCCCGGCGAGTGACATAGTCAAGGCTTTGGCCGAGCGTCGCGTGCATGTCGGTCGCGTCTGGAAAGAATGGCCGACCTGGGTTCGGGTGAGTGTCGGCACGGACGATGACATGCACCGGTTCCGAGAGGCGTTTGCCGAGGTTATGGCCTAAGCAACACGGGCGTGAAGTAACGGTCAGTTTTCAGCAGTTCAATATCGTCGGCACGCAGATGAAAACCCGATCATCGCCTGCAAGCGCCCGCTCTATTGAGCCTGTAACATGCGCAAGCCACCGATTCGCGCCAATGGAGCCGCCCCTTGCCAGACATCCGCCCGCCCGTGCTTGATGAAATCGACCGTCAGCTGATCGCCGCCCTGCAGATCAATGCCCGTGAAAGCGTAGCCATGCTCGCGCGGCAATTGGGCATCGCGCGCACCACTGTGACGTCGCGTCTGGCGCGGCTGGAAAAAGCCAAAGTGATCACCGGTTATGGCGTGCGTCTCGGCCAGCGAGTGGTCGATGGCGGGTTGCAGGCGTATGTCGGGATCAAGGTGCAGCCGCGCTCCGGCAAAGAGGTGTTGCGCCGGTTGAGTGCGATGGCGCAGGTACAGCAGCTGTGTGCCGTGAGTGGCGAGTTTGATTATGTGGCGTGGTTGCGCACCGATTCGCCGGAGCAGCTGGATCAGTTGCTCGACCAGATTGGCAGTGTGGACGGGGTGGAGAAGACGACGACGTCGATCATTTTGAGTAGCAAGATTGATCGGGGGCAGCCGGTTTAAGGTCTTGATCGGGCTTCTCGGCTGGATTTCAGGGCCTCTTCGCGAGCAGGCCTCTCCTACACTTTGGTCCATATGCAGTCTTTGATCGTCATATTGATCTGCTAATTGGCAAAACGACGACATTTTGCGTCTTATTAACGTGTTCTACGCTCCCTAAAATGGCAGGCATCTTTTCCTATACTCAGACGCGCATCCTGCGTCGGGTCGCCAGCAAGGTCAGCCATGAACAAGAACAATCGCCATCCTGCAGACGGTAAGAAACCAGTCACCATTTTCGGCCCGGACTTTCCGTTCGCGTTCGACGACTGGATCGAGCACCCGGCCGGTCTCGGCACTATTCCTGAACATCATCATGGCGCTGAAGTGGCGATCGTCGGCGCTGGCATCGCCGGCCTGGTAGCGGCTTACGAGCTGATGAAGCTTGGCCTGAAACCGGTGGTCTACGAGGCTTCGAAGCTCGGCGGACGTCTGCGCTCGCAAGCGTTCAACGGCACTGACGGCATCGTCGCGGAACTGGGCGGCATGCGCTTCCCGGTATCCTCCACCGCGTTCTATCACTACGTCGACAAGCTCGGCCTGGAAACCAAACCTTTCCCGAACCCGCTGACGCCGGCCTCCGGCAGCACCGTGATCGACCTGGAAGGCAAAACCCATTACGCACAAAAACTGGCGGATCTTCCTGCACTGTTTCAGGAAGTGGCTGACGCCTGGGCGGACGCACTGGAAGCCGGCTCGCAGTTCGCCGATATCCAGCAAGCCATCCGCGATCGCGATGTGCCGCGTCTGAAAGAACTTTGGAATACCTTGGTGCCGCTGTGGGACGACCGCACGTTCTACGACTTCGTCGCCACCTCAGAGGCCTTCGCCAGACTGTCGTTCCATCACCGCGAAGTATTCGGGCAGGTCGGTTTCGGCACCGGCGGCTGGGATTCCGACTTCCCCAACTCGATGCTGGAAATCTTCCGCGTGGTGATGACCAATTGCGACGATCACCAGCACCTCGTGGTCGGTGGCGTCGAGCAAGTACCGCAAGGCATCTGGCGGCATGTACCAGAGCGTTGCGTGCACTGGCCGGAAGGCACCAGCCTGAAATCCCTGCACCGTGGCGCACCGCGCTCGGGGGTGAAGAAAATCGCTCACGCGCCCGATGGCCGTTTCGCGGTCACCGACAATAATGGCGACACTCGCGAATACGCCGCTGTGCTGACCACTTGCCAGAGCTGGCTGCTGACCACCCAGATCGAATGCGACGAAACCCTGTTCTCGCAGAAGATGTGGATGGCCCTCGACCGCACCCGCTATATGCAATCGTCGAAGACTTTCGTGATGGTCGACCGGCCATTCTGGAAAGACAAAGACCCGGAAACCGGCCGCGACCTGATGAGTATGACCCTCACCGATCGCTTGACCCGCGGCACTTATCTGTTCGACAACGGCGACGACAAACCGGGGGTGATCTGCCTGTCGTACTCGTGGATGAGCGACGCCTTGAAGATGCTCCCGCACCCGGTGGAAAAACGCGTTGAGCTGGCGTTGAACGCGCTGAAGAAGATCTACCCGAAAGTCGACATCGCCGCGCGCATCATCGGCGATCCGATCACCGTGTCGTGGGAAGCCGATCCGTACTTTCTCGGTGCGTTCAAGGGCGCCCTGCCCGGCCACTATCGCTACAACCAGCGCATGTACGCGCACTTCATGCAGGACGAGATGCCCGCCGAGCAGCGCGGGATTTTCATCGCTGGCGACGATGTGTCGTGGACACCGGCGTGGGTTGAAGGCGCGGTGCAGACGTCGCTCAACGCGGTGTGGGGGATCATGAAGCATTTCGGCGGTTCGACACATAAAGCGAACCCGGGCCCGGGTGATGTGTTCAAAGACATCGGCCCTATCGCCCTGCCCGAGTAAGAGGAATCCCTGATGCGTGTAGCCCTTTACCAATGTCCACCGCTGCCCCTGGACCCCGCCGCCAACCTGCAACGCCTGCATCAAGTGGCGATGGAGGCCAAAGGCGCCGATCTGCTGGTGCTGCCGGAGATGTTCATGACCGGCTACAACATTGGCGCCGAAGCGGTCAGCACCCTGGCGGAGGTCTACAACGGGGAATGGGCACAGCAGATCGGCCGCATTGCAAAGTCGGCCGGTTTGGCGATTCTCTACGGTTACCCCGAGCGCACGGCCGACGGGCAGATCTACAACGCCGTGCAGTTGATAGACGCCAACGGTGAGCGCCTGTGCAATTACCGCAAGACGCACCTGTTCGGTGACCTTGATCGCTCGATGTTCAGCCCCGGTGAAGGCGATTTTCCGGTGGTTGAACTGAACGGCTGGAAACTCGGTTTCCTGATCTGCTACGACCTGGAATTCCCGGAGAACGCCCGACGCCTGGCCCTCGACGGCGCCGAGCTGATTCTGGTGCCGACGGCGAACATGATTCCATTTGATTTCGTCGCCGACGTCACCGTGCGTTCCCGGGCTTTCGAAAACCAGTGCTACGTGGCCTACGCCAACTATTGCGGCCATGAAGGCGAAATCCATTACTGTGGGCAAAGCAGCATCGCCGCGCCGGACGGCAGCCGCATCGCCCAGGCGGGTCTGGACGAAGCGTTGATTGTCGGCGAACTGGATCGGCAGTTGATGATCGATTCGCGTGCGGCCAATCGCTACCTCAGCGACCGCCGCCCGGAGCTTTACGGCGCGCTGAACAAGCGCTAATCCGCTAGCATGGGCACTTCACTGTTCTGGAAGTGCCCATGCCTGCGCTGACTCACCCCCGCCCCCACACCGAAACCCTGGCCAACGGCTTGCGCGTGACCCTGCGTCATGTGCCAGGCCTAAAGCGCAGTGCCGCTGCCCTGCGGGTGGCTGCCGGTAGCCATGACGTGCCATTGGCGTGGCCGGGGCTGGCGCATTTCCTCGAGCATTTGCTGTTTCTCGGCACTGAGCGTTTTCCGGCGGACGAAGGGTTGATGGCCTATGTGCAGCGCCACGGTGGCCAAGTGAATGCCAGCACTGGCGAACGCACCACTGACTTTTTCTTTGAGCTGCCGACGCGCTCGTTCAGCGAGGGGTTGGAGCGTCTGTCAGACATGCTCGCCAAGCCGCGTATGAATCTGGACGATCAACTGCGGGAACGAGAAGTGTTGCAGGCGGAATTTGTCGCCTGGTCGCAAGATCCTGCGGCTCAGCAGCAGTTTGCGTTGTATGAGGGTTTACCGGCAGAGCATCCGTTGCGCGGATTTCATGCGGGGAATCGGGACAGCCTGAAAGTGGAATTGCCAGCGTTTCAGCAGGCGTTGAAGGATTTCCACCAGCAGTTCTATCGCACCGGACAAATGAGCTTGAGCCTGGTGGGGCCGCAAAGCCTTGAAGAGCTGCGCGCACTGGCCGAGCAGTTCGCAGCGGGTTTACCGGCTGGGGATAAAATTGCGCAGGCTGCGCCCCTGCAACTGACGGTGAAAAGTTATCAACAGGCCGCTGAGCGACGCGCCAATCTGTTGTTTGCGTTCGATGATTTGCCGGAGTCTTCCGCCGAGGCAATGGCATTCCTCTGCCACTGGCTGAACAGTGCCAAGCCCGGTGGGTTGCTGGCGCATCTGCAGGAACAGAATCTGGCGGATGATCTGAAAGCCGCACCACTGTACTGCTTTGCCGGGCAAGCCTTGCTGCATCTGGCATTCATCGCACCAGCCGAATCAATGAACGTCATTAGCGAACGCGCAAAGGATTGGCTGAGCTTCTTCGCGCAACAGGATTGGACGCCGCTGCGGACGGAATACACGGCTCTAGTTCAGCGCCAGCAACAAGTCAGCGGCGCGCTGCAACTGGCACGACTCGACAGCGAGCGACAAGAGAGTGGTCTGTCCGACAGCGGCATCAGCGCGCTCAAACATCTGCTCCGTGAAATAGGTGTTGTGGATAACTTCAGCGCTCACTGGCGATTACCCGCTGCCAATCCATTTCTGCGCGCCAGCGAACCGCTCGCCAATGCGGGCCTGATTCGCGGCCAGACCAGCGCCCACCGTGGCCTTCGTACATTTGCTCAGGATCGCTCGCGCGGCCGTCGCGAACGCTCGCCGATGCAGTTCAGCCAAGTCTTGCCGGACAGCGGTGATGACGGCGCGATTTACCTGCGTTGGCAGGTTGAGTCTGCCGCCAGCCCTGATCTGCACTCGAGATTGCAACGCAGTCTCCGGCAAACTCAGCAAGACACGCGCGAGGCTGGAGTCGAGTTGTCTCTCAGCACCACAGGGCATCAATGGTTGCTCAAGCTCACCGGCCTGCAGGAGCCAATGCCCAGCGTCCTGGAGCATGCGCTGAAATGTCTGACGCAAGTTGACGCCGATTCGTTGCGTAGTGAGGCGGAAACGCCGCTGATCCCCATTCGCCAGTTGCTGAAAGCGCTGCCGGAACAGGCGCTGGAATCAGCTAAAACCAGCGACGACGCCCAACAGTTGTGGACAACTTCGCATTGGGACGGCCTCGCGTTGGGACTGAGCCAACAGACCCAGTCCGCCATGGGCCTGGCCCTGAGCCGGGTTCCCGGCATCCCGGACAACCATCTGGCAGAGCCGGCGGCAATCACCGCGCAAAAACACTGGCGCCATGTCGATACCGCCTCCAGCGAACACGCCGTGCTGTTGTTCTGCCCCGCCGCCAGCCGCGACATCGTCGAGGACGCCGCGTGGCGACTGTTGGCGCAGGTGTGCCAGACGCCGTTCTACCAGCGCCTGCGCGTCGAATTGCAATTGGGCTATGCGGTTTTCAGTGCGCTTCGCCAGATGAATGGCCAAACCGCCCTGCTGTTCGGCGTGCAATCTCCGAGCGCCAGACCTGCGGAGTTGCTCGAGCACATTCAACAGTTCCTCAAAGGTATGCCCGCGCTGATCGAACAACTTGATGAGGCCAGCCTCAACCAGCGGCGGCAAAACCTCGCGGATCAATTCGACGACGCCAATCTGTCCAGCAAAGACGCTGCCGAACTGCTCTGGCAGGCCAGACTCGCAGGCCACTCGTCGGATTATCTTGGGCAATTGCTCGCCGCCATTGGTCAACTCGATCGCCAGGCGTTGTTTAACGCAGCACAGCGCTTGATCAACGCCGAAGGCGGCTGGCTCTGTCTCGCCAGCGACCCCGCGCCCGGTAACCCATGGCAAACGACAAATTGATCATTACCGAGGCTGCAAGGAGCTTTCTCGAATATTCACGGGCAAACCCGGTGAAATTTTGAGTAACATAGCCGCCTAACTATTTGGAACATCTTTGCGCTGCCGTGGACTATACCTATGGACAGCGCTATCCCATCCACCCTGAAGGAGACACCCATGTCCTGGACAAAACCTGCTTACACCGACCTGCGTATCGGCTTCGAAGTCACCATGTACTTCGCCAGCCGCTGAGTTCTGCTTACGTAGAATCGCAGTGCAACGCCTCGGCTCGCCGGGGCGTTTTATTTTCCGCGTTGAAATGATGGAGTGTTCATGTTCGTCCAGATTCTGGGTTCGGCCGCTGGCGGCGGTTTTCCGCAGTGGAACTGCAACTGCGTCAACTGCGCAGGTTTTCGCGACGGCAGCCTGAATGCCAAGGCCCGCACCCAATCGTCCATCGCGATTTCCGACGACGGCATGAACTGGGTGCTGTGCAACGCCTCGCCGGACATCCGCGCGCAGCTGCAAAGCTTCGCCCCGATGCAACCGGGCCGCGCCCTGCGTGACACCGGCATCAGCGCGATCATTCTGATGGACAGCCAGATCGACCACACCACCGGCCTGCTCAGCCTGCGCGAAGGCTGCCCGCATCAGGTCTGGTGCACGGACATGGTTCACGAAGACCTCAGCACCGGTTTCCCGCTGTTCAAGATGCTCACCCACTGGAACGGCGGGCTGGACTGGAACCGCATCGAACTCGACCAGAGCTTCACCGTGGCGGCGTGCCCGAACCTGCGTTTCACCCCGCTGCCCCTGCGCAGCGCGGCGCCGCCGTACTCGCCGCATCGCTTTGATCCGCACCCGGGGGACAACATCGGTTTGATCGTTGAAGACCTGAACACCGGCGGCAAATTGTTCTACGCGCCGGGTCTGGGCAAAGTCGATGCGCCGTTGCTGGAGATCATGGCCGGCAGCGATTGCCTGCTGGTGGACGGCACGATGTGGGATGACGATGAAATGCAGCGCCGTGGCGTCGGCACCCGCACCGGTCGCGAGATGGGTCATCTGGCGCAGAACGGGCCTGGCGGCATGCTCGAAGTGCTGGAGCAACTGCCTGAACAGCGCAAAGTACTTATCCACATCAACAACACCAACCCGATTCTCGACGAAGATTCGCCGGAGCGCGCAGAGCTGGCGCGGCGTAATGTAGAAGTGGCGTTTGATGGCATGAGTATTGTGCTGTAAGCATTTGAGACCGCTGCGCGGTCTATCGCGAGCAGGCTCACTCCTACATTGGAATGCGATCACCTGTAGGAGTGAGCCTGCTCGCGATAAGGCCGGCACATACACTAGATATTTCTAGGGTTGTTCCCCGGAGAACAAACATGACTGACACGCCAATGTCCCCCACCGAATTCGAAGCGGCCCTGCGCGCCAAAGGCGCCTATTACCACATCTATCACCCGTACCATGTGGCGATGTACGAAGGCCGCGCCACTCGCGAACAGATTCAGGGCTGGGTTGCCAACCGCTTCTACTATCAGGTGAACATCCCCCTGAAGGACGCAGCGATCCTCGCCAACTGCCCCGACCGAGAAATCCGCCGCGAGTGGATTCAGCGCCTGCTCGACCACGACGGCGCCCCCGGTGAAGATGGCGGCATCGAAGCCTGGCTGCGCCTTGGCCAGGCAGTCGGTCTCGACCCGGATCAACTGCGCTCCCAGGAGTTGGTCTTGCCCGGCGTACGTTTCGCCGTCGATGCCTACGTCAACTTCGCCCGCCGCGCCAGTTGGCAGGAAGCCGCCAGCAGCTCGCTGACTGAACTGTTCGCGCCGCAGATCCACCAGTCGCGCCTCGACAGCTGGCCGCAGCATTACCCGTGGATCGACCCGGCCGGTTACGAATATTTCCGCACCCGCCTCGGTCAGGCGCGTCGAGATGTCGAGCACGGTCTGGCGATCACGCTTGAGCACTACAAGACCCGCGAAGGCCAGGAACGCATGCTGGAAATTCTCCAGTTCAAACTCGACATTCTTTGGAGCATGCTCGATGCCATGAGCATGGCCTACGAACTGAACCGCCCGCCGTATCACAGCGTCACCGCAGAACGGGTCTGGCACAAAGGAATCACCTTATGAGTTTCGATCGCAGCAAAGTCCCGACCTGGCGTCCCGGCTACCGCTTCCAGTACGAACCGGCACAGAAAGGCCACGTGCTGCTCTACCCGGAAGGCATGATCAAGCTCAATGAATCTGCCGCGCTGATCGGCGGTTTGATTGACGGTCAGAGCGATGTCGCGGCAATCATCGCCAAACTCGATGAGCAGTTCCCCGGCGTGCCCGAGCTCGGTGACGACATCGAGCAATTCATGGAGGTTGCCCGTGCGCAGCACTGGATCGAACTTGCCTGATCTGCCGCCCAAGCCCGAGGTCGGCCTGCCGCTGTGGCTGCTCGCCGAGCTGACTTACCGCTGCCCGCTGCAATGCCCGTACTGCTCCAATCCGCTGGATTTCGCCGAGCAGGGCAAAGAGCTGAGCACCGAACAGTGGATCAAAGTGTTCCGCGAAGCGCGGGAGATGGGCGCGGCGCAACTGGGCTTTTCCGGCGGCGAGCCGCTGGTACGTCAGGATCTGGCCGAGCTGATTCATGAAGCGCGGCAGTTGGGTTTCTACACCAACCTGATCACCTCCGGTATCGGCCTGACCGAGCAGAAAATCAGCGACTTCAAAAAGGCTGGCCTGGATCACATCCAGATCAGTTTCCAGGCCAGCGACGAGCAAGTGAACAACCTGCTCGCTGGCTCGAAAAAAGCCTTCGCGCAAAAGCTGGAAATGGCCCGCGCAGTGAAGGCCCACGGCTATCCGATGGTGCTGAACTTCGTCACCCACCGGCACAACATCGACAAGATCGACCGCATCATCGAGCTGTGCATTGCGCTCGAAGCGGATTTTGTCGAACTCGCCACCTGCCAGTTTTACGGTTGGGCACAGCTCAATCGTGTCGGCCTGTTGCCGACCAAAGAGCAACTGGTGCGCGCCGAGCGCATCACCAACGAGTACCGCGCGAAGCTGGAAGCCGAAGGGCATCCGTGCAAGCTGATTTTCGTCACCCCGGATTACTACGAAGAACGCCCCAAAGCCTGCATGAACGGCTGGGGCAGTATCTTTCTGACGGTTACCCCGGATGGCACCGCCCTGCCCTGCCATGGCGCCCGACAGATGCCGGTGCAATTTCCCAATGTGCGCGATCACAGCATGCAACACATCTGGTACGACTCGTTCGGCTTCAACCGCTTCCGTGGTTACGACTGGATGCCCGAGCCGTGCCGCTCGTGCGACGAGAAAGAAAAAGACTTCGGCGGCTGCCGCTGTCAGGCGTTCATGCTCACCGGTGATGCGAGCAATGCCGACCCGGTGTGCAGCAAGTCCGAACATCACGGCGTGATTCTCAAGGCCCGCGAAGAAGCCGAGACTGCCACTCAAACCATCGAACAACTGGCCTTCCGCAATGAACGAAACTCGCGCCTCATCGCCAAAGGCTGAGCCTTTCAGCGCCTCGCAAGCCGTCGCCGCCGGCATGGATTTCGCTGAACTGCAACTCGGCGCCAATGGGCTGTTCTGGAACGAATACCGCCCGGAAGATGCCGCGTGCCGGATCTGGCATTGGCGCGATGGCGTGGCGAAATGTCTGACGCCGAATGGTTTTAGCGTACGCAGTCGCGTGTACGAATATGGCGGTGGCGCGTTTTGTCTGACGCCGGATGGGGTGGTATTCGTTGCTGAGACGGATCAGCAGTTGTATCGCCAGACGCTGGGTGGTGAGCCAGAGGCGCTGACGTCGGGAGAGTGCCGTTATGGCGATCTCCATTTTGCCTTCGGCCAGGTGCTCGCGGTGGAAGAAGAGCGTGATCAGCATCGACTGGTGGCGATTGATCTGGCTGACGGCGCACGACATTTGTTGGCTGCGGGCGCGGATTTTTATGCGGCGCCAATCATCAGTGCGGATGGCCAGCGCTTGGCGTGGATCGAGTGGAGCCGGCCGCATCAACCGTGGACGTCGACCCGGTTGATGGCGGCTGAGCGCTTGGCTGATGGTGCATGTGGGCCTTCGCGATGCGTTGCCGGTGGTGAGATTGAAGAATCCATTCAACAGCCACGATTTGATGCTGAAGGTCGGCTGTATTGCCTGACCGATCGCGGTGGATTCTGGCAACCGTGGGCAGAAACTGCCGACGGTTTGAAACCATTAACCGCTGCGTCAGCCGATCATGCCCCCGCGCCATGGCAACTGGGCGGCTGCACCTGGCTGCCGTTTGAGGATTCGTTTTTAGCCAGCTGGAGTGAGGGCGGTTTTGGCCGCCTGACCCTCGGCGACGAAGACTTCACTGGCGACTACAGTCGCTTCCGTCATCTCGCTTTTGATGCACAATTTATTTACTGCATTGCAGCTTCGCCGATCAGTCCTTCTGCGGTCATCGCCATTGATCGGGCGACGCGCAAAGTGAACGTGCTGGCCGGCGGTGTGGCGCCTTTACCCGCAGAGCGCATCAGCCGTCCGCAAACCCTGTGCTACCCAAGCGGTTCGGGCAAAGCGCATGGGTTCTTTTATCCGGCCATGAGCGGCGAGACAAACCCGCCGCTGGTGGTGTTCATCCACGGCGGCCCGACATCAGCCTGCTACCCGATGCTCGACCCGCGCATTCAATACTGGACGCAACGCGGCTTCGCCGTGGCCGATCTCAACTATCGCGGCAGCAGTGGTTATGGCCGCGAATATCGGCAGGCCTTGCATCTGAGCTGGGGTGAAGTGGACGTCGAGGATGCTTGTGCGGTGGTGAGTCATCTCGCCGTCCAAGGTTTGATCGACGGTGATCGCGCATTCATTCGTGGCGGCAGCGCAGGTGGCTACACCACGTTATGTGCGCTGGCGTTCAAGCAAGTTTTCCGCGCTGGAGCGAGTTTGTACGGCGTCAGCGATCCGGTTGCATTGGCTCGAGCTACGCACAAATTTGAAGGTGATTATCTGGACTGGCTGATCGGCGATCCCGAGCAAGACGCCGAACGCTACGCCGCCCGCACGCCGTTGTTGCACGCAAACAACATCCGCGTACCGGTGATTTTCTTTCAGGGTGAACTGGATGCCGTGGTCGTGCCGCAACAGACCCGCGACATGGTCACGGCGCTGGAGCAGAACGACATCTCCGTCGAAGCGCATTACTACCCCGACGAACGCCACGGCTTCCGCCGCGCCGCCAATCAGGCGCATGCGCTGGAGCAGGAGTGGAAGTTCTATCGGCGGGTGATGGGATTTACAAACTGAAACCCTCTTCCTGTAGGAGCTGCGGCACGCTGCGATCTTTTGATCCTGATCCTCGAATTAAAATCAAAAGATCACAGCGTGCCGCAGGTCCTACAGGTTTATGCCGCTGACTCAACGCTTGGCGATGATGTACACCGCATGCACGATCCCCGGAATATACCCGCACAACGTCAGCAGAATGTTCAACCAGAACGCCCCGCCAAACCCGACCTGCAGAAACACGCCCAGTGGTGGCAACAGAATAGCGATGATGATGCGAATGAAATCCATGGGGCAGCTCCTGTATGGGGGTTGGCTCACTTGAGCCATACAAGCTAATCGACCCGCACCGTTCGTCAGGGTTCAGTGCAACTGCCATTTGATCGCCACCACCTCACAAAAAAACGCCCCACGCCAAAAGAATCAGGCGTGGGGCGTGCGTTATACCGCGAGACGGTTCTGGAAATCGGGTAGGAAAGTTCAGCTCAGACGGCAATCCCTTTACGGCATTGCAGTTGCGCGGTGCGCACTCGCGAGAACGCGCGGCCCAGGCGCAGGAGCATTTCGTCGATGTTGGTTTTGCTGACAGTGAGCGCCGGGGTGAAGCGCAGGCAGTTGGCTTGCGGAGCGTTGAGCAGCAAGCCTTCGTGAAGGGCGGCGTGGACCACGGCCTCGGCGCAATCGTCTGACAGGGTCAGTCCGTAGAACAGACCTTGGCCACGCAGTTCGCCGTGGTCGTAGCGGTGCGCCAATCGTGCGAGGCCTTCGCGCAGATGCTGGCCATGATCGTTGACCTGCTGCAGAAAGCTGCGGTCGTACACACTGTCGAGCACCACCAGACCAGCCGCTGTCATCAGCGCATTGCCGTGGTGCGTGCCGCCCAGTTCACCCGCGTCGAAACAACACGCCTTGCCCCGCGCCAGCAGCGCCGCCAAGGGCACACCGCCGCCAAGGCCTTTGCCGAGCACGACGATATCGGCGCGTACGCCATAGGACTGTTCGGCAAGCAAGGAGCCACAGCGACCGATACCGGTTTGCACTTCGTCGAGAATCAGCAGAATGCCCAGCTCTCGGCACAGACGTTCAACACCTTTTAGATAATGCCCGGTCGCCGGCACCACCCCCGCATCGCTCTGGATCGGCTCAAGCATGATCGCCACGGTTTGCGCATCGACCGCCGCGTGCAGGGCCGGCAAGTCGTTGAACGGCACCAGATCGAAACCCGGCAGCAACGGCGCGAAACGGTTGTGCAGGTTGCAGCTGTCGGAGGCGGAAATCGTCGCCAGACTGCGTCCGTGACAACCCTGCTTCGCGACAATGATCCGCGAGGCGCCGCCGCGATGCAGTTGCCCCCATTTGCGCGCGAGTTTGATCGCCGCTTCACAGGCTTCGCTGCCGCTGTTGAGCAAGTACGCCTGATCGCTGAAAGTGGCGGCGCAGAGGCGCTCGGCGAGGCTGAGCATGCCGCGATTGTGCAGATTGAAGCCGGGATTGATCAGTGCATGCGCCTGACTGCTGATGGCTTTGACCAATGCTGAAGGACTGTGACCGAGACTGTTGGCGCCACCGGCCTGGGAAAAGTCGAGGTACGCACGATCGTTGTTGTCCCACAACCAGGAACCCTGACCACGAACGAACACCTGTTGCGGCCGTTCGACGCTGGGCATCAGGCGTTCGGTGCTCAGATTTTCGTTGATATCAGAAGGATCAGCCTCAAAGGCGAGGTCATCAAGACTCGGCGTCTGGCGCCGCAAACTGAACATATTCATTGAAAAACACCGCGTTTAAGGTGTTTTGAACTGCCTATGCAAACACTGTCGAAGCGAACGCTATTCATCGCGCTTTCTGGCCCTGTAAGCCTTGTGAATGCGGTTAGACTAGGCTCACTGAGGCCTGCGGGCCATTTCGATTTACCAGCATTTTCGATAAGCGTTACTTATGGATTTCAAACAAATGCGTTATTTCGTCGCGGTCTACGAAGAAGGCCATGTAGGTCGCGCCGCCGAACGCCTGTCGATCTCGCAACCGGCACTGTCGCAGCAGATCCGCCAGCTCGAGCAGAACCTCGACGTTACCCTGTTCGAGCGCAGCAGCAAGCGTCTGCTGCCAACCCTCGCCGCGCACACGTTGTACAACCACGCCTTGCCGCTGCTCGACGGATTGCAGCGGGCGCGTGAAGCGTTGGGCAACTTCAAGGGCCAGGCCTTGCGCACACTGGCAATCGGCGTGCTGCAAACCGTTCACACCAGTCTCGTTCCGCAAATGCTTGAGCGGGTGCGCAAGGCGCAGCCGCATCTGGTGGTGCAGATCTATGAGTTGACTGGACTTGAGATCGAGCGGCGTTTGCTAAATGGTTCTTTGGACATTGGCATCAGTTATCTTCCGCCGCGCCAACCGGGTCTGCACGGCGTGATGCTCTACGAAGATGAACTGACGCTGGTCATCCCGGCGGATCATCCGCTGCGTGAATTCAAGAAAGTTTCGATGCGCCAGGCGGCTGAACTGCCGATGTTGCTGCTGGGCGAAGAGTTTCAGATCCGCCAGATCTGGCAGGCGCAACTGACCGCTCTGGGGCGACGTCCACAGGTGCAGGCAGAGCTGAACAATATGGTGGGGATACTCGACAGCCTGCCGCACACCAAACTGGCGACGGTGCTGCCGGGGCGTTCGCAAAAGGAGTACGACGATCAGGATCTGCTCTGGAAACCGCTGAGCGAACCGCGCGTGCCGCTGAAAGTTGGGTTGGTCTGTCGCGATGTGCAGCGCCAGCAGGCACCTTTGGCACTATTGCAGACATTGCTGGAGGAAGTGATGGAGCGCGAAGTGAAGCCGGCGCTTGATCCGCTGGCCTGACTACTTTTCTGCAGGCAAAAGAAAACCCCGCCGAAGCGGGGCTTTGCAGACTGTTTCCCTGACATCCATTTCACTCCGCCACCCTGGCAGAATCCTACGTGTCCGTGTTGTTGCTTTGCGCTTCCTGCGCGACGTCCATGAAATGTAGATTAGCCGTGGATCCAATCTACGCATATGGGAGAACAGCAGCACGTCATGTAAGAGAATGCTTACATGACGTCATCGCATCAGAATTGCGCCGCATCCAGCAGGAACAGCGACTCGCTACCGGCCTTCACCGACGCACTCAACGAGTGAATACGCGGCAGCAAACGGGCGAAGTAGAAGCGCGCGGTGCCCAGTTTGCTGGCATAGAAATCGTCTTGCGCTTCTTTGCCCAGCGAAGCTTTGGCCATCAATGCCCACATGTAGGCGTACGCTGTGTATCCGAATGCTTGCAAATATTCGACCGAAGCGGCGCCGATTTCGTTCGGGTTGTTTTTCGCCCGATCCAGCAGCCACGACGTCAGCTCGTCGAGGGTGTCGACGGCATCGTTCAGCGGTTTGGTGAATTCGCCCAGATCGGCGCTGGCCGTTGCGGTGAAATGACGGATTTCGTCAGCGAACAACTTGTAGAACGCGCCGCCGCTGCCAACGATCTTGCGCCCGACCAGGTCCAGCGCCTGAATGCCGTTGGTGCCTTCGTAGATCTGGGTGATGCGCACGTCACGCACCAATTGCTCCTGACCCCACTCGCGGATGTAGCCGTGGCCGCCGAAAATCTGCTGGCCGTGCACGGTGGTTTCCAGACCCAGATCGGTAAGGAATGCCTTGGCCACCGGCGTCAGCAACGCGACCAGATCTTCCGCACGTTTACGGGTGGTGGCGTCTTCGCTGAACTTGGCGGTGTCGAGTTGCATCGCCACGTAGGTGGAGAACGCACGGCCGCCTTCGTTCGAGGCTTTCATGGTCAGCAGCATGCGCCGCACGTCCGGGTGGACGATGATCGGGTCAGCGACTTTGTCTTTGTTCTGCGCGCCAGTCGGCGAACGGCTTTGCAGACGGTCGCGGGCGTATTCGACGGCGTTCTGATACGAACGCTCGCCGGTGGCCAAACCTTGGATGCCGACGCCCAAACGCTCGTAGTTCATCATGGTGAACATCGCGGCCAGACCTTTGTTCGGCTCACCGACCAGATAGCCCACGGCTTCATCGAAGTTCATCACACAGGTCGCGGACGCCTGGATGCCCATTTTGTGTTCGATCGAACCGCAGTTCGCCGGGTTGCGCGCGCCGAGGCTACCGTCGGCGTTGACCATGAACTTCGGCACGAGGAACAGCGAGATGCCCTTAGGACCGGCCGGGGCGTCCGGCAGCTTGGCCAGCACCAGGTGAATGATGTTTTCGGTGAGGTCGTGTTCGCCGCCAGTGATGAAGATCTTGGTGCCGCTGACTTTGTAGGAGCCATCGGCCTGAGGCTCGGCCTTGGTACGGATAATCCCCAGATCGGTGCCGGCGTGCGGCTCGGTCAGGCACATCGAGCCGGCCCAGACGCCGGCGTACATGTTCGGCAGGTACGCAGCTTTCAGCTCTTCGCTGGCGTGAGCGTTGATCGACAGGCAGGCGCCGGCGGTCAGCATCGGGTACAGACCGAACGACAGGCTGGCGGAGTTGACCATTTCTTCGACTTGCGCCGACACGGCTTTGGGCATGCCCATGCCGCCGTATTGCGGATCGCCACCGACGCCAACCCAGCCGCCTTCAGCGTACGTCTGATAAGCCTGTGGGAAACCAGCCGGCGTGGTAACGGCACCGTCCTTCCAGTGGCAGCCTTCTTCGTCGGCAGCGCGGCTCAGAGGTGCGATGCTTTTGCTGGTGACTTTGCCGGCCTCTTCGAGAATGGCTTCAACGGTTTCGGCGTCGACGGTCTCGGCCAGGGCCGGCAGTTCGGCCCATAGTTTGGCGACTTCGAACACTTCATTGAGGACGAAGCGCATATCGCGCAGCGGCGCTTTGTAGTCAGCCATGGCAAACCTCGCAAGATCTAAACAGGTGATTCGTGGAATGATGTTTTCGTTGAGCCCGAGTGTACCTCAACAACTTTTGCGACACATAGGGTCAACCGATGACCGATTTGTTATTTTTAGTCACTAGAAAAAATCGCAGCCTCCGCCACCTCCTACAGGTAAAACTCGATCCCGTGCAGGAGCTGTCGCAGGCTGCGATCTTTTGATCTTCCTTAAAGCGCAAACATTTCAGCCGGCAACTTCATCAAGCAATCACTGCCCGCCTCGATCGCCGCACGATGCGCCGCCGTACGCGGCAACAAGCGCTTGAAGTAAAACTCGCAGGTCGCCAACTTACCCCGCAGATAATCCGCCTCGCCCTCGCCGGCCTCCAGTTGCGCCTGCGCTACCAGGCCCATGCGCAACCACAGATAGCCAAGGATGATGTAACCGCTGTACATCAGGTAATCCACCGACGCTGCGCCCACTTCATCCGGGTTCTTCATCGCCGCCATGCCGACCTTCATCGTCAGGTCGCCCCACTGCTGGTTCAGCTCATTGAGTTGCGCAACGAAACCGCCCAGTTGCGGGTGTTCGACGTTGGCCGCGCAGAACTTGTGGACGATTTTGGTGAAGCCACGCAACAACTTGCCCTGACTGCCCAGCACCTTGCGCCCAAGCAGATCCAAGGCCTGAATGCCATTGGTGCCTTCGTAGATCGGCGCAATCCGACAGTCGCGAACCAACTGCTCCATGCCCCATTCACGAATGAAGCCGTGGCCACCGAATACCTGCATGCCGTGGTTGGTCACCTCCAGGCCGGTGTCGGTCATGAAGGCCTTGCAGATCGGCGTGAGAAACGCCAACAGGTCTTCGGCCTCCTGACGCGCCTCGGCATCGCTGCCCAGATGCGCGACATCGAGCAACTGCGCGGTGAAGTAGGTCAGCGCCCGATTGCCTTCGTTAAAGGCTTTCATGGTCAGCAGCATGCGCCGCACGTCCGGGTGGACAATGATCGGGTCGGCAGGTTTATCCGGGGCTTTGGCGCCGGTCAGCGCACGCATCTGCAAGCGGTCGTTGGCGTATTTGATCGCGCCCTGGAAGCTTGCTTCGCCCAGACACAAACCCTGCATGCCGGTGCCTAGCCGCGCGTGGTTCATCATGGTGAACATGCAGTTCAGTCCCTTGTTCGGCTCACCGATCAGATAGCCCTTGGCGCTATCGAAGTTCAGCACACAAGTGGCCGAAGCCTTGATGCCCATCTTGTGTTCGATCGAACCACAGGAAACACCGTTGCGCTCGCCCGCTTCACCCGCCGTATCGGGCAAGAACTTCGGCACGATAAACAGCGAAATCCCTTTGGTCCCGGCCGGCGCGTCCGGCAGTTTGGCCAGCACCAGATGGATGATGTTGTCGCTCATGTCGTGCTCGCCGGCAGAGATGAAAATCTTGCTGCCGGTGAGCGCATAACTGCCGTCAGCCTGGGGCACAGCGCGGGTCTTGATGATCCCCAGGTCAGTGCCGCAATGGGCTTCGGTCAGGCACATGGTGCCGGTCCACTGGCCGGCGGTGAGTTTGCTCAGGTAGGTGTCTTTCTGCTCGGCGCTGCCATGGGCATGGATCGCCGACATCGCGCCGTGGGTCAGGCCCGGGTACATGCCCCAGGAAGTGTTGCTGGAGCCGACCATCTCGCTGATCACCAGCCCAAGCGAACTCGGCAAACCCTGGCCGCCGTAGGCCGGATCCGCCGCCAGACCGTGCCAGCCGCCTTCCACGTATTGTGCGAAGGCTTGCTTGAAGCCTGCAGGCGTTGTCACCACGCCGTTGTCGAAATGGCAGCCCTCTTCATCACCGCTGCGATTGAGCGGCGCGAGCACGTTCTCACAGAACTTCGCGCCCTCTTCGAGGATCGCGTTGATCATGTCCGGGCTGGCGTCGTGCGCGCCAAGGGCGGCGTAATTGCTGTGGAAGTCGAAGACGTGATCAATCAGAAAGCGCATGTCGCGCAGGGGGGCTTTGTACTCAGGCATGGTGGCTTCTCCGTCAGCAGATTTCTCCAACCTACTGCCGGCCACCACACCCCACAATCACTGTGCAGACGCTGAATGCGCCGTCATCACTCAACCTGCGGCAGCGTCCATGCGCACCGCACCACGGCGGTTTTGTCCGTACGCCATCACGCAGTTACGCCCCGCACCTTTTGCGGCATAGAGCGCCTCGTCGGCGGACTTCAGCACTTGTTCCGGGTTGCGCTGCTCCACTCGTTCAGCAACACCGATGCTGACCGTGACCGAAACACTGGAGGCACCCGAGCCAGCGCGGCGCTGGCGACCTTGCTGATCATCCTGCGGACGGTTTTCCTGATTGCGCAGTTGAATGTTGTAGGAAGCAATCGACTCGCGGATCACCTCAAGGTGCGGCATGCACTCCTCAAGGGTTTTGCCTGCAAACACCAGGGCGAATTCCTCACCGCCATAACGATACGCCCTACCGCCACCGCTGATTTTCGACAGTTTGCTGGCGACCAGACGCAAAACCTGGTCACCGACATCGTGGCCGTGGGTGTCGTTGAATTTCTTGAAGTGATCGACATCGCTCATCGCCAATACGTAGTTGCGACCGAGGCGTTGCATCCGCTCGTTGAGCGCGCGGCGGCCCGGCAGACCGGTGAGTTCGTCGCGGAAGGCCATCTGATAAGCCTCGTGCGCAACCGCAGCGGCAATCATCAACATCACCTGGCTGCACATGATGTTCAGGGTGAACGGCAGGATGAAGGTTTTCGGCAGCATCCAGAACACGCCGAGCAGGCCAACCAATTGCGCCGCATGCAGCGGACGTGGATTGCGCCAGTATTGCCAGGCCAATAGCAGGAACGCCGAGATGAACACTGGATACGAGAGCTGGATCAGACTCATCCACGCGCCGTGCAGCGCCGGCCAGCGAATTTCCGAGAGCCACATCAGCAATGCCTGGGGATAACTTTGCTCAAGCCCCAATGCCACGCTGCCAAAGGCCAGCAACACGGCGAACCGCGCGACCATGTCCTGGAATAGATGTGTACGTTCCTGCCATGCGGCGAACAAGCCGAACAACAACGGCAACAGCAGGCAGACGAGGTGGAAGACCACCGCAGCGTCTTCGCGGACCTTGCCGTTGTCGCGGTAATAGTCGGTCTGGGTGTCGAGCAGAAAGTAGGCGATGTACACCGTGAGCATCAGAAACAGCTCGCGCTGACGGCGGTAAACCGCGCAATACGCGCCGCCCAGCAACAGCACCAACGTCGGCAACACGTTGAACAGCGAAGTGAAGAACACGCTGAGGTCTTTGACGTACGCAGCTGCCAACCCCGCTAGTAACAACAGCAGTGATGGCAGGAAATGACTGAAACGTACAGCGGAAGAACGCGGCAAGGGTAAAGCTCCGACCCGTCATAGCAAAGAGATGGCATTGTGCCTGCAATGCGTGCAGTTAAGCACACACAATGTGATCCAGATCACACGCAGTCTCTTTAACGGCAGAAAACCTGACTATCTGAGCGATTTGCCAAGTTTTTTGCCCGATTTGCCGTGCTGGCCATCATCACTGATGGCCAGGCTTGAAAATATCCCTCACAGATCGTTGTAGAACGGCAACAACGGCCCCTCCGCCGAACTCCGGCCCTCGGCCCCGTATGGCTTGAGCGAGAACAAAGCGTCAGCCGCTTGCCGGGTGGTGACTTTCGGACTGGCCGGACGCTGGGTCACGGCGTTTTCATCGCCGATCTCGCCCTGCGGAAGAACCAGCGATGGATGATCGAACGGCGCCCGCTCCCAGGCCACGCGCGGATCGGTCAGGCCGACTTCCATGAATTTCACCAGCGCGTCGATTTCTTCAGGCGTCAGGTTGAGATTGGTCATGTCCGGATCGAGATTTGAGGTGTTGTGCTGATTCGCCGAAGGATGCTCGAAACCGCTGGTGTTGTTGGCGTCTTCGCCGCGACGGTCGCCGCCACGGTTGTAGAACTCCATCACCTGCTTGAGCGTGGCGCGGCTGCCGTTGTGGAAGTACGGCCCGGTCAGCGCGATGTTACGCAAGGTCGGCGTCTTGAAGGCGCCGTCGACCGAATCACGGAAGTTGACGTTGGGCTTGAGCGTGGCGTCGCACGGAATCGCTGCGCTCAGCGGCACCTCGAAGGTGCAGACATCGACGTCCAGCGGATCGGGGATGCTGCCGCCTTGCAACAGCTTGTTGTACTGGCGGCTGAACGACCATGGGTTACCCCAGGCATCCGAGCCACCGAGCGCGAGGTCTTCTGAGGTCGGACGCACACCGGTGTTGTAGAAACCGTTGTCGTAAAGGGTGATCAGGTTATCGGCCATGACCATGCGTTCGATGCGTTCACGCGGGTGCATCAGCAGGCGGCTGGCCGCGTTGGTCAGCTCCGCGCCGCCGTGGCAATTGACGCATTTGCCCTTGCCGAGGAACAGATTCATGCCCTGAACCTGCTGCGCGTTCATCGCGGTTGAATCGCCTTGCAGATAGGCATCAATCGGCGCCTGGTCAGAGATCAGGGTGGATTCGTACATCTGAATCGCCAACCCGAAGAACAGCGGGAAGTTGGCTTCCATCTGTGTATACGGTGCACCGCCCACCAGCACATTTTGCGTGGCGTTCCACAGGCGTGGCTGGAAGGCATTTTTGATCAATTCGCGATAAGTCGGACGCCGCGCGCCGGATACCGAAGCGAGCACGGAGTCGTTGGAAGATATCCGCTGTTGCTTGAGCATCAACTGATCAAGCATGCGCCGGCCGATGTCGGCGAAAGTGCGGCCACCGCAGGACATTTCCACCCCGCTCCCGGGCGGACCTACTGCTTGCGACGCGGCAGAAGCATCGTTGAGCGCCAGCCGGACTTTGCTTGCCACGGTGCTGCGCTCGCTGGTCACGTAAATCGCCGCATCAGGGTCGCGATTGCCGAACGGCGAGAAACCGTTAAACACGTTATTCGCCCGTCCGTCCCAAAAGTTGCGCACATTGAACGCTGCGTTGATCACCGACGGCGCGTTGCGCCCGGTGCTGCGGCGCACGTTGATGCCGCCGACCTGGAAGATGCCGTCAGGCTGCTGGGTGCATTTGTCGAAACGCGGCTGGTTGGGTTTGACGAAATTGGCGTCGAATACGCCTTGGGAGCCGATCACGTCGTCCGTCGAGTAAACAATCGGCGAGTTGCGCTCCAGTGGATTACTCAACACATGGGTCGGGAAGTCGTTTTTCTTCAGTGTGTAGTTCGGCCCGCCCTTGCCGCCGGACAGCGTTGCGTAGGACGCCACATCGCCGGGAATATCCGACGCTACAAAGGGTTTGTTGAAGATCGAAGCGACGTTGGCATTGGTGTGCGCCTGGCCGGGGTTGAGCTGGTTGGTGATGCGGTGATCGACGCCGGCGTGGTAATGGCAGGAGGCACACGCCGTGGCGCCGTCGCTGCCGACTTCCATGTCCCAGAACAGCGCTTTGCCCAGCAGGATTGCGGCGGACCGGTTGAGCACGTAGTCGGTCATCAGGTCGACTTTACGGCCACCCTCGGTTCCTGAGGGATCGGGCGGAACCATGCCTCGCAGTGATTGCAGGCTCGGCACTTCCGGCACCGGCGGATCCACTTCCACAGGATCAGCCGCCATGGCGCCGCAGGCACTTAGCGTGAGGGTTAACCCGACAAGTCGACAGATGTTCATATGCTTCACCCTGACGTTGTTGTTATGAGTTCGCCGGGCGAGAGGCGTCGTGAAACAGGACAGGATTTCTCGTGAGCGCCGGTTAATCTGCGCAGTGCAATTAATTGGCCACTCTTCTGAGAAACATTTTGAATCAATAAACACTGAGGCTGCGCGCTGTCAGCTCACCGTTTCTGCTGGGGAAACATCCCCAGTGTTGGGGGTAAATCCAGCGCAAAAAAAACCGCCGCCCCCCAAGGAGCAGCGGTTTTTCAAAAGACCACGTTAAGGCTTAGTAGCCCAGTGCGAAGTCTTCTTCTTTCATGTCCATCAGGTTGTTGGCGCCCGACAGCATGGTGGCCACGTGAGTACGGGTGCGTGGCAGGATGCGCTGGAAGTAGAAGCGCGCGGTTTGCAGCTTGGCGGTGTAGAACGCCGCGTCGCCACTGCCTTCTGCCAGCTTCTCGGCTGCTACACGCGCCATGTCGGCCCAGAAATAAGCCAGGCAGGCATAACCGGAGTACATCAGGTAGTCCACAGAGGCCGCGCCGACTTCTTCGCGATCTTTCATGGCAGCCATACCGACCTTCATGGTCAGCTCGCCCCACTCTTTGTTGATTGCCGCCAGCGGTGCGACGAACTCTGCAACGGCTTCGTTGCCTTCGTTGTTCTGGCAGAACTTGTGGACGATCTTGGTGAAGCCCTTCAAAGCCTCGCCTTGCGTCATCAGCACTTTACGGCCCAGCAGGTCGAGTGCCTGGATACCGGTGGTGCCTTCGTACAGCATCGAAATGCGGCTGTCGCGAACGTTCTGCTCCATGCCCCACTCGGCGATGAAGCCGTGGCCGCCGTAGATCTGTACGCCGTGGTTGGCGGACTCAAAACCGACTTCGGTCATGAACGCCTTGGCGATCGGGGTCATGAAGGCCAGCAGTGCGTCGGCTTTCTTTTTCTCTTCTTCATCGACGCCGTATTTGACGATGTCGACCTGTTTGGCGGTGAAGTACACCATCGCACGGTTGCCTTCGGCGAACGCCTTCATGGTCAACAGCATGCGGCGTACGTCAGGGTGCACGATGATCGGGTCAGCGGCTTTGTCCGGCGCTTTCGGGCCCGTCAGGGAGCGCATTTGCAGACGATCGCGAGCGTATTTCAGACCGCCCTGGAAACCGATCTCGGCGTGGGCCAGACCTTGCAGCGCGGTACCCAGACGTGCGGTGTTCATAAAGGTGAACATGCAGTTCAGGCCTTTGTTCGCTGGGCCGATCAGGAAACCGGTAGCGCCGTCGAAGTTCATCACGCAAGTGGCGTTGCCGTGGATACCCATCTTGTGTTCCAGCGAACCGCAGCTTACTGCGTTGCGTGCACCGACGGTGCCATCAGCATTGGGCATGAACTTTGGAACGATGAACAGCGAGATGCCTTTGGTGCCAGCCGGTGCGTCCGGCAGGCGGGCCAGCACGATGTGGACGATGTTGTCAGCCATGTCGTGTTCGCCGGCCGAGATGAAGATCTTGGTGCCGGAAACTTTGTAGGAACCATCAGCCTGAGGTTCGGCCTTGGTGCGCAGCATGCCCAGGTCGGTACCGCAGTGCGGTTCGGTCAGGCACATGGTGCCGGTCCATTCGCCGGAAACCAGTTTGGTCAGATAGGCTTCTTGCTGCTCTGGGGTGCCGTGCTCGGAGATGGTATTCATCGCGCCGTGCGACAGGCCTGGGTACATGCCCCACGACCAGTTGGCTTCGCCAACCATCTCGCTCACTGCCAGACCCAGCGACTCCGGCAAGCCTTGGCCGCCGTGCTCAACATCGTGCGCCAGGCTTGGCCAGCCGCCTTCAACGAATTGCTTGTAAGCCTCTTTGAAGCCGGTCGGGGTTTTCACGCCGGACTCGCTCCAGGTGCAACCTTCGAGGTCGCCCACGCGGTTCAGCGGCGCCAGTACCTGCTCACAAAACTTGGCGCCTTCTTCGAGAATGGCGTCAACCATGTCCGGAGTTGCGTCTGCGCAAGCCGGAAGGCTCTGATAGTGCGCTTCGTAGCCGAGCAGTTCGTCACGAACGAAGCGAATATCACGCAAGGGGGCCTTGTAGTCAGGCATAGCGATAAACCTCTGCTGATGTAACCGGGAATGAACGACCGTGTTGATTTGTTGTGACGGTCAAACAGTTGTTTGAAACATACGTTTACGCCGAAATCTTGTCAAGCGTCGATCTTTTGCCGTTCGTCATCGCATCTTTCAAACGCCGGACACAGCAAACCGCCATGCGCTCGATCGAGTCACGGGGGCTGAAAAAAGATTAGTTGAGGGAGAAGGACTTACAACGAAAAACGCCGCGACAAAGCGCGGCGTTCAGGGGGCAGATGGCGAAAAATCAGGCAAAGGTGTCGATGATCGTACCGAGCATTTCGTCGGAAGCTTTGGCGACTTTTACGCCCAGCTCCACTTGAAACTTGCCTTGGGCCATTTGCACCATGTCGCTGCCCAGGTCCATTTGCTGGCTGCGATCAACGCCACGCAGACGATCGACCTGCGCTTCCGAAGACTGGCTGGTGACTGAACGCTCAATGGTGTTGTTGGCAATCTGGCTGGCGGCCTGATCAACGCGGTTCTGCCCGCTCTGAATCGAGCTCAGACCTGCATAAAAAGCTGTGTTACCGGAGATTTCCATAACAGTTCTCATCCTTGGGAAGGATCAATGGCGTCATTGAACCAGAGGCGCCAGAAAAACACCCGTCAAAAACACTAATGGCACAGTGCCTGCCCATAGAGAAAAGCTTAGTCGAGCAGATCCAGTTGCAAATGATCCGCTACCGCTTCGGCACTCAAGCTCTTGAGTTTCGGCACGCGCCCCAGACATGGCGCCGGAATTCGCTCGGCCAATGTGGCGAGGTTCTCCTCAAGCCGCGAAGTCTTCGGATCGATGATATTCGCCACCCACCCGGCCAATTGCAGCCCATCACGGGCAATCGCCTCGGCCGTCAGCAAGGCATGACTGATGCACCCCAGCCGCACACCCACCACCAGAATCACCGGCAGCTTCAACGCAATCGCCAGATCCGACAGATTGTCCTGATCCGCCAACGGCACCCGCCAGCCACCCGCGCCTTCGATCAAAGTGAAGTCGGCGTTCATCGCCAGAATCTCGCGCATCGGCGCCAGCAACGATTGCACGGTCAACGCTACTCCGGCCTCACGCGCTGCCAGGTGCGGAGCGATCGCAGGCTCGAACGCCACGGGATTGACCTGTTGATAAGTCAGCGGCAGCGAACATTCGGCCAACAGCGCCAACGCATCGGAATTGCGCAGCCCCTTCGGCGTCACTTCGCACCCTGAGGCAACCGGTTTGCCCGCCGCGGTACTCAAGCCCGCTGACCGCGCCGCATGCAGCAATCCGGCAGCCACCGTGGTCTTGCCGACGTCAGTGTCCGTTCCGGTGATGAAATAGGCTGCGCTCATACGGGTTTCTCCAACACGGCGTAGACCACCTGATAAGTCGCCGGCAATCCCGACGCTTCACGGAATTGCTCGTAAGCTTCCACCAGCCCGAGAATCCGCGCCCGTCCGGTCAAACCACCGGGCCGTCCGGGATTCAGATTGTGCGCACCCAAGGCCTTCAATTCATGAGTCAGGCTGCGCACATCGGGGTAATGCAGCACGTGAGGCTGATTCTCCAGGCTCAACGTACGCAAGCCACTGGCCGTACACCGTTGCTCATAACGGGTGAACTCGCGGAAGCGGTTGACGTGCACCATTCCGTCGACCTGCCGCCAGCTGTCGCGCAACTCGAACAACGTCCCTACACAAAGACTAGCAAACGCAAAAATCCCACCCGGTTTCAGTACGCGAAAGGCTTCGCTGAGCACCGCATCGAAATCCGCGCACCATTGCACCGCCAGGCTGGAAAAAATCAAGTCGCAAGTCGAGTCCTGCAACGGCAGACGCTCAGCATCGCCAGCAATGAAGTACTCAGCGCCGCCCAACGGCCGCGCGTGATCGAGCATGCCCTCGGCAATGTCCAGCGCCAGACCATGGCCCTCGGCAAAACGCGCGGCCAGTGCCCGGGTGAAATAACCGGTGCCACAGCCCAGATCCAGCCAGCGCGACGGTGAAAAATCCGCCGGCAAGCGTTGAAGCAATTGTGTTCCAACATCACGCTGCAACTCGGCGACGCTGTCGTAGCTGGCCGCCGCACGAGAGAAAGAGGCCGCGACCTGACGTTTGTCAGGCAAGCCGCCGGGCAGCACAAGAGACAAATCAGTCATCACCGCACTCATGTAGAAAAGCCTGGATAGCGCCCGCCAGTCCGTGGGGATCTTCCAGAAGAAAAGCATGACAGGCCTGTTCGATCAGACCGATTTCGATATCCGGTAAAAGGACGAACAACGCCCCCGCCGCTTCCGCCGGGACCAGAGCGTCCTGTCCGGCGAACAGATGAAATTGCGGGCCGCGAAATGCTTGCAGTGCTTCGCGGGTGTCCAGTTGCGCGAGCAGTTCCAGGCCCGCCATCAACGCCGACGGCGCCGTGTGCGGTGCGCCGCCGAGCATCAACCGCGACAAGCCGCGCGCATCTTGTGCACCTTGAGCACAGAGCAGCGAAAAACGTTTGAGGGTCAGCCGAGGATCGGCCTGGCAACCGGCGAGAAACGCATCGAAGGTTTCGCCGGGCATCGCGGTTGGCCACTGTTCATGGGCAACGAAGGAAGGATTGCTCGCCAGCGTCAGCAATCCGCAGCAACGCTCGCCACGGCGCGCCGCCAGTTCGGACGCGAGCATGCCGCCCAGCGACCAGCCACCGAGCCAGACGTCTTGTGGAATGCGTTCATCAAGTTCATCGAGCCAGTCTTGCAGGTCGCTGGAATCCAGCTCCGGCAACGGCTCGATTTCCACTTTCAGATGTTCGTCGAGCCCTTGCAAAGCGGCGGCCAGAGGCTCCATCGGCGACACACCGAGGCCCCAGCCGGGCAGCAGAATCAGGCGATTACGCATGGCTTGGCTCCGACGACAGTTGGGCAAAGCAATCGGCCAGTCCCTCTAACAATAGCTGCACCTGCGCCTCGCTGTGGGCGGCGGTCAGGGTCACGCGCAAGCGCGCGCTGCCGGCGGGCACGGTCGGTGGGCGGATGGCGGTAACCATCAGCCCGCGCTCGCGCAACATCTGCGACAGGCGCACCGCGCGCCCGGCATCGCCGATCATGATCGGCTGGATCGGCGTGAAGCTGTCCATCAACTCCAGACCGATCTGCTCAGCGCCCTGGCGGAATTGGCGAATCAAGGTCTGCAGATGTTCACGGCGCCAGTGTTCAGTGCGCAGCAGCTCCAGACTTTTCAGGGTCGCGCAGGCCAGCGCTGGTGGCTGGCTGGTGGTGTAGATGTACGGACGGGCGAACTGGATCAGGCTTTCGATCAGCTCTTCGCTGCCCGCGACGAAGGCGCCAGCAGTGCCGAAGGCTTTACCGAGGGTGCCGACCAGTACCGGCACGTCCTCCTGACTCAAACCGAAATGCTCGACGATGCCGCCACCGTTCGCACCGAGCGGCCCAAAACCGTGAGCGTCATCGACCATCAGCCACGCGCCTTTGGCCTTGGCTTCACGAGCCAATGCCGGCAGGTCAGCGAGATCGCCGTCCATGCTGAACACGCCGTCGGTGACTACCAGCGTATTGCCGGTGGCTTTCTCAAGACGCTTGGCCAAGCTCACCGCGTCGTTGTGCAGATAACGATTGAAACGCGCGCCGGACAACAGACCCGCGTCCAGCAGCGAAGCGTGATTGAGGCGATCTTCCAGCACCGTATCGCCCTGCCCGACCAGCGCCGTAACGGCGCCAAGGTTGGCCATGTAGCCGGTGGTGAAAAGCAGCGCACGCGGTCGACCGGTGAGATCGGCCAGCGCTTCTTCCAGAGCATGGTGCGGGCCGCTGTGGCCAATCACCAGATGCGAGGCACCGCCACCGACGCCCCAGCGTTCAGCACCGGCGCGCCAGGCTTCGATCACTTGCGGATGATTGGCCAAGCCCAGGTAATCGTTGTTGCAGAACGCGAGCAATGGTTTGCCGTCGACCACCACTTCAGGCCCCTGCGGGGACTCAAGCAGCGGTCGCTGGCGATAGAGATTTTCGGCACGACGGGCAGCAAGGCGTGCGGCGAGATCGAAAGACATGCAGGCCTCGACTTTCAAGTGACACAGATCCCTTGTGGGAGCGAGCCTGCTCGCGAAGAGGCCTTCACATCCGACATCAATGTCGACTGAAACACCGCTTTCGCGAGCAAGCTCGCTCCCACAGGGGTTTTGCATTCCTTCAGAGGAATCCGCGCAGGTTTAAACGGCGGCGTTGTAGAACTGCTCGCTGCTCTTCTGCTCCACCAGCGCCTGTTCGATTGCGGCCTGGTAAACCTCATCGGAATGTTCTTCACGAGCTTCCGGCTGGATGCCCAGACGCGCGAACAACTGCATGTCCTTGTCCGCCTGCGGGTTGGCGGTGGTCAGCAGTTTGTCGCCGTAGAAAATCGAGTTGGCGCCGGCGAAGAAGGCCAAGGCCTGCATCTGCTCGTTCATCGCTTCGCGGCCGGCGGACAGGCGCACGTGGGATTGCGGCATGAGGATGCGAGCCACGGCGAGCATGCGGATGAAGTCGAACGGGTCGACGTCTTCAGCATTTTCCAGCGGCGTGCCGGCAACTTTCACCAACATGTTGATCGGCACCGATTCCGGATGCTCCGGCAGGTTGGCCAACTGGATCAGCAGATTGGCGCGGTCATCCAGCGACTCGCCCATACCGAGAATGCCGCCGGAGCAGATCTTCATCCCCGATTCACGCACATAGGCCAGCGTTTGCAGACGTTCGCTGTAAGTACGGGTGGTGATGATGCTGCCGTAGAACTCGGGCGACGTGTCGAGGTTGTGGTTGTAGTAATCGAGCCCGGCCTTTGCCAGTGCCTCGGTCTGATCCTGATCGAGACGGCCGAGGGTCATGCAGGTTTCCAGGCCCATGGCCTTCACGCCTTCGACCATTTTCAGCACGTACGGCATGTCTTTGGCCGACGGATGTTTCCACGCCGCGCCCATGCAGAAACGTGTCGAACCGATAGCCTTGGCGCGTGCTGCCTCTTCGAGGACCTTCTGCACTTCCATCAGCTTTTCTTTTTCAAGACCGGTGTTGTAGTGACCGGACTGCGGGCAGTACTTGCAGTCTTCCGGGCAGGCGCCGGTCTTGATCGACAGCAGGGTCGACACCTGAACGCGGTTGGCGTTGAAATGTGCGCGGTGCACCGTTTGCGCCTGGAACAGCAAGTCGTTGAATGGCTGTACGAAGAGTGCTTTGACTTCGGCCAGAGACCAGTCGTGACGCAGGGTGGCGGTGGTGCTCGCGCTCATGGGTAGTTCCTTGGTTATGCTTGGCTGGCGGCTGCGGGAATGGAATACCCACAGGCGCGACACGGATGTTCGGCATATTTAAGGAAGAGTCATGCGCTGTCAACCACGATACGAAGGACAGGTTTACATCTGTTTAAATAATGTACAAACCTGCTTGCTTTGCGATGAGCCGGCAGAAGCAGAAATGCCAATCTGCGTGGCCTGCGAAACGGATTTGCCCTGGCTCGGCGACCACTGCCAGACCTGCGCCCTGCCACTCTCTGCCGCCGACCTGACCTGTGGCGAGTGCCTGCTAGAGCCGCCGGCGTTCGAACAGGTGGTGGTGCCGTGGCGCTATGGCTTCCCGGTCGACAGTTTGATTACGCGTTTTAAACACAACGCAAAATGGCCGTTTGGCCACCTGCTCGCCGACGTTCTCGGGCAATACCTGCAACATCGCTTCGATGAGGGGTTGCCGAGGCCTGATGTGTTGTTGCCGGTGCCGCTGGCGAACAAACGACTGCGTCAACGCGGGTTCAACCAGGCCGCTATGTTGGCGCGCTGGTTGAGTCAGGTGCTGGGGTTGCCGTGCGAAGATCGGGTTCTGCGGCGAATCAAGGATACCGATGCTCAGCAGGATCTCGACGCCAAGGCGCGTAAAGGTAATCTGCGCAATGCCTTCAGCCTGATACCCGACTGCAATGTGAAAGGCCGGCATCTGGCGTTGATCGATGATGTGCTGACGACGGGTGCCACTGCCCAGGCAATCGCCCGGTTACTGATGAACGCTGGCGCTGCGCGGGTCGATGTCTATTGCCTGGCCCGCACGCCAAAACCCGGCACCTGAGCCAGCACAATCCCTGTAGGAGTGAGCCTGCTCGCGATAGCGTCATCATTGCCAACATTTATGCTGACTGATCCACCGCAATCGCGAGCAGGCGAAGGCCTACAAGGGATCTCGGCTCGACTTGACTCTCGCGTCGCTAGCGGCCAACTTCCACCTCCACCGCCACAAAAAAGCACTCATTCATGTCCATGCCTTCCCTGCTCTCCCAGCACATCGTCCGCCGTCCGCAGCGCATCGCCCTGCTGCAACATATCGCCGAACAGGGCTCGATCACCCGCGCGGCGAAAAGCGCTGGCCTGAGTTACAAAGCGGCGTGGGACGCCATTGATGAGCTGAACAACCTCGCGCAAAAACCGCTGGTCGAGCGCGCCGTCGGTGGTAAGGGTGGCGGCGGTGCGAAACTCTCCAGCGAAGGCGAGCGCGTTTTGCGCCTGTACCAAAAACTGCAGGCCTTGCAGGCCCAGGTGCTGGAGGCAGCGGAAGACGCCAGTGATCTGGATCTGCTCGGTCGTTTGATGCTCAGAACCAGCGCACGCAATCAGTTGCACGGCAAGGTCGTGGCGATCGAAGCGCAGGGCCGCAATGACCTGATCCGCCTCGAACTGGCCGAAGGCCTGTGCCTCGATGCGCAGATCACCCATGACAGCACCGTGCACCTGGAGCTGCAAGCCGGCACCGAAGTGGTCGCCCTGATCAAGGCCGGCTGGCTGGAATTGCTCAGCAATGAGCAGCCTGCAACGTTTGGTCACAATCTTCTCAACGGCACCATCGAAGCGATCCTCGACGCCGAGGATGGCCCGAGCGAAGTGCGCATTGCCCTGCCCAACGGCCATATCCTCTGTGCCCTGGCGGAACCGCTGGACCTGCGCACTCGCGGGTTGGGCATCGCACAACCAGTACAGGTGCAGTTTTCGCCGTCCAACGTGCTGCTCGGCACGCCGCTGTAATCAGGCGCTGCAACGAAAGCGTCATCGACGCTCATTAAGGTGGCTGCCAAAACCAAGCAGGGAGCCTGATGTGAGCCTATTAGAAGAAAACCAATCCACTGACCTGGAAAAAATGGTCGGCCTCAGCCGTCGCGGTTTCATCGGCGCCGGCGCGCTGTGCGGCGCGGCGATGTTCCTCGGCGGCAGCCTGTTGAGCCGCAGCGCGCTGGCCACTGGCGTCAGTGCCGGCAACAGCCGTCTGCTCGGTTTCGAGAGTATTCCGGCGGCAACCACCGACGTCATCACACTGCCCAAAGGCTACAAGTCTTCGGTGCTGATCAGTTGGGGCCAGCCCCTGCAAAAGAACGGCCCGGCCTTCGACCCGAGTGGCAACGGCACCGCTGCCGCCCAGGAAGTGCAATTCGGCGACAACAACGACGGCATGAGCCTGTTCGCCTTCCCCGACGACCGCAACCGCGCGCTGATGGCGATCAACAACGAATACACCAACTACCGCTACCTCTATCCGCACGGCGGCATGCCGCAATCGTCCGAAGACGTGCGCAAGGCGCTGGCCTGCGAAGGCGTCTCGGTGATTGAAGTGCAACGCAAGAACGGCCAGTGGCAGTTCGTTCAGGGCTCGCGCTACAACCGCCGGATTCACGGTAACTCGCCGCTGCGCATCAGCGGCCCGGCGGCCGGTCACGACTTGATGAAAACGGCGGCCGACAAACACGGCAAGAAAGTCCTCGGCACCTTCCAGAACTGCGCCAACGGCAAAACGCCGTGGGGCACTTACCTGACCTGCGAAGAAAACTTCACCGACTGTTTCGGCAGCAGCAATGCCCAGCAACAGTTCGACCCGGCGCAGAAGCGTTACGGTGTCTCGGTCGCCAGCCGCGAGATCAACTGGCACCCGTACGACCCGCGCTTCGACATGGCCAAGAACCCCAACGAACTCAACCGTCACGGCTGGGTAGTCGAGATCGATCCGTTCGACCCGCAATCGACCCCGGTCAAACGTACGGCGCTGGGCCGCTTCAAACATGAAAACGCCGCACTCGCCGAGACCGACGACGGTCGCGCCGTGGTGTACATGGGCGACGACGAGCGTGGCGAGTTCATCTACAAATTCGTCAGCCGCGATCGCATCAACCACCGCAACGCCAAGGCCAACCGCGACATCCTCGATCACGGCACCTTGTACGTTGCCAGGTTCGATGCCGGCGACGGCAACCCTGATCACCCGAAAGGCCAGGGCCAGTGGATCGAACTGACCCACGGCAAGAACGGCATCGACGCCAGCAGCGGTTTCGCCGATCAGGCCGAAGTGCTGATCCACGCACGCCTCGCCGCCAGCGTGGTTGGCGCGACGCGCATGGACCGTCCGGAGTGGATCGTCGTCAGTCCGAAGGACGGTCAGGTCTATTGCACCCTGACCAACAACGCCAAGCGCGGCGAAGACGGGCAGCCGGTGGGCGGGCCGAACCCGCGCGAGAAAAACGTCTACGGGCAGATTCTGCGCTGGCGCACCGACCGTGACGATCACGCCTCGAAGACGTTTGCCTGGGACCTGTTTGTAGTCGCCGGTAATCCGGGCGTGCATGCCGGGACGCCGAAGGGTGGCTCGAAGAACATCACCCCGCAGAACATGTTCAACAGCCCCGATGGCCTGGGTTTCGACAAGGCCGGACGCTTGTGGATTCTCACCGACGGTGATTCGAGCAACACCGGCGACTTTGCCGGGATGGGCAATAACCAGATGCTTTGCGCCGATCCGAAGACCGGTGAAATTCGCCGGTTCATGGTCGGGCCGATTGGTTGTGAAGTGACCGGGATCAGCTTCTCGCCGGATCAGAAGACGTTGTTTGTCGGGATTCAGCATCCGGGTGAGAACGGCGGGTCGACCTTCCCTGAGCATTTGCCGAATGGCAAGCCGCGGTCTTCGGTGATGGCGATTACGCGTGAGGACGGCGGGGTCGTGGGCGCCTGACAGACCGCCTTCGCGAGCAGGCTCGCTCCCACATTGGGAATGCGATCCCCTGTAGGAGTGAGCCTGCTCGCGATAGCGTCAGCACAGACACCAAACCCCTAAGGGCCTGCCATCTGCGCTACCATGCTGGGCCGGACGCGGCAGCCTGCTGCGCGCAGGAGTCAGCATGGCCCACCCGTTTGAAACCCTCACCCCCGACCTCGTGCTCGATGCCGTTGAAAGCATCGGCTTCCTCAGTGATGCACGCATTCTGGCGCTCAACAGCTACGAAAACCGCGTCTATCAGGTCGGCATCGAAGACTCCGAACCGCTGATCGCCAAGTTCTACCGTCCGCAGCGCTGGACCAACGAAGCCATCCTCGAAGAGCACAAGTTCACCTTCGAACTGGCCGACGTTGAAATCCCGGTCGTGGCACCGCTGATCCACAACGGCGAAACCCTGCACGAGCATGCCGGTTTCCGCTTCACCCTGTTCCCGCGTCGCGGCGGTCGTGCGCCGGAGCCGGGCAATCTTGATCAGCTGTATCGCCTCGGCCAGCTGCTCGGGCGCATTCACGCGGTCGGTGCGACCAAGCCGTTCGAACACCGTGAAGCCCTCGCCGTGCAGAACTTCGGCCATGCTTCGCTGAACACCTTGCTCGAAGGCAACTTCATTCCGAAAAGCCTGCTGCCGGCCTACGAGTCCGTCGCCCGTGATCTGCTCAAGCGCGTGGAAGATGCCTACGCCAACACGCCACACCAGAACATCCGCATGCACGGCGACTGCCACCCCGGCAACATGATGTGCCGCGACGAGATGTTCCACATCGTCGACCTCGACGACTGCCGCATGGGCCCGGCGGTGCAGGACATCTGGATGATGCTCGCCGGTGATCGTCAGGAATGCCTGGGGCAGTTGTCGGAACTGATGGACGGCTACAACGAGTTCCACGACTTCGACCCGCGCGAACTGGCGCTGATCGAGCCGCTGCGCGCCTTGCGCCTGATGCACTACAGCGCATGGCTGGCGCGGCGCTGGGATGATCCGGCGTTCCCGCACAGTTTTCCGTGGTTTGGCACCGAGCGGTATTGGGGTGATCAGGTGTTGGCGTTGCGTGAGCAACTGTCGGCGCTGAATGAAGAGCCACTGAAACTCTTCTGATCAAAGATCAAAAGATCGCAGCCTTCGGCAGCTCCTACCCTGGAATACATTCCCCTGTAGGAGCTGCCGAAGGCTGCGATCTTTTTGCGTTCTGACACGACACATCTATACAACCTCCTTACAATCCCTCCTTTGTTAGCTGCCTAAGCAAGGATTCTGCATGCAAGCCGCCAACCCGCGTCGCGGGTACATTCTGGGCCTGAGCGCCTACATCATCTGGGGCCTGTTCCCGATCTACTTCAAAGCCATCGCCGAAGTGCCGGCCGTTGAAATCATCATCCATCGAGTGTTGTGGTCGGCGCTGTTCGGTGCATTGTTGCTGATGGTGTGGAAACACCCGGGCTGGTTGCGCGAACTGCTCGACAACCCTAAACGCCTGGCGATTCTGGCCCTGAGCGGCACGTTGATCGCGGCCAACTGGTTGACCTACGTGTGGTCGGTGAATAACGGGCGCATGCTGGAAGCGAGCCTCGGTTACTACATCAACCCGTTGGTCAACGTGCTGTTGGGCATGTTGATTCTCGGCGAACGCTTGCGGCGGATGCAGTGGCTCGCGGTCGGTCTGGCGGCGGTTGGTGTGGCGCAGCAGGTGTGGCAGGTCGGCAGTCTGCCGTGGGTATCGCTGGTGCTGGCGCTGACGTTCGGCTTCTACGGTCTGATCCGCAAACAGGCGCCGGTCAAGGCGTTACCAGGGCTGGTGGTGGAAACATGGATGCTGGTACCGATCGCGATTGCCTGGCTGCTGTTCAATCAGACCGCGACCAGCGCCCAACCGGAGTTCTGGACCACCTCGCAAGCCTGGTGGCTGGTAGCGGCCGGCCCGGTGACATTGGTGCCGCTGGTGTGTTTCAACGCTGCCACGCGTCACTTGCCCTACACCACCATCGGCTTCCTGCAATACCTGGCGCCGACTTTGGTGCTGCTGCAAGCCGTGCTGCTGTTCGGTGAGCATCTATCGTCCAGCACATTGGTGGCGTTTATCTTCATCTGGGCCGGTCTGGCCGTTTACAGCGTCGACGCGGTGATCAGTTTGCGCCGGCGCAGCTGATCAAAAAACGTACAAACCCTCACAGGCCACGGTTCTCGTGGCCTGCATCGTTCCTTCCCAAGGTTATCCACAGCGTGATCCCCGCCGTTTGTGTGCAAGTCACTGAATGTTGGCGATTTTTTGATCAGCTCCGCGCAAGCCCCGGCCGGCCTGACGCTGCGCCCGGTCTCTACAGGTTATCCACAGGCAGGTGCACGTTAAAACTGGATAACCCGGCCAGCGCTTAACTGTCTGTGCGTAACACCAGTTCGACCATCAGATCATCGGCCAGGGTTTCCAGCCGCGACTGCAATACATCCAGCGACAGAGTCAGCGGTACCGCGAGAATCGCTTCGGCGTGGAACAGCGGTTCGCTGCTCATCGGTGCCGGACGCACTTCAGTCACCAGCCGCTCAAGGTTGACGCCCTGCTCGCTCAACAGCCGGGTGATGTCGCGGACGATGCCGGGCCGGTCATTGCCCACCAGTTCCATGGCGATCGGTTTCCAGGTACAGGATTGTTCGATACCGCTCTCGGCGATCAGCACGCGAATGCCGTGCGTCGACAATGCTTGTAAGGCATCGACTAATTCGTCGTAAGCCTCTGCCGGCACCCCCACACGAAGAATCCCGGCGAACTGCCCGGCCATCCGCGACATGCGGCTTTCCAGCCAGTTACCGCCGTGTTCAGCAATGCATTGGGCGATGCGCTCGACCTGTCCGGGCTTGTCCGGGGCAAAAACGGTGAGTACGAGATGGTCCATGGCGTCGCCCTCTTGTCATGACTTTTGTTATAGAAGGGGAAGTATAGGCAAGGGTCGATTTTGCGTTGAGGCGACCGACGCTTTCGCGAGCAGGCTCGCTCCCACAAAAACCGGTGCCATAGCAGCCAATCACGATTTATGTGTACAACTTTTTATATTTAGCTGGAACAATCCATCTGTTTTTTGAGAACATCCCGTTCCGCGATGTGACCGCAATGCGACATGAGGTCGCAGAACGACGTAATTAGTCTGATTTTCACAAGCGCAACTCATCATGTAGTATGCCGCAGCGCGCACTACATAACGCTGGATCGATGTCTGCCCAAAGCCTGTTCGCAACCCTGAAAGCCCCGTCAGCAAGGCCCCCAAGCCGTTGATTGGTCCCAGCCCAGCCGCCAGCAATGGCATGTACTGGTCGGCAGGTTTGTGGTTTAAATGGCCAGAGGCTTCATTGTCAAATTGAAGAGCTGAAAAGCGAAATAGCTGAGCAGAGTGAGGCAAGCAATGACTGAACACGTTCAAGTCGGTGGCCTGCAGGTCGCCAAAGTCCTGTTCGACTTCGTGAACAACGAAGCCATTCCCGGTACCGGCCTCACCGCCGAAAAATTCTGGGAAGGTGCCGACAAGGTCATTCATGACCTGGCGCCGAAGAACAAAGCCCTACTCGCCAAACGCGATGACTTCCAGGCTCGCATTGATGCCTGGCACCAGGAACGCAACGGTCAGGCGCACGACGCCGTGGCCTATAAAGCCTTCCTGCAAGAAATCGGTTATCTGCTGCCAGAAGCGGCTGATTTCCAGGCAACGACGCAAAATGTCGATGATGAAATCGCCCGCACCGCCGGCCCGCAACTCGTGGTGCCGGTGATGAACGCCCGCTTCGCTCTCAATGCCTCGAACGCCCGCTGGGGTTCGCTGTATGACGCCCTCTACGGCACCGACGCGATCAGCGAAGACGGTGGCGCGGAAAAAGGCAAAGGCTACAACAAGGTGCGTGGCGATAAAGTCATCGCCTTCGCCCGTGCGTTCCTCGACGAAGCCGCACCATTGGCTGCTGGCTCCCACGTCGATTCGACCGCCTACAAAATCGCTGACGGCAAACTGCTGGTCACCCTCAAGGGCGGCAGCAACACTGGCCTGCGCGACGACGCACAACTGATCGGTTTCCAGGGCGACGCCAACGCGCCAATCGCCATCCTGCTGAAACACAACGGTCTGCACTTCGAAATCCAGGTCGACGCCAGCACCCCGGTTGGCCAGACCGACGCCGCCGGCGTCAAAGACATCCTGATGGAAGCAGCGCTGACCACCATCATGGACTGCGAAGACTCCGTGGCCGCCGTCGATGCCGACGACAAAGTGGTGATCTACCGCAACTGGCTCGGCCTGATGAAGGGCGACCTCGCGGAATCCGTGTCCAAGGGCGGCCAGACCTTTACCCGCACCATGAACCCGGATCGCACCTACGCCGCGCCAAATGGCGGTGAAGTGACGTTGCACGGTCGTTCGCTGTTGTTCGTGCGCAACGTTGGCCACTTGATGACCATCGACGCGATCCTCGACAAAGACGGTAACGAAGTGCCGGAAGGCATTCTCGACGGTCTGGTCACTTGCCTCGCGGCGATGCACAACCTCAATGGCAACACCTCACGCCGCAACACTCGCACCGGTTCCGTGTACATCGTTAAACCGAAGATGCACGGCCCGGAAGAAGCAGCGTTCACCAACGAGCTGTTCGGCCGCATCGAAGACGTGTTGGGCCTTACGCGCAATACCCTGAAAGTCGGGATCATGGACGAGGAACGCCGTACCACGGTCAACCTCAAGGCCTGCATCAAGGCAGCCAGCGAGCGCGTGGTGTTCATCAACACCGGTTTCCTCGACCGTACCGGCGACGAAATCCACACCTCCATGGAAGCCGGCCCGGTGGTACGCAAGGCCGACATGAAGGCTGAGAAGTGGATCGGCGCTTACGAAAACTGGAACGTCGATATCGGTCTGAGCACCGGCCTGCAAGGTCGCGCGCAAATCGGTAAAGGCATGTGGGCGATGCCCGACCTGATGGCCGCGATGCTTGAGCAGAAAATCGCGCACCCGTTGGCCGGTGCCAACACCGCTTGGGTGCCGTCGCCGACTGCTGCGGCGCTGCACGCGCTGCACTACCACAAGGTCGACGTGTTCGCCCGTCAGGCCGAACTGGCCAAACGTGCTCGCGCTTCGGTAGACGACATCCTGACCATTCCGCTGGCGGTCAACCCGAACTGGACGCCTGAGCAGATCAAGAACGAACTGGACAACAATTCCCAGGGCATTCTTGGCTATGTGGTGCGCTGGATCGACCAGGGTGTGGGCTGCTCGAAAGTGCCGGACATCAACGACGTCGGCCTGATGGAAGACCGTGCCACGCTGCGTATCTCCAGCCAGCACATCGCCAACTGGCTGCGCCACGGTGTAGTCACTGAAGCGCAAGTGATGGAAAGCCTCAAGCGCATGGCGCCGGTGGTGGATCGTCAGAACGCCAACGACCCGCTGTACCGGCCGCTGGCACCGAACTTCGACAGCAACATCGCCTTTCAGGCGGCGGTCGAACTGGTGATCGAGGGCACCAAACAGCCGAACGGCTACACCGAGCCGGTGCTGCACCGTCGTCGTCGCGAGTTCAAGGCTGCCAACGGCCTGTAAATTTGCGCTGATGTGAAAAAGCCCTGGTCGAGAGATCAGGGCTTTTTTGTTTGTGCGGTGTGGGCTGGTATTTGTGGTGGGCTTGAGATCGATCCCCCTCACCCCGGCCCTCTCCCCCAAGGGGTAGAGGGGGAAAGGGAGCAGATTTATATGCTTTTCAAAATCTGAGCTCGGCTCAGGAATTGCCAGGGTGGAGGGGAAAGGGAGCAGATATTGGTGCTTTTCAAAACCTGAGTTCGACTTAGGAATTTCAAGTCGGTGGACCTTGCACATCCACCTCGGTCAGTCCCCTCTCCCTCTGGGAGAGGGTTAGGGTGAGGGGCTTCTAAGGCTCTATCCCCAATTCATGTTTCACCAACGCCAACAACTTGCCCGTATCAATCGGCTTGAGCAAAAAATCCACCACGCTCAAATGCATCGCCGCAATCGCGTCTTTCACATCGGCATCGCCGGACACAATGATGATCGGCATCGCCGCCCGCACTGACTCGCGCACCTGCCGAATCAGATCCAGGCCATCGACGTTGCCCATGCGCAAATCGGTAATCACCAGCCCGATCGAAGGTTTTTCATCGAGCATCTTCAGCGCCGTCTCGCCACTGGCTGCGGTCATGCAACGAATGCCATCCAACGCGAGAATCTCCGACAACAGCTCCCGGGCGTCCTTGTCGTCATCGACGATCAGTACACGCTGCGGCGGCAAATCGGGTTCGAGCATTACAGCGCTGAGCGCTTCACGCTCGGCGTCGCTCAAAATATCGTGGTCGGACATGGCGTTCTCTACGTTTTCAAATCAATCACCTGGCACAGTCGTCAGACATCGCTAAGCAGCGCTTCAATGTGCACTTCGTCGGATTTTTTTCCAAGAGGCTGGCGGGCGAATTTCCGACTGTTTTTGTAGGGCACTTCCCAAATGTGCCCAACGGCAACTCAAACCTAGACTTACGTCCAATGGGCACCCCGCCCGCAGGGGTCGACCATGGTCAGAACGATCCGACAACAACAATTCGAAAAAGACTGCGGTAATGGTTATGAGTAAAGCGGACGCCTTCACCCAGGCAGGGAAAACCGCGGTATTGCAGAACATTCAGGGCACCCTGCAATTCCTCCAGCGCTTCCCGCCCTTCAATCAGATGGAACACGCCCACCTGGCTTATCTGGTGGAGCAATGCCAGCTGCGTTTCTACGGCCAGGGCGAGAGCATCATCAAACCCGCCGACGGCCCGGTTGAACACTTCTATATCGTCAAGCAAGGTCGGGTGGTCGGCGAACGTCAGCACATCACCAAACCCGGCACCGAGACCACGTTTGAAATCACCACCGGCGAATGCTTTCCGCTGGCCGCGTTGCTCGGCGAACGCGCGACTCGCACCGAACACCTGGCCGGCGAAGACACCTTCTGCCTGCAACTGAACAAACTGGCGTTCATCAAGCTGTTCGCCCTCTCCAGCACCTTCCGCGACTTCGCGTTACGCGGGGTCAGCAGCCTGCTTGATCAGGTCAATCAGCAAGTGCAGCAGAAAGCCGTGGAAACCCTCGGCACGCAGTACTCGCTGAACACCCGACTGGGCGAACTGGCGATGCGGCACCCGGTCACCTGCAGCCCCGACACGCCATTGCGTGAAGCGGTGAAGCTGATGCACGAGCAGCAGGTCGGCAGCATCGTGGCGGTAGATGAACACAAAGCCCCGCTGGGGATTTTCACCCTGCGCGATCTGCGTCATGTCGTGGCTGCGGGCGTCGGTGATTTCAGCGAGGCTATCGAGCGCCACATGACACCCGCGCCCTTCTACTTGTCGCCGGATCACAGTGCGTTCGATGCAGCGATTGCCATGACCGAACGGCATATCGCCCACGTCTGTCTGGTCAAGGATCAGCGTTTGTGTGGCGTGGTCTCCGAGCGCGATCTGTTTTCCCTGCAACGGGTCGACCTGGTGCACCTGGCCCGGACGATTCGCAGCGCCCAGCGCGTCGAACAACTGGTGAGCCTGCGCGGCGAGATCGGCCAACTGGTCGAACGCATGCTCGCCCACGGCGCGTCCTCGACGCAGATCACCCACATCATCACCCTGCTCAACGACCACACCGTGTGCCGGGTGATCGAACTGACCCTCGCGGAAAAAGGCGATCCCGGCGTGCCGTTCAGTTGGCTGTGTTTCGGCAGCGAAGGCCGCCGTGAGCAGACGCTGCATACCGATCAGGACAACGGCATTCTGTTCGACGCCCGCGATGCTGCGCATGCAGCGGAGATTCGCGGCAAGCTGCTGCCGATTGCCCAGCAGATCAACCAGAGTCTGGCGTTGTGCGGTTTCACCCTGTGCAAGGGCAACATCATGGCCGGCAATCCCGAGCTGTGTCTGTCGCGGGCGGAATGGGCGCGACGCTTTGCGGCGTTTATTCGTGAGGCGACGCCGGAGAATCTGCTCGGTTCGAGTATCTACTTCGATCTGCGTGTGGTCTGGGGCGATGAAAAAGGCTGCGAACAATTGCGCCGCGGCATTCTCGATCAGGTCGGTGACAACCGTTTGTTCCAGCGCATGATGGCCGAGAACGCCCTGCGCAACCGTCCACCGGTGGGGCGTTTCCGCGAGTTTGTGCTGGCGCGCAAGAATGGCGAAAAAGCCACGCTGGACCTCAAGGTGCAGGGGCTGACGCCGTTCGTGGATGGCGCACGCTTGCTCGCGCTGGCCAACGGCATCGACACCAACAATACCCTCGAGCGCTTCCGTCAGTTGGTCGAGAAAGAAGTCATCGAGCGACTGGATGGCGCGGCGTATGAAGAGGCCTATCACTTCATTCAGCAAACGCGCATGCAACAGCATCAACTGCAGACGCGGGAGAACCTGCCCTATTCCAACCGCGTCGACCCGGACAGCCTCAATCACCTCGACCGGCGCATCCTGCGTGAGTCCCTGCGCCAGGCCCAGCGCCTGCAGAGCAGCCTGACCTTGCGGTATCAGCTATGAGCCTGTTCTCGTGGCTGCGTCCGGCCAGCCCGGTGTTGCCGGTGGAGTGGCAACAGCGTCTTGCGCAGCTGCCGGTGCACCGCGAACTCAGCGAATGCAGCCTGCGTGAACAACGCTGGGTGGTGCTGGATCTGGAGACCACCGGGCTGAATCTGAACAAGGACCGTGTGTTGTCGATTGGCGCGGTGGTGATCGAGGACGGCGCGATCGATTTCAGTCAGCAGTTCGAACGCACGCTGCAATGTCGCGAGCTGAAGCTCAGTCCCAGCGTGTTGATTCACGGGTTGGGGCCGAATGCGATTGCGGCGGGCAGTGAGCCGGTCGAGGCGTTGCTGGAACTCATGGAATTTATCGGCGACAGCCCGGTGCTGGCGTTTCATGCGCCGTTTGATCAGCACATGCTCGGGCGTGCGCTGAAGGAACATCTGGGGCACAAGTTGCAGCAGGTGTTCCTGGATGTCGCCGACATTGCACCGCTAGTGTGCCCGCAAGCGAACATTCGTGAGGCCGGGCTGGATGAGTGGATCGACTGGTTCAAGCTTGAGGTGTTCGAGCGACACAACGCGAGCGCCGATGCGCTGGCCACTGCGGAGTTGGCGTTGATTCTGTTCAGCCGGGCACGGGGTCAGCAGATTCATAGTCCGTTGAATTTGCAGCAGCGGTTGAGTCAGTGGAAACGCAGGCAGCAGGCGCCTTCGTTCTGAAGTTGAGTCAAGTCCAAGATCCATCGCCCTCACCCCAGCCCTCTCCCAGAGGGAGAGGGAGCCGACCGAGGTGTCTCGGGCTTTTCATCGACCTGAAAGACCGAGTCGATTGTGGATTCACTGAAAATCGTTCAGGTCGGTGTATCTCCCGAATATCCCCCAATCGGTCCCCTCTCCCCCCGGGAGAGGGCTAGGGTGAGGGGGTCTGCCTTTACATGCCCACCTGACCAGTGGCCAATTGCTAACCATTCCCACCTCTGCCACAATCGCGAACAATTCGCGTTAGTTAATATTTCCCAATCGGTGATGTCCGGTGTCGTCAGTCCCAAGCCCTAACAGTGAGCTCGTCGGTGCGATGTATCGTGACCATCGCGGTTGGCTGCTGGCGTGGCTGCGGCGCAATGTGGCCTGCCCGCAACGTGCCGAGGACCTCAGTCAGGACACCTTCGTCCGCCTGCTCGGTCGCGACGACATGCTGACACCGCGCGAGCCGCGCGCCTTTCTGGTGGCGATCGCCAAAGGCTTGCTGTTCGACTACTTCCGCCGCGCGGCGCTGGAACAGGCCTACCTCACCGAACTGATGCTGATCCCCGAAGGCGAACAACCGTCGGTGGAAGAACAGCAAATGATCCTCGAAGACCTCAAAGCCATCGACCGCTTGCTCGGCAAACTGTCGACCAAGGCCCGCGCCGCTTTCCTTTATAACCGCCTCGATGGCCTCAGCCATGCCGATATCGCCGACAAGCTTGGCGTCTCGGTGCCGCGCGTGCGCCAGTATCTGGCGCAAGGCATTCGTCAGTGCTACATCGCGCTGTACGGTGAGCCGACGTGAGCCCGGCCAGTTCCAGACCGGTGCCGGCGCATGTGCTGGACGCGGCGATTGCCTGGCAACTGACCCTCGATTCGAGCAGCCCGCTGGAGCGCGAGGAGTTCGCCAAATGGCATGCGGCCCATGAAGAACATGCCCGCGCGTGGCGGCAACTGGGCATGCTCGATCAGCGCTTCAGCGTGGCCAAAGGTCCGGCCCGCAGTGCCTTGCTGCAGTCGCGCGAAGGCATTCGCCGCCGGGTGCGCAGACTGGGCAGTGGGCTGGCCAGCGTTGTGGTGCTGGTCGGTGTGGGGCTGTTCGCCAGCGAACGCTTTCTGCCACTGGATTACTGGCTCGCCGACCAACGCACCGCGACCGGTGAGCAGCGCACCGTGCGTCTGGCGGACGGCACTGTGTTGAATCTGAACACTCACAGTGCGGTAGACGTGCGGTTCGATGACAAGCGCCGGTTGATCGTGTTGCAGGAAGGCGAAATTCTCGTCGAAACCGGTCATGGCGATGCGCGCCCCTTTATCGTCGAAACCCGCGAAGGCAGCATGCGCGCGCTGGGTACGCGGTTCCTGGTCAAGCGTGAAGACCAAGGCACGCGCCTGAGTGTGTTGCAGTCGGCGGTCGCGGCGCACCCACAATCCAGCCCTGAAGAGCAAATTCTCCATGAAGGCCAGCAAGTGTTGCTGCGCAGTGATGGATTGGGCTCGATCGTCGCGCTCAACCCCGGCGCCGATGCCTGGACGCGCGGCATGCTGGTGGTCGACAACGCGCGACTGGGCGATCTGGTGCATGAGCTGGGGCGTTATCGTCGTGGGCATCTGGGCGTGGCGCCGGAAGTGGCGGATCTGCGGATTACCGGTAGCTTCCCCCTGCATGACACTGATAAAGCCTTGAGCGCCCTGCTGCCGACCCTGCCGGTGCAGATTGAGCGGCATACGCCGTATTGGGTGACCGTGGCGAAGGCCGAGCCCTCCTCCCCTTGACCTGATCGTTCCCACGCTCTGCGTGGGAATGCAGCCCGGGACGCTCTGCGTCCCTGCCGAAGCGGACGCAGAGCGTCCATTGAGGCATTCCCACGCGGAGCGTGGGAACGATCAAGCCCGCAGAAATGTGGCTGTTTTCCAGTCAATCGAAATTATTTTCATCCCGCCCTATCACTTTCTGATTCTCATCCGGCACACAGGCAATTGAGAAATATTTCCATTCAGGAGCCGCCGTATGTCCCGTTCGCTAGACACCTTGTTGCGCCCCAGTCTGCTGGCCGTCGCCATCGCGTTCAGCGCGCCGCTGATCAGCAGTCCGTTGCTCGCCGCTGAACAAGCGTCCAGCGTGCGCGCCTACAACCTGCCGGCGGCGCCACTGTCGACCACCCTGAACCAGATCGCCAGCCAGGGCGGCATTGCGCTGTCGCTGAATCCGTCGCTGGCGGCAGGCAAAACCTCGGCACCGGTCAACGGCCAGTACGACGCGGCCGGTGCCTTGCGCGCGGCCCTGCGTGGCACCGGTCTGCAACTGGAACAAAGCAGCACCGGCACCTACACCCTTGTGGCGGTGCCTGAAGGGACACTGGCCCTGCCGGAAACTTCCGTCATCGGTGTGGAAAACTTCGAAAGCGCCTGGGGCCCGGTCGAAGGCTATACCGCCACTCGCACCGCCGCTGGCAGCAAGACCGACACCGCGCTGGTCGAAGCACCGCGTTCGATCTCCGTCGCGACTCGCCAGCAAATGGACGACCGCAGCGTGCACAGCCTCGATGACGCCGTGCGCTACATGCCGGGTATCACCGCCAGCAGCTACGGCAGCGACACCCGTGCCGACTGGCTGCGTGTGCGCGGTTTCGAACCGACCCAGTTCCTCGATGGCCTGCCGCTGCCAAAAGGCGTGTACGCCAACCCGAAACAGGAAACCTGGAACCTCGACCGCCTCGCCCTGCTGCGCGGCCCGGCCTCCTCGGTTTACGGCCAGACCCCGCCGGGCGGCCTGCTGGACATGGTCAGCCGTCGCCCAAGTGCCGAAGCCAGTAATGAAATCCAGCTGCAATACGGCAGCGACAATCACCGCCAGATCAACTTTGCCAGCACCGGCAAGATCGATGACGCCGGCCAGTTCCTCTACGGTATCAGCGGCGTCGTACGCGACAGCGGAACACAGGTCGATCACGTCGACAACAAGCGCTACAACATCGCGCCGAGCCTGACCTGGAACATCGACGACGACACCAAGCTCACCCTGCTGAGCCAGTTCACCCGCGACGATACCGGCATCACCAGCCAGTTCCTGCCGGTGCAGGGCACCAAGATCAAATCGCCGTTCGGTGATATTTCCCATCACAAGAATCTGGGTGATCCGGACTGGGAATATTACGATCGCACCTACTACGCGCTGGGCTATGCCTTCGAACATCGTCTGAACGATGTCTGGCAGTTCAAGCAGAACCTGCGCTACACCAAGTCGGACCTGTCGTTCCAGTCGCTGACGCCAGGGTCGTACCCGTTCACCGAAGTGGATGATCAAGGCAACGTCGGGCGCACCAGCACCAGCGTCGAAGAAGACATCAGCCAGTTCGCCGTGGACAACAACTTCCAGGCTGACTTCGCCACTGGCGATATCCGCCACACTCTGTTGTTGGGTCTGGACCATCAGCGCAGCAACACCAACTACACCTCGATCTTCGGTGACGGCCTGACCACCAACGTGATCACGCCGATCTATGGTCAGCCGATCGTGCGTCCAGCGCGCTCCACCGCGTTTTACGATTACGACCAGAAGACCTACCAGACCGGCCTGTACATCCAGGATCAGATGGCCCTCGACCAGTGGCGCCTGACCCTCGGTGGCCGTGAAGACTGGGTGCACACCAGCACAAAGTTCATCAACAAGGGCGATGCCACCAACACCCAGCGTGACAAGGCGTTCAGCGGCAACGCCGCGCTCAGCTACGTCTTCGACAACGGTTTCGTGCCGTACCTGTCGTACGCTGAATCCTTCCAGCCGACCACGGGCGCCGACGCCACCTCGACCGGTTCGCTCAAACCAACCGAAGGCAAGCAGTGGGAACTGGGCATCAAGTACCAGCCGCCGGGCAGCAAAACCCTGCTGACCGCCGCCGTGTATGACCTCACCCAGAAGAACGTTTCGGTCAACACCTTCGTCAACAACGTGTCGATCACCAGTCAGACCGGCGAAGTGAAAGTCAAAGGCCTGGAGCTGGAAGCGGTTTCCGACGTCACCGACAACCTCAAAGTCATCGCTGCCTACACCCTGGCCAAATCGGAAGTACAAAATGGCGTCGACAAGGGCAATCGCCTGCAACTGATGCCGAACCAGCAAGCGTCGCTGTGGACTGACTACACCTGGCACGCCGGCGTGCTCGACGGCTTCGGCATTGGCGGTGGCGTGCGTTACACCGGCAACACCTACGGCGACAAGGCCAATACCTGGCTGGGCAAGGCGGACGCCTACACCGTGTTCGACGCTTCGGTGCATTACGACCTCGGCCGCCTGGACAACAGCCTCAAAGGCGCGTCGCTGGCACTCAACGCGACCAACCTGTTTGACAAGGAATACATTTCCACCTGCGACAGCTTCTACTGCTACTACGGTGACACGCGCAGTGTTGTCGCCAGCGCCACTTACAAGTGGTAAGCGCTTGAGCTGAAACAGGCCCTGTGACCAGGCCGTCCCTCGGGGACGGCTTTGGTGTTTTTGAAGGTCATGAAATGAAAAGTAAAACAATCCGCCGCTGGTCGTTCATCCACACCTGGACCAGCCTGGTCTGCACCGTGTTTTTGCTGATGCTGGCACTGACCGGTTTGCCGCTGATCTTTCATCACGAGATCGAGCACCTGCTCGGCGACGCTCCCGAAGTGCGCGAGATGCCCGCCGACACGCCTCGATTGAATCTGGCGCAACTGGTTGAGGCCGCCGAAAAGCATCGCCCCGATGACGTCGTGCAGTACTTCGGTTTCGACGACGATGAGCCGAACGCCGTGCTGACGATCATGGCGAAAACCGCTGGCACCGAACCGAATTCCTCGCACACGTTCATGCTCGATGCGCGAACCGGGGAAGCGCTGGAAACGCCTTCGGCCAATGGCGGCTTGATGCTGTTCATCCTGCGACTGCATGTCGACATGTTCGCCGGGCTGCCGGGCAAGTTGCTGCTGGCGTTCATGGGGCTGCTGTTTGTCGTGGCCATCGTATCCGGGACAGTGTTGTACCTGCCGTTCATGCGCCGCTTGAAGTTCGGCACCGTGCGCCAGGACAAGTCGACAAGATTGCGCTGGCTCGACCTGCACAACCTGATCGGTGTCGTCACCCTGACCTGGGCGCTGGTCGTCGGCGTGACCGGTGTGATCAGCGCCTGCGCCGACCTGTTGATCGCGGCCTGGCGCAACGATGCATTGACTGCGCTGATCGAACCGTACCGCGATGCGCCACCGCTGACCCACTTGGCGCCGGCCACGCGTTTGCTCGACATCGCTGCTGAAGTGGCACCGGAGATGAAACCTGATTTCATTGCCTTTCCCGGCACACGCTTTTCCAGCGAACACCATTACTCGGTGTTCATGAAGGGCGGCACGCACCTGACCTCGCATCTGCTGACGCCGGTGCTGATCGATGCGACCACGCTGCAGGTCACCGCCGTGGCCGAACGGCCCTGGTACATGGACGCCATGGGCATGTCGCAGCCGCTGCACTTCGGTGATTACGGCGGCATGCCGATGAAGATTCTCTGGGCCACGCTTGATGTGCTGACGATCATTGTGCTCGGCAGCGGTGTGTATCTGTGGGTGGTGCGGCGCACAGCGGCCAGGCCTGTGCTGGAAACGGCGGAGGCGTCTGCATGAAGCCGCGTCAGTCGAATTTCTGGAAGGTGTTCAGCACGCCGATCGTGATTGCGCTGCTCAGTGCGGCGGGGTTGTTTGCGGCGTTGCTGGGGGATGGGATTTGGGATGCGTTGAGCTGGGTTGGGTTGGGTGTGCCGGCCGTTCTGGCGATCAGGGGATTGTTGCTGCGCAGGTAATATTTGCATTGCCTGAGATGGCCCCTTCGCGAGCAAGCTCGCTCCCACATTTGAAATGCGTTCCCCTGTGGGAGCGAGCTTGCTCGCGAAGGCGACAGTGAATACACCATCAATTCCTCGCCAGCCTCGCCGCATCTGGCTAGGCTAACCTCCTGCTCTTCGACGATCACCGAGGTTTGCCAATGTCCGCCCCCAGCATGACCCTGTACCACAACACGCTCTCCCCGTTCGTGCGCAAAGTGATGGTATTGCTGCACGAAACCGGTCAGCAGGATCGCGTCGCCCTGCAAGACTGCGTGCTCAGCCCGGTCAGTCCGAGCGCCGAGCTCAATGTCGACAACCCGCTGGGCAAGATCCCCGCCCTGCGCCTGGCCGATGGCAACGTCATCCATGACAGCCGTGTGATCCTCGAATACCTCGATCAACAACACGTCGGCAATCCGCTGATCCCGCGCGAAGGCGCGGCCCGCTGGCGGCGTCTGACCCTGGCCTCGATGGCCGACGGGATCATGGATGCGTCGGTGATGGTGCGTTATGAAATGGTCCTGCGCGCGCCGGAAAAGCATTGGGACGAATGGCTCGAAGCCCAGCGCGACAAGATCCGCCGCGCCCTCGCTGTACTGGAAACCGATGCGATTGCCGAGCTGACCAGCCATTTCGATGTGGCCGCCATCAGCGTGGCGTGTGCCTTGGGATATCTCGATTTGCGCTTCCCGGACCTGGGCTGGCGTGATGCCAACCCGCAATTGGCCAACTGGTTCTTTGAAGTGAGTCAGCGACCTTCCATGATCGCCACGATGCCCAAGCCTTAAATCGGCGGCGCCTGTTCCGGCCTCTTCGCGAGCAGGCTCGCCCCCACATTGTTTTTGGGCATGGCAGAAATCTCTGTTCCAACACCCATCCTGTGGGAGCGAGCCTGCTCGCGAATGCACCACCTCGGTTCCACAGGCAAAAACCCGATAATCCGCGTCACCAACTCATCCTTCCAGCACTGATCCTCACGCAAGCCCAGCGACCGGCTCATTGCATCGCCCCCACATCAAACTCCAACGGCTTGCCCGGCTTCTGCCCAATCCCGTACCAATCCAGTTTGCGCGTCAGCACCATGAACACACCGAGCAGACCGAACAGCAACAACGAGCCCATCAACAACGCGTAATCCTCAGCGCTCAGCAAGCCATAGAGCAGGCCATACAACGCCGCCAGCCCTGCCGAAAAACTCAAGCCGTGACGCACACTGCGTAGCACATGGCAGACATAAAACCCGATCAACACCACACAGGCACTGGCCGACAGCAAATATGCCAGGGCAAAACCAATGTGCTCCGACAGCGACAGCAACAACAGATAGAAGAACGCCAGCGCCACACCAACCAGCGCGTATTGCACCGGGTGTACGGCCAGGCTCTTGAGTACTTCGAAGAGGAAGAAACCGGCGAACGTCAGGACAATGAACAGCAGCGCATATTTGATCGCCCGGTCACTCTTCAGGTACTGATCCACCGGATCGATGAAGCTCACACCGAAGCTGCGACCATTAAACGCCTCGCAATCATTGCTGCTCACGCAACGGCTCATGGCGTCTTGCAGGTTGGTGGAGAAAAACGTGGTCTGCCAATCGGCGCTGAAGCCTTGATCATTGATTTCACGTTTGCCCGGCAGGAAGTTGCCGACAAAGCTTGGATGCGGCCAGTTGGCGGTGAGGCTGACGCTGCTGCTCTTGCCCACCGGCAGCACCTGCAATGAACCGGTGCCTTGCAGACGCAGGTCGAAGCCGAAGCTCAGTTCCGTGGTTTTACTGGTGTCGAGCAACGGCAGCGTGACCCGCACACCTTCACCGAGCCAACCGACTTGCGTACCCGGAACGAAATCGAGGCGCTGGCCATCGAGCTCGAGTTTCAGCGCATTTTCGATACCGCGAATATCGCTGATACCGACCGCGAGAAACGGTGCATCGAACTGGTAGTCGCTGAAGTCTTCCTTGATGCCCAATTGCGCCGGCAATGAGAAATGGCCGTTGATTCGGTTATCGGCGTGGAACAACCGTGCTTCATAAATGCCTCGTGCACGCAGTTCGGTTTGCACTTGGCCGTCGAGTTCGAAACGCTCCGGCAGGAAGTACAAACGGCCGCGCTCTTCGCTTGGCTCGTCGTAACGCTGGTTGGTTTTATCGTTGGTTTTCCAGTTGTGAATCACTTTGCGATACGGCACCACCATCACCGGGCCGCTCAGTTGCTGGCTGTAGCTGGAGCTGCGGGCAATGTCTTCGAGCACACCGTCGCGCAGCTGTTGGCGCTCGTCGATGACGCCGTCGATCATCAGCAGCGGGATCAGCAACAGCAGGATCAGCAGGGCGATGGCGCCGAGCTTTATCGTCAGATTCTTGTTCATGGGACTCTCCCTGTTTGGATGGGCAGAGTCTGCTGGTGCTGTATGGGGGGAATGTGGGGGGAATGTGGAGATTGTGTGGAAAGATCAAAAGATCGCAGCCTTCGGCAGCTCCTACAGGTGTACGCAACCCTATGTAGGAGCTGCCGAAGGCTGCGATCTTTTGACGGAATCAAGGCAGGCGCAATGTCACCTCAACACCGTTCTCGACATTACGAATCTGCATCGACCCACCATGCAACTTGACCACCTCTTCGACGAAGTTAAGCCCCAGCCCCGTGCTTTTCCGCCCACTGTCCGGTCGCGGCAACGAGTAGAAACGCTCAGTCAGTCGCGGCAAGGCGTAATCGGGAATCGGCGCCGTCTCATTGAACAATCGACATTCGATTTGCTCGCCAACCCGCTCGGCGCTGAACCGCAGCAACCCCTCAACCAGGGTGAAATCCAGCGCATTCTCCAGCAAGTTGCCCAGCGCCTGACGCAACAGAAACGGCTCGCCAATCAACAGCAGATCTGCGGCAATCGTTTGTTCGATGCGCAACTGTTTGCCTTCAATTCGCGCTGCCTGCCCCTGCAACAACTGATCAACCAGCGCCGCCAACGGCACGGCGACCCGCTCTTCAAGGCCCTGACGTTGCTCGACCTGAGCCAGATTCAACAACCGCTCGATCAACTGCTGCATCCGCGCACTTTCGCTGTCGATGTTGCCGACAAAGCGCAGGCGCTGAACCGGCGACATATCCCCTTGCAGCAACTCCGCCGCACCACGAATCGCCGCCAGCGGACTTTTCAGTTCATGGGTCAGCGTGTGCACATAGCGCTCGACGTAGGCCTTGCCTTCCAGTTGCGTGCGCATCTGCTCCACGGCGGTAGCCAGTTGTTCCAGTTCACCACCCCGGTAATGCGGCACTTCCACCCGCCGGCCCTCACTCACGGCTTGGGCATAACCGGTCAGACGGTGCAGCGCACGGCTCAACCACCATGACAACAAAGCACCGAACAGCAGACCGAGGCCAATCAAACCGGCACCGTAAAACAGCAAGCGCCGTTCGGTGCGATCAACATAAGGTTGCAAGGAGCTGTTGGGCTTGGCCACGGTGACCACGCCGATGATCTTGCCGTTGTCACGGATCGGCGCGCCGACGTGCATCACTGACGAGCTGGCGTCATCCGGATCACTGCGGCTCGAACGCGCACCGTACTCGCCACGCAAGGTCAGGAAGACATCGTTCCAGCGCGAGTAGTCCTGACCCACGGCCACGCCACTGGAATCGAGCACCACAATGCCCTCGGCGTCGGTGACGTAGATGCGGTGGTTGACCTGGTTTTTCGGCAAGCCCCAAATGGTTGCTTGCGGCTGGCGCTCGCCATAGGCGCGCAGCAACTCGGGCCAGCGGTTCTCGCTAAGGGTGCCGGCCTTGAAATCATCACGGAGGATTTCTGCCATCAGGTTGGCGGTATCGACCAGGGTTTCTTCGGTGGACTGGCGCACGCCGGGGCGGATTTCTTCCATCACCGTGTTGAGCACAAAGTACCCGGTGAGGCCGACAAACAGCACATACACCAGAAAGATCCGCAGCCCCAGCGACATCAGCTGTGCCCCGGGCTGTAGCTGTAACCGAGACCGCGATGGGTCTGGATCGGCTCGGCGTCGGCCCGCACCAGACGCAGTTTGGCGCGCACGCTTTTGATGTGGCTATCGATGCTGCGCTCGTAGCCGGCGTCGGCAGCGACGCCCAAAGCATCAAGCAGTTGTTCGCGACTGAAGACCCGCTCGGGTTGTTCGAGCAGGCATTGCAACAGGCGGAATTCATGGCGGGTCAGGCTTAACGTCTGGCCGCGATAAATGATTTGAATCCGTTCCGGATCGACACGGAACAGCGCGGAAGTGGCTTCAATCGCCGGACGCGGCGCCATGCGTTTGAGAATAGCCTTGACCCGCGCTGCCACCTCTCGAGGGCTGAACGGCTTGACCACGTAGTCGTCGGCGCCGATCTCCAGGCCCACCACGCGATCAATCTCGGCATCGCGGGCGCTGAGGAACAGCACCGGCACGTCGCTGAAGCGACGTAGCTGTTTGCAGGTCTCGAAGCCGCTGATGTCCGGCAGGCCGATGTCGAGGATGATCAGATCGGCCGGCGTCTGCCGCTGATGCTCCAGCGCCGCCGCGCCGAGGTTCAACCACATGGTGGTGAAGCCCTCGCCCTGCAAGGCAAAAATCAGCGTGTCGGCAATCGCCGCTTCGTCTTCGACAATCAGGATATGAGGCATGGCGTCCGAGCCCGTGGGTTAGGTGCGCGAACGGTGCCCCAAGCCTGACGTTACGTCAATGAGACCACTTGGCTCAGCAGTCCGGCTTGTCCGCCGTGAAGCGCCGCGCCGGGTTCACCGCCGCGCCGAACTCGCGCAAGGCTTTGGCACCGATCAGCAGCGGGTAGTTGAAGTTGCTGCGGTCGGTCAGGTTGACCTCAACGGTACGCTTGACGTCGCCCAGGCACAGCTCCAGATCGACCACCGGGCGCTTGGCGACTTCGGTGCTTTCGCCCTCGTCCTCTTCATCCGAACGGCTCTTGATCTTGCTGATCCGCGCGACCTTGTGTTCGTAGACTTTGTTGCTGGCGTCTTTGGTGCCGAGGCGGAAACGTACCCATTCGTCGCCATCACGGGTGAAGGTCTCGATGTCCTTGGCCGACAGCGAAGCGGTCAGCGCGCCAGTGTCCATCTTGGCCTTGAGCACTTCACCACCGATTTCCGGCAGCGCGATGTATTCATAGCGCCCGTACAGGGTCGGCTCGGCGGCCATGACCGGCAGGGCGACGAGGGCAAACAGTGCAAGGAGGGATTTCACGTAAGGGGCTTCCTTGGAAAATGAGGGCGGCAGACGCGAGATTTTAGACACCCAGTAAGTAATTCGTTCGCCATGAAATCGCTTCGCGAGCAAGCTCGCTCCCACAGGGATTTATGTCGAACACTCATCCTGAGTACACCTGAATACACTGTGGGAGCGAGCTTGCTCGCGAAGAGGCCAGCACATTCAGCACAACGCTTGAGCAAAGCATACCGGCCCAAAAGTGAAACATTCGTCACCACCGATTTGGCCTGTCGCGCGAAGCTGCTTATCATGGCGCGCCCATCCGTTTGCAAAGAGTTGCTTATGCGCCGCCTGCTCACCGGCTGTTTCGTCACCCTGCTGCTGTTGCTCAACACCCTGATCCTGATCGGGCCGTTGCTGGTATTTGCTCTGCTCAAACTGATCGCACCAGGCCGCTGGCGCGATTACGCCTCGTGGGCGGTGATGTGGATCGCCGAGACCTGGGCCGAGATCGACAAGCTGATTTTCCGCCTGTGCATCCCCACCCAATGGGACATTCGCGGCGGCGAGAATCTGCGCAGTGACACTTCGTATCTGGTGGTCAGTAACCACCAGTCGTGGGTCGACATTCCGGCGCTGATCCAGACCCTCAACCGCCGCACGCCGTTCTTCAAATTCTTCCTCAAGAAAGAACTGATCTGGGTGCCGTTTCTCGGACTGGCGTGGTGGGCGCTGGATTACCCGTTCATGAAACGCTACACCAAGGCATTTCTGGCAAAACATCCGGAGCTGGCCGGCAAGGATCTGGAAATCACCAAACAGGCCTGCGAGCTGTTCAAGCGTCAGCCAGTGACCGTGGTGAATTATCTGGAAGGCACCCGCTACACCGCGGCAAAAAGCGCCCAGCAGCAATCACCGTTCAAGCACTTGCTCAAGCCCAAGGCCGGCGGCGTGGCGTTTGTATTGGCGGCGATGGGTGAACAGCTGGATGCAATTCTCGACGTCACCGTGGTTTATCCACAGGCGAACATCCCGGGCTTCTGGGATTTGATCAGCGGCAACGTGCCGCGGGTGATCATCGATATCAAGACCCGCGAACTCGACCCGGCGCTGTGGCAGGGCGATTACGAGAATGATCCGGCGTTTCGCCAGACGGTCCAGAGCTGGGTCAACCAGCTCTGGAACGAGAAGGATCAGCGCATCGCCGAACTGCGCGGCGAACGCGGCTGAATCAGCTACCGGTGCCGGCGCCCCAGATGCTGCCGAGGCTTTGCAGCAGCGGGCCGCCGACGCCCTGATCACCCAAGTACTTGAGCAGCACCGGGGCAAACTGGCCAACCATGCCACTGTCCATGCCCAGCGCGCCGAAGGCATTGTTCAGGTCATTGGTGTCCTTGACGTTGCCCAGCGCGTTTTCGAGTCCGGCTGACTTGCCCGACGAGCCCAACAAGCCGCTCAGCGCCGTGAGGTTGCCGCCACCGCCCGACAGCTTGTCGATGCCCGGTACTTCTTTGGCCAACTGTGAATAATCGGTGCTGCTCAACTGGTTCTTGGCCAAGCCAAGCATGGCGCTGGTGCCGCCGACGGCTTGCTGCGGGGTAACCCCCAGACCGGTGACGGCTTGCAGCAGACCGGCGGTTTCCGAGGTCGGCGCGGCGGCGGTGGCAGCGTTGCCGCCCTGCATGCTCGAAGCCGCCTTGGTCACGTCGTCGAGGCTGAAACCGGCGAACACCGGGCTGGCCGCAAGGGTCATCAGTGAAGCCAAGGCAATACCGCGTGAAATCTTCATTCAGACATCCTCTTGCGCTGTGAAAACCACCCGTTGAACGGGCAGTGAAACTGCCGGTTTGACCGGGTATCCGCCGGCATGTTCCGGCGCGGCGCATCCATTTTCGTCCGGCCTGCGTATATAAAACGTGAAATCCCGGACACCTTCGCGATGAATGGCACAACCGCTATCACTGAACTAGCCTGTGAACAGTCCGAGCCCAGCCCTCGTCGCTCTACCTTTGCCTGGAGAGTCGTCATTTCCATCGCCGACACCGATCAGTTGCGCCAGCTGTTGGCCCAGTGTGCACTGGGCGATCGTCGCGCCTTCGAAACGCTGTACCGCAGCGTCGGCCCGCGTTTGCATGGCGTCGCCCTGCGTTTTATGCGCCGCACCGATCTGGCCGAGGAAGTGCTGCAGGAAAGCTTCGTGCGCATCTGGAACAACGCCTCGCGTTACGAAGCGCACCTGTCGGCGCCGCTGACCTGGATGATCAACATCACCCGTAATCAGGCCATCGATCAGTTGCGTAAACATCGTGACCGGCCCCTGACTGACCTCGAACAGGACGCCCTGCCGGACGAAAGTCCTTCAGCGCATGATCAGTTGAACAGCGCTCGCGAGGTTCAGACGTTGAACCGCTGTCTGGACACCCTTGAAAGCATGCAGCGCCAGTCGATCACCGTGGCCTACTTTCAGGGGTTGTCGTGCACGGAACTCGCCGAACATCTGGCCACGCCACTGGGAACGGTGAAATCGTGGATTCGCCGTGGCCTGGAACGCCTGCGCCGGTGCCTTGAATCATGAACTACCAGACCCCAGCCCTGCGCCGCGCCCTCGCCGCCGATTATGCAATCGGCCTGATGTCTGCGCCTGCGCGGCGGCGTTTTGAACAGTTGCTGCTGGATGACGCTGTGTTGCGAGCTGAAGTGGCGCAATGGCAGGAATCGCTGGTGAGTCTCACCGAATCTCTGCCGGAGCATCCGGTGCCCGATCGCGTCTGGCAAGGCATCACCGCGCGGATCGAACCGCAAGTGCTGCATGTGCCCGAGAAGCGACCGTTCTGGAACTGGCTGCGCGTCACCGCTGCACTGTGTTCGATCGTGGTGTTGGTGTTCCTCGGCTCGCTATACAACCGCGACGACGCCCGCTACCGCGCCACCCTGTTGACCGCCGATGCGCAACCGGCACTGAAGGTCGAGGCGCATGCGGATTACCTGCAAGTCGAGCCGCTGACGCTCGCGGCGGTTGGTGCGGATCGTAGCCTGGAGCTGTGGGCGATTCCGGCGGATGGCAAACCGATTTCGCTGGGTGTGATTCCGGCGGGGGGCAAAGGCAAGGTTGAATTGAGCGAGGCGCAGAAGGTGTTGATCGGCAAACCGATTGCGCTGGCAGTGAGCCTGGAACCCAAAGGTGGTTCGCCGACCGGACAGCCAACGGGGCCGGTGTTGTACCAAGGGGCCTTGGCGGGATTATAGATGATCGTATTAAAAGACGGAAAAAGAGGGCGACACATGTCGCCCTCCAAAACAATTAACCTTCTAATAAATTTTTACTACCACCCATATAAACCCAACATCAGTCAAAGTGGCACTCCTTTGCATTCTGAGCGCGACAAGTGCCGTCAACCCAGCCTTCACCTGCTTGAGAAACTGCTCGACCGGCGCCCCAATTCAAAGTCAATCTGATTCCTGCCCTGTCTTTACCCTCATAACTACATGCAACAAAATTTGAATCAGATTTAATCGTGACACTATGAAATCCGGCATCTTTAGTATAATCGGTGCTGTCGTTTGGATTCTCGCCCCTCCACGCCTGATCCCTCGAGGTGTAATTGGCTCCATCCCCGCTCTTGGTATATATAACTTGACTGAGATCCGGACAATTTGCAGCTGACACACTGAAGCTACCAAACAATGCAGCAAGCGCACATAAACCACCAATGGAAAGTTTGCGTAGCTGTAACTTGCTCGATTTAACTGAAGAGTTGTTTACATTCATTTTGCCGTACTCCCTTACACAATTGAGGAGCACTTATCGTAAGTGATCAAAATAAATGTTTGCACTGTCATATCTGACAGGTATTCATAACAAATCGAAATTAAAAATTTTCTGGCTATATGCAATAGAAAAGGCGACATCGCTGTCGCCCTTGGTTGAAATGATTGAATTATTACGCCGCACTAAACAAATTATGCGGATCAATCACAAACTTCTTCGGCACGCCCGCATCAAACTCGCCGTAACCTTCCGGCGCCTGATCGAGGCTGATCACCTGCACGCCGACCACTTCGGCGATATTGATGCGATCCCACATGATCGCCTGCATCAGTTGGCGGTTGTACTTCATCACTGGGGTCTGGCCGGTGTGGAAGCTGTGCGACTTGGCCCAGCCCAGACCGAAGCGAATGCTCAGGCTGCCCATTTTCGCGGCGGCATCCACAGCACCCGGATCTTCAGTGACGTACAGGCCGGGAATACCGATCTTGCCGGCAACACGCACCACGCCCATCAGCGAGTTGAGCACGGTGGCTGGAGCCTCGGCTTTGACCCCGTCGTGGCCGTGGCCGCGTGCTTCGAAGCCGACGCAGTCCACCGCGCAATCCACTTCCGGTTCGCCCAGCAGTGCGGCGATCTGTTCGTGCAGCGGGGTGTCTTGCGACAGGTCGACCACTTCAAAACCCTGCGCCTTGGCGTGGGCCAGGCGGATGGTGTTGACGTCGCCGACGATCACCACCGCAGCACCCAGCAGACGCGCGGAAGCGGCTGCGGCCAGACCGACCGGGCCGGCGCCCGCGATATAAACGGTGCTGCCCGGGCCAACGCCGGCAGTGACGGCGCCGTGGTAACCGGTCGGGAGGATGTCGGAGAGGCAGGTCAGGTCGCGGATTTTCTCCATGGCCTTGTCGCGGTCCGGCAATTTCAGCAGGTTGAAGTCGGCGTATGGCACCAGCACGTATTCGGCTTGGCCACCGGTCCAGTCGCCCATGTCGACATAACCGTAAGCGCCACCGGCACGGGCCGGGTTGACGGTCAGGCAGACGCCGGTGTGTTGCTCTTTGCAGGAACGGCAGCGCCCGCAAGCCACGTTAAACGGTACGGAGACCAGATCACCGATTTTCAGGTTTTCGACGTCGGAGCCTTTTTCGATCACCTCACCGGTGATCTCGTGGCCCAGCACCAGACCGGTCTGCGCCGTGGTACGGCCGCGCACCATGTGTTGGTCGGAGCCGCAGATATTGGTGGAAACCACTTTGAGAATGACCCCGTGCTCGATCTTGCGACCGCGCGGGTCCTGCATTTTCGGATAGTCGATTTTCTGTACTTCGACCTTGCCAGCGCCGAGATACACCACACCACGATTGCCAGACATGCTTTCACCTCGCTGTTGTTTTTATGGAACCGCGTTGCCCAGGCAGGCAGCGCGTTGAATGCTCGGGTACAGATGCTGTTTATGTGTTGCCTGTTATGGCCTCTTCGCGAGCAAGCTCGCTCCCACATTGGAATGCATACCCTGTGGGAGCGAGCTTGCTCGCGAAAGAGATCTAAAGAACGACGGTTCTATTGGCGTTCAAAAACACCCGTCTCTCAATGTGGTACCCAACCGCGCGCGCCAGCGTCAGGCCTTCGATATCGCGCCCCTTGGCAATCAGATCCTCAGGGTAATGACTGTGATCCACCGCCTCGACGCCTTGGGCAATGATCGGCCCTTCATCCAGATCGTTATTGATGTAATGCGCCGTCGCGCCCACCAGTTTCACGCCCTTGTTGTAGGCCTGGTGATACGGCTTGGCGCCCTTGAAGCCCGGCAGCAACGAGTGATGAATGTTGATCGCCTTGCCATCGAGCTTGCGGCACAACTCTGGCGACAGCACTTGCATATAGCGGGCGAGGATCACCAGCTCAGCGCCGGACTCTTCGATCACCTGCCACACCTGACGCTCCTGCGACGGCTTGTCGTTGGGGTCGAGGGGGAAATGGTAGTAGGGAATCTGATGCCAGTCGGCCAGCGGTTTCAGATCCGGGTGGTTGGAGACGACGGCAGCGACGTCCATCGACAACTGGCCAATGCGCTGGCGGTAGAGCAAGTCGTTGAGGCAGTGATCGGCCTTGGAGACCATGATCACCACTTTTGGCCGGTAGTTCGGTGCGGTCAGCTCAAAGATCATGCCGAAGGCCTGACCACGTTCGGCTAAGCCTGCGCGGAAGGACTGTTCGTCGAAGCCGTCGGGCTGGCGGAATTCCACGCGAATGAAGAAACGCCCGGAGAGGCGGTCATCGAACGAATGGTGCTCGGTGACGTAGCAGCCCTGCTCGAACAGAAAACGCGTGACCGCGTCCACGGTGCCGAGGACGCTGGGGCAGTCGGCGGTCAGAATCCATGTGTCTGGGGCGCGGCTCATGGTGCGGTGACTCCTGTTCTTTGTGCGGGGTGTCAGGTTTTTCCCTCACCCTAGCCCTCTCCCAGAGGGAGAGGGGACTGACCGAGGTGTTGTTTCGAGCTACGCCGACCTGAAATATCGCGGGTGAATATAGATCACAAAAACACCCGAGATCGGCTCCCTTTCCCCTCGCCCCCTTGGGGGAGAGGGCTGGGGTGAGGGGGTGGCTTTTGATCTGTCAGGCCTGAACGCTCAACCCGTACTCAGCCGAAGCATCCTGCAACCACAACCACCAGTAATCCGAAAAACTGCGACGAATCAGCAATTCCCAAGTGTCTTCAGCGGTATGACGAATCATCAGCTGCGACTTGGCGAACACCGTGCCGACCGCTTTACCCACCGGGAAGTTATTCGGGTGCACGTCATAGCTGGTCGACTTCATCAGCACCTGACGCACGTTCGGCCCGCTCAGTTCGAGTACTTGCTGGCCGCCGCTGACGTTGACGATCGCGATGTGCAGATCGCCCAGGGCTTCCCGCAGTTTCTGTTCGGCGGCGAATTCTTCACCGCTTGGCACGATCAGCAGCCACTCGTCCGGGCCCATCCATTGCAGGCTGGTTTCACCTTTGACGATGACGCTCAGGGCGCCTGGCAATTCGATGCCCAAGGCTTTATGGACACCGGCGGCGAACGCGGCATCGTGGCCATCGCCACGAATGGTCAGGTGGCCGAGGAGTTTCTTTTCCCGCACGATCACGCCGGCGTTCTTGCGGCCCTTGCCGACCAGGCTGGCGAGGTCGGCATGGTGCAGCGACGACTCGGCCTTGGCGCCGGTGGTCGGGCGTTGTTGGTAAACATTGGCTGTGGTCATAAAGCACCTTTATCAATTCTGTTGGTTCCGGCCCTTGTGGTGGCTGTTACACCGCCTTCGCGAGCAAGCTCGCTCCCACACTGGACTGATGCCTGACACAAATCCCATTAACAACCCGAAACCTGTGGGAGCGAGCTTGCTCGCGAAGGCGATATCCGCCACCCCACAGGGCCCGAAGCTGTCAGATGTTCTGGCGATCCCCCTTCGGATCGAAGAACACCGAAGAAACGATCTCCGCCTCGATCACGCTGCCATCGGCCAGGGGCGCAAACACCCGCTCACCGAGGCGCTTCAGACCGCCCTTGACCACACCCATGGCAAACGAATAACCGAGGGAGTTGTGCGCGTAACTTGAGGTCACGTGGCCGACCATGGTCATCGGGATCGCTTGTTTGGTGTTGAACACCAGTTGCGCACCTTCCGGCAGCCACACGTTCGGATCGATCGGCTTCAGACCGACCAATTGCTTACGCTGATCCTTCACGCAGTCTTCACGGTTCATGCCACGCTGGCCGATCCACGAGAACGGTTTGGTGCGACCCACGCACCAGCCCATGTTCAAGTCGTCCGGAGTCATCGAGCCGTCAGTGTCCTGGCCAACGATGATGAAACCCTTCTCGGCACGCAGTACGTGCATGGTTTCAGTGCCGTACGGGGTCAGGTTGTACTGCTTGCCGGCCTCGACGATTTTCTCCAGCACGCCCATCGCATAATCGGCCTGCACGTTGACTTCGTACGACAGCTCACCGGTGAACGAGATGCGGAACACCCGCGCCGGCACACCGCCGACCAGACCTTCTTTCCAGGTCATGAACGGGAAGGCTTCGTTGCTCAGATCAATGTCGGTCACAGCGCTGAGCAGCTTGCGGCTGTTCGGTCCGGACAGGGTCATGGTCGCCCAGTGGTCCGTCACGGAAGTGAAGTAAACCTTCATGTCCGGCCATTCGGTCTGGTGGTACAGCTCCAGCCACTGCAGCACGCGCGCCGCGCCGCCGGTGGTGGTGGTCATGACAAAATGGTTGTCGGCCAGACACGCCGTCACACCGTCGTCGAAGACCATGCCGTCTTCTTTGCACATCAAACCGTAGCGCGCCTTGCCCACGTCGAGCTTGGTCCAGGCGTTGGTGTACACGCGATTGAGGAACTCGCGGGCATCCGGGCCTTGAATGTCGATCTTGCCGAGGGTCGAGGCGTCGAGCAGGCCGACGCTGTCGCGCACGGCTTTGCATTCACGCTTCACCGCTGCATGCAGGTCTTCACCGTTTTTCGGGAAGTACCATGGACGCTTCCACTGACCGACGTCTTCAAACTCTGCGCCATTTTTCACATGCCAGGCATGCAGCGCGGTGTGACGAACAGGTTCGAAGATGTGCCCACAGTGACGACCGGCCACGGCGCCGAAAGTCACCGGCGTGTAGTTCGGACGGAACATCGTGGTGCCCATCTGCGGGATGGTCACGTTCAGCGAGCGGGCGGCGATGGCCAGACCGTTGACGTTGCCGAGCTTGCCCTGATCGGTGCCGAAGCCCAGCGCGGTGTAGCGTTTGACGTGTTCGACCGACTCGAAACCTTCGCGGGTTGCCAGTTCGATGGCGGCGGCGGTCACGTCGTTTTGCAGGTCGACGAATTGCTTCGGCGCCCGTGCGGTGTTCTTTTCATGCGGCACCTGGAACAGCGCCAGCGTCGGCTCTTCGAGACGGCTCAGTGCTTTTGGCAGCACGCCTTCGACGGTCTGGAAACCCGCTTCAGCCGCAGCGCGCACGCCACCTTCAAAACCGTCAGCCAGCGAATCACCGAGACCGTAAACGCCGTTGATGCCACCGACGCACACGCGCTTCTGCGGTGCTTCGCCCGGCACGAAACCGAGGATGTCTTCACGCCAGGTCGGCTTGCCACCAAGGTGCGAAGCCAAGTGAACGACCGGGCTGTAACCGCCGGAACTGGCAACCACATCGCAGTCGAGCCATTCGCCCGGGCTGGTCACGGCGTGCGCTTTGACATCGATCGCGGCAATACGAGCAGCGGTGACGCGCTTGCTGCCACGGGCTTCGATCACGGCGCTGCCGGTGAGGATGCGGATGCCTTTGGCGCGTGCTTCTTCGACCAATGCACCGCGCGGATTGCTACGGGCATCGGCGATGGCCACCACTTGCAGACTGGCGTCGAGCCAATCCAGTGCCACGCGGTAGGCGTGATCGTTGTTGGTCGACAGCACCAGCTTCTTGCCCGGTGCCACGCCGTAGCGACGCACGTAAGTCGACACCGCACCAGCGAGCATGTTGCCCGGCACGTCGTTGTTGCCGTAAACCAGCGGACGCTCGCAAGCACCGGTCGCCAGCACGACACGCTTGGCGCGAACACGGTGAATACGCTGACGCACCTGACCGATTGGCGCACGGTCGCCGAGGTGATCGGTGAGGCGTTCGTGAATGGTCAGGAAGTTGTGGTCGTGGTAACCGTTGACCGTGGCGCGCGGCAACAGCAGCACGTCCGGGGTGTTCTTCAGTTCCGTGATGACACTGGCGACCCAGTCCATCGCTGGTTTGCCGTCGAGGCTTTCGCGTGAGTCGAGCAGGCTGCCACCAAACTCTTCCTGCTCATCAGCAAGAATCACTCGGGCACCACTGCGCGCAGCGGCCAAGGCAGCGGCGAGACCGGCCGGGCCAGCGCCGACGATCAGCACGTCGCAGTGCTGGTTCATGTAGTCGTAGGTGTCCGGATCGTTCTCTGTCGGCGAACGGCCCAGGCCGGCAGCCTTGCGGATGTACTTCTCGTACGTCATCCAGAACGATTGCGGGTACATGAAGGTTTTGTAGTAGAAACCCGGCGGCATCAGCTTGCCGCCGACCTTGCCGAGAATGCCCATCATGTCGTTGTTGACGCTCGGCCAGCCGTTGGTGCTGGTCGCAACCAGGCCTTGATACAACGCCTGTTGCGTGGCGCGCACGTTGGGAATCTGTGTGGCTTCGGTTGCGCCGATCTGCAGCACCGCGTTCGGCTCTTCGGCGCCGGCGGCAAAGATCCCGCGAGGACGCGAATACTTGAAGCTGCGGCCAATGATGTCGACGCCGTTGGCGATCAGCGCGGCGGCCAGCGAGTCACCCTCGAAGCCTTTGTAGCTCTGACCGTTGAAGGTGAAGCTCAGCACTTTGTTGCGGTCGATCCGTCCACCGTTGGACAGGCGATTGGTCTGGCTCATACCTTCTCTCCCAGCGCCGTCGTGGCTGTTTTCGCCGAATCAGCCTTGTCGGTGAATTGCGGCTTGGTGCCAATCTTGTAGGTTTCGAGAATCTCGTAGGTCACGGTGTCGCGAGTGACGTTGAAGTACTGGCGGCAACCGGCGACGTGATCCCACAGTTCGTGGTGCAGTCCGCGCGGGTTATCGCGGAAGAACATGTAGTCGCCCCACTCTTCATCAGTGCAGGCGCCTGGATCGAGCGGGCGCGGAATGTGCGCCTGACCGGATGCGTGGAATTCCTCTTCGGAGCGCAGTTCGCCGCAGTGAGGACAGAAGATATGCAACATGGGGATTTCTCCTGTTAGTGGGCAACCGCAGCAGCGCCGTGTTCATCGATCAACGCACCGTTGTGGAAACGGTCGATGGAGAAAGGTGCGGCCAACGGGTGCATTTCACCCTTGGCCAGACTCGCGGCAAACACGTTGCCCGAGCCAGGTGTGGCCTTGAAGCCGCCGGTGCCCCAACCGCAGTTGAAGAACATGTTCGGTACCGGGGTTTTCGAAATGATCGGGCAAGCGTCCGGCGTGGTGTCGACGATGCCGCCCCACTGGCGGTTCATGCGTACCCGCGACAGCACCGGGAACATCTCGACGATCGCCTGAATGGTGTGCTCGATCACAGGATACGAACCGCGCTGACCGTAGCCGTTGTAGCCGTCGATACCGGCGCCGATCACCAGGTCGCCCTTGTCGGACTGGCTGATGTAACCGTGCACGGCGTTGGACATGATCACGCTGTCGATAATCGGCTTGATCGGCTCGGACACCAGCGCTTGCAGCGGGTGGGATTCGATCGGCAGACGGAAACCGGCGAGTTTGGCCATGTGCCCGGAGTTACCGGCCGTGACCACACCGACGCGCTTGGCGCCGATGAAACCCTTGTTGGTTTCAACGCCGATGCACACGCCGTTTTCCTTGCGGAAACCGATCACTTCGGTCTGCTGGATCAAGTCGACACCGAGGGCGTCAGCGGCACGGGCAAAGCCCCAGGCCACGGCATCGTGACGGGCAACGCCGCCGCGACGCTGAACAGTCGCGCCCAACACTGGGTAGCGAGTGTTTTTCGAGCAGTCGAGGTACGGAATCTCGTCAGCGACTTGCTTGGCGTTGAGCAGTTCGCCATCGACGCCATTGAGGCGGTTGGCGCTGACCCGACGCTCGGAATCACGAATGTCCTGCAGGGTGTGGCACAGGTTGTAGACGCCACGCTGGGAGAACATCACGTTGTAGTTGAGGTCCTGCGACAGGCCTTCCCACAATTTCATCGCATGTTCGTAGAGGTGCGCCGACTCGTCCCACAGGTAGTTGGAGCGAACGATGGTGGTGTTGCGCGCGGTGTTACCGCCGCCCAGCCAGCCCTTCTCGACCACGGCGACGTTGGTGATGCCGTGCTCTTTCGCCAAGTAATAGGCAGTCGCCAGGCCGTGCCCGCCACCGCCGACGATGACCACGTCGTAGACTTTCTTCGGCGTTGGCGTGCGCCACATGCGCTGCCAGTTTTCGTGGTGGCTGAGGGAGTGTTTGAAGAGGCCGAAGCCCGAATAGCGTTGCATAGTCAGTTACTCCAGAACACTCAGCGATAAACCGGGAAGTCTGCGCACAGGGCCGACACTTGCTGGGCAACATTGGCCTCGACATCGGCATCGCCGAGGTTGTCGAGGATGTCGCAGATCCAGCCAGCCAACACTTCGCACTGGGTCACCTTGAAACCGCGAGTAGTGACGGCCGGGGTACCGATGCGCAGGCCCGAGGTCACGAACGGCGATTGCGGGTCGTTCGGCACGGCGTTCTTGTTGACGGTGATGTGCGCGCGGCCAAGGGCGGCGTCGGCGTCTTTGCCGGTCAGGCCCTGACGGATCAGGCTGACCAGAAACAAGTGGTTGTCGGTGCCGCCGGACACTACATCGTAGCCACGTTTGATAAACACGCTGGCCATCGCCTGAGCGTTGTCGATCACTTGTTGCTGATAAGCCTTGAAGCCCGGCTCCAGCGCTTCCTTGAAGCACACGGCTTTGCCGGCGATGACGTGCATCAGCGGGCCGCCCTGAGCGCCGGGGAACACGGCAGCGTTGAGCTTCTTCTCGATCTCTTCGTTGGACTTGGCCAGGATCAGCCCGCCACGTGGACCGCGCAGGGTTTTGTGCGTGGTGGTGGTGACCACGTCGGCGTACGGCAGCGGGTTCGGGTACAGACCGGCGGCAACCAGACCGGCGACGTGGGCCATGTCGACGAACAGCAGCGCGCCGACTTTGTCAGCGATCTGACGGAAGCGCGGGAAGTCCAGCGTCTTCGAGTAAGCGGAGAAACCGGCGACGATCATTTTCGGCTTGGATTCGACGGCGAGACGCTCGACTTCGTCGTAATCGATCAGCCCGGTGTCGGTGTTGATGCCGTACTGCACAGCGTTGTAGAGCTTGCCCGAGGACGACACTTTGGCGCCGTGGGTCAGGTGCCCGCCGTGGGCCAGGCTCATGCCGAGGATGGTGTCGCCCGGCTGGATCAGCGCCAGGTACACGGCGCTGTTGGCCGACGAACCGGAGTGCGGCTGGACGTTGGCGTAATCGGCGCCGAACAGTTGCTTGGCGCGTTCGATGGCCAGCGCTTCGACTTTATCGACGTGCTCGCAGCCACCGTAGTAGCGCTTGCCCGGATAGCCTTCGGCGTATTTGTTGGTCAGGCCGCTGCCTTGCGCTTGCATGACGCGTTTGCTGGTGTAGTTCTCCGACGCGATCAGCTCGATGTGATCTTCCTGACGTTGCTCCTCGGCATTCATCGCCGCCAGCAGTGCATCGTCGTAACCCTGGATCTGGTCTTGCTTGCTGAACATCGCGTCTCTCCCAGCGGCATCTGTGCGCCATTCGTCTCGGTAAGGCACTGGCATTGAAGGCAGTGCCCTTTGATGCCGATGGTATGACCGGCGCAGACAGCTCAAATGCCTGCGCGCGCCACGCAAAGGTGCGTTTACGACATGGCCGGAAATGACCCGAAGAATGCATCCCCCTGTAGGAGCTGCCGAAGGCTGCGATCTTTTGACTTTGATTTTCAAGATCAAAAGATCGCAGCCTTCGGCAGCTCCTACAGGGGTTATGCGATCAATTGGCGGACGGCGAGCAGCAGGAGGAAATGCGCGGGATACAGGGCATAAGCCCAGCGCCGCATCGGTGGCGGCTGAAGATGTCGCCCATGTCGCAACAGGAACATTCCGAGCAGTGGCGCAAACAGACATGCGGCAATGCCAAGGATCGCGACGCTGCTACCGAATCTTGCCGAGTCGTAAAGCACCTGCCATTGATTCGCTGCGAGACAAATCAAACCCGGCAGCAGGCTGAAGTACCACGGAAGGCGAAACACCAACAGCATCGCCAGCGGCAGCAGAACCCCGAAGAAGCCGAACATCAGTCGTTCCGAGAAAACTATCGCCAGCACCAGCGCAGCAACGCCCAGTAATCGCGACATGCTCGACGGATCCTGCCACCCGCGCGCCACCAGCAACCCGAGCGCCAGGGTCGGCATCACGTTCAGGGTGTCGGGATCAGGAATGTACAGCCGATAGGGAATCTCACTGACTGCACTGAACAGCATCAACCAGCCCAGATAGCGCCATTCCATCCTCCGCGACCCGTCGCGCGCCAGATTCGCCGCCATCGCCAGACAAAACCACGGAAACGCCAACCGCCCCGGCACATACAGCCAATCGGCGGAGAACCCGGCATATCGCAGGTGATCGAGCAACATGCACAGCAGCGCCAGCCACTTGAGCAGATCCAGTGCGCCGTCGCGTTTGCTCAGGTGCATAATCGTCCTACAAACTGGTAATTTCCTGAACGTGACATCCCGTGTGCTCCCCGGAAGATCTTCGGTAAAGTGCGCACCCTCATTGACCACGAGCCTTCACAAGAGTCTCGACCACGGAAGCCGGCCATGACCGACAAGAGCCAACAATTCGCCAGCGACAACTATTCCGGAATCTGCCCTGAAGCCTGGGCTGCGATGGAACAGGCCAACCACGGCCACCAGCGCGCGTATGGCGACGATGAATGGACCGCACGCGCGGCCGACCATTTCCGCCAGTTGTTTGAAACCGACTGCGAAGTGTTCTTCGCCTTCAACGGCACCGCCGCCAACTCGCTGGCCCTGTCGTCGCTGTGCCAGAGTTACCACAGCGTGATCTGCTCGGAAACCGCCCACGTCGAAACCGACGAATGCGGCGCCCCGGAATTTTTCTCCAACGGCTCGAAACTGCTGATCGCTGGCACCGAAAACGGCAAGATCACCCCGCAATCGATCCGCGAAGTCGCGCTCAAGCGCCAGGACATCCATTACCCGAAACCGCGCGTTGTAACGCTGACCCAGGCCACTGAAGTCGGCAGCGTCTACACCCCGGAAGAAGTCCGCGCCATCAGCGCCACCTGCAAAGAGCTGGGCCTGCACCTGCACATGGACGGCGCGCGCTTCTCCAACGCCTGCGCGTTCCTCGGCTGCTCGCCGGCGGATCTGACCTGGAAGGCCGGCGTCGACGTACTGTGCTTCGGCGGCACCAAAAACGGCATGGCCGTGGGTGAAGCGATCCTGTTCTTCAACCACAAACTGGCCGAAGACTTCGATTACCGCTGCAAACAGGCCGGGCAACTGGCGTCGAAAATGCGTTTCCTCTCGGCGCCATGGGTCGGCATTCTCGAAAACGGCGCCTGGCTGAAATACGCCCGCCACGCCAACCACTGCGCGCAACTGCTGGCCGAGCTGGTCAGCGACATTCCAGGCGTGGAACTGATGTTCCCGGTGCAGGCAAACGGCGTGTTCCTGCAACTGTCGGAACCGGCGATCGCCGCGCTGACCGCGAAGAACTGGCGCTTCTACACCTTCATCGGCAAGGGCGGCGCGCGCTTCATGTGCTCCTGGGACACCGAAGAAGAACGCGTCCGCGAACTGGCTCGCGACATCCGCGAAGTCATGTCCGCCTGACCTGACTCCACACCCTCCCCCCGTAGGAGCTGCCGCAGGCTGCGATCTTTTGATCTTAAAAACAAAATCAAAAGATCGCAGCCTTCGGCAGCTCCTACAGGGATTGCATTGCCTCTTGGTCTACATTGACTGTCGAACCCTCCGCTCACATAACAATAAGCAGGAGCATCGGCATGTCGTTACAAGGCAAAACCCTGTTCATCACCGGCGCCAGCCGTGGCATTGGCCGTGAGATTGCGCTGCGGGCCGCCAGGGACGGGGCCAATATCGTGATTGCGGCGAAGAGCGCCGAACCCCACGCCAAGTTACCCGGGACCATTCACAGCGTCGCAGCGGAAGTCGAAGCAGCGGGCGGCAAGGCTTTGGCCCTGCAAGTCGATGTGCGTGAGGAAGACGCCGTGCGCCAGGCACTGGCTCAGGCCAACGAACATTTCGGCGGCATCGATGCACTGGTGAACAACGCCGGGGCGATCAAACTCACCGGTGTGCAACACATCGAGCTCAAACGCTTCGACCTGATGCACCAGATCAACACCCGCGCGGTGTTGCTGTGCAGCCAGGCCGCCCTGCCTTATCTGAAGAAATCTGCCGGGCACATTCTCAACCTGTCGCCACCGCTGAATCTGGCAAGCAAGTGGTTTGCGCAATTCAGCCCGTACACGGTGACCAAGTACGGCATGAGCATGCTGACGCTGGGGATGAGCGAGGAATTTGCCAGTTACGGGATCAGCGTCAATTCGTTGTGGCCGCAGACGATGATTGCCACAGCGGCGATCGAGTTTCAGCTGGGGAATCGGGAATCGTTCAAGCAGGCGCGCCTGCCTTCGATCATGGCGGATGCGGCGCATGTGATTTTGGATAGCGGTGGACGGCAGATTACCGGGCGGTTGTTGATTGATGAGGAGATTTTGCGGGAGAGCGGCGTGACTGAGTTCGATCAATATCGCTTTGATCGAGAAAGCGACGCGGCGTTGATGCCGGATTTGTTTGTTGACTGAAAAGCCCCCCACCCTAGCCCTCTCCCGGAGGGAGAGGGGACTGATTGGGGGATATTTGAGAATTACGCCGACCTGAATCTGCTTTGCCGTATCCATAATCGATAAGGTCTTTCAGGTCGATGTAGAACGTCAGACACCTCGGTCGGCCCCCTCTCCCTCTGGGAGAGGGCTGGGGTGAGGGTTACCGATTAGAAATCGATACGCACATCACCCTTCGGCACACTGCAGCACGACAAGATAAATCCTTCGGCCTCGTCGTCCTCGGTAATCCCGCCGTTGTGCTCCATCTCCACCTCGCCGCCCAGCTTCAGCACCTTGCACGTGCCGCAAATCCCCATGCCGCAAGCTTTCGGAATCATCAGCCCCAGCTTGGCCGCCGCCGCATGCACCGTCTCGCCCGGTGCCACACGAATGCTCTTGCCCGACGAAGTGAATTCGACCTGATGCAAATCCGCCGCATCGATTTCCGGCGCATCGGCTGCCTGCTCGGCTTGCTCCACCGCATCGGCACGCGCTTCCGGCGGCGTAGCACCGAAAGATTCTTCGTGATAGCGCGACATGTCGTAACCGGCCACTTCCAGCAGACGCTTGACCGCGTTCATGTACGGCGTCGGGCCGCAGCAGAATACTTCGCGCTCAAGGAAGTCGGGAACCATCAGCTCGAGCATCTTGTGATTGAGGTAGCCGCGATACCCGGCCCACGGCTCGCCCAAGCCATGCTTCTCGCAAATCAGGTGCAGGCTGAAGTTGTCGATCCGCGACGCCATGTGTTCCAGCTCGCGGTGGTAAATGATGTCTTTCGGCGAGCGCGCGCTGTGGATAAAGGTCATGTCGACGTTGGCGTTGGTGTCGTAGAACCAGCGCGCCATCGACATGCACGGCGTGATGCCGACGCCGCCGCTCAGGTACAGCACTTTCGGGCTCGGGAAATCGATGGCATTGAACAGCCCGACCGGCCCGTGCACCGCCAGCTCTTGCCCCTCATGAAGCGTGTCGTGCAACCAGTTGGACACCTTGCCACCCGGCACCCGTTTGATCGTCACCGAAAAGCTGTACGGCACCGACGGCGAACTGGAGATCGTGTACGAGCGCATGATCGGCTGGCCTTCGATTTCCAGCTCCAGGGTCACGAACTGCCCGGGCTTGAAGAAGAACAGGATCGGCTGGTCGGCCATAAAGCAGAAGGTGCGCACGTCCCAGGTTTCCTGGATGACTTTGACGCAACGGACGATGTGTCGGCCATTGGCCCAGGTCTGGGTGGTGACCGGATTCAGGAAGCTGTTGGACATGCTGTTCTCCACGGCCGACTGTCGGCCTCATGTCGGCGATTCTGCGTATAGCGTGAACCGTCCGTTTACCTATCCGCGACATCGGCATACTTATCGCGACCAGCCCCCAACCACCGGGGGTTGCGCGTCGGGAACAGATTGCACCATGTCGCCCATGGATAAGGTTCGCGGCAGCGCCGGCCCCACACTCGCCCCAACACCAATACAGATTCTTTACACCTTGCGTAGCAACCGTTAGCAGCACACCTGATCAGCCACTTTTCGCCGGCCACGCAGATGGCCATGAGGATCACATCGATGGACGTCACCGCAAAAATCAGCCTGGGCGATCCGCTGGAACCCGCACGCAAGGCCACCGCACAAATGCTGCAAGAGCGCGAGCGCACCTTTTCGCTGCCGCAACCGTTCTACAGCGATGAACGGTTGTTCGATATCGACATGCAGGAGATCTTCCAGAAAGAGTGGTTGATCGCCGGCATGACCTGCGAGATCCCGGCCAAGGGCAACTACCTGACCCTGCAGGTCGGCAAGAACCCGATCATCGTCATCCGTGGCGCCGAAGGCGTGGTGCATGCCTTCCATAACGTCTGCCGCCACCGAGGTTCGCGCCTGTGCACCAGCGAAAAAGGCAAGGTTGCCAAACTGGTCTGCCACTACCACCAGTGGACCTATGAGCTGGACGGTCGCCTGCTGTTCGCCGGTACCGAAATGGGCGCCGACTTCGACATGAAGCAATACGGCCTCAAACCGGTGAACGTGAAGACTGCCGGCGGCTATATCTTCATCAGCCTGGCCGAGACTCCACCGGCCATTGATGACTTCCTGTCGACGCTGAACCACTACATGGAACCGTACGACATGGAGAACACCAAGGTGGCGATCACCACCACCTTGATGGAAAAGGCCAACTGGAAACTGGTGCTGGAAAACAACCGCGAGTGCTACCACTGCAACGCGTCGCACCCGGAATTGCTGAAAACCCTGCTGGAATGGGACGACGTCACCGACCCGCGCGCCGATCAGGCGTTCAAGGATCACGTCGCCGCCTCCGCTGCCGCCTGGGAAGCCGAGAAGATCCCTTACGCCCACGCCAGTTTCGGCCTGCGTAACCGTATCGTGCGCATGCCACTGCTCAAGGGCACCGTGTCGATGACCCTCGACGGCAAACAGGGCTGCGCGAAACTGATGGGCCGGATCAAGAACCCGGATCTGGGTTCGATGCGCATCCTGCACCTGCCGCACTCGTGGAACCACTGCATGGGCGACCACATCATCGTCTTCACCGTGTGGCCGATCAGCGCGCAGGAAACCATGGTCACCACCAAGTGGATCGTGCACAAGGACGCCGTTGAAGGCGTGGATTACGACGTCGAGCGTATGCGTCAGGTGTGGGATGCGACCAACGATCAGGACCGTCGTCTGGCGGAAGAGAACCAGCGCGGGATCAACTCCACCGCCTACCAGCCCGGGCCTTACTCCAAGACTTATGAGTTTGGTGTGGTCAACTTCGTTGATTGGTACAGCGAGCGCCTGTTGAGCAACCTCGGCGCCGAGCCTGCGCCATACCTCAAAGGCGTCCCGGTTCAGGGCTAAAAACAAAGGCAAAGGCTTCGCGAGCAGGCTCGCTCCTACAGGGGAACGCATTCCAATTGTAGGAGTGAGCCTGCTCGCGATGGCGTCATTACAATCGCTGCATCACTTCGATGACCACCTCACCGATCCATCCTCCCCAATAAACTCCTCAAATATCTCCTCCCCCACCAACCTGATTTTCGCGTACCCGTTCAACACCCGCAGCGGATATGCCGGGTCCTTGGCATCCTGCGTCTCCGACCACAACACCCGCGAATGCCCGTCCAGCTCGCTGGCATTGCCATAGGGAATCGCCCCGTGCCCGGCACAACGCGCATGCAAACCGCCCTGCTGCGCATACACGATGCCGTTGTGCAGATGCCCCCAATACCAGTAATCCGGTTCACGCCCCAGCGCATCGCACACCGGTTGATACAGCGCGGTCTTGTTGTGCCCGGAAATATCGAAGCCCTGATGATGGCTGAGCACCATGATCTTTTTGCGTTTTGGCAGGCCTTTCAACCACTCGATCTGCGGCTCGTTCAGAGTGCCGTCCATGTACAAATTCATCGCATCAGACGCGTACGCAGAATCCAGCCCTACCACCAGCCAGTCATCGTTGATCAAGGCGAAGTAACTGGTGCCCTTCTGCCCCGGAAAACGCTTGGCCAGCTCCTTGAAATAACCGTGGGCGCCGCTGTACATCTCGTGGTTGGAATTGAGGGTGAACGAGCCATGCGTACCCATCGGCCAGCCAGCCATGTCGACATCTTCCTGGGAGTGACTGCCGGCGTAATACACATCGCCCAAGTGAATGGTGAAATCGGCCTGGGCCAGTTGCATCTGATTGGCCACCGACACCGCCGGCGCATGACTGTCGAACGGCCCGGTGCCCCAGTCGCCGGCAATCGCCAGGGTCACCTCGCGATCCATCTGCACCACCGCCGGGTCAGTACCGAAGGTCGCGTGATGGCGCAGGTTTTCGATCCACTTCAGCAGCGCCTCGCTCCACAGCAGATCCAGCAGTTCCCACTTGCGACAGCCGAGCAGGCTGCCGTCCTTGAGCACCCGGGTCGCCAGTTGATCGGTGGATTGCGGCAACGGCGTGGCATTGCCGATGCGCAGGATCGACAGACCGTGGGACAGCTCCCAGGGTACGCTCGGTTCGTCGTCCGGCAACTCGCCGTTCTTCAGCACGTACTGCGCCTGATCATGTCCGCGTTGCAGCAGCTTGATGATCGCCTGAAACTCCTGCGGCTCCAGCTCGCTGATGAGTTTCATCCAGGCCATTTCCATGCGCGTGAACAAGCCGTGAATGCGCACTTTGACCTTGTCGTATTCGTGTTCCCAATGACTGACCAGTGACATGGTGTAATCCTCTCTCCGTAAGGGTTCACAGGGTTTTCATGAATTCGATCAATGCACGCTTGTCGTCGTCCGACAGAGTCGTGCCATACAGGTGACCGCTGTTGTGATTGCCCTCCAGGCGCGTGTCGTATTTGAAGTCCGCCGAGGCTTTGGCCTGGGCGCCGCTGGTGACGAAACCGACGTTGACCGGGTCGTAAATATCCGAGCCGGTGATGAACACCTGCGGACGTTTTTCCGGCGGTTGCAGTAAGTCCCACAGGGTCGGCACCGAGCCGTTGTGCAGGTACGGCGCGCGCAACCAGACGCCGTCGGTGGGCGTGTTGCTGTAGCTCTGGGTCTTGCGATACGCGCCGAAATCGAACGGCGGTTTCTTGAAGGTGTGGAACGCGGCGACCAGCCCCGTGGTGAACGAGTCGAGCCGGTGCGGATCAGTGCCGAGCTGATCGATGTTGGTCGTGACCTGCCCGGTATCGGCGCGCCCGAAGTCATGACAAGCCGCGCAGTTGGCCTCCCAGATCGGTTTGCCCTGGGCGACCTTGGCCTGATCCAGCGCCCACGGCCACGCCGGCGCCTTGTGCCCGAGCAGCCAGTTGGTCACGCGGTTGAAGCTCGGCGGCAACACCGATTCCGGCGTCGCGCCCACGGCCATCGCGGCGGCGTAGTTGCGTTCGTGGATCTTGTTGTTATTGCCGTCCCAGTGCAGGTACATCGATTCGCGTGGTTTCTGGTTCCACACTTGCGGCAGGTCGACGGTGCCGATCGTCGAGTCATCCGGGAAGCCGAACACCACCATTTTCGTCGGGTTGAAGGTGTCGGTGCGGCCCGGGCCTTGTTGCGGGCGCAGCTTCTGCCAGGCGTAGGCCTGCTTCTGCTTGAGCAATGCGCTTTTGGCCATCGGCATGATCAGGTAGCGGTTGTAGAGTTTCTCGAAGAAGCCCAGCTGGAACTTGCTGTTGATCGCTGCCATCACCGCGTCGGTGGTGAATTTCGGATCACTGGCGCAATCGTAAGCGAACCACTGGAAGGCTTGCAGTTGCAGGGTGTTGGCCGGTGCGCTAGGCACATTGACGGCGACGTCGCTGGCATTGGCCCGGTAGGAGCCGGTGTGGCACAGCGCGCAGTTCGGCTCTACCGTCGGGTAACCGATCTGCCGCTTGGCCATGCCGATCGGCAGGTCCTTGCCGTTTTCGAAGAGGAAGCCAAAGACTTCCCAGCCACCGGGTTTGGGCATTTTCTCCGGGCACATCTGCGGCAGCACGGCGAACAGGTAATACGGGATCCGTGCTTCGATGCCGAGGCCAATGGCGGCGTACTTGTAGTGATCTTCGTCGGAGGCGTATTCCTGCTCCGGCACCACGCGCAGCATCTGATACCAGGTCTCGTAACCGATGAAACCGAGCACCGCGACGACAATCAGCGTGCCAACCTTGAAGGCGTGACTCTGCCATTGCCGCTGCCATGCCGCGCGCCACTCGCGCCAGCCATCGCAAAGCAATGCCCAAGGGCGATTCTCCGGCGTTGTACCGAGGTAGAGCAGAACGCCGAGGATCAGAAAGAAGCTCAGATCGCCCATCAGCATTGGCACGAATACCGAGCCTTGAGAGCTGGTGTTGATCAGGTAGATCCAGAACACCACGGCGATCAACCGCGTCAGCACACAGAGCCAGGAATGCACCACGTAACGCGGCGCGTTGAAACCCGACGGCATGTAAAACACGCTGATGCCAACCAGCAGCATCCCGGCGTTTTCCAGCCATGGATCGGAGAGTTGTGGCGGCAGCCCGACCACCGATGTCAGCAAGCCCGGCGCGAACAGCGCGGGGATGGCGAACACCATGTTCATCGCAATGCCTATCCAGATGAAGCGTTGAAACCAGCGGATGTAGCTGTCCATGTCATCCATTTCCTTGTGCAGACCCAAGAGGTGTAGCGCCTGACCTACCGCTTTCGCGAGCAAGCTCGCTCCCACATTGGAATGCGTGCCCCTGTGGGAGCGAGCTTGCTCGCGAAGCAGTCGACTCGGTCAATAGTCAACCGAGGGCAGTTTTCTCCAGGTGTTCAAGGATGATCGGATAGACATCGACCACCGCGTTCTTGCCGAACATGCAGTCGATGTGACCGTAGCCCGGCACCACCTGCCGGCTGTAGCGCTCCGGCCCGTTGACTTCGCACAAACGCTGGTAAGTCTTGAGGGTGCTTTCGGGCAAATAACACTGGTTGTCGGCGCCGCTGATGAAGCAGATCGGCATGGTCAGGCGATCAAAGTGCGGCATGTACACATCGTTGCCTTTGAAATCCACCAGGTGCCCTTTGCGCACGATCAGCGCCAGGTGCTCGAAGGTTTCGATATTCGACTCGCCGAACAACTCGTGCAGGTTGTCGTGCAGGGTTTCGTTGAGGGTGTCGTGGCGATACAGCGAGGCGTACATAAAGGTGATGCGGTGGCACACCGGGTTGGTGCAATAACCCTGCGCCTCGATCCGCGCGTAGCCATTGAGGGCCTTGTCGTAGAGTTTGTTGAACCAGTTTTCCTTGCTGTCGGCGTAAGCGGTCATCGACTTGATACCGATGGCGTCGAGCATCCCCGGCAAATGCAATCCGGCCTTCAACCCAGTCGCCGTGGCGACCACGGTGTCCGCAGCAATCTGCGAGCAGACCACCGAGCGCACACCCTGCAACCCGGCGAGCAACGACATGAAGAAGGTTGTTGCGCCGTAGCAATGCACCACGCATTGCACATCTTTGGCGTTGGTTTGCTGCTGAATCTGCGCGATGGCCGCCTTGAAGTCGTATTGGGCGATCTGGTCGCCGTTCCACTCCTTCTTGCTCGCCGGCAACAAAATGCTCACGCGGAAATCCAGCAGCCACACGTCGTAATCGTGCTTGCACAAATATTCCAGCAGGTTGGTCTGGATGGTGTCGGTGGAAAAGATATTCGAGCCGACGCCCAAACCATGCACCAGCATCACCGGGCCTTTGCTCCCGGCCTGATACCGGGTCAGGCGCAGTTCCACGCCATCCTGGGTGGGAAAGAAATGCACCGCTGGCGTCGGCGCATCCAGCGGCCGTTTCAGGCGTGGCGGTGCATCCGGGTTGAAGTAAATATCCCCGGCAAACACCCCGCCGTAACTTTCCCAGAGGATCCCGGCGAAGAACTTGCCGAAGCGTGCCAGCCCTTCGATGCGCTCGCGTTCGTTGCGCGCATTGAGCACTTTCATGGTGGTCATCTGCTTGGCGAAATCGGTCGGATGAATGTGCATCACCCCGGAGCCGATCACCTCACCGGTCTTGTCCGGCCCGCGATACAGCGTCACATAGAGCGTGCTGGTGTCGTGCCAGATGTTCAGCACGCCGTTGTCTTCCGGCACAGTTTTGAAGGCGCTGAAGAAATAGTCGTTGCCGTCCTCGGCGGTCAGTTTCATGTCGTATTTCATGTGGCGCGTATCGACCTGTTGCTCGAATTGTTCGAACAGGTTGAACACGCCATTGCTGGCGGTCAGCGGTTGTGGCGACAGTGCCGGAGCAATCACCGTGCCGACAATGGTTGCCGCGTGCTCGGGCTCCTTGATCATGCGGTTGAGGTCGTTGGCGGTGATGGTCAGGGTGAAGTCGATCGGCGAATTGTCCGCCTCACCGCGTTTGGCCGCCGCTTCGTAGACTTTCAGATCAGTGCTTTGCGCCGCGGTGAAGGCGCGAGAGAAATAGCCCTTCATGGTTTCGGTGAACTGCACGCCGAGAGTCGGTGGCGCCACCGGTTTGCGTGGTGCCGATGGCAGCGTGTAATCGATCTGCCAGCCACGGTCGGCGGCGAGCAGGCCCATGTTGCGCTCACTCACAGCGGAAATGGTCAGCAGCGGATTGACCGCCAGCGAGGTCGGAATCACCGCGCCATCGGTCACGTACAGGTTGGCGTAAACATCGCTGCCACTGGCGCCGCTGAACACCTGCCCCTTGTGATTGACCACGCCTTGCGCCGCGTCTTCACCCATCACGCAACCGCCCAACGGGTGCACCGAGACGATGCTGTGCTTGAGCAGTTTGGTCCAGATCGGGTTCTCCACCCACACGCCACCCAGTGCCTTGGTGCTCAGGTGCAGACGTTCGTTGCCGAGCTTGAAGTTCTCCTGCTCGCCAACGCCTGGCCAATCGATGCGCAGTTGATCCTTGCTGTCGAGGACCATCCGCCCCTGGCCGCTGTCATGGCTCATGATCAGGTAAGTCTGCATGTTGTGCAGTGCGCCGTAATACGGGCCGCGCAGAAAGCTTTCCGCTTCGCGCTCCTTGTATTTCACCTTGCCGCTGAAGCTGTCATCCGTGGCCACGCCGATCATCTCGGCAAACCCGGCCATGGCCGGCACCATCGGCCGGCCGAGCGCGCCGGGGATCGAGCCCTCCTCGATGACCATGCGGCTGCGCCAGTCGCCTTCAGTGCGCATGTCGATCACCGAAGTGATACACGGGCCGACCGGGTGCAGTTCCTTGGCCGGGTGCGCGCCGAAACCGATGCCGTTGATGGTCTGCTCGCAGTTGTGGCCGAAGCCGAGGATGTCGCCGTTGCCGCTCATGTTCTCGCCGAGCTGGGCGGACATCACCACACCTTTGTCGCGCGTGCGCAGAAGAATTTCCGTGGAGCCGAGGGTGCCGGCGGAGACCACGACGATGTCGGCCTTCACGAACAACGTCGGCGCGTTGAACATCTCCCGTCCGCTGTCGAGGTACTGGAAGTGCACGATCCAGCCTTCACCATCACGCTCCAGGTGCCGCACTTCGGCCTGGCAGAAAATCTCCGCGCCGTGATTCCAGGCGTCCGGCAGATAGTTCATCAGCGTGGTGTTCTTGGCCTTGTTGTTACAGCCCGACACGCAGTCGCCGCACTGGTTGCACGGCAGTTGCTCGACGCCGACATGGTTGAGGTTGTTCGGCAGCTTGTCGAAGGTCACGTTGATCGGCGGCTTGTAGAAATGCGCGCCTTGCTTGAGGTAATCCGCGGATTTCTTGTTGGCGTCGAGTTTGGGCAGGTTCGGCGCTGTGTTCGGGTAAGGATTGGGTTTGAGCATTTCCCGGGCGCGGGCATAACCGTCCTTGAGCAGCGTATCGCGGTGTTCACGCACCGCTTGCGGCCAGCGCGGATCATCGAATACGCCCGGCTCCGGTTCGAGGGCCACGTTGGCATTGATCAGCGACGTGCCGCCGAGGCCGCAACCGACCACGACGTTCTGCTGGGCATTCACATGTAAATCGAACAGCCCGGTGCGCGAGCCGATATGGCCATCCGGGTCATGCACCTGCAGTTCCTCGGTGGCGGCGATCATGGTGTTGGGGTATTCGCCGGGCTGGATTTCCCGACCGCGTTCGAGCAGGCACACACGTTTGCCGGCACGGGACAGGCGCGAGGCAGCAATGCCGCCGCCGTAGCCTGAACCAATGACAATCACATCGTAGTGTTCCTTGATCTCGCTGATGGGCGTTGCGATCCGTGTCATGAGGTGGTTCCTCTAATCAGGCAGATGGGGGCAACTCTGCGGTTGCCTGCAATCGATGGGCGAACGGGCACCTGGCCACCGGATCAAGTCCGGCGACAGCACAGCGGTCTGGCAGGTGGGGCGCGCTACAGACGAGCGTGCTGATTGGCGGCGCGTCGTAGCGTGCGCTTGCGTGGCGAGGGCGGGGGGCGGTGCGGCTGACTATCCATCATGCGTTCTCCCAGAACCTGATGTGGATAAGTGACGGCTGTCCTTGTGCCATTGCAGTGAAGACAGCGCAGGAATCGAAGTCAAGGCAACGTCTTAGAACTGTATGAAATGTGATCAATTGCCGTTTGGACTATGCCGGACGGGGCTTGCAAGGTTTGGCAAACAAGTTATCCACATAGCCACCCACAGCAAATGGGGGTAACTGTGGATGAGTGAAAAAATAACTTGCTGATTTGTGAAGAAAAATCGTGACTTATCCAGAAGGACGGTTTGCGAGACGCATTGGTTGATTTTTGATCACATTCTTGTAAGCCACGTTCTGCATGGCCTGTAGAGGATGGCAAACATGTTATCCACAGAAGCGCCAACAGAGTTCGGGGGTAACTTTGCCGTATCTGTGGAAAAGCGTTGGAGGCTGTGTGAAATCGAGGTTTGCGCGGGAGTTTTCCATGGAAACAGACGAATTGACTGTTTTTTGATCACATCTTCGCAAGCCACGTTTTGTATGGCTTTCAGACGATAGCGAACATCTTATCCACAGAAGCGCCAACAGAGATTGGGGGCAACTTGCTGAGTTATCCTGCCGAAAAAGCCCTGAAAATCCGTGACTTAGGCTGGTTGTTTTTTGATCGGAGGGCTGTAGGGCTTGATTGGCGCGGGGCGCAGGGATGGGCGAACACGTTATCCACAGATCCGCCAACAGGGATTGTGGGTAAACACTAACCCTCACCCCAGCCCTCTCCCAAAGGGAGAGGGAGCCGACCGCATCGCCTGGTCAAACTCCACCGACCTGAACGAACATTGTGATCTCAGGCTTGGCCAAGCCAAGGTCACCGCGCAATCGCAGGTCGATGTAATTAGCCAATACCACTCGGTCGGTCCCCTCTCCCTCTGGGAGAGGGCTAGGGTGAGGGGCTTTTCAGCGAACAACACCCTCTTCGATCAGCAACTTGAGAATCGCCTCGGCGCCAGCCTGCGCAGTAACCCCCTTGAGCACCTGCCCACCACCCCCACTGGCCTTGGCCGTCGCGGCCTTCATCCGGTCCGCCCCACTCTTGGCCTTGATCACCTTCAAGCGTTTCGGCCGTGGCTTGGCCGCTTGCAAAGTGCCGACCGCGAGCAACTCATCGTCCACCACCTGAACGTCTTCAGCCTGCAAAACCCCACGTCGCGCCGGCCCATAAGCACTCTGCCGAGGCTTCGGCGCAGCGTTATCCACAGTCGCCAGAAACGGCAGCTTCACTTTCAACCGGCGCCGTTGCCCGCGCGGCAACGCTTGCAGCACCAGCGCCGAACCTTCGTTGATCGACTCGACCTGCGCCAGGCCCACCACCAGCGGCCAGCCCAGACCTTCCGCCAGCAAGAACGGCAACATCCCCGAACCTTCGCCGGTTTCCGCCTGGCTGCCGGTCAGCACCACCTGCGCACCGGCATCACGCAGATACGCGGTCAGCGCCGGCAGCGCATCGGCACCAGCCGGTTGCTCCAGCACATGCATCTGCTCAAGCCCCATGCCCAGATAGGCGCGCAAGGCCGGCTCCGCAACGTCGCCGGCATGCAGCACTTGCAAGTTATCCCCAGCCAGTTGCAAACCCAGTTCCACGGCGCGTGCGTCCTGATCAGCGCGGCGTGGCCGCCCGGAAGTAGGGTGAGCGCCGATTGAAACCAGACTGATTACTTTCGTGTTCATAGCGTTTCCTTAAGCCGCATCGCGCTTGGCTTCGTTGCGGTAAGCCGCCACCGCCTCGATCAACGCCTGAAGAATCTCTGCGCTCTCGCCGATCACAGAGAGGTCTGCACGCTTGATCATGTCGCAACCCGGATCGAGGTTGATCGCCACCACCTTGTCACAGGCACCAATGCCTTGCAGGTGCTGGATCGCCCCGGAAATCCCCACCGCAACATACACCCGCGCGGTGACCCAGGTGCCGGACGCGCCGACCTGGCGATCACGGGCCATGAAGCCATCGTCCACCGCCACCCGCGACGCACCTTCGGTAGCGCCGAGTGCCGCCGCCGTTTCGTGGAACAGTGCCCAGTCCTTGACGCCGTTGCCGCCGGAGAAAATGAACTCCGCTTCGGCCATCGGAATCGCTGCCGGGTCGACCGCCACGGCGCCGAGATCTTCAATCCGCGACAGGCTGCGCGCCACTGTTGTGGATAACTCCACCGACAAGGCTTCATGACGGGTTTCGCTGACCGGCTCCGCGCATTCGGCGGCGGCGAGAATCAACCGTGCGAGCGGACGGGCGAGGTCTTGCAGACCCGCACCGGCACGACCGATGCACTCCTGATCCTTGACCTGCCAGACCCGCGTGGCCGGGCGCTCGCCCAGTGCAGCGGCAAAACGCCGGCCGAGTTCGCCGCCACCGCTGCGACTGTCTGGGAGCAGCCAGTGACGCGGGTTGAACTGGTTATCCACAGCGCGCAAGCCTTGCACGCGTTGCTCCGGTGCATAACCACTAAAGGCTTCGCCCTCCAGCACCAGCAAGCGATCGACGCCTGCCGTGGCGAAGGCGTTTTCCTTGTGCTCGCCAAAGACCACCGCCAGCACCGCGCCGTCATTGCCGGCGAGCTGATGAGCGAGGCCGAGCAAGTCGCGATCGTGGCTGCTCAGGCGGCCGCCGACCATGTCCGGCACCACACTGATATAGAACGCCGGGGCCGGCACCTGATGCAGTGGCAATTGCACTTCAACTGTGGCCGAACGTTTGACCGCCCCGCCCTGTTGCGCGCCGCTGCGATCGATCCGCTTGATGCCGTTGGGGCCGATAAAACCAATACCGTGCAGGTTCTTGCGGATGATGCCGTTGGGGCCCATCCAACTGTGTTGCGCCGGTTGCATGGCCGCGTGTAGCGGATGCAAACGGTTACGCGCAATCCATTCGGCGCGCGGGTCGCGGCGGATAATGTCGCTCATCAGTGGGCCTCCGCTGGTTCACGTTTGGCCGGGGTGGCAGGCTTGCTTGGCGCAGCGTCTTCGAGCAGCGCGTCGGCGACCAGTTCGGCGATGTCCTTGATCAGCGGACGCGGTTCGACCACGCCTTCGAGCATCGCCGTGCACTGTGGACAACCCACGGCCACCAGTTCGGCGCCGGTCTCGCGGATGTCTTCCATGCGCATATCAGGAATCCGTTGCTTACCCGGAATGTCGGTGATCGGCGCCCCGCCGCCGCCGCCGCAGCAGCGCGAGCGGAAACCGGAACGTTGCATCTCTTTGATCTCGATGCCGAGGGTACGCAGCACTTCGCGCGGCGCTTCGTACTCGCCGTTGTAACGCCCCAGGTAGCACGGGTCGTGATAGGTCACGCTGTTGCCTTTGTGCTGGCCGAGGTTCAGCGCACCGGCCTGAATGATTTCCGCCATGTAGGTACTGTGGTGCTGCACCAGGTAGTTGCCGTCGAAGGCGCCATATTCGTTTTTCAGCACATGGAAACTGTGTGGATCGCAGGTGACGATGCGGTTGAAGCTGTATTTGGCCAGGGTCTGGATATTGCGTTTGGCGAGCAACTGGAAGGTCGCTTCATCGCCCAGACGACGGGCCACGTCGCCGCTGTCACGTTCTTCCAGGCCCAACACGGCGAAGTCGATTTTCGCCGCTTTCAGCACTTTGACGAACGCGCGCAAAGTGCGCTGGTTACGCATGTCGAAGGCACCGTCGCCGACCCAGAACAGCACGTCGGTGGATTTCTTTTCACTGAGCAGATTGAGGTTCAGATCCGCTGCCCAGTTCATCCGTCCGCCCGGGGCAAAACCGCCGGGGTTGTCGGTGGCAATGAGGTTCTCGAGGACTTCGGCCCCCTTGTTCGGCGTCGCACCTTTTTCCAGGGTCAGGTGACGGCGCATGTCGACGATGGCATCGACGTGCTCGATCATCATCGGGCACTCCTCGACGCAGGCACGGCAGGTTGTGCACGACCACAGGGTTTCGGCGTCGACCAGACCGTTGACGATCGGTTGATGTGGATTACCGCTGTGTTCGCCCACTGGTTTGCCGGGATACGGACTGCCGGCGAACTTCGCATCGGTGCCGCCAGCGAGGCCGACGACCATGTCCTGAATCAGTTTTTTCGGGTTCAGTGGCTGGCCGGCGGCGAAAGCCGGGCACGCCGCTTCGCATTTGCCGCACTGCACGCAGGCATCGAAACCGAGCAACTGGTTCCAGGTGAAATCCTTGGGTTTCTCAACACCCAACGGCGCTGACGGATCATTGAGATCCAACGGCTTCAAACCCGTGGAACGGCCGCCGCCAAAACGTTCGGCGCGACGGTGCCAGGCCAGGTGCAAGGCACCGGCAAAGGCGTGTTTCATCGGCCCGCCCCAGGTCATGCCGAAGAACAGTTCCGACACGCCCCACAACACGCCGATCCCGAGGATGACCGCGAGTATCCAGCCGCCAAAGTTCTCCGGAAGAATTCCGGCCACTGGCAAGGTCAGCAGAAAGAACGACGCCGAGAACGCCAGCAGGCTTTTCGGCAGGCGCATCCACGGGCCTTTCGACAGCCGCGCGGGCGGGTTGCGCCGACGCAGATAAACGAAGATCGCGCCGACGAACATCACTGCCGTCATCAGCAGCAAGGCGTAACCGAGTATGCGGTTATGCAGGCCGAAACCGTGCACCAGCAGCGCCAGCACAATCGACGCCACCGCACCGCCGGCCGTGGCCACGTGGGTGTTGGCGATGTATTTGTCCCGCGCCACGACATGGTGCAAATCGACCATGTAGCGCTTGGGCATGGCGAACAGGCCGCCGATCAGATCGACCTTCGAGGCCCGGCCCCGACGCCACATCGCTACCCGCCGCAACGCGCCGAGGACACCAAGGCCCAGGGCGGCGAACAACAGGATTGGAAGAAGGGTGTTCAACATAGGTGAAGCTCCCAAAGACCGCAGGGTCTTGCAGGTCGAGTTGCCTTACTCGGTCACTGTGGGAGCGAGCTTGCTCGCGAAGGCGGACTGACATTCAACATCGATGTCGACTGATCCACCGCTTTCGCGAGCAAGCTCGCTCCCACAGGGTTGTGTGCAAGCCTTTAGAAGTCTTTACACAGTCTGAGCGCGTCGTAGATGGCGGCGTGGGTGTTGCGCTGCGCCACACAGTCGCCGATGCGGAACAGCAAGTAGCCGTCGCCCGTCTCGCTCAGCGAAGGTTGCGGCTGGATCGCGAACAACGCTTCGACGTCGATCTGGCCCTTGTTGCGCGAACCCTCTTTGAGCGCGTAGTAGATTTCCTCATCCGGACGCACGCCGTTCTCCACCACCACCTGATCGACCACCCGCTCCTCTTTGGCGCCGGTGTATTCGTTTTCCAGCACCGCGACCAGTTTGTCGCCTTCGCGGTAGACCTTCTCCAGCATCATGTCGCCGGTCATGATCACTTCTTTCGGGTACATGCTGCGGTAGTAGGTCGGGAACGACGTACCGCCGATGGCCACGCCCGGTTTGATGTCGTCGGTGACGATCTCGACCTGGCTGCCCTTGTCGGCGAGGAAGTCGGCAACCGACATCCCGGTGAACTCGCAAATGGTGTCGTAGACCAGCACGTTCTTGCCCGGTGCAACCTTGCCGTCGAGCACGTCCCAACTGCTGACTACCAGACCTTCGGCGGCGCCCCAGTGTTCGTTCTGTTCCAGATACGGATGCCCGCCGACCGCCAGCACCACCACGTCCGGACGCAAGTCCATGATGGTCTCGGCATCAGCCGCCGTGCCCAGACGCAGATCGACTTTCAGCCGTGCCAGTTCCAGCTGGAACCAGCGGGTAATACCGGCGATCTGGTCACGTTGCGGCGCTTTCGATGCGGTAGTGATCTGCCCGCCGATGAATTCCTTCTTCTCGAACAGGGTCACGTCGTGGCCACGTTCGGCAGCAACGCGTGCCGCTTCCATCCCGGCCGGGCCGGCACCGACGATCACAACCTTGCGTTTCGGCCCGGTGGATTTCTCGATGATGTGCGGCACGCCCATGTATTCGCGGGAGGTCGCGGCATTCTGGATGCACAACACGTCGAGGCCTTGATACTGGCGGTCGATGCAGTAGTTGGCGCCGACGCACTGTTTGATCTGATCGATCTGGCCCATCTTGATCTTGGCGATCAGGTGCGGGTCAGCGATGTGCGCACGGGTCATGCCGACCATGTCGACGTAACCGCCCTCAAGAATCCGAGTGGCCTGGTTCGGGTCCTTGATGTTCTGTGCGTGCAGCACCGGCACCTTGACCACTTCCTTGATACCGGCGGCCAGATGCAGGAACGGCTCCGGTGGATAACTCATGTTCGGAATCACGTTGGCCAGGGTGTTGTGGGTGTCACAACCCGAGCCGACGACGCCGATGAAGTCGAGCATGCCGGTGTCGTCGTAATACTTGGCGATCTGCTTCATGTCCTCGTGGGACAAGCCGTCCGGGTGGAACTCGTCACCGCACAGACGCATGCCCACGCAAAAGTCGTCACCGACCTCGGCGCGCACGGCTTTCAGTACTTCCAGACCGAACTTCATCCGGCCTTCGAAGGTGCCGCCCCATTCGTCGGTACGCTTGTTGACGCGCGGGCTCCAGAACTGGTCGATCATGTGCTGGTGCACCGCTGACAGCTCAACGCCGTCGAGACCACCGGCCTTGGCCCGACGCGCCGCCTGGGCATAGTTGCCAATCACCCGCCAGATTTCTTCCGGCTCGATGGTTTTGCAGGTGGCGCGGTGTACCGGTTCACGGATGCCCGAAGGCGACATCAGCGTCGGCCAGTTGAAGCCGTCCCAGCGCGAGCGCCGGCCCATGTGGGTAATCTGAATCATGATCTTGGCGCCATGCTTGTGCATGGCGTCGGCCAGGTTCTGGAAATGCGGAATGATGCGGTCGGTGGACAAATTCACCGAGCTCCACCATTCCTGCGGGCTGTCGATGGCGACCACAGAGGAGCCGCCGCAAATCGCCAGGCCGATGCCGCCCTTGGCTTTCTCTTCGTAGTATTTGACGTAGCGGTCGGTGGTCATGCCGCCGTCCGTTGCGTAGACCTCAGCGTGCGCGGTGCTGAGCACGCGGTTGCGGATGGTCAATTTGCCGATCTGGATCGGCTGGAACATTGCTTCGAAAGCCATGGCGGGTTCCTCGACTTACAACGGCTTGACGGTGAACAGGCCGTCGTCGTGGCCTTCTTCGGAGCCACCGTAGACTTGCTCGGCGACGGTGCGAATCTTGCTGCCGCGAGCCTCAAGAATCTGATCCATGGCCCCGGCAAACCAACCGGTGAACATGTAATCGACTTTGCGCCCGACCTTGCCGTACACGTAGACGAACGCCGAGTGCTCGAGCTTGACGCTGGCAGTGCCTTTGTCGAGGTCGATGTCCTGGATCTTGAACAGGCCCCAGCCGCGCTGCGACAGGCGCTTCATGTAATGCTCGAATACCGCGACGCCTTCCAGGCCGTGGCATTCAGCTTCTTTCTCGCACCAGTGCCAGGCGGACTTGTAGCCGGCCTTGTAGAGGATCTCGGCGTAGGCGTCAGCACCCAGAACTTCTTCGATGCCCATGTGGTTGTTGACGAAGAAGTGGCGCGGTACGTAGAGCATTGGCAGGGCATCGGAGGTCCAGACACCGGTCTCGCTGTCGACTTCGATTGGCAATTGCGGGGCGATCTTGGCCATGGAAACTTAACTCCAGAAAAATAGTGGATTCAGTGGTGACCGCTGCCCTCACCCCAGCCCTCTCCCACAGGAGAGGGGGCAGATCGGCGGCGGTCTTGAGTCAGCGTTACTCGCCCCAGACGTCTTTGAGGACGTTGACCCAGTTCTCGCCCATGATCTTGCGTACCACGCGTTCGGAATGGCCGCGCTTGAGCAGGGTTTCGGTCAGGTTCGGGAACTCGCCGACGGTGCGGATGCCCAGCGGGTTGATGATCTTGCCGAAGCTGGTCAGGCGGCGGGCGTAGCCCTTGTCGTGGGTCAGGTATTCGAAGAAGTCCTGACCGTGACCCTGGGTGAAGTCGGTGCCGATGCCGATTGAATCTTCGCCAACGATGTTCATCACGTATTCGATGGCTTCGGCGTAGTCGTCGATGGTCGAATCGATGCCCTTGGCGAGGAACGGCGCGAACATGGTCACGCCGACGAAACCGCCATGATCCGCGATGAACTTGAGTTCCTCATCGGACTTGTTGCGCGGGTGCTCTTTCAGACCCGACGGCAGGCAGTGGGAATAGCAGACCGGTTTTTTCGATTCAAGGATGACCTCTTCCGAAGTCTTGGAACCGACGTGGGACAGGTCGCACATGACGCCGACGCGGTTCATCTCGGCGACGATCTCGCGACCGAAGCCCGACAGGCCGCCGTCACGCTCATAGCAACCGGTGCCGACCAGGTTCTGGGTGTTGTAGCACATCTGCACGATGCCGACGCCGAGCTGCTTGAACACCTCGACATAGCCGATCTGGTCTTCAAACGCGTGAGCATTCTGGAAGCCAAAGAGGATGCCGGTCTTGCCTTGCTCTTTGGCGCGGCGGATGTCGGCGGTGGTGCGCACCGGCATCACCAGGTCGCTGTTTTCGCGGATCAGCTTCTGGCTGGCAGCAATATTGTTCACGGTCGCCTGAAAGCCTTCCCACACCGACACAGTGCAGTTGGCCGCCGTCAGACCGCCCTTGCGCATGTCTTCAAACAGCTCGCGGTTCCATTTGGCAATGATCAGACCGTCGATAACGATGCTGTCGGCGTGTAATTCGGCTGGGCTCATCAGGCGTCCCCTTATTGGCGATTCATGCGCCGAATCGTCTGCCGGCGCTTTGGGGCCAGCATATGCCTCGGTGCCGGGGCGACCGGGTGCAAAAACGACAGGGGAATTGCCGAAAGCGTCAATCCGCGACAAAGGGTCGCCAGACGCTCCGATCAGCTACCTGTTCAAGCCCGCAAGCTTGAGCCAGAATCTCCGGCATCTTGGAAACACCACTGGATTAGAGCGGCGACAACAATGAAATCGATCTTCCTGGCTTTGGCACTGATGGCGACCGGCGTACACGCCGCCGAAGAGTCCGACAACAACCCGTGCGACGCCGTCGAAAACGACGTCCAGACCCTGGAATGCTCGACCTACAGCCGCACTACCGCTGAAGACCTGCTCAAGGACAACTACGCCAGCCTGACCGAACGCATGCAGACCGCGTACGGCAAGAACGCCACGCAATTGGCGGATATCACCGCCAAACTCAAAACCGCCCAGCAGCAGTGGCTGAAGACACGGGATGCGGATTGCGCGGTGGAGGCGTTTCCGGCGACGGCGGGGAGCAAGGCCTTCACGATTGCGCAGAATGACTGCATCGCGAGGATGAGTGATGAACGGTCGGAGTTTTTGGAGTCGATTGGGCAGGAGTGATCCTGACTACTCGCAACAAGCCGTCAAACCTTGTTGATTGGTTTCGCGAAAAATATAAGCAAAGATTCTGAAATCTTATAAAAGACTTATATTTCTCCGAAAATGAAGTTATCCACAGATATCCAAATCATCAACGACGCCGAGAGCAAACCGGCCTTCGTGGTCATTCCGTACGCGCAGTACGTTGCGCAAAAAATGAAGCCCGACCTGATTCCCCATGAGGTCGTCAGTCGGATGGTCGATGGGGCAACACCGATCCGTGCCTGGCGCGAACACCTCAACCTGACTCAGGAAGAAGTCGCCAAACGCATGGGCATTTCGCAACCGGCGTTTGCCCAGCAGGAAACGGTGTCCAAGCCACGTAAAGCGACACGCGAAAAAATTGCAGCGGCGTTCGGCATTACGGCCAATCAGCTAGAGCTGTAAGCTGCCCTCCTCACTTCAAGGAATTCCCCATGAACATCTGCGGCATCGAAATCAAAGGCAGCGAAGCGATCATCGCCGTGGCCGCGCTCGACGGTTCGACCTTGAGCCACATTCCCCTCGCCACCAAGAAGATCGCCCTCGAAGACGATGACGACGCGGCCAACGTGAAAGTGTTCGCGGCGCAGGTGGCGTCGTTTGTGCGGGAGAATTCGGTTGACCGGATTGCGATCAAGAAGCGCAGCAAGAAGGGTGAGTTTGCCGGTGGGCCGACCACTTTCAAGATTGAGGGGATTTTGCAGCTGCTGGATGGCTGTGAAGTGACGTTGTTGTCGCCGCAGACGATCAATGCGCAGGCGAAGAAGCACAATTTTGAACTGCCGGGGACGTTGAACAAGTATCAGCATGAGGCTTATAAGGCGGCGTGTTCGGCGTTGGTGAAGAAGTAACCAACAGCAAGATCAAATGATCGCAGCCTTCGGCAGCTCCTACATTGGAATGCATTTCCCTGTAGGAGCTGCCGAAGGCTGCGATCTTTTGATTTCAGGCCTGCGCGGTACGGCGGTCTTCGCGGGGACAGCGGGCGAACTTCGCCCGGTAGCTGCGGGTGAAATACGACGGAGATTCAAACCCGCAGGCGATGCTGACTTCGAGCACGCTCATGTCGGTCTGGCGCAGCAACTGCCGGGCCTTTTCCAGGCGCAGACGCAGATAGAAATTGCTCGGCGTGTCGTTCAGGTGCAGCCGAAACAAACGCTCAAGCTGCCGCCGCGTCACTTTGATCGAATCCGCCAATTGCAGCGTGGTCAGCGGCGGCTCGCTGTGTTGTTCCATCTCGCCAATCACCTGCACCAGTTTCTTGTTGTTGATGCCGTAACGCGTGGCGACTTCCATGCGCTGGTGATCTTTGCGCGGACGGATGCGCCCCAGCACAAACTGTTCGCTGACCTGAATCGCCAGTTGCGGGCCATGGGCCTGGGCGATCAGATCGAGCATTAAATCGATGGACGCGGTGCCGCCCGCCGAGGTGATGCGTCGACGATCGATCTCGAACAGTTCCTGGGTGACGCTGAGCTGTGGATAAGATTCCTTGAACGCATCGATTGCTTCCCAGTGAAGGGTCAGCCGATGACCATTGAGCAGCCCCGCTTCAGCAAGGACAAAGCTGCCGGTGTCGATGGCGCCGAGGGTTACGCCTTCGTTATCCAGCCGCCGCAACCAGTGTTCAAGGGTTGGCGTGGCGAACTTCAGCGGTTCAAACCCGGCCACCACCAACAACGTCGCACCTTTCTTCAGCGGCTCCAGCGCCGCATCGGCGTTGACCGACATGCCATTGCTCGCCAGCACCGCCCCGCCGTCGGCGCTGAGCACATGCCAGCGGTACAACTCGCCGCGAAAGCGGTTGGCCACACGCAGCGGTTCGATCGCGGAGATAAAGCCGATGGCGGAGAAGCCCGGCATCAGCAAAAAATAGAAATCCTGGGACATAGGCGCACTCGGTCGGCGGGTAGCGTGGCTCGTTGATACGCCGATTGTCGTCGGCGTTCAAGCGCACAGGTCGCTACAGTGCAAATGCCGGTCGCCGCAGTGCGTTTTCACGGGGGCATAGCTGCGTAACTTGGCATCACCGGCGCATCAGACGCCGGAAACCACAATAAACGACCTGCCGAGGAACCCGACATGAAACGACTGATCAGCAGCTGTGTTCTTGCACTCAGCGGTACCGCTTTCTTGAGCGCCAGCGTCATGGCGGCCGAACCGGCAGCGTGCCAGAACGTGCGCATGGGCGTGGTCAACTGGACCGACGTGATTGCCACCAGTGCCATGACCCAGGTCCTGCTCGACGGCCTCGGCTACAACACCAAACAAACCAGCGCGTCCCAGCAAATCATCTTCGCCGGGATCCGCGATCAGCGCCTGGACCTGTTCCTCGGTTACTGGAACCCGCTGATGACCCAGACCATCACCCCGTTCGTCGACGCCAATCAGGTCAAAGTCCTCGAAGCGCCAAGCCTGAAAGACGCCCGTGCGACCCTCGCCGTGCCGACTTACCTGGCGGACAAGGGCCTGAAAACCTTCGCCGACATTGCCAAATTCGAGAAGGAACTGGGCGGCAAGATCTATGGCATCGAACCGGGTTCGGGCGCCAACACGCAGATCAAGGCAATGATCGCCAAGAACCAGTTCGGCCTCGGCAAATTCCAGTTGGTCGAGTCCAGCGAAGCCGGGATGCTGGCCGCCGTCGACCGCGCGGTGCGCCGCAAAGAGGCCGTGGTCTTCTTTGGCTGGGCTCCGCACCCGATGAACGTCAACGTGCAGATGACGTATCTGACCGGCAGCGACGACGCCCTCGGCCCGAACGAAGGCATGGCCACCGTGTGGACCGTCACTGCGCCGAAATACGCCGAGCAGTGCCCGAACATTGGTCGCCTGCTGACCAACCTGACGTTCACCGCCGAGGACGAGAGCCGGATGATGCAGCCGCTGCTCGACCACAAGGACGCCTTCGAATCGGCCAAGCAATGGCTCAAGGATCACCCCGAAGACAAGCAGCGCTGGCTTGAGGGTGTGACCACGTTCGATGGCAAACCGGCCGCTGAAAATCTCCAGCTGACCAGCAAATAACCCTCTATTGAAAAGCCCCTCTCCCGGATGGGAGAGGCGACTGACCGAAGCTTCGCAGCCCCGAACAGGGCTGCGGACAGACCCATCACGCCTGAAGGAAACCGCACCATGAACCACGACGTCATCATCACCTGCGCACTCACCGGTGCTGGCGACACGACCGCCAAGAGCCCGCACGTGCCGGTCACCCCGAAACAAATCGCTGCCGCCGCCGTTGAAGCAGCCAAGGCCGGCGCCACCGTTGTGCATTGCCATGTGCGCGACCCGCAGACCGGCAAGTTCAGCCGTGACGTGGCGCTGTATCGCGAAGTGATGGAGCGCATCCGCGAGGCCGACGTCGACATCATCGTCAACCTCACCGCCGGCATGGGCGGCGACCTGGAGATCGGCGCCGGCGAGAAGCCGATGGAGTTCGGCCCGAACACCGATCTGGTCGGCCCGCTGACCCGTCTGGCTCACGTTGAAGAATTGCTGCCGGAAATCTGCACCCTCGATTGCGGCACGCTGAACTTCGGCGATGGCGACACCATTTACGTCTCCACCCCGGCGCAACTGCGTGCCGGCGCCAAGCGCATTACCGAGCTGGGCGTGAAGGCCGAGCTGGAGATTTTCGACACCGGTCACCTGTGGTTCGCCAAGCAAATGATCAAGGAGGGTCTGCTCGATAACCCGCTGTTCCAGCTGTGCCTGGGCATCCCGTGGGGCGCACCGGCGGATACCACCACCATGAAAGCCATGGTCGACAACCTGCCCGCCGATGCGGTGTGGGCCGGGTTCGGCATTGGCCGGATGCAGATGCCAATGGCCGCGCAAGCGGTGCTGCTCGGCGGCAACGTGCGGGTCGGGCTGGAGGACAACCTGTGGCTGGACAAAGGCGTGCTGGCGACCAATGGCCAACTGGTCGAACGCGCCACCGAGATCCTCAGCCGCCTCGGCGCCCGCGTACTGACCCCAGCTGAGGGTCGCAAGAAAATGGGCCTGACCCAGCGCGGTTAACCCTCAGCTCAAAAAATGGGGCTCTAACTGCCCCCCAAATTTCACCTGTAGGAGCTGCCGAAGGCTGCGATCTTTTGATTTTGTTTCTCAAGATCAAGATCAAAAGATCGCAGCCTTCGGCAGCTCCTACAGGGACTACCTTACTCGGGAAAAATCCAATGAGCTTTATCACCGAAATCAAAACCTTCGCCGCGCTGGGCAGCGGTGTCATCGGCAGTGGCTGGGTCGCGCGCGCCCTCGCCCACGGCCTCGACGTGGTCGCCTGGGACCCGGCGCCCGGCGCTGAAGCGGCGCTGCGCAAACGCGTGGCCAATGCCTGGGGCGCGCTGGAGAAAAACGGTCTGGCACCGGGTGCTTCGCAGGATCGTCTGCGCTTTGTCGCGACCATCGAAGAATGCGTACGCGATGCCGACTTCATTCAGGAAAGCGCCCCGGAACGCCTGGAACTGAAACTCGATCTGCACAGCAAAATCAGCGCCGCGGCCAAGCCCAATGCGTTGATCGGTTCGAGTACCTCGGGCCTGCTGCCAAGTGAGTTCTACGAGAGTTCAACGCACCCTGAACGCTGCGTGGTCGGCCATCCGTTCAACCCGGTTTATCTGCTGCCATTGGTCGAAGTCGTGGGTGGCAAGAACACCGCGCCCGAGGCCGTTCAGGCCGCAATGAAAGTCTACGAATCGCTCGGCATGCGTCCGCTGCACGTGCGCAAGGAAGTGCCGGGGTTTATCGCCGACCGCTTGCTTGAAGCGCTGTGGCGTGAGGCGCTGCACCTGGTCAACGATGGTGTCGCGACCACTGGCGAGATCGACGATGCGATCCGCTTTGGCGCTGGTCTGCGCTGGTCGTTCATGGGGACTTTCCTGACTTACACGCTGGCCGGTGGTGATGCGGGGATGCGCCACTTCATGTCGCAATTCGGCCCGGCGCTGCAGTTGCCGTGGACCTATCTACCGGCGCCGGAACTGACTGACAAGTTGATTGATGATGTGGTTGATGGCACCAGTGATCAGCTCGGCCGGCACAGCATTTCGGCGCTGGAACGCTATCGTGATGATTGCTTGCTGGCGGTGCTTGAGGCGGTGAAGACCACCAAGGAGAAGCATGGGATGGCGTTCAGCGAGTGATGTTTCTGGCATGACATCGTGGCCCTCACCCTAGCCCTCTCCCAGAGGTAGAGGGGACCGACCGCGGTGTTTATGCGAGCCGCACCGACCTGATCTATCGAGCCGAACTCAAGTTTTGAAAGGCCCCCGATCGGCTCCCTTCCCCCTCGCCCCCTTGGGGGAGAGGGCTGGGGTGAGGGGGTAGCTCTTGATCTTAACGACCCGCCCACTGCCGGAACCCAAATCATGCCTCACCTCACCACCTACCAAACCCGAATCATCCCCGACTGGGTCGACTACAACGGCCACCTGCGCGATGCCTTCTACCTGCTGATTTTCAGCTACGCCACCGACGCCCTGATGGATCGCCTCGGCATGGACAGCAACAACCGCGAAGCCAGCGGCCACTCGCTGTTCACCCTTGAACTGCACCTCAACTATCTGCACGAAGTGAAGCTCGACAGCGAAGTCGAAGTACGCACGCAAATCATCGGCCACGACAGCAAACGCCTGCACCTCTATCACAGCCTGCACAAGGTCGCTGATGCGCAGGAAATGGCCGGCAACGAACAGATGCTGTTGCACGTCGATCTCTCCGGCCCGCGCTCGGCGCTGTTCAGCCCGGACACCTTGAACCGCCTGCAAGACATCGTCGCCGATCAGAAAGACTTGCCTGCTCCCGCTTACATCGGCCGCGTTATCGCGCTGCCACCTGCAAGGTAAATCCATCCATCGCAAGGAGCCGCCATGAACACCGCTGCCGCTGTTGCCGATTTCCGTACTTATCCGTTGATCAGCGCGCTCGGTGGCGTGCAGACCCTGGCGGATCGCGTTGCCATTGAATGGGCTGACGGTCGCATCAGCCCGTTTCACCACGTCTGGTTGCGGGATAACTGCCCGTGCGCGCAGTGCGTCTACAACGTCACCCGCGAGCAGGTGTTCGAGATTGTCGACGCCGCTGAAGACCTCAAGCCTGTCGCCGCGCATATCGATACCGACGGCTGCCTGCGCATTGACTGGCAGGACGGCCACCTCAGCCGCTTCGATCCCGGCTGGCTGCGCGCACATGCCTATGACGATGAATCCCGCGCCGAACGCTTGGCCGGCAAACCTAAGTCTTATCTGTGGCGCAGCGATCTGCAGTTGCCAGTGTTCGAATACGCGGCATTGATGAACGACAACGCCGCCCTCCTGCAATGGCTGCTCGCCTTACGCGACATCGGCCTGACGCAAGTACGCGGCGTGCCCACCGAGTCCGGTTCACTGAAGCTCATCGCGCAGCGCATTTCCTTCATTCGCGAGAGCAACTTCGGTGTGCTGTTCAACGTGCAATCCAAAGCCGATGCTGACAGCAATGCCTACACCGCTTTCAACCTGCCGTTGCACACCGATCTACCGACCCGCGAGCTGCAACCGGGGCTGCAATTTCTGCATTGCCTGGTGAATGACGCCGAGGGTGGCGAGAGTATTTTTGTCGACGGTTTTGCGATTGCCGATGCGTTGCGCAGTGAAGACCCTGCATCGTTTCAGGCACTGTGTGAAATACCGGTGGAGTTTCGCAACAAGGATCGCCATAGCGACTATCGCTGTCTGGCGCCGATCATCGCTTTGGACGCCTTGGGACGCGTGGCGGAAATCCGCATGGCAAACTTTCTGCGCGGAGCGTTCGATACCTCGGTAGAGCAGATGCCTCGGTTGTATCGGGCTTATCGACGCTTTATCGCGATGACCCGCGAGCCACGGTTTCGGCTGATGCAGCGGCTTGATTCCGGTGAGCTGTGGTGCTTCGATAATCGCCGTACGTTGCACGCGCGTAATGCCTTCGATCCGGCGACCGGGGCGCGGCATTTTCAGGGCTGCTACGTCGACCGGGATGAGTTGTTGTCGCGGATTCTGGTGTTGCAGCGGTAGACCGCGTCATCGTTCTTCGCGAGCAAGCTCGCTCCCACATTTAATCGCATTCCTCTGAATGAACGCGGTCACCTGCGGGAGCGAGCCTGCTCGCGAAAGCGTCAGCGGGAACAACAAATCGCTGACTGATTCACAGGCAAAAAAAGCCCCGATGCAAGCCGTGACAGGATCGGGGCAGAGTGTACTGTTGAGGAGCTGCCAAGCGAGGGTGACCAAACCTTCGTGTTGCAAGCTGAGTTCAGTGTGCCCACTCCCTTGAGCGGCGAGTTAGCCGAAAACGACCTGTTCATAGCCGTCGCAGCCACTGCGACAAATCGCCCTTGCCGTGCTCTCGCATGGCTACCAGAATCGAGCCACGACCTCCGTTACCGAAGAAGGATGCGCGTCATGATGTATGCCGATTTGATCGATCAGGAAGATTTGTTAGGCCAGCTCAAGGCGTTGGGTATTCAAGTGCCCAGTGGCACTACTGCCGATAAGGCTTGCGAGTGCGCGGTGCGCGGTCTGGATAATGTTCGCGCGTTTGAACTGCGCAAAATGGTCAAGGACATGTACACCAGCGGCGCCAGTATCCAGCCGGCGGTGCGCCAGGCGATCGACAAACAATTACTGCCGGCATTGGCGGACTATCAGCAAAACCATAGCGCCTGACAGCAGATCAAAAGATCGCAGCCTTCGGCAGCTCCTACATTGGAACGCATATCCCTGTAGGAGCTGCCGCAGGCTGCGATCTTTTGCCTTACAGCCTTACGCTGGCAAACGTCGACTCATTACGCGCCTGACTCAACGCCGACATCGGCCCCGACAGCGGCGACATCACGATGGCCTGCGGCAGCGGCAACATCGCCACTTGTTGAGTGGTGTTGGAACCTACGCGCTCGTCACGCGGCGGAATGCCGAAGTATTCGCGATAGCACTTGGAGAAGTGCGGCGTCGAGACGAAACCACACACGGACGCCACTTCGATGATCGACATCGGCGTTTGCTTGAGCAACTGCCGGGCGCGGATCAGGCGCAGCTTCAAGTAGTAACGCGACGGCGAGCAGTGCAGGTATTTCTGAAACAGGCGCTCCAACTGTCGACGCGACACGGCGACGTACACCGCCAGTTCATCGAGGTCGATCGGCTCTTCGAGGTTGGCTTCCATCAGCGCGACGATTTCCTGCAGCTTCGGCTGATTGGTGCCGAGCATGTGCTTGAGCGGCACGCGCTGGTGATCCTGTTCGTTGCGGATACGTTCGTAGACGAACATCTCCGAGATCGCGGCGGACAGTTCACGACCGTGATCGCGGCTGATCAGGTGCAGCATCATGTCCAGCGGCGCGGTACCGCCGGAGCTGGTGAAACGGTTACGGTCGAGGGTGAACAAACGGGTGCTCATGGCCACGCGCGGGAAAGCTTCCTGCATCGCCGCCAGACATTCCCAGTGCACGCTGCAATCGAAACCGTCGAGCAACCCGGCGCAGGCCAGGGCCCAACTGCCGGTGCACACGGCGCCGAGGCGCTTGGACTGACGCGCCTGGCTTTGCAGCCAGGAAACGTGTTCACGGGTAACGGTGCGTTGAATGCCGATGCCGCCGCAGACAATCACAGTGTCCAGTGGCGGGGCTTTGTGCATGGAGGCGTCTGGCGTGATTTGCAGACCGTCACTGGCCCACACCTGGCCGCCATCGACGGTAAGAGTGCTCCAGCGATACAGCTCGCGACCAGACAATTGGTTGGCCATGCGTAGAGGTTCTACTGCAGAGGCCAGGGAAATCAGCGTGAAATTGTCCAGCAGCAGAAAGCCGATGGATTGAGGCGCACGGTTCTGGGGTTGGGCCCCGGAGTTGAACGACGTCATCGCGGTATCTCCTCACACAAAGCGGGTGATGGCCTCAGGCGGAGGCTCTTGTTATTGCCAGCGTTCTCGCGTGGGAGACGGGCTTTGTTATGACAGAGCAATTGCCATGCCTAAAATTGAATGGCTGTTCAATAACTCCTGAAAACGACGTCGCGACGTGTCTATACGAGCCGTCCGACGAAAGGTGTTTCGAAGTGCCATCAGCGGTGCTGAGCGCCCCGCCCCCAGGGGTGTGAGCAAATCGGTAGCACTTGTGGGAACTGGCCTGCGCGCAGTTTGTGGGGAGTGTCACCGCAGGCACGGGTGACGGACGGTAGGGGGTGCTGAATGCATGTAACAGCTGGGAAAGACTCTTATCTGTTTGCGACGCGCTAAAAGGTGGCGTGATTTATTGTCTGTGTTCACTTGATGAGCAATTTTGACTGGTCTGACGCTATCGCGAGCAGGCTCACTCCTACAATTGGAATGCGTTCCCCTGTAGGAGTGAGCCTGCTTGCGATGGAGGCGACTCGGTCTCAGCACTCAACCGCACTGACCGCCAATCCACCACGCGATGTCTCTTTATATTTGTCATGCATATCAGCGCCGGTATCACGCATGGTGCGGATCACCCGGTCCAGCGAGATAAAGTGCTGACCATCGCCACGCAATGCCATCTGCGCCGCGTTGATCGCCTTGACCGCGGCAATCGCATTACGCTCGATGCACGGCACTTGCACCAGACCACCGACCGGATCGCAGGTCAGCCCGAGGTTGTGTTCAAGACCAATCTCCGCTGCGTTGCACAACTGCTCCGGCGTAGCACCAAGAATCTCCGCCAGCCCCGCCGCCGCCATCGCACACGCCGAACCGACTTCGCCCTGGCAACCCACCTCAGCGCCCGAGATCGAAGCATTCTTCTTGCACAGAATCCCCACCGCCGCTGCACCGAGGAAGTAATCGACCACGTTGGCGTCAGTCACCGCTTCACTGAACTTCATAAAGTAGTGCAACACCGCCGGAATGATCCCCGCCGCGCCATTGGTCGGCGCCGTGACCATGCGCCCGCCCGCCGCGTTTTCTTCATTAACAGCCAAAGCGAACAGGTTGACCCACTCCATCGCGCTCAGCGTCGAGCCGATCACATTGGGCTTGCCCAGTTCCTGCAGGCTGCGATGCAACTTCGCCGCGCGCCGACGCACATTCAGTCCGCCGGGCAGGATGCCTTCGTGTTTCAGGCCCTGCTCGACGCAATCCTGCATCGCCCGCCACAGTTTCATCAGCCCGGCGCGGATCTCTTCTTCACTGCGCCAGACCTTTTCGTTGGCCATCATCAATTCGGCAACGCGCAGGTTGTTTTTCTTGCACAACTCCAACAGCTCAACCGCGCTGGAAAAGTCGTACGGCAACTCAGTGCGATCCAGATCGACCACTCCGCTGGACGCCTGCGCTTGATCCACGACAAAACCGCCGCCCACCGAATAGTAGGTGTCGCGATGCAGTTCGCCGTGATCACCCTCGGCAACGATAGTCATGGCATTGGGGTGGAATGGCAGGTTCTCGTCGATCAGGCGCATGTCCCGCGCCCAGACAAACGGCACCGACAAGCGACCATCCAATAGCAGGGTGTGCGTTTCGCGCAGCGCCTGGATACGTGGGCCGATCTGCGACGGGTCGATTGCGTCCGGCCACTCGCCCATCAAACCCATGATCACCGCGTTGTCGCTGCCGTGGCCAATGCCCGTGGCCGACAGCGATCCGAACAATTGCACTTCTATACGACGCACCTGTTCCAACTGGTGCTTGTCCCGAAGCGACTCGACGAACAACGCCGCGGCGCGCATGGGCCCGACGGTGTGGGAACTGGAAGGGCCGATGCCGATTTTGAACAGGTCGAAAACGCTGATAGCCATTGCTGCAGAGCTCCTGAGGATGCCGGTCCGGGGCGTGAAGCGCCCGCTGGCGGAGCTGCTACGCTCAAGCTGCGATCCGCCGGAATGCCCGCATCATCAGGCTTTTGTCGGAGCGCACGGCGTCTGACACCGACGCACTCATGTCCACCAGCGCCGCGCCATTTTGGCCCCGGTTTTTCGCCGTTTTTATGCGGTTCAGATGGCCATTCGGGGCTGAAAAAAGCTGTAAGCGACGTCACTGACACTGGATGCGACCATCCCTGTACTGGATACGACCCCCCCTGTAGGCGTCAGATTTTCACTGGTACATGATCGTTATGACTCGATTGCAAGGCGCCGTGACAGAGCTGTCTCCAGAACGCCATCCAACCGCAACCTATAAGTGCGGTGGTCCACAGTCGGAACACTGCCAAAAAAAACACCAAGGAGTCCATCCATGAAAGGTTCCCCGTCGTTGTTGTTGGCCGCCATGCTGAGTCTGCCGTTACTGGCGCAAGCTGCAGAACCGGCACAGTGCAGTACCGTTAACTTCTCCGATGTCGGCTGGACCGACATCACCGCTACCACCGCTACCACCTCCGTTGTCCTCAACGCCCTCGGCTACAAGACCAAGACCACCATGATCTCCGTGCCCGTGACCTACAAGTCGCTGGCCGACGGCAAGAACATGGACGTGTTCCTCGGTAACTGGATGCCGACCATGGAAAACGACATCAAGGCCTACCGCGACGCCGGCACCGTAGAAACCGTGCGCACCAACCTCAAGGGCGCCAAGTACACCCTCGCCGTGCCGCAAGCCCTGTATGACAAAGGTCTGCATGACTTCGCCGACATCGCCAAATTCAAGAAAGAACTCGACGGCAAGATCTACGGCATCGAGCCTGGCAACGACGGCAACCGTCTGATCCAGAGCATGATCGACAAAGACGCTTTCGGCCTGAAAACCGCCGGTTTCAAAGTCGTCGAATCGTCGGAAGCGGGCATGCTCTCGCAGGTGGATCGCGCGCAAAAACGCGACACCGCCGTGGTCTTCCTCGGCTGGGCGCCGCACCCGATGAACAAGCGCTTCAAGATTCAATACCTGACCGGTGGCGATGATTTCTTCGGCCCCGATTTCGGTGCTGCGACCGTAGCGACCAACACCCGCAAGGGTTACGCCGAGGAATGCAGCAACGTCGGTCAGTTGCTGAAGAACCTGGAGTTCACCGTCGACATGGAAAGCGAACTGATGGGCAACATCCTCGACGACAAAATGAAGCCTGACGCGGCCGCGAAGGCCTGGCTGAAAAAGAATCCACAAGTGCTCGATACCTGGCTCGCTGGCGTGACCACCATTGACGGTAAACCTGGCCTGGAGGCCGTGAAAGCCAAGCTTCAGTAATCGCTTATGCCGGGTGGGTTCGCCCGCCCGGGCTGTTTATTTCCTTGCATGCGGACGTTCACTACCATGCTGATTGATCAGAAAATACCTTTAGGCCAGTACATCGCGGGCTTCGTTGAATGGTTGACGCAACACGGCGCCAACACCTTCGACGCAATCGCCGTGACCCTGGAAACGATGATCCACGGCGTGACGTTTGCGCTGACCTGGTTCAACCCACTGGTCTTGATTGGCCTGATCGCACTACTCGCTCACTTCATTCAGCGTAAATGGGGCCTGACTGCGTTCGTCATTGCCTCCTTCCTGCTGATCCTCAATCTGGGGTACTGGCAGGAGACCATGGAAACCCTCGCCCAGGTCATGTTCGCGACCCTGGTCTGCGTGGTCATCGGCGTGCCGTTGGGCATCGTCGCCGCGCACAAACCGATGTTCTACACAGTCATGCGTCCGGTACTCGATCTGATGCAGACCGTACCGACCTTCGTTTACCTCATTCCTACCCTGACCCTCTTCGGGCTGGGTGTGGTGCCAGGCCTGATCTCCACAGTGGTATTCGCCATCGCTGCGCCGATCCGCCTGACCTACCTGGGCATCCGCGATGTCCCGCAAGAACTGATGGACGCCGGCAAGGCCTTTGGCTGCTCGCGTCGTCAACTGCTCTCACGGATCGAACTGCCGCACGCCATGCCGAGCATCGCGGCCGGCATCACCCAGTGCATCATGCTGTCGTTGTCGATGGTGGTGATCGCGGCACTGGTAGGCGCCGACGGACTCGGCAAACCGGTGGTCAACGCACTGAACACTGCTGATATCGCCCTGGGCTTCGAAGCGGGCCTGGCGATCGTACTGCTGGCGATCATGCTCGACCGTATCTGCAAACAACCCGACGCTAAAGTAGGGGGTGACGCATGAGCATAATTCGCTTCGAAGACGTCGACGTAATCTTCTCCAAAGACCCGCGCGAGGCGCTCAAGCTGCTGGATCAGGGCATGACCCGCAACGAGATCCTGAAGAAGACCGGACAGATCGTCGGCGTGGAAAAAGCCACGCTGGACATCAATAAAGGCGAGATCTGCGTGCTGATGGGCTTGTCCGGTTCTGGCAAGTCGAGCCTGCTGCGCTGTATCAACGGCCTCAACACCGTGAGTCGCGGCAAGCTGTTCGTCGAGCATGAAAACCGTCAGATCGACATCGCCTCCTGTACCCCCGCCGAACTGAAAATGATGCGCACCAAACGCATCGCCATGGTCTTTCAGAAGTTCGCCCTGATGCCTTGGCTAACGGTGCGCGAGAACATCAGTTTCGGTCTGGAAATGCAGGGTCGCCCGGAGAAGGAACGCAAGAAACTCGTCGACGAGAAACTCGAACTGGTCGGCTTGACCCAGTGGCGCAACAAGAAGCCCGATGAACTCTCCGGCGGCATGCAGCAGCGTGTCGGTCTGGCGCGGGCGCTGGCGATGGATGCCGACATTCTATTGATGGACGAACCGTTTTCGGCCCTCGACCCGCTGATCCGTCAGGGCCTGCAGGATGAATTGCTGGAACTGCAACGCAAGCTGAGCAAGACCATTGTCTTCGTGAGTCACGACCTCGACGAGGCGCTCAAATTGGGTAGCCGCATCGCGATCATGAAAGACGGCCGGATCATCCAGTACAGCGTGCCGGAAGAGATCGTGCTGAACCCGGCGGACGACTATGTGCGCACCTTCGTTGCGCACACCAACCCGCTCAACGTGCTCTGCGGGCGCAGCCTGATGCGCACGCTGGACAAGTGCAAACGCATCAATGGTTCGGTGTGCCTCGATCCGGGCGGCGATTCGTGGCTGGACCTGGCGGAAGGCAACACCATCAAGGGTGCGCGGCAGAATGGTTCGGTGCTGAACCTGCAGAACTGGGCACCGGGGCAAGCGGTGGAAGGCCTGGAGCGCAAGCCGACGCTGGTGGATTCGAACATCGGCATGCGTGACGCCTTGCAGATTCGTTATCAGACCGGCAACAAGCTGGTGCTGCACGATAACAATCATGTGGTGGGGATCTTGGGCGACAGCGAGCTGTATCACGCGTTGCTGGGCAAGAATCTCGGTTAAGGAGGGATAAAAAAAGGGATCGCGGTGAGCGATCCCTTTTTTATTGGGTCAGGGAAAAGCCCCTCACCCTAGCCCTCTCCCGGAGGGAGAGGGGACCGACCGGGGGATGCTGCAGATCTACACCGACCTGATCTTGCTTCACCGAATCCATAATCGACTCGATCTTTCAGGTCGATGTACAACGCCAGACACCTCGGTCAGCTCCCTCTCCCTCCGGGAGAGGGTTGGGGTGAGGGCCAGCTTTTGACTTTAGCTATACACCCGGCCAAGGAGCTGCCGATGGCTTTCAAACTGATCGAGCACATCCCGCGTGATCTGATCCTGCGTGAAGCCCATCAGGTCGTAATCCTGGCTGCCGTTGTGCAGGTACACCTCGGCGCGGTAGTAACGCTGGCGCGCTTCATCGGACTGCGCCGATTCGGTCGGGGTCGCCAGATAGCCGTCCAGGCTGACTTCGTAGACGAAAGGGTTGCCCTCTTCCATCTCGATACGCACACCCATGCAGCGCTTGGATTTACCCAGCAGCGTCTGCACTTCCAGACCCTGTGCACGCATCTGCGCGGCAGCATCTTCCAGCGCCGGGCTGACCTGCTTGTCCATGAAACGCTGCACCACCGATTGGCTCGGTTGCAGATCCAGTTGCGTCAGACGCTCGCTGAAACCACGACGACCGCGCTCCGCCAGTTGCGCCTGCTCCTGTTCGATCTGCACGTCCTGACGCATCGCCTTGTGCAGGCCGAACATGAAGAATACCAGCACCACCGAGAACGGCAGACCGGCCAGCACCACCATGGTTTGCATGGCTTCGAAGTTACCGGCAAACAGCAGACCGATGGTCACCAGGGTGATCACCACCGACCAGAAGATCCGCAGCCAGTGCGGCGCATCTTCGTCGACGTTGCCGCCCTTGCAGGACAGATTCGCCATCATCACCGCGCCGGAGTCGGCCGGGGTCAGGAACAGCACGAAGCCAACGAAGATCGACACACCGATAACGACTTTCGACGCCGGGTAGTGTTCAAGCAACTGATAAATCGCCATCGACGGCTGTTCCAGCGCCGTCTTGCCAAGCTCCACCGCCCCCTGGTTCATCACCAGATCCAGTGCCGAGTTACCGAAGATCGACAGCCAGGCCAAGGTGAAGCCCAGCGGAATCAGCAGTACACCCGCCACCAGCTCACGCACGGTACGACCACGGGAAATACGCGCGATGAACATGCCCACGAATGGCGCCCAGGAAATCCACCACGCCCAGTAGAACAGAGTCCACAGGCCCAACCAGCGGTCGGACTTGGCGCTGTCGCCTTCATAGACATACAGGTCGAAAGTCTTCAGCACCACACCATTGAGGTAGTCGCCGATGTTCTGCACGAAGCCGTTGAGCAGGTGCAGGGTCGGGCCGAACAGCAGGACGAAAATCAGCAGACCGCTGAACAGCACGATGTTCAGGTTGGACAGACGACGAATGCCGTTTTCCACGCCGGACACGGCAGCGATGGTCGCCACGGTGCTCATCACGATGATCACGATCAGCAGGTTGGTGTTGCTGTGTTCCATGCCGAACAGGTTTTCCAGGCCCGAGGACACTTGCAGCGAACCAATCCCCAGGTTGGTCACCAGACCCAGCAGGGTCACGAACATGCCGAAGCCGTCCACCGCGTGACCGGCCGCACCTTTGACCCAACGCTCGCCCACCAGCGGATACAGCGCCGAACGCAGGGCCAGCGGCTGGTTATGACGGTAAGCGAAGTACGCCACGGCCAGACCGACCAGTGCGTAGATCGCCCAGCCATGCAGGCCCCAGTGCAGGAAGGTCAGCTGTACCGCCTGGCGCGCGGCCATGTTGGTAGCCGAGGCGCCTTCCGGCGGGTTGAAGTAGTGATCCAGTGGCTCGGATGCGCCGAAGTACAGCAGCGAAATACCGATACCCGACGAGAACAGCATCCCCGCCCAGGCGCCGTAACTGAAATCCGGGGTGTCGTCCTTGCTGCCCAGTTTGAGTTTGCCGTACGAAGAAAACGCCAGGCCCACCACAAACACCAGGTAGGCGGCGATGACCACCATGTAGTACCAGCCGAAGCTGCGCGACAACCAGGCCTGAGCGATACCCAACAGTCTGCCGGCCTCTTGCGGGGCGATAATCAGAATGGCGGTCAACAACAGAATCAGCGCGGTAGAGGTGTAAAACACCCAACCGTTGACCGTCACCTTCTCGGGCGGGGTCTTTATAAGCGAGGCAGAACTCATGGCACAAATGCTCCAGGCAGTGCGAGAGAAGAACACAAGGCAACACGGAACCCGACCAATCGGTTAGTTGGCAGCCGACCGGCGGGTGATATAAAGACACCCCGAAAAAAGCCCGAACCTGCCGAAATGGCGCTGCGAATCGCTTTCGTGGCCGAAGGTGGACGGACGGTCATCCGAAACCTGGCCCTGAGCGTCTTGCCCTTTCAACACGTCCATCGAATCGCGAACCGCGCCATGCCCCACGCAGGTTTCGAGCTGTTTCGGATGTCGGTTTTATCGCCACTTACACGTAGGAAAAAGCTGTAGGCAGCGACGATTTGTCGCAGATCTTATTCTTTGTTGATTGAACGTTCAATCAAAACAAAATAGACTGGCCGTCAATCCGATAGGCGTAATTCGCCGCTCGGAAGGCCTAAGGAGATGTGCAAGATGCCCAAGGTCGGTATGCAACCCATCCGCCGCCAACAACTGATCGAAGCCACTTTGCAGGCGGTCGATCAGGTCGGAATGGGGGACGCCAGCATTGCGCTGATCGCCCGTTTGGCCGGTGTCTCGAATGGCATCATCAGTCATTACTTTCAGGACAAGAACGGCCTGATCGCCGCCACGATGCGGTATCTGATGACCGCCCTCAGCGAGAGCGTCACCGCGCGCCGGCAGGCGCTGGCAGATGACAGCCCACGGGCACATCTGCAGGTGATCATCGAAGGCAACTTCGACGCCAGCCAGGTCAATGGCCCGGCAATGAAAACCTGGCTGGCCTTCTGGGCCACCAGCATGCACCAGCCGTCTTTGCACAGGTTGCAGCGGATCAACGATCACCGTCTGTATTCCAACCTGTGCTGCGAGTTCCGCCGTGTGTTGCCGCTCGAAGATGCGCGCAGCGCAGCGCGGGGCCTGGCAGCGTTGATTGACGGCTTGTGGTTGCGCGGCGCGCTGTCGGGAGACGCTTTCGACACGGCGCAGGCGCAACAGATCGCTTACGAATACATGGATTTCCAATTGGCCAAGAAGGTGAGCTAGAGCACACAGAAAACGCTCGGCCCCTCACTGCCACCGCAGCCTCACCGCGGTGGTCAACGCCAACCACCAATGCACTTGCGAGGACACTATGGCCCGTTTCGAACTGCAAAAACTTTACATCGATGGCGCGTACTCCGACGCCGGCAGCGATGCCACCTTCGAAGCCATCAACCCGGCTAACGGTGAAGTCCTCGCACTGGTGCAACGTGCGACCAAGGAAGACGTCGAGCGTGCTGTGGTCAGCGCTGAAAAGGGCCAGAAAATCTGGGCCGCGATGACCGCCATGGAGCGTTCGCGCATCCTGCGTCGCGCCGTCGACATCCTGCGCGAGCGCAACGATGAACTGGCCGCGCTGGAAACCCTGGACACCGGTAAATCCTTCTCCGAAACCAAATACGTCGACATCGTTACCGGCGCTGACGTGCTGGAATACTACGCAGGCCTGGTACCGGCCATCGAAGGCGAGCAGATTCCACTGCGTGACACTTCGTTCGTCTACACCCGTCGCGAGCCGCTGGGCGTGGTCGCCGGTATCGGCGCGTGGAACTACCCGATCCAGATCGCGCTGTGGAAATCCGCGCCAGCCCTGGCGGCCGGTAACGCGATGATCTTCAAGCCAAGCGAAGTCACCTCGCTGACCACCCTGAAACTGGCCGAGATCTACACCGAAGCCGGCGTTCCAAACGGTGTGTTCAACGTACTGACCGGCAGCGGCCGTGAAGTCGGCACTTGGCTGACCGAGCACCCGCGCATCGAAAAAATCTCCTTCACCGGCGGCACCGACACTGGCAAGAAAGTCATGGCCAGCGCTTCGGCTTCGTCGCTGAAAGACGTGACCATGGAACTGGGCGGCAAGTCTCCGCTGATCATCTGCGACGATGCCGACCTCGATCGCGCTGCCGACACTGCAATGATGGCCAACTTCTACAGCTCCGGTCAGGTCTGCACCAACGGCACTCGCGTGTTCGTTCCGGCGCACCTGAAAGCCGCTTTCGAAGCCAAGATCGTTGAGCGCGTTGCGCGCATCCGCGTCGGCAATCCGGAAGACGAAAACACCAACTTCGGCCCACTGGTCAGCTTCGCACACATGGAAAGCGTGCTGGGCTACATCGCCAAAGGTAAAGAACAAGGCGCCCGCGTCCTGTGCGGCGGCGACCGTCTGACCGACGGCGAATTCGCCAAAGGCGCATTCGTGGCTCCGACCGTGTTCACCGATTGCACCGACGACATGACCATCGTTCGTGAAGAAATCTTTGGCCCAGTGATGGCGATCCTCTCCTACGAGACCGAAGAAGAAGTGATCCGCCGCGCCAACGACACCGACTTCGGCCTGGCCGCCGGTATCGTCACCAAAGACCTGAACCGCGCCCACCGCGTGATTCATCAACTGGAAGCCGGTATCTGCTGGATCAACGCCTGGGGCGAGTCCGACGCAAAAATGCCGGTCGGCGGTTACAAGCAGTCGGGTGTTGGCCGTGAGAACGGCATCAGCTCGCTGAACAACTTCACCCGCATCAAATCGGTACAGGTCGAGCTGGGCGATTACGTCTCGGTGTTCTAAGACCCGAGTCTTGTATTGCTCGTGAGGCCGTCTTCGCGAGCAGGCTCGCTCCCACATTGGAACAGTGTCTCCTATGGGAGTGAGCCCGCTCGCGGTTCGAGTGCAAAGCACTCGTCAGGCCCGACCTGACCACATCTAAAGAGGGTGCATTCAATGTCCCAAGAATTCGATTACATCATCATCGGTGCCGGCTCGGCCGGTAACACCCTGGCGACCCGTCTGACTGAAGACGAAGGCGTCACCGTTCTGCTGCTTGAAGCAGGCGGCCCGGACTACCGTTTCGACTTCCGCACGCAAATGCCGGCCGCCCTGGCGTTCCCACTGCAAGGTCGTCGCTACAACTGGGCGTACGAAACCGATCCCGAGCCACACATGGACGGTCGCCGGATGGAATGCGGTCGCGGCAAAGGCCTCGGCGGTTCCTCGCTGATCAACGGCATGTGCTACATCCGTGGTAACGCGATGGACTACGACGGCTGGGCAAAACTGCCAGGCCTGGAAAACTGGTCGTACCTCGACTGCCTGCCGTACTTCCGCAAAGCCGAAACCCGCGACATCGGCCCGAACGATTACCACGGTGGCGAAGGCCCGGTCAGCGTGACCACGCCGAAGGCGGGCAACAACCCGCTGTTCCACGCCATGGTTGAAGCCGGCGTGCAGGCCGGTTACCCGCGTACCGAAGACTTGAACGGTTACCAGCAGGAAGGCTTCGGCCCGATGGACCGCACCGTGACGCCGAACGGCCGTCGTGCTTCCACCGCCCGTGGCTACCTCGACACCGCTAAAAAGCGTTCGACCCTGACCATCGTCACCCACGCCCTGACCGACAAGATTCTGTTCGAAGGCAAGCGTGCGGTTGGCGTGCGTTATCTGGTCGGCGACGCCGAAGAGCGCGTTGAAGCCAAAGCCCGTAAAGAAGTCCTGCTGTGCTCCGGCGCCATCGCTTCGCCGCAAATTCTGCAGCGTTCCGGTGTCGGCCCTGCCGAACTGCTGAAGTCGCTCGACATTCCGGTGGTTCACGACCTGCCGGGCGTCGGTGAAAACCTGCAGGATCACCTTGAGCTGTACCTGCAATACGCTTGCACCCAGCCGGTTTCGCTGTACCCGTCGCTGCTCTGGTACAACCAGCCAGCCATCGGTGCCGAGTGGCTGTTCAACGGCACCGGCATCGGCGCCAGCAACCAGTTCGAAGCCGGCGGTTTCATCCGTTCGCGTCCGGAATTCGAATGGCCGAACATCCAGTACCACTTCCTGCCGGTAGCGATTAACTACAACGGCAGCAACGGTGTGAAAGAGCACGGCTTCCAGGCGCACATGGGTTCCATGCGTTCGCCAAGCCGTGGTCGCATCCAGGCCAAGTCGAAAGACCCGCGCCAGCACCCGAGCATCCTGTTCAACTACATGGCCACCGAGCAAGACTGGCAGGAATTCCGCGACGGCATTCGCCTGACCCGCGAAATCATGCAACAGCCTGCGCTGGACGCTTTCCGTGGTCGAGAAATCAGCCCGGGCATCGAAGTGCAAACCGATGAGCAGTTGGACAAGTTCATCCGTGAGCACGCCGAAACCGCGTTCCACCCGTCCTGCTCGTGCAAGATGGGCACCGACGAGATGGCTGTAGTGGATGGCGAAGGTCGCGTGCACGGCATGCAGAGCCTGCGTGTGGTCGATGCCTCGATCATGCCGATCATCACCACCGGCAACCTCAACGCGCCAACGATCATGATCGCCGAGAAAATCGCCGACAAGATCCGTGGCCGCCAGCCACTGCCGCGCAGCACCGCGCCGTACTACGTCGCGGGCGATGCGCCGGTCAAAGGCAAGCCGATGCGTGATATCACGCCTGCTGCTCAGTAATTCAGTTACACCGTATCAAGGCTGATCGCGAGCAGGCTCACTCCTACAAGGATCTCCAGTGAACACACATTATGTGAACACTGGAGATTAACTGTAGGAGTGAGCCTGCTCGCGATGAGGCCCTACCATTCAGCACAAATTCCCCCGCTACACAGTAAATCCCCCTACACCCCCTCTTCACTTGATCCTACCCCCACGCAGGCCTACTCTAGACCTCGCGCAACCGTTTCACCCCCTCCCCGCCGCGGCTCTACCGCTTCCCCCCTGACAAGGAGGTTCCCGAATGTTTGATTTCCACCCCCAGCTCAAGCAGCGCTTTGCTGCCTTGCGCACGGGCGCTGAGTTTTTTTCCCTGCGGTATGTACGCGAGTCCGGGCAATATCTGTCGGTGCGCAAGAATGTCGCCGAGCCGCCGAGCCTGAGACGCGACGAAGGCGCGATGCTCACCGTGCGCGTCAATGGCGTTGAGGCCTACGCGGCGACCAACGACCTGTCGCAACAAGGTCTGCAAGCCGCCCTCGAACGCGCCGAGCAGCAAGCCCGCCGCCTCAAGCCGCACGCCTTGCTCGACCTGCGCGATCAGCCGGTGTCCAGCGATCGCGCTGATTACTTTTCACCCAATCTCGACCAAGCCTCCCCTTCCCTGAGCGAATGTTTTGAGCTGCTCGGCGCGGAATCAGCCTCGGTGCCAAAGGATGAGCGCCTGGTGAATTGGGAAGTGAGCATTGGCATTACCCACGTCGAACAGATCTACCTGAGCAGCGCCGGGGCGCAATTGCGCCAGGCGCAGCGCTTCGTCTACCCGGGCCTCGACGTCACCGCTTACGATGGCAACGACAGCCAGACCCGTAGCCTCGGCCGCGAGAATTTCGGCCAACAGGGCGGCGCTGATGTGATCAGCCGCTGCGGCCTGATCGGCGCCGGCCCGCAAGTCGCCGATCAGGCCCTGCAACTGCTGCTTGCGCCGAACACCCCGCAAGGCCCGCGCGACCTGCTGTTGATGCCTGATCAAATGATGCTGCAAATCCACGAATCCATCGGCCACCCGCTGGAACTCGACCGCATCCTCGGCGACGAGCGCAATTACGCCGGCACCAGTTTCGTCAAAGCCAGCGACTTCGGCAGCCTGCAATACGGTTCCAAATTGCTGAACGTGACCTTCGATCCGGGCATTCCCGAAGAACTCGCCAGCTATGGCCACGATGACGATGGCAGCAAGGCCTGCAAACAATTCCTGATCCGCGATGGCCTGTTGTTGCGCCCGCTGGGCGGTGCGCTGTCGCAGTTCCGCGCCGGTCTCGATGGCGTTGCCAACAGCCGCGCCTGCGGCTGGAACCGCCCGCCGATCGACCGCATGGCCAACCTCAATATCGAACCTGGCGATCAGCCTCTGAACAAACTGATCGAAGGCATCGAGAACGGCATCCTGATGAGCACCAACCGCTCATGGTCGATCGACGATGCGCGCAACAAATTCCAGTTCGGCTGTGAATGGGGCCAGTTGATCGAAAACGGTGAACTGAAAGGTGTGGTGAAAAACCCGAACTACCGGGCGATTTCCGCGCACTTCTGGAAAAGCCTGCGCGCCGTCGGCGACGCCAACACCGTCAAGGTGCTGGGCACGCCGAACTGCGGCAAGGGCGAACCGAACCAGGTGATCCGCGTCGGCCACGCTTCGCCGGCCTGCGTATTCAGCAACGTTGATGTGTTTGGGGGAGACGCCTGATGAGCATTTCGAAGAGTCAGTCCGACGCCTTCAAGGTCATGGTCAATTGGCTGCGCGACAGCGTGCGCGAGCCGGAACAGTTCACCCTCAGCTATGCCGCCGAATCCTCGGCGTTCGTGCGTTTCAATCACGCCAAGGTGCGTCAGGCCGGGCAAGTGCAGCAGGCCAATATCGTCCTGAAACTGATCAACGACGGTCGCCACGCCGACCTCCAGGTCACTTTGTCCGGTGATCAGGAAGGCGATCTGCAACGCCTCGCCGAAGGCCTGCAACAACTGCGCGAAACCCTGCCGCTGCTGCCGCAGGATCCGTACCTGTTGCTCAACCACAACGGCTGGCAGAGCAAAAATGTGCAGGAGCATCCGCTGCCGGACACCGAACAGGTTGTCGATGAAATCTGCGCTGCCGCTGAAGGTCTGGATCTGGTGGGTTTCTATGCCGCCGGCCCGATCAGCCGTGGTTTCGCCAGTTCTTCAGGCGCATTTGGCTGGCATCAGGCCAACAGCTTCAACTTCGACTTCAGCCTGTTCCACGAGAACGGCGAAGCAGTAAAAGCCAGCTACGTCGGGCATGACTGGAGCAGCGAAAGCTTCGCCAAGCGCTTCGGCCAGGCTCGCGAGCAACTGGAGTTTCTCGGCCGCCCACTGCGCACCTTGGCGCCGGGGCAGTACCGCGCGTATCTGGCACCGGCGGCGCTGGAAGAAATCATGGGCATGCTGAGCTGGGGCGGTTTCTCGGCGCAGTCGATCGCCAGCAAGAGCAGCCCGCTGCAGAAGCTGTATGTCGGCGATCAGGCCTTCAGTCCGCTGCTGTCGCTGGATGAGAAAGTCAGCGAATCGCTGAGCCCGGCGTTTTCCGGCGAAGGTTATCCGCGCAGCGATTTGCGCCTGATCGTCGAAGGCAAGGCCGGTGATCAACTGGTTGGCTCGCGCAGTGCAGCGGAATATGGCCTGACCGCCAACGGCGCCGGCGGCGGGGAAATGCCTAGTGCGTTGAACATGGCGGCGGGAGATCTGGCGCAAGCAGAGATCCTCAAACAGTTGGGCACCGGGCTGTACATCAGCAACCTGTGGTACCTGAACTACTCGGATCAACCGGCGGCGCGCATGACCGGCATGACTCGGTTTGCGACCTTCTGGGTCGAAAACGGCGAGATCCAGGCGCCGGTCAGCACCATGCGCTTCGACGACAGCGCCTACAGCCTGCTCGGTTCGCAGCTGGAAGCGTTGACCGCCGAGCGTGAGTTGTTGCTGTCGGCGAGTACGTACAGCCAGCGCAATACCTCATCGGCGTTGCTGCCGGGAGCGCTGGTTAGCCGTTTGACTCTGACCCTGTAACACCGCGACACCTGTGGGAGCGAGCTTGCTCGCGAAGAGGCCATGTCGTTCAACATTGATGACGACTGACCTAGCGCTTTCGCGAGCAAGCTCGCTCCCACACTGACCGCGCTCGACTTTGGATATGCATTAACCCCAACAACAAGAGGTTCCATGCCCAACCGCCCGCCTCTCGACGCCATCACCGCACGCTGGTTGCCGTGGGTCGTCGCCATTGCGTTCTTCATGCAGTCCCTCGACGGGACCATCCTCAACACCGCCCTGCCAGCGATGGCCCGCGACCTGGCCGAAGACCCGTTGCGCATGCAGGGCGTGATCATCGCCTACATGCTCACCGTGGCCTTGCTGATACCAGCCTCAGGCTGGATCGCCGACCGTTTCGGCACCAAGAAAATCTTCTTCGGCGCGATCTTGTTGTTCAGCTTCGGCTCGCTGCTCTGCGCCTTGTCGAGCAGTCTGAGCATGCTGGTCGGCGCCCGGGTGATTCAGGGCCTGGGCGGTGCGCTGATGCTACCGGTCGGGCGACTCGTCGTACTGCGCGCCTATCCGCGATCCGAACTGGTGCGGATCATGGGCTTCATCACCATCCCCGGCCTGCTCGGTCCGCTCATCGGCCCGACCATGGGCGGCTGGATGGTCGAGTACCTGACGTGGCACTGGATCTTCCTCATCAACCTGCCGGTCGGCGTGATCGGTTGCTACGCCGTGTGGAAATTCATTCCCGACCTGCGCGGCACCGAGCGCACGCGTTTCGATAGCCTGGGTTTCCTGCTGTTCGGCGCGGCGATGATCCTGATCACCATCGCCATGGAAGGCCTCGGCGAACTGCACTTGCCGCATCTGCGGGTGATGTTGCTGCTGTTCGCCGGTCTGGCATGTCTGGCGGCGTACTGGTTGCGCGCCGGGCACATCGAAAACCCGCTGTTCGCGCCATCGCTGTTCAAGACCCGCACGTTTGCCGTCGGCATTCTCGGCAACCTCTTCGCCCGCCTGGGCAGCGGCGCATTGCCATTTCTGGTGCCGTTGCTGCTGCAAGTGGCGCTGGGCTATTCACCGTCGCAAGCAGGGATGAGCATGCTGCCACTGGCGGCGGCGGCGATGTTTGCCAAGTGGATGGCACGGCCGCTGATTGAGCGGCTCGGTTATCGCATCGTGCTCACCGGCAACACCCTGGCACTGGGGATCATGCTGGCGAGCATGGGCCTGGTCAGCGAGCAGACGCCGTACTGGTTGCTGCTGTGTCTGCTGGCGATTCTCGGCGCGATCAACTCGCTGCAATTCACCGCGATGAACACGGTGACGCTGATCGATCTCGACGATGCGAGCGCCAGCAGCGGCAACAGTTTGCTCTCGGTGGTTGCGCAGTTGTCATTGAGTCTTGGCGTTGCCTGCGCCGGTGCATTGCTCGGCGGGTTTACCGCAGAGATCGGTAACGATGGCGTGGAAACCGTGCTCGGCGCGTTCCAGCTGACCTTCGTCACCGTCGGGATCATGGCGATGCTGGCCGCGACGATCTTCTCGCAACTGTCGAAAGAAGACGGCCGCCGCGCCAAACGTCCGGAAGAACACATCGAACATTAACCACTGTTCGTCCAGAACTTTCGAAGAAAGTGGCACGGGGCTGCTACACTGCGCGACATTTTGTTTTGCAGGCCAGTCCCGTGACCACCATCGCCACCGCTTTTAATACTCTGCCGCTGTCCGCCGCCATGCTGGCTAACCTCGAATCCCTCGGTTATGCCCAGATGACGCCGATCCAGGCGCAGAGCTTGCCGGTGATCCTCAAGGGGATGGACCTGATCGCTCAGGCCAAGACCGGCAGCGGCAAGACCGCCGCGTTCGGCATCGGCCTGCTCAACCCGATCAACCCGCGCTACTTCGGTTGCCAGGCACTGGTGATCTGCCCGACGCGCGAGCTGGCCGACCAGGTTGCCAAGGAAGTCCGTCGTCTGGCCCGTGCCGAAGACAACATCAAGGTCCTGACCCTGTGTGGCGGCGTGTCGTTCGGCCCGCAGATCGCTTCGCTGGAACACGGCGCGCACATCATCGTCGGCACCCCTGGCCGCATCCAGCAGCACCTGCGCAAGGGTTCGCTGGTCCTTGATGGCTTGAATACTCTGATTCTCGACGAAGCCGACCGCATGCTCGACATGGGTTTCTACGACGCCATCGAAGACATCATCGTCAAGACCCCGGAACGCCGTCAGACCCTGTTGTTCTCTGCGACTTACCCGGTGGGCATCAAGCAACTGGCGTCGAAATTCATGCGTGATCCGCAAACGGTGAAAGCCGAAGCGTTCCACGATGACACGCAGATCGAGCAGCGTTTCTACGAGATTTCCCCGGAAGATCGTATGAGCGTGGTGACCAAAGTCCTGCACCACTTCCGCCCGGCGTCGTGCGTGGCGTTCTGCTTCACCAAGCAGCAGGTTCAGGAAACCGTTGATCACCTGACCGCCAAAGGCATTTCCGCCGTCGGCCTGCACGGCGACCTGGAACAGCGTGACCGCGATCAGGTGCTGGCGATGTTCGCCAACCGCAGTACGTCGGTACTGGTTGCCACCGACGTCGCCGCCCGTGGCCTGGACATCGATGCGCTGGACATGGTGATCAACGTCGAACTGGCGCGCGATTCGGAAATCCACATTCACCGCGTTGGCCGTACCGGTCGCGCTGGCGAGAAAGGCATCGCGATCAGTCTGGTTGCACCGGGCGAAGCGCACCGCGCACAAGCCATCGAGCAGTTGCAGAAGTCGCCGCTGAACTGGGATCAGGTCGATAACCTCAAGTCCCAAGGCCTTGCCCCGCTGCAACCGCCGATGACCACGCTGTGCATCGGTGCCGGGCGCAAAGACAAGGTTCGCCCGGGCGACATTCTTGGCGCTCTGACGGGTGATGCCGGTATTCCGGGTGCGCAGGTTGGCAAGATCGCGATCTTCGACTTCCAGGCTTATGTAGCCGTGGACCGCACCGTGGCCATGCAGGCCTTGCAGCGTTTGAACGACGGCAAGATCAAAGGCCGTTCGCTGCGCGTACGCATTTTGTAAGAACAACGTAACTCCCCTGTAGGAGCTGCCGCAGGCTGCGATCTTTTGATCTTGATCTTAAAAAACAAGATCAAAGGATCGCAGCCTCGTTTCACTCGACAGCTCCTACACAGTTCGTTTTGTGGTGACATTTCAGAGGACACCGTTTTGCGCTCTACCGAAGTCGTGATCATTGGCGCTGGCGCTGCTGGGTTGATGTGTGCACTGACCGCCGCCGGGCGTGGGCGTCAGGTTTTGCTGCTCGACCACGCGAACAAGGCCGGCAAGAAAATCCTGATGTCGGGCGGTGGTCGTTGCAATTTCACCAACATGTACACCGAACCGAGCAATTTCCTCTCGCAGAACCCGCATTTCTGCAAATCGGCACTGGCGCGCTACACCCAGTGGGATTTCATCGGCATGGTCGGCAAACACGCCGTGCCGTACCACGAGAAGAAACTCGGCCAGTTGTTCTGCGATAACAAATCCAGCGACATCCTCGAAATGCTCCTGACCGAGTGCGATCAGGTCGGTGTGGAGCTGCATCTGGACACCTCGATCCAGACCATCGAGAAGGTCGAAAGCGGTTACCTGCTCGACACCACACTGGGCCAGATCCAGTGCCAGTCGCTGGTGATCGCCACCGGCGGTCTGTCGATCCCGACGCTGGGCGCCACCGGTTTCGGTTATCAAGTGGCCAAACAGTTCGGCCATGAACTGCTGCCGACCCGCGCCGGGCTGGTGCCGTTCACCATCACCGATCAGCTCAAGGAACTGTGCACCGAGTTGTCCGGGACGTCGGTGGATTGTCTGGTCAGCTGCAACGATCAGAGCTTTCGCGAGAATATTCTGTTCACTCACCGTGGCCTCAGCGGCCCGGCGATTTTGCAGATTTCATCGTTCTGGGAATCCGGCGACACGGTGGAGATCAACCTGCTGCCGGATCACGACGCGGCGAGCTGGCTGCTGCAGCAAGTGGCCGAGCGTCCGAACAGCGAGCTGAAGACCCTGCTCGGTGAGATCTTCACCAAGAAGATGGCCAATCTGTTGGCGGATAACTGGTTCGTGTCCAAACCGATGAAGCAGTACACCCATGCGGAACTGGCGGAAATCGCCGAGAAGCTGGGCAGCTGGAAAGTGGTGCCGGCGGGCACTGAAGGTTATCGCACGGCCGAGGTAACACTCGGTGGCGTCGATACCCGCGAAGTGTCGTCCAAGACCATGGAATCGCTGAAAAGCCCTGGCCTGTACTTCATCGGCGAAGTGCTCGACGTCACCGGGCATCTGGGCGGTTTCAACTTCCAGTGGGCCTGGGCCTCCGGCTACGCCGCCGCGCAGTACGCCTGACCGAAACAAATTCCCCTGTAGGAGCTGCCGAAGGCTGCGATCTTTTGATCCCGCTTTTTAAGATCAAGATCAAAAGATCGCAGCCTTCGGCAGCTCCTACAGGGGGTAGCGGGCGATCAAGGAACACTTTTTGCTGTCAGATGTGATCGGCGCCATTGCGTCAGCGTCATTACTGGCTCAATTTAGCGGCATCGCCTCGGAAGGCCTTCGCACTTCATGTCCTCGACCTCGTTTCGTCAGTCTTTGCGGCGCCTGTGGGCGCTGGATAAATTCAGCTACAGCGTGCGGGTGTTCATCGCCCTGACCGGCAGCATGGCGCTGTGTTGGTATCAGGATGAAATGGGCCTGCTGATCCCGTTGTTCCTGGGGATTATCGCCAGCGCCCTGGCCGAAACCGACGACAGTTGGCAGGGCCGCCTCAACGCCCTCGCCGTGACACTGGTGTGTTTCAGCATCGCCGCGCTGTCGGTGGAATTGCTCTTCCCCTACCCGATCGTCTTTGCCATTGCCCTCGCGCTGGCCAGTTTCGGCCTGACCATGCTCGGTGCGCTCGGCGAGCGCTATGGCGCGATTGCTTCGGCGACGCTGATTCTGTCCGTATACACGATGATCGGCGTCGATCAGCGCGGCGGTGCGGTCACCGATTTCTGGCACGAACCGATGCTGCTGGTCGCCGGTGCCGCGTGGTACGGCTTGCTCTCGGTGTTGTGGCAGGCGCTGTTTTCCAACCAGCCAGTGCAGCAGAGTCTGGCGCGGCTGTTCCGCGAACTGGGTTTTTACCTGAAGCTGAAATCGTCGCTGTTCGAGCCGATCCGGCAGATGGACGTCGAAGCCCGGCGGCTGGAACTGGCCCAGCAAAACGGTCGCGTGGTGGCGGCGCTGAACAGTGCCAAGGAAATCATCCTGCACCGCGTCGGCAATGGCCGCCCCGGATCGAAAGTCAGCCGTTACCTGAAACTGTACTTCCTCGCTCAGGACATCCACGAACGCGCGAGTTCTTCGCACTATCCGTACAACGCACTGGCCGAAGCGTTCTTCCACAGCGACGTGCTGTTCCGCTGCCAACGCCTGTTGCGCCAGCAAGGCAAGGCCTGCCGCGCTCTGGCCGAATCGATCCAGATGCGCCAGCCATTTATTTATGACGCAAGTTTCGCCGAAGCCCTCAGCGACCTCGACGCCTCCCTTGAACACCTGCGCATCCAGAGCAATCCGGCCTGGCGCGGATTGCTGCGTTCGTTGCGCGCACTGGCAGCCAACCTCGGCACCCTCGACCGTTTGCTCAGCGACGCGAGCAATCCCGATGCCTTGGCCGATGCGACCGACAGCAGCCTGCTCGACCGCTCGCCGCGCAACCTCAAAGACGTCTGGGTGCGCCTGCGCACGCAGCTGACGCCGACGTCTCTGCTGTTCCGGCATGCCCTGCGCCTGCCATTGGCGCTGAGTATCGGTTACGGCATGGTGCATTTGATTCACCCGTCGCAGGGTTACTGGATCATCCTCACCACGCTGTTCGTCTGCCAGCCGAACTACGGCGCGACCCGGCGCAAACTCGGTCAGCGGATTTTCGGTACCGCCATCGGCCTGACCGTGGCGTGGGCGCTGTTCGATCTGTTCCCGAGTCCTTTGGTGCAGTCGTGTTTCGCCATCGCCGCCGGCGTGGTGTTCTTTACCAACCGCACCACGCGCTACACCCTGGCGACAGCGGCGATCACCATCATGGTGCTGTTCTGCTTCAATCAGGTCGGTGACGGTTACGGACTGTTCCTGCCACGGTTGTTCGATACCTTGCTCGGCAGCCTGATTGCCGGCCTGACGGTGTTCCTGTTCCTGCCGGACTGGCAGGGCCGCCGCCTGAACAAAGTGCTGGCCAACACCCTGACCTGCAACAGCATCTACCTGCGCCAGATCATGCAGCAATACGCCGCCGGCAAGAGTGATGACCTCGCCTATCGGCTGGCCCGCCGCAACGCCCACAACGCCGATGCGGCACTGTCGACGACGCTGGCGAACATGCTCATGGAGCCGGGGCATTTCCGGAAGGAAGCGGATGTCGGTTTCCGTTTCCTGGTGCTGTCGCACACCTTGTTGAGTTATCTGTCAGGGCTGGGCGCGCATCGCGAGACCCAGTTGCCGGCGGATGTGCGTGAGCATTTGATTGATGGTGCCGGGGTGAAGCTGGCAACGAGCATCGACGAAATCGCCCAAGGGCTGGCGAACAAGCAGCCGGTGGCGATTCAGAGTGATGAAGAAGAAGCGCTGGCCAATGAGCTGGAACAGATGCCTGATGAAATTGATGAAGGACAGCGGTTGGTGCAGACGCAACTGGCGTTGATTTGCCGGCAGTTGGGGCCGTTGCGGACGTTGGCGGCGCACTTGATCAAGGACACCAATGAGGTCAGCGCTGGCTGACAGGATGCCTTCGCGAGCAAGCTCGCTCCCACATGTGTTCTGTGTCGTTCACAAATCCAATGTGGGAGCGAGCTTGCTCGCGAAGATGCCATCAGCCACATAGAAAATTCTGGATCAGCCCTCACATCCCATGCTGCCTCAACAACTTGTCATAACTCCCATCCGCCTTCATCGCCGCAATCGCCTTATCAAACCCCGCGACAATCTGCTCATGCTGCGGATTCTTCAAGCTCACCAATATATGCAGGCTGTTCTCACTCAACGGCTTGGGTAAAAACTCCACCGAATTGCGCACCTTGGCGGATTCCCGCGCCAGGTAATACTTCGCCACATACTCATCCTCCAGCGTCAGCTTGACCCGATCCGCCGCGAGCATGCGCACGGCCATGGCGAAGTTGTGCACAGGGACTTTCTGCAACGCCGTGTCGGCATCGAACGGCGCCGAATAGGCGTAGCCGCGCACCACCGCAATCGGGTAGGTGTGCAGTTGCTGCAGATTGGAATAGTCGAGTGGCGTGTCTTTGCGCTTGAGAAAACGGATGCGGTTGAGCAGGTATTCCCCGGAAAATTGCCCGAGTCTGGTCCGCTCGTCGTTGTACCAGGCGTTGACCAGCACATCGTAACGGCCCTCACCCACGCCAAGCAGCGCCCGTGCCCACGGCACCTGCTCGTAACCGCTGGCGTAACCGGCTCTGGACAGCGCGGTGCTGACAATGTCGGTGGCCAGGCCGCCGTTGACCAGCGTGTCGTCGGTAAAGGGTGGCCAGATATCAAACACCAGCCGCAGCTTATCCGCTGCAGCGGTCTGAGCCAGCAAGAGCAATCCGATCAAAGCAAAGGCTCGATGCAAACGCGGCATGCTTGAAAATCCTTAGCGGGCAAGTTGCCCAGCATGTTTTCAGCCAAAACCCCAAGGCCCCTTACCGGCAAAACCCAGGCCCTAACATTAGCTCATTGCAGCCAGTGCACAGGGCTCTCCAGCAGATTACACAAAGTCGCCGAGACTGCGAGAAAGGAATGATGGCATTTTGACCTTTGTCACAGACTCTTACGCCATACAGACATCTTTGCCACAGGCGCTTAGTATCGGGCGACACGTTCAAGGAATCGGCAAATGACAATCGAATGGGTCTGCAAACATCACAGTGATCTGGGCAAGGAACAGCTGTACGCGCTGTTGAAGCTGCGCTCTGACGTGTTCGTGGTCGAACAGAAATGCGCCTATCCGGACCTCGACGGCCAGGATCTGGAAGGCGACACCTACCATCTGATGGGGTGGGAGGATGACCAGTTGATGGCGTACCTGCGCCTGCTGGACCCGGAATCCCAAGGGGGTGACGTGGTAATCGGCCGCGTGATTACCGCACCGCAGGGGCGCGGCAAAGGGCTGGGGCACGAAATGATGGAGCAGGCGCTGAAGCAGGCCGAAAAGCATTGGCCGCAAGTGCCGATCTATTTGTCGGCGCAGGCGCATCTGCAGGGGTATTACGGTCGGTACGGGTTTGTTGTGGCGGGTGAGGAGTATCTGGAGGATGACATTCCGCACATTGGGATGCGTCGTGCCTGAACAGCCCCTCACCCTGGCCCTCTCCCGGAGGGAGAGGGGACTGGCCGAGTTGTGCTGCGCTATCCACCGACCTGAAAAACCGAGTCGATTATGGATTCACACCAACACTTTCAGGTCGGCGTACCTCTCCAATATCCCCCAATCGGCCCCCTCTCCCTCTGGGAGAGGGCTGGGGTGAGGGGCTCTTCAGGGATACTCAAGCACTGCCTTGATCTGCCGCAAATTACGCTCGATCCACCCGCGATCAATCGCCCCCCACTCACGAATCCGATAGCGCCCGGCGTGATTACGCGCGCCCTCTTCCTGCTCAAATTCACAGACGATATCCAGATCCGCCAACGCGGCAATCGTGTCCTGCGCCGTGCGCCGGGGCATGCCGGTCACTTCGGTCAGCGTCGGCACGCTCGGCGCCAGACCGCTGTCGATCAGGTACGCCACATACAAGCGGCGGTAGAAACTGCTTTTGGTCTTGCTGACGTCCATCCACACCTTCCTGGTTGCGTACTGTTAAGCCTGCATATCGCGCCACGTCAGGTACACACGCAGATCAAACTCGACCTGGTGATACCCCGGCAGCATGTGCTCGCACAATTTATAGAACGCCTTGTTGTGATCCGACTCCTTGAAGTGCGCCAGTTCATGCACCACGATCATTTTCAGAAAGTCCGGCGCGGCGTCCTTGAACAACGAGGCGATACGAATCTCTTTCTTGGCCTTGAGCTTGCCGCCCTGCACCCGTGAAACCGTGGTGTGCAGACCCAGTGCGCGGTGGGTCAGGTCGAGGCGGTTGTCGAACAGCACCTTGTCGATGGCCGGGGCGTTGCGCAGGTATTCCTGCTTCAGGTCCAGCGCGTAGCTGTACAAAGCCTTGTCGCTCTGCACGTCGTGTCGCCCTGAATAGCGTTGATTCAGGTAATCACCCAGACGCCCTTCGGCAATCAGTTGGCGCACCTGATCCTGTAATTGCGCGGGATAGGCCTGGAGGTACTTCAACACAGTCATGGACGAGCGACACGGTTCGAAAAGGTGCGCCAGTGTAGCGAATTCAACCGGGCAGCGCGCTCCAGTCAAACGGCTCGGCGAAGCTGACCGCGTCCTCGGCCATCAGCGGCCGCGCGACGAGAAAACCCTGCACGTATTCGCAGCCATGGGCTTGCAGCCATTGGTATTGCTCAATGGTTTCCACTCCCTCGGCAATCACCAGCAACCCGTATTGTTTGCACAGACTGATCACCGTACTGACCAGCGAGGCGTCGCGTTTGGAGTCCGGCAACCGCGCAATAAGATGTCGATCAAGCTTGAGGGTATCCAGTTCCAGATCACGCAGATGCGCCAGCGAGCAGGGCCCGGAGCCGAAGTCATCCAGCGCCACTCGCACGCCCAGATTGCGCAGCAAACGCAGTTGTTTGCGGGTTTCGTCAGGATTCTGCATCAGCGCTTCTTCGGTGACCTCGACCTCCAGTTGCCGAGGCTGCAAGGCGTGCCGCTCCATCACCTGACGCAACTCGGTGACCAGATTCGGCAGGCTGAACTGGGTGTTGCTCAAACTCACACCGAGCACCAGATCTTCGGCAAACAGGGTTTCCCAGGCTTTGCGCTGACCGGCACCACGATGATAAATCCAGCTGCCGAGGCGGCTGATCAGCCGCGCCTCCTCCAGCAACGGCAAGAACAACCCCGGCGGGACATCGCCGACACTCGGATGCTGCCAACGCAACAAGGCTTCGAAGCCACGAATCTGGCCCGTGTCGATGGCCACTTGCGGCTGATACACCAAGTTGAAATCGCGATTCTCGATGGCGGCACGCACGCTCTCTTCGAGCATCAACCGCGAGCGCGCCCGGCCATTCATTTCGTGATCGTAGAACCGATATTGCTGACGCCCGGCGCGCTTGGCTTCATACATGGCGATATCGGAGGCACGCAGCAATCCATCAAGGTTCGAGCCGCAGTCCGGGTAAGTGGCGATGCCGATGCTGGCGCCGAGAGCGATGTCCAACCCCTCGATCTGCTGACAGATCGACACCCGCTCGATGAGTTTTTCGGCAATCTTCGCCGCTTGCTCGGGAAACTCCAGATCCAGCAGCGCGGTAAATTCATCACCGCCCATGCGCGCCAGAATGTCGAGCGGCCGCAGACAGGCCTTCAATTGCTCGGAAACCCAGCGCAACACCCGATCGCCGGCGTCGTGGCCTAGCGAATCGTTGACCCGTTTGAAGCCGTCGAGATCCAGATACAGCAACACCCAACTGCTGTCGCTGCGCTCACCGCGCAGAAGCAGATTTTCCACGGTCTGGTAGAAGCCACGACGGTTGAGCAAACCGGTCAACGGATCGGTCACCGCCTGGAATTCGAGTTGCTGGTGCAAGTGACGCACCACCGACATGTCCAGCACGGTCACCACCATCGCGTGTTGTTCGGTGGGCAACGCCGCGCAGGACAGGGCCACCGGCACCTGCTGGCCGGGCGCAGTGCGCAGCAAGGCATCGTGCAGCCTTAGCGTTTCGCCACGCTTGTAGCTGGCATAAAACTCGGAATCGGCCCACAGCGGAATGTGCGGTTTCTGCAGGTAGTCGAGAAATTCCTTACCTTCCAGTTCCTTCACCGGGGCATTCAATAACCGCGAAATCGCCGGGTTGGCGAAACGGATCAAACCATCCTCGCCCACCACCAATATCCCCTCGGCGGCGTTATCCAGTACCGAAGCATTGAAGGCGCGCGCCACTTCCAGGTCATGACTCAGGCGCTGCAACGCGCGGCGATTGCGCTGGTGTTCCAGCAACGCCTGCACCTTGGGCTTGAGAATCTGCGGATCGAACGGCTTGAAAAGGTAATCCACCGCACCACTGGCATAGCCCTTGATCACGGCGTCCTGGGATTGTTCGTTGGCGGTCAGAAAGATGATCGGCGTCAGGCGCGTGCGCTGGCTGCCACGCATCAGGCGCGCGACTTCAAAGCCGTCCATGCCCGGCATCTGCACATCCAGCAGCACCAGATCGACGTCGTGGGAGAGCAGAATATTGAGCGCTTCGAAACCGGAGGCTGCGGTGAGGACGTGCCAATCCTGACGCTGCAGCAACGCGCGCATGCTGATCAGATTTTCAGGGTAATCATCAACGATCAAAAGGACAGAGCTGCCTTCACCTGGCGGGGGTTGCGCGCATTCCATGCTGCTTCTCTTGTCGGGACTTTTGGTCGGCTTCCGGTAAAAACCGTACACATACTGAGCCTTCACTCTAGTACTGGATCCAAGAAAGCAGAAGCTGTCATCAGGCCATCATTTAACCAAAGCGTGAATTTGCCGACTAACGGTCACCGCTGAAGCCCCCGGAAACCGGCAGAGATGGCATTTCGACAGGATGTTGACGTCAATCATCTGCCAAACGGGCGTTAACAAATTTTCCCTCTACGCTTATAAAGGCCGCCCCAAAACGTGCGGGCTAGAGCTTCTGGCACGTACGTGCAGTGAAACTTGAGTGGAAGAACCGACATGATCGATCTCGCAACCTGGAACCTCAGCGTTCCCGTTGGCAGCCCGCCATACACCGTCGAAACCTCAAAACTGGTGAACGGCTTCAAAGATCAGTACTTCCATTCCGACACCGGCACCTTGTTCTTCTGGTCACCGGTTACCGGGTCAAAAACCGAAAACGCCATTTATCCGCGCACCGAACTGCGCGAAACCTACAGCAACGGCACCCTGCGCAACTGGTATTACCCGGATGCCGACAACCTGCTGCGCGCGACCCTCACGGTGAACAAAGTGCCGAGTTCCGGCAAGATCGTCATCGGCCAGATTCATGCTTATGAAAGTCAGAAGCCGATGGTCAAACTTGAATATCAGTACAAAACCAAAACCGAGACCGGCAATCTGGTGATCAAGGTGCGCATGCACCCGGACGAGGATGAGAGTCGCGTCATCACGCTGGCGACCGGGATCAAACTGGATCGCGAATTCAACTACCTCATTCACCTGAGTCCTGGCGGTGCGTTGGGTGTGAGTGCGGCGGGGTATCAGTGGGACTCACAGATTAGTGCGACTTGGCGAAACAAGCCGTTGTACTTCAAGGCTGGGGTTTATGTGCAGGACAACACCGGGTATACGAGTGAGGGTGGGCAGGTGACGTTCAGTAAGTTGGATATTGATCATGACAAGTAGTGGTCACACGAAAAACAATAACTTTTTTTGAAAAAATTAAACAAGTGCAGGTGGCGAAACAGCTTACATCTTCGCCACCTCATTTATTATCTACTCACAATAAAACCATAAACAATAAGAGCCACACCGATTGCCCTGAGCAAAATAACTAGTTCTTTTCCCCTTTGAAGGCAAAGCTCCCTTTAACAACCTCTACTCCTCGGTCAGTCGTAAAAAGAAAGCTCCCCTTTGGATATTCGCCGTTTTCTTTCAAAATCAATTTTCCATGACGGTAATCGACCTGCCCCTGTCCGGGGAAATCCGTGGCAGCGAGAATTTTGTCATGATTGAATATAATGTCGTACTCATCTATAGGCATCATTCGATCAAATCGCAACATCACGTAGTATTGACTGTAATCCTCGTCCCCCTTTGCTTTAAAGTAAAAATAGTCATCAACAACTTGCCTATAAGGTCGGCTTTTATAGCTAATGGGGCCGTCTCCAATTTCCAGCGCAACCTCTACCCATCCAAAATCGTCCATCTTTGGAATTTTATCAAAATCTTCCTTTTTTAACGTGTTCATTATTTATTCACTCCAAAAATCAATTGAAGCACCACAGTAAGAAAACAACCCTCCCTTTCCAACTGTAATTTCTGACAGGTTGTTATAACTTTTAGAAATTAAAAAAATCTCAATAACACATAACATGCAGAAAACAACCAAAAAAGCGATACAAACTAAATATCTATTCCAACCCAATCTAAACAACTATCAATCTTGACAGTGGGCGACTGAAAACCACATAGATAACGTTGACTGACACACAATTATCCAGGAAGCCCCACCTATGTCTGACCCACTTGGAAGTTTCTGCAACGATGACGACAGCTTTTGCATCGATATTACCCATGCAAACGCAGGCAACGGTCAGTTGTGGGGCACGCTGAAAGATAACGCTCAGAGCTACCCGATTGCCGGGTCTTATTACCACCGAGACAGTACCTACACCGACGTTTGGTTCATGACGGACATCGCCGATGCAAAAGACAGCTGGCAAGGAGAAATGGACTGTTTGAGAGGTTACCCGACACTCAGCGCCATCCGCGCTCATGCCACGGGAGGTGGGCGCCATGCCCTGACCGGCTATCACTTGAAAGAGAAGCCTCCTCCCCAGTCAAAACACTGCACTCATTCAAGTGCGGACACATCGCTTTACGGTGGATTATTCGTTCAGTTGAAGCGCTCGATGCTTGGTTGACCTGTTTTTTAAATCCAGCTTTAAACAGCGCCGTTTAGATCTGTCGGCGGTTACTTCCGGATGCCTACAACAGCTTGCGTCGTTGCCTACGGGTACGCCAGAATCCGCCGGCTTGTGCGCCTGGCGGGCCATCGGTAACTTGATTCGCGTCACTGATTTCCAGTGATCGGGTTTAGTAGCCCGAGGTTTCAAGCGTTGTGCACAAGCATCTGTCAGTCAGGTATTCCCATACCTGCGCTTGATGGTAGCTGTGCGCAGGGCACCTTCGGGTGCGCCGGCTTGCTCGAAACCCCGGTCTACTAACCTGCGTACAGTTGCCTCCACTTTGATTTAGTAGCCAAAGCGGGGCACTCCAACCAGGTTTCGAGCAAATGACAAAATCAACGCCACACCCGCCAGAAACAGATCCCGCATCCCCCTACGAATCCCTCGATTCCAAAAAACTCAACGACGCCGCCGAACGCGCCCTCGACCTTTACCTGAAACCGTCCGCCTTCATCATGGCCAGTACGCATAAACCCGAACCCATGTACCTCGCCAACCCGAAGTACAACACCGAATCCCTGCTGGCCAACGCCAGCGAGACCCTGGGTTCAGCCAGCGAAATGCTCAACAACTTCGCCGCCATGCTCGACACCTCCCACCGCAAGACCGCACTGGGCATCGCGCAGGTGGTCATGCTTGGAGAGCTGGCGGTGAATCAGGCGCTGGATCACGTTGAAATGAAGGAATAGTCGTCCTTAAAAAACCCGCCTCACGGCGGGTTCCTGAATATCAATAAGCGCTAAAGCGTAGCTAAACGTTGCTATCTCCCAATACAGGCTTACGCTTCAATCCCGACCCAACCGAATCATTCAAGGCAACTGTACGCCCGGCATCCCATTCGCGTTGCATCCCCACTAACAATTCAGCGTCCACTCGCGACCGATGAGCAGTCAGTGCCTGACTCATTGCCTCAGCTATCCGATCAATGATCAACGCCGGTCTATCCACCGCGCAGTGTTTGCGGCCGAACTCGATCAGTTGCTGGCGATCCGGGTAGTCTTTGGTTTTATTCATTTTGATTGCCAGGGTACGGTCAACCAGTGACCGCCCTGACTTCGGGTTGTAGTTTTCATAGACCGTGGTGGTCGTAACATCGTAAATCGGGGCCAACTGCACGGTTTCTGGAGCCGCAGGCTGCGTGTATATAACGCCGAAGTTCTTCAAATGTGCATCGCCATTGCGCACCATCACCGATAGGCAGACAGACGAAAAGTATCGCTCCAGCTCCCGTATCGGATCGGCATGGCGACATACCTGGCGGATGACAGCCGCGAGGGTTTCATAGCTCTGCGAATACTTGTAATTGTCGTGAGGATCTTTGTTCAGACCCAACAGTACCGCCATGTCTTCGAAGCCGAGCCGGCCGGACGACGTCAGGTCAAACCGCTCCATGACAAACAGCTCACCGCTCTCGGAAAGCCAGAACGGTGGCGTTTCCAAACCTGCCAGCCGTGCCGCTTCCAGACACAAAAACTCGTTCTGGGCCAAGTGCTCATACTCCTCGGCTCCTGATTTGACGATAAGGTCGGAGCTAAGCATGGTTTTTCGGCTACCGGTGAGTTTGTCCAGGTCAGGCACCAGTACTTTGGGCTGCACTCCGGAAATACCCGACTCGAAGTAGGTTTCAACCAGAAAGTTGAATACGCCCTGAGAGGCGTCGGCAGACAGAATGTCTTGTAAACCGACTTGGGCACGCACGGCACTAGGTGGCTCAGTCGGATTTTCATAGGTGAGGCGACCAATCTGATTGCCGCCAATGACCGAAAGCAGCCGCATTTCATCGACCTGCATATGCTTGGCCATCCGACGCTTGATCTGATCGGCCAGAAAACCTTCCGGCACATTCATATCGAAGATCGGGTGCAACACATTGCTCACCGCGGGTGTCGGGTCATAAGGCATGACCAATGAGACTTCCCTGGACGCTTCCGCCGACTGGTAGGTAAACGAGAACTGCGAACCTTTGGACAGCTCACCCGAGCAGCCTTGCGGCGTCATCACGTTGAGTCGTTTGACCTTATTCATCATGCTCTACCAGATCGGCGAGCGACTTGAGATCGATTCGGTTGTCGACGATTTCAAGCGCCATGCCCAACGCGGCAATCACCCGGAACACGGTATAAAAAGCGACGTTTTCACCGGCCTCAAGATCGATGATGGTCTTGCGACTGCATTTGGCCTTATGCGCCAGCATTAGCTGACTGAAGCCCTTGGCTTTTCGCAGCTGACGAATGCGTTCGGCGAAAATCGCAGGATTGCTCAGGATCAAAATGTCACCCATATAGGACTTTAAGCTGATAAAAACCATTAAAGTTCACTATATGTGACATTTCAAGTGCGGATTTCCGAGTATCACTTCCAAACATTTCACCCACAAAAAAACCCGCCTCACGGCGGGTTTCTTTTAAAGCAGTTCAACGCTCAGGCTTAGTTAACCTTGGCGTTCAACTCACCCTTCAGATAACGCTGATACATCGCTTCCAGCGAGATCGGCTTGATCTTCGAAGCATTACCGGCAGTACCGAACGCTTCATAACGAGCGATACACACATCACGCATCGCCGTCACAGTCGCGCCGAAGAATTTACGTGGGTCGAATTCGCTCGGGTTGGTGGCCATCAGGCGACGCATTGCGCCGGTGGACGCCAGACGCAGGTCGGTGTCGATGTTGACCTTGCGCACGCCGTGCTTGATGCCTTCGACGATTTCTTCAACCGGTACGCCATAGGTTTCTTTGATGTCGCCGCCGTACTGGTTGATGATCGCCAGCCACTCTTGTGGCACCGACGAGGAACCGTGCATCACCAGGTGGGTGTTCGGGATGCGCTTGTGGATTTCCTTGATGCGGTCGATCGCCAACACGTCACCGGTAGGTGGCTTGGTGAACTTGTAGGCGCCGTGGCTGGTGCCGATGGCGATGGCCAGGGCATCAACCTGAGTGCGTTTAACGAAGTCAGCGGCTTCTTCCGGGTCGGTCAGCATTTGGCTGTGATCCAGAACGCCTTCGGCGCCGATGCCGTCTTCTTCACCGGCCATGCCGGTTTCCAGCGAACCCAGGCAGCCCAGCTCGCCTTCTACCGAAACGCCGCAGGCGTGCGCCATGGCCACGGTTTGTTGGGTAACGCGGACGTTGTAGTCGTAGTCGGTCGGGGTCTTGCCGTCTTCGCCGAGGGAGCCGTCCATCATCACCGAGCTGAAGCCCAGTTGGATCGAGCGCTGGCAGACGTCAGGGCTGGTGCCGTGGTCCTGGTGCATGCACACCGGGATGTGCGGGAACTCTTCGATCGCGGCGAGGATCAGGTGACGCAGGAATGGCGCGCCGGCGTATTTGCGAGCGCCGGCCGAAGCCTGAACGATCACCGGGGAGTCAGTCTTGTCAGCGGCTTCCATGATGGCGCGCATCTGCTCAAGGTTGTTGACGTTGAAGGCTGGAACGCCGTAGCCGAATTCGGCTGCGTGGTCCAACATCTGGCGCATGCTGATAAGTGCCATTGTGTGTGTCTCTCCCGGTTGAGGGTCGTTAATCGTGCCAGCCTGCCGGAGCGGCGGCGGCTATTCAAGTGATTGCAGATCGGGGGTTGAGGCCCGGTCTGGTGATTCGATAAAGCCAATTCTCAAGAAACGCGCAGAACCGTGTGGGAGCGAGCTTGCTCGCGAATGCATTTCAACAGTCAACGTTGATGCAAGCTGATCCACCGCTTTCGCGAGCAAGCTCGCTCCCACAGTTGGATCGATTTCCACATTGGGCCTGCGGTGTTGCAATTATTCAGCCTTGCAGCCGCGGCCGATCAGGTCATTGGTGGCGACCCAGTACACCAGGCCTTCCTCTCCCTTGACGTGAAACGCCAGCATGCCGTCGCTGTACAGCGTGCCCGAGGCGCCCGGCTCTTCTTTCAGGCGATAGACCTGATCACCGCCACCCAGTCGAACGTCGACTTCCTTCTGGCCGGCGTCGGCGTAGCGCCACAGCACTTTGGCCTGGCTGTCGCAGGTCCAGGTGGTCCAGTTGTCTGCCGGGGCAGAAGACTGAAACAGGTTCAACTGCGCGCAACCGCCCAACAATGCCAACGCCGCAATGGCGATCAAGCCTTTCATCCGTGTTCCTCGACTGACGGCACACGCCGCCAGCCCTGAGTTAAAGAGTCAGACCCGTCAAGGACAACCATGTTCCTTGGCCGGGGTTTGCGTCTCGTATTTGTCCAGACCGTCCGGCCCCGAGCGCTTGTTCAGCACCGGGTTGGTTTCGGCCTGCCAGTCGGCCTGATAACAGCCCTTCTGCGACTCGCTCGGCGCCGGCGTGGCTTCGGCCTTCGGGTTACTCCCGCAGGCCGCCAGCGTACCGGTCAGCAGCAACAGCGCTAACGACTTGACCATGAAAACACTCCTTTGCCTGGCCAAACGGGCGGCCTCAGGCCTTGGCCCGGCTTTCCAGGACTTCAACGGCTGGCAGCACCTTGCCCTCGACGAATTCGAGGAACGCGCCGCCACCGGTGGAAATGTAGGAGATTTGTTCAGCCACGCCATATTTATCAATGGCGGCCAGGGTGTCGCCACCGCCAGCGATGGAGAACGCCGAGCTTTCAGCGATCGCCTGGGCCAGCACTTTGGTGCCGTTGCCGAACTGGTCGAATTCAAACACGCCGACCGGACCGTTCCACAGAATGGTTTTCGACGATTTCAGCAGTTCGGCGAAGTTGGCTGCGGTTTGCGGGCCGATGTCCAGAATCATGTCGTCAGCCGCGACGTCAGCGATCAGCTTGACGGTGGCTTCTGCGGTTTCGGCGAATTCCTTGGCAACCACTACGTCAACCGGCAGTGGCACGCTGACTTTGGCAGCGATGGCGCGTGCGGTGTCGAGCAGATCCGGTTCGTACAGCGACTTGCCAACCGGGTGACCGGCCGCCGCGAGGAAGGTGTTGGCGATGCCGCCGCCGACGATCAGTTGATCGCAGATCTGGCTCAGGCTGTTCAGCACGTCGAGTTTGGTCGACACCTTGGAGCCGGCAACAATGGCAGCCATTGGCTGAGCCGGTGCGCCCAGCGCTTTGCCCAGTGCATCCAGTTCAGCAGCCAGCAGTGGACCTGCGGCAGCGACTTTAGCGAACTTGGCCACGCCGTGGGTCGAACCTTCGGCGCGGTGAGCGGTGCCGAAAGCGTCCATCACAAACACGTCGCACAGGGCGGCGTATTGCTGAGCCAGTTCGTCAGCGTTCTTTTTCTCGCCTTTGTTGAAGCGCACGTTTTCGAACAGCACGATGTCGCCGGCCTTGACGTCAACGCCGCCCAGGTAATCGGCCACCAGCGGCACTTCACGGCCCAGGGCCTTGCTCAGGTAGTCAGCGACAGGCTTGAGGCTGTTCTCGGCGGAGAACTCGCCTTCGGTCGGACGGCCAAGGTGCGAGCAGACCATCACGGCCGCGCCTTTTTCCAGGGCCAGCTTGATGGTCGGCAGCGAAGCCAGGATTCGCGCATCGCTGGTGACAACACCGTCCTTGACTGGGACGTTGAGGTCTTCGCGGATCAATACGCGCTTACCTTGCAGATCGAGGTCGGACATCTTCAACACGGTCATGGGTCGCACTTCCTACGGTTTTTTTGAAGTTGCTGTTTGCAGATAGTGTTCTGCAACGTCCAGCATTCGGTTGGCAAAACCCCATTCGTTGTCGAACCAGGCCAGGATGTTCACCAGCCTTGGGCCGGAAACACGGGTCTGACTGGCATCGACGATGGCCGAATGTGGGTCATGGTTGAAATCACAACTGGCGTGCGGCAACTCGGTATAGGCGAGCAGGCCTTTGAGCGGGCCACTGGTGGCGGCTTCGCGCAGGATCCGGTTGACCTCATTGGCGTCGGTCGCGGTGGCGGTCTGCATCGTGATGTCGAGGCAGGACACGTTGACCGTCGGCACGCGTACGGCTTTGGCCTGAATTCGCCCGGCAAGTTCCGGCAGCAGGCGCTCGATGCCACGCGCCAGACCGGTGGACACCGGGATCACAGACTGGAATGCCGAACGGGTGCGGCGCAGGTCTTCGTGGTGATAGGCGTCGATCACCGGCTGGTCGTTCATTGCCGAGTGAATCGTGGTGATCGACACGTAATCGAGGCCAATGGCCTTGTCGAGCAAGCGCAACAGTGGCACGCCGCAGTTGGTGGTGCAGGAGGCGTTGGACACCAGCAGTTCGTCGCCGGTCAGGCAATCCTGATTGACGCCATAGACGATGGTGGCGTCGACATCCGCCTCGCTGGCCATCGGCTGCGAGAACAACACGCGCGGCGCGCCAGCGTCGAGAAAACGCTGGCCGTCTTCACGAGTGTTGTAGGCACCGGAACATTCGAGCACCAGATCGACGCCCAGCGACGCCCAATCGATGCCTTCGGGGGTGGCACTGCGCAGGACTTTCACGCAGTCGCCATTAATATGCAGACAATCGCCTTCTACTCGCACCTCGCCCGGAAAACGGCCGTGGGTGGAGTCAAAGCGTGTCAGGTATTCGATGCTGGCCATGTCCGCCAGATCGTTGATCGCGACAATTTCAAACCCGGCTTTCTCGCCTCGCTCAAACAACGCACGCAAGACGCAACGACCAATGCGGCCGTAGCCGTTGAGTGCAACTTTGAAGGGACGCGGTTGAGGCATGGGGTTCTCGATTACCGTGGTGAATCAGAAAGCTCTTTATTGTCTGAACCGACGCTATCGCGAGCAGGCTCACTCCTACATGGGCAACGTAAAACCCTGTAGGAGTGAGCCTGCTCGCGATGGCGTCAGCCCAGACAACACAACTGTCGGACTTAGTCTTCCAGCAGCTCTTCAGCCTGACCCAGGATGTTTTCCAGGGTGAAGCCGAACTCTTCGAACAGTGCCGAAGCCGGAGCCGATTCGCCGTAAGTAGTCATGCCAATCACGCGACCTTCCAGACCCACGTACTTGAACCAGAAGTCGGCGTGTGCCGCTTCGATTGCAATACGTGCGCTGACCTGCAACGGCAGCACGGCTTGCTTGTAGCCGGCGTCCTGAGCATCGAACACGCTGGTGCAAGGCATCGAAACCACACGCACCTTGCGACCTTGTTCGGTCAGCTTGTCGAACGCCTGAACAGCCAGACCGACTTCCGAACCGGTGGCGATCAGGATCAGCTCAGGCTCGCCTGCGCAGTCCTTCAGCACGTAACCGCCACGGCTGATGTCGGCAATCTGGCCGGCATCGCGTTCCTGGTGTTGCAGGTTCTGACGCGAGAAGATCAGCGCCGATGGGCCGTCCTTGCGCTCCAAAGCGTTTTTCCAGGCCACGGCCGATTCAACGGCATCGGCTGGACGCCAGGTGTCGAGGTTCGGTGTGGTACGCAGGCTGGTCAATTGTTCGATCGGCTGGTGCGTCGGGCCGTCTTCGCCCAGACCGATGGAGTCGTGGGTGTAGACGTGGATGACTTGTTTCTTCATCAGCGCCGACATGCGCACGGCGTTGCGGGCGTATTCCATGAACATCAGGAAGGTCGCGCCGTAAGGCACCAGACCGCCGTGCAGGGTCACGCCGTTCATGATTGCGGTCATGCCGAATTCGCGCACGCCGTAGTACATGTAGTTACCGCTGGCATCTTCAGCGCTGACGCCTTTGCAACCTTTCCACAGGGTCAGGTTGGAACCGGCCAGGTCAGCCGAACCGCCGAGCAGTTCCGGCAGCAATGGGCCGAACGCGTTCAGGGTGTTCTGGCTGGCTTTACGGCTGGCGATGGTTTCGCCTTTGGCCGCAACTTCAGCGATGTAAGCCGAAGCCTTTTCCGAGAAGTCAGCTGGCAGCTCGCCGCTCAGGCGACGTACCAACTCGTTGGCTTCGGTCGGGAACGCTGCAGAGTAGGCAGCGAAACGCTGATCCCACTCGGCTTCGGCCGCGCGACCTTTTTCCTTGGCATCCCACTCGGCATAGATGTCGGCCGGGATTTCGAACGGGCCGTGGTTCCAGTTCAGCGCCTGACGGGTCAGCGCGATTTCCGCATCACCCAGTGGAGCGCCGTGGCAGTCTTCTTTGCCTTGCTTGTTCGGCGAGCCGAAACCGATGGTGGTCTTGCAGCAGATCAGGGTCGGCAGCGGGCTCTTGCGCGCGGTCTCGATGGCGGTCTTGATCTCTTCCGGATCGTGGCCGTCAACGTTACGGATCACTTGCCAGTTGTAGGCTTCGAAACGCTTCGGCGTGTCATCGGTGAACCAGCCTTCGACTTCGCCGTCGATGGAGATGCCGTTGTCATCGTAGAAAGCGATCAGCTTGCCCAGACCCAGCGTACCGGCCAGGGAAGCGACTTCGTGGGAAATGCCTTCCATCATGCAGCCATCACCCAGGAACACGTAGGTGTGGTGATCAACGATGTTGTGGTTTGGGCGGTTGAACTGCGCTGCCAGGACTTTTTCTGCCAGAGCGAAACCGACGGCGTTGGCCAGACCCTGACCCAATGGGCCGGTGGTGGTTTCAACGCCCGGGGTGTAGCCGAATTCCGGGTGGCCCGGGGTGCGGCTGTGCAGCTGACGGAACTGCTTGAGGTCTTCGATCGACAGGTCGTAACCGGTCAGGTGCAGCAGCGAGTAGATCAACATCGAGCCATGGCCGTTGGACAGCACGAAGCGGTCACGGTCGGCGAACGATGGATTGCTCGGGTTGTGCTTGAGGTAGTCGCGCCAAAGCACTTCGGCGATATCTGCCATACCCATAGGGGCACCGGGATGGCCGCTGTTGGCTTTTTGCACGGCATCCATGCTGAGGGCACGAATGGCGTTGGCACGCTCACGACGGCTAGGCATCGCTGATCTCCTGGGTGTGAATAGATTGAAACGGAAAAAAGGAGGGCATTTTCCCTCACCGGAGCGCCTCGGGGCAATGACAGATAGTCATCCGGAGGCGTTTTTCCAATGGATAGCAGTGGTTTCGGTAGGTGAAACCTTTCCGCTGTTCGTTTGTAGAGTTAACCGTTTCGGGAGAAGTGCCATTTATCGAGCAATATCAAAACTTTTTGATATTGACCTTGCGATGATTTGCCCCCCTCTCTAGACTGCCAGCCCTATGAACTTACCCATGCCTTCCATTCGCCCTGACGATTGCGACGAGCTGGCGGCCCTGTGCAAGGCCGGCGGCGATCCGTTGCGGCTGAATGTATTGCGCGCGCTGGCCAACGATTCGTTCGGTGTTCTGGAGCTGGCGCAGATTTTCGGCATTGGCCAGTCGGGCATGAGCCACCACCTCAAGGTACTGGCCCACGCTGGTCTGGTGGCGACGCGCCGCGAAGGCAACGCGATCTTTTATCGCCGCGCCCTGCCCCACACCGAATTGCTCGGCGGCAAGCTGCACGCTGCATTGTTAGAAGAAGTCGACAACCTGGCACTGCCTGACGACGTGCAAGCACGCATCGAACAGGTTCACGGCCAACGTGCCGCCGCCAGCCAGGACTTTTTCGCCCGGGTTGCAGAGAAATTCCGTGCCCAGCAAGACTTGATCGCAGGCCTGCCGCAGTACCGTGACAGCGTGCTGGCCCTGCTCGACAAACTGAACTTCAATGGTGCAGCCACGGCCATTGAAGTCGGCCCCGGCGATGGTGCTTTTTTGCCGGAACTGGCGCGTCGCTTCAGCACCGTAACCGCGCTGGACAACAGCCCGGCGATGCTCGAACTGGCGCGCCAGGTATGTGAACGTGAAAAGCTGGCTAACGTCAGCCTGCAATTGGCCGATGCATTGAATGGCACAAGCCTTACGGCCGATTGCGTGGTGTTGAACATGGTGTTGCACCATTTCGCCGCGCCGGCCGATGCGCTCAAGCATATGGCCAAGCTGCTGCAACCGGGCGGCAGCTTGCTCGTGACAGAGTTATGTAGCCACAACCAGAGTTGGGCCAGGGAGGCCTGCGGTGATCTGTGGTTGGGGTTTGAACAGGACGATTTGGCCCGTTGGGCCACCGCTGCGGGACTCGTTCCCGGGGACAGCCTCTATGTAGGCTTACGTAATGGTTTCCAGATCCAGGTCCGCCATTTTCAGCGACCGGCTGGCGACACTCACCATCGGTAAATTCAGGAAAACATCGAGATGAGCGAATACTCCCTCTTCACCTCCGAGTCCGTGTCCGAAGGACATCCGGACAAAATCGCCGACCAGATTTCCGATGCGGTGCTGGACGCCATTATTGCCCAGGACAAACACGCACGCGTTGCCGTGGAAACCCTGGTCAAGACCGGCGTGGCCATCGTTGCCGGTGAAGTGACCACCAGCGCCTGGGTCGACCTGGAGCAGATCGTTCGTGACGTCATCTGCGACATCGGCTACACCAGTTCCGAAGTCGGCTTCGACGGCGCGACGTGCGGCGTGATGAACATCATCGGCAAGCAATCCCCAGACATCAACCAGGGTGTTGACCGCGCCAAGCCTGAAGATCAGGGCGCCGGCGACCAGGGCCTGATGTTCGGCTACGCCAGCAACGAAACCGACGTGCTGATGCCAGCGCCGATCACCTTCTCGCACCAGTTGGTGCAGCGCCAGGCCGAAGCCCGTAAATCGGGTCTGCTGCCTTGGCTGCGCCCGGACGCCAAGTCGCAAGTGACTTGCCGTTACGAAGGCGGCAAGGTTGTCGGTATCGACGCGGTTGTTCTGTCGACCCAGCACAATCCTGAAGTGTCGTACAAAGACCTGCGCGAAGGCGTGATGGAGCTGATCGTCAAGCACGTGCTGCCTGCCGAACTGCTGAGCAAAGACACCCAGTTCCACATCAACCCGACCGGCCAGTTCATCATTGGCGGCCCGGTAGGTGACTGCGGTCTGACCGGTCGCAAGATCATCGTCGACAGCTACGGCGGCATGGCCCGTCACGGCGGCGGCGCGTTCTCCGGTAAAGATCCATCGAAGGTTGACCGTTCGGCGGCCTACGCTGGCCGTTACGTGGCCAAGAACATCGTCGCGGCCGGCCTGGCCGAGCGTTGCGAGATTCAGGTTTCCTACGCGATCGGTGTGGCTCAGCCTACCTCGATCTCGCTGAACACCTTCGGCACCGGCAAGATCAGCGATGACAAGATCGTCAAACTGGTCCGCGAAGTGTTCGACCTGCGTCCATACGCAATCACCACCATGCTCGACCTGTTGCACCCGATGTACCAGGAAACTGCAGCGTACGGCCACTTCGGTCGCGCACCAGAGACCAAGACCGTTGGCGAAGACACCTTCACCACGTTCACCTGGGAAAAAACCGACCGCGCCGACGCCCTGCGTTCTGCTGCTGGTCTGTAAGACTCCCTGGCGGTACAAAAAAGCCCCGCACGGTTCGCGCCGTGCGGGGCTTTTTCATGCATCGAAAAGAGCAAAAGATCGCAGCCTTCGGCAGCTCCTACAAGTGAAACGCACGCCTCCTGTAGGAGCTGCCGAAGGCTGCGATCTTTTGATCTTCATAACTGAAACACGATGCAAAACACCCACCCGCTGCTGCTCTGAATCCTGACTAATCTTCAAGCATTCCCCTGAGCAAGGACGCTCAACATGCTTGCCACGCTGCGCCTTTTTTCAATTCTTCTGCTGAGCTTCACCCACCTGATCGCTTACGCCGCTTGCCCTGACTGGCCTGTCCCCACCGCGCAAAACGAAATCACCGCCCTGCAAAAACAAATCAACCAATGGGACGACGCCTATCACCGCGAAGGCCGCTCGCTGATTGCCGACGAACTCTACGACCAATCCCTTGCGAAACTGAACGAGTGGCGAGCGTGTTTCAAAGCGCCCTCGCCACCCGATGCTTTGCGCACAGCCTCAGGCTCAAACGCGCACCCCATCGCCCATACCGGCCTGGATAAAATCCACAAAGATGAGGCCGTGGGGGCCTGGCTACGTGATCGCAAGGACGTCTGGATACAACCCAAAGTCGACGGCGTCGCAGTGACGCTGATTTACCGTGCCGGCGTTTTGCATCAGGCCATCAGTCGCGGTGACGGGGTTCGCGGGCAAGACTGGACGCCATCAGCGCAGAAGATCGGCGCTATTCCTCAACGCCTGTCCCAACCATTGGATCTGCTGGTGCAGGGTGAACTCTACTGGCGCGTGAACGAGCACGTGCAAGCTCGATCCGGCAGCGTTAACGCTCGCGCCACCGTGGCCGGATTGATGAGCCGCAAATCCCTGAGCGCAGAACAGGCCACCGGCATCGGGCTGTTCGTTTGGGACTGGCCACAAGGACCTTTGGACTTGCCCGAGCGCATATCCGGATTGGCAACGCTGGGGTTCGTCACAATTGAACCGTACAGCCAACCCGTTGCCGACTTGGCAGAGGCGCAGAAATGGCGCGATCACTGGTATCGCTCACCTTTGCCGTTTGCCACTGACGGCGTGGTTTTGCGCCAGAGTCTGCGACCTCCCGCAGAGCGCTGGCAGGCGCGCTCACCCTACTGGGCAGTCGCCTGGAAATACCCGTTTGCTCAGGCATTGGCCGAAGTCCGCAAGGTCAACTTCAAGATCGGGCGCACCGGGCGCATCACACCGGTGATCGAGCTGATCCCCGTCATGCTTGACGACCGAGAGATCAAACGCGTCAGCGCCAGTTCGTTGAAGCACTGGCAGGCGCTGGATATTCGCCCGGGCGATCAGATCGCGATCAGCCTCGCCGGTCTGACCATTCCACGGCTCGACAGTGTTGTGCTGCGCGCTACCGAGCGGGCAGACATCAATATCCCCAACGCCGACGACTTCCACAGTCTGAGCTGCTGGCAACCCACCACCGGCTGCGAAAGCCAGTTTCTCGCCCGCTTGACCTGGCTCAGTGGCAAACAGGGACTGGCGATGCAGCATGTCGGGCGCGGCACCTGGGAGAAACTTTTCGAAACAGGCCGCGTGAATAACCTGCTGGATTGGTTGACCCTCGATGGGCCGGAGCTTGCTAACATTGCCGGCTTTGGCGAACGCAGCAGCGCCCGCCTGATGCACAGTTTTCACAGCGCCCGCCAGCGACCCTTCGCGCAATGGCTCAAGGCCTTGGGCTTGCCGCCAACCGGTCAGGCCCAACTGCCTGATTCGTGGCAGGCGCTGGCGCAGCGTGACACCGAACAATGGCAGGCCGAAGCCGGTATCGGCCCGGGACGCGCAGCGCAATTAAGCGCATTCTTTCGCGATCCGCAGGTACTGGCCTTGAGCGAAACCCTACATGCCGCCGGAATCGACGGTTTCTGACTACGCAATCCCGGCGCGCCGGGAACCCAAAGGCCGCCGCGGCGCTCCAACAGCGCAGTGCCGCCCTCACCCGATTGCCTTTGCACATGGAGCTTTTATGAAATTTCTCGCACCGCTCGCCATGCTGACCCTTTGCGGCGTAATGGCCACCCCTGTCATGGCCGACGAAGACGCCCCGGGTCTGACCGGTTGCGCCGCCAAAAAGCAGGGCATCATGAATCAGATCGAACAGGCCAAGTCGCGCGGCAACGCCGATCAGCAGGCAGGCCTGGAAACGGCCTTGCGTGAAGTGACCGAGCACTGCACCGACGCCGGCCTGAAGAAAGAACGCGAAAACAAGGTGCTCGAAGCCAAACACGAAGTGAGCAAGCGTCAGGCTGATCTCGACAAAGCCATGAAAAAAGGCGATCCGGAGAAGATCAACAAGCGCAAAGACAAACTGGCCGAGTCGCGCAAAGAACTGCAGGATGCGCTGGACGAAATCGATAAGTAAAAATCAAAAGATCGCAGCCTGCGGCAGCTCCTACCCTGATCAATGCAGGAGCTGCCGCAGGCTGCGATCTTTTAAATATCAATGATCGCGAAACTGTTTATGACAAGCGCTGCAGGCATCTTCAACTTTCTGCACCGCAGGCCCGAGATTGCTGGCCTTGTACGGCTGCACCTGGCTGGCAATCACCAATTCACCGGTGGCGGCTTCAAGGTTGCGGGCCATTTCCTGAAAACGTGCCTGTTGTTTCCAGACATCGTCCTTGGCGCTGGTGTGATCTTCTTCGCGAACCTGCGGAAAATGTTTCCACGGTTCATGGGACAAGGCATCAAGTTTGATCGCGCCCTCGGCGAATTTCGGCCCGTCGAACGGAATACGCCCACGCAACATGCCCCCCAGATCTTCACCAGTCTTGAGCATCTGTTTGAAGATCGCCTTGCGCTGGCCCAGCGGAGAATTCGGATCGACACCGCCACAGGCGGACAAGCTCAGACAGGCCAGCAATACAACAGAAATGCTTTTAAGAGTCATGGTGGCTTCAGGTCACGGAATTCGGCGGCCAGTATCCTCGCGTCACCGCCAAACACCAATAGCCCTATTAAAAATACGGGTTGTTCGAGCGCATGGAGCACTCGGTCAACCGGCACAGGAATTACTCCATGAACAGCCGTTTCAAGGCCTGGCGTCACCCGCTGATCGCATCCCTGCCTCTAGTGGCGATTCTCGCTGGCTGCACCGGCGGTGATAGCGCCAAACCAAAAACCCACGCACTGGCCACATATTCCAGCGCCACTTGGGAAGCATTACCGGCAGTATCCGACAGCGATCTGGTCGCCGGTTTCGGTTCGTGGCGTAGCGCCTGCACCCGACTCAAAGCTGATGCCGTATGGGGCTCCACCTGCGCCGCTGCGGCCAACGTGCCGCAAAGTGCTGGCGAGATTCGCGCCTTCCTTAAGCAAAACCTCGACGTCTACGGCTTGCGCGCTGAAAACGACAACCCGAACGGGTTGATCACCGGTTACTACGAACCGGTCTACCCCGGCAGCCTGACGCCCACCGAAAGGGCCAATGTGCCGGTATACGGCGTGCCCGAAGACATGATCATTGTCTCGCTGGACAGCATTTACCCGGAGCTGAAAGGCAAACGCCTGCGCGGCCGCCTCGAAGGTCGCGTGCTCAAGCCTTACGACGATGCCGCCACCATTGAATCCAAAGGTGTGAAAGCCCCGGTGGTTGCCTACCTGACCGACCCGATGAATCTGCAATTCCTGCAGATCCAGGGTTCCGGGCGAATTCAGACCGAGGACGGCAAACAGTTGCGCATCGCCTACGCCGATCAGAACGGCCATCCGTATCGCCCAATCGGGCGCTGGCTGGTCGAGCAAGGCGAGCTGAAGAAAGAAGACGTGACCATGAGCGCGATCAGCAACTGGGCCAAGGCCAATCCTTCGCGCATTCCGGAACTGCTGGGCAGCAACCCGAGCTACGTGTTCTTCACGCGCAACCCGGACAGCAACGAAGGCCCGCGCGGTTCGCTGAACGTGCCGTTGACTGCCGGTTATAGCGCGGCAGTGGATCGCAAGGTGATTCCGTTGGGCAGCCTGCTGTGGCTGTCGACGACAAAACCGGATGGCACGGCCCTGGTTCGCCCGGTGGCGGCACAGGATACCGGCGGCGCGATTGCCGGCGAGGTGCGTGCGGATCTGTTCTGGGGCACCGGTGACGCGGCCGGGCAACTGGCCGGGGACATGAAACAGCAGGGGCAGATCTGGATGCTTTGGCCCAAAGGCGCAGCGCTGCCGCAAGTGCCGCAGGTGGCTGATACAGAAAAGAAGTAACCCTTGGAATCTGCTGAGGTAATCAGATAGCTATCGCGAGCAGGCTCACTCCTACAGGGGAACGCATTCCAAAATGTAGGAGTGAGCCTGCTCGCGATGAGGCTATCAGCAACACCGATAATCAAACAGACACAAAGAAGAACGAAGCAATCAACCCCATCCCCACAAACCACACCAGCGAGCGCAAGATTGCCCAGTCCGCCAGGTAGCAAATGATGTAGAGCAGGCGACTGGTGATAAACAGCACCGCCAGCACATTGACCGTCACCAGCTCCGCCGTCCCCACCAGGTGCGCAACAATCACTGCCGCCGCAAATGCCGGCGTCACTTCAAAGCTGTTCATCTGCGCGGCATGGGCACGCCTCGCCACACCGTTGAGACTTTCGAGAAAGTCGCGCGGGTCGTGGTTGTCACTCAGCCGGTAGCCACCCACGGCTTTCGCTACGCCAGTGCAGATATACGGCAGGAAAATCGCAATCAACACACACCACAGAGCCACCGTCATAACGCCGTCCTTTTTCGAGTTATAGAGTTCGCGAGCGGTCAGAACTTCATTACCAGCATGCCGATCAGTACCAGCCCACAGGCTAAGAGCCGCGGCCGGCCAAAAGGTTCTTTGAGGTAACGCATACCGAACAGCACTACCAGAATCACGCTGATCTCGCGCAATGCCGCCGCCTCCGCAATCGAGCCCAATTGCATCGCCCACAGCACCAGAGCGTAGCTGGCCAATACGCAGAAGCCCACCGCCAACCCCAGCTTCCATTGCTCACGCCAGAACAACATGAACGCCGGACGCTTGGCGACCCACGCCAACAGCGGAAACGGCCAGGCGCTGAGCAGCGTGACCCAGACCAGATAATCCAAAGGATGGGACCAGCGCCGCAACGCCTGGCCATCAATGTAGGTGTAGCAGCCGATGCACAGGCCGATCAGCGCCACCACCGGCAACATCGACCATGGCAAATGCTTGCCACCGCCACCCTGCCATAGCAGACAAACCATGCCGAACGGGATCAGCATGATGCCGAAGATTTGCTGCGTGGTGAGCACCTCTCCCGCGAAGATCAGGGTCAGCGCGAGCACCACCAAAGGCGATAATCCACGCATCAGCGGATACACCAGCCCGAGATCGCCGACCCGGTAGGCTTGAATCAGCAGATAGCGATAAAGCAGTTCAAAGGCTGCCGAAGCGAGTATCCACGGCCAGATTTCCATGGGCGGCAAGCTCACGAATGGAAACGCGATGGCAACGACCAGCAGCGCCACGGTGTCCATGCACGCCACCACCAACAGTCGCTCGGCGCTGAACTTGATTAACGTATTCCACGTCGCATGCAACAGCGCCGCCATCAATACCAAAGCTGTCGCCAGCACCTTTCACCTCTTATTTTTATGAGTCCCCGTGTAGGAGCTGCCGCAGGCTGCGATCTTTTGATTCTGATTTTCAACAACAAGATCAAAAGATCGTCCGAACGCGGCCCGAGCCTTCGGCAGCTCCTACAGTGAAAATCGATAATTCGAATAGTCAGATTATTGATTCGCGATGTGTCAGCAGCTGTTTATACTGCAAGCGACCACGCCGCACTCAGTTGCGCACAGAAAAATACCAATAATTCCTGCCTGCCCTGCTTTCATTCGAAAGCGGTCGTCGGCCTGCGTATGCCTGATCAAAGCGTCAAGACTACCGACAGAGACCTTGCGCATGCCACTCGCCTTGCTTGCACTTGCTGTTGCCGCATTCGGCATCGGCACCACCGAATTCGTCATCATGGGCCTGCTGCCCGATGTCGCCCGCGATCTTTCTGTGAGCATTCCCCATGCGGGCCTGCTGATCACCGGTTACGCCCTGGGCGTGGTGTTCGGCGCGCCGATCCTGGCGATCGGCACCGCGAACATGCCGCGCAAAGCGACGCTGTTGGGAATGACGCTGATGTTCATCCTTGGCAACGTGCTCTGCGCACTCGCGCCGAACTACGCGACGCTGATGGCCGCTCGCGTGGTCACCGCACTGTGCCACGGCGCGTTCTTCGGCATTGGCTCGGTGGTCGCCGCCGGGCTGGTCGCACCGAACAAACGCGCGCAGGCGATTGCAATGATGTTCACCGGACTGACCTTGGCCAACGTTCTCGGCGTGCCGCTGGGCACGGCGCTCGGGCAGTACGCCGGCTGGCGTTCGACGTTCTGGGCGGTGTCGGTGATCGGTGTAATTGCGGCGCTCGCGCAATGGTTGTGGCTGCCAAAACACATCCCCATGGACAAGGCCAATCTCGCCAGCGAATTCAAGGTGCTGGGCAAGGTCAACGTGTTGCTGGCGCTGGGCATGAGTGTGCTCGCGTCGACCAGTCTGTTCAGTGTGTTCACTTACATCGCGCCGATCCTGCAGGACATTACCGGCGTCAGCCCGCATGGCGTGACGGTGATGTTGCTGTTGTTCGGCGTCGGTTTGACCGGTGGCAGCATGCTCGGCGGGCGTCTGGCTGATAGCCGTTTGCTGCCGTCGCTGGTTGGTGTGGCCTTGGCGGTGGTGGTGATTCTGGCGGCGTTCAGTCAGACCAGTCGCTCGGTGGTGCCAGCGGCAATCACGCTGGTGCTGTGGGGGATTTTCGCTTTTGCGCTGTGCCCGATTCTGCAACTGCTGATCATCGATCAGGCGCACGAAGCACCGAACCTGGGCTCGACGTTGAACCAGAGTGCATTCAACCTTGGCAACGCAGCGGGTGCGTGGATCGGCGGGCTGGTGGTGGCCAGTGGCGCGGATCTGGCGGACTTGCCGTGGACGGGTGCATTGGTCGGTGTATTGACGGTGCTGACGGCGCTGCTTTTCATCTATCTGCAACGTCGCGAAGCGGCTGCGGTCAATGTGTCCGGCTAATCGTGTTGTGCCAGGAAGCGCCCTCACCCTAACCCTCTCCCAGAAGGAGAGGGGACTGACCGTGTTGAATGTTCGAGTTACATCGACCTGAAATTTCGAGCCGAACTCAGGCCCTGAAAGACTTGAAGATCTGCTCCCTTTCCCCCTCTCCCTAAGGGAGAGGGCTCTTGATCTCATCACACCATCAACTGTGTCCCGATCCTGACTCAACCCATCCAACCCCTGTACCAAAGATTCGGTGCGCTATCTTTCACCCCTCATCCAAAGGACCCCGGATGCTTGAACTTGTCGCCGCTTTCATCTGCCTCACCACCCTCCTGACCTTCGTCAACTTCCGCTTCATCGGCCTGCCGCCGACCATCGGCGTAATGGTCACCGCTCTGCTGTTCTCTCTGATCCTGCAAGGCCTGAGCGTGCTCGGCTACCCCGGTCTCGAAGAACGCGTGCAGCAACTGATCGGCCAGATCGACTTCGGCGATCTGCTGATGAACTGGATGCTGTCGTTCCTGCTGTTCGCCGGCGCCCTGCACGTTAACCTCAATGATTTGCGCAGCTACCGCTGGCCCATCGGCCTGCTGGCGACCTTCGGTGTGTTGATTGCCACTACGGTGATCGGCAGTCTCGCCTATTACATTTTTGCCCTGTTCGGCTGGCACGTGAGTTTCCTGTACTGCCTGTTGTTCGGCGCTCTGATTTCGCCGACCGACCCGATTGCGGTGCTAGGCGTGCTGCGTACCGCCAATGCGTCGAAACCGCTGAAAACCACCATCGTCGGCGAGTCGCTGTTCAACGACGGTACGGCCGTGGTGGTGTTCACCGTACTGCTGGGCATCGCCCAACTCGGCGAAACCCCAACCCTCAGCGCTACCGCGATGCTGTTCGTTCACGAAGCGATTGGCGGCGTGCTGTTCGGCGGGCTGATCGGCTACCTGGTCTATCGAATGATCAAAAGCGTCGAGCAGCATCAAATCACCGTGATGCTGACGCTGGCACTGGTCATTGGTGGTTCGGCGATGTCTACCGAGATTCACGTTTCCGCACCGATTGCGATGGTGGTCGCCGGTCTGATCATCGGTAACGTCGGGCGCAATCTGGCGATGAATGACATGACCCGTCGTTATCTGGACGGTTTCTGGGAACTGCTCGATGACATGCTCAACGCGCTGCTGTTCGCGCTGATCGGCATGGAGTTGTTGCTGCTGCCATTCAACTGGCTGCACATGGCCGCGGCAGGCTTGTTGGCGGTGGCGATTCTGCTGTCGCGCCTGCTCACCGTGGCCCCGGCGATTGTCCTGCTGCGACGCTGGCGGACGGTGCCGGCCGGCACCATCCGGATTCTGACCTGGGGCGGTTTGCGCGGCGGTGTTTCGGTGGCACTGGCGCTGGCCCTGCCGTTGGGCCCGGAGCGCGATCTGCTGCTGAGCATCACTTACATCGTGGTGCTGTCGTCGATCCTGTTGCAGGGTCTGACCATCGGCAAACTGGTCAAGTACGCGACTCGCCATGAGCCCGCGACTGCCCGCGAGCCCGCTCACCACTGATCATTTTTTGATCTTCTGCGGATCAGGTTTCCCGGCCTGATCCGCAGGCTCCGTAGGCGCACCGCTCTCGCTGCGAATCTGCGCATGGCTGATCAGCGCAAAGATAAAGCTGCCACCAATGATGTTCCCGGCCAGCGTGGGACCTGCGAAGACCATCCAGAAATCGCTCCACGGCAACTCGCCGGCAAACACCAGATACGACACTTCCGCTGAACCCACCACAATATGGGTGAAATCGCCGAGCGCCATCAGATAGGTGATGAGGATGATGATCCACATCTTCGCGCTCTCCATGGACGGAATCATCCAGACCATGGTGGCGATCATCCAGCCGGAAACGATGCCCTTGGCGAACATCTGGCTGGCGTGGTTTTCCATGACCTTGCGCCCTATTTCGAGGAAGGCATGATCAGTCTTGGTGTCGAAGATCGGCAGTTCGAGCATCACGTACGCGACCAGAATCGTGCCGCACAGATTGCCGAACAGCACCACACCCCAGAGCCGGATCAGCCGGCCGAAGTTTTTCAGGGTCGGTTTGGTCATGACCGGCAGTACGGCGGTCAAGGTGTTTTCGGTGAACAGTTGCTGGCGGGCGAGGATCACCGCGAGGAAGCCTGCGCAGTAGCCTAAACTGGCGATCACCTTGAACTCGTCACCTTCGGGCAGACGCGAATTGAGCAGACCCATGCCCATCAATGACAGGCCCATGGTCAACCCCGCCGCCAACGCCGACCACCAGAGCGCGGCGATGCTGCGCTCCAGTTCCTGATCGCCTTGGGTGCGGATGATTTCATGCAGAACGGCCGCGCGGGGCGGCTGGCTTTTCTCGACTTCGTGTTGCTCATCGGCCGAGAGATCGGGGGTCTTGCCGTCGGTGGGGGTGGTCATGGCGCGGGAACCGTGGGGGTGGTGTTTACCTACGACCCCGGCGGTTCATGGCTGTTCAGTGGCCTGATCAATCTTCGGTGACAGGACAACCGCTTTCGCGAGCAAGCTCGCTCCCACAGGTACAGCGTGATCCTTGTGGGAGCGAGCTTGCTCGCGAAGAAAGCACCGCCGATGTTATTTGGTGACTAACTCATCTTCCTGGAACTGATCTTTCACATATTTGATTTCAGTGCGCCCGTGCGGTGCCGGCAAACCGTCTTCACCGAGGTTCACAAACACCATCTTCTCAACCGTCAGAATGCTCTTGCGGGTGATCTTGTTGCGCACTTCGCAGGTCAGGGTGATCGAGGTGCGGCCGAACTCGGTGGCAGTGATGCCCAGTTCGATAATGTCGCCCTGGCGCGAGGCGCTGACGAAGTTGATCTCGGAAATGTACTTGGTCACCACGCGCTGATTGCCCAACTGGACGATCGCGTAAATCGCCGCTTCTTCGTCGATCCAGCGCAACAGGCTGCCACCGAACAGGGTGCCGTTGGGGTTGAGGTCTTCGGGTTTTACCCATTTGCGGGTGTGGAAATTCATCTTCACTCCTGAGTGTCTTGCCGAACGATGGACGGTATCTTGGCAGACTGAGCGGTCATGCTCCATGCGGCTTCGACTATGGTCGTCATTAACGATCTTCATCTGGCCGACAGAAACCCTTTGGAAGATCAGTCTAGACGGCTATAATCGCCCCCGTTTCAAAACGGTAACGTTCACTTGCTACCGTTTTCCCGCCACCTGTCCGAGGGGCGCTGCAGCAGGTTCAACCTGTCAGGCTCGGATGGGGCGTTGACTGGCTCAGGCCGGACACTAAACGCACAACGGCGCCCATTCGCATACATTACGAATGGAGGCTCTTCATGAGCGCTGTTATCACGCCTGCAGATTTTACCGATTACAAAGTTGCCGACATGTCCCTGGCTGCCTGGGGCCGTCGCGAAACCATCATCGCCGAATCGGAAATGCCGGCCCTGATGGGTCTGCGTCGCAAGTACTCCGGCGAACAGCCGTTGAAAGGCGCCAAGATCCTCGGCTGCATCCACATGACCATTCAGACTGCCGTGCTGATCGAAACCCTGGTTGCCCTGGGTGCCGAAGTACGCTGGTCGTCGTGCAACATTTTCTCGACTCAAGATCAGGCTGCTGCCGCTATCGCTGCTGCCGGCATCCCGGTTTTCGCCTGGAAAGGCGAAACTGAAGAAGAGTACGAGTGGTGCCTGGAGCAGACCATCCTGAAGGATGGCCAGCCATGGGACGCCAACATGATCCTCGACGACGGCGGCGACCTGACTCAGCTGCTGCACGACAAGTACCCACAAGTACTGGATCGCGTTCACGGCGTGACCGAAGAAACCACCACCGGCGTACACCGTCTGCTGGACATGCTGGCCAAAGGCGAGCTGAAAATCCCGGCCATCAACGTCAACGACTCGGTGACCAAGTCCAAGAACGACAACAAGTACGGCTGCCGTCACAGCCTGAACGATGCGATCAAGCGCGGTACCGACCACCTGCTGTCCGGCAAGCAAGCGCTGGTCATCGGTTACGGTGACGTGGGCAAGGGCTCCGCTCAGTCGCTGCGTCAGGAAGGCATGATCGTTAAGGTTTCCGAAGTTGACCCGATCTGCGCCATGCAAGCGTGCATGGACGGTTTCGAACTGGTTTCGCCGTTCATCGACGGTATCAACGACGGTTCCGAAGCGAGCATCGACAAAGCGCTGCTGGGCAAGATCGACCTGATCGTGACCACCACCGGTAACGTCAATGTTTGCGACGCGAACATGCTCAAAGCTCTGAAGAAGCGCGCCGTTGTCTGCAACATCGGTCACTTCGACAACGAAATCGACACCGCTTTCATGCGCAAGAACTGGGCATGGGAAGAAGTGAAGCCGCAGGTACACAAGATCCACCGTACCGGCCCGGGCGCTTTCGACGCGCAGAACGACGACTACCTGATCCTGCTGGCCGAAGGCCGCCTGGTGAACCTGGGCAACGCCACGGGTCACCCAAGCCGCATCATGGACGGTTCGTTCGCCAACCAGGTGCTGGCGCAGATCTTCCTGTTCGGCCAGAAGTACGCCGACCTGTCGCCAGCCCAGAAAGCCGAGCGTCTCACCGTTGAAGTACTGCCGAAGAAACTCGACGAAGAAGTGGCCCTGGAAATGGTTCGCGGCTTCGGCGGCGTGGTCACTCAACTGACCAAGCAACAGGCTGACTACATCGGCGTGACCGTCGAAGGCCCGTTCAAGCCGCACGCTTACCGCTACTGATTGGCTGAGCGTCGACGCGGTGTGCCTGGCGCACCGCGTTGCCTGACTGGCGCTGCTGACCGCTCTGTGTAGGAGCTGCCGCAGGCTGCGATCTTTTGATCTGCAAAGATCGCAGCCTGCGGCAGCTCCTACAAGGTGCAGCGTCCGGCTTACGTGTTTCCAAGGGTATGACCATGTCCCAAGACCGTCGCTACAGCTTCGAGTTCTTCCCGACCAAGACCGATGCTGGGCATGAAAAACTGCTCGCCACTGCCCGTCAGCTGGCCACATACAATCCTGACTTCTTTTCCTGCACCTATGGCGCTGGTGGTTCGACCCGTGATCGCACCCTCAACACCGTTCTGCAACTGGAAAGCGAAGTCAAAGTACCGGCCGCACCGCACCTGTCGTGCGTCGGCGACAGCAAGGACGACCTGCGCGGCCTGCTGAACGAGTACAAGGCTGCCGGCATCAAGCGTATCGTCGCGCTGCGTGGCGACCTGCCATCCGGCATGGGCATGACCAGCGGTGAGCTGCGTCACGCCAATGAACTGGTGGAATTCATTCGTGAAGAAACCGGTGATCATTTCCACATCGAAGTTGCCGCTTACCCGGAGATGCATCCGCAAGCGCGCAACTACGAAGACGATCTGACCAATTTCATCCGCAAGGCCCGTGCCGGCGCCGACAGCGCCATCACCCAGTACTTCTTCAACGCCGACAGCTATTTCTACTTCGTCGAGCGTTTGCAGGCGCAGGGTGTGGATCTGCCGATCGTTCCGGGGATCATGCCGATCACCAACTACAGCAAACTCGCGCGTTTCTCCGATGCCTGCGGTGCGGAAATTCCGCGCTGGATCCGCAAGCAACTGGAAGCCTACGGCGATGACACGCAAAGCATTCAGCGCTTTGGTGAGCAAGTCGTCAGCGAGATGTGCGAACGCCTGCTGCAAGGTGGCGCGCCGGGTCTGCACTTCTATTCCATGAACCAGGCTGAGCCTAGTCTGGCGATCTGGAATAACCTGAAGTTGCCTCGTTGAAACAGCGGCAAGCTTCAAGCTGAAAGCAACAAGCAAGATCAAAAGATCGCAGCCTTCGGCAGCTCCTACATAGGATTTAATTACACCTGTAGGAGCTGCCGAAGGCTGCGATCTTTTGCTTTTAAATCCCCGAATTAGAGCTTGTGCAGGCACTTTCTGGCTCTTTCGCGTTTCTCGTCGTAATCTCAAGCCATGCCTTTGATCACGCAGTTATTCGCCGTGCTGGTTTTTGCTTGCCTGAGCTTCGCCGCTCGAGGCGAGAAGTTGCGTATTGTCACCGAGCCGTGGGCGCCCTATGTCTACGAAGAGAACGGTAAAAACCTCGGGCTGGATTACGAAACCACGGCCATTGTCTTTAAACGTCTGGGCATCGAAGTCGAATGGCAGTTCTTGCCGTGGAAGCGCTGCCTGTCGATGCTTGAGACCGGTCAGGCCGATGGCGCGCTGGACATTTTTCACAGCGACGAGCGCGACGCCACCCTGCTTTACCCGAGCGAGCCGCTGTCGGACGTCGAGTTCGTCCTGTTCTACGCCAACGACCGGCCGCACCCGTTCAGCAAACTCGAAGAACTCAAAGGTCTGACCATCGGCACCTCGCCGGGTTATCTGTACAGCCCCGATTTCAGCGAATCAACACTGTTTACCCGTGAACCGGCACCGACCCACGAAGCCAACTTCGGCAAACTGGTGCGCGGTCGCATCGACTTGCTGATCACTGATCGCCGCGTCGGTCAGCACTTGCTCGATGAGCTGAATATTCGCGATCAGATCACCGAAAACCCCACTGTCATTAGCCGCCAGAGCCAGTTTCTCGCGGTTAGACGCAATGCCGGCATGGATTTGCTGGTGCAGCGATTTGGCGCCGAGCTCAAGCGATTCAAGCGTGAACCGGCTTACGCCGAGCTGAGCGCACGCTACGGCGCGGCTCCCGCCATGGCTGCGCCGCTGGGCAATGCCACGGCCAGCGGCAAAACCGTTGAGCAGCAGGAAAGCAGCGCGCAGTGATTGCTCTGTTATACTCCGGCGTTCCCGCCAGGCTCACGCCCGGACGCCCGGAACCGTAACAGGCCTCTCGACCCGCTACAGCGCAGCTTTGCAGCCCGCGCGAGCGCTCCAGACGTGCCTTCGGAACCGCAGCAGGACCGGACGGGATTGCGTCCTCTTAAACGCCATTCGCGCCAGGCAAGACTCCCATTGGGCCAAGCCCTAACTAAAACAGGATTACTCATGTCCTTTGCTTCCCTCGGTCTCTCCGAGGCTTTAGTCCGCGCCATCGAAGATGCGGGCTATACCGAGCCTACTCCGGTGCAACAGCGGGCCATTCCCGCCGTGTTGCAAGGTCGCGACCTGATGGTTGCGGCACAGACAGGTACCGGTAAAACCGGCGGTTTCGCCCTTCCGATCCTGGAGCGGTTGTTCCCCAACGGTCACCCGGACAAATCCCAGCGTCATGGCCCGCGCCAACCGCGCGTACTGGTCCTGACCCCGACCCGCGAACTCGCGGCCCAGGTTCACGAGAGCTTCAAGATCTACGCCCGTGACCTGAAATTCGTCAGCGCCTGCATCTTCGGCGGCGTCGGCATGAACCCGCAGGTTCAGGCCATGTCCCGTGGCGTCGACGTGCTCGTCGCCTGCCCGGGTCGTTTGCTCGATCTGTGCGGCCAGGGCAGCGTTGACCTGTCCCACGTGGAAATCCTCGTCCTCGACGAAGCCGACCGCATGCTCGACATGGGTTTCGTGCACGACGTGAAGAAAGTCCTCGCGCGCCTGCCGTCCAAGCGTCAGAACCTGCTGTTCTCGGCGACCTTCTCCAAAGACATCACCGACCTCGCCGGCAAGCTGCTGCACAACCCGGAACGCATCGAAGTGACGCCGCCGAACACCACGGTCGAGCGCATCGAACAACGCGTGTTCCGTCTGCCGGCCAGCCACAAGCGTGCGCTGCTGGCCCACCTGATCACCGCCGGCGCGTGGGAACAGGTGCTGGTGTTCACCCGCACCAAGCACGGCGCCAACCGTCTGGCCGAGTATCTGGACAAGCACGGCCTGCCGGCTGTAGCGATCCACGGTAACAAGAGCCAGAACGCGCGCACCAAAGCGCTGGCCGACTTCAAGGCGAACCAGGTGCGCATTCTGGTTGCGACCGACATCGCCGCACGCGGCCTGGACATCGATCAGTTGCCACACGTGGTCAACTTCGAACTGCCGAACGTCGATGAAGATTACGTCCACCGTATCGGCCGTACTGGCCGTGCCGGTCGTTCGGGCGAGGCGATCTCGCTGGTTGCCCCGGACGAAGAAAAGCTGCTGAAAAGCATCGAACGCATGACCAAGCAGAAAATCGCCGACGGCGACCTGATGGGCTTCGATTCGAGCACCATTGAAGCCGAGAAGCCGGAAGTGCGTGAGCGTCCGGACGTGCGTAACCCGCGCAATCCACGTGGCCCACGCGGCGACGGCCCGAATGGCGGCGGCGGTGGCGGCGGTCGTAAAGACAAAGGCAAAGACAAGGGCAAGGAAAAACCGGCCGGCGAACGTGGCGAGCGCCCTGCTCGTCAACAGAAGCCGCGCGAAGGCACCCCAGCCCGCGAACAGCGTCCGAGCCAACCGCCACGTGCGGCGGCTGATCGCGCACCGGACGAGTTCCTCGACGACGATGTGGATAACTTCGGTAACCGCGTTGACTACGTGCCCAAGCCTGCCCCTGCCGGCGGTCGCGGCCGTCGTCCAGGCGCACCGGCTCAAGGTGCTGGCGCAGGTTCGGGCGCACCACGCGGCGGTCAGTCGCAGGGTCGTCAAAACGGTCCGCGCAACAGCAACGGCTCGAGCACCGGCACCCCGCCAGCCAAACGCAGCGGCGGCCCGCGCAACGGCGCACCGCGTGATGGTCAGTCGGGTCGTCGCGACGACTCCGCCTCGTCCTCGCGCAACCGTCGTCCGGCCCGTGACGATCAGCCTCGTAGCGAGCCAGCCGTGCAGAACCCGCGCAGCAACGGCCCGAAGATCATGCACAAGGAATCGAAAGCCGACCGCTTCCCGACGCCTGAGCAACTCGATCAACTGCCAAGCCGCCCGCGTGGCGAAAAACCAGCCTTGCTGACCCGCAATCGCTGAGTTAACGCCGCCATAAAGGATGCCCCGCCTCGCAAGAGCCGGGGCATTTTTTTGGACGACCCAAACCCGCTTCCTGTAGGAGCTGCCGAAGGCTGCGATCTTTTGATCTTGATCTGCAAAAAGCCAGGATCAAAAGATCGCAGCCTTCGGCAGCTCCTACAGGGGGAATTGTGTTTTGGCGGACAATAAAAAACGCCCCCGATCTTTTGACCGGGGGCGTTTTTGTGTGGCGGACGAAAGTTATTTAACTTTCACGCCTTCCAGCGAGATATCCAGATCCGCAGTTTGCGAGGTAGGACCTGGGCCCTTGATCCCGAAATCGTTCAGGTTCAGGGTGGTCTTGGCGTTGAAGCCAGCGCGTTCGCCGCCCCATGGATCCTTGCCTTCGCCGTTGAACGTAGCCTTGAAGGTCACAGGCTTGGTCACACCGTGCAGGGTCAGGTCGCCAGTCACATCAGCAGTCTTTTCACCGGTCGATTTAACGGCGGTGGAGACGAACTTGGCATCAGCAAACTTGCCCACGTCGAGGAAGTCTTTGCTGGCGATGTGCTTGTCACGTTCGGCGTGGTTCGACCACAGGCTGGCGGTTTTCACATCAACCGAGATCTTGCTGGCTTCAGGCTTGGCCGAATCCCACGAGAACGTACCGTCGAAATCTTTGAAAGTACCGTGAATGAAGCTGTAACCCAGGTGGCTGATTTTCCAGTCAACGAAGGCGTGCTGACCTTCCTTGTCGATTTTGTAGTCCGCTGCCATGGCCTGGGCCGAGAGCAGTGCAGAACCGATTGCCAGAGCGGCCAGAGTCTTTTTCAACATGCTTTCTTTTCCTTTGAGTCGAGGTTGAATTTCAGGCTTTGCGACCGAGCATTCGCGTCAGGGTCGCATCACGATCGATAAAGTGGTGCTTCAATGCTGCCAACGCATGGAGGCCGGAAAAAATTACCAGTGCCCACGCGAGCCAGAGATGAATCACCCCAGCGGTATCTGCCTGATCCGGTAGCCCGGAAACCAGTGCAGGAACTTCAAACAGGCCAAACACCGGGATCCCGACACCGTCTGCGGTGGAAATCAGGTAACCGGCGAGCATCACAGCGAACAGCGCCAGATACAGAAACCCATGGCCGAACTTGGCGCCGATGCGGGTCATCCGGCTGTAGCTTTGCAGCGTCGGCGGCGGTGGGCTGATAAAGCGCCACAACACCCGCAACACCATCACACCCAGCAGCACCAGTCCGATGCTTTTGTGCAGATCCGGCGCCTCTTTGCGCCAGCTGCTGTAGTAATCCAGCCCGACCATCCACAGGCCCAGCGCGAACAGTCCGAAGACCACCAGCGCCACACCCCAGTGCATGAAGATGCTGACCCAACCATAGCGCGAAGAAGAGTTACGTAGCTGCATTGCCCAAATCCTGTGAGAACTGCGAACCAAGACTAGCGAGTTATCTATCGAATTAAAGCGGAAAATTTTGCTTTGAAATATCGAGAAATACGATCAAGAGTCTGGAAGTGGCTTGTTAAGGAAAGATTAAAGGGAAAAGTATGGCGGGATGTTGTTGCCAGGCTATGGATTTGCGTTGTCTGAGCGGGCCCTATCGCGAGCAGGCTCACTCCTACAATAACCGTATTCCAATTGGAGAAATTCGGCCCCCTGTAGGAGTGAGCCTGCTCGCGATAGCGGTCTTACAGGCAAAAAAAAGCGCGGCATGAACGCCGCGCTTCTTCATTCACCGCAAGGCCTTACTGCCCCTTGGTCTCGGTCGTTGCAGCAGGCTTGGCCGCTGGCTTCTTCGCCGGTTCGGCCTTTTTCGCTGCCGGTTTGGCCGGGGCCTTCTTCGCCTCGGTTTTAGCTGCAGGCTTCTTCGCCGCTGGCTTGGCCGCTGCTTTCTTCGCCGGTTCAGCTTTCACCGGGGTCGCTGGTTTCGGTGCTTCCACCGGCGCTGGCGCAGGTGCCGGGGTCGGCGCAGGCGCTGGAGCGACTGGTGCAGGAGCCGGCTCTGGCGCCTTCACTGGCTCAGGCTTCTTCTCGTCATCCGAACCGCCGAACAGATTAGTGAAGAAGTTGCCCTTCTTCGCCGCCACGGCACCCGCCGCGCCTGCCGCTGCTGCAGCCGGAACCACTTTGGCTGGTTCGAACGATTTGCCTGCCGCCAGATCTTCAACCTGGCTGGCCGCACGCTGACCAGTGCGCAGTGCGCCTTCCAGGGTGCCCGGGTACAAGGTGTCGGTGTGTTCGCCGGCGAACGTCACGCGTTGCAGCGGACGTTCCCACAGGCGCCAGAACTTGCTGATCTGGCCCGGACCGAAGGCCAGGTAGGCGCCGCCCATCGACGGGTCGGTGCTGTAGCGACGGATTTCATAACCGGTGAACGAGCCACGGGCCTGTGGATAAAACGCGTGCAGACGAATCAGCACCTGATCGACCATTTGCTTGTCGCCAAACGCCTGCATCACACGAGCGTTGTCGCCGGACAGGTTGATCACCACGTTGGCGCCGCCCTTCAGGGCAGGTTCGATCCAGAGCATGCCGAGGCCGGTGTTGCTGTAGATCTCGCCGGACATGCGCGCCTTGCTTTCCCACACCGGCGTCTTGAACTTCAGCATGATCTGGTCGCGCCAGCCGTAGTTGGTGCCCTTGATCGCAGCCAGATGCTGAGCGTCCAGCGCCGGCGTCAGGGCAATCTTGTTCAGTGCACGCAGCGGCACAGCCAGCACAACGTAGTCGGCCTGGTAGCCAACACTGCCGACCTTGACGGTCACGCCGTCCTTGTCCTGAGTGATCGCGGACACCGGCGAGTTGGTCTTGATGGTTTTGATCTGTTTGACGAACGCCTGCGCCAGCACTTGGCTGCCGCCGACCAGACGCGAAGCGCGCAGGTCACGGTCGGAGATGCCGCGATACACGCGGTTCTGCTGAGCGAAATACAGCAGCGACAGACGCGAAGGCTCGTCGTAGTGGGTGCGGATATCCTGGTTGACCAACTGACGCGCAGTGGCCGGCAGGTTCTGCTTGTCGAGCCAGCTCGATACGGTGATCTGGTCCAGCGCGTGCAGGGTGCTGGTCGCCGCCGGGTTTTGCGGATCGTCGATCGAACGCGCCAGATCATCGAGGGTTTTCTGATAGCGCTTCAAGGCATCGGCGGTGGCCGGTTGCTTGGTCGCCAGGTCGGCGGCAGAGAAATACTCGCCGTCGATCAGGTAGCCCGGGGTCCGCACGAACTCTGGCGCTGGCGTGGTGCCGAGCTTGAAGGTCGACACGTACTTGTTCAGCACTGGCTGGGTCTTGTCGTTGCCGATCCACTCGCTGGTGGCCATACCCGAGCGACCACCCAGGCTCGGTTTGGCTTCCAGCAGGGTGACCTGCCAGCCTTTGTTTTGCAGCTCATAAGCGGCGGTCAGGCCCGACAGGCCGCCGCCGATCACGATTGCAGTTTTATCCTTGGCCAGCGCTGTAACGCTGAACAGCCCCAACATCACCAGCGCACAGGCGCGCAGCCAACCGACAGACATTCAGCGAACTCCGGAAATACACGTAGGAAAAAGCAGTTTTGCGGGTCAGACGACCCAAAGAACCGCGAAGAATACGTTAGCCATCAGAACGCCGCCAGCGACGTCTATCGGCTCATACAAAGTAGCTCAATCGACACAATGGGTTGTCCCCGCGCGACGCATTGCATAGGCTTGCGCGATTGTTTGCCCGCGCCTGACGCGAGCCGCCTCGAGGAGACTGTAAATGGGCCTGAATAACCAGTGGATGCAACGCGACCTCGCGGTGTTGTGGCATCCCTGCACCCAGATGAAAGACCACGAACAGCTGCCGCTGATCCCGATCAAGCGCGGTGAAGGCGTCTGGCTCGAAGACTTCGAAGGCAAGCGCTACCTCGACGCCGTCAGCTCCTGGTGGGTCAACGTGTTCGGCCACGCCAACCCGCGCATCAATCAGCGCATCAAGGATCAGGTCGATCAGTTGGAACACGTGATTCTGGCCGGTTTCAGCCATCAACCGGTGATTGAGCTGTCCGAGCGCCTGGTGAAGATGACCCCCGAAGGCCTGAACCGGGTGTTCTACGCCGATAACGGTTCGTCCTGCATCGAAGTCGCGCTGAAGATGAGCTTTCATTACTGGCTCAATCGCGGCCAACCGAACAAGAAGCGCTTCGTCACCCTGACCAACAGCTACCACGGTGAAACCATGGCAGCGATGGCGGTCGGTGACGTGCCGCTGTTCACCGAAACCTACAAAGCGCTGTTGATGGACACCATCAAGGTGCCGAGCCCGGATTGCTACGGGCGCCCCGACGGCATGAGCTGGGAAGAACACTCGCGCAACATGTTCACCGCCATGGAACAGACCTTGGCAGAAAATCATGACAGCGTCGCGGCAGTGATCGTCGAGCCGTTGATTCAGGGTGCCGGCGGCATGCGCATGTATCACCCGGTGTATCTGAAATTGCTACGCGAAGCCTGCGACCGCTACGGCGTGCACCTGATTCTCGACGAGATTGCCGTTGGTTTCGGTCGCACCGGGACGATGTTTGCCTGCGAACAGGCCGGTATTCGCCCGGACTTTCTCTGCTTGTCGAAGGCGCTGACCGGCGGCTATCTGCCGCTGGCGGCGTGCCTGACCACCGATGAGGTCTACAGCGCGTTCTACGACGACTATCCAACCCTGCGCGCCTTCCTCCATTCGCACAGCTACACCGGCAACCCGCTGGCGTGCGCGGCGGCACTGGCGACGCTGGATATCTTCGAGCAGGACAACGTCATCGAGAACAACAAGGCGCTGGCTCAGCGCATGGCGTCGGCGACGGCGCATCTGGTCGATCACCCGAACGTCTCCGAAGTGCGCCAGACCGGCATGGTCCTGGCCATCGAGATGGTCAAGGATAAAGCCACGAAAGAGGCCTACCCTTGGCAGGAACGTCGCGGTTTGAAAGTGTTCCAGCATGCCCTGGAACGTGGCGCGTTGCTGCGCCCGCTGGGCAGCGTGGTGTATTTCCTGCCGCCGTACGTGATCACCCCGGAGCAGATCGACTTCCTCGCTGAAGTGGCTAGCGAAGGCATCGACATTGCTACGCGTGACAGCGTCAGCGTGGCCGTGCCGAAAGACTTCCACCCCGGCTTCCGCGATCCGGGTTGATTCAAAATTTGTGGCGCCTGAACTGCCGCTTTCGCGAGCAAGCTCGCTCCCACAGGGGAATGCATTCCAAATGTGGGAGCGAGCTTGCTCGCGAATGAAGTCGACACCGTTTTAACTGATTCACATCTTTCCAGAGACCCGAAATGAGACTGTCCCGCTTCTTTATCGACGCCCCGCTGAGCACCGGCGAACACGAACTGCCGGAGGCCCAGGCGCATTACATCAGCCGCGTACTGCGCATGGCCGAGGGCGATGCGGTGCAGTTGTTCGACGGTTCCGGCCATGAGTTTCGCGGCGCCCTGCTGGAAGTCGGCAAGAAACGCGTGACCGTACAAATCGACGAGCAATTCGCCGGTCAGGTCGAATCGCCGCTGCACATCCACCTCGGCCAGGGCTTGTCCCGAGGCGAGCGCATGGATTGGGCGATTCAAAAAGCCACCGAACTGGGCGTAAATGAAATCACGCCGATCTTCAGCGACCGCTGCGAAGTCCGCCTCAAGGACGAACGCGCCGACAAACGCCTGCTGCATTGGCGTCAGGTGGCGATCAGTGCGTGTGAACAATGTGGTCGTTCACGGGTGCCGGTGATTCATCCGCCAGTGTTGTTGGCGGACTGGATCAAGCAGACCGAAGCCGAGCTGAAACTGGTGCTGCACCCGGTGGCGGAGCCGTTGGTGAGCCATGCAAAACCTTCGACACTGGCGTTTCTGATCGGGCCTGAAGGCGGTTTGACGGATGCCGAAGTCGAGCAGGCCAAGGGCAACGGTTTCCACGCGGCCCGCCTCGGCCCGCGTGTGTTGCGCACCGAGACGGCGCCAGTGGTTGCACTGGCGGTGGCCCAACAGCTTTGGGGTGACTTCTAAATCCACAATTGGAATACGTTCCCTGTAGGAGTGAGCCTGCTCGCGATAGCGGTCTATCAGTCAAAAACACTGTTGACTGACCGGACGCCATCGCGAGCAGGCTCACTCCTACAGGGGGATGGTGGCGTCTCTAGAGGACATAAAACAGAATCGCGACAAAGTGCAGCAAACTCCCGGCAATCACGAACAGATGCCAGATCCCATGCGCATGCCGCAGTCGGTGATCCAGGGCAAAAAAGATAATCCCCACCGTGTACAAAACCCCGCCCGATGCCAGCCAGGCAAACCCGGCGGTACCCAGCGCCGCGATCAAAGGCTTCACCGCCACCAACACAATCCAGCCCATCACCGCGTAAATCACGATCGACAGGATCCGCGCCTCCGAACGCGGTTTGATCTCTTGCAGAATGCCGATCAGCGCCAGCCCCCAGACAATTCCGAACAACGTCCAGCCCCACGGCCCACGCAGGGTGACCAGACAGAATGGCGTGTAGCTACCGGCAATCAGCAAATAGATCGAAAAATGATCGACCTTCTTCATGATCGCTTTCTTGCGCCCGCGCACGCTGTGGTACACGGTCGAGGCGCTGTAGAGCACCAGTAAGGTAAACGCGTAGATCGCCACACTGACAATCTTCCACGGGCTGCCGTCGAGGCTGGCGATCACCAGCATCCAGACGCCGCCGATAAACGCTGCCACTGCCCCGACCAAATGCGTCCAGGCGTTGAGTTTTTCTCCGTGATACATGTATCGCTCACCTCAATATTCGTTACCGCAGCGCGCAAGGCTCGGGCCTTGAGCGTAAAAGCGCAATCAAAAGATCGCAGCCTTCGGCAGCTCCTACCTTCGAACGCATTCCAATGTAGGAGCTGCCGAAGGCTGCGATCTTTTGATGTTCAAGGCACAATCGACGCATTCCAAAAAGAGTCCGCGCCATGCTGATCGACGAAGAATTGACCCTGAAAAAACTCGAGGTGTTCCTCGCTTTCATGCGCACCGGCAACCTCGCCCGTGCTGCTGCCGAGCTGCAGACCAGCAACGTCAGCGTGCACCGCGCGATTCACTCGCTGGAAAGCGCCCTGCGCTGCCCGCTGTTCAAACACGAAGGCCGCAACCTGACGCCGCTGGAAAGTGCTTACGTGCTCGAAGAGCGAGCGCAGAAGCTGATTCAGGACGTGGTCGAAAGCGTGCGCCTGACCCGCGAAGCCGCCGGGTTCTCCGCTGAACGTTTCAAACTCGGTTCGCTGTATTCGCTGACGGTGAAAACCGTACCGCAACTGATCATGGGTCTGAAGATTCGCCGCAGTGAACTCAACATCGACCTGATCCTCGGCTCGAACATCGACCTGCTCTACAAGCTGAAGAACATGGAAGTCGACGCGATTCTGGTGTCGCTGGACGACAGCATCAACGACCCGGATTGCGAGCAGATTGCGCTGTTTTCCGACGACATCTTCCTCGCCACGCCGGCGGATTCAAAGTTCGCGCAACGCAGTGAAGTGGATCTGGCTGAAGTGCGCGATGAGACTTTCATCACCCTGACTCAGGGCTTTGCTACGCATCAGGACGGTAACCGGGTATTCAAGCAGGCGGGGTTCGAGCCGAAAGTGGCGATGCAGGTGAATGACATCTTCACGCTGCTGAGCATGGTCAGCTCGGGGGTGGGTTATGCATTGCTGCCGGGAAGGATTGCGGCGGTGTATGAGAACCGGGTGAAGCTGATTCCGCTGCAGGAGAAGTACCGGTTGCAGCAGCACATTGGCGTGGTGTTTTTGAAGGCCAAGGAGAGGGATCCGAATTTGCTGGCGTTGCTGGCGGAGTGTCGGATGTATGCCAATCGCCAGGCTGGGGTTTAGATCAAGATCAAGATCAAGAGCTACCCCCTCACCCCAGCCCTCTCCCCCAAGGGGGCGAGGGGGAAAGGGAGCAGATCGGGGAGATTTCAAGACCTGAGTTCGACTCGGAAATTTCAGGTCGGCGTACCTCCAACATCCAACGCGGTCAGTTCCCTCTCCCTACGGGCGGTCCGACGTTTCGGGAGGGCTAGGGTGAGGGGCTTTTGATCTTCAGCCCACAATCCCGCGGACAATGAAGAACAACAGCGATGGCCCCAGCAAGCACCCAAGCCCGGTGTGGAACGTAGCCGTCAACGCCCCATAAGGCACCAACCGCCGATCCGTCGCCGCCAACCCAGCTGTAACGCCGCTGACAGTCCCGGCCAAACCGCCAAACACCATCGCCGAACGCGGGTTATCCAGGCCCATCCAGCGCGCCGCCACCGGCGTGCCGACCATCACCAGAATCGCCTTGATCAACCCGGTGGCAATCGACAGCGCCATCACATCCGACGTCGCACCAATCGCCGCACCGGTCACCGGCCCGACGATATAAGTCACCGCGCCCGCGCCAATAGTGGTCATGCTCACCGCATCGCGATAACCGAACGCCCAAGCCATGCACGCGCCGACAATGAACGGCAGGATCGTGCCCAGCAGCAAGGCAATGACACCAATCAACCCGGCCTTCTTCGCCTCGGTCGCCTGCACTTCAAACGCTGTGGCAACAATCGCAAAATCACGCAGCATCGCCCCGCCCATCAGACCGATGCCGGAGAACAACGTCAGATCCGCCAGGCCTTTCTGGCCGCCAGTCATGGTGCCGCCGACCCACGCCAATACCAGGCCGATAACGATGGCAATCGCCGAGCCGTGAATGCGTCCGAACGTCAGGCGTTTGGACAGAACCACCGACACCCACATGATCACGCCGACAAAAGCGAATGCAGTGACCAGCCCGTTATGTTCCAGACCTTTCTCGATGAGATCCCACATATCAGCGACCTCCTACTGGCGTGCCGACCGGGGAGATTTCCGCCGGCTCGTCAGGCAATGGTTCGCCCTTATGGGTGCGGCTGATCAAGGCAATCGTGCAGCCACAAACCACCACCGAACCGATCGCCGCCAGTACCGCCACCTGCCCGCCATGCAGCGCGGTGACGACGTTCTGTTGCGCAGCCATCGCCACCACCACTGGAATGTACATCGCGCCCCAGAAGCCGACGCCCATCTCGCATTCCTTGGTCATGCCGCCGCGCTTCTGCATCCACAACCGCGCGCAGATCAACAGGATCATGGCGATGCCGACCCCGCCGACATTGGATTTGACGCCCAACAACACGCCGAGCATGTCACCCATGATCACCCCTGCCAGCGTACAGATCGCGAGCAGCGCCACACCGTAAATAATCATTGTTGTAGTCCTCAAAGTGCATCGTCGAATGTTGTTTTTGTTGTTCGAAGCTTGAGTCGGCGGTTTTAGAGTTGGCGGCCACCCTCCTCTCGCAACAGCGCTTGCAGGGTGTCGAGGCGAGCACTGTCAAAGGCAGTGACCGTGCCTTGTTCGAACACCCGGCGCGCCAGCCCGGTCAGCACCGCACCGGGCGGCAGTTCGATCTGTAAACGTACGCCGCGCTCGTAGGCGCTTTGCACGGTGCCGCGCCAATCCACCACGCGGCACATGTTGAAGGCGAGGTCGTCGCGCAGGGCGTCAGGCTTGATCACCGGACGCGCGCGGCTACCGCTCAGGTAAGCGATTTTCGGAGTTTTCAGTTCAACTCTGGCGAAGGCCTCGGCGAGGTTTTGTGCAGGTGCCTCCAGCAACGGGCAGTGCGACGGCACACTCACCGCCAGGCGTTTCGCCAGACCAGCGCCACGACTGCGCGCCAGTTCAGCCACCGCTTGCAGGGCCTCGTCACTGCCGGCGATCACCACCTGGTTATCGGCATTGATGTTGGCCAGATACACCGGCGAATCCTCGCTGTGCACCTGCGCCAACAGCGTTTCGACTGTGGATAATTGCAGGCCGATGATCGCGGTCATGCCGTAGCCCTGTGGATAAGCTTGCTGCATCAACTCACCGCGCAGGCTGACCAGATGCAACGCATCGCTGAAGCTCAACGCCCCGGCGACCACAGCTGCCGGGTAGGCGCCGATGGACAAGCCAGCAACGTAATCCGCCATGAGCCCGTCCTGCAATAACTGCCGCGATGCAGCGACGCCGGCGATCAGCAGGCACAGCTGAACCGCCCTTGTCGTGCGCAATGCTTGAGCAGAATCGAGCAGCAAAACATCTTCGCCAAGCACATCGCTGGCCTCGACCAAGGTCTCGCGGGGCAAGCGCTGAAGCATGCCCGCTTGCTGCGCACCCTGGCCGGGGAACACCAACAGGCTGCTCACGCTGCTTGCTCCTGCGGGTTCCATGGATCAATCACCAGGCAAGCCTGATGAGCACTTTTCAGCAGCACGCGCGCCGAACCGCTGGCCCACTCACGCAAAGCCACCGCACCGAATGGCGTCTGTAATTGCAGGTCGACCCGGCACGGGGCTTGATCGAAAAGCTCCACGAGTTTGCGTGCCTGATTACGGGTGATCAGTTGCGGTGTACGCAGGATCAGATCGAGATCGCTGGCCATGTGCATCGCGGTAAAACCACTGGCCAGTTCAAACCCGACACTGCCGCTGACACCCCAGACCCAACCGCAGTCATCGAGCATCGGCCGCAGTTGTTTGAGCGCGCGCATGACCGGCAGATCGCGCTCGCTGTCGACATGACACAGCGCCTCCGGACTGACCCGACAGGCTATCGAATCCAACGCCATAAACGCCGCCAACCGCTGCTCGCGCAACACACCGCGCACGCCGACCGCGACAAAACCTTCTGCACTCAACGCCCGCCGCACCACCACCGGTTGGCCGGCGGCCAGCGACTCGACTGCCCACAGCGGCGCATCCGCCGGCAACTGCGCCGGGGTCATGCCCCAGAGCAGATCGTGGGCCAGAGGCGTGTTCACCATTGCGCCCTCAACAGTTCGCGAACCTTGCTGGAGGCAGCACGATTCTTCGCGCCGAGACGATTGCTCAAGTCAGTACCGGCGATATCGCTGATGGCTTGTTTGAGGCATTCGTTCACCCGTGCCAGATCCTCCGCCGTCGGCTGCTCAATCTGTTGCACCGACAGGCTTTCCCAGAGCAAACCGAGGCTGGCATAACTGTCGATGTCATACGCCATCGGCGGCACGCTCGCCGCCAGCGCTTCCAGTTCTTCGACACTGCGCAACGTCACCCGCGCCGCCGACGCCTTGCCCATCGCATGCACCATCACGCCGGGATCGCGCAGCGCAATCAAACGGTTGGCCTGATAACCATGAGCGAGAAACGCCCCGGACATTGCCTTACCGACCAGTAATGCAATCACCGGATGCCCGGCCAACCGCGCACGGGCATAACTGTCCGCCGCGCCGGCCAGCGCCTGATGAATGCCGAGTGCTTCTTCGCGACGACCATAAGCCTGGCTCGGCACATCGACGATGGCGATGATCGGGCGTTTTTGCGCTTTGTCGCGGTCAGCCGTGATCGCGTCATCCACAGCCTTGGCCAGACCCCAGCCTTCAAGCAAGCCGACTTCGCCATTGCGAGCGCGAGGAAAACGATTGTCCGGATCAGCGACCACGGCGATAAAACGTCCAAGTTCACCATCGGCAACCCGCAGCGATGGCGGCAAACCCTCAACGGCTTTCGCCCCGGCGCTCAAGGCGTTGAACCAGTTCAAACCGCGCAACGAATAACCGCTCATGAGCGCTCTCCTTGATACAGATCGCGAACCACCGACGGTTCGATTTGCGGGTCAGTGTTCAGACTGCTGAGGCGTTGCAGGAACCATTCGGCGCGCTGGCTGCGTGGTTTCGCTGGCAAACCCTGCTGCAGTAATTCACCGACCTGCTGACGAATCTTCGCCACATCATCGGCGACATAACGATCCACCAGACCACTGGCGAAACGCTGCTCGCCACCGGTCAGGCTCCAAATGAACGGCCGGTCGCGGGAGTCGTATTCTTCGATCCCCGCTTCTTGCTCGATCACTTGCGGGCCGTTCAAACCGAGGCGTGCTTCCTGAGTCACCAGCAGGTAGCTGCACAGCGCCGCCGCAATCGACATACCGCCAAAACAACCAACGCTGCCCGCCACGACCCCAACCACCGGTTGGTACTGCTGCAAATCGACAATCGCCGCATGAATATCAGCAATCGCCGCCAACCCGAGATTGGCTTCCTGCAAGCGCACGCCACCGGTTTCCAGCAGCAATACCGCACGAGTCGGAATGCCTTTGCGGTTGTCTTCAGCCGCCAGTTCCAGCGCGCCAGCAATCTTCGCCCCGCCGACTTCGCCAAGGCTGCCGCCCTGAAACGCGCCTTCAATCGCCGCGATCACCACCGGCAACCCGTCGAGGCTGCCCTTGGCGATCACTACACCGTCATCGGCCTGCGGCACCACGCCCTGACGTTCGAGCCACGGCGACATCACCCGTTGAAACGGATCGAGCAATTCGCGAAAGCTGCCGGCATCGAGCAGGGCTTGCGCCCGTTGCCGCGCGCCGAGTTCGACGAAGCTGTGTTTGTTGAGCAACGCTGCGCTGTCAGTCATGGCCGATCTCCTCGAAACCTTGTTCCAGCCGCAAACGCACCACCCCCGGCGTCGCGCCGAAATCGTGGATATCGATGGCCATCGCCGGTGGCGTGGTGCCGTCGAACATCCGCGCGAACAAATGTTGCCAACGCAGTTGCGCGCCGTTGACCGAGGTCTGCACATTGATCGTCAGTTTGCCGGCCAGACCCGGTTCGATCAGCACTTCCAGATCACCCGAGCCGACACAACCGACCAGCGCGCGACCGCGTGGCGGCTGCCCGGCGGGGAATTCAAACGATAGGGTTTCCATCAAAACGCTCCCTGAGAGATGCCGTCGCGCTCGATACGATCGAGCAGCAGCGTGGCGGCGAGCAAGTCGGCGGCGCCACCGGGCGAGGCATTCAATGCGATGAGTTGTTGATCCAGTTCGTGCAGCTGCCGACGACCGCTGAGGCTGGCGCTGCCACCGGCGTCGAGCACCGCTTGCGCGCCGTGTTGCATGGCCTGCAAACCCTCTTCGCCGGCGCGGTAGAGCACGCAGGTGTCGGCGAGGTCAGTCATGATTGCGAGCAAGGCGTCGAGCCGAGCGTTCTGCTCGCCATGACCGTTGGCGCGGCTGCGCTTGAGTTGTGGCAGGCCGCGTTGCAGCACCGAAGGGAAGCCGAGCTGCGCTTCTTCACGAGCGCCACGTGCGCCATAACGCAGGGCGACTTGGGCGCCGTGGCTCAAAGGTTTTGGTGCGTAGTGGTCATCCAGCAAGGCCAGACGTGCGGCGCGCAGGGTCACGGCATTGGCGCTGAAGGATTGCGGTTCCAGTGCAGCGGCCGTCACCAATAATCCCAGCGCCCAAATGGCGCCGCGATGCGTGTTAACGCCGTTGGTGGTGGTGAGCATCGCTTGCTCGCCTTCTCGACCGATCCGGCCAATCGCTTCGCGTAACGTTGAATCGACTTCGCTGATTGCAACCGCCGCTTCCGCCATTTCCTTGAACGCCGGCCACAACGACAGCGCCGAAGCGTGCATCAGGCCCAGGTGCAAATCGGTGTGCGCGCCATTTCCGCGACGGTCGACCAGCGCCGGTTTCGGCGACAGATCGGCTTCGTCGATCAAGGCATCCACCGCCAGATCGGCCAATCGATCCGCCAGGGACAGCGGTTTCGCTTGCAGGTTAAATGCGTGCATTACCAGCTCCTGAATTTCGCGGGCGGGTTGTACAAACCGCCGGACCACTCGACCAGATCGGCCACACTTTTCGCCGCGAGCAATTCGCGAGTGGCGTCAGTGCGGCGGATGCCGAGGTCTTCGGGCAAGGCGATCAGGCCTTCGCGGCGCATGCGTTCGGTGTCTTTCGGGTTGTGGCGCAGGCCGATGGCGGTGACGCCGGCGACCGCGGCGATCATCGCCTGGCGCTCTTCCAGCGAGCGCGCCTTGTACAGGTAAGCGATGCCTTCTTCGGTGAGCAGGTGGGTGACGTCGTCGCCGTAGATCATGATCGGCGCCAGCGGCATGCCGCTTTTTTTCGCCACTTCGACCGCGTCGAGGGTTTCGACGAAGGTCGGTTTGCCGCCCTCCTGGAACGTCTCGACCATTTGCACCACGAGTTTCTTGCCGCGTTCGAGCATCGGTTGCTGCGCATCGTCGTGGCGCATGTCCAGCCACGCCGGGGTGCCGTGACGCCGACCGCGCGGGTCGTGGCCCATGTTCGGCGCACCACCGAAACCGGCGAGACGGCCACGGGTGACGGTCGAGGAATGGCCGTCGCCATCGACCTGCAACGTCGCGCCGATAAACAGATCCACCGCGTATTGCCCGGCGAGTTGGCAGAACATCCGGTTGGAACGTAGCGAGCCGTCGCGGCCGGTGAAGAACACGTCCGGGCGCGCGGCGATGTAGTTTTCCATGCCCAGCTCGGTGCCGAAGCAATGCACGCTTTCGACCCAACCGCTCTCGATTGCCGGGATCAATGTCGGGTGCGGGTTGAGCGTCCAGTTGCGGCAGATCTTGCCCTTCAAGCCAAGAGACTCGCCGTAGGTCGGCAGGATCAATTCGATGGCGGCGGTGTTGAAACCGATGCCGTGGTTGAGCGACTGCACGTTGTGTTTTTCGTAGATGCCACGGATCGCCATCATCGCCATCAACACGTGCACCGGCTTGATGTGGCGTGGGTCGCGGGTGAACAGCGGTTCGATGTAGAACGGCTTGTCCGCCACCACGACGAAATCGACCCATGACGCAGGAATATCTACGCGGGGCAGTTCGCTGACGTCGTCGACCAATTGGTTGACCTGGACGATGACGATGCCGTCGCTGAACGCGGCCGGTTCGATCAATGCAGGGGTGTCTTCGGTGCTCGGGCCGGTGTAGATGTTGCCGGCACGGTCAGCCATGAAGCCGGCCGAGAGCACGACGTTGGGGATCAGGTCCACCACCAGCCGGGCGTAGAGTTCGATGTAAGTGTGGATCGCGCCGACTTCGAGCAGGCCGTCTTCAAGCAACTGGCTGATGCGCAGGCTCTGGGTGCCGGCGAAGGAGAAATCCAGCTTGCGGGCGATGCCGCGTTCGAACAGATCGAGGTGCTCGGAGCGACCGACGCTGGGCATGATCATGTGCAGGTCGTGGAGCTTTTCCGGGTCGGCCTTGGCCAGCGAGCGCGAGAGGAAATCCGCCTGCTTCTGGTTGTTACCCTCCAGCACTACGCGGTCGCCGGGATGAATCAGCGCTTCGAGCGCGGCGACGATCTTGTCGGTGGGCAACACCACACCGTCGGCCAGCCCGCGCACCTTGTCGAGGCGGCGCTGCTTCTCATCGCGCCGCCGCGTCCAGCGCGAGTCGGGGGAAATTGTTGTTGTCATGCTCACTCCACGGGGTTCGCTGTCGTGGAGCTAAGGTAGGCGTGTGAGGTGGGGGCATCAATCAAGCGCGGTGGTGAATCATTACGCTCAGGGTAACGATCAAGAGTGCCCTCACCCTAGCCCTCTCCCGGAGGGAGAGGGGACTGACCGAGGTGTCTGGCGCCATACATCGACCTGCCCCACCGAGTCGATTATGGATTCACAGCAGTATTTTCAGGTCGGCGTAACTTGTGAGCATCCCACGGTCGGCCCCCTCTCCCTCCGGGAGAGGGCTGGGGTGAGGGTCGGCGTTTAAATCACTCCGTCGGCACCAACCTATCCAACACACGGTTGACTGCCATCTCCGCCACCATCACCACCTGCGCAATACCTTGCACAGTCTTGCGGTGCGTACCTTCCACCGTTGCCGCATGGTTGTTGAGCATCACCGTAGCCGAACCGAGGGTTTCGCTGGCGTCGGCCAGCAAGGATTCGGTGTCGGCATTGGGGTTGGCCATGTACAGCGTGTTCGGGGTGTAGGGCGTAGCCATCAGGTCGGCGTTGGTCGGGCCGAGGTAATGGTCGAGGGCGCGTTCGGCGGCTTCGTGGAATTTCTTTGAGTCGGGGGATTCGTAGGGGGATGCCGGGTCGGTGGGCGGCGGGTTTGGCGTTACTTTGAACATTTACCAGATCCTCATTCGGGCTAGCCACCGCTTCCCTACTAAAAGAAGTGGAGGCAGCTGTGCGCAGGTTAGTAGACCGGGGATCTGGGAAACCGGCGCGCCCGAAGGCGCCCTGCGCACAACCACCATAAAGTGCAGGTATGGAGTACCTGACTGTTTGATGAGCTATACGCCCCAAATATGACGGGCTACTAAACCCGATCACTGGAAATCAGTGACGGAATCAAGTTACGCAGCATGCCCAAGGCGCACAAGCCGGCGGATTCTGGTGCATGCGTAGGCAGCGGCGCAAGGATTTGTAGGCTAGGGAGCCGTAACACCGGGTGTCTTTAAACAGCTGTGCCTGGATGCGTTTATTGCGCTGCGGGGATTGAGGATTTGTCTGTCGGATTTTGGTGGCTGCCGCAAGCGCTATCGCGAGCAGGCTCACTCCTACAGGGGAATGCATTCCAAATGTAGGAGTGAGCCTGCTCGCGATGAGGCCAGTCAGGCCAATGAAAATTCTGGATCAATGGACGAGACCAGCATCCACCAACAACTTCTCCAACCCAAGCAAATCCGGCACCTTCGCCACTTGCTCCCCGACCTGCACCGCCGCCTGTTCCAGCGCACACAACGGCACATCGACATAGCTCAACTGACTGTCGAGCTTGTACGACCGCGGAATCCCCTGCACCAGCAGCGCAATGAACTTCAACTCCGGCAACCCACCGAGCGCATTCAAAATCACGATCCGCGCGCGCTCGCCAATGACGATTTTCTGCCCGCACGCCGACTCGAAACTGAGCAACGGAATCTGCCGCTCGCGCCACTTCACGCGCCCCAGATACCACGGCGGCGTGTCCAGATCGAAGGCACTGGCCTGATAGTCAATCAACTCAGCGACAGCGACGTTAGGCAGGATCAAATTGCGATCCGCCAACGGCAGCAGCAGCCCGGTGAGTTGGCTGCTGCGCTGATTATGCCGGCGCTCATGCATGTTTCTTGCTCCATTGGGCAATGCTTTCGAGCAGCACCGACTCTTGATACGGCTTGCCGAGGTAGTCGTTGACGCCAATCGCCATGGCACGGTCGCGGTGTTTCTGCCCGGTGCGTGAGGTGATCATGATGATCGGCAAGTGTTGCAGGCGTTCGTCGTTGCGTACCTGGGTGGCGACTTCGAAGCCGTCCATGCGCGGCATTTCGATGTCGAGCAGCATCAGGTCGGGCATGTGTTCTTCGAGCAGTAGCATGGCGTCGACACCGTCCTTGGCCGTCAGCACGTTCATGCCATGGCGTTCGAGCAAGCGGCTGGTGACCTTGCGTACGGTGACCGAGTCGTCGACCACCATCACCAGCAGCGGCTTGTGCGGTTCGCTGTCGATCTCCGGCACCGTCGGTGTCTGCGCAACCCGCGCTTGCATCGCCCGAATCGGTGCGAGCAAATCGAGAATCAGCACCACCCGACCATCGCCCAGAATCGTCGCGCCGGATACGCCCTGCACTGCCGCGAATTGCGCGCCAAGGCTCTTGACCACGATCTCGCGGGTGCCGGCCATGGTATCGACCTGCACCGCGATGCGCCGGTCGTTGTAATGCACCAGCAGCACCGGCAACGGCAGGTTCTGGCCGAGCAGTTTCGGCCGTGGCGCGGTTTTCAGCAGTTCGCCGAGGTAGCACAGTTCATAGGTCTGGCCGCCGTAGTGGTAGCGCGGTGGATCCTGGCGGAAGTGCCCTTCCAGATCATTCGGCAGAACACGGACGATGCCTTCGATGGTGTTCAGCGGAATCGCGTATTGATCCTCGCCGCACTGCACCATCAACGCGCGGTTGACCGACACGGTGAACGGCAGCCGAATGCGGAAATGCACGCCCTGCCCCGGCACCGAGTCGATGCTCATGGTCCCGCCCAACTGGCGGACTTCTTCATGCACCACGTCCATGCCGACGCCGCGTCCGGAAATCTGGGTGATCTTTTCCGCCGTGGAAAACCCCGGCTGGAGGATGAACTGCAACACGTCGCGGTCGCTGATTTCGGCCTCCGGCGCGAGCATGCCGCGCTTGATCGCCTTGCGCCGCACCGCTTCCAGTGGCACCCCGGCGCCGTCATCGCGAATGTCGAAAACGATGTCGCCGCCCTCGCGGGACAGGTCCAGGCTTACCGTGCCCTGCGCCGGTTTGCCTGCCGCCAGACGCACTTCAGCGGACTCCAGACCGTGGTCGACGGCGTTGCGCAGCATGTGTTCCAACGGCGCGGCCATGCGTTCGAGTACGTTGCGATCCATCTCGCCTTCGGCGTTGCCGACGACAAACGCGACGTCTTTGTTCAGTTCTTCGGCGACCTGGCGGACGATGCGTTTCAAACGCGGCAACATGCGCTCGAACGGCACCATGCGCGTGCGCATCAGGCCTTCCTGCAATTCGGTATTGATCCGCCCCTGTTGCTGCAACAGGTTCTCCGCGTCGTGATTGCGCCGGTCGAGGGTTTCCTTGAGGTCGAGCAAGTCGGAAGCCGATTCGAACAACGCCCGCGACAGTTGCTGCAACTGCGAATGGCGGTCCATTTCCAGGGGATCGAATTCTTCGTAGCCAAGGCGTTCGGCATCGACTTGCTGGCGACTGAGAATCCGTCCCTGGGTTTCCGTGTCGAGACGGCGCAACTGATCGCGCATCCGTTCGATGGTGGTTTCCATCTCGTTCAGGGCGATCTGCGCGTCGTTGACCTGCTGTTCGATACGGCCACGGAAGATCGAGGTTTCCCCGGCCAGATTGACCAGTTCATCGAGCAGTTCGGCGGAAACTTTGACCATGTCCGCGCCAGCCTCGGCAGCCGGCGGTGCAGGTTCGGTCTTGACGGGCAGCGGCAACGCTGGCGGCGTTTCAACCGTTACCGGATGACTGAAATTCTGGATCGCGTTGATCAGCCGATCGGCCGGTGGACACGGTTGCCCGGCGCGCACGCCATCGAGCATTTGTGCCAGCCGATCATGGCCGCGCTGCACCAGCGCAAACAGTTCGGTCGACGGCTGCAATGTTCCGGAGGAGAGACTTTCGTAAAGGTATTCCAGCTCATGGGCAAGGTCGCCGATCGGGCCGATCTCGACCATCCGCGCGCCACCCTTGAGGGTGTGCAGATCGCGCAGCAGGGTTTCCACTTCCTGGCGATTGCCCGGCTCGGCTTGCCAGCGCAGCAGCGCGGCGCCGGAGTTTTCGATGATGTCGAAACCTTCTTCGAGGAAGATTTCCAGCAGTTCGGGATCGTGGCCAGCGCTGTCGTGCTCGGCTATTGCTGGCGGCGCTTCGGCGACGCTGTGGCCCTGACGTACCTGACGGATCGTGTCGATCAGATCCTGTGCCGGGGTCAGCGGCTGATGGTTTTGCAGTTGATCAAGCAACAGCGCCAAGCGGTCATGGCTCTTGAGCAGCAAGCGCCCCAGGCTTTCGCTGTAGTGGTAGCGACGATCCACCAAGCCTTCGTAAAAGCTTTCCAGCTCCTGAGCCAGATCGCCAATGGCCTCGACTTCGGCCATCCGCGCGCCCCCCTTGAGGGTGTGCAGATCGCGTTGCAGCGAGGACAGCGGTGCAGCGTTGTCCGGGTCGCTCAACCAGCGCTGCAAGGCCTGGCCTGAGCTATCGAGAATGTCGACCGCTTCTTCAAGGAAAATCTCGACGATCTCGTCATCGTGTTCAAGCGCCGTTGCCTTTTGCTGCAACTCGGCGGTGGCGCTGCCCAGTTCACGGATGCTCAGGGTACGGCTGCCATCGCTGCGAATCAGGCCCATGGACGATGGGTCGAGGCTCTGATCGAGCAGATCATGCAACGCCCGGATCCGCGCCGGTTGTGGCGTGACTTCCTGCCCGGCGGCCAGTTCGTCGAGCATGTTGATCAGCGCTTCGTGAGCGTTCTGCGCTTCGCGGAAAAACTGCTCGCTGACCGCCAGGCTGCTTTCTTCCACCGCGCCATACAGGTCGAGCAAGGCTTCGCACAACACGTCCACCGGCAGCAGATCCGCCAGATGTGCGCCTTCGCCGAGGGTGGTCAGCTCATCCAGCAAGGCGCTGAGTTCCTGACGCTCGCCGGGGTGTTGTTGCCAGCGCTGCAACAGGCTTTCGGCGTCGAGCAGGATGTCCATGCCCTGAGCGAGGAAGTTGTTGATCAGTTGCGGGTCACGCTTGATCCGCAGGCCGGTGTGCGGCGCATCGAGGATCGATTCCAGACGCTCGGCGAGCAGGGTTTCCGAGCGTTTGATCAGCGACTGCGCACCGACGATCGGCGCCAGCGGATCATGCTTGAGTTGACGCAGGCCGACGCGGAACAGACCCTCGGCTTCCAGCAGCAACTCCACTTCGTCGAGGTCCAGCGGCAACTGGTGCGCCTTGAACTCGCGGGCCAGTTGATCGAGCGGCGCAGCGAGTTCGGCAATCGGCAATACGCCAGCCATCGAGGCGCTGCCCTTGAGCGTGTGCAAGGCGCGCTGCAGTTCGTCGCTGGCCTGCAGCGGCACATGCTCGGCGGCCTGATCGAGAAAGCGGTTGAGGCTGGCGAGGTGGGTCTCGGCTTCTTTGCGGAAGATTTCCAGCAACAGCGGATCGAGCGCCGCGACATCGTCCACGTCTTCGGCGGCCAATGGCTCGTCACCTTTGGCCAAGGCGTGAGCACGGGCCGCGAGCTGATCGACATCGCCGCGCTGGCGCTGGTTACTAGTGGCGAATTCGCTGATCAACTCGGGCAGCAACAGCACGGTGTCGGTCAGCACTTGCTGCACCACCGAGCCCGGTTCGACACTTTGTTCGAGCACACGGTTGAGCAGGTTTTCCACCGACCACGCCAGCTCACCGAGAATCAGCGCGCGGACCATGCGCCCGCTGCCCTTGAGCGTGTGGAAGGCGCGACGCAGTTCGGTCAGCGCATCGCGGTCCTGCGGATTGGCAATCCAGTGCGGCAGGTATTCGTGGAGGACTTCGAGGACCTCGTCGGTCTCTTCGAGGAACACTTCGCGCAGCTCATCGTCGACCGGTTCTTCATCGGCCGGCGGCGGCATCAGGCTACCGGGGGTGATCAGCGCTGGCGGGTTGAGCGCTGAAACCGGGCTGGCCAGAACATCGGCCAGCGACTGCACGGTTTCCGGGTCATCAAGCGCTTGCATGTCCTGCATCACCAGCGCTTCGCTGGGGCTGAGCACGTCGTCGAGCACGGGCACATGCGGCTCATTTGGAAAGAACCCCAGACTCGCAAGGGACTTCTGCGCGACATCCAGCAGCTGCTCGCTCGGCGCCTGCGGATCGTCGCTCAGACGTTCGAGGTAATACTCGAGGCTGCTGATGACATCGGCCAGATAATCCAGCTCTTCCCAACCCGGCTCGTGCGGATCAAGCAACAGATGTTCGCGGATAAAGCCGTTGCACGCCTCGACCAGACTTGCCGCGCGGTTCAACGGAATCATCGCCAGTGCCCCGCGCACCTGGGTCAGCAGCGCCGGCAACGGTTGCAGGTGCTGGCGATCCCAATCGGCGTCGATGTAGTCGACGATCATGTCCTTGGCCTGTTGCAGGCAGATGCGCGCTTCCTTGATCACGATCTGATGAATCTGCGTCAGGTCGGTGGTCGGCAAGCGCGTATCTTCCGGGCTTTCCGGCTCGACGGTGCCGACCATTCCAGCCAGCGTCGCTTCGACGTAGAGCAGCGCGCCGGCAACGTCCATCAGGATCGCGTCGTTCGGTTCGCGCTGGCCCTGGGCGAGGCTGAGTACGACGGCCAATTGATCGATGATCACTTTGCGCGGCTGGCCGAAACCGAGCACCGCGAGGGTGTCGGCGATCTGCCGCAGGGGTGCGAGCAGGTTTTCCAGATCCGAGGTGTGCTGGCGGTCGCTGCGCACGAACAGGTCGAGGCGCTCCTTGACCCGCACCAGTTCTTCACACAACGCCGCCAGCACCGAGCGCATCGCATCGCGATCGGGGCCGGCCAGGCGCGCGCGTTCTTCGTCGACCATCGCGCTGTCGGGCAACGCGTCGTCCAGGGAGTAGCGATCTTTCATGGTCAGCATCTGCCCGGTGGGATGTTCGGCTTTGGCAATATAGAACAACAGGCTTTTCAGCAGCTCAGCCGGAGGCGGCTGATTGAGGCCGGACATACCTTGCTCGAGCAGACGCTTGAGCTCTTTGTCGGCATCCTTGAACAGGCTGCGCAGCGCCGGGCTGTTGGCGATGACGCCTGCGCGCATGCCCTCGACCAGCGCCGAGGCGACTTGCCACAGCGGACTCAGCGGCGAATCACCGCTCAGCGCTTCGAGGCGAGTGAATACTTTGGCCAGATAACCGAGGTGGGTCTGGTCATCCTGCTCGCGCAGCAAACCGACCAAAGCCATTTGCAGCATCTGGCGCAATTTGCGCAGTACGTTCGGCAGTTCTGCCGGCTCCAGCAGGGTCAACGCTTCTGCGTTTAGCGGCGCCAGTTCGGGCAGTTGCGGGCTGAACAAGCTGGTTTCCGAGAGCAGGCTTTCGCCCCGGGCACTGCGCAGATCATTGATCAGCGGCAACACCACCAGCGGCAAATCGCGGCGGGCGCTCTGCACGCGGTCGAGGTAGATCGGCAATTGCCCAAGGGCTTGCAGCAACAGGTGCAGGGCTTCGTCGCGATGGCTGACGCGTTCGTGCTGCAGGGCTTCGACCAGATGCTCCATTTCCTCGGCGAGCAAGGCTGCGCCGTAGAACTCGACCATCTGCAGACTGCCGTGGACCTGATGGATGTAATCCAGGCACTCGTCCAGTCCGGGAAAGGCCTGCGGATCATCGAGCACGGCTTCAATCGCCTGATGCGCCTGTTTCAGCGTTTCGGCAATTTCACCTTTGACCCATTCGAGGGCCACGTAGTCGTGCCGATCACCCATAACCACTCCACTCACGCTTTATCTGTCGCCGCCGGCAAGGTGAAGCCGGACACCGAACGTCGTAGCTGACTGGCCATTTTCGTCAGGTTGCCGATGCTCTCGGCGGTGGCCGTGGAGCCGGACGAGGTCTGCGAGGTGATCTGCTGGATCACGTTCATCGTCAGCGAGATCTGCCCGGCCGAAGTCGTCTGCTGCTGCGCTGCGTTGGAGATGCTTTGAATCAGCGCCGCAAGGGTCTTCGACACGCCTTCGATTTCTTCCAGGGCCACACCGGCATCCTGCGCCAGTCGCGCGCCGCGCACCACTTCGGTGGTGGTCTGCTCCATCGAAATGACCGCTTCGTTGGTGTCGGTCTGAATCGCCCGCACCAGGGTTTCGATCTGCCGGGTCGCGGCGGACGAGCGTTCAGCCAGTCGCTGCACTTCATCGGCGACCACGGCAAACCCGCGCCCGGCATCCCCGGCCATCGACGCCTGAATCGCCGCATTGAGGGCGAGGATGTTGGTCTGGTCGGCAATGTCGTCGATGAGGCTGACAATGTCGCCGATTTCCTGCGACGACTCGCCGAGACGCTTGATGCGTTTGGCGGTGTCCTGAATCTGCTCGCGGATGTTGTCCATGCCGTGGATGGTGTTGTGCACTACCTCGTTGCCCTTGTTGGCGATTTCCACAGAACGCTCGGCGACCGCCGAAGATTCGGCGGCGTTGGCCGAGACCTGATCGATGGATTCGGCCATGTCGCTGATCGCCGTCGAGGCTTCGGAAATCTGCTGGGCCTGATGCTCCGAGGCCTGCGCCAGATGCATGGCGGTGGCCTGGGTTTCCTGCACGGCGGCGGCAACCTGGCCGGCGGTGAGGTTGATGGTCGCGACGAGATCGCGCAACTGGTCGACGGAATAGTTGATCGAGTCGGCGATGGTGCCGGTGAAGTCTTCGGTCACCGAGGCGGTCACGGTGAGGTCGCCGTCAGCGAGGTCTTCGATTTCATCGAGCAGGCGCATGATCGCGTTCTGGTTGCGCTCGTTCTTCTCGGCGGTTTCACGCAACTGGCGGTTGGTTTCCCGGACCATCACCAGACCGATGAGGATGATCGAGGCCAGTGCCAGCAAACCGAGGACGTAGCCGCCGATGGTGTCGGTGTTACGCCCACCGGCAAGGTTCTCGAAACCGGTGGCCAGGTGCGAGGCTTCGTCGAGCAGGGTCTGCGAGAGGCTGAAGATGTTGCTCGCCGATTCGCGGACTTTGAACAGCTCCGGCGAGGTTTCGAGGATTTCATCGACGGAGCCGGAGACAAACTGGAACAGCTCGGAGATTTCACTCAAACGAGCACGGGCGTCGCGATCTTCGACCTGGCTGATTTTCAGCGCCGGGTTGCCTTGCAGCATGCCGTTGAGCACTTGGCCGAAACGGGTGGCATCACGGCCAAAGGCATCGGCGGCTTGCTGCGAGTTTTCGTCGCCGGCGAGCACCGTGTTGACCGCGCCGAGGATGCGTTCGGCGAGCAGCGACTGACGTTGGGCCATCGCCACTTGCGCGGCTGGGGCACCGCGCTGGAGGAGGATTTCGACGACTTTTTCGTATTCGATCTGCAACTGCGGCACGGTTTCGGCCAGCGTTGCGGCGACCTGATGCAGCGACAGCACGGTCTGTTCGCTGGAAAGAATCGCGTCGGTGTTTTTCAGCAGGCGTTCCCAGTCGAGCTGCACGGCGCGCATTTCCGGGCGCACAGTAGCCGGGGCGGGAGGCAGGCCGGTGGCCGGATCACCCTTCTTCAAGTAACCCCAGCGCTGAGCGAAATCGTTGCGTGCATCGCTGAGCAGCTTGAACGCGGCAGCCTTGCCGGCAGCGGCTTCGGTGGCGTTCTTGGCAATGCGTTGCGAGAGTACGCGCAGCTCACCGGCGTGGCCGATGTACTGTTTATCGTAGTTCGCCTGGGTGTTGAGGTAAGCGAAGTTGGCGAACAGCAGCATGATGAACACGATCAGTGCGATGAACAGCACGATGATCTGCGAGCGACTGCGCGAGCCTTCCGCCGGCTTGCCTGTTTTTGCTTTTGTCATCGGTCCTCGCCCTTAACCCACACCTTTGAGGCCTGCTGCAATCCCTGTGGGAGCGAGCTTGCTCGCGAAAGCGCTGGGTCAGCCAATATTTGTTTCGCCTGACACGCCCTCTTCGCGAGCAAGCTCGCTCCCACAGGGGACGGTGTTGAATCTGTTATACCGCGACGCTCATGAACACCGGGGATTTGGCCAGCGCAAACAGGCTGAACACCCGCCAGTTCTGCTCACGGCGGAAATAGCCTTTGACGAACTCGGCCTTCGAACCCTGGCGTTTGCTGATCGACAGCGGTTCAAAGCTGTTCTGCTCAAAGTGCTGCAAGCCAATGACTTCATCGACCATCAACCCGGCAAACACATCGCCATGCTCGACCACCAATACCCGTCGTTGTTTACGCAACGGCGACAGCTCATGCCCGAAGAAACCGCACAGATCCATGATCGGCAGCAGCCGCCCACGCAGGTTAGCCACACCTTTGACCCACGGCTTGACCCCGGGCAACTGAGTGAAACGCGGTTCGTGCAGCACTTCGCTGACTTCGCCCATCGGCGCCACATACCAATGCTCGCCGAGGCGAAAGCCGATGCCGCTCCAGCGATCCTGGCGCGCTGCTTGCGACGGCAGGTCTGCCGCCAGCAAGCGGCAGCGCTGGTCGATTTGCCAGAGCAGTTCGAACGCGGTCAGCGATTCGCTCATGGTCGCGCGATCAGCCTTTGAGCACGTTGTTCAGGGTCTTGATCAAGGTGTCTTCGTCGACCGGTTTGGTCAGGTAGTCCTTGGCGCCCTGACGGGTGCCCCAGACCTTGTCGGTTTCCTGATCCTTGGTGGTGATGATGATCACCGGGATGTGGCTGGTGTCGGCATCCTTGGTCAACTGGCGGGTCGCCTGAAACCCGTTGAGGCCGGGCATGACGATGTCCATCAGTACCGCGTCAGGTTTTTCCTGACGGGCCAGAGCCACGCCGTCGGCGCCGTTTTCGGCCTTCAGCACTTCATGGCCGTGCTTTTCGAGCATGCCGGTGAGTTTGTACATTTCAGTCGGCGAATCATCAACGATCAGGATACGTGCCATGGTTTTCCCCATTTTTCTTGTCGACGCGCGGCCCGCTGGCCGCGTGTCTCTGTACGTGTCTTACTGCGGCAAAACGGCGGCGAAGCCCGGAACATGGGCCTGAATCGCGTTGAGCAGTTCTTCCTTGCTAAAAGGCTTGGTCAAAAATTGATCAGAACCGACAATCCGCCCCTTGGCCTTGTCGAACAGCCCGTCGCGCGATGACAGCATGATCACCGGAGTCGCCTTGAACGCGCTGTTGTTCTTGATTAAAGCGCAGGTCTGATAACCATCCAGACGCGGCATCATGATGTCGACAAAAATGATCCCGGGATGGTTGTCGGCGATCTTCGCCAGGGCGTCGAAACCGTCGATCGCCGTGATCACGTCGCAACCGACATTCTTCAACAATGTTTCGGCGGTGCGACGAATCGTTTTCGAGTCGTCGATCACCATGACCTTCAAGGCGCTGGACTGCTGTTCCATAAGAGGGCTCTACCGTCGCCTTTGCGAATCAAATTGTCCGTTTTGCGATGAGTAATGGCTGGAAACCCTTGATGTTCAAGGGCCAGCACCGCTTGGCAGCCTTTTTAGCACAGTCTCCAGATGCAATCTATCGACGGGTTTTTCCTTGACCGAAAACCCGCCCGGCGCCACTCTGGCGGCACTTTTTCAATACCGATCCGGTAGCCAATTTTCGAGGAAAACCCAATGAGCGTTCGCGTCGGGATTGTCATGGACCCTATCGCCAGCATCTCCTATAAAAAGGATAGCTCGCTGGCCATGCTGCTGGCCGCGCAGAAGCGTGGCTGGGAACTGTTCTATATGGAACAGCGCGACCTGTATCAGGGCGAAGGTCAGGCACGGGCGCGGATGAAGCCGCTGAGAGTCTTCGCCAACCCGGAAAAATGGTTCGAACTGGACGCCGAGCAGGACAACCTGCTGAGCGATCTGGACGTGATCCTGATGCGCAAGGATCCGCCGTTCGACATGGAGTTCGTTTACTCCACCTACCTGCTCGAACAGGCCGAAACCGCTGGCGTGCTGGTGGTGAACAAGCCGCAGAGCCTGCGCGACTGCAATGAAAAGCTGTTCGCCACGCTGTTCCCGCAGTGCACGCCGCCAACCGTGGTCAGCCGTCGCGCTGACGTGCTGCGTGAATTTGCCGCGAAACACGGCGACGTGATCCTCAAGCCGCTGGACGGCATGGGCGGTACTTCGATTTTCCGCCACCGTGCCGGTGACCCGAACCTGTCGGTGATTCTGGAAACCCTGACCGCCCTCGGTGGCCAGCAGATCATGGGCCAGGCCTACCTGCCGGCGATCAAGGACGGCGACAAACGCATCCTGATGATCGACGGCGAGCCGGTGGATTACTGCCTGGCACGGATTCCGGCGCAGGGCGAAACCCGTGGCAACCTGGCTGCCGGTGGCCGTGGTGAAGCGCGCCCGCTGACCGACAAGGATCGCTGGATCGCCGCTCAGGTCGGCCCGACGTTGCGTGAGAAAGGCCTGCTGTTCGTTGGCCTCGATGTGATCGGCGAAAGCCTTACCGAAATCAACGTCACCAGCCCGACCTGCATCCGTGAAATCGACAATGCCTTTGGCACTGATATCGGCGGCATGCTGATGGATGCCATCGCCAAGAAGCTGCAAGCCGCCGGCAAATTGCCGCAAGCTTGATGCACGTCACATGCAGTCTGTCGCTTGAAGCGTGAAGCCCAAGGCGTGAAACCAACATTGCGTTATCATGCGCAGCCTCTGAAAAACGCGATGTTGGTTTTCTTGTCATGACCCTCCCGTCCGATCTGCCCGCAGAACTCGCCCACCGTGGCGTGCGCCCGGCCGATCGCCTCGGATTTACCCTGTTTCTCGCGGCGCTGATTCATTTGGCGCTGCTGCTCGGCGTCGGCTTCACGATGGTCGAGCCCAAGCAAATCAGCAAAACCCTGGAAATCACTCTCGCCACCTTCAAGAGCGACAAGAAGCCGGAGAAGGCTGACTTTCTCGCTCAACAGCATCAGGAAGGCAGCGGCACGCTGGACAAGAAGGCGATTCCGAAGACCACTGAGGTGGCGCCGTTCCAGGACAATCAAGTCAAGAAAGTCACCCCGCCACCGGCCGCCAAGCCGGAGGTGCAGGAGGCCGCACCCAAAGCTGCGGTGACCACCGTCGCGCCGAAACCTAAAAAAGCGCCGACCAAAAAAGAAGAAAGCAAGACCGAGGTCAAACCAACGGTCGATGCGCCGGAATTCGACAGCTCGCAGCTGTCCAGCGACATCGCCAGCCTCGAAGCCGAACTGGCCAAGGAACAGCAGTTGTACGCCAAGCGCCCGCGTATTCACCGTTTGAGCGCGGCGTCGACCATGCGCGACAAGGGTGCCTGGTACAAAGACGACTGGCGCAAGAAGGTCGAGCGCATCGGCAACCTCAATTACCCCGAAGAAGCACGGCGCAAGCAGATCTACGGCAATTTGCGCCTGATGGTCTCGATCAACCGCGACGGTTCGCTGTATGAAGTGCTGGTGCTGGAATCCTCCGGCCAGCCGCTGCTGGATCAGGCGGCGCAGCGCATCGTCCGGTTGGCAGCACCGTTTGCGCCGTTTACCGGGGACTTGTCGGACATCGACCGTCTGGAAATCATTCGCACCTGGAAATTTGCCCGGGGCGACAAGCTCTCGAGCAATTAAGGGCAAGATCAAAAGATCGCAGCCTTCGGCAGCTCCTACATTGGCCTGCATTCACATGTAGGAGCTGCCGAAGGCTGCGATCTTTTGGCGGCTTCAGCTTGTCAGTTTGCCCCCCGAACGCCACACTAGCGCACATGAAAAACGTCAGCCCCAGCTACCTCAAGCATCAATTCCTGATCGCCATGCCACACATGGCCGACCCGAACTTTGCCCACACCTTGACCTACATCGTCGAGCACACGGCCAATGGCGCTATGGGGATTGTGGTCAACCGGCCGCAAGAGCTGAATCTGGCCGACATCCTTGAGCAATTACGTCCGGACATCGACCCGCCAGCACTCTGCCAGCATGTGCCGATCTTCATTGGCGGCCCGGTGCAGACCGATCGCGGTTTTGTTCTGCACCCGGCGGGCAAGACCTTCCAGGCCACCGCGCAATTGGACGGTGATCTGGCCCTCTCGACCTCGCAGGACGTGCTGTTCGCCATTGCTGACGGCGTCGGCCCGGCAAAAAGCCTGATTGCCCTCGGTTACGCCGGTTGGGAAGCCGGGCAACTGGAAGCGGAACTCGCCGACAACGCCTGGCTGAACTGCCCGTACGACGCCGATATCCTGTTCAACACCAGCAGCGAATTGCGTCTGGAAGCGGCGGCCCGGCACCTGGGGATCAACCTCAGCCTGCTGACCAGCCAGGCAGGTCACGCCTGATGGCCCTGCGCCTGATTCTCGGCTTCGACTACGGCACCAAACAGATCGGCGTCGCGGTCGGCCAGGTGATTACCGGCCAGGCCCGTGAGCTGTGCACCTTGAAGGCACAGAACGGCGTTCCCGACTGGAACCAGGTCGAAGCCCTTATAAAAGAATGGAAACCCGATGCCGTTGTTGTCGGACTGCCGCTGAACATGGACGGCACCCCGAGCGACATGTGCGTACGCGCGGAAAAGTTTGCCCGCCGCCTCAATGGCCGCTTCAATCTGCCCTTCTATACCCACGACGAACGCCTGACCACGTTTGAAGCCAAAGGCGAGCGACTGGCCCGTGGCGGTCAGAAAGGCAGTTACCGCGACAACCCGGTGGACGCCATCGCCGCCGCTCTGCTGTTGCAGGGCTGGCTCGATGAAAACACTGCATTGTTTGAATCCTGACAAGCGCTTCGGCGCTTTTCTTTTGAGTGAAAAACCGAGTCGTGTCCAAGGACCCGATTCGCCCCCAACAAGGAGCAACCATGAGCCTGCCAAATCCCGCCGATCTGATCAGCCAGATGGCGACCCGCCTCAAGGCGCACCTTGCCCAGCGTGAAATCACTGAACCGCGTTACATCGGCATTCGCACTGGCGGTATCTGGGTCGCGCAGGCCTTGCTCAAGGAATTGGGCAGCGACGCGCCACTGGGCACGCTGGATGTGTCCTTCTACCGCGACGACTTCAGCCAGAACGGCCTGCACCCGCAAGTGCGCCCGTCCGCCCTGCCCTTCGAGATCGAAGGCCAGCATCTGGTGCTGATCGACGACGTATTGATGAGCGGCCGCACCATCCGCGCCGCCATGAACGAATTGTTCGACTACGGCCGCCCGGCCAGCGTGACTCTGGTCTGCCTGCTGGACCTCGACGCCGGCGAGCTGCCGATCCGCCCGAACGTGGTTGGCGCGACGCTGTCGCTGGCCGCTCACGAACGGGTGAAGCTGTCCGGCCCCGAGCCGCTGACGCTCGAACTGCAAGACTTCAACCTTTAATCCGCCCTATTGAGAGTCCCCTTCGCGATGACGCCTCTAGATACCAAGCGCCCGCTGCAGCTCAATGATCAGGGCCAGCTGCGCCACTTCCTCTCGCTCGACGGCCTGCGCCGCGAGTTGCTGACGGAAATCCTCGACACTGCCGACTCGTTCCTCGAAGTCGGTGCCCGGGCGGTGAAGAAAGTCCCGTTGCTGCGCGGCAAGACCGTGTGCAACGTGTTCTTCGAAAACTCCACGCGCACCCGCACCACCTTCGAACTGGCGGCCCAGCGGCTGTCGGCGGACGTGATTACCCTGAACGTGTCGACCTCGTCGGCGAGCAAGGGCGAAACGCTGCTCGACACCCTGCGCAACCTCGAAGCCATGGCCGCCGACATGTTCGTCGTGCGCCACGGTGATTCCGGCGCCGCGCACTTCATCGCTGAGCATGTCTGCCCGCAAGTGGCGATCATCAACGGCGGCGACGGCCGTCATGCGCACCCGACGCAGGGCATGCTCGACATGCTCACCATCCGTCGGCACAAGGGCGGTTTCGAAAACCTCTCGGTGGCCATCGTTGGCGACATCCTGCACTCACGGGTCGCGCGCTCTAACATGCTCGCGCTGAAAACCCTCGGTTGCCCGGACATCCGCGTGATCGCGCCGAAAACCCTGCTGCCGATCGGCATCGAGCAATACGGTGTGAAGGTTTACACCGACATGACCGAAGGCCTGAAAGACGTCGACGTGGTGATCATGCTGCGCCTGCAGCGGGAACGCATGACCGGCGGCCTGCTGCCGAGCGAAGGCGAGTTCTACCGCCTGTTCGGCCTGACCACCGCGCGCCTGGCCGGGGCCAAACCGGATTGCATCGTCATGCACCCGGGGCCGATCAATCGGGGGGTGGAGATCGAGTCCGCAGTGGCCGACGGCCCGCACTCGGTGATCCTCAACCAGGTCACCTACGGCATCGCGATTCGTATGGCCGTGCTGTCCATGGCCATGAGCGGGCAAACCGCGCAGCGTCAATTCGAGCAGGAGAACGCCCAGTGAAGCTCAGCATTCTCGGCGCACGCGTCATCGATCCAAGCAGCGGCCTGGATCAAATCACCGACATTCACGTTGAAGCCTGCAAGATCGTCGCCCTTGGCGCCGCTCCAGCGGGTTTCACGGCAGTGGAAACCATCGATGCACAAGGCCTTGTCGCCGCTCCAGGCCTGGTCGATCTGAACGTGGCCCTGCGCGAGCCGGGCTACAGCCGCAAAGGTTCGATCATCAGCGAAACCCGCGCAGCGGCTGCCGGCGGTGTGACCAGCCTGTGCTGCCCACCGAAGACCAAACCGGTGCTCGACACCTCCGCCGTGGCCGAACTGATCCTCGACCGCGCTCGCGAAGCCGGCAACACCAAGGTGTTCCCGATTGGCGCGCTGAGCAAAGGTCTGGACGGCGAACAACTGGCTGAGCTGGTGGCGTTGCGCGACGCCGGTTGTGTGGCGTTCGGCAACGGTCTGGAGAGCTTCCGCAACACCCGCACCCTGTGCCGGGCGCTGGAATACGCGGCGACCTTCGATCTGACAGTGATCTTCAACTCGCAGGATCACGATCTGGCCGAAGGTGGTCTGGCTCACGAAGGCGCGGTGGCCAGTTTCCTCGGCCTGCCGGGGATTCCGGAAACCGCTGAAACCGTGGCCTTGGCCCGTGATCTGCTGCTGGTTGAGCAAACCGGCGTACGTGCGCACTTCAGCCAATTGACCAGCGCGCGCGGCGTCGCGTTGATTGCTCAGGCTCAGGCCCGCGGCCTAAAGGTGACGGCGGATGTCGCGCTGTATCAGCTGATTCTGACCGACGAAGCATTGATCGACTTCAGCAGCCTGTATCACGTGCAACCGCCGCTGCGCACCCGTGCGGATCGCGATGGTCTGCGTGAGGCAGTGAAATCCGGCGTGATCTCGGCGATTTCCAGCCATCACCAACCGCACGAACGCGACGCCAAACTGGCGCCGTTCGGCGCGACCGAGCCGGGCATCAGCAGTGTTGAGTTGCTGCTGCCGCTGGCGATGACGCTGGTTGAGGATGGGTTGCTGGATCTGCCTACCTTGCTGGCGCGTTTGAGCGCTGGCCCGGCTGAAGCGCTGCGTCTGCCGGCGGGCAAACTGGCAGTGGGTGGTGCGGCGGATATCGTGCTGTTCGATCCGCAGGCTTCGACGGTGGCCGGTGAAGGCTGGCTGTCGAAGGGTGAGAACTGCCCGTTCATTGGGCACACTTTGCCGGGTGTGGTTCGCTACACGCTGGTGGATGGGCGGATCAGTCACCAGGCTTGATACCGGGTCAAGCCGATCGCGAGCAGGCTCACTCCTACATTGGATATGTGAACGACACAAATCCCCTGTGGGAGCGAGGCTGCTCGCGAAGCTTTACTGGAAGGTGCCTCTGCCTTCGGCGTTGCGTACGGACACCTGATCATTCAGCGTCCAGAAGTCATACAGCACCCCCAGAAAGAACAACCCGCCTGTCAGCAGATAGATCAGTCCGCTGATCCACTTGCCTTGGTACATCCGGTGCACGCCGAGTGCGCCAAGGAATGTCAGCAGAATCCACGCCACGTTGTATTCGATCGGCCCTGCGGTAAAACGCAGATCCGCCTCGCGATCCATCGCCGGGATCAGAAACAGGTCGATCAGCCAGCCAATACCGAGCAAACCGAAGGTGAAGAACCAGATCGTCCCGGTCACCGGCTTGCCGTAATAGAAGCGGTGAGCACCGGTAAAACCGAAAATCCACAGCAGATAACCGATGATTTTGCTGTGCGTATCTTGCTGCTGAACAAATTGTTGATAGGGGTTCATGAAGACCTCGATTCACACGATAGATAAATATTCTTGAATTCTTTGTGACTTTTTTACAGGTAGCCGACGTACGGCAAATGTTACCGTTGCTACCGTCAAAGCCTTATAGCACCTGACTTCTGTCCGACAATTGCGTCCATTTGCCGCTTATTTGGTTCCGTTGGCCGCCAACTGAATCGACCAACGGACTCGGAATGAAAAAAAACTCTGTTATAAAGTTGCGCGCTATCACTAAAGAGCCACGCCTAATGCGACCATTTTTCAAGACATGGCTAACCATCTGCCTATTAATGCCACTGGCCGCCCACGCCACCAATCGTGAGCAACGTCTTCCCAACGTTAACGGCTTTACCCCTAAATCCCATGCTTCGGCTCCTTCGAGCAAAAGCAGCAAAAGCAAAAACACCACGCTGAGCAGCAAGAGCCACAGCAAGCTGGTGCCACCGATGGCGAGCAAGGAAAGCAGCAATGTGCTGAGCCGTGCGGTCAACGTCCTCGGTACACCTTATCGTTGGGGCGGCAGCAGCCCAAGTAAAGGATTCGATTGCAGCGGTCTGGTGAAATACGCGTTCAACGACGCTACGTTCGACCTGCCACGCACCTCCAACGCCATGGCCAGCGGCCACGGCGAGAAAGTCGAGCGCAAGGATCTGAAGCCGGGCGACCTGATTTTCTTCAACATCAAGAGCCGTCGGGTCAACCACGTTGCCATCTACCTGGGCAACGATCGCTTCATCCACGCCCCGCGTCGTGGCAAAGCGGTGAGCATCGATACGCTGAACAAGCCGTATTGGGAACAGCATTACGTAGTTGCCAAGCGGGTGTTGCCGAAAGAGCCTGCAAGCAAGCAGATGCGCGTCGTTCAGCGCTAAGTCTTCGAAGCAAGATCAAAAGATCGCAGCCTTCGGCAGCCCCTACAATTGGAATGCATTTCCCTGTAGGAGCTGCCGAAGGCTGCGATCTTTTGCTTTTGGCGTTTAAAAATTATCCGGCGTGCGCGCCTTCTCCCGCGCATGTTCGCGGCTGATCAAGCCCTTGGTCACCAGTTCCTTCAGGCACATGTCCAGTGTCTGCATGCCCAACGCCCCACCCGTCTGAATCGCCGAATACATCTGCGCGACCTTGTCCTCGCGGATCAGGTTACGGATCGCCGACGTCCCCAACATGATCTCGTGCGCCGCCACCCGCCCGCCGCCGACCTTCTTGATCAGCGTCTGCGAAACCACCGCCAGTAACGACTCCGACAACATCGAACGCACCATCGACTTCTCGTCACCGGGGAACACGTCGACCACGCGGTCGATGGTTTTCGCCGCCGAGGTGGTGTGCAGCGTGCCGAATACCAAGTGCCCGGTTTCGGCTGCGGTCAGTGCCAGGCGAATGGTTTCCAGGTCACGCATCTCACCGACCAAAATTACATCCGGGTCTTCACGCAGTGCCGAGCGCAACGCAGTGGCGAAGCTGCGGGTATCACGGTGGACTTCACGCTGATTGATCAGGCATTTGCGCGATTCGTGAACAAACTCGATCGGATCTTCGATAGTCAGGATGTGGTGATGCCGGTGGGTATTGAGGTAATCGATCATCGCCGCCAGCGTGGTCGACTTGCCCGAACCGGTCGGCCCAGTCACCAGCACCAGCCCGCGCGGCGCATCGGTGATCTTGCGGAAGACGTCGCCCATGGCGAGATCTTCCATGCTCAGCACTTTCGACGGAATCGTACGGAATACGGCGCCTGCGCCACGGTTCTGGTTGAAAGCGTTGACGCGGAAACGCGCCACACCCGGCACTTCGAAGGAAAAGTCGGTTTCCAGATGTTTCTCGAAGTCGACCCGCTGGGTGTCGTTCATGATGTCGTAGATCAGTTCGTGCACTTGTTTGTGATCCAGCGCTGGCAGATTGATCCGCCGCACATCGCCATCGACGCGGATCATCGGCGGCAGACCGGCCGACAGGTGCAGGTCGGAAGCTCCCTGTTTGGCGCTGAAGGCCAGCAGTTCAGTGATATCCATAGCGCTCCTCAATTCCAGTAGAATGCCGCGAACCTTCCGACCGCTGGCGCCTCTTGATGTCCACGATAGCAGACAACATCCAACTGGTTAGTTCGCGCATCCAGGCAGCGGTAACAGCTGCAAACCGCGCTGAAAACAGCGTCCAGCTGCTCGCGGTCAGCAAGACCAAACCCGCCCAGGCCCTGCGCGAAGCGTATGCCGCCGGCCTGCATGACTTTGGCGAGAATTACCTGCAGGAAGCCTTGGGCAAACAGCTCGAACTGGCCGACCTGCCCTTGATCTGGCACTTCATCGGCCCCATTCAATCGAACAAGACTCGCGCCATCGCCGAGCATTTCGACTGGGTGCACTCCGTGGATCGCCTGAAAATCGCTCAACGCTTGTCCGAACAGCGCCCGGCCGAGTTGCCGCCGCTGAACATCTGCATTCAGGTCAACGTCAGCGGTGAGGCGAGCAAGTCCGGCTGCACCCCGACAGACCTGCCGGCACTGGCCGCGGCCATCAGCACCCTGCCCCGATTGAAATTGCGCGGGTTGATGGCGATCCCCGAGCCGACCGAGGATCGCGCCGAGCAAGACGCGGCCTTCGCCGCCGTGCAGAAACTGCAGGCGAGCCTCGATCTGCCGCTCGACACACTGTCCATGGGCATGAGCCACGACCTCGAGTCGGCCATTGCCCAAGGCGCCACTTGGGTGCGTATCGGTACGGCCCTGTTTGGTGCCAGAGATTATTCCCAGTCTTGAACCATTCCAGATAAGGACCACACATGAGCAACACACGTATTGCGTTTATCGGTGCGGGCAACATGGCGGCCAGTCTGATTGGCGGCCTGCGCGCCAAGGGGCTGGAAGCCGCACAGATCCGCGCCAGCGACCCGGGTGAAGAAACCCGCGCCAAAGTCAGTGCCGAACACGGCATCGAAACCTTTGCCGACAACGCCCAGGCCATCGACGGCGTCGATGTGATTGTGCTGGCAGTCAAACCACAGGCGATGAAAGCCGTGTGCGAGGCGATTCGCCCAAGCCTGAAACCCAATCAACTGGTGGTCTCCATCGCGGCCGGCATCACTTGCGCGAGCATGACCGCGTGGCTCGGCGAGCAGCCGATCGTGCGCTGCATGCCCAACACGCCAGCGCTGCTGCGTCAGGGCGTCAGCGGCCTTTACGCGACCAGCGAAGTGACCGCCGAACAGCGTCAGCAAGCCGAAGAGCTGCTGTCCGCCGTCGGCATCGCCCTGTGGCTGAACGAAGAGCAGCAACTGGATGCCGTGACCGCTGTGTCCGGCTCCGGCCCGGCGTACTTCTTCCTGTTGATCGAAGCCATGACCGCCGCCGGCGTCAAACTTGGCTTGCCCAAGGACATCGCCGAGCAACTGACTCTGCAAACCGCCCTCGGCGCCGCGCACATGGCGGTTTCCAGTGACGTCGACGCCGCCGAATTGCGCCGCCGCGTGACTTCGCCAAATGGCACAACGGAAGCTGCAATCAAGTCATTCCAGGCCAATGGCTTCGAAGCCCTGGTCGAAACCGCACTCGGCGCCGCCGCGCACCGCTCGGCCGAAATGGCCGAACAACTGGGCAAATAAGGAGCCTTACATGATTGGATTGAACACCGTAGCGGTTTACGTGCTGCAAACCCTCGGCAGTCTGTATCTGCTGATCGTGCTGCTGCGTTTCGTCCTGCAATTGGTGCGGGCGAACTTCTACAACCCGCTGTGCCAGTTTGTGGTCAAGGCCACACAGCCGCTGCTCAAACCTCTGCGCCGGATCATTCCGAGCCTGTTCGGCCTCGACATGTCGTCGCTGGTGCTGGCGATTCTGGTGCAACTGGCGCTGATGGCGCTGACCCTGCTGCTGACTTACGGCACCACCGGCAACCCGCTGCAACTGTTTATCTGGTCGCTGATCGGCGTGACAGCACTGTTCCTGAAGATCTTCTTCTTCGCACTGATCATCAGCGTGATTCTGTCGTGGGTCGCGCCGGGCAGCCACAACCCGGGAGCTGAACTGGTCAACCAGATCTGCGAGCCGGCACTGGCGCCATTCCGGCGTTTCCTGCCGAACCTTGGTGGCCTGGACCTGTCGCCGATTTTCGCCTTCCTCGCGCTGAAGATTATCGACATGCTGGTGATCAACAACCTCGCGGCGATGACGATGATGCCGGAAATCCTGCGCTTGCTGATGTGAGCTGGTTCCGTTGGGACGGTGACGACTTGATCCTCGAGTGTCACCTGCAACCGGCAGCCCGTAGCGATGACTTCGCCGGGCTGCACGGTGATCGTTTGAAGATTCGCCTGACTGCGCCGCCGGTTGAGGGCAAGGCCAATGCGTATCTGATGGGCTTTCTGGCCAAGGCATTCGGGGTGTCCAAGAGCCAGGTCAGTTTGCTCAGCGGCGAGCTGAACCGGCAGAAGCGCGTGAAGATTTGCTCGCCGAAGAAGTTGCCGGATTTGCCTGGGTTGGTTGGGCGCTTGTCTTGAGTTTTGCAGCGCCTGCGCCCCTCACCCCAGCCCTCTCCCCCTGGAGAGGTTGCCGATCTAGGGTGTTTTCGGAACCTGAGTTCAGCCCGGATAGATCAGGTCGGCGTAGCTCAAAAGAACACCTCGGTCGGCCCCCTCTACCTCTGGGAGAGGGCTAGGGTGAGGGCCGCTTGCCGCTAACCCCCCCGGTCTTTAGACTTACGCCTCATTTCAACGAGAGCAGGGTCGATGCCAACTGCCTTTCCCCCCGATTCTGTTGGTCTGGTGACGCCGCAAACCGCGCACTTCAGCGAACCGCTGGCGCTGGCCTGCGGCCGTTCGCTGGCCGCCTATGACCTGATCTACGAAACCTACGGCACGCTGAACGCGCAAGCGAGCAACGCCGTGCTGATTTGCCACGCCTTGTCCGGCCATCACCACGCCGCCGGTTATCACAGCGTCGACGACCGCAAACCCGGTTGGTGGGACAGCTGCATCGGCCCGGGTAAACCGATCGACACCAACAAGTTCTTCGTGGTCAGCCTGAACAACCTCGGCGGCTGCAACGGCTCCACCGGCCCGAGCAGCATCAACCCGGAGACCGGCAAACCGTTCGGCGCCGACTTCCCGGTGCTCACCGTGGAAGACTGGGTGCACAGCCAGGCGCGTCTCGCTGATCTGCTCGGCATCGGCCAGTGGGCGGCGGTGATTGGCGGCAGCCTCGGCGGCATGCAGGCGCTGCAATGGACCATCACCTACCCGGATCGCGTGCGTCACTGTCTGGCTATCGCTTCGGCACCGAAGTTGTCGGCGCAGAACATCGCCTTCAACGAAGTCGCGCGTCAGGCGATCCTGACCGATCCGGAATTCCATGGCGGTTCGTTCCAGGAAGCGGGCGTGATCCCCAAACGCGGGCTGATGCTGGCGCGGATGGTCGGGCACATCACTTACCTGTCCGACGATTCCATGGGCGAGAAATTCGGCCGTGGCCTGAAGAGCGAAAAGCTCAACTACGACTTCCACAGTGTCGAATTCCAGGTCGAAAGCTACCTGCGCTATCAGGGCGAAGAGTTCTCCGGACGCTTCGACGCCAACACCTATCTGTTGATGACCAAGGCGCTGGACTACTTCGATCCAGCGGCGAATTTCGACGATAACCTGGCGAAAACCTTTGAAAACGCCACGGCCAAGTTCTGCGTGATGTCGTTTACCACCGACTGGCGCTTCTCTCCGGCCCGTTCGCGGGAACTGGTGGATGCACTGATGGCGGCGCGCAAAGACGTCAGCTATCTGGAAATCGACGCACCGCAGGGCCACGACGCCTTCCTGATTCCGATCCCGCGCTACTTGCAGGCGTTCGGCAATTACATGAACCGCATCACGCTGTGAGAAAGCCATGAGAGCTGATCTGGAAATCATCCAGGAATGGATCCCCGCCGGCAGCCGCGTCCTCGACCTCGGTTGCGGTGACGGCGAACTGCTGACCTGGCTGCGCGACAACAAGAATGTCACCGGTTATGGCCTGGAAAACGACGCCGACAACATCGCCCAGTGCGTGGCCAAAGGCGTTAACGTCATCGAGCAGGATCTGGACAAGGGGCTGGGTAACTTTGCCAGCAACAGTTTCGACATCGTCGTCATGACTCAGGCCCTGCAAGCCGTGCATTACCCGGACAAGATCCTCGACGAAATGCTCCGGGTCGGTCGCCAATGCATCATCACTTTCCCGAACTTCGGCCACTGGCGCTGCCGCTGGTATCTGGCGAGCAAGGGGCGCATGCCGGTGTCCGAGTTCCTGCCGTACACCTGGTACAACACGCCGAACATTCACTTCTGCACCTTCGAAGACTTTGAAGAACTTTGCCGCGAACGTGATGCGAAGGTCATTGATCGGCTTGCCGTGGATCAACAGCACCGCCACGGGTGGGCCAGTAAGCTATGGCCTAATCTGTTAGGTGAGATCGGTATCTACCGCGTCAGCAGCCCGCAGCTTGCAGACCACAAAGTCGCGGTCTGAATCCCGTCATTTCGAGGAGCACGATCATGGGTCGTTTAGCGTTGTTGTTATTGACTGCCTGCCTGAGCGCCAGCGCCCTGGCGGCCGACGTCATCAAGGGCGAGCGCCAGGAAACCTTTGGCGACGTCACGGTGCACTACAACACCTTCAACTCGACGTTTCTGACGCCGGACATCGCCAAGGCAGCGGAACTGGTGCGCAGCAAGAATCAGGGCGTGATCAATGTCTCGGTGATCAAGGACGGTAAACCACTGATCGCCAACGTCACCGGCACGGTCAAAGACTTGACCAGCCAGAGCGTGCCGCTGAATTTCCGCCAGATCACCGAACAGGGCGCGATCTATTACATCGCCCAGTACCCGGTGGAGCAGCAGGAAACCCGCACCTTTGAAATCAAGGTGCAGAACGGCGACAAGATCAACACCATCAATTTCAACCAAGAACTCTTTCCCGGCGAATGATGAACATCAAGCAGCTCGTACTGGCCAGCCATAACGCCGGCAAACTCAAAGAACTCCAGGCCATGCTCGGCGACTCGGTGCAACTGCGCTCGATTGGCGAGTGGAGCAAGGTCGAGCCGGAAGAAACCGGTCTGTCGTTCGTCGAGAACGCGATCCTCAAGGCCCGCAACGCCGCACGCATTTCCGGGCTGCCGGCACTGGCCGACGACTCCGGTCTGGCGGTGGATTTCCTCGGCGGAGCGCCGGGCATCTATTCGGCACGTTATGCCGACGGCCAGGGCGATGCGGCGAACAATGCCAAATTGCTCGATGCACTGAAAGATGTGCCGCAAGCCGAGCGCGGCGCGCAGTTCGTCTGCGTGCTGGCATTGGTGCGTCACGCCGATGATCCGTTGCCGATTCTCTGCGAAGGCCTGTGGCACGGACGGATTCTGACCGCTGCCAGCGGCGAGCACGGTTTCGGTTATGACCCGCTGTTCTGGGTACCGGAACGCGACGTGTCCAGTGCTGAACTGAGCCCGACCGACAAGAACCAGATCAGCCACCGCGCCCGTGCAATGGATCTGCTGCGCCAGCGTCTGGGCCTGAAATGACCGACAGCCCCTCCGCGTCGTCGCTGATCATCGGCGGCGCCGCTTCTTCGCCTCGGGCGCCGCTGCCGACGCTGCCGCCCCTGGCGCTGTACATCCACATCCCGTGGTGTGTGCGCAAATGCCCGTATTGCGATTTCAACTCGCACACTGCCAGCCCGGTGTTGCCGGAGCAGGAATACGTTGATGCGCTGCTGGCCGATCTCGATCAGGATCTGCACGCCGTGTACGGTCGTGAAATCAGTTCGATCTTCTTTGGTGGCGGCACGCCGAGCCTGTTCAGCGCCGAAGCCCTCGGGCGGCTGCTGGAAGGCGTCGAACAGCGGATTCCGTTTGCTCACGACATTGAAATCACTCTGGAAGCCAATCCCGGAACGTTCGAGCAAGAGAAGTTCGTCGCCTACCGCAAGCTGGGGATCAATCGCCTGTCGATCGGCATCCAGAGCTTCCAGCAGGAAAAGCTCAAGGCGCTTGGCCGGATTCACAACGGTGATGAAGCGGTGCGCGCGGCGGGCATGGCGCGGCAGGCCGGGTTCGATAACTTCAACCTCGACTTGATGCACGGTTTGCCCGATCAGTCGCTGGACGATGCCCTGAGCGATCTGCGTCAGGCCATCGCGCTGAATCCAACGCACATTTCCTGGTATCAGCTGACGCTGGAGCCGAACACGGTGTTCTGGAATCAGCCGCCGGTGCTGCCGGAAGACGACACGCTGTGGGACATCCAAGAGGCCGGGCAGGCGCTGCTGGCCGAGCACGGTTACGCGCAGTACGAAGTGTCGGCTTATGCCCAGGCCGGGCGTCCGGCGCGGCATAACCTCAATTACTGGAGTTTCGGCGACTTCATCGGCATCGGTGCGGGCGCGCATGGCAAGTTGAGTCATCCGGACGGGCGCATCGTGCGGACGTGGAAGACGCGGCTACCGAAGGACTATCTCAACCCGGCAAAAAGCTTCCAGGCTGGCGAAAAAGCGCTGACCAATGACGAGATGCCGTTCGAGTTTCTGATGAACGCTTTGCGCCTGACTGCGGGCGTTGAGTCGCGTCTGTATCCGGAGCGCACCGGGCTGTCGCTGGAAAGCCTCGCCGAAGGCCGGGCCGCGGCAGAACAAAGCGGTCTGTTGCAGGTCGAACCGTCACGTCTGGCGGCCACCGAGCGCGGACAGCTGTTTCTCAACGACTTGCTGCAACAATTTCTGAACTGATTTCAGTGCTAAGGGAAAACGCATGGATTTGATACTCGACCTGCTCGCCACCGTCTCCCGCTGGAGCCGCAGCAACCTCTCGGAAATCGCTCTGGCCCTGGTCGGCTGCCTGCTGGTGCTGTTCGGCGCTGACTTCAAAGGCTGGGTCGAGCAGCGCCTGGGCAGCATAGCCGGCGCCTTGCGCATACCGCTGATGTCGCTACTGTGCGTGATCGGCAGCGGCGCCGCGCTGATCTACGCCACGCCTTGGGTGATCAAGGGTTTGAGCCAGTTCAACAACTACAGCCTGGCGCCAGTCCTGCTGGTAGTCCTTGTCCTCATCGGCGTAGTCGCCGACCGCCGCTGATCTTTCAGTACACCCAAAACGACTGTAGGAGCTGCGGCACGCTGCGATCTTTTGATCTTGATTTGAAGATCAAGAGATCGCAGCGTGCCGCAGCTCCTACAGGGGTATTGCGTGATGCTTAGGACTGCTTTTCGAACTTCAGGTCCCACACGCCATGGCCAAGACGTTCGCCGCGGCGTTCGAACTTGGTGATCGGGCGTTCGGCCGGGCGTGGTACGCACTTGCCGTCTTCGGCGAGGTTGCGCTAG
>NZ_JACOPX010000010.1 GCF_015461835.1 Pseudomonas neuropathica | reverse complement strand
CCACACGTTGTTCGAACGTCCATCAAGCATTGAACATCTTGAGCACCGAAGGCAGAAGCGAACGGAGCAGAAGGCAGCTCAAGGCTGCCTTCTGCTTGAAACAGGTTTTACCGGACACTAGTGACGCAGAGCGTGGGAACGATCGACGACGATCACCGTGGGTCAGTCTTCTTCGCGAACGGTGGCCACTTCATCGGCGCGAACCTTCACCTTGGCCCCGGAAATATCTTCGAACTCATAGAAGCCGTCCTTGGTTTTGGTCTTCGGCATGTCCTTGGTCAGGTACTGGGTGCCGTTCTGCAGGGTGACCACCGTTGGGGTCGAGCAACCGGCCAGTGCCAGAGCGGCGACGACGGCGAAAGGGATGCCCAGTGCTTTGATTTTCATACCCACCTCTAAATCCTCAATCGATGTGATGCCGAGCATTGTCGGCTCTCTAACGCGGTTGGTGCCATCCCCGGAGGAAAAGTTCGATAGCCCGGCGAAAAAATGCCATTGATCATTTTCCGTTTGCGCCGGGCAGGGCACAGCTGGTATCTGTACGCATAACCAGTACTCGCTTGCCATGGCCCAGAATTCCCGTGACTGCCAATCCCCTCGACGACCCGTTCTATTACCTTAACAACTTCCGGCAAGTGCTTGATTGGCTTGAGCTTCGTTATGCCGATGTAATGAGCAAAGCGGAACACGCGTTCATCCGCGACTTCAAGGCCTTGCCGCGCGCGTCGCAGGGTTTACTGGTGCGGATGGTGATGCGCAAGGGTGTGCATTTTCGTGCCGGCAAACTCAATTACGTTGAAATCGGTGACATCGCCGAGGCCGCGCAGCCCTTGCTGGAGCACGGCTGGATCGACGAACACGCGCCGCTGGTCCTCGCCGAGTTGTTCGATGTGTTGCTCAAGGCCGAGATCCTGCAAGCGTTTGCAGCCTTTATCGAGCAACCCAAGGGCCGCAAGGACGATTGGCTGCCGCTCCTCGCCGAGCAGTTTGCAGACGCTCGCAGCCTGCGCGACTGGGCGCCGCTGCTCGATGATCGCTTGTTCAGCCTGACCATCATGGACCTGTGCGATCGCTTGCGGCTGATGTTCTTCGGCAACCTGTATCAGGACTGGTCGGAATTCGTCCTCGCCGACCTTGGCATCTTCACTTATGAAAAAGTCGAATTCTGCGCCGACTCGCGGGGCCTGCGCAGTCGTGAAGACGTCGATGCGTGCCTGTTCCTGCACAACTGTCAATTGCGTTTCGAAGCCGGTGAGCCACTGGACACCATTGTTGCGCAGGTCAGCGCCTTGCACTTCGACAACCCATGGCTGCAACGCCGGCGTGGCAAGGTGCTGTTCCAGATCGGCCAGTATTGCGAGCGCATCAGCGAGTTTGCCCTGGCCCTGAGCATTTACCGCGACTGCGCCTATCCCGGCGCCCGTTTACGCATGATCCGCGTGCTGGAGCGCAGCGGCGAATACTCGTTGGCGCTGGAGCTCGCCACGCTGGCCGAACAGGCGCCGGAAAGCGCTGCCGAGCAGCAAGGCCTGCAACGGATATTGCCAAGGGTGCGGCGCAAACTCGGCGGCCCGCCGCTCAAACGCGTAGCGGCCAGACCGGTCGAGCGGCTGGATCTGCAATTGCCACGCACCGACCCGGCCTTGTCTGTGGAGTTTTACGTGCAGGCGCATCTGCACGATGACGACGGCCCGGTGCATTACGTGGAAAACAGCTTGATCAACTCACTGTTCGGCCTGTTGTGCTGGCCGGCGATTTTCGCGCCGTTGCCCGGGGCATTCTTCCACCCGTTTCAGCGTGGCCCGGTGGACCTGCTCAACGAAGACTTCCAGCAACGCCGCGCCGAACTGTTCCAGGCGTGCCTGAGTGAACTCGACGACGGCCGCTATGCCGAGACCATTCGCCAGCGCTTTGTCGAAAAATGGGGCGTCCAGTCGCCATTTGTATTCTGGGGCGCGGTGAATGAACAATTGCTTGAGCAGGCGTTGGCCTGTCTACCCGCCGAGCACCTTAAGCACTGGTTCAACCGTTTGCTGCTCGACATCAAGGCCAACCGCGCCGGCATGCCCGACCTGATCCAGTTCTGGCCGCAGCACAAAACCTATCGGATGATTGAAGTGAAAGGCCCCGGCGATCGCCTGCAGGACAACCAGCTGCGCTGGCTTGAGTTCTGTCACCAACACCAGATGCCGGTGGCCGTGTGTTATGTGCAATGGGCGGAGCAGAGCGCTTGAGCTACAGCATTGCCGTGCGCGCACTCTGCGAGTTCACCGCCAAGGCCGGCGACCTCGACCTGCGCTTCACCCCATCACCCACGGCGCTGGAAGGCATCGCCGGCCACCGCACTGTGGCCTCGCGGCGCAGCGAAAAGTATCAAAGCGAAGTGGCGCTCGAAGGCGAGTTTCTGCAGTTGAAGGTCAGGGGCAGGGCGGACGGCTACGACCCGGCGCAAACCTGTCTGGAGGAAGTCAAAACCTACCGTGGCGACCTGAGTAAGCAACCGGCCAATCACCGCCAGTTGCACTGGGCGCAGGCGAAGATCTACGGCTGGTTGATGTGCCGCAAGCTCGAACTTGAGCAAATCAATCTGGCGCTGGTGTATTTCGATATCGTCAGCGAGAAGGAAACCTGTCTGGTCGAGGCCTTCAGCGCCGAAACCCTCAAGGCCTTTTTCGAACAGCAATGCACGCTGTTCCTGCAATGGGCCGAACAGGAAATGGCCCATCGCGAGGCGCGCAATCTGGCCGCGCAGCAACTGGCGTTTCCCCATGCCGATTTTCGTCCCGGTCAGCGGCACTTGGCGGAATCAGTGTTCAAGGCCGTCAGCACCGGCCGTTGCCTGATGGCCCAGGCACCGACCGGCATCGGCAAAACCCTCGGCACGCTGTTCCCGATGCTCAAGGCCCTGGCGCCGCAGCAACTGGACAAGGTGTTCTTCCTCACCGCGAAGACACCGGGGCGCAAGCTGGCGCTGGATGCCAGTCAAGTGTTGTTCGATCAGTCACCAGCCTTGCCCTTGCGGGTGCTGGAAATGGTCGCCCGGGACAAGGCCTGCGAACATCCGGACAAAGCGTGTCACGGCGAATCCTGCCCGTTGGCCCAGGGCTTTTATGATCGCCTGCCGGCCGCGCGGGAAGCGGCCAGCCGAATCCGCCTGCTCGATCAAGCCGCCATGCGTGAGGTCGCCGCGCAACACGCGGTGTGCCCGTATTACCTGAGTCAGGAGATGGCCCGTTGGGTAGACGTGGTGATCGCCGACTACAACTATTACTTCGACTTCAGCGCCATGCTGTTCGGTCTGGCCCAGCTCAATCAATGGAAAGTCGCGGTGCTGGCGGACGAGGCGCACAACCTGGTCGAACGCGGCCGGCAGATGTACAGCGCCAGTCTTGATCAGTTCACCCTTGGCAGTGTGCGCAAAACCGCGCCGGCACCGCTGAAAAGCTCCCTGCAACGGATCAACCGTGAATGGAACGCGCTGCATGCGCCGCAACTGGCGGCGTATCAGGCTTACGACAAGGCCCCGGAAAAACTCCTGCAAGCGATCTCGTTGTGTTGCGCGGCCATTGGCGATTACCTCAATGACCATCCGCAGGGCCTCGACAGCGCCTTGCAGAACTTCTATTTCGACCTGCTGCAATTCGCCCGGGTGGCGGAGCTGTACGACGAGCATTACCTGTTCGACATCAGCAAGCGCGACCTCGACCGCAAAAAGCCGCTTTCGCAGTTATGCCTGCGCAACGTGGTGCCGGCCGCGTTCATTGGCCCGCGGCTGAAAGCGGCGCGCAGCAGCGTGCTGTTTTCCGCGACTCTCAGCCCGCGTCACTATTACGCCGATTTGCTTGGCACGCCCGCCGACACCGTGTGGATCGACGTCGAATCGCCGTTTTGCGCCGAGCAGTTGCAGGTGCAGATCGTCAGTCGCATCTCGACACGCTTCAACCATCGTCAGGCCTCGCTGGAGCCGATCGTCGAATTGATCGCGCGGCAGTTCAGCGAGCGTCCGGGCAACTATCTGGCGTTTTTCAGCAGCTTCGATTATCTGCAACAAGTGGCGTCGTTACTCGCTGAGCGTTACCCGCACATCACCCTGTGGCAGCAATCGCGGGGCATGCTCGAAGGGGCGCGGCAGGCCTTTCTCGATCAGTTCACCGCGCACAGCCAGGGCGTCGGCTTTGCCGTATTGGGCGGTGCATTCGGCGAAGGCATCGATTTACCCGGTGCGCGGCTGATCGGCGCGTTCATTGCCACCCTGGGGCTGGCGCAGTTCAATCCGGTCAACGAACAACTCAAACACCGCATGGCCGCCATCTTCGGCGCCGGTTACGACTACACCTACCTGTACCCCGGCGTGCAGAAAGTGGTACAGGCCGCCGGGCGAGTCATCCGCACCCGTGAGGATAGCGGCGTGGTCATGCTGATTGACGATCGCTTTGCCGAGAGCCGGATCAAACAGCTACTGCCGCGCTGGTGGGCAATCAATCATGAGGCGGACGCTTCCCAATTTGCCGGATTACCGCATACTTCTGCTCATGACAATGGCTGGTGAGTGTGATGAGCGAGAAAAACAAGACCGCGACGATCGAAGAGATGCGTTTTCGTCTGTTGATCGATGCGGTGGTCGACTATGCGATCTACATGATCGATCCCGACGGCATCATCACCAGTTGGAACTCCGGCGCCAAACGCTTCAAGGGCTACGAAGAGGCGGAAATTCTCGGCGAACATTTCTCCCGCTTCTATACCGCTGAGGATCGCGCCGCCGGTCTGCCGCAGCGTGCGCTCGACACGGCGATCCGTGAAGGACGTTTCGAAGGCGAGGGCTGGCGGGTGCGCAAGGACGGCACCAATTTCTGGTCGCATGTGGTCATCGATCCGATCATTGATCCCGACGGCAAATTGCTCGGTTTCGCCAAGATCACCCGCGACCTGACCGACCGCAAAATGGCCGAAGAAACCCTCAAGCAAAGCGAGCAGCAGTTCCGCTTGCTGGTGCAGGGCGTCACCGACTACGCCATCTACATGCTCAGCCCCGAAGGCCGGGTCAGCAACTGGAACCAGGGCGCGCAGCGGATCAAAGGCTATCTGCCGGAAGAAATCATCGGTCAGCATTTTTCGCTGTTCTATACCCCCGAGGACCGCGAACTCGGCGAGCCGCAACGGGCGCTGGAAATCGCCACCCGCGAGGGTCGTTTCGAGAACAAGAGCTGGCGCATGCGCAAGGACGGCACGCGGTTTCTCGCTCATGTGGTGGTCGATGCGATTCGTGGTGACACCGGCACATTGCTTGGTTTTGCCAAGATCACCCGCGACATCACCGAGACCCACCAGGCGCAACAGGCGCTGGAGAAAACCCGTGAAGCGCTGTTCCAGGCGCAGAAGATGCAGGCCATCGGTCAGCTCAGCGGTGGCATCGCCCATGATTTCAATAATCTGCTGACGGTGATTCTCGGTAACCTCGAAATTGTGCAAAAGCGCGTGGGCGACGATGCGAAAATCAGCCGCCTGCTGGAAAACGCCACCCAAGGCGCCTTGCGCGGCGTCTCGCTGACCCAGCGCATGCTGGCGTTCGCCCGCCGACAGGAACTGAAGACCGAGTCAGTCGATATTGCGCAATTGGTTCAGGGCATCAGCGGTTTGCTGCGCAGTTCGCTGGGGCCGGGGATCCGTGTCGACACGCGGTTTCCCGACGATCTCGAGCCGGTGCTGGCGGACACCAACCAGTTGGAGCTGGCCCTGCTCAATCTGGCGACCAACGCCCGCGACGCCATGCCCGATGGAGGTACGGTGAGCATCAGCGCTGAACCGCAAGTGGTGCTTGAGCTGGGGCATTCGGACCTGCCTGCGGGGCGTTACGTCTGCCTCAGCGTAATCGACACCGGGGAGGGAATGGATGAGCACACACTGGCGTCGGCCAGAGATCCGTTCTTCACCACCAAAGGCTTGGGCAAGGGCACCGGGCTGGGCTTGTCGATGGTCCACGGCTTCATGGAACAACTCGGTGGCCGTTTCATTCTCAAGAGTGCAAAGGCCCAGGGCACCACGGCAGAACTGTGGATTCCGGTGGCCGGCGAGGGTACCGTCAGCAAGTCGCTGCAGCCACACGCCGAGCCCGTGGTGGTACCAAGACTCAGCGTGCTGGTGGTGGATGACGACTCACTGGTATTGACCAGCACCAGTCTGCTGCTCGAAGACCTCGGCCATCGGGTGGTCAGTGCGACGTCCGGTGCGCGAGCGCTGGCGTTGTTCGATCAGGGCGAGGTCATCGACCTGATGATCACCGACATGGCCATGCCGAAGATGAGCGGCGCGCAACTGGCCCATGCCGTGCGCGTGCTCAAACCGGATCTGCCGATCATCCTGGCCACCGGCTACGCCGAACGTCTGGAAGGCTTTGCCGCGCAACTGCCGCGACTGCCCAAGCCGTTTACGCAGATGAATCTGGTGGCAATCATTGCCCAATCGATGAAACAAGGCGTCGGTCAATCCGTCTGAACTTGCGCGCCAACGGGGACTTCTAAACGTTTTCCCCACCCCGGAGCGTGCATCTTTTGTCTCGCATACTGACTGAGCCCACCGCTGAAGAAACCCTGACCGAACATGACGCCAAGATGTTTGGCTCACCCAAGGAACGGCTGGATTTCTATCGGCGGGAGATCCAGTACGAAACCAGCATCCTCGCCAACCGTACCGACGCTTATCTGGCGGCGCAGTCGTTTCTGGTGATTGCCTTTGCCTCGTGCATGGCCAACCTCAACCCGGAGTGGGGCAAGTTGTTCACGCTGGTGGTGCCACCGTTTCTTGCGCTGCTCGGGCTGCTCAGCTCGCTGAATGCCTGGCCGGGGATTCGCGCGGCGTACGACATCATCGACCACTGGCATTTCAAGCAGAGCCACTTGCTGCACAGCGAACCGCTGATGGGCCTGGCGTATGACGAATCGCCGCTGTTCAGCGAGATGGAGTCGAGCCACAAGGGCTATCGCAAGTCGCTGCTGTTTTCGGTGCGTACGCCGTGGATCTTTGCGACGTTCTGGGTGTTGCTGGGGAGTTATGCGGTGTTTATTCAGGTGACCAATCCGGGGGGATGATTGGTCTTCACGCAAAAGCCCGGCTTATATCGCCGGGCTTTCTCATTCGCTTGAATTTTGTTGTGCTACACAGATCTATCCCCCTCACCCCAGCCCTCTCCCCCAAAGGGGGCGAGGGGGAAGGGAGCAGATCTTCGTGCAGTTCAAAATCTGCGATCGACTCGGTATCTCAGGTCGGCATATCCCGATCATTCACCTCGGTCAGTTCCCTCTCCTGGGGGAGAGGGCTAGGGTGAGGGGCTTTTCTGCATCACTCCACGGTCTCAAGCTCTCGACGCAGCGCCATCGAATTCTGCGACGACATCGGAATCGGCGGGAAGTCTTCGTTCAAGACGCACAAATGGTCGATGGCGTCTTCAAACATCGAATCGGCTTTTTTGCGCAGCGCTCGGTAGTGCTCGAATTGTTCGATGTCCAGATGTTCAACCTCAAGCAGCGCATTGGCCGCTCGATTGAGGGTGTGGGCGTTATCGAACAATTGACGATTGCGTTCCAGAGCCAGTGCTCTGCAAGCCTTGATTTGCGCAGGAGTCGAGCATTCTTTCATGACCGTGACCTTATTCTTCAAGGGTTCCGTTTCATAGGCGTAGCGCCGCAGGGGAACCGAACCTGCCGGGCCCCGCCGGACACATCCGGCGAGGGGTTATGCTTGTGACTGCCGGCCATTAATCAGGGATCCATTTTTTTATAGAAAAAAATTCGATCAATTCCTGGTTAAATCCGCAAATCAAAAATCAGTTTTTTTGTTTTTTGCGCTGTTCGTAACGGGCGAGGATCGGTTGCGTGCTGATGCCGTGGAGCAAGATGCTCAGCGCCACCACCGACAAGGTCAGATCGGTACACAGGCTGGCCACTGTGTCGGTCAGCCCGTGGTTCAAGGCATAAAACAGATAGAACAGGCTGCCGATACCACGAATGCCAAACCAGCCGATCAACAGCCGTTGCCTTCCTTTGAGCAGTGCGCCCCAAGGCATCAACGCGACGCAGGCCGGGCGGATCAGGCAGAACAGCACGCCGCCCACCAGCAATGCCCGCCAGTCCCAGTGCGCTACCAGCACGACGCCGAGCAGGGTCACCAGAAATACTTCCATGGCGCGCTCGACCAGACTGCCGAACGACAGCATGTCGCCCATCATGATCCCGGCGGCGACCTGGCTGCTTTCCAGCCGTTCGGTGTCGCCGTGCACCGCGTGCTGCGGTTCGACGTTCTGATGGCCGACCACCGGTTGCACCAAATGCTCGGCGGGCGGTTGCCCGGCGCCGGTGGATTTGACTTCGACCTGACGCAGGCCCAACCCGGCAGCGAACACCGACAGAAAACCATAGCCGCCAATCGCCTCGGCAACGACATACGCCAGGGCAATCAACGACAACGCCAGATAGTCGTTCGGGCTGAGCGTGCTGTCGTCATTGTGAATACGCAGCGACAGGGTCACGCGGCCGATACCACGGCCCATCCAGTAACCGGTGAGCAGGCCTGCGGGCACCGCCCACAACAAACTGCGCAAGACCCAGCCCTGCCACTCGGCGGCAGAGCCATCACCGTGAATCAACAACAAGCCGAGAATTACAAACGGAAACGCCACCCCGTCATTCAACCCGGCCTCACCCGAAAGGCCGAAACGCACGCTGTCGACATCCCGCGCATCATTGACCTGCACCAGCGCCGCCAGCACCGGGTCGGTGGGCGCCAGCATCGCGCCGATCAACAACGACGGCCCCCACGGCAAGCGCAAGGCAAAATGCAGCAGCAGGCACACCCCGGCGATGGTCAGTACCATTACGGGGCCGGCGAGGCCGAAAGCGATTCGCCAACGCTTGTCGCGCAGCGGCAGGCGCAATTTCAGGCCGCAGACGAACAGAGAGAAGAGCACCGCGACTTCCGTCAGGTGCTCCATCCACAGCGAGGCGTCTTCCAGGGATAGTTTCAGCAGATCGAGGCCACTGGGGCCGATGCCGATACCCAGCAGCAGACAAACCGCCGAGGTGGTCACCGGCATCCAGCGCAGGTATGACGACGTCAGTGCCAGGGTCAGCAGGACTGCGCCGAGTACGGCGACCCACACGATAAAACTCATGATCTGCCGCCCTCAGTGATTAATGACGGCCGCCTGCAGAGACCCTTTCGCTTCTGACGCCGCCCCTGTAGGAGCTGCCGCAGGCTGCGATCCTTTGACCTTGTTTTTAACATCCAAATCAAAAGATCGCAGCCTTCGGCAGCTCCTACAGTGCGTTTACTCACAGCATCGGCTTTCCACCGGTCACGCCATAGCGCTGGCCGGTGATGTAACTGGCTTCGTCCGAGGCCAGCAACACGTAGATCGGCGCCACTTCCACCGGTTGGCCGGGGCGGCCGAGCGGGGTGTTGCCGCCGAAGTTCTGCACTTCTTCATCGGGCATGGTCGAGACGATCAGCGGCGTCCAGATCGGCCCCGGTGCCACACAGTTCACGCGGATTTCCTTTGGCCCGAGCATCTGTGCCAGACCGCCGGTGAAGTTGGCGATCGCGCCTTTGGTGGTGGCGTAGGCGAGCAGGGTGGGTTTGGGCAAATCGGAATTGATCGAACTGGTGTTGATGATCGATGCGCCGGCACGCATGTGTTTGATCGCTGCCTGACACAAGCGGAAGATCGCGGTGATGTTGACGTCGAAAGTCATCACCCATTCATCGTCGGGGATTTCTTCGAAGGTTTCGTGGGTCATCTGGAACGCGGCGTTGTTGACCAGCACATCAATGCGACCGAAGCGTTCCACGGTCTTGTCGACCAAGGCCTGGCAATGGGCCTTTTGCGCGATATCGCCCGGCAACAGCAGGCACTGGCGCCCGGCCTGCTCGACCCAGCGCGCGGTTTCCTGGGCGTCTTCGTGTTCATTCAGATAGGCGACCGCAACGTCGGCGCCTTCACGGGCGAACGCAATGGCCACGGCGCGGCCGATACCGCTGTCGGCACCGGTGATCAGGGCGATCTTGCCGGCCAGTCGCCCGGAGCCGACGTAGCTCTGCTCGCCGCAATCGGGATAGGGCTGCATCTTGCCTTGGGCGCCGGGCACGGTTTGGGCTTGTGCGGGGAAGGGTGGTTTTGGATAGTCGGTCATCGCGGGTCTCCGAGGTCTCAGGGCAGGTATGGGGGGTTGACCCGGTGCGTTTGCCGTGAGTTCGATCGGATTTACACGTGACGCAAATTCCCTGTAGGAGCTGCCGAAGGCTGCGATCTTTTGATTGTGATCTTTTAAAAAGCAAGATCAAAAGATCGCAGCCTTCGGCAGCTCCTACAGGGGGATGTGGTGGTTTCAGGTATTGCGTGTAGTCAGCGCGCGCTCCATCCGGGCGATACCTTCTTCCAGCAATGAACGCGGGCAGCCGAAGTTCAGACGGACGAACTGCTGGTGTTGATCGCCGAAGTCCAGACCGGCGCTGAGGCCAACCTTGCCCTGCTCAAGGAAGAACTGCTGCGGGTTGTCCAGGTCCAGCGCCGAGCAATCCAGCCACGCCAGATAAGTGCCCTGCGGCACATTGATGGTCACGCCCGGCAGGCGGTTGCGCACCGCTTCTACCAGCCAGTCGCGATTGGCTTGCAGGTAGGTTTTCAGCTCGGCCAGCCACGGCCCGCCTTCGCTGTACGCCACGCGGGTGGCTTCCATGCCCAGCGGGTTGACGCTGTCGACCATGCCGCAACGGGCGTGATTGACGCGTTCGCGCAGGGCGGCGTTCTGAATGATCATGAACGAGGTCTTGAGGCCGGCGATGTTGTAGGCCTTGCTCGCCGACATCAGAGTGATGGTGCGCTCGGCGATCTCCGCGCTCAGCGACGCGGTCGGAATGTGCACGCGACCGTCGAAGCACAGCTCGGCGTGGATTTCGTCGGAGATGATCCAGGCGTCCTGCGCCGCGCAGATATCGGCCACGGCTTGCAGCTCGTCACGGCCAAACACCTTGCCGATCGGGTTGTGCGGGTTGCTCAGCAGCAACGCACCGCCACCGTTCAGCGACTCACGCAACACGTCCAACGGCGTCAGGTAAGTGCCGTCAGCCTGGGCGATGAATTCCAGTTCAACCTTGTTCAAGCCCCAATGTCCCGGCGCATGGCGCAGTGGCGGGTAGTTGGGCACTTGCACCACGACGTTCTGTTGCGGCTGCACCAGGGCTTTCAAAGCCATGTTGAAGCCCGACTCGACGCCCGGCAGGAAAATCAGTTCCTGCGGTTTGACCTTCCAGGAAAACTTGTTCCAGAGGTCGGCGACGATGGCGTCACGCAAGTTGTCCTGCGCCACGCTGTAGCCCACCAGCGGATGCAGCAAGCGTTGTTGCAGCGCCTCGATCACCACCGGCGGCGCGGCGAAATCCATATCAGCGACCCACATCGGCAACACATCGGCCGGGTAGCGGCTCCACTTGGTGCTGCCGGTGTTGTGGCGGTCGAATACCTGATCAAAATCGAAAGTCATGCGCGGTCTCGTGAAGGCGGGAATGGTCCTGCGGGCATGATAAACCTACAACCCCTGTAGGAGCTGCCGAAGGCTGCGATCTTTTGATTTTGTTTTTAAAGAGCAACATCAAAAGATCGCAGCCTTCGGCAGCCCCTACACAGATTTGTGTATTGCCCGACAAACGGCCGACGGTCGGTTTTCACACAGATCGTGTGGTCATTGTCTACAGTGAAAAAGTCGGCAGACGTTTGCCGCAACCGTGATTGTCCAGATAAAACCCGGCACCAGTACCGGGTTCCACCTGATCAGGAGTGCACGATGGATCTCAGCCGTCGTCAGTTCTTCAAGGTCGCCGGTATCGGCCTTGCAGGCTCTAGCCTGGGCGCGTTGGGCATGGCCCCGACGCCAGCCTTCGCCGAGCAGGTGCGCCACTTCAAGCTTGCCCACACCCATGAAACCCGCAACACCTGTCCGTATTGCTCGGTCGGGTGCGGCTTGATCATGTACAGCCAGGGCGATGCCGCGAAGAACGTCGCGCAAAGCATCATTCACATTGAGGGCGACGCCGACCACCCGGTCAATCGCGGCACCCTCTGCCCGAAAGGCGCAGGCCTTCTCGACTTCATTCACAGCCCCGGCCGTTTGCTCTACCCGCAAACACGCAAGCCCGGCAGCAGCGAATGGACACGAATCAGTTGGGACGAAGCGCTCGACCGCATCGTCGACCTGATGAAAGCCGACCGCGATGCCAATTTCATCGAGAAGAATGCCAACGGGCAAACGGTGAATCGCTGGCTGAGCACCGGGTTTCTCGCGGCATCGGCGGCGTCCAACGAAGCCGGTTACATCACCCAGAAGGTGATTCGCAGTCTCGGCATGCTGGGGTTCGATAACCAGGCGCGTGTCTGACACGGCCCGACGGTGGCAAGTCTTGCCCCGACGTACGGCCGTGGTGCCATGACCAATACCTGGACCGATATCGCCAACGCGAATCTGATCCTGGTGATGGGCGGCAACGCAGCAGAAGCGCATCCGTGCGGCTTCAAATGGGTGACCGAGGCCAAAGCGCACAACGCTGCGCGGCTGATCGTGGTCGATCCGCGTTTTACCCGGACCGCGTCCGTTGCCGACTATTACGCGCCGATCCGCACCGGCACCGACATCGCCTTCATGGGCGGTTTGATCAATTACCTGCTGACCGAGGACAAGATCCAGCACGAATACGTGCGCAACTACACCGACATGTCATTCATCGTCAGAGCAGGCTACGGCTTCGAAGACGGGATCTTCAGCGGCTACGACGCGGAGAAACGCAGCTACACCGATAAATCCGGCTGGGGTTACGAGATGGGCGACGACGGTTTCGTCAGAGTCGACCCGACGCTGCAAGACCCGCGCTGCGTCTATCAATTGATGAAGCAGCATTACAGCCGCTACACCATCGACCTCGCCAGCCAGATCTGCGGCATGCCGGTCGATGCCATGCAGAAAATCTGGGAAGAGATCGCCACTTGCTCGACCCCGGGCAAGACCATGACGATTCTCTACGCCCTCGGCTGGACGCAGCACTCGATCGGCGCGCAGATCATCCGCAGCGCGGCGATGGTGCAATTGCTGCTGGGCAATGTCGGCATGCCCGGCGGCGGGGTCAACGCCTTGCGCGGTCACTCGAATATTCAGGGCCTGACCGACCTTGGCTTGCTCTCCAATGCGCTGCCGGGCTACCTGACACTTGGCAGCGACACCGAGCAGGATTACGCCCAGTTCATCCACAAACGCACGCAAGTCCCGCTGCGGCCGGGGCAATTGTCCTATTGGCAGAACTACAGCAAATTCCACGTCAGCCTGATGAAGTCGTGGTACGGCGCCAACGCCACTGCCGAGAACAATTGGTGCTACGACCATTTGCCGAAGCTCGACATCCCCAACTACGACGTCCTGAAGATGTTCGACCTGATGAGCCAGGGCAAGGTCAACGGCTACTTCTGTCAGGGCTTCAACCCGATCGCCGCGCTGCCGGACAAGAACCGCGTGATGGGCGCCTTGGCGAAGCTGAAATGGCTGGTGGTGATGGACCCGCTCGCTACTGAAACCTCGGAGTTCTGGCACAGCGTCGGGCCGTACAACGATGTGAAAAGCGCCGAGATCCAGACCGAAGTCATTCGCCTGCCGACCACCTGTTTTGCCGAAGAGGACGGCTCACTGGTCAACAGTAGCCGCTGGCTGCAATGGCACTGGAAAGGCGCCGATGGCCCGGGCGAAGCGCAGACCGACATTCGCATCATGAGCGAACTGTTCCTGCGCCTGCGCAAGCGCTATCAGACCGAGGGCGGCAAATTCCCTGATCCGCTGCTGAAACTGACGTGGCCGTACAAGATCCCCGACGAGCCTTCGCCGGAAGAGCTAGCCAAGGAAATCAACGGCAGCGCCGTGGCGGATTTCACCGATGCCACGGGGGTGGCGGTCAAGGCCGGCTCGCAACTGGCAGGCTTCGGCTTGCTCAAGGATGACGGCAGCACTGCGTCCGGTTGCTGGATCTTCGCCGGCAGCTGGACCGAGGCCGGTAACCAGATGGCCCGCCGCGACAACGCCGATCCGTACGGCATGCATCAGCATCTCGGCTGGGCGTGGGCCTGGCCGGCCAACCGGCGGATTCTCTACAACCGCGCTTCGGCGGACGTCGCGGGCAAACCGTGGGACCCGAAAAAACGTCTGGTGTGGTGGAACGGCAAAGCCTGGGGCGGCACCGACGTGCCGGACTACAAAGCCGATGTGCCGCCAGAAGCCGGGATGAACCCGTTCATCATGAACCCCGAGGGCGTGGCGCGGTTCTTCGCCGTCGACAAGATGAACGAAGGGCCATTCCCCGAGCACTACGAGCCGTTCGAAACGCCGATCGGCATCAACCCGTTGCACCCGCAAAACAAGAAAGCCACCAGCAACCCGGCGGCGCGGATCTTCGATTCGGTCTGGGAAACCCTCGGCGAGGCCAAGGACTTCCCGTACGCCGGCACCAGTTACCGGCTCACCGAGCATTTCCATTTCTGGAGCAAGCATTGCAAGTTGAACGCGATTGCCCAACCCGAGCAGTTCGTCGAAATCGGTGAAGTGCTGGCGAAAGAGAAGGGCATCGCTGCCGGTGATCGCGTACGGGTCAGTTGCAAACGCGGCTTTATCGAAGCGGTGGCGGTGGTGACGAAAAGGATCCGGCCGTTGCAGGTCAACGGCCAGGTCGTGCATCAGATCGGCATCCCGCTGCACTGGGGGTTCACCGGCCTGACGCGTCACGGTTATCTGACCAACACCTTGGTGCCGTTCCTCGGCGATGGCAATACCCAGACCCCGGAATCCAAGTCATTCCTGGTCAACGTGGAGAAACTGTAAATGGCCAGCCAAGACATCATTGCCCGCTCGGCCACTACCACGGTGCCGCCATCGGTGAGGAATCAGGAGGCGGTGGCGAAGCTGATCGACACCACCAAATGCATCGGCTGCAAGGCCTGTCAGGTCGCCTGCTCGGAATGGAACGAGCTGCGCGACGAGGTCGGCCACAACCACGGCACTTACGACAACCCGCAAGACCTGAGCGCGGAAACCTGGACGTTGATGCGTTTCACCGAGCACGAAACCGACGCCGGCAACCTCGAATGGCTGATCCGCAAGGACGGCTGCATGCACTGCGCCGAACCGGGTTGTCTGGCGGCGTGCCCGAGTCCCGGCGCAATCATCAAGCATGCCAACGGCATCGTCGATTTCGATCAGGATCACTGCATCGGTTGCGGTTATTGCATCACCGGTTGCCCGTTCAACATTCCGCGCATTTCGCAAAAGGATCACAAGGCCTACAAGTGCACCTTGTGTTCGGACCGCGTGGCGGTAGGGCTGGAACCGGCCTGTGTGAAAACCTGCCCGACCGGTGCGATCGTGTTCGGCACCAAGGAAGACATGAAGGAACACGCCGCCGAGCGCATCGTCGACCTGAAAAGCCGTGGCTTTGAAAACGCCGGTCTGTATGACCCGGCAGGCGTCGGCGGCACGCACGTGATGTACGTGCTGCACCACGCCGACACGCCGAAAATCTATGCAGGTTTACCGCAAGATCCGGCAATCAGTCCGTTGGTGGGCCTGTGGAAAGGCATCAGCAAACCCTTGGGCCTGTTGGCCATGGGCGCGGCGGTGCTGGCCGGGTTCTTCCATTACGTGCGCATCGGCCCGAATCGCGTCGAAGAGGATGAACATCCGACGCCGCCCGACACCTCGGTACATGTCGTCGATCCGGCGGTGCACACCTTCGATCCACGCGGGGAGGACCGGCCATGAGCAACAAGACGATCCTGCGTTACACCGCCAACCAGCGCACCAATCACTGGCTGGTGGCGATCCTGTTTTTCATGGCCGGACTGTCGGGTCTGGCGTTGTTTCATCCGGCGCTGTTCTGGCTGAGTAACCTGTTCGGCGGTGGGCCGTGGACGCGGATTCTGCATCCGTACATGGGCATCGCGATGTTTGTGTTGTTCCTCGGTCTGGTGTTCCGTTTCTGGCGTTCGAACTTCTTTATCGACAACGACTGGAAGTGGATGCGCCGCATTGACCGAGTGTTGGTCAACGATGAAGAAAGCGTGCCACCGGTAGGCAAATACAACGCCGGGCAGAAGCTGCTGTTCTGGACTTTACTCCTGTGCATGCTGGGTTTGCTGTTCACCGGACTGGTGATCTGGCGTGCCTGGTTCAGTGCGTATTTCGGCATTACTGTGATTCGCTGGGCAATGCTGCTGCATGCGCTGGCCGGGTTCATTCTGGTGTTGAGCATCATCATCCACATCTACGCCGGGCTATGGATCAAGGGCTCGGTGGACGCGATGATGCACGGCTGGGTCAGCCGCGCCTGGGCGAAGAAACACCATGAACTCTGGTATCGCGACATCACCCGCGATGAACGCCAACCGGACGTGCCGGAACGACCGATCACCAAAAAGGGCTGACGTTTGCCAACCATTCTGGAACCTGGGGAAATCGAAGCGGCGGCCAGTTCGCCGCCGTTTCTGCATCTGCCGCCTTCGAACCTGTTTGCGCTGCGGGCTGATCGGCTGGAACAACTGGCCGAGGGGCATGCGCTGGCAGAGTACCTGCGACTGATTGCCGGGCTGTGCCGGGTGCAGCAGCAGGTGTTTGATGATCCGCCGCTGATGGCGCCGCTCGATCAGCAACGGATCGAGGCCTGTCAGCAGCATGGTTTGCCGCCGTTTGCGGCTGACACGTTGGTGCGTGAAGAGGGTTGGCAGGCTTATCTCGATGCTTTGTTGCAGCGCTATGCGCCGGTTGAACAGCCTGCTGTCGTCGACGCGGTGGACACTTTGCGCGCCGCCAGTCCTGGCCAATTGCGCGCGTGGGCTGTGGCGTTGGTCAGCGGTCAATATTCGATGGTGCCGGCGCAGTTGGTGCCGTTTCTCGGCGCGGCGCTGCAAGTGGCCTGGAGTCACTGGCTGCTCAGCGCGGCGAATCTGCAACTCAAACCCGGCGACAGCCTCAGCCAATGCCCGGCGTGCGGTTCTCCAGCGATGGCGGGTGTGATTCGCCATCGCGGCAAGCACAACGGTTTGCGTTATCTGGTGTGTTCGCTGTGTGCCTGCGAATGGCACGTAGTGCGGGTCAAATGCGTGTATTGCGAGTCGAGCAAAGGCCTGGATTATCTGAGCCTTGAGGACGATCGGCATGCTGCCAATCAGGCGCCCTTGCGTGCCGAAGTCTGTCCGGGCTGCAACAGCTATCTGAAACTGGTGTATCTGGAGAACGATGCCGATGCCGAGGCGTTGTCGGCTGACTTGAGCAACCTGCTGCTGGATATGCGCCTGGCGCAGGACGGTTATCAGCGCTTGGCGCCTAATCTGTTACTGGCTCCCGGAGACGAATGACCACAGCGTCTACACTCTTGTTTTTCACTGCGGGGCGCAGTGAACTGTCTTCAGGAGTGGCTGATGTCCCTGCGGTTACCTTCCATTGATGGTGTGTTGCGTCACCCTGCGTGTGGGCCTTTGCTTGAGCGTCACGGGCGTGAATCACTGCTGGCGGGTTTGCGCCAGTTGCTCGATGAACTGCGCCCTGGTGTGTTGAACGGGCAATTGTCAGCCGTCGAAATCAGCCCTGAAGTGCTCGCTGGCCGCGTCAGTGAACGCCTGGTCCAGCAACAGCGCAGCCACGTGCGCCGGGTTTTCAACCTCACCGGCACGGTGCTGCACACCAACCTCGGTCGCGCCTTGCTGCCCGACGAAGCCATCGACGCGGTGCAAATGGCCGCGCGTTATCCGCTCAATCTGGAGTTCGATCTGGCCAGCGGCAAGCGCGGTGATCGCGATGACTTGATCGAAGGCCTGATCCGCGAACTGACCGGCGCCGAAGCCGTCACCGTGGTCAACAACAATGCCGCCGCCGTGCTGCTGACGCTCAACAGTCTGGGCGCGCGCAAGGAAGGCATTATTTCCCGTGGCGAGCTGATCGAAATCGGCGGCGCCTTCCGCATCCCCGACATCATGGCCCGCGCCGGCGTGCGCCTGCATGAGGTCGGCACGACCAATCGTACCCATGCTCGCGACTACGAAGCGGCGATCAGCCCTCGTAGTGGTTTGATCATGCGTGTGCACGCGAGCAACTACAGCATCGAAGGTTTTACTGCGCGGGTGCCGACTGCTGAACTGGCCGAGTTGGCCCATCGGCATGGCTTGCCGTTGCTGGAAGATCTGGGCAGCGGCAGCCTGTTGGATCTGACCCGTTGGGGGCTGCCGGCCGAACCAACGGTGCGTCAGGCGCTGCTCGACGGCGCGGACATCGTCACCTTCAGCGGCGACAAGTTGCTCGGCGGCCCGCAAGCGGGATTGATCGTCGGGCGCAAAGAACTGATTGCGAAGATCAAGAAGAACCCGCTGAAACGTGCGTTGCGCGTGGACAAATTGACCTTGGCGGCGCTGGAGGCGGTGCTGGGTTTGTATCGCGATCCGGATCGATTGGCTGAACGTTTGCCGAGTTTGCGCCTGCTGACCCGCCCGCAAGCTGACATCCTCGCCCAGGCCTTACGTTTGCAGCCGTTGATGGCTGAGTTATTGGGTGAGCGCTGGCAGGTCAGTGCAGTCGAGGCCTTGGGCATGATTGGCAGTGGCAGCCAACCGGTCGCGCGTTTGCCCAGCGCGGCGCTTTGTTGTCGCCCGCAAGTCTCCAAGCGCTTGCGCGGGCGTTGCCTGCTGAATCTGGAAGCGGCGTTGCGCGCTTTGCCGATTCCGGTGCTCGGGCGGATTGACGACGATGCGCTGTGGCTGGATCTGCGTCAGCTCGACGATGAAGCAGCGTGGCTCGGGCAATTGCCGAACCTGCAGGTCGACCCGTGATCGTCGGCACGGCGGGGCACATCGACCACGGCAAGACCTCGCTACTGCAAGCGCTGACCGGACAAACCGGCGACCGCCGCCCGCAGGAGCGCCAACGCGGGATGACCATCGACCTCGGTTATCTCTATGCTGAACTCGAGCCCGGCGCCGGGCTGACCGGGTTTATCGACGTCCCTGGCCACGAGAAATTCACCCACAACATGCTCGCTGGAGCGCAGGGCATCGATCTGGTGCTTCTGGTGGTCGCGGCGGACGACGGCGTGATGCCACAGACCCGCGAGCATCTGGCAATTGTCGAATTGCTCGGCATCCCGCGCGCCGTGGTGGCGATCAGCAAATGCGACCGCGCCGAAGCGGGCAGGGTGGAGGAGGTTCAGCGGCAGTTGCTGGATCTGCTTGAGGCCGGGCCATTTGCCGAAGCGCCGATCGTGCTTGTGTCGAGCGTGACCGGGCAGGGCGTTGATGAACTGCGCGAGACGTTATTGCAGACGCAATGTGAAGTACTGGAGCGCAGTCGCGAAGGTGGATTTCGCCTGGCCATCGACCGCGCGTTCAGCGTCGCCGGCGCAGGGATTGTGGTTACCGGCACGGCATTGTCGGGCGCGGTGGTTGTCGGCGACAAACTCAGCCTCGGGCCTTCGGGCAAATCGGTGCGGGTACGCGGCCTGCACGCGCAGAATCAGCCCGCCGAACACGCCTTCGCCGGCCAGCGGGTGGCGTTGAACCTGAGCGGTGAACGCCTCGAACTGGCGCAAATCCATCGCGGCCAGTGGCTGCTGAGCGAATGGCTGCACGCGCCGACGCAACGGGTCGACATTGACTTTCAACTGCTGCCCGGCGAACGCACCTTTGAACACTTTCACCCGGTGCACGTGCACCTCGGCACGCAGGATGTCATCGCCCGGGTGGCCTTGCTCGAAGGTCCGCGCTTGAGTCCCGGCGAACGCATGTTCGCGCAACTGCTGATCAATGCGCCGGTGCACGCGGTGAAGGGCGATCGCCTGATCCTGCGCGACCAGAGCGCGCAACGCACCTTGGGCGGCGGCCAGGTCCTCGACCCGTTCGCCCCGGCGCGACAACGTCGTAGCCCGGAACGTCTGGAGCAATTGCGCGCCTTGGTCTCGGGCGACGAGTTCGAACAGGTCTTGCCCGTGCTGCTCAACTACAGCGCTGGCGGCCTCGACCCGCTGCGCCTGGAACGTCAGTTCAATCGCCCGCGATCAACCTGGGCGTTACCTGAAAACGTCCGCCTGATCGACACCCGCCAGGACCCGGTACTGTTCAACGTGCAGCGCTGGGCGCAACTGAAGTTCACCCTGCTTGAACAACTCGCGCAGTTCCATGAACTGGAACCCGACCAGATGGGCCCCGATCGCGATCGCTTGCGGCGCTTCAGTGGATTGGCGCTGGAGCGTTCGACGTTTGTCAGTTTGCTGGATGAATTGCTCGCGGACGGTTCGATCCAGGCAAGTGGGCCGTGGCTGCACCTGCCGGATCATCAGGTGCGCTTGAATGCCGAGGATGAAAGTCTCTGGCTAGGGCTGCAGCCGTTGTTTGAACAGGCCGGATTCGACCCGCCGTGGGTGCGTGATGTGGCCAAATTGCTGGGGCAAGACGATGCCGCTGTGCGCCTGCTGCTACGCAAACTGGCGCGGCTCGGGCTGATGCATCAAGTCGTGCGCGACCTGTTTTTAAGTGACGTGCAACTGCGCCAAATGGCCGACGTGCTGCTCAAACTGGCCAAGGAAAATCCGCAGATCCAAGTGACAAGCTTCCGCGATGCGCTAGGCTTGGGACGCAAACGCTGTATTCAGTACCTCGAATATTTCGACCGCGTCGGCCTGACCCGACGCCTCGGCGAATCCCGCCAGATCCGCCCCGACAACGCGCTGGCCAACGCCTGCGCACAATGAGTTCAAGGAAGGCAATCGCGCCCGGTGGCGCGGCCGGGCTTCAAACCCGGTTGGGGACGGCATCCGTTCCCGGGCAGGTTCGACTCCGGCTGCCTTCCGCCAGTTTCCAGAAAGCCAAAGAACGGCTGCCGTAGATTGATCGTTCCCACGCTCCGCGTGGGAATGCAGCCCGGGACGCTCTGCGTCCCATCCAGAGCCGAACGCGGAGCGTCCGTTCAGGCATTCCCACGCAGAGCGTGGGAACGATCATTGAGGCCCGCTACTGCGGCAATTCCAGATTATCCATCACCCGATTCACCGCCAGTTCGCCGAGCATGATCAGCTGCGCGATCCCCAAAAGCGTCCTGCGCTGCGACGCGGGTATGAGGTGGGCGAAGTCATGGGCAATGGTCCTGGCTGAAGCGAGGGTTTCGCTGGCATCGGCCAGCAACTCCTCGTTTTTGAAATCTGCGTTAACGGCGTACATCCGTCGGGTTCTGCGTGGCGGTGGCGTGGAGCCGGGTGGGCAGAGGTAGTGATCGAGGGCGCGTTCGGCGGCGTCGTTGAGTTTTTTTGAATCGAGGGATTCGTAGGGGGACGCGAGGTCTGTTTCGGGTGGGTTGGGTGTTGGTTTGATCATGGGTAAAGCTCCTTGAGATTTGGAGCCGTCATCCATCGCTGCTAAACGGATAGGGTGGCGGCTGTACGCGGGTTAGCAGACCAGGCTCAAGGATCCCGGCGCACCGAAGTGCCCCACGCAAAGCCGCCATAACGTAATGGCGAAACTCGCGTGCCTTGAAATTAGCCGAGCTGCTAAACCCGATCGCTGATTCGTCAGCGACCGCACCACAATAGAACCCGCCCCCAAGGCGCACAAGCCGGCGGATTCTGGCGTAGCTGTAGGCAATGGCGCAAGGATATGTAGCCTTGAAGGCGTGTCTGAAGGTGTCTTTTAAACGCCTGAGTTTAAAAGCCGATTTGCGCTGACCTCACTGGCCCCTTCGTGAGCAAGCTCACTCCCACACCTGGAATGCGTTTCCCTGTGGGAGTGGGCTTGCCCGCGAAGACGTCAGCCGTTGCACCGACTCATTCAGGGCTTGTCACAGCGCCGTGCTACTGGGGTAACTCCAGATTATCCATCACCCGATTCACCGCGAGTTCGCCGAGCATGATCAATTGCGCGATCCCCAAAAGCGTCCTGCGCTGCGACGCGGGGATGAGATGGGCGAAGTCATGGGCGATGGTTCTGGCGGAGGCGAGTGTTTCGCTGGCGTCGGCCAGCAACTCCTCGTTTTTGAAATCTGCGTTAACGGCGTACATCCGGCGGGTTTTACGTGGCGGTGGGGTGGAGCCGGGTGGGCAGAGGTAGTGATCGAGGGCGCGTTCGGCGGCGTCGTTGAGTTTTTTTGAATCGAGGGATTCGTAGGGGGACGCGAGGTCTGTTTCGGGTGGGTTGGGTGTTGGTTTGATCATGGGTAAAGCTCCTTGATTGCTGGAGCCGCCACATTTCGCTGCGAAACGAAGAGAGGTGGCAGCTGTACGCAGGTTCGCAGACCGGGAATCAAGGCACCCGGCATACCCGAAGGTATCCCGCGCACAGCCGCCATGAAGCAACATTGCCTTTAGTTGATGGCAATGAACTGGAGCGCTGTGCGCCTTGATTGATCCGGGCTGCGAAACCCGATCGCTGATTCGTCAGCGACCGACCCACAATAGAACCCGCCCCCAAGACGCACAAGCCGGCGGATTCTGGCGTAGCTGTAGGCAATGGCGCAAGGATGTGTAGCCTTGAAGGCGTGTCTGAAGGTGTCTTTTAAACGCCGGAGTTTAAAAGGCAGAAGATCGGGCGACTGGCTGGGTGCAACCGTGGTCTGTCCCTGTTACGAACCCGCGATAACGGTGTATCAGTCAGCATGAATGTTGCTGGAAAGGCGCTATCGCGAGCAGGCTCACTCCTACAGGGGATAGTGTTTCAATTCGGGATGGGCGGTGGGTTAGAAACCCAACGGGTACTGGATCACCACGTAGATCCGGTCAATGTCATCGCCGGCCTGCGCTTCATTGGCTCGATGTGAAACATGCGACACCTGCATCGACAAATCCTTCGCCGCGCCCGATTGCACGACGTACTTCAAATCAATATCGCGCTCCCAGTGCTTGCCACCATCGCCTTGCTGTGGCTGATAACTGCCGCTGTCAGGATCGAGCGGGTTGTAGGCGCCACCCTTGGGCGCATGGGTGCCGTCGATGTGGCTACCGGAGACGTAGCGGGTCATGAAGCTCAGGCCGGGAATGCCCAAGGCGCCGAGGTCGAGGTCGTAGCGCGCTTGCCAGGAGCGTTCGTTGGCGCCGTTGAAATCGGCGTATTTGATCGAGTTGGCGAGGTAGATCGAGTCGCCGCCGACGAAATCGAACGGCGTGTCGCCATTGATCCGTTGCCAGCCGAGCATTACCGCGTGGGGGCCGAAGGCGTATTTGCCGGACAGGCTGAGCGCGGTGTTGTCGATGGCGCCGGCCAGCGCCCGGCCTGTGTCGCGGGTGTGGTAGAGGTTGGCGTCGAGTAGCACGCCGGACTGCTTGAAGTGCAGATTGCCGTAGTACTGATGCCAGGTGTCGCTCAGATCGGAGGCATACAGCGCGCCGCCCACTGGGCTGTCGGTGAACAGGTCGGCGCCGACGAAACTGATCCCGCCGGCCTCGGTATTGGCGCCATAGCCATAGAAATCGCCTTTGCCCGATGAGCTGTCCTGATTCTTGAACGCGGTGAAATGCCCGGCCACCAGATTGATGTGGTCGAGCTCGGCGCTGTTGAGCAGGAAGCCTGTGGCGTACTCCGGTTGCAGGCGTTTGTCTGAGGTGTCGAACACCGGGGTTTCCACGGTCATTTCACCGAAGGCGAGGGTGGTGCGCGAGGCTTTCAACTTGAGCGCGCCGCCGGCGCTGGAGTAATCGTTTTCGCTGCGGCCATCGCTGTCGACCGGCAGCAAACCGGTGCCGGAATGGCCCTTGCCGCCGTCCAGTTTCAGTCCGGCGAAGGCGTGGGCATCGATGCCGAAGCCGACTGTGCCGGCGGTGAAACCGGATGAGAAGGTGCCGATAAAGCCTTGAGCCCATTCCTGTTTGTAGTTTTTGCCAGACGGTGAGGGGGAGCGGTAGTCGTTGCTCAAGTAGAAGTTACGGGTGAGCACTTCGCTTTTGGCATCGTCGAAAAAACCGCTGGCATTGGCGGTGGTGGTCAGACCGCAGAGCAGTGCGAGGAGGGTGAGACGCGAAGGGGCGCGGTCGATCATGGTCGGTGGCCAGCGGCAATTAAGATGCCTGGGATGATCGAGGAACTGCAGGGCAGGGGATTGAGCGGATGTGCTCAATGAACGGCATTACACAACCCCCTGTAGGAGTGAGCCTGCTCGCGATAGCGGTGTGTCAGTCTCGATAAATTTAACTGACAGACCGCTATCGCGAGCAGGCTCACTCCTACAGGGTTTTGGGTTGAATGAGGGTTTTGTGGCGGGAGCGGAAATCTGTGGGAGCTGGCTTGCCAGCGATAGCGATGTGTCAGCCAAGTTTACCCAAGCTGACACATCGCCATCGCGAGCAGGCTCGCTCCTACAGTTTTAAGCGCGTTACGAAAGCGGCGGTGTGCGTGGCGGGATCTGGCGTTTGCTGCCGGTCGATTCAAACGCGGCGGCGAAACGCAGCAGGTTCGAGTCGTCGTAGGCGCGGCCAGCGAAGGTCAGGCCGACCGGCATGCCAATGTCGGCCATCACACCCATCGGCACGGTGACGGTCGGCACGCCGAGGTGACGGATCGCCAGGTTGCCGTTGGCCACCCAGATGCCGTTGCTCCAGGCGATGTCGGCCGACTCCGGGTTGACGTCCGCGTCCGCCGGGCCGACGTCGGCAACAGTCGGGAACAGCACGGCATCGAGGCCCAGCGTGTCCATCCAGTCTTCGAGGTCGATGCGTCGGGTTTGCTCCAGGCCGCGCAGGCCGTCAGGCACGGTGCTGATTTCATTCCACGGGGTGATGCCGCGCTCGGCCATGCGCACGTACTCATCCATGCCGGCAGCCAGATCGCCTTCACGGTTGGGCAGGGTGCCCGGGTCGTGCGGGAAGATTTTCGGCCCGTCGACGTCGACCAGACAATTGAGTTTCGGATCACCGTTGGCTTGCAGGAAGTCGTCGAACGCCCACGCGGTCAGGTCCCACAGCTCATGGTGAAGGAACTCTTTCGAGACCAGCCCCCGAGTGAACACGGTTGGCGCGCCGGGGCGATCGCCTTCGCAGTTGGAGACCAGCGGGAAGTCGGTTTCGATGACTTCGGCACCGGCCGCTTCGAGGGCCTGACGCGCCTGCTTCCACAAGTCGATCACCGAGGCGCGGGTGTTGATGCGCTGGCCGGTCGGGCCTCCGATGCCCGGGGCTTCGCTGGTGCCAGCCTCAGGGTCGGCATTGATGAACATACGCGGCACGGCGAAACGCTTGCCGGCCAGCGCTTTGGCATCGGCCGCCAGATCGCCGTAAGCGGCGGGGCGCACTTCGCTGACGCTCGGGATCGGCACCCACGGTTGCAGGCGCCACAGATCGCCACGGGTGTCTGGGTCTTCGGCGACGACGATGTCGAGGACTTCGAGCAGGTCGGCCATGGTCCGCGCATAAGGCACGACCACGTCCATGGTCGGGGTCAACGGCCAGTTGCCGCGCACCGAGATCACCCCGCGTGACGGCGTGTAAGCGCACAAACCATTGTTCGACGCCGGGCCACGCCCGCTCGACCAGGTTTCTTCAGCCAGACCAAACGCGGCGAAACTCGCGGCGGTCGCGGTGCCGGCACCGTTCGACGAACCAGACGCAAACGGCGCGGTGAGGTAATTGGCGTTGTAAGGACTTTCGGCGCGACCGTAGACGCCACGTTGCATGCCGCCATTGGCCATCGGCGGCATGTTGGTCTTGCCCAGGCAAATCGCCCCGGCCGCGCGCAGGCGTTCGATGGTGAAGGCATCGCGATAAGCCACCAGATCGGCGAAGGCCGGGCTACCGGACGCAGCGGTCAGCCCTTTGACCAGATAACTGTCCTTGGCGGTGTAAGGAATGCCGTCGAGCGGGCCGAGAGTTTTGCCTTCGGCACGACGGGCATCGGACGCCCGCGCTTCGTTCAACGCTTCAGGGTTACGCACGACCACGGCATTCAGCGCCGTTGGGGTGTCGGCGCCATCGTAGGCATCGATGCGTGCGAGATATGCCTGCACCAGTTCGACTGCGGTGGTCTGGCCGGACTCGAGCGCGGCGCGCAGTTGGGCAATGGAAACTTCGGTGACTTCGATCATGCGGTCACCGCTGTTTGAATTTGGGTGTTTTTCTTGGAAGAGGTGTTCATAGCGGTTCTCGTTGCACGGCTTTACGCGACAAGGTTAAGACTGGCGCCTATTTAACACCAAGCGGCGTGCGGAGTAATCGACGGGATTGAATCTTGGCTGTTTTCAGCCCGACTGACGCCATCGCGAGCAGGCTCACTCCTACATTTGGAATGCGTTCCCCTGTAGGAGTGAGCCTGCTCGCGATGGCGGTAGTCCGGCCACCCTATTCCTTCAGCCGATCACAAAACCCCGTACTCCCGCGCCGTCCGATCCACCGCAATCCGCGTCTTGTCGATCAACTCGTCCAGCTCCGTGCGCGTGGCGACCAACGCCGGCGCCATGATCATCCGCCCCAATGTCGAACGAATGATCAACCCTTCCTCAAAGCCAATCGTGCGGCAACGCCAGGCGATGTCGTTTTCATTGGCAAAACGCTTGCGCGTGGCTTTGTCTTCAGCAAACTGTAACGCCGCCACCAAACCCACGCCCTGAACCTCACCCACCAGCGGATGATTGCCAAACACTTCGCGCAGGCAATTCTGCAGGTACGGGCCAGTCTCGGTTTTCACCCGGGTGACCACGCCTTCATCGCGCAAGGCCTTGAGGTTGGCAATCGCCACGGCGGCCGCCACCGGGTGGCCGGAATAGGTCAGGCCATGGGCAAACACGCCACCTTTCTCGACCAATGCTTCAGCCATGCGCCGCGACAGAATCAAGCCGCCCATGGGGATGTAACCGGAGGTCAGACCCTTGGCGATCGACAGCGTGTCCGGCTCAAAGCCGAACGTCTGATGGGCGAACCATTCACCGGTGCGACCAAACCCGCCAATCACTTCGTCCGCACACAGCAGCACGTCGTATTGACGGCAGATACGCTGAATCTCCGGCCAGTACGTCGCCGGCGGAATGATCATGCCGCCCGCGCCCTGAAACGGTTCGGCGACGAACGCGGCGACCTTGTCGGCACCTAGCTCAAGAATCTTGTCTTCCAGTTGCCGCGCCGCTTGCAGGCCGAACTCTTCCGGGCTGAGGTTGCCTTCATGGGCGAACCAGTACGGCTCATCAATGTGCGCGACATCGGGAATGGTCCCGCCCATCTCATGCATGAATTTCATCCCGCCCAACGCCGTCGCGGCGAGGGTCGAGCCGTGGTAGCCGTTCCAGCGGCCGATCATGATTTTCTTCTCGGGTTTGCCCATTACCTGCCAGAACTTGCGCACGGTGCGGATCAGCACTTCGTTGGCTTCGGAGCCGGAGTTGGTATAGATCGCGTGGCTGTAGTGCTTGGGCAGCAGGCTGAACAGCAGCTCGGACAGCTCGATCACCGCCGGGTGAGTGGTGTGGAAGAACATGTTGTAGTAGGGCAGTTGTTCCAACTGCGCGGTCGCGGCAGCGGCGAGATCCTTGCGCCCGTAACCAAGGTTGGTGCACCACAGACCCGACATGCCATCCAGATAGCGATTGCCGTCGTTGTCCCACAACGCCAGCCGATCGCCGCTGACCATCACCCGTGGGCCTTCCTCGTTGAGGGCCTTTTGATCAACGAACGCGTGGATGTGGTGAGCGGCGTCGGCGGCTTGGTAATCGCGGGTGGTGCGGGTCGAATCGAGTTCGGCGGACATGGCGGATCTCCAGAGCAAAGGGCAAGTGGGTGCGTTCGTCACAGCGCTGCACGGGGAAAGTTTTGCCATCTAAAAATATTTTTGTAAAGAAAATATTTGTCGGTAAAAAAAGATAACCGTAGGCTGACCGCCATTGGTAACGATCATCAGAGGCAATATGAGCGGACTCAGAGAGCGGCAGAAGGAACAGCGCCGGCAGGTGATTGCCGAGGCGGCGCTCGAGTTGTTCAAGCGCAATGGCTTTGCGGCCACCACCCTGGACCAGATCGCCGTGCAGGCGGGGGTTTCCGCCCCCACCGTGGTCAACTACTTCGGCGGCAAGCAGGAGATTCTGCTGGCCTTGCTCAAGCAACCCGACGAGCAAGCCATGCGCGAGGCGCGGGCGAATCTGGACGAGAACAGCGATCCGCTGGAGGCGCTGTGCGAGTTCGAAGGGCTGATGACCGATTACCAGCTAGCCGCGATGCCGGCTTCGTTGTGGCGCGAATTGGCGCCGTTTCTGCTGACGGGCGACCTCGCTGAAGCGATGAGCCCATGGAATGCGGCGGTGATTGAGGAAACCAAGGCATTGCTTTTGCATTTCCAGCAGGCGGGCAAAGTGCGCGAATCGATCGATCTCGAGGTGGTGGCGACGCTGTTCAACCAGTACGCGAATATGGCGTTTATCCGCCTGGCGACGCAGGAAGTCCCGGACCGAGCCGCGCATGCGTTGCACATGCGCGGGGTTCTGAATCTGTTGTGTCACGGCATGCTTGCGCGCTGATCAGTTCGATCAAAACCGCCATGTCACGCCCCCACCAACAATGTGCAGCGCGCTATTGGGATAACTCCCCGACAGCGTCTGCCCATTGCGCTTGGTCTGCTGAACGTCCATGTCACCCAGCCAGACCAGCGTGTAATTGAGGTTGAGGTCGGTGTCTTCGGCCAGTTTGTAGCTCAGCCCGGTCGCCAGCCGCCAGGTCTCGTTCATGGGGTTGTCGACGGTGCGATCCTTGTCCTTCACCGCGGAACTGTCGTAGCCCACACCCATGTTCCAGCGCAGTTTCGGGCTGATCTGGTTTTGTGCGCCGATCGACAGGTGCCAGGTGTCCTGATATTTGCGGTCTGCCGAGCGAGAAACATCGCCGGCGGCGCTGTCCACTGACACGCCGATGTCGGCAAAATCGCTCCAGTCCTGCCAGTTCACCGAACTCAGCAGCGTCCATTGCTCGTTCAACTGATGGGCAATGCTCAGGGTCGCGGTCTGCGGGATGTTCATGTCGATTTCGAGGTTGTCGACGTCCAGCCTCGACAACGCCAGATTGAGCAGCGGGTTGCGTACGCCGTGCACCGAAGGCGAGTCCTTGAACTCAAGCTTGACCTTGCTGGAGTAGGCCAGGCCGACGGTGGTGCGCTCGTTCAATTGGTAGCGCAGGCCGAGATTGATCCCGGTACCGATGTCGGTGTCTTTGTACTGCAATTTGCCATCTTCCTGGAACGGCGTGCCCGGCAGGAAGGCGTTATTGTCGATGGCCATTTTTGTGTAGTAGTAGCCGTAGACCAGACGCGGTCCGATGCCCATCGAAAGATCGTCGGTGATCTTGTAAGCGAAAGTCGGCTGCATCGAAATGCCGATCAATGTCGATTCCTGGCTGAAGTAGCGCCCGGCCCAGTCATCGTCGTATTTCACGCTCAGACCGAAGTTGCCATACATGCCGAAGCCGATACTGGCGCGATCATTGAGCTCATGGCTGATAAAGAAACTGGTGCCCGGCAGGATCGGCAGGGGATTGCCGCCCTCGTTGCCGGAGAAGTCATTATCGCTGTCGCGATCAAAACCCAGACCGCCGAATATGGCCTGACCGGTCAAGCTGATTTGCGTGCCCTTGAGTGCAGCAATACCGGCCGGGTTACTCATCAACACGCTCGGGTCAGTGGCCAGCGCCGCCGAGCCGGCATTGGCCAGACCAGCGCCCTCCTGACCTGCTTCATATAGATCAATACCGCCCGCCAGTGCCTGACCACCAGTGGCTGCCAGCGCGAGAATGATCAGTGAGTGCGTCGATTTCATCGCGAATTCCTTATCAATACAGATCAGCCTTCAGGTTTAGTCGTGAATTGGCGTGTGCACCAGTCGAGACGATGTGCCAGATGTGAACTAGGCTCAAAACGGTTCATCGATGGCCCAATCAGGAGCGCCGTAATGGAAGACAAACCGCTGATCACCTTTCACAGTTCCAGAGCACTGCTGGATGTGCTCATACGCGCGGGCTTGATTACGGTTTTGGTGCTGTTTTGCTATGACATCTTTCATCCGTTTCTCAATGTCATGCTGTGGGCGCTGATTCTCGCCGTCACCCTGTATCCGTTGAATCAGAAGCTAGGCGCAAAACTTGGCAACCGCTACGGTTGGGCGGCGATCTTGCTGGTGCTGCTGGGGTTGCTGATTCTGATGGTGCCACTGAGCCTGCTCGGGGCTTCCGTTGCCGATTCGGTGAAAGTCGGCATGCACACGATGGAAGCTGGCCAATTTGAAATTCCGCCTCCACCGGCCAGCGTCGAAAACTGGCCACTGATTGGCGCGCCGATTTTCGGCATCTGGCAGCACGCTTCGCAGGATTTGAGTTGGGCGTTCAAGGAACTCGCACCGCACCTGACCAACTGGGGCAAGGTGCTGCTGCATCAGGCCGCCGGCGTCGGTGCAGGAATTGTGGTTTTTGTGATTGCTTTGATCGTCGCCGGATTGATCATGACCCACGGTGATCGCGGACATCGCACCGCAGTGGCCATCACCACCCGGATCTCCGGCCCGGTGCGTGGTCCGCAGATAGCCGAACTGTGTACCTCGACCATTCGTGCAGTCGCACAAGGGGTCGTCGGCATCGCCTTCATCCAGATGCTGCTGATCGGCGTGGCATTGGTGATCATGGGTATTCCGGCCGCTGGCATTCTGGCCTTGATGGTGTTGTTGCTGGGCATCATGCAACTGCCAGTCTTGCTCATTACTGTGCCTGTGGTGATCTACGTGTTTGCGCACGATGGCGTGGACGCCGGTACGATCATTTTTACTGTATGGATCATTATTGCCGGTCTTTCCGACAACGTACTCAAACCCCTTTTGCTTGGGCGCGGCGTCGCGGTGCCAATGCCGGTGGTGCTGATCGGTGCGCTTGGAGGCATGGTCACCAGCGGCATTATCGGTCTGTTCACCGGGCCGGTGATTCTGGCGGTCGGTTATGAATTGTTCATTGGCTGGGTGTATCAACCGGCCGATGTCACCGATCTTCTGGAGAGCCAGCGCAAAGAAAATCTGCCGTGACACTTATCGGTGCGCGGGAATCTGACAACCGTTCATCGCTCAACTACGCTGCCTTACGTATCCCTCTCTGACACTTGGGCGTAAGGAAACAGGCGCATGCGAAGCAGGCTGCTGGCGGTATGGATAGTGGTGTTCGCGGCGCTCTGGAGCGGGCTCGGCTGGGCGGCCGATGAGGCGACAAAACCGGCCGACGAGGCGGTAGAGCTGAAGGTCGCCAACCGCAGCATCATGCTGTTTCGCGCGACCATTCTGGGGGAAGCACCGGCCTCGCGGGTCAAGCGCGCGAAAATGGTCATCAGCGAGGCGCTGGATGAAGACGCGGCGCTGAACATCACCACGGATTCGATCCAGAACAGCTACATGGTGCTGATCGGTGACAAGCGCGCCTTCATCGTTGCGCCCAAGGACATCGACAGCCTCGAATACTCTTCGGTGCAACAGGCCGCCGAAGGCGCGGCGGAAAAACTGCGCCAGGTGGTCACCGAAACCCGTGAGGCGCGCAACCTGCAGATGATCCTGCGCTCGGTGGCGTTGGCCGCTGTGGCCACGCTGATTTACGTTGCGCTGCTGTGGTGCCTGGCGTATCTGCGCCGCAAGTTGCTGGCCAAACTCCCCGCATTGATGGATCGCCACACCCAGGCGCTGAAGGTCGGGCGGGTACAACTGATCGACTCCAATTTCCTCTATCCGCTGGTCAGCCGTTTGCTGCTGTTGCTGCGCTGGCTGCTGATTTTGCTGTTGACCTACGAATGGCTGGGCTTTGTCCTGTCGCGCTTTCCCTACACGCGGCCATGGGGCGAAAGCCTCAATAACTACCTGTTCGAACTGGCCGGTTATCTGTTGCAAGGCATCGTCGGGGCGATTCCCGGACTGGGCGTGGCGCTGGCGATTTTCTTTATTGCCCGAGGTGTCACCGCGTTCACCCGGCGAATCCTGCGCCGTATGGCCACGCCGGGCACATTCAGCTGGCTCAATCACGAAACCCTGCAACCGACCCAACGCCTCACCGCGCTGGCGATCTGGTTGTTTGCTCTGGCGATGGCCTATCCGTATCTGCCCGGCGCCGGTACTGATGCGTTCAAGGGCTTATCGGTGCTGATCGGCCTGATGATTTCCCTCGGCGCGACCAGCGTGGTCGGGCAGGCTGCCGCCGGTTTGATCCTCACCTACACGCGCACCTTGCGCCCCGGCGAGTTCGTGAAAATCGGCGAGTACGAAGGCACCGTCACCGAGCTGGGCATGTTCACCACGCGCATTCGCACCGGTCTGGGGGAAGTGCTGACGCTGCCCAATTCGATGATCACTGGCACCGTCACCAAAAACTACTCACGCACCGTGCAAGGCTCCGGTTATGTCGTCGATACCGTGGTGACCATTGGCTACGACACACCATGGCGTCAGGTCGAGGCGATGCTGCTGGAAGCGGCGAAGCGTACGCCTGGGATTCTCGAAGACCCGCCGGCTCAGGTGTTCCAGACTGCGTTGTCGGATTTCTACCCGGAATACCGGCTGGTTGCGCAAGCGATCCCCAGCCAGCCGCGGCCGCGTGCGGTGCTGCTGAGCATGCTCCACGCCAATATCCAGGACGTGTTCAACGAATACGGCGTGCAGATCATGTCGCCGCACTATCTGGGCGATCCGCAGAGCGAAAAGTGGGTGCCGCGAGAAAAGTGGTACACAGCACCCGCGCAAGAACCGACGGATCAGTGACCGCCGCTCAAAGGAGTTCGCCCCATGCTCGAGTTCATCCTGCACGCCTTGCGCACCGACCCGGAAATCGCGGTGTTCCTGGCGATTGCCCTGGGCGTGTTTATCGGCCGGATTCACATCGGCAGCTTCCACCTCGGCTCGGTGGCCGGTGCGCTGCTGATGGGTTTGCTGATCGGGCAGATCGGTCTGGAAGTGCCGGCGGGCCTGAAGTCAGTGTTTTTCGTGATGTTCATCTACGCCGTCGGGTTCAAGAGTGGCCCGGAATTTTTCGGCAGCCTCAATCGCGGCACACTGAAACTGGTGCTGCTCTCGGTGGTGCTGTGCGCCACCGCTTTGGGGGCGATTCTACTGATGTACTCGGTGTTCGATTTCGACGCCGGGTTTACCGCAGGCCTCGGTGCCGGGGCGCTGACCGACACGGCGATCATGGGCACCGCGACCAGCGCGATCAATCAACTGACGATTGATGCCGCGGCCAAGGCGCAACTCAACAGCCACATGGCGATTGCCTATGCCATTACCTACCTGTTCGGCACCATCGGGTTGATCGTTTTTGTCGGCAGCATTGCGCCGAAACTGCTCGGGGTGAATCTGCGCGAATCGGCGCGTGAACTGGAGCTGGAACTGGGCATCGCCAAGGAAGAAGAAGCGATCACCGTGCCTTACACGCGCATCGTCGTGCGGGCTCATCAAGTGGCGAGCAACGGCCAGGCGGATGGCCAGCGCATCATCGACTTTGAAAAACTGCATGACTCATTGACGGTTGAGCGCGTGGTACGGGCCGGGCAAATCATCGAGCGTGATGAGAATTTCGTTCTCATGGCCGGCGATGTCCTTGGGGTATATGCCTTGCGTGATGCGGTAGGGACGCTGAGCCATTGGGTCGGGCCGGAAATCGACCACCCCGAGTCCTTGTCATTCCCTACCCGCGAAGTGGACATCGTCCTGACTTCAGCCGAGTTTGCCGGCAAGACTATCCATGCAGCGAAAACCCGATTGGCCAGCGATGGACGCCTGGGCTGTTTCGTCAACACCATCTCCCGGCAGGGCTACGAACTGCCGCTGCTGCCCAATACGGTGCTGCGTCGAGGCGACGTGCTGACATTGACCGGGCGCACGGCCAGTGTCGAAGCCATCGCCAAACGCCTGGGGCGGATCCGCAAGAACAACTACAAAAGTGACATCGCCATGCACACCCTGGGCATGGTGCTGGGCTCACTGTTGGGGCTGCTCTCGACCCATGTCGGCATGATCCCGGTGGAACTGGGCATCGGCGGCGGGGTGTTGGTCGCCGCGCTGGTGATTGGCTGGTACAACTCGCGCCACCCGGAAATCGGCGCGCTGCCGCCAGCGGCGCAATGGGCGTTTTCCGAGTTTGGCCTGACCGCGTTTGGCGCCGTGGTCGGTTTGCTCGCCGGGCCGGCGGCGTTTGCCGCAATGAAGGAGCAGGGGCTGGCATTGCTGCTGTCGGGCGCTGTGGTGACGATTTTGCCGCCACTGGTGGCGTTGTATTTCGGTCGCTATGTGCTGCGCTTGCACCCGATGATTCTGTTTGGTGCCTTGGCCGGTGCACAGACCGAGGCAGCGTCGATGAACAAGATCATTGAGCAGTCGGGGAGTAACACTCCGGTGATCGGTTTCACCGTGTGCTATGCGATTTCCAATGTGCTGCTGGCGGTGTGCGGGCCGATTATCATCTTCGTGGTTGCTGGCTAGAGTGGATTGTCAGAAACCACTTTCGCGCATCAATACCGCCAGCACATGAGTAGCGCCGTCGGCAAGCAAGCTGCGCCGCTCACCCTCAATCTTCAGATGCCCGCGTGTCTCGCGCAGGCTCGGCAGCGGCTCATCGAGCTGGATCAATACCTGAAACAGCGCGTTGCTCGGGATCAGCGCATGTTCGGCATTGGTCGTCGGCACCGGCCCGCCAAAGCGTGACGACAACATGCGGTGCGACAGCTGACTGGCGCGGGTGCTGCCGATTTGCACGATACGGCCAGACAGCGGCGTGGTCTGGCCATCCGCATAGAAACGCACGTGATCACCCGTGGCCATGCGATGCACCTGATCCTGCGCGACATAAGCATCGACCTGCCAACTGCGCGGATCAATCAGCATACCCAGCGACTCCTGACGACCGACCCATTGCCCGGCTTTCCAGTCGGGATTGACGTCCAGCCACACCCCGGCAAACGGCGTTTGCAGGTTGAGCCGGGCGATTTCCGAGCGGGCCGCGCGAGCCTCTTCGAACTGCACGTTGAGGCGTTGGCGGGTCACGGCGTCTTCGGCCAGGCCGCCGGGATCGGCGATCAGCCCGGACAGGCGCGCCTCATAACTGCGCGCGCTGGCTTCGCTGGTCTGCAGTCGTGATGCGATGTCCGGCTCGTCCAGGGTAATCAGGGTTTCCCCAGCCTTGACCGGGCCGTGCGGGTGAATCGATTGCAGGCGCGCCGGGTAGGGCGCATACACGCGCAACTGGTGCTCGGCGCGGGCCACGCCGACCGCATCGATCTGCGTGCGCCATGGCATCGCCAAGCCCAGCAGAGTCAACAGCAACATCGCGTAAAACGCCACTTTGCGCCGGCTCGGAATCGCCGCGCGGCTTTTCCACCAGTGGCCCAGCTCGCGCATCACGGGCAGGGCGATAAACCACGACAGTTCGACCATGAACAAAAAGATCCCCAAGACCTTGAAGAAAAACAGATAGACCGCCAGCGCGATCCCCAGAAACAGCACCAGCCGATAAATCCACGTGATGATCGCGAAGGTCACCAGCAAACGCCGCTGACCGCTTGGAAACGTTTCCGGCCAGTCTTCCTGCAAGCCCAGCAGATTGCGCCGCAGGGTGACGCGCGCCAGCGCCGAAGCGCGTTCATGCAGGTTGGGAAAGTCGAGCAAATCGGAAAGGATGAAGTAGCCGTCAAAGCGCATGAACGGACTGGCGTTCAGCGCCAGTGACAGCAACCAACTGGTGGTCGCCAGGTACAGCAGTGCATTGCGCAACGCGCCCGGATCACATAACGCCCAGCCCAGCGTCGACAGTCCGGCCAGCGACAACTCGGTCACGATCCCCGCTGAAGCGATGGCCAGGCGCTGCCGAGAACGGCTGAGTTTCCAGCTCTCACCGGTGTCGGTGTAGAGCATCGGCCACATCACCACAAACGCGATGCCCATGTGCCCGACGCGCAAGCCGAGCCGGGTCGCGACCAAGGCATGGCCGAGTTCATGCAGGGTTTTCGCGACGATCAGCGCCAGGGCAAAACTGAACAGGCCCTCGGTGGAAAACGACTCGACCACGGCGCTGGTGAACACATCCCATTGCTGCAACACCAGAATGATCCCGAGCAGGCTCAGACACAGCACCAACACCCCGGTGAGCGGATGAAACAGCCAACCCAGTGCTCGCGCCAGGGACTGCAACGGCTGTTGCGGGCGCAGCAGCGGAATGCGGAAAAACAGGTAATGGTGCAGCCACCAGCGCCACGTCAGCCAACTGCCTTCTGCGCTTTTGTTCTTGAGCCGCTCAAGCGCAGCGGGGCCGGCTCGCAATAATTGATGCTGTTCAAGGAACTGGCGAAAATCAAGGACTTGCTCGACATCCGGTTTCAGGGCGGTGCCTTCGGCGATCTGCTCGCTGATCTGGCGCGGCGACTGGCCCCAGCGCAGCAGGCACTCGAATTCCAGCCAGCCGATGCGGTAGAAACGGTTGATCACCGTGTCCTGAATCACCCACGCCGGTTCGCCGTTGCTGCCGTTGGCTGCTTCGCTCAGGCGCAAGTCTTCGCGCAGCGGCGGCACCGGCAGATCGGCCGGGTCGAGCATTACCAGCCACTCCAGGCACGCAGCGTCGCCAGCGGCCGGCGCAGCAGGTAATAACCGAGCATGACCCGCCCGCCGTAGAGCTTCGCCGTGCCGTGCAGGCCGAGGCGTGCGTGCTCCGGGGCGCCCTCGATGCTGGCGAGCAAGCGGTAGGCGACCACACCCTCATCGCTGGGTCGCGCCTGATAACTGGTTTCCAGAATCTGCCCCTTGAGGGGCGTTAGCGGATAAGCGGTGAGAAACAGCGTGACCTCGGCGCCTGGCTCAAGGGCGATGGCATCGGCCACGGCCAGTTGAATCAGCATGGCCGGTTGCGTCGGGTCAGCCACTTGCAGGATGCGCTCGCCAGTCACCACCGGTTTGCCCAGCCAGTCATTGGGGTCGCTGAACACCGCGACGCCGCCCCGTGGCGACAGCACTTGCGTGCGTTTCAGTTGCGCCTGCACCGCTGCCAGTTCGGCGCGGCGCTGTTGCGCGCGGCCGGCGAGCAAGGTCAGTTCGCTTTTGCTTTGCGGGTTATCGAAGGCCCGTTGGCTGGCTGCCTGCAACTCGGCATCTGCCACCGCGACCTCTTTGCCGAGTACTTCAGCGCGGCTGCGCAGGGTGGTTTCGTCCAACGAAAACAGCGGTGTGCCAGCCTCCACAGGTTGATTGGGCCGAACCTGTATCTTTTCGATCACGCCATCGATCGGCGAGCTGATGATCTGCGCCTGCCGCGAGACGATTTCAGTCGGCGCCAAGGCCGTTTGCCGCACGGGCAACAGCAGCAGGGCCGCGAGCACGATCAACACCAGCAGCAGTTGTTTGCGATTGGGCCGCCAGCGCCGCAAGCCCTTGCGCCGGGTCAGCGCTGACCAGCAATAGGCCCAGGTGCTGACCAGCCCCTTGAGGTGGTGCCATAACAGCGCCGGCGGTTCCTGTTCCAGCAACAGCAGCAACAGGCCCAGCCGTTGCTGGTCGCGATCCTGCACCGGCACGCACCACAGCCCCGACGGCCACCATTCGTTCCAGCCTTCGGCGATGTCCGGCGGTGGACTGGCGCTGTCCTGGGACAGCCACACCGGCTCAGCACCGGGTACTTGCGCCGCGACCCAGCGACTGGCGCGACGCAGCCACACCAGATAGGGCGAGTCTTCGCTGGGCCGTGACAGCCCCGAGACGTTCAACAGCTCCAGCGATGACTCACGCTGGGCGAACACCAGCGCCTGATGAAAGGGCAGCAGCGGGTACAGGTCGTTGGCCATGCTGAACGCCAGGCTGTTCAGCGAGTCAGCGGCCATGGCTTTATCACGCAGCGCATCGAGTTCGAGCAGCAGGTGAGGGTGAGGCAACGGCTCGTTCATGGTCATGGGCGCGCGTCTTGCTCGAACTGCGCGGTGCCGCTCATGCCGGCCATCAAGTCGGGGTACTTGTTGTCGAGCTTCGCTTCCAGTTCAACGGTTTGCGCTACTGCATCGACGCGTGAGTTGATGCCGCTGACATGCGCCGGATAGGTCTTGCCGGTTTCATGGATGCTGACCTGCAGCGGCAAGCCGGGCTTGAGGGTTTTCAGCAGGTTGGACGGTACGTTCAGGCGCACCTTCAGTGCACCGTCACTGACCAGATCGAACAGCGGCGTGCCGGCCGTAACCGTTTGGTAAGGCTTGACGTAAACCTTGGCCACACGCCCGGAAAACGGTGCGAGCACCTGGCAGTAACTGCTTTGCGCCGCGCCCATGGCTCGCGCGCCGTCGGCCTTTTGCACTTCGGTGTTGGCCATCGACACTTCGATATCGCCCACCGCGTTGAGCTGGCGCAGTTGTTGTTTGGCCTGCAGGTTCTGTTTGGCCATGGCCAGCTCCGCCGCCGCGACTTTCGCGCGCGCTTCGGCTTCATTGCAGTTGAAGCGGGCGAGCAATTCGGCCTTGGCGACCTGTTCGCCGAACCGGGCTTTCAGTTCGCCCAAGGTGCCGGCCATTTGGCTGGAGAGGGTGGTTTCCAGTTCGGCGGCGAGCAACACACGAATTGCACTGGCGCTTTCCAGAGCTGTGGCCGACGGGCTGTCTTCGGCGTGGACGGGCAGGATCAGACTGGCCAACAACAGGGCCCCGAAACGGGACTCAAGGGCGATTTTGCGCATTCGGCGTTCCTTGCGAAGTGGCAGCGAGCAGGCGTTGTTGTTCTTGTTCGTTCAAGGTGCGCTGGATCTCCCGGGCCAGGGTCTTGATGTCGTGTTGCGAGATTTCCTTGGGCAGCACGTCCAGCCCGACCGAGTTGTACATCCGCCCCCACGCGGCCTGCGCACTGGAGAACGCCGCTTCACGCTGGTAGCGCGAAAGCAGATAACGTCCTTCGGAGCGAATCACTTCCAGTTCCGATCCCAGCGCGCCGGTTCTCGCCGCTTGGGCGTAGTCGAGCAGGCTGCGATCAACGCGCAGACTGTCTTCGGCAAACTCGACCTCCTGCCGCGCCAGTTGATAGCGCAGGGTGCCGACCCGCACTTGCGTGAGAATCGCCATCGACAGTGCCACGCGCCGGGTGTCGTCGGTTTCGCTCTGGGATTTTTCCGCCGCGTTCAGTGACGGCAGTTGCAGCAAGCGAATCAGGTTCATCGACACTTGCAGACCGGTGCTCATCCAGTCGTTGTTGTAGAGGTATTTGTTGGAGTCGTACTTGTAGCCAAAATCGACGCTGACATTCGGCCACAGCTGCGCCTTGGCGATCTCCAGATCCTTTTGGTTAACGCGCTTGCGATACCACTCTTCCATGATTTCCGGGCGGTTCTCCAACGACAGCTGTTCCAGTCGTGCCATGCTTTGGCGCACTTCCGGCAGCGGCGGATCGGGCATGTCGGCGAGGATCATTTTCGAACCCGGCGGCAGCGACATCAGCGCCGACAGTTCGGCCTGAGCGAACTCCAGATCCTGGCGGCGCACGGTCAGCAGGTAGATCGAATCGAGCAGCGCGCGCTGGTAGGCGAGGATTTCCTGACGCGGCAGCAGGCCACGGGTTTCCGCCTGGCGGGCCGAGGTCAGCGCGGTGTGGGTGCGCATCAACAGCTTGTCGACTTCCGGCATCAAACGCTGAGCGCCGAGCGCCCGCCAATAGGCATTGCGCACGTCCTGCAGCACGTTCTGCGCGACTTTGCGCCGACGCTCTTCGGCCATGAGGATCTGATCGGATTTCTGCTGGGTGCGGTAATACGCGACGCCGAAATCCAACAGGCTCCAGCTCAAACCCAGACCGTAGACTTCGCGATAGCGCTCTTCCGAGGTCGATGGACGCAAGCTGACCTGACGGTCTTCGATGCCGATCGAGGTGCCGCCGGAATCGTTGTCACGCCCGGCATACCCGGCCGAGGCGACCAGACGCGGGAGCATTTCATGGCTGGAAACATCGCGCAGGTCCGAGGCCAGCGCGCTTTCCATCAGTTTGAGGCGGTAGTCGAGGTTGTATTTCAGCGCCCGCGCGGCGGCTTCGTAAAAGGTGATCGGCGCGGTGACCGGCTCCTGACCGGAATACATGCGTGACTGGTCGGCAATGATCCGTTGCCGGTTTTCTTCGTCGGTGGAGGGTTTCGGCTCCGTTGATGAGCAAGCACTGAGCAACAGTGCAGAAGCGATGGCGGTACTGAGAAGCCGGTTCGCGTGTAGGCGCATGTTCATTCCTTTGCATTCTTCGAATTTTTCTTCAGGTCGACCGCTTTACCGTGGCGTGCGCCGTTGCGCTGCATCGCGCAATTGCGCGCTGAAGCCCTTGGCCCGGGGTTTTTCATGAGGCTTTTCTGCGTGTGCCGGGCTGTGTGTCAGGTCGGCCGGGTTCAAGGTGAACAGCGACGGGTCGCTCAACAAGCCATCGGCGCTCAAACCGGTACGACCCTGGCGCCCCTGAATCCACAGCAGGTCCAGTTCGCTTTCGAGGCGACTGGTACGCACCGCTTGCGCGACGAATTGCCCCGGCACCAGGCCCAGACCATTGCCCACTGATTCGCTGGTGAACTCGCCGACCGCCGCCAGTCGCAGGTTGCTGCCATCGACGCCCCAAGCCGAGAGTTCGGAGATTTCAGCCGCGCGCTCGACCACCGGCGTGACGAAGATTGCCGGCTGTGGATCAGGAATCAGCAAGTTGCGGTTCAAAGTGTTCGGATCACGCTCGAAGTTGTTGCCGCCCGGTGCCGGTATGAACGGCGTGGCGATGTCGAGGGTGATCACCAGTTCGGCCTGATCGCTGGTGCCAGCACGGTCGTTGATCGTGTAGGTGAAGATGTCGCGCAACACCTGCCCCAGACCGGCAGCGGCCAGCACCGCCGGGTTGTTCTGGTCGATGGTGTAGGTGTAACTGCCGTCTGCATTGAGTACCAGTGTTCCGTACAAGCCAATGATCGGCTGGCCAATCACGCCAGCCGCACCGGAGCCCGACTCGGAACCGGTGCGTACGCCGACCACAACCAGACTGTCATTGCCGTCGACATCGCCATCGTTGGGCAGCACGTTGCCGGTGGTTTGCGGGGCAGGGGATTGGTCACTGGCAAAACCGCTGTCGTTCTGCGCGACCGGTGCGTCGTTGGCGCCCTGAATGACCACCGTCAGCCGAGCGTCCGAGGTCGCGCCCGCCGCGTCGACCATGCGATAGGTGAAGGTTTCGCTGAGGGTTTCGCCCGCCGTGCGCAAGGCCTGCACCACGGGATTGTTATTGTCGATGACATAGGTGTAGCTGCCATCGGCGTTCAGCGTCAGTTGCCCGTAGAGACCGATCAACACTTGTCCGGCACCGGTTGACTGGCCGGCCTGATTGCTGACGCTTTGCACCTGTTTGCCTTCGCCGTTGGCGACGCTGTCGACGTCCGTATCGTTGTCCAGCACATTGCCCGTGGCGTTGCTGCCCGGCGTGCCGTTATTGACGCCGCCAGCTTCGATCGCCGTGGCGCTGTCATCGGCGGCGACCGGTGTGTCGTTACGGCCATCGACGGTGATGCGCAATTCGGCGGTACTGGTGTCGCCCCAGCGGTCGACAATGGTGTAGGTGAACACTTCATTCAGGGTCTGGCCGCTCTGACGCAAGGCCTGCACGGCGGCGAGGCTGTTGTCGACGGTGTAGGTGTAGCTGCCATCGGCGTTGATCAGCAAATCACCGTACAACCCGCGCAATGACGTGCCGACGCTGCCGACCGTGCCGATAGCGTTGACGGTGCCGGTGTGAATGCCGATCACCGACAGGGGATCACTTTCAGCGTCGGTATCGTTGTCCAGCACATTGCCGCCGGGGTTGAGGCCGGGTTGATCGTTGTTGGAACCACCAGCCTCGATGGCAGTGGCCGTGTCGGCATTGGCCACCGGCGCAATGTTGCGCCCGCGAATGATGATGTGGATTTCCGCCAGATCAGTCTGCCCGCCACGGTCACTGACCTGATAGGTGAAGCGCTCGTTGAGAAACTGCAGCGGCCCCAAAGCCAGTACCGCCGCATTGTTCGAATCGAGGTTGTAGGTGAAGCTGCCATCGGCGCCGATGATCAACTGCCCGTAGAGTCCGTTGATCAGCGTGCCGTTGCTGTTGTCGGTGCCGGCCGTGACCCCGGCCAGACTGCCGCCGGCGTCTTCGGTGCCGAAACGGATGCCGGTGACGGTTTTGCTGTCACCCTGGTCGACGTCGGTGTCGTTAGGCAGCACGTTGCCGCTTGGGTTGACGCCGTTGCCGTTGCCGTTATCGGCCACGGCCAGTGCGGTGTCGTTGGCCGCCACCGGCGCATCCCAGGCGCCGTCGATGCGAATGCTCAGTTGCGCAGTGTCGGTGGCTCCGGCGATGTCGCGCAGGCGGTAGGTGAAGGTTTCCACCAGCGAATCGCCGACTTTCAGCGCCTGCACGGCGGCGAGGTTGTTGTTGACCACGTAGCTGTAAGTGCCGTCGGTGTTGAGGGTCAGGGTGCCGTACAAACCGTTGAAGGTTTGCGCGCCGACAACGCTGGTGAAGGTACCGCCGGCCGCTTCGCTACCCGTGCGGATACCGTTGACCAGTTTGGCGTCGTTGGCATCGACATCGTTGTCGTTGTTCAGCACATTGCCGCTTGGGTTGACCCCCAGGGTGCCATTGAAGGTTCCGCCGGCCTCGACCGCCACGGCACTGTCGTCGCTGGCGATCGGATTGTCGTTGGCCCCGCGCACGGTGATGGTCAGCGTCGCGCTGCTGGTGGCGCCGGCCAGGTCGCGGATCTGATAGGTAAAGGTTTCCGTGAGGGTGTCGGCATTGCTGCGCAGTGCCTGAACCTGCGGATTGAGGTTGTCGACCACATAGCTGTAGCTGCCATCGGCATTCAGGGTGAGAACGCCGTAGGTGCCATTGAACCCACTGCCGATCAGGCCCACCGACGAGCCTTGATTGACGCCGATGACACTGAGCACTTCGCCGTTGCCGTCGACATCGCTGTCATTGCTCAGCACGTTGCCGCTCGGATTAGTACCCGGCGTGGCGTTGTTCAAGCCGCCGGCCTCAACGGCGGTGTTGCTGTCGTTCTGCGCGATCGGGGTGTCATTGCGTCCTTGAATAGTGATGTTCAGCGTCGCGCGATCGCTGGCGCCGGCGGCGTCGATCACCTCGTAGCTGAACGCATCAAGCAAGGTATTGCCGGCGCGCAAGGCCTGAACCGCCGCCATGCTGTTGTCCAGACGATAGCTATAACTGCCGTCGGCGTTCAGGGTCAGCCAGCCATACGTACCGCGCAACTCGGTGCCGAGAGCGCCGGCCGTGCCCGTTCCGGCTTCGCTGCCAGTGCGCACCGAGGACACTGCGCGGGTTTCGCCGTAGTCGTAGTTGGGCAGGTCGCCGGGGACTTCACCGCCGTCGACATCGCTGTCGTTATCCAGCACGTTGCCGGTGGGATCCTGACCGGGCTGGCTGTTGTTCAGGCCACCGGCCTCGATGGCCACGCCGGCATCATCATTGGCAATCGGATTGTCGTTCTGCCCGCGAATCAACACGATGATTTCCGCGGTGTCGGTTTGCGGTGTAGCACCGACGCCATCGCTGACGGTGTAGGTGAAGCGCTCGGAAAGCAGATCGACGCTGCGACGCAGCGCCTGAACGTCAGGGTTACTGTTATCGACTTCATAGACGTAGCTGCCGTCGGGGAAAATCGTCAGCGTGCCGTACAGCCCGGCAATCACCGTGCCGCCGAGATTGACCGCAATCGGTGTGCCCGGGTCGCCGCTTGCACCGGACTTGATCAGCGTGACTGTCAACGGGTCGCCATCGGGGTCGGTATCGTTGGCCGTGACGTCGCCCGAAGGGTTGACGCCCGGCGTCAGGTTGTTGATCCCGCCGGCTTCGGTGGCGACGGCGATGACGTTTTGCGCCACGGGTGGATCGTTGACGCCGTGGACGGTAATCACCAGTTGCGCGGTGTCGGTCAGGCCGGTGGTGTCGGTGACGCGGTAGGTGAAGAACTCGGTCAATGTCTGCCCAGGCGCCAAGGCCTGGACCGCCGCATTGGTGCTGTCGACGTCATAGAAAAACGAGCCATCGGCGCCGATGCGCAAGGTGCCGTAAAGGCCTGCGACCAAGGTGCCGTTGGCTGAGGTGGTGCCGGTGGCCACACCGCTCAGCACGTCGACGGCCGGGTTGTAACTGGCTTCGCTTTTGTTGATCACGCCATTGACCAGCAACTGGCTGCTCGGCTGATCGTTGGCATCGACGTCCTGATCGACGCCGTTGCCACCCGGTTGAGTGATCGGCCCGGGACGGCTGGGGAACTGAATCACGTTGCCGCTCGGATTGCTTTCCGAGGCTGTGCCATTGCTCGACGCAGCTTGTGCCGACGCCGCATCATCGCTGGCCACCGGGTTGTCGTTGGCGCCCTGAATGACGATGCGCAGTTGCGCGACATCGTCCAGTCCGCCGGTATCCGTCAGCCGATAGCTGAAGAATTCGACCAGTTGTTGACCGGCGCTGAGCCGCTGAACCGTGGCGTTGCTGTTATTGACCACATAGCTGTAAGTGCCATCGGGATTGATGGTCAACGTACCGTAGAGCCCGGCAATTGCCGTGGCGCCGCTAACAGCGGTGAAATTGCCGGTGCCGGCCTCAGCCACCGGACGGACACCGGTCACGGTGCGGGTTTCGCCATTGGCGGCGCTGTCGACGTCCTGATCATTGGTCAACACATTGCCCGTGGCATCGCTGCCCGGTGTGCCGTTGTTGACACCGCCGGCCTCGACGGCCACGCCGTCATCGTCGATGCCCTGCGGCGTGTCGTTGGCGCCCTGCAAGGTGACAGTCAGCGTGGCTGTCGAAGTCTCACCGGCAAGGTCAGCGAGGACGTAATTGAAGTTGTCCTGCAAGGTCTGGCCCGACACGCGCAAGGCCTGCACGGCCGCATTATTGTTATCGACGACATATTGGTACGAACCGTTGCTGCCAATCACCAACTGACCGTACAGGCCGTTGATCACGGTGACACCGAGTACCGGCGTCTGAATGCCGGCGCCGGGGCCGACCGAAACCACCTTCAGTTGATCGGCGTTGGTAGCGATATCGACGTCGGTGTCGTTGCTCAGCACATTGCCGCGCGGGTCGATACCGGCGGACGCGTTGTTGCTGCCGCCAGCCTCCAGGGCCGTGGCGCTGTCGTTGACGCCGACCGGGTTGTCATTGACGGCGGCGAGGATGATTTGCAGGGTGTCGGTGTCGGTCAGCGCATCGGCTGCGGTGCCGGGAATGCCGTCGCCGTCGGCATCGCCGTAGTTGCCCCGGTCGTTGCTCAGTACGGTCAGGGTGTCGGTGCCATTGAAGTTGGCGTTGCCCAGATATTGCAGGCTGGCCAGCGCGGTGTTGATATCGGCGAGGTTGCCGGTCAGGGTCATGCTCGCAGTATTGGCACCGCTGACCGTGACGCCCGGCACTGTCGCACCGAGGAACAGTGTCCCGTGAGTGACCGTAAGAATGACGCTGATGGCGCGGTCGTTGACGTTCGGATCGCGGTCGGCATCGACATCGGCGACGCTGATACCGCCGATATTCAGCACGATATCTTCCAGGCCGTTTTGCGTGCCGGGGAGGGTGTTGACCGGCGCGTCGTTCTGTTCGACATAGCCGGCGTTGGCGCTTTGAGTGTCGGCATCGCCCAGGGTGATGGTGATCTGGCCGAGGGTGCCGGCGTCGCTGTCGACGCGCACGCGCAGATCACCCACTGGTTGCGGATAACTGACCAGACCCGCCGGCACGTCGATACGGAACACGCCCAGCGGCAACACACCGAAGCGGTACTGGCCGTTGGCATCGGTCGTGGTGGTGAATTGCAGGTTGTCGGCCGTGGTATCGAGGCGCCCGTCGGCGCCGGCCCAGGTCAAGGTCACGGTTTGCCCGGCCAGGCCGGCGCCGTCCGGTGTGGCGCTGGCGGTCGGGCTGGCGGTGTCGTTCCACAAGGTGCCGGTGATTACGCCGAGCCCGGCGGTGTCGCGCAAAATGTACTGGTTCGGGCCGACGGCGCTGCCGTCGCGCTCGCCGGTGGCGGTGCCATCGACCCCGACGCTGTTGCCGCCCCAACTGGTGAAGTCTTCAGGCAGGCTGCTCCAGGTCAGCGTTGCGTTGCTGCTGGCGACAATCGTCGAGTTCGGCAAGTCGACCGAGTAGCGCACCTGAATCTGCGCGCCGACATCCAGTTGATCGAAATTGACGCTCAAAGCGCCGCTGGTGCTGAAGCTGATCCCGGCCGGCAGGCTGCCCGGGCCATAACTCACACCATTGATGCTGACGCTGAGCAGGGTGTAATTGCTGCCGCCGGCAAAGCTGTCGCTGACGCGCGCATCGAACGCCGGCAGGCCGCCGTTCTGGGTGAAGCTCAGTTGCACCGTGGCGTTACCCACGGTGCCGCTCGGGTTCGGGTTGAAATTGATGATCTGCTTGTCGAGACCGCTGAAACTCGGTTCAACCACTCGTTCAAACACCGTGTCACTGACCGCACGCCCGGCACCGTTGACGATTTCCTGCGCGGTCACCGCCAATTGTGCGCCGGCAATGTTGGCGGCAATGTTGGTCACGCGCACGTTGAACTCGATCGAGATGCCTTCCAGATCATCGTCGTCGCCGTTGCCGTTGACCACGTTGCCAAGGTTGAACGTCACCACCTGGCTGCCATCGGGGTTGGTGATGACGGTCAGGCGGCTCGGGTCGAAGATGCCTTGCGGCGCCAGCCCGGACAGATCCGCAGTGATCGGCAGGGCCTCTGGGCTGTTTTCGTTGCCGTTGATATTCAGCGTGCCGCCGACGATCAGGTTGGCATCACTGCTCAGCCCGCCATTGGAAATGAACGCGATGCGCAGAGCATTGACCAGTGCATCCGGCGAGATGAACTGCAAACCGTTGGCCAGGGTGATCTGCACCTGATAGTTGGGGTTGTTGCCTTCGGGCACCAGCACCACCACGCGGTAGCGAATCACTTCGCCGACGGTGACTTGTTCGACGGTGGCGGTAGTCGGGTTCGGCGCCGCCGTGTCGGGCAGACCACCGACTCGGGAGATTTCGATGGCCTGAGCCACAGGAATCAACAAAGTCGACAGGTTGCGGTAATCGTTGAGCGTGCCGCCATTGAGCACGCCGTCAACGCCGGTTCGTTCGCCGGCATTGCCACCGTCGAGACTGGTCCATTGCACGCTGGCGACGTTGGCGATATTCGACAGAGCAGCGGCGCTGGCGTTGACGATGCCGCTCAGTTGCAAAACGATGCTGCCGCCCTTGGCGATGTCGATATTGGCGCCGCTGGCGGTGCGCAACTGGCCGCCGACGATTTCGAAGGCAACTCCACCATTGTTGGTCGCACCGTTCTGATACAGCACGCCGACCAGCGTGACGTTGCTGAGCTGGGTCGGAAGGGTGTCGAGAAAGCTGATGTCGAACGCACTGAAATCGGTGCTGCCATTGCCGTTAGTGAGGGTGATATTGAAAGTCACCGTGTCGCCCTGGTCATAACCGCCAAGGCCTGAGGTGGAGGTGATCACTTGATTGATCTGCAGGGTCGGTTCGCGCACGGTTACCGTCGGCTGGCCGCCGCTCAGGGCAACGTTGCGATCCAGCGCCACCGCGCCGTTCGGCGTGTCGCCATCCGGATCGCTGAAAATCAGTTGCGCGTTGTTTTGCAGCGAGACGTTGGCCTGGTTGGCAATCACGTTGTTGGCCACCAGTTGCAGACGAATCACGAAGGTGTTGTTGCCGGTCTGATTGTCCGCCGACACGCTGGAGACGCTGAAAGTCCAGCGTCCATCGACACCGTCGCTGCCCAATGTACCGCCGATCCCGGCGAAACCGCCGACCAGCACGCTGCCGGCGAAATCGGCGCCGAGCGCGCCGCTGCCGGCGCGGGTGGTGATGATCTGGTAACCGAGACCGTTATTGAATGTAGTGTCCAGACGCATCCCGGGTGGAATCAGGTCTTCGATGCGCAGGTTTTGCGTGGTGCCTTCGGGCAGGGTGATAACGATGTCGTAGCGCATGCTCTCGCCGACCACCAGATCGCTGCCATTGGTGTGGCTGGCGCTGGAGTCGCCATTGTCCAGTGTGCCATCGGCAAAGACTTTGCTGATGACCGGCGCGGCAACCTGCTGGCTGGCCAGGTCGGTGAGGTCGGTCGGGGTGAAGTCGGTGCCGCCGTTGACGCTGGCGTAGTTGCTCAGGGTCGCGGTGGATTGCAGGCTGCGGCTGGCCTCAATGGTCGCACTGACCACCACGTCATAGCTGATCACCACGACGTTGGCACCGCTGGTATCGGCCGCCGTGCCGCTGCGCCCGGCCAACAGACTGGCCTGGCCACCCGCATCGAGGAAGGTGATCTGGTTGCCGCTGACGCTGTAGTCGGTGCCCAACACCAGCAGCGTGCCGTCGCCGCGATAGATCTGCAGATTGGCCGCCGCCAGGCTGCCGCCGACGAAGCTCAAGCCAGAGGGCAGGGTGATGCTGGTGCTGACGTCAAACGCGCCGCCGCCACCGCTGTTTTCAATGGCGGTGACCAGGCGCAACCGATCGGCGCCGTCGATGTTGCTGATGTTGCCGTCGACCGCCGACAGGTCGGTGACGTTGCCATTGAACGGCTTGCCCGTGCTGCCCGGCGGATTCCAGCTGCCGCTGGTGCCGGTCACCGTGCCGTTGGAGCCGGATACCACGCCGTGCTTGATATTGAGCACCGGCTCGGCGACCGACACGATCGCGACTACATCGGAGGAAATCAGCGTACGGTCGGTGAGGGTGGTCTGCTGGCTCGATTGTGCGAGGACATCGAGCGAGCGTTGGTCGGCAAATGGCTGATCGCCGACCCTGACGGTGAAGCGAATGACAATGCGGCTACCGGTGGTGGTGTTGGTGGCAAAGCTGCCGAAATCGAACACCACCGAGTTGCCGTCGGCGCTGGTGACGCTGACCACGCCACCGGCATTGGTATTGCCCGCACCCAGCGCCCACTGGCCGACATCACTGCCCGAGCCCCAGGTGATCCCGCTGACATTGAACAGCGGCAGCGGCAGATACGCGGTGAGTTTGAACTGCTCGTAATCGCCGGTGATCAAGTCGTAGCTCAGCTCGAAGGTCACTTCATCGCCGGGGCGCAGTTCACCGTTGCCCGGCGGTGCGCCGTTATTGACCTCGACCAGATTGATATCGACGTTGCTGGTGGGGATCACGCTGGTGGTGGTGGAACCGTCGGTTTCGCTCTCGCCCGTCAGGTTGAAGCGATCGACCAACAGCGTGCCGTCCACCGTGGCGGTGTTGCCCAGTTCGTCACCTTCGTTGATGTCCGGATGCGGGTTGCCTGAAGGTGGTTTGTAGGTCTGGCCGACAATGGCCGAATAGCTCAACACCGCGACCACGGCGCCCTGCAACGTGTCGTCGAAGGCCAGGTCGCCATTGAGCCAGCCGCGAATGTTGTTGAACGCATTGCGCAGCGACTGGGCGATGTCGAACACCATCGAGGTGCTGCCGTCGGCATTGTTCACCACGCTGGTGACCAGGGTGATGGTCTGCGCCACGCCATTGATCGTCACCGTCAGGGTCGGCGTGCCGCTGAGAGTCTGGCCATCGCTGAGTTGGTCGCGGATGACCAGTTGGCCTTCGTTGAAGAAGTCCTTGCCGAAGGCAAAGTAGTCGGAAATCGCCAGGTTGAGGGTGTATTGCAGGGTGTCGCCGGGGCTGATGCCGCTGTGGCCGATGTCGTTCTGCATCGTCGCGGTTTTCAGCAGCGTGATCGATTTGGCGATGAACTGCGTGCTCTGGCCGGTGCCGCTGAAATCGATGGTGGTGTTCGGTGCGGTAACGTCGCGAGGATCGAGCGGCACCCATTGCCCGGAAGCGGTCGGCGGGCCCAGGGTCACGGTCACCGCGTCGCCGGTGACCGGGTTGATCACCGGTTGACCGTTGGCGTCGACTTCCGGCACGTAGAACGCGACCACGGTGTCGGTCTTGCCGGTGAGGCTGTCGTAGGCGACGGTGAACGAATTGATGTAAACGTCGTTAGCCGCAATCAGCACGGCGATTTCCGCAGGATTGGTCACCACGGTGCCGTCGTGCAGGGTGATCGAGGTCAGCCGCCCGCCGGCGCCGGGGGTAATCGAGTTGATTTGAATATTGTCTGGCAGCGGTTGGGTGACGACGACGTTAGTCAGCGTTTGCCCCGGTGCCGGCGTCGCCGACAGGGTCAGCGTGCGCACGTAGTTGGGGCCGGTGGCAGTCTCTCCCTCCGGGGTATTGATCGTTTCGCTGACGGTGATCACCGTCGGGTGCACGACGAAGGCCGCCGTGCCGGCCTGGATCAGGCTCGGATCATTGGTCGGGTTGTCCAGCGCGTCATTGCCGAATTCGAAGCCGCCACTGGCGCGGATCGTCAGGTCGGGGCTGCCATTGGAAAACGCCGTGTCGGCCAGATTGCTCAGGCTGGCGGTGATCTGCACGCCGATCACCGGCTGCTGGTTGGTGACGCTGGCGAAGGGCAACTCGATCACCACCAGTTTGTCGCCGGCGCGCATGCCGTAGGTGGCGGCGTTGATAATCAGGAAGTTGCCGTTGGCGTCTTTGGCCAAGGGATGTGTGGCGTTGCCGTTGGCATCGAAGGTCACCACGTGGCTGATCAGGGTTTGCCCCAGGTAGGTGGCCGAAATGAAATTGACGCCGTCGTCGCCATCCTTGCCGGTGACCGGCATCGCCAGGTTGATGAATGGCGCGTAACCCACCTGGGTCGAGGTGTTGCTGAAGTTCACGGTAAAGGTGAAGCGGTCGCCGAGCAGCACATCGCTGCCGCCGGTGGAAACCGTGGCGGTCGGCGCGGCATCGGCCAGCAAACCGTCGAAATGCGCCATGGCAAGGCTGCTGATGGCGATGCTCTTGTCGAGGTCACCGACGCGGGTTTCCAGGGTCCAGTCGCCGCCGGCCTGGCTGCTGCCGGTGTCGTTGCTGGAAGCGCCGACATCGGCGCCGGTCCAGCGTGCCAGTTCGCTGACCAGGGTTTGCCCGGCCGCACCGGCGCCGACATCGCAACCGTAGAGCTGAATGTCCGCGCCTTGGCTCAGATTGTTGCGCCATTGTTCGAGGGTCTTGCCCAGCGAGTCGATGTTGTCCGAACTGACCGTGCGGTTGCCCAGGGTGAATTGCCCGGAGGCGCCGTGGGACATGATCTGGATCGAATCGACCTTGCCCAGTTGCGCCAACGCCGCAGAGATTGCTGCCAGACCGTCTTCGCCGACATTCACCACAATCGCGGTGACATTGCCCGGCAACTGCGCCACGAGTTGCTCGCGGTTTTCGATGCGACTGTCGATGACCAGCAGGCTGCGCGCAGCAGACGGTGCAGGCTCGGTGGCCCGGCCTTCGGTGGGCGTGGTGTGAGGGACCTGGGCGTCCACGGCGGCCGGCGGTGCGGCAGGATCACTGTGATGTTGATCGGCAGCCGCCGAAGCGGCGGCGCCGTCGAACAGAATTCTCGGTTCCAGCGCCAGTGACTGACGTTGCGGGCGCCAATGTGCGCCGGACAATCCATTGCGTGAATCTTGCATGATCGGCCTCTTACTGCCTGCTGAATCCTTCCAATGAGTGCCGACGCCGGGCGACGGACAAATTCAGCGTAGGACGTTTCTTACGCTTTTCCAGCGAACTTCAGGGACTTGCAACGAGGCGCGATAACAGCCTATGGCCATCAATTCGCGCTGTGTCTGTGCGCATTGGCGCACAGCAAGGGTGAGGTCTAGGCTGGTCAGTCAGTCGCCCATGCGGCGCAACGCCCACGCAGGGACAGGAGCGGAACCGATGAAAGCCCTAGCCAGTATTGTCTGCCTGATGTTCACGCTGGTGCTCGCGCCGGGAGCCCGCGCTGAAGACCCGCCGCCTGCGCCCGCTGCCGAGGCCACGGACGATGCGCCGTTGATCAACCCGCAAGTGGTCGACAAGCTCATCGACATGGGTAATTACCTGCGCAGCCTGCCGAAATTCCAGGTCGATGCCCAAGTCTCGCGCGACACGGTTCTGGAGTCCGGGCAGAAGATCAAGACCGAGTCCGCCAACACCCTGAAAGTGGTCGGCCATGATCGCCTGTATGCGAAAAGCGAAGGCGATGTGCGCACCCGCGAGTTTTTCTATAACGGCAAAAAACTCACCCAGTATTCGCCATACCTGAAGTACTACACCACCGTCGACGCCCCGGCCACGGTGGCGGAAACCCTGCACAAGGTCGAAAACTTCTACGGTGTCCAGGTACCGATGGAGGATCTGTTTCTGTTCGGCAGCGATCAGGCGCAGATCGATGCTTTGAAAGCCGCGCTGTACGTGGGTCCATCGGTCATCAAGGGCCAGCTCTGCGACCATTTGGCATTTCGCCAGGAGGGTATCGACTGGCAATTGTGGCTGACCCGCTCCGACAAACCCTTGCCGTGCAAACTGGTGATCACCACCACCGACGATAAGAGCTTCCCCGAGTACAGCGCGGTGTATCAGTGGAACCTCAAGCCGACCATCCCGGACACGCAGTTCACCTTCAAACCGGGCAAGGGTGATGTGGCGATTGCGTTTAAACAAGCCAGCGATCAGGGAGGGCAGTGACATGAACAAGTCGATGACGTGGAGTCTGTTGTTATCGCTGGCCGCCGCCACGCTGCTGACCGCCGGTTATGTCGCCGAAGCCGATGCCCGGGGGCAACGCGCTCAGGGACATGCCCGCGCCAGCGTCAACCGCGCACCGGCGCCGAACGCGCAACGGGCGCAGCGGATCAATGCGCCGCAACGCGCCAACAATGTCAGTGCCGGTAACCGGGTCAATTCGGGCAATCGGGTCAATGCCGGCAACAACGTCGGCAACCGTACGTACGTCAACAACAGCAATCGCAACGTCAACCGTAACGTCAATATCGACAACCACCGTGATGTCGATATCGATGTCGACGGCCATGGCCGTTATGGCTACGACGATCACTATCATCCAGTGGCAACCGCGGCGGCAGTGACGGCAACTGTCGCGGTCACGGCGGCGGTGGTGGGGGCGATCTTCACTCCGGCACAAATGCCCAGCAGTTGCGTGCAGGTGATTCGCTACAACGTCGCCTATATGCAGTGCGGCTCAACCTGGTACCAGCCGCAGTATCAGGGCAGTGATGTGACGTATGTGGTGGTCAACGCGCCGTGATCAGGCTTTCGGCACCCAGGGTTGCATCTGCGCGAGCATGCCACGGCCGCCACGGCGTAACCCGGTGGCCAGGGTCAGCCACGACAGTTCGGTGACGATGACATGTGCGGCCGGGACCAGCCGCACTTCACCGGCGGTGCCGCCGGCAGGGCCACCGTCGGGCATGAAAATCGTCAGCCAGTCGTCCACGCTTTCGACGATCAGACACAGCCGAAAGCCTTCGCCCTCGGCAATTATTCCGACCTTGGAACCGTCCTCGTTTTCCAGCCCGGCGAACCGTGCCGTGGTGTCCTTGAACAGCTGGTAACCCGGCAAATTGCTGAGCAGCTTGTTTTCAGTGGCTTCCATGGCCCGCGCTGCCGCTGAGGTGCGTGCGAGCAGCCCGGCGAGAAAACACAACACGATCAACCCCAACAGCGTCGCCACACTCACCAGCGTCACGCCCGCGACGTCATAGCCCTTGAACATCGGCAACAGCTTTTCCACCGGCCCGCGCAGCAGGTGGATGGCTTTTTCGATCAGCACAACAACCAGCACCAGCGGCAGGATGAACAACAGACCGCCGATCACGGTGGTCTTGATGAACTTGAACATGACGGCTCCTTGAATGACGTGCGATCCGATTCAAGGCTAGCTGATAAAAATCTTGAGCCGGGTGGTGAAAGCGGTTCGAATGGCGCACTCCCGTTATCCATCAATAGAACAACGAGCCTGAGACATGACGACTGCCCGGCCGCTGGTGCCCGATCAAGAGCAATGGCAGCCCTGGACACCTGACGAATTGGCCCGACGTCTGAGCGCGGTAAACCGCCCGTGGTGTGTGGTCGGCGGCTGGGCGCTGGACTTGTGGCACGGGCGGCAAACCCGGACTCACAGTGATCTGGAGTTCACGGTGTTGCGGGCGGATTTTGCGTGTTTTCGTCAGGCGTTGAGCGATCTCGACTTCTACGCGGTGAAGGACGGTACGTTCCAGTTGTTGTCAGCGATTTGCTTGCCCGCCGCAGACATTTTTCAGGTCTGGGGATACGACCGCGCCGCACAGGCCTGGCGCGTGGATGTGATGATCGAACCAGGCACGCCGGACACCTGGGTTTATAAACGCGATCCGTCGATTGTCTGTTCACGCGCCGACATGGTGATGCGCAGCACGGCCGGCATTCCGTATCTGCGACCTGCTGCCGTTCTCTTGTTCAAAGCCAAGCACACGCGCGCCAAAGACCGCAGCGATTTCGCCATGGCTTTACCGCGGATGTCGGTGCAGGAACGCGTGTGGCTGGTTCGACATTTGACGCTGTTGCACCCGGAGCACGACTGGCTGGACGCTGTTCAGGCTTTATCAGCGCCGCCAACTGCCCAAGGGTAACTCGACCTCGCGCTCGGCAGCAGCCAGGGCTATCTCCAGCCCGGACTTGTCCAGCGGCGCGCAGTAAGCCGGTTTCGCCCGCTCGAATCGCCAACTGTCATCAAGACCTCCGGCGTCGACCGCATCGAAGCCGAGTTCGTCCAGCAAACCCACGACCAATGCCTTGGCGTCAGCGTCATCTGCGGCGACGGGCAGGGCGCGCCGCTCGCTGGAGCCGTGCGGGCGGGCATCGGTGAGCAAGTCCGCGGCGAGGATCGCATTGAACACCTTGACCACGGTGACGCCCTGCAGATGCTCGGCGAGCAAACGGCTGGTGGTGCTCTGGAACGTGTCGAGCGCGGCGATGTGGCCGTCGCGATCCGGGTAATAGTTGTTGGCGTCGAGCACTGTTTTGCCCTCGAACCAGGCTGGCGGCAGGCTCGGGATGTGTTCGTAGGGGATGGCCAGCAACACCACGTCGGCAAACTGTGTGGCCTGTTCGGCCGTGCCGATCTGGCAGGCGGTGATGCCGGCGAGCACGCTGCTCATGGTCTTCGGGCCGCGTGAGTTACTGAGCATTACTTCGTGCCCGGCGGCGAGGACGATTTGCGCGACGGCGCGCCCGATGAATCCGGCTCCAACGATTCCAATTCGCATGGTGTGTTCCTCTGTCAGGTGGGGAGCCACTATGATGATTCCTGCCCAAATGCAGATAAATTGCACTCTGTTACTTACTTTCGCTAACAGGAGTTTCGAATGGATCGGCTGACCAGCATGGCGGCTTTCGTGATGGCGGCCGAAGCGGGCTCCTACGCCAGTGCCGCGCAACGCCTCGACATGTCGGCGCAAATGGTTGCCAAACACGTGGCCGCCCTCGAGCAGCGGCTGGGTGCGCGGTTGCTCAATCGCACCACGCGCCGGCAAAGCCTGACCGAGCTGGGCCAGGCCTATTACGAGCGCTGCAAGCACATCGTCACTGAGGCAGAAGCCGCTGATTCACTGGCGCAGATCATGAACGACACGCCGCGCGGCAAGCTCAGGATCAGCGCGCCGGTGAGCTTCGGTTCGTACAGCCTGATGCCGTTCATGACCGCGTTCTTGCGCGAATTCCCTGAAGTGGAAATTGATCTGCACCTGACCGACCGTGCGGTGGATCTGGTGGAGGAGGGGTTTGAGGTGGCTTTCCGGATCGGCCCGTTGGCCACGGCTAGCCTCACCGCCAGGCCCTTGGCCGCGTATCGCTTGATTGTCTGCGCGGCGCCACGCTATCTGGCAGAACACGGCACACCGCAAGTGCCCGCCGATCTGCAACAACATGAGTGCCTGGGTTATGCCTATTGGTCACGGCCTGCCGATCACGAGTGGTCGTTTTTCAACGGTGCGCAGGTCGAGCGCGTGCCGGTGAGCAGTCGCTTGCACGTCAACGAGAGCAAGGCGTTGTTGTCAGCGGCGGTGGATGGTTTCGGGATTGTGCTGGGGCCTGCCGACTTTCTTGAACCGGCATTGCGCAGAGGCGAGTTGGTGAGGTTGTTGGAGGGGTTTGAGGCGCCGAGCAGAGCGATGCATCTGCTGTACACGGCGCATCGGCAGAAGACCGCGAAAGTGCGCCAGTTCATCGATGCCGCGGTCAGCCGATTTGGCTGACCGGGCGATTTGGATGAGTGAATAAAGCGACTCAGTTAATTCGCGGATGCTGCTGCACCAGTTCCTTGCGCTTGGCCTCCAGCGCGGCAATTTCAGCATCGATGTCTTCGATCTTCTGCTCGATGTTGTCGTGGTGCTCTTGCAGCAGTTCCTTGGCTTCTTCGAGGTCAGAGGCCGCCGGCGCGGCGCCACGCAACGGCTTGTTGGCGGTTTCCTTCATCGTTACGCCGGTGGCCAGACCGACCACGGCGATGACCATCAGGTAATACGCCGGCATGTACAGATCGTTGGTGCTCTCGACCAGCCACGCGACCACGGTCGGCGTCAGACCGGCAATCAGCACTGAAACGTTGAAAGCCGCTGCCAGCGCGCTGTAGCGAATGTGCGTGGGGAACATCGCCGGCAGGGTCGAGGCCATCACGCCGATAAAGAAGTTCAGCAGCACGGCCAGCATCAGCAGGCCGGCGAAGATCAAACCGATCTTGCCGCTGTTGATCAGCATGAACGCCGGGATCGCCAGAATGAACAAACCGATGCTGCCAACCACGATGAAAGGCTTGCGGCCGATCTTGTCGCTGATGAAGCCAATCGCCGGTTGTACGAAGAGCATGCCGACCATGATCGCGATGATGATCAGCACGCCACGGTTTTCGCTGTAGTGCAGATTGTGCGAGAGGTAACTCGGCATATAGGTGAGCAGCATGTAGTAGGTGACGTTGGTCACCGCTACCACGCCGATGCAGGTCATCAGGCTGCGCCAGTGTTTGGTCGCGACCTCCTTGAACGAGACTTTCGGGCCACCGGCGAGGCCTTCGCGATCGCCTTGCTCAAGCTTTTCGACGTGCTGCTGGAACGCCGGGGTTTCTTCCAGGGCGTGACGCAAGTAGAGGCCGATCATGCCCAATGGCAAGGCGAGGAAGAACGGCAGGCGCCAGCCCCATTCCTCGAACTTCGCTTCGCCCAGCGTCGTCGAGATCAACACCACCACACCGGCACCGAGGACGAAACCGGCAATCGAGCCGAAATCCAGCCAACTGCCGAGGAAACCACGTTTGCGATCCGGCGCGTATTCGGCGACGAAGATCGACGCACCGGTGTATTCACCGCCCACCGAGAAGCCTTGGGCCATTTTCGCCAGCAACAGCAGGATCGGCGCCCAGATGCCAATCGAGGCATAGGAGGGGATGAGGCCAATGGCGAAGGTGCTCAGCGACATGATGACGATGGTCGCGGCGAGGACTTTCTGCCGTCCGTACTTGTCGCCCAAGGCGCCGAAGAACAAGCCGCCCAGCGGCCGGATCAGGAAGGGCACCGAGAACGTCGCCAGCGCGGCGATCATCTGTGTGCCGGGGTCGGCGCCGGGGAAGAACACTTTGCCGAGCACATAGGCGACGAAGCCGTAAACACCAAAGTCGAACCATTCCATGGCATTGCCCAGGGCGGCAGCGGTAATCGCTTTGCGCATCTTGGCGTCGTCGACAATGGTGATGTCGTTCAGGCCGATCGGCTTGACGGTTTTCTTGCGTGATTTCATCCGGGTCTTCTCTTTGCTGATCCATCGTGCCGCGTAGATGCCATCTTTTTGATGGCGCGTACTCTTTGGCTCAGATACATGAGGACACGAAATAATTCACTGCCCGGCGCTTTTTTTCCTGGCGCACCGGTGTAGGAGCTGCCGAAGGCTGCGATCTTTTGCTCTTGACCTTGAAAAACAACATCAACAGATCGCAGCCTTCGGCAGCTCCTACAGGGGAATGTGGTTACCGGCGCAGGGTTGCGTAGGATTTGCCAAGGTCGCTGGCCCAGCCATCCAGCACCACTTTGACGTCGTCGGCAGTCAACACCTGCTTGTCGTTCTCCAGCGGCACGCCGGTGCCTTTGCGCACCACTTCGGCAATCACTTCGCCGGTCGAACCGTCCTCGAACGACACCTCGGTAGCGACTTGGCTGTCCTGATCGCGGATGCCGGTCGCCGTGCTCACACCGGCAGCGACGAGGGTGACCGGCAGCCACTCATAAAAGCGCAAACCCTGAGTACTGGTCGCCACTTGAGTGATGGCGGGGCGCACCACCAGGGTGTTCGGCCCCGGTTGGTTGACCAGATGCATCACCTTGCCCAATTCCAGCCGCAGCGCCGCATCGTAGTAGTCAGTGACCCCGGACAGCGTGCTCAGCGGAATCCGCGATGTCGGCTCGGCACTTGGGTAAAACTGGCTTGGCGCCAGGTAAACCTGGGTATATCGGCCCCGGGCGAGCGCCGGGCTGACCCATGCCAGGACAGGCTGGCCGGACGGCGACTGGCGCTCGGTCAACACGCTGTAGTCATGCAGAAAGCCGCTGTGTTCGACCTTGTTACTGCTGCAGGCCGACAGGCTCAGGGTGGTGGCGAGGGCCAGCGACAGCGAATGCGTGCGGGTCATTAACGGGTTTCCTTGTGAGGTTGCGTGGCGATGCTGTCCGAGCATTCGATGTGCAACTGGCCGTGGCTCATGATCCATTGGATCAGGTCGGCGGCAGCAATGCTGTGGACGTACTCGACCCAGTGCGCATTGGTCGGGCTGAACTGCTCGAAGTAGCGGCGCAGGACGATGCGGCTCTGATCGCTGGAAACGCTCAGGCACGACTCCTGAAACACGATCGGCGTATCAGGGCCGAGCGCGGCGGTGCGCTGGCTGAGGATCAAGGGACGATTGCTGTTGTGCCCCTCGGCGCAATGGTTGTCGTTCAATAGCTTCATGCGAACCCCCTGGATTGGAATGGCCGCAGAATGCCCGCGAGGTTTTGCCAGAGAATGTCCGCTTGATGTCTGGCGCGTAGAAATGTTGCTCGATTGAAATAAATGACCCAGGCGGCGAAATGGCTTTAGATTGGCGTTTTTTCGCCGCATGGATCTGTAACTGTGAGCAGACTGCTGTTCGTCGACGACGACGTGGAAATTCTCGCGCTGCTGAAGAAATTCTTCGTGCAGCACGCCTATGAAGTCGACGTTGCGCCGCACGGCGAGGCTATGTGGGCGGCGATCGCGCAGAACCGTCCGGACACGATCATTCTTGATGTGATGATGCCCGGCGAAAGTGGCCTGAGCCTGTGCCAGAAGGTGCGCGCGCAGTTGGGCATTCCGATCATCATGCTCACCGCCATGGCCGAACTGAGTGATCGCATTGTCGGGCTGGAACTGGGCGCGGACGATTACTTGACCAAGCCGTTCGCCCCACAGGAACTGCTCGCGCGGGTGCGCGCCTTGCAGCGTCGTGCCAGTGAACAGCGGCATCCGGTCGAGCCATCACGCCCGGTGATCGGCTTCGCCGGTTGGCATCTGGATATCACCTGCCGCGAATTGCGCTCGCCGGAAAACGTGATGATTCCGTTATCCGGCGGCGAGTTCGATTTGCTCGTGGTGTTCCTCGATCATCCGCAACGCATTCTGACCCGCGAGCAGTTGATCGACCTGACCCACGGCCACGGTCACGACGCTTTTGATCGCAGTATCGATGTGCAAGTCAGCCGCCTGCGGCGCAAGATCGAGCCGGACAGCAAGCGCCCGGACCTGATCCGTACTGTGCGCAACGGCGGTTATCTGTTCACCGCCAAGGTCAGCCGCTCGTGATTCGCCGACTGTGGCGTGGCGACACCCTGCGCCGGCGCATCGCCCTGACGATCATTGCGGCGATGGTCGCGTCGTTGGCGTTGAATGCACTGTTCGTGCAAGTCGCCGGGATCTGGGCGCGGCCACCGATTGAACGCACCGGCCTGCTCGAGCAGATTGCCGCGACCTCGCGGGTGATCGAGGCGGCCCCGGCCAACCTGCGCCCGCAACTGGCCGCAGCGGCGAGCAGCGCCATGCTGCAAGTGTCATGGAAAGCACAGCGCGCCGACTTCGATCTGCCCAATGACGGCCTTCGCCTGCCAGCGAGCCGGGTGCCGGTGCTGCAGCAACTGCTGGGCAATGATCGAAAAATCGAGGTGTTCAGCCCGGGCGACTGGCCGAAAGGCAGCGCCCAGGCGCATTACGCCGCTGTCGTGCAATTGGTCGATGGCAGCTGGTTATCCTTTATCCCGCCTGAGCGCAGTTGGGGCCTGGAGTTTGGCGCGCGTATCATCATCGTCATCGCATTGGGCCTGATTGCCACGCTGCTCGTTGCCTGGGTCGCCACCCGCCAACTGGCCAACCCCTTGCAGCGTTTCGCCCGCGCCGCCAGACGATTTGGCACCGATCTGCGAGCACCGCCGATCAAGCTCGAAGGCCCCGACGAAATCCGTCAGGCGATCATCGCTTTCAACACCATGCAGGCGCAGATCCAGCATTTCATCGCCGAGCGTACGCACATGCTGGCGTCGATCTCCCACGATTTACGTGCGCCGCTGACACGCATGCGTTTGCGCAGCGAGTTCATGGAAGACCTCGATCATCAGGGCAAACTGATTCGTGACGTCGAGGAGATGCAGTCGATGATCAACGCCGCGCTCGCGTTCTTCCGCGAAGACACGCACCGCGAGCAAACCACAGCATTTGATCTGTCGGAGCTGCTGCAAACCATCGTCGATGATTACCGTGATCAGCAGATCAATGTCGACTTCGGCGGCCCGGCGCATCTGGTGTATGAAGGCCGGCCACTGGGGATCAAACGGGTGGTCGTCAATCTGTTGGAGAATGCGCTGAAGTATGCGCAGCGTCCGGTCATTGCGTTGAAGCGTGACGAGTATTCGATTCGCATCGAGGTCAGCGACGACGGTCCGGGCATTCCCGAGGCGGCGTTGGAGCAGGTCTTCGATCCGTTCTTTCGGCTGGAGACTTCGCGCAATCGTGACACCGGCGGTGTGGGTCTGGGTCTTTCCGCCGCGCGAGCCATCGTCCGTGAGCAGGGTGGTGAATTGACGCTGAGCAATCGCAAGAGCGGAGGGTTGATCGCGAAGGTGGAGTTGCCTGTGTGAAATTTTTTCTGTAGATTTTCATGAAATTAAAAGAAACAAATTTCATGGGGTCGCGAATGTTTCAGCAATCCAGCCAGCACGTCGACAGCTATTACGCCCACAATTGCGCCGATATTCTGCGTGATCGAGCGGTGCTGGAAGGCGAACATGACGCCGACGTGGTGATCATCGGCGCCGGTTTCAGTGGTCTGCACACGGCGCTGCGTCTGGCCCTGGCGGGCAAGCGCGTGATCGTGCTGGAGGCCAGTCGCGTGGCGTGGGCGGCCTCGGGGCGTAATGGCGGGCAGGCGATTCTCGGTTGGTCGTGCGATATGCCGCCGCTGGAAGCCGCGCTCGGTTATGAGCGGGCCAGACAGCTTTGGGATGGCATGCGCTGGGCTGCCGACGAATTGCGCGAATTGCCCGGACGCCATGGTTTCGATTGCGACTATCGGTCCGGGCACTTGTGGACCTCGGTGATGCCACGGCGGGTCAGCTTGCTCAGCGAATGGCAACACGAGGCCAGTCACAAGTGGGGCCACGATGTGTTGCAGTTCATCCCTCGTGAACAATTGCCGGAATGGGTGGCCACCGATCGCTATCAGGCCGGGCTTTACGATCCAGAGGGCGCACACCTCAATCCTCTGAAACTGGCCTTGGGCCTGGCGGCCGCCATCGAGCGGGCCGGCGGGCGTATCCAAGAGCAAAGCAAGGCGTTGAGTTATCAGGAGGAGGGCGACGGTTTCCGGGTCAACACCGAGCGCGGTTCGGTGCGCGCCGATGTGCTGGTGCTGGCGTGCAACGCTTATCTCGATGAACTCGACCCGCACCTGTCCAGCTGCATTCTGCCAGTGGGTACTTATCAGGTCGCCACCGCACCGCTCACCCCTGAGCAGGCCAGCGCGCTGTTGCCGCGCAACGTTTGCGTGACCGACAACCAGTTCGTCCTCGATTACTTCCGCCGCACACCGGACAACCGCTTGTTGTTCGGCGGTGGCTGCACTTACCTGGGCGGCATGCCCAAGGACATCGCGGCGGCAACACGGCCGTTTCTCGAGCGGGTGTTCCCGCAGCTCAAAGGCGTCGGCATCGAGTTTGCCTGGGGCGGGCATATAGACCTGACGATGAACCGCACACCCGATGTCGGCGGCGCGGACAATCGTTATTGGCTGCAAGGCTATTCGGGCCACGGCGTCCTGCCGACATTGGCTGCCGCACGTGCAGTGTCCAATGCGATCCTCGGCGATAGTGATGAATTGGCGTTGTACCAGGGCCTGAGCAATGGCCGTTTCCCCGGTGGCAAGCATTTCGCCGCACCGCTGGAAGCCATCGGTAAGGCCTGGTATCGACTGCGCGACAGTATTTGATGAGACGTTGACCATGAACAAGAAAGAAGAAATCGCCGCGCTGGCGATCCTCATCCACGACCTGCGCAAGCACAAGAAATGGACCCTCAAGGAACTGGCCGACAAGATCGGCCGTTCGGTCGGCTTCCTGTCGCAGGTCGAGCGCGGTTTGTCGCGGCCGACCGTGGCGGATCTGACCGCGATCAGCGAAACCTTTGGCGTGCCGACCACGTATTTCTACAGCCTGCCCAAACCCAAGGAATTGCCGTGGGTAACGCGCCCGGACGAGCGTCGCACGCTGTATTACGCCAATGGCATCACCGACATTCTGGTGTCGCCGCAGATCCGCGCCTCGTTCTCCATGCTCGAAAGCCATCTGGAAGCCGGCGCGAGCAGCGGTGATCGCCATCTGACCGACAGCTCGGAGCAGGGCGGTTATGTCCTCGAAGGCGAGCTGACCTTATGGCTGGGCGACGACGAAGAACCGACCACGCTGAAGGCCGGCGACAGCTTTCAGTTCGACAGTCATACCCGCTGCCGCTACGGCAACCTCACCGAGCAGCTCACCCGCGTGCTCTGGGTCTACACCTGATAACCATAAAGGATGAACACGATGGACGCTGTCTGCGCTGACCTGCTCGCCGAAGTACGGGCGTTTCGCCAACACTACCCCGAGGTGCGTTATGTCGACCTGATTTGCCTGGACATTCCCGGGCACTTCTATGGCAAGCGTTATCCAATCGACATGCTCGAAAAAGTCGCCGCTGGCAGCGCACTGAAACTGCCGCAGAACTGCGTATTACTGGGCGTGCAGGGTGGTTTGTTCCCGATTGGTGATTACTGCTTCAACGACGGAGACCCGGATGCCGTGCGCCGTTTGGTGCCGGGCACCTTGAAGCCGGTGACCTGGGAAGCGCAGCCGCTGGGGCAGATGCTGATCACCTCGGACGGCACGGAAAAACCGATCGAATTCGAACCCCGTGAAGTGCTCGCGCAGGTGCTCAAGCGTCTCGCTCGCAAAGGCATTCACCCGGTGGTGGCGTTCGAGCTGGAGTTCTACCTGTTCGATAAAAAGCTGCGCGACGGTCTGCCGCAATTCCCCCGCGACGACCTGACTGACGACGCCGATGATCAACCGAACCTGCACATCGAGCGGCTCTCGCGCTTCGCGCCGGTGCTGGATGACATGGTCGAAGCCACGCGGGCGCAAGGTATCGACGCCACGGTGATTACCGCTGAACTCGGCCCCGGACAGTTTGAAATCAATTTCGGCCATCTCGACGATGGCTTACGTGCGGCCGATTGGGCGGCGTTGTTCTGCCGCAGCACGCGCGGTGTGGCGCTCAAGCATGGTTATCGCGCCAGTTTCATGGCCAAGCCGTACTTGCAGCATCCGGGCAGCGGCATGCATGTGCATGTCAGTTTGTACGATGCAGCCGGCAATAATCTGTTGGCGGCCAATGAGCAGCAGCCGCTACGCCATGCAGTCGCGGGGTGTCTGGAATTGCTGCCGCACAGCATGCCGATCTTCGCGCCGAACCAGAACTCGATGCGCCGATTGGGCGGTACGGTGAACACCGCGACCAAAGCCAGTTGGGGTTTTGAGGATCGTGATGCGTGCTTGCGGATTCCGGAGTCGGACGTGAAGAATTTGCGGGTTGAATATCGCTTGGCGGGTGCGGATGCCAACCCGTATCTGGTGCTGGCGGCGATTCTGGTGGGGCTGGAGCATGGGCTGGCGTCGGGCAAGGAACCGATTGCGCCGCTGAATGAAGATCGCAGCAGCGGGATCGACTTCCCTAAAGACATGTTCGAGGCCGTGCGTGCGATGCAGCATCAGCCGCAGTTGCGGGAAGGGTTGGGCGCGGAGTTTGTGGATGTGTATTGCGAAAATAAACGCCAGGATCATTTGGCGTTTATGCAGGAGATCAGTGCGCGGGAGTACCGGTGGTATTTGTGACACCTGCAAAGCAGTCAGCTTTGAAGGGGGCAGGTGCCGAGACTCCACTATACTGCCCCGCGACATCATGGAAGCTGCGTAACAGGGACGGCAATATCGATCATGAACTACAGACGACTGGGACGCTCGGGACTCAAGGTTTCCGCGATTGCGATGGGAACCGCACAATGCAACTGGTGGGTCGACGAGCCTACCTCACGCCGCTTGTTCGATGCCTATGTCGAAGCGGGCGGTAACCTGATCGACACCGCGGATGTCTACCCGGTTCTGGGCGACGGTGTAGGTGGCAAGGCTTCTGAGGAGTTCGTCGGACGCTGGTTGAAAACCACGGCCAGGCGTAATGAGGTATTGCTGGCAACGAAGGTGTCCGGGCGCATGGGGCCCGGGCCCAATGACGAGGGGCTTTCCTGGCGGCACATCGTCAAGGCTGTGGAGGGTTCGCTGGAGCGATTGCAAGTCGACTGCATCGATTTGTATCAGGCCCATGATGACTACGATGATGTTCCGGTCGAAGAAACCCTGCGCGCCTTCGAACATCTGGTGCAGCGGGGCATGGTGCGTTACGTCGGCTGCTCCAACTTCAAGGCCTGGCGCCTGATGAAATCACTGGCGATCAGCGAGCGCAACGCACTGGTCGGTTACGTCAGTGTTCAAGAACGCTACAACCTGCTCGAACGGTGTCGTGTCGAATCCGAACTGCAGCCATTGTGCGTGGAAGAGGGTGTTGGACTCTTGCCGTACAACCCGCTCGCCAAGGGCTTTTTGTCTGGCCTGTACCACCCGCAGGCAGGATTGCCGGATTCTCCGCGGGCGCCGGGTGTACAGAGAGATTACTTCAACGAGCGCAACTGGCAGATCCTTGAATCACTGCGCCGGATTGCACGGGACTGCGACAGCAGCTGTACGCAAGTCGCACTTGCCTGGTTGCTGGCGCAACCTGCGGTGGTGGCACCCGTGGTGGGGGCCAGTACTGTCGAGCAATTGCGCGAGATCATGGCGGCGCCACAACTGCACCTGCCGGCCGCCGATGTCAGTCATCTCAATCAGATCAGCCAGCCGCCGGTTCAATAGCCATCAAGCACTGCTTGCCGGCCGTCCGGTGCGCAAGCCCAGTCTGACTTGCCGCAGGTAATCCTGGCGATTGTAAGGGTTGGCCAAGGTGCGCTCCCGGCGAGGCGCAGTGCCCGTGACTGGCGTATACGTGGCCAATTGGCTTTCCATAAAACCAAGGCCGCTGGTGACATCGGGTATCTGGTGCTGCAACTTGTAGATTCGCGTGGTGACGATCGAGCCTTCGATCCGCGCGGTCTCGGCGTCCAGCGTGGTGCCATGGATTGTGGCCCCGGCCTTGGCCAGCAAACCATGCACCGCGCTGCTCAAGGCCGCCGGCACTTCGATGCTGAACTGGCTGCGCGGCTCGCAGACCGCGGTGCCGGCGCGGCTGATCGCGGCAGCCAGTACCAGCGGTGTGAGGTGTCGAAAATCAGCCGCAGTGCTTGAGGGCGATGCATAGTCGACGGTGGTCAATATCACCTCGCAATCGTGAACCATCCAGCCGCACGGGCCTTCCTTGAGACTCTCGAAGACCGATTCTTCAATCGCTTTGTAGAAGCTCGTCGGCATCAGCCCGGCATGGGCCTGACGAATGAACGTGAGCCCCGATCCTGCCGCCCCGGGACTGACACGAATACCGACGGTGGCGAGAAACGGATTGTCGGGCTCATCGATTGATTCCTGGGCCTGACCAGACGCTTGCAAGGTTTCAACGCAGATCGCCGAGCTTTCCTCGAAGACCGCCTCGATGGCGTACTCCTCTTGCAGCGTGGCCTGGATGATTTCCTTTTGCACCTCGCCGTACAGCGAAACGAACATTAGCCCCGCCGGGTTTCGGCGCAAATCGATCAGCGGATCCTGTTCGGCCAGCAGGCTCAATGCTTCCCAGAGGGCTTTGGTCTGCGCTGGCAAAGCGGCTGAAACATGGGTTTCGATCGCCGGCGGGGTAAAGGTGCGCGCGGCTGTGTTGCGTTCTCTGCACGCGCCGATCCGATCGCCGATGCGCACGCCTTCAAGCCCGGTGACGCAAGCGATCTGGCCTGCGCGGGCAAGTGTTGCCGGTTGCAGACCGCCGCTTTCGGAGACTTGAATGGCGGTGATCCGGCTGGTGCCTTGCGGCGTCTCGATCGATTGGCGTACGTGCAGCGTGCCGGCCTGGACACAGACATGAAAACGCCGGTGCCCACCCCAGCCACGGTCGATCTTGAATACCGAGGCAAGCACAGGTGCCTCGGCATCGTGACATCTGGCCGGGGCCAACCGCGTGAGCGTCTCGATCATCTGTGCGACGCCAACACCGGTAATGGCGGACCCGGCAAACACCGGATTGACCAGTCCTCTGCCCAGTTGCTCGCGCACCACTTGTTCAAGGCGCGAACCGTCGATTGTTTGCGCCGCCGTCACGTAGTCGTGCAACAACGTCTCATCGTGTTCGCACAGCACGTCCAGCCACTGTGACGTGACCTCGGCTGACGCCTGATCAATGCGTTCGACCGTGGCCTGTGCCGTGCCGGCGTCTCGCACAGCGCACAAGGCCAACGGGTGACTCTTGAGCTGAGCCTGGAGAGCCTCCAGGGTGCGCAGGAAATCGGCGCCTTTACGATCAACCTTGTTGATGAAGAAAACATGAGGTATCGCCATTCGTTGCAGGGCGTTGACCAGTACCCGGGTTTGCGCCTGAACCCCCTCGACGGCCGACACCACGACGACGGCGAGGTCGAGCAAGGCGAGCGTACGCTCCACCTCGGCAATGAAGTCCGGGTGCCCGGGGGTGTCCAGCAGATTGATCAGCAGGTGGTTGAGCTCGAACGAGGCCACGGCGGATTTGATCGTGATGCCGCGCTCCCGTTCCAGCAAAAGGCTGTCGGTGCAGGTGTTGCCCGAATCCACACTGCCCAGGCGCAAACGCGCACCGGCATCGAACAGGATCCGTTCGGTAAGACTGGTCTTGCCGGCATCGACGTGCGCGAGGATTCCCAGATTAAGGGACTTCATGGTTGATCGCTCCTGATCATACGGCTGACGAGGCGGGTGTCGGCCGGTCGAACTCCATTCGAATGCGCTGTCCCACGGCGGATACATCCAGTTACCACCGGTGACGGTTGTTTAAACTAGTTGAGGTTTGTAGGTGCGTCAATTCACCACGGACTGTTGCAATTTGTTTCTGCTGTACCTTTTAACGCTGAAGGTGCCGAAATTGCGAGGCGCGACGGCGGGTAACTTTCTGTGCACCGTCGCGCATCGCAAAAAACATGATCGGGTTATTTTTCATTTAAATCATTGATACACGTCGAAAAACACCAACGGAACTAACTAGAAGGTTCGTTTGGCCCTGGCGCGTGCCTCTCACAAACTTCCTTGACGTATCTTCGGACGACAGCTAAATCTTACGTCGCTGCAATTTGCAGCAAACTTTAAATCACATGGAGACAGTGAAATGATCAAATATCAAAGCGTACAAAATCGGATGCTGTCGGCGCTGTTCATCCTCTGAGAAGCAGTAACTTCCATTTCGGCCGCATTGAAAGATTCGGTCGTGAACGAAGTAACGGAATCGCATGGATAGGCCATGCATACTTTTAAAAAGGAGCTTCAACATGATTAAGTTCAATAGCGTACAGAACCGAATCCTTTCGGCACTGTTCATCCTCTGATTGTCCGCTGTACACAAGATACCGGTGTCTTGTGAGGTACGGCCGAAGCATTGTTTCGGCCGTATTTAATCTCGACAGCGCAGTTTCTACATGTCATTAGGGAAAGTGATATGCACAGCAAATTGGACGATGCTTTTTCGCGCGCCGTGTTTTTCTATGATGACTCAGGCGCCCATCCGACGAATTGGTCGCGCTCCGTGTGTGCGGGGCTAGCGGAGCAGAACTTCGATGAGGTGCCTTACCGGGTGCCTCAACTGCTTGAGCCCTCAACGCTGATTGAAGTGGCGCAGCGCCACGCAATCGGTGTCGACGAACTGGAGTTTTTTTCCTACCCGATGGATGGCCCGGTGACCAAGGTCAAGTGGTTGGCCGACATGCTGGAGTGGGCCCCGCCAGTGCAGAAATTGAGCCTCGCGCAATGTCTGGCCGCCAGTTGCAGGTACCGTTACGCCAATCAGGTCCTGACGAAAATCCCTTACGAGGCACTGTTTCCCGACCAGCGTGTGACATTTCATCTGACCCGGTTTGCCATTCAGAACCGTCTTGAAATGACCACTTCGCATCAGCAAGACTTCACTGCGCTCAAGGCATTGCTACAGGCTCAACGTATGCCACCGTCCAGGGTTCTGGACGTTTGCTCGCAGGCGATTGTCTGGAAACTGAAAGGCGATTCCATCGATGATGAATTGAATAAATGGTTCATCGACGCTGGCGAAAAGGCCGCCCGGCAGATTGCTTCGAGCGACGCGCCGGTGGATCTGGTTTCGCTGTCATCGTTCTATCGCGGACTGGCCATGGTGCCGGCAGCCCGGGGCGATGTGGCAACCACGCGGCAATACATGCTGCTGGCCGAAGAATATGCCGATGCGGTCATCCGTGGAGAAAAAGGCGCGAGTATTCCGGCAAGGGAAGCGCGCAAGACTGTTTACGAATCCAAGCTCAAGGAAATGCTCTATGTCGCCCGCGACATCGAGAGCGCACGCCAGGTGGCCGACGAGTTGATCGCCTACGATCCTCACTGGAGCATTTCCTATCACGAGGCTGCTGAAATCGAAGTCAAGGATCAGCAGTGGCAGCGTGCGTTGCAACGTTATCAGCAAGCTTACGATATCGGTTTTCCACGCGTGACGTATTCGCAGTACATGATCGGTGCCTGTCATCAGCAAATGGGTAACTTCGATCAGGCACTGGCGGCATTCAAAGACACCTTGTCGCTGGACACGACCAATATATCCGCAGGCATCGCCGGTTATGAGGTTGCCTTACAGCACATTCCAGAACAATTACCTTTCTTCACGTCCTGCATCGACCGTTGGCAAGCTGACGGTATATTGCCCGACGAATATCGAGGGTTAGTCCAATGAGCGCTGCACTCGACAAGATCAAGATAGTTGCTGTGGATCATATTCAACTGGACGTCGCCGACATTGAAGAGAGTCGCGATTTTTATGCGCGCGTGTTTGGCTTCGAAGTCAAGGAAGTGGGCATTCGCGCATTTACCCGCTGGATGACGATCGGTGCCAATGAAACACTTTACTTGTGCATGCATGAATATGCAGAAGGCCGCGGCGTAAAAAACGACGGACTGGAAATTACCCACTTCGGGATTTTAGTAGAAGACTTCGATCGGGTGCTGACGCAACTTCGCGATCACGGCGTACAGTTGCTGCCGGACTATGAAGTTCAATACCATTCTTCACGTTCCGTTTATTTTATTGATCCTAACGGTTACAAAGTCGAAATCTCCGAGAAGTACGGCGGCGGTATTGAAAGTGCCAGGCACACCTCATGCTGAACGGACCCGCAACGGCATATGCGCAGCACCTGCAAAGCACTTGGTACAAAAACAACCAGGCGCTGCGCAGCCACAGACCCTGGCGCGAAACTTCGTACAAGAACTGGCAGGCTCCTCCTGCTTTTCAACGCACGGTTTCCTGCGACGAGAGGGTATGGAGCATTCCCGGCAGGATCGCTGATGACCGGATTCTGTTCGGCTGCTGGGACAACAGCTTGCAGTGCGTACGCTTGAGTGACGGCGAGCCGCAGTGGCGGTTTGCGACTCAGGGACCGGTCTATAGCTCGCCTGCCGTGTCGGCGGACGGCAGTTTCGTCGTGGGCTGCGAGGACCATCTGCTACGTCGCATAACCCGTGACGGCGAATGCCTGTGGACGTTTCAGGCGCAAGGGCCGTTTCACGCCAGCCCGACCATCGACTCCGCCAGACATATCGTCTACGCCGGCAGCTACGACCATACGCTCTACGCCGTCGACCACGCTTCGGGCACGTTGCTGTGGAAGCAGTCGTTTGACGAGCAGGTTGAGGATGACCTCTATAGCTCGCCGGCACTGGACGGGAACGGCAATGTCATTGTCGGTACAGACAATGTGCTGATGTGCTTCAGCCCCGAAGGCGAGGAGCGCTGGCGAATTACCGAAACCAGCCGGTTTGAAGGCACTGCTGCGATCGATCATGCCTCGGGGCGCGGGATCATCGGCACCGAAGTCGACGGCAAGATCATTGTCTTCGATGCTGCCGACGGTACGGTGCTGCGGCAATTTCACACCGACGGTTTCGTGGTCTCGTGTCCGAGTCTGTCACCGGAAGGTGTGGCGTACGTCGGTAGCAATGACGGTCACGTGTACGGCATTGATCTGCACAGCCTGAAGATGTTGTGGCGGGTCAATCTCGCCTGCGAGTTCCGCTACACACCCTTTACCGTGCTGCCAAGCGGCGACGCGTTGTTCGTCGGCACCGACGAGCGTTTGCACTGCCTGGCGCAACATAGCGGACAAACCTTGTGGCAACTGGAGCACGACACGGGATTTCATTCCTCTCCGTTGCTCACTGATGATGGGCACCTGGTGATTGGCTCGCACCGTAACGCTGTGCATTTTTATCAATGGATCCGCTAGCGTGGATCGAACCCCGGCAGTAAACAGGAGTGTTGGATGAGTCACGAACTGCAAGTCGAGACGCTCTTCGACGAATGGGCCATCGAGGATGGCGCGGTGGACATGGCGCGCGAGCATTGGGCACGGGTCGAGCCGGTATTGTCCGCGCTTGAATCGTCTACAGGTCGCTACCTGGAGATCGGTCCGGGCAACGGATATGCCCTGGAGTATATGACTCGCTCGAAGTTTGCAAACGGCTATTGCCGGGCTGTGGAGCTCAGTCAGGAAATGGCGCGCATGTGCAGAACCAGAGTCGAGGATTGCAACAATGTCGACATCGATGTCGAGAGTTTCATGAACTGGCGCCCACCGGCGGGCATGCAGTTTGAGCTGATTTTTTCCATGGAGGTGTTCTATTACTTCGAAGACGTCACCGCCGCTATCGAAAAAGCCGCCGGCCTGCTGGCGCCCGGTGGCGAGCTGATTGTCATGGTGGACTATTACGAAGAAAGCGAAGAGTCGCAGGGATGGGAGCAAGAGCTGGAGGTCAAGCTGACACGCTGGTCACGCAGCCGATTCCTCGAAGCTTTCGAAGCGGCTGGCCTGCAAGCCGTCAGCCAGGAGGAGAAACGTGGTGGTGTGCACGAGCATGGCGTAACGCTCTGCACCCGAGGCACAAAAGCCTCGACAGGCGTAGCTGCGTGACGCAGCGCAAAAAACCATTGCGGCAGTCGCCAGGTGTAGCGGGTGAGCGATGTGCTTTGCGGGGAAGGCGCCGGTGATTTCCCATCTGGATCACGTCGTCTACCCCGTGTCGCAAGGCTTGTTCGATGAGGTCATCGGTCAGTTCACTCGCGCAGGCTTCATGGCGCATACGCGACAAGTGCGTCACGATGATGGCCGCGTCAGCGCATTCTTCCGCTTGAGCGGCGGGTATCTGGAGTTCTGCACGGGCAATGCGCCGGGGAGCGATCGAGGCTGTTCAATCTGGCTGTGTTCAACGGATCTGGTGGCACATCTGGCGTGCCTTTTGCCCTCGCAGCGCGCAGCCCTGACTCTGACGGCCAAGGCTCCGGCGGGGGAGACAGCGCCGGCCTGGCTGATCGCCAACTTACCCGCCGGTGATACGGGCGATGTCAGTGTGTCGCTCATCGAGTACGTGCGCGGCATCGGTGGCGACCTTGCCACTCAAGTTTCGGATAACGGTTTGTTTGCGCTCGGCGGAGTGTCATTGCTCTGTGCCCGGCCGAAGCAGGAACAACACCATTACTTCACACACCTGGATGACCGGGTCAGCATCGCAATGGAGCCGGGACGCTTGATGATCGGCCAGCAGCGTCTGGCCTTTCTTGAGCGTCAGGCGTTACCTGGCAACGCGTCGACCGCTCTGATGGCGGCGCCGTGTCTGGTGCACCTGATCACGGTCGACGTCGATCGGACGAAGGCGTTGCTGCAGGCGGCCGGTTTCAAACTGCAAGAAGTACTCGGCCTCGGCCTGTTGGCCCGATCGAGTCTGGCGCCTGCGGTTTGCCTGGTGATCGACGACGGTTTGTCTGTGCAAGCCCATCACGATCAACTGCTGGCTCGCCGTGGCTGAGTACGCCAACATACAGGGATCGCCACCGTTACATGCTGGCGTGTTGACCGAAGTGAAGGATGCGGGATTTCAAGGATAGGTATGTCAAAAGCAATCGAGCTGTGTGGTATCAGCAAGGTTTACGAGGTTTACCGGGCCCGTGACGACCAGTCGCGCAGCCTGTTGCGTTACTTTCGTCGCGAGAAGACGTACGTGCCGGCTGTTACGGATGTTTCCTTCTCGATAGACGCGGGTGAAGTGGTCGGTTTTCTCGGCGGTAATGGCGCGGGCAAGACCACCACGCTGAAAATGCTCTCGGGTATCGTGCGACCGAGCGGCGGCCATCTTTCGGTATTGGGCCATGACCCGTTCAAGCGGCGCGCGGAGTTCCTCAAGTCGATTGCCCTGGTGATGGGGCAAAAGCAGCAACTGACATGGGATCTGCCGGCGCTGGAGTCCTTCCATCTTCATGGTGCGCTGTACGATATTGCGCCTGTCGAATGCAGGCGCCGGATCGATGAGCTGTGCCAGTTGCTGTCGGCCGGTGACATCATTCGGCGTCCAGTCAGGAAGCTGTCGCTGGGCGAGCGGATGAAATGCGAGCTCATCCTGTCGCTGCTGCATCGCCCGAGTATCCTGTTTCTCGACGAGCCGACCATCGGCCTCGATCTGGAGATGCAGGTCGCCATCCGCAAATTCCTCCTTGAGTACAATCGCGAGTCCGGCGCCACGATTATTCTCACCTCACATTACATGGCGGACATCGAGGCATTGGCCAACCGCGTCATTGTGCTGGATCAGGGACGCGTGGTGTTCGATGGCGCACGTCAGGCACTGGTCAAGGCGCACGTCAATGAACGCCAGGTCAGCCTGCGCTTTTCCTCGCAAGTGGGCAGTGACGAACTGAGCGTTTACGGCACTCTGCTCAGTCTGGACAGTGATAGTGCCGAGCTGTTGGTGCCTGAAGAGCAATTCGCCGACACCGTGGCGCAACTGCTGGCGAACTTTCCGGTGACAGACATCTCGATCCAGACGCCCTCCCTGGAGCAGGCGTTTCCGCGCCTGCTGCTGCCAAAGGAGCACGCGTAATGGTTGGGCTGGCTTCGTGGCCCGGCATTGCCGGACGCCTGCTGCGCACAAGCGTGCTGGTGACCGTGGTCTACCGGGCGCAGTTGTTTGTCTGGTTGATCAGCGGCGTCGCACCGTTGTTCATGATGATGATCTGGTGGGAGCTGTCACGGGACAAGGTCATCGGCGGTTATGCGCCCAGTGATTTCGTGGCGTATTTCCTCGGCATCTATCTGGTCAGACAGCTGACTGCCGTATGGGTCATCTTCGTTCTGAACGACGAAATCCGCCAAGGCACGCTGTCCGGTCGACTGCTGAAACCGGTCGCACCTTTCTGGTTTCACGTGGCAGAGCATTTGGGGCAGATGGTGGTGCGCGCACCGATCGTCATCACCGTGTTCTGTGTCGGCGCCTCGTTGTTTGCCATCGACCTGGCAGCTGTCGCCTGGCGATTACCGTTGTTCCTCGTCTCGCTGGTGCTGGCCTGGATCATTATTTTCCATATCTATTACTGCGTCGGCCTGCTTGCGTTCTGGATGGCCAATTCGCTGGCGCTGGATGCAATGGTCTGGTCGATGTACACGGTGCTGGGCGGCATGCTGATTCCGGTTGACCTGTTTCCCGAAGCGACCCGTCATCTGGTGGCGCTGCTGCCGTTTTCCGCCTCACTGGATTTTCCGGTCAAGGTGCTGATCGGCAAGGCCGCCGACGGCGATCTGCTGCAGGGGTTTGCGGTGCAACTGTTCTGGGTGGTGCTGCTGGTGGGGCTGCGTCGGGGGCTGTGGCGCCAAGGGTTGAAGCGTTTTTCGGGGGCCGGCATATGAACCTGCGACCGTTGAAAGTGCTGCTGGCGCTGATCAGGCATTCGATGCTTGCGGAACTGGAGTTTCGTATCAATGCCGTCACCAATGCCCTGAACACGGTGGTCGGGATGCTCCTGGCGCTGTACTTCCTTGATGCCATGTTCAGCGAAGTCGGAAGTCTGGGCGGCTGGAACCTGCATCAGGTACTGGCGCTGTTCGGCGTGGCTCTGGTGCTGGAAGGTTTGCTTGAGGTCTGGCTGTTTCCGAGCCTGCATGCGCTGTCGGAGCAAGTGCGCACCGGGGATCTGGACTACATGCTGGTGCGCCCGGTCGACAGCCAGTTTCTGGTGTCATGCTCGAAAATCAGCCTTTGGGAACTGCCCCGCGTATTGATCGGGCTCGCGGTCGTTGTGTATGCGATGCACAGCGAAGGTGCGCTAGGGCTGGGCAATCTCGCGGCGTTTCTGGGGTTGATGGCGGCAGGGGTGGCGATCTTCTACTCGTTGTTTCTGATTACCTGCACCTTGTCGATCTGGTTTGTGAAGATCGGTGATGTCTGGATCATCAGCTACACGCTCATGGAGATCGCGCGGTTTCCGGTCACGGCGTTTCCGCAGACGGTCCGCATGGTCCTGACGTTTCTGGTCCCGGTGTATTTCGTTTCCAATGTCCCGGTAGCGGCGGCGATGGGCATGGTCGGCTGGCAGGAAGTCATGGGCGCGCTGCTTTTTGCCGTCGCGTTTGTTTGTCTGTCACGGGTGTTCTGGCTGTTTGCGCTGCGCTCTTACAGCAGTGCCAGCAGCTAGCGCTTGAGAAACCGCGCAACTGGATGCGCGGCAATGAGGGTCGTCTACACAAGGAAGTCTTCGATGAGTCGTTATTCCGGGCCTGTTTTCGACGCGCATGTGCATACCGAATTTGCGCGAGCTGACAGTCTGCAAGCATTCAAGGCGCTGCAAGCGCGCTTCGACATCCGCGCATCCGTAACGGATTCGCATAACCCCGGTTGCGATGCCGGGCAGTTGCAGGCGCTGGGCGTGGCCAGGTGCGCGGTCATCGCTCAGCCTGAGTGGTCGCCAGAGTCGCTGGCGCAGGGACTGGCGCGCGGTATCTATGGGGCCATCAAAATCAATCTGGGATTTATGCACGTGCATGCTGACGATCCCAGGCTCATGCCGCTGTACGCTCTGGCGCGTGAGTTTGATGTTCCTGTGCTGTTCCACAGTGGCGACACAGGCTGGCATCGCTCCAAGCTCAAGTACGCCCATCCACTCAGCTTGGACGAGGTCATCGTGGACCACCCGGACGTGAACTTCGTTCTGGTTCACAGCGGTAACCCGTGGTTTACCGATGCCGCTGTGCTGGCGGCGAAAAACCACAATGTCTGGCTCGAACTGAGTTCGATCATCGAAGGATCGCTAAGCGACGTTTCGCAAGCCACGCTTGGCCGATTGATGGTCGAACCGATCCGCTGGATGCTCGATTACACCGGCAAACCGGAGCGGTTCCTCTTCGGATCGGGCTGGCCCAGCGTCGACTACCCTGGCTACGTGGCCGCGTGCGCCAGTGCCATCGACGAGCAGTATCACCGGCAAGTGTTCTTTGACAACGCCGCACGACTGTTCAAGTGGCCGGCGGAAGGGGAGCCGACATGCGACGCGCGCTCCTGAAAAAAACCAGGCAAAAAAACTCTCGTGCCCCGGTGTTTCGCGGTTACCTGAAAAACAAGCTGCATGCGGCAGCGCTCGCCGACGCCTGTCGAACCCTGGCCGGCGCCCGTTTTGCCGGGCGCGGGGCAGGGGAGCCGGGTGCGTGGCGAGCCTCCCTGTGGATTGCGCGAAAAGTACGGGCACTGGGGTTGACGCCCTGGCAGGGCCGCCGGGGCCTGTTCCAGTCAGTACCCCTCGGTTGCGCCACGGCGCGATCCGGCGCCGAAAGTTGTCGGACGATTATTCAGGGTGATACCCGCTACGACCTCGAACAGGACGATGAACTGCTGATTCGCTCACAGCAAACCAGGGTTTGGCTCGACCACGCGCCTTTGGTCTTTGTCGGCTATGGCATTGTCGCTGCGCAGTTCGACTGGGACGATTACGCCGGACTGGATGTCGTCGGCAAAGTGGTCGTGGTGTTACCCAATGATCCTGGACGCAACAGCCCGGGAGGCGAACTGTTCCTCGGCCAGCGCATGAGTTACTACGGGCGCTGGGAATACAAATACGAGGAAGCGGCCCGCCAGGGTGCGGCGGGCGTCATTATCGTCCACACCGATGAACTGTTCGGCAGCGCGTTTCACCTTGTGCAGGACGAAATGCGCCGGCCGTTTCGCTTTCTTCCGCACGCTGTGCGCAGTCGGCTGGATTTCGAAGGGTTCTGCAGCGAACGGTTTGCCCGGCGATTGTTAGCCGACGGCGGTGTTGACCTTGATGCATTCATCGCTGCCCCCAGGCCAATCGCGGGACGCCCCTGCCGGCTCGATGCACACCTGCAACTGCGGCTCGATTGCGACATTGTCATTCGGCATTGCCGGAATGTGCTGGCGATGAAAAAGGGCCGACTGTTTCCCCGCCAGTGTGTCCTGTTCTGCGCGCACCTGGATCACCTCGGCAAAACCGCCGACGGCAGAGGCTATTACCCCGGCGCTGTCGATAACGCGATCGGTGTGGGGGTCTTGCTTGAGCTGGCCAGGCGTCTGTCCGCCACGGCGCCGCTGCGGCGCACGGTGCTCTTTGCCTGGACGTCTGCCGAGGAGGTCGGAATGCACGGTTCCGCACGGGTCGCACAGTTGATCCGCGAGACGGGGCTGGATGTGGTGGCGGCGCTCAATGTCGATGGTTTCGTACCGATTGGCAGGACCCGTGACCTGTTTCTGGTGGACGGCGATCAGTCCGATTTGCCCGAGGTGTTTGTCAGCGCTGCCCACACCCTCGGGCGCAAAATCAGCCTCGATGAAGAGCCTTCGGCGGGATATTTTTTTCGCTCCGATCAGGCAAGTTTCGCCAAAATTGATATCCCCACGGTGCAGGTGAGCACTGGCGACGATTTGCTCAAAGGAGGCATTGAGGAAGGCATCAAGCGGCATGATTTCTATGACTCGAACACCTACCACCGCACATCCGATACGTTCAACCGCTACTGGGATTTCGCCAGCCTCATCGCCGACGTCGACGTCCTTGAAGAAACCCTGCATCTGCTCGGCGACTCGTCACTGCGTCCGGCGCTGCGGGCGCGTTAACGGCCGGGCTATCGACCTTGCAGGCAATGATGGCAATATGTCACCTCTTGGAGAGGTAGCGTCCGGCGCGAAGCGAAGCCGGATGTCATGCGTATAGGGACGAGGAATATGGCTTCGATTCAGATGGATGGTGAGGACAAAACCGCAAAGATCAGCGACTGGGCGATTCGCTGGAGCGACAAGGACGCATTTCTGGAGCTGACCTGTCACTACCCCTCCAGGAAAAAATACACCCGCCCGCTCAGTGATTGCCTGGTTTCACCCACCCGCGAGTTGAGCAATGCCTTGCTGCACCAGCGCGGCAGCACCAAGCCCATCGCCAGCGCTACGATTTACGGTGAGCGCTATGCCGTTGTGCACTACCCGGACAGTAAAAAGCCCTATGTCTACAAGATGGACGGCATCGGCTTTTCCGCTCCGACACCGATGAAGGACACGCCGGTCTTCCGCTACCTCGCTACCGTGGCGAGCGCCCGACAGCATCACGCCAAGTCGCAGAATGATCGTGAAATTGCCGACAATGTGGTGCGCCAGCTCGAAAAACTGCCGGCCATCGCTGGCACAGCCTTGCAAGCCTACTGTACCGGGCGCAACGGCACGCTGGCGCCGGGGCAGGGGCTCATCTATCCATTCGGCCTGAACGAGAGTCAGCTTCAGGCCGTCGAGCGGGCATTCAGCGCGCAAGTCAGCGTAATCGAAGGCCCGCCAGGCACCGGCAAGACCCAGACAATCCTCAACGTCCTTGCCAATATTCTGCTACGTGGGCAGACGGTCGCGGTGTTGTCCAACAACAATGCTGCCGTGGAAAACGTCTACGAAAAACTGGAGAAATACGGCCTGGGCCACTTGGTCGCGAAGCTTGGCAACCAGGACAAACGCAAGGCCTTCTTCGCCGATCTGCCTGCGTGGCCGTCAAGTGCGCCGGAGCCGGCACTGTCCCTGGATGAGATTCAGGCCTTGCTGGCCCGTTTGAAACAGCATCTCCAAAACCACAACAGGGCGGCGCAGCTGCAAATCGAGCTGGACGAGTTGGTCATCGAGCGACGCTACCTGCAGCAGTGGCAGGCAGAAAGCGCTGTGCCGATCACAGGCTCGCTCGACAAATACGGCCTGACGCCGCGCAAGACGGCGGACCTCATGGCCTACCTGGCTTACCTCGGCGAGCAGCGCATTCATCTCAAAGACCGTATCGAGCTACTGTTCAAATTCAGGATTTTTCGCACCAGGCCATTTGCCGACGGCGAGGCGCGGATGGCCGTTTTCCATGCACTGCAAATGCATTATTACGACCAGTCGCTGCGCGACAAAGAAGCGCAGCTGCGCGAGTGTCGCGAAGCATTGGCACGCGCGAATTTCACGGCGCTGCTCAACGAACTCACAACCGCTTCGATGCAGCATCTCAAGCGCCATATGCAACTTCAGGTAATGCCGTCGGACAGCTTTGATGTCAAAACCTACCATGAGCGTTTCGATACCTTTATGCAGCGCTTCCCAATCCTGGGCAGCGGCACGCACTCCATCGTCAATTCGATCGCGCCGGGAGCGGTCCTCGACTACGTGATCATCGACGAAGCCTCTTTGCAGGACATCGTGCCGGGCATCCTGCCCCTGGGCTGCGCCAAGAACCTGATCGTCGTGGGCGACAACCGCCAGTTGCCGCATATCCCTGTGAAACTTGGGCTTCAAGCGCCTGCGGAGGCCTACGATTGCGAGCGCTACAGCTTGCTGGATTCATGCATTGCCGTGTTCCAGGACGCACTGCCCAGAACCCTGCTGAAAGAACATTACCGCTGCCACCCCAGGATCATCCAGTTCTGCAACCAGCAGTTCTACGACAACGCATTGGTGCCGATGACCGAGGACAACGGCGAAGAACCCCTGCGCCTGGTGGTGACCGCCAAGGGCAACCACGCCAGGCAGAACACCAACCTTCGGGAACTGGACTCTCTGTTGAAGGTGCTTGAGGAGGAAGGGCAACCCGTCGGAACAGACGGCGAAGGCCGCGGTTACATTGCCCCGTACAGGGCACAAGTCAGCCTGTCCGGCACGCACTTGCCGGCGGATTTCGTCAAGGACACCGTGCACAAGTTTCAGGGGCGCGAATGCGACGAGATCGTGTTTTCCACCGTGCTCGACAAGAAACGCTACAACCAGGCGCGTACACGCCTGGATTTCGTCGACGACCCCCGCATGATCAACGTGGCCGTTTCGCGGGCCAAACATCGCTTTACCCTGGTGACCGGCGACGAGGTGTTCACGGACAACAATGGGCATATCGCCGCGCTGATTCGCTATATCAGCTATTACGCGCAAGACGAGCAGATCGTGCGCGCGCCCGTGGTGTCGGCATTCGACTTGCTGTACCGCGAGTACGATCAGTCTCTGGCACGCCTGGACGCCCGCTTGCGGCCCGAGGATTCACGCTACAGGTCCGAGCAGATCGTGGCACAGTTGCTGCGCGAAGCGCTGTCCGCCCCGGCGTGCCAGGCATTGAAGTACCACACACAGATCCAGCTGGATAAGCTTGCATCCCCGGTAGGCCTCGGCTGGACAGAGGAGCAGCGAGCGTTCATGCGGCGCGCCAGTTGCGATTTCGTGATTTATTTCAAAGTGGGCAAGCAACCGATAGGGGTGATCGAAGTCGATGGCGGCTACCATGACCGACCCGTGCAGGCCGCTCGGGACGCCATGAAAAACGAGATTCTGGCTAGAAGTGGCATTCCCATTCTGCGGCTGCGGACCGTTGAGAGTGATATTGAGCGCAGAATTGGCGACTTTATCGGGCAGTGGGCCAGTCTTGCGCATGGCACATAAGCACTGGGGCAGAGCCAGACGTTGACGGTGGAACGAGTAGCAGCAAGAAGATTTGGAGTGGAACCATGCAATGCACCTGCAACGGTCAAGACAACCTGGTAGATATCAGTCAGCGTTACACGGCGTTTGTCGCAGGAATGCGCTGCCTGGCAACGGGGGACTGGATCAAACTATTGCAATGTGCCGTGTGCGGGCAGCTTTGGCGAGCGGATGAGTGGGATAAATATCAAACCCTGTACGCCCGCAAACTGGACACGCCCGAGGGCTGGGAATCAGCTGAAATGGAATCTTTGATAAAGCTGCGCATCGTCGAGAATCATGGCGGTCTGGATACATCTGCTTGTCTGGCGAAGGATTGCCAGCAACCTGTACTCAAGGGAAGAGCCTATTGCGTTGACCACTTTTATGAAACCGGAGCAAGAGCATGAACTGCTGAAACTGGCCAGTAGAGCGGGATTAAAGAACAGATCACGTTTTTCTGAATGGGGTCTTCCCAGAAATTTTCCCCAGCCACTCAACCCTTCAACGACATCGGCTTGTCCCCACCCGGCGGCAAACCAAACAGCTTCCGCACCCGATTAAGAAACGCCCCATAAGGCCGCCCCAGAACCAGCATCATCACCGCCGCACCCAGCGTGCCGCGTACCAGTCCTTCACCCGATGCACCACTGAAGCCAATGATCGCGGCATAGATCGGCACCTGAAAACTGACCAGGGCGATGCTGTCCCATAACAACCTCGACACCCGACCCTGACTGGCGCGCTTCATTAACCAATCGCGCCAGATACCGTAAGGTCGCGCGACCGGAATCATCAGCACCGCGCCCAGCAGGCGCGCGTGCAGAACCTGATCCCACGCCATGCCAGCAATGAAACGTTCATTGATGATGCCGGTGGTGGTGAAAAACAGGATCAGCGCCGTGGTGTCTGCAATAAATGCAGTCCGACGCGTTGACTGTTGCAGGCGTTGCGGCACCTCAGTTCTCCTTTCATGGCTTCAGGACCGAACGTTCCTCAGCTGGACGCCGACACTTCATCGTGCTGTGACAGCGGCTGCACCGCGAGGTGCGGAGATTCGCCGAAGTACTCGATCAGCAGATCCGTGAGCACGCGGATCTTGCGCGCGGGATGCGCGCCTGGCGCGCGGAGGAGGTAGGCACCGGCGGGGGGCGGTGGATGGTTGGTCATGATCGGCACGAGTGCACCCGAGGCAATGTGTTCGTGGGTGAGGCAATCGGGCAAGTAGGCGACGCCGAGGCCGGCAGCCGCGGCTGCAGCGAGGGCCGTGCCGTTGTCAGCCTTGAAGCGTCCTTGCGGGCGAACCGTGATGACCTTGTCAGCCGCCATGAATTGCCAGGCTTCGGTGCCTTGCATAAGTGCCTGATGGGCGTGCAGTTCGTCCGGGGTTTCGGGGGCGCCGTGCGCTTTGATGTAGTCCGGGCTCGCGACGAGCTTGGTGTAGACCGGTCCGATACGCCTTGCGATCAAGTTGGAATCCTGCAGGTAACCCACGCGAATGGCGCAATCATAGCCCTCGGTAATCAGGTCAACGAAGCGATCGCTGTAGCAGGTCTGCATGTGCAACTGAGGATGACGGCGAGCCATTTCCGCCAGCACCGGGGCGAAGTGCGTTGGCCCGAACGACAACGGCACCGCCACGCGCAAGCGACCGCGCAGGGCGCCGGCGGGCAGGATGGTTTCTTTGGCGATGTCGATTTCGCTGCACACTCGGGCGGCGTAATCGCGAAACGTCGCGCCGGCTTCGGTGAGTGAAGCCCCGCGCGTGGAGCGTGCCAGCAATTGCACGTCGAGTTCCGCTTCAAGCCGCGCCAGCCGGCGGCTGACGATTGACTTCGAAACCCCCAGCCGCAGCGCTGCCTGTGAAATGCCCCCGGCATCGGCCACTTCGACGAAGGTTTGCAGTTCTTCGATATCCATTCTCGCGTTCCCCTTGGCGCGACACAGTTCGCCTCGGGATGCTACTACTGCAGCGAACAGGGGAACAGCACAATGGGTTTTCCAGGCACCGCGTCACGCGCGTGCATTCTGGAACCATTAGCCGCACGGGCTCCGGCCGTTTTACCGACGTGCGTTACCCATACAAAAGGACCTGCAAATGGCAAGCGAACCCATCCGTAACCCGCACACCGATCAACTCCTGACGCCCGACAATTCAGCGTTGATCATTATCGACTATCAACCGGTTCAGGTGTCTTCGATCCGCTCGATGCCACGGGATGAACTGGTCTTCAATATCACCAGCGTTGCGAAAGCGGCGCTCAACTACAACCTGCCGATCATCCACTCGACCGTCAATGTCGCGACCGGTCGCAACAAACCGCCGATTCAAGAGTTGCAAGCGGTACTCGGCCATCTGCCCACGTATGACCGCACGTCGATCAACAGTTGGGAGGACACCGGGTTCAAGCAGGCAGTCAAAGCACTCGGGCGCAAAAAACTGATCATGACCGCGCTGTGGACCGAAGCCTGCCTGACCTTCCCGGTGCTCGACGCCATTCAGGAAGGCTATGAAGTTTACGTGCCGGTCGATGCGGTGGGCGGCACGTCGCTCGCCGCGCACGAGGCAGCGTTGCGCCGAATGGAGCAGGCGGGGGCGAAGCTCATCAGCCGGGTACAGATGTACTGCGAACTGCAGCGCGACTGGGCGCGCGAGGTGACCGTGCCAGGCTTTATGGGCGTGTTCGAAAACTTCGACGGTTTCAATGCTGAAAAGGCGCTGGCAGCAGCGGGCAACAAGGCCTGATTCACGAGGTGTTGCTGAAGGTGGCGTGGGCGATAGCCGGCGCTGCCTTCATTTGGCCTGTTTCAACGCTTGAAAATAATCTGAACCGCTGTCGGAGCCGCTCGCCTAATGATTAGCTTGTGGTCAATCGCACAGGCGCTGTGTCAATAACGGCACACTCCGAGAGGTGGTCAACGTGGCTAAAGACGAAAAGAAAAGCAAAGACAAAGGTGATGCTTCGAAAGCCAGCAAGGATTTGAAAGACAAAAAGTCATCACCAGCGAAGAAATCAGCAGCGGCTTCGGCGCTTTCAAAGTCTTCCGACAAGAAAGACAAGAAGAAAGGCGCCGAGCCCAAGAAGTCGGCGAAAAAAGCCGACAGCAAGCCTGAGAAGGCCAAGGATTCGAAGAAGGCTGATAAGCCGGCTAAAAAGAAAAAGTGATCTTGAAGACAATAAAAAACCCGGCATTCAAACCGGGTTTTTTATTGCCGCTTTTCGGGGGCTCAGAGCGCTGCTTTCACCTGCAAACCAAACACCATTGCATTGTCGATGTCCTGTCCGGAAAACGCGCCCGGCTCAATGATGTACTGCACATTCGGGCGCAGCGTCAGCCAGGGCGTGGCCTGATAACCGTAGCCGAGTTCGATCAACTGCTCGGCGCTGTCCAGGTTCGGGAACGCCGTGCCGTTGTTCAATGCGGCGTCCTGCAGCACGTCGCGGCTGCGCGGGTTCGGTACGGCGCGACCATAACCCAGCGCTACGGTGTCACGCGGGCGACCTTCGAACGGTTTGTACAGGACCACGCCGGTGCCGTACCACTTGCTGAACGGTGACGCCGCTTCGCTGGCCGCCGAGTACTGACCGAACGCGTGCAAGCTGCGGCCTTCGGACGTCGACGAGCTCCAGACGGCCTGGTCGATCAGCAGATAATGACCGCCGCGACCGGACACTTCTTTGTCGCTGCCGATGCGTTTTACGTCGGAGCTGTCGTAGTAGTAGCCGAGCTTGTATTCGCCGGGCAGGGCGCCCGCGTGTTTGTAAACCAGCTCGATCGGTACCACGGTGCCGGTGGTGTGTTTCGGATCAAGGTGCCAGGCGCGGCTCGAGTTGCCGTTGCTTTCCGGGTCGACGTTGAACGCGGCCACGCGCAGTTGCCACGAGGACGACAGGTCGTATTTCACCCGCACGCCGAGGCGCGCGTTGGGATAGTTGGTCCAGCCGCTGCCGCCGGACATGTTCAGCGGATGGCCGCAGAAACCGGCGTTCATGAAGTTGCATAGAATGCCGCTGTCGAGGCCGCCGAGGTCGTTGCCCATGGCCATGTAGCCGAGTTTCACATTGAGCGCTGGAGTGAACAGCGTGCGCTCGTAACTCAGTTCGGTCAGGCGCGTATAGAGGCCGCCGTAGTTTTCCTGGATCGGCAGACGGTTGCCGACCAGATCTTCCGAGGCGCTGTTGCCGCGACGATCGTTGATGGTCAGCTGGACCTTGCCGGCGTTGTCGACGCCGTACAGCTTGCTCAGGTCGAACTGCACGCCGAGCTTGATGTTCTGCGAGTAGCGCGCCGAGCGATGCAGGCCGCCGTCGGCGTTGTAAGCCATTTCGCCGCTGTAGTCGCCGGTGAATTTGATGCCTTGCTCATCCATTTGGTGACGCAAGCCACCCCAGTCGCCGGTGAGGGTGCTACGGGTCAACAGATCGGAGTCGTTGTCGGCCAGCGCGGGGAGGGCGGTGGTGCACGTCAGGCCCAGCAACAGGCCTTTGAACAGATCGGAACGGGAAAAACCAACAGCCGATAGCATGTAAATCTTCCTGCAAAAAACATGAGCAATAGGGGGAAAGCAGCGCGGCACCCGAAGGTGCCGCGCTTTACGAGAACACCTTGGTTTACGGCAGGGCGTAAGCCATCACGTAGTCGCCGCGATCGGTCGACTGACGCGCGCCACCGGCGGTGATGACGATGTATTGCTTGCCGGTTTTCGGCGAAACATACGTCATCGGGCCACCTTGGCTGCCGACTGGCAGACGTGCTTTCCAGACTTCTTCACCGTTGCCGCTGTTGAACGCGCGCAAGTAGAAGTCCTGGGTGCCGGCGATGAAGATCAAACCACCTTGGGTCGACAGAGTGCCGCCGAGGGTTGGCAGACCAATCTTGATCGGCAGGTGCATGCGGATGCCCAGTGGACCGGTGTCTTCAACGGTACCGACCGGAACCTGCCAGGCGACTTTCTGGGTTTTCATGTCGATCGCCGTCAGCGTGCCGAACGGTGGGGCCTGGCACGGAATGCCGGCTACCGACAGGAAGCGGTTCTTGTTCACGGCGTACGGCGTACCTTTCAACGGCACGGCGCCCATACCAGTGTTCAGCGCTTCGCCGCCACCAGCAGCCTGGCCCTTGTTCTGCGACGGGATCATCTGAATCCACAGACCCAGACGCATGTCGTTGACGAAGATAAAGCCGTGCACCGGGTCAGTGGAAATGCTTCCCCAGTTCATGCCACCCAGCGAACCCGGGAAGCTCAGCGATTTGTCCATGCCCGGCGCGGTGTACAGGCCGTCGTAGCGCATGCCTTTGAAGTCGATGCGGCAGAGCAACTGGTCGTAAGGGGTTGCGCCCCACATGTCCGATTCGGTCAGGTGCTGTGCGCCGATTTGCGGCATGCCCAGCGATTTTGGCTGAGTAGGCGAGTACGGTTCGTTCGGGATGTTCGCCGCTTTGACCGGGACTTCTTTAACGTCGGTCAGCGGTTTGCCGGTGGCGCGGTCGAGCACGTAGATCTGCCCGGCCTTGGTGCCGATGACCACGGCCGGAACGGTTTTGCCGTCCTTGGTGAAGTCGATCAGGCTCGGCTGCATCGGCAGGTCGAAGTCCCAGAGATCGTTGTGCACGGTCTGGAACACCCAGCGTTCTTCACCACTGGTGGCGTCCAGCGCGAGGATCGAAGCGCCGTAGGTGTGATCGAGTTTGCTGCGCTCGACACCATAAATGTCGGTAGACGAGCTGCCCATCGGCAGGAACACGGTGTTGGTCGCCGGGTCGTAGGACATCGGTGCCCAGCTGTTAGGCGTGCTGCGCACATAGGTGCTGCCGTCTGCCGGCGCTTTTTTATCCTGCGGGTTGCCCGGGTCGAAGGCCCAGCGCATAGCGCCGGTGATCACGTCAAAACCACGGATCACGCCGCCGGGCATGTCGGTCTGCACGTTGTCAGCCACGCGACCGCCAACCACCACGGTGGTGCCGGCCATCAACGGAGCGGACGACAACTGATAGTAGCTGTCCGGGACATCACCCAGACCGGCCTTCAGATCGACCTGGCCATTGTTGCCGAAACCCTGGCAGAACTCGCCAGTGTCAGCATCAACCGCGATCAAACGGGCATCGATGGTGTTGGTCAGCAGACGGCGCTGGCAGTTGGCGGCCGGCGCCGGTTTGGCTTCGATGATTTTCGAATTGGCTGGCTGAGCAATGGCAGCGCTGGCGTCGAAATAGGCCATGCCACGGCAACGCTGCCAGACTTTCGACTGGGCGTTGATCGCGTTCTTCCACAGCTCTTTACCGGTGTCGGCATCGAGGGCGATCAGGTTGTTGTGCGGGGTGCAGATGAACACCTTGTTGCCAACCTGCAGCGGAGTGAGCTGGTCTTCAGCGCCATTGCCATCGCTCTCGGCGACGTCACCGGTGTGGTAGGTCCACGCGACTTTCAGCTTGTCGACGTTGTTGCGGTTGATCTGGTCCAGCGCGGCGAAGCGGCTGCCACCTTCGGTATTGCCGTAGTGCGCCCAGTCCTTTTGCGCCTTGTCCGGCTCGACCGGGGTCAGGCCCGGGCCAGTGCCGGTTGCCGCCACGGTTGGATGGGCGACAAACATATTGCCGGCCGCCACAACGACGCCGACCGCCAGCACAGCAGCCACAGCGTAAGCGCCGCGACCCGCAACGCCACCGTTGGCACGCTTGAGTAGCGGATAAACCAGCGCCACGACCAGGCCGATCACACTGAACATGAACAGGCGCGAGAACACCGGCCAGAACACCAGCCCGGCATCGCTCACCGCCCAGATCGCTGTTCCGACCAGGAACGCGGCAAACAACCACGCACCGGCCGGTTTGAAACGGGCGATCAGCAGACCGGAGAGGGCCATCACCAGCCCACCGCTCAGGAAGTACCACGAGCCTCCCAGGCTGACCAACTTCACGCCGCCCGCAGCCAGCGCCAAGCCGAGCAGGGTGATGACGACGCCCAGCCCGACCAGAATGAATTTTGATATGCCCGAGAGGCGTTGACTCTGCTTCACGTTGAATGTCCCGTTGAAATGAGGAGGGCATTATATAGTTAGGTAACTACCTAGTTAAATCACTAATTCAGTAATAAAGCGTTGTTGGATTTTTGATAAACCGCTTGGGCCGCAAATGGTGCCCTAACAAGCTTCAGCAGAGCTTTTGAAAACCTGCAAAAGACGCCGTTTTGTCAGAAAAAATCATGGTTATGACAGTGTTTCTATTTTGCTGTTTTCAGTCAGCCAACAACGTTCAACTGACGCACGGCCGTAAAACCAGCTTAGCGGGTACGCGACAAATGGGGCGGCCCCGCTCGTTACCCGTTGATGTGCGTGGTTCGACTCATACGGGCGTAGTGAGCGAAAACGGAATGCGCAGCTCTTCGACAGGCCCTGAATCGCGCCCGCACATTTCGTCGTGCACGCATTGCTGCACCAGTACGCAGGGAAAGGCCGGCACGGTCTGTAGCAAGTCCCGCAGGTGGGTGATCGAGCGCAGGTGCATCGGCTTGGCCGCGTCATCCAGCAAGGTGAACTGGCCGTGATCCAGGCGGATCCGCGCCAGATAAAAACCACCTTCGAGTGACAGCAGCTCCAGTTCGCGTATTTCACTGTTGGCCGCACGTTCGGTGAGGGCTTGCAGGTTCATGCTTCACTCCTTGCCTACCAGGGTAGGCATTCTCCATCGTAGGCAACGAAATGGCCGCTGTCGGCCGGCGTCAACTGGTCAATCAAGGTCAGTAACTGTTCAGCGGCAACGTCTGCCGGACGGGCGCTGGAGGCGCCGCGAAAAGGTTGCGACAACCCCGACACCACCGTGCCCGGGTGCAGACTGAGCAAGCGACTCTGCGGGCGCGTGCGTGCCAGTTCGATGGCGGCGCTGGCAATCGTTTCAGGTCGTTCAAGGTCGAGCGCGGGGAGGGTACGGCGCCCTAGCGCGCGAACGTCGGCACAGCGCGGATCCTGTTTCAGCAGTTGGCAAAAGGCTGTGCCGAGGGCGCCACTGGCGCCGATCACCAGCGCGCGATAACCGTCGCCGAACGAGGCCAGGGTCAATGCGCGGTTCACTCGTTGACTCCCGCGCCTTGGCGACGGAAGAACAGTGTCACTTGGCCGACCTCTACGCCGAACTTGGACATGCTGGTGCGGTTGATCAACGTGTCCTCGTCCATCAAGTACATCCAGTCGTCCATGCTCATTTCGTAAGTCGAGTCGTCGACCGGCAGGTTCAGGCGATAACGCCAGTGCAGCGTATTGCCCGCGACCTGGCCTTCGGCGACACCCACTACGTCAGCCGCGCGACCGCTCCAACGCCCCTGGCCTTCGGGCGTGAGAGTCCAGACGCGACGTTGGCGGGTGCCGTCGCTGTACAGGAAGCGCTCGTCGAGAATCAGGTTGTTACCCTCACGCCGGCTGACGATGTTGACCTCAAAACGCTTGGCCACTTCACCGCTGCGCTTCTGAAACATTCCCCAGGCTTTGACGGGCTGGCTGAAAAAACGCTGCAGGTCCAAGGCCGGTTGTTGGTCGGCATAACGGGCAACATCCACGCTGCCGCAGCTTGCGACGCTGAGTGCCAGTGTCAGTAACAGCAGAAATCGGGTCATTGCCTAACTCCCTGAAACGCACAAGTGAAGAGGGTGAGATCCGAACTGTCGGCTTGTACAGTGACTGTCCCCTGTATAGCTTTATCGCCGCCCGATCAGTTGCAGGAATTCCTGCCGTGTCGTCGAACTGTCCCGAAAAGCACCCAGCATCACGGAGGAGGTCATGACCGAATTCTGCTTCTCAACGCCGCGCATCATCATGCACATGTGCCGAGCTTCAATGACCACCGCCACACCGGCGGCATCGGTGATTTGCTGAATGGCGTCGGCAATCTGCCGCGTAAGGTTTTCCTGGATCTGCAGGCGCCGCGCGAACATGTCTACCACCCGCGCGACCTTCGACAGCCCCAGTACCCGGCCGGTGGGGATGTACGCGACATGTGCCTTGCCGATAAAGGGCAGCATGTGGTGCTCGCACAAGGAATACAGCTCGATGTCGCTGACGATCACCATTTCATCGCTCTGCGACTCGAACAGGGCACCGTTGGTGACGTCGTCCAGGCTCATCGTGTAGCCATTGCACAGATACTGCATCGCTTTGGCGGCGCGCTGGGGTGTGTCCAACAGACCTTCGCGCTCGGGGTTCTCACCGACGCCGACGAGAATTTCACGGTAATGGCTGGCTAATAGTGGGTTCATTCAAGGTGCTCGCGACAGTGCTGTGCGTGGGGCTAATCCCTAGCGAAAGAGTTGTACGCAATGAAGTGTTTTGTATAGGTTTTATTGAAGATAGGCTGAAAAAAATCACCTGACAATGAATCGGCAATCTTTTTTATGCAGATGCGAAAACCTCACATCGCAAAATGTGAGGCCGCGAGGAGCGGGAAGCAGAGGGGGAATGACGGTGAGCGCTCGGGGGAGATGTGTGAGCGCGGTGCGAGAACAAGCGATGTTGTGCGGCGTTCTGATTGATTCGGGAACCGTCAGACATCCTGACGGCTCCCGATTGCTGCACCTCAAGCGTTCTCTGCAAGCCTGCGCACGTCACCCAGGGAGTCACGCTGCATCGACTGCAGATTCTTCTCGATGGTTTCGCACAGCGCTTCCATCTGAATCTGATGCTCGCTGTGGCGAAACGGACTTTGCAGATCGGTGCCGATGCGCTCGATGGCCAGCAGCATAAAGCCCACCACGGTCGACGCCAGTGGCGTGAACCAGCCCAGCGATTCCACCAGACCGACCGGGACGATCAGGCAGAACAGCGAGATAAACAGCCGTGGGAAATACACATAAGGGTAGGGCAGCGGCGTATTGGCAATCCGCTCCATGCCGCCCTGACTGTTGGACAGGTCCACCAGCGTCGATTCCAGCCGCGCCAGGCGAATGCTGTCGAGGCGCCCGGCCTTGTATTCCCGAGCCAGCAAAGTCGCCGAGCCAGTGAGGATGTCGTTGGCAAAGTTATTGGTGGTGCCGCTGCGGGCGAACTCCTCGGCGGGAATGAACGCGCGGACTTCCTCAGGGCAAGGCTGGCCTTGCAAATGCGCTGCGAGGCAATTCACATAGGCGACGTGGCGGCGTAATAGAGTCGACTTGACCGGATTGACCTCGTTGTCAGCGTCATCCAGCAACGTCAGCACCTGCCGGGCGAAACTGCGCGAGTTGTTGATCATCGCCCCCCACAGCGTCCGTGCTTCCCACCAGCGGTTGTAGGCGCTGCTGTTGCGGAAACTGATCAACACAATCAACGCCGAACCCAATAGAGTCAGGGGCATGAGGGGTAAATTCAGCTTGGTGTTGAGAAACAACATGAAGTCGACAGTGACAGCGATGTCCCAGAGCAACAGCCAGAACAAGGCCCAGCCGACGTAGCCCAGCGTTTTGATGATCAATCGGTATTTTCTGACGATGGCAGCTTTCAAACGGAAACCTCGTGGCGAGCGGTAAGCGTTAACGCTTTAGCTCGGACGTTGTTTTCGGGGGAAAGGTTCGCTCATCGATGCAACGCCCGGGTGATCATCGCCAAAGACGTTGCACGCTATGTGCTCGATACGCCTGGCACATCCATATTGATCTTGCGCCAGCAAGCTTCCGACAGACTGTAGACCGAGAACGCCACCAGCCCCAAGGCTATTACCATCAAGATCAGCCAGCCAGCGGGTAGATTCTGCAATGCATCGAGCGCTTCTTTCATACCCGGGGGATCCATGGCTTGATAGGTAGAGCCGCTGATTGCCAGCAGCAATGCGATCTCGATAAACACGACGCCGCGCGCGATCAGACCAAACCGCGAGACCGGGCGGACGTAGCGCATGACCTCTTCGTCGGCCTCGAAATACTTCTCGAACGACGCTTTCCAGCCCTTGATGATGTGAGCAATGCCTACACCGAGCGGAACGAGGGCGATCAGGTACACCAGCCAGTTCGAATGTTCCCAGGACAGAAGATGCGCCAGCCAGTCTTTGGTTTGTCCTGCAGAATCGCCCGAGCTTTTAATCCCGCTGATGAGTAGGCCCAATGCAAAGAACGCCAGAGCACCGTTGACCAGACCTCCCACAAACAGCCCTGTGCGAATCACCAGACCTTTGAGTTTTGTGCCGTGATGATCGACATCACGCGTTGCCTGCAGGACACGCCAGGCGGCAAATGCGAGCAGTCCCGCCACGACAAGTCCAACCAGAAAATAGCCGAATGGCTGGGCCAGCAAGGCTTCCAGACTCTTGTGGCTGTCCTTCGGTTTAGTCGAATCATGGGCTGCCAGCAACGCAAAGATACCGATGATCAGATAAAGCATTCCTCGGGCGGCATAGCCTCCCCGAGCGAGGAGGACAAGGTTGCGTTGCACTGACATGGGAAGCATTCCTGAGGGGGCATAGGAGAGCAGACCCTTCTTGCCGGGAGGGGTTCTATGACCTGTCGAAGAACGCATTGAGCTGGTTTCTACGGATAACCCAGCAATAGCCGGAATCGTCACTTGATCAAAACAACGACCTTGCCCTTCGCGCGGCCCTGCTCGACGTAACTCAACGCCTCGGCCGTTGATTCAAAGGGGAACGTTCGATCAATCACCGGTTTGATGATGCCGGCCTCGACCAGTGCGCTGATCTGTTGCAGTTGGGCGCCGTTGGCGCGCATGAACACGAACGCGTAATTGACGTCACGCTTGCGGGCCTTGCGCCGAATAGCGAAGCTCAGCAAGCGCATGACCTGCTGCAAGGGCCAGGACAAACCTTGCTCCTGTGCGAATTGCGCGGTGGGTGGCCCAGAGATGGAAATCAGCTGGCCACCGGGCTTGAGCACCTTGAGCGATTTCTCGAGGACATCGGCGCCAAGGCTGTTCAACACCACGTCGTAGTCGTGCAAGACACTTTCGAAGTTCTGCTGTTTGTAGTCGATGACCACGTCAGCCCCTAGCGCCTTGACCCATTCGACATTCGCGGTGCTGGTGGTTGTGGCGACAAAGGCACCAAGGTGTTTGGCAAGCTGAATGGCGACGGTGCCGACGCCACCGGAGCCGGCGTGAATCAGTACTTTCTGGCCTTTTTTCAGCTGGGCGGTTTCGACCAGCACTTGCCAGGCAGTCAGGGCCACCAAGGGCAGGGAAGCCGCCTGTGCCATGCTGGTATTGGCCGGTTTCAGGGCAATCGCGTTTTCGTTCACGGCGATCAACTCGGCGAAGGTACCGATTCGTGTTTCCGGCGGGCGGGCGTACACCTCGTCTCCCGGTTTGAAGCGTGTCACTTGCGTGCCGACTTCAGTCACCACACCTGCCAGATCGTTGCCCAGAATCAATGGAAACGCGTAGGGCAGGATCAGCTTGAATTCGCCGGTGCTGATCTTCGAGTCCAGCACGTTGACGCTACTGGCGTGGACCTCGATCAAGACGTCGTGAGGACCGATTGCGGGGATGGGCGCTTCACCGATGCGCCCGGGGTGTTTGCCATAGCGATCAATCAAAAATGCTTTCATCGAGGTGCGGCTCTTGTCGGTTGTAGGGAGGGTAGCCGGTGCGTGGTCAGGCATCGAGGAATGCCTGCGCCCTGACAACAAAATCAACGTGGTGCTGAAAAATGCCGCCGTGACCGGCATCCTGATAAATCACCAGCTCCGCATTGGGAATACGTTTGGCCAGCTCAAACGAATTGACACTGGGCACCATGATGTCGGTGTCGCCGTTGACCACCAGCGTCGGCGTGCGCAAACGCCCGAGGTCTTGCGACGGCTGTTTGCCCCACGCGGTGATCGCTTTCAACTGGCGCAGGAAAGCGCGGGGCGTCGGGCCTTGGTCGCGATTGGTTGGGCGTGCTCGCAGGCGCTGTAGATACTGCGAGGCGGATCGGCGGCCATTGGCTGTCGAGGTGAAGAACAGGTAGAACTTGGGATCGCGCAGGGTCAGCAAGCCTTTGAGGATCAATGGCCACGACACTGGGCCAACCTTTTCGATACCGCTGCCGCCAGCCGGTCCGGTGCCGGTGAGAATCAAACGCCGCACCAAGTCAGGCGCCTTCAGGGCGATGTCCTGAGCGACGAAGCCGCCGAGTGAGAAACCGAGCACATCCACGGTTTCCAGCCCTAGGGCCTTGATCAACTGGATGGCATCGTCAGCCATCTCGCCGACAGTCAATGGCGCGGTTCCACCTGAGCCGCCGATACCGCGATAGTCGGTGGTGATGATGCGTCGGGTTTGCGCTAGGCCATCGATGATCGCCGGGTCGAAGTTGTCCAGCACCGCGCCCCAATGATTGAACAGTACGAGTGGTACGCCGTTCGCGGGCCCGGTGTCGCGGTAGGCGAAGGGAATGCCATTGACGGTGATCGACTGGTTCGCCGCGTTGATGAATGACATTGGCGAACCCGAAGGGGGATTTGTCTGTGCTGAATTCATGACTGCTCCGGATTGCAGGATGGATTCGATGCAGCGCCTTACGCCTGCATCGAATCCTTTACCTAAAGATCACTCTGGCGTCTGGTAGCGCTGGGCAACCTCAGATTGGCGGATTTGCCCGATAAGGCCCAGCCGTGCGCCCTGCAAGGCATCCCAGCGCTCTGCTTCGTGCAGCGGCGGAATGGTCACCGGTTCGCGACGATCGAAGCCGACGAGCGCAGCATCCACCAGATCACCCACCTCCATGATTTCGCTCAAGGTGTTGATGTCGACGCCGGAGCGATCCCAGATTTCCGTGCGCGTGGCGGCGGGCAGGACGGCTTGCACGTAGACGCCCTGAGGCGACAGTTCCAGGCTCAGACCCTGAGACAGGAACAGCACAAAAGCCTTGGTCGCGCCGTAGACCGTCATGCCGAACTCCGGTGCGAGGCCCACCACCGAACCGATGTTGATGATCGCACCGTCACCGGCCTTGGCCAGGCGTGGAGCGATGGCGCTGGCAAGCCGCACCAGTGCGGTGGTGTTGAGGGCGACCAGTTGCGCCACTTTATCGGTGCTTTGCTCGACGAAATGGCCAGACAGCGCCGCGCCGGCGTTATTGACGAGGATGCCGATACGGGCATCGTCGCGCAGGCGGTTTTCAACAGTGGTCAGATCGCCGGGTTGGGTCAGGTCCGCCGGGATCACATCGACGGCGACGTCGTGTTCGCTGCGCAAGCGCGCAGCCAGTGCATCCAGGCGCGCCTGATCACGGGCGACCAGCACCAGATCGTGGCCGCGTTGCGCAAAGCGTTCGGCGTAGACGGCGCCGATCCCGGTGGAGGCGCCAGTGATCAGAACAGTAGGGCGAGTGCTCATGGTTTATCTCTCTTTGAGGGTGTGAGAAACAGAACGCGCTTAGCTTGCGCTGATGCTTGATTCAGCCAGCGGCGATTGATGTTGTTCCGTGCCCGTTGATGAATATCGTTGTTGCGAGTAATTAGGATGATGATCTAAATCTAAACTGTCAACGGTTTTGATTATGGCCAACATCTATGTATCATCGGACGCAGGATTTCCCCGGAAACACGAGGTATTGCACGTGAGAGTGACCAAGGCCCAGGCGCAGGCCAATCGAGAACACATCGTTGAAACCGCCTCAGAGCTGTTCCGTGAGCGCGGTTTTGACGGCGTCGGCGTGGCGGACCTCATGGCGGCCGCCGGTTTTACCCATGGTGGTTTCTACAAACATTTCGGGTCGAAGGCCGACCTGATGGCCGAAGCCTCGGCGTGCAGTCTGGCCAAATCGCTGACTGGCGCCCAAGCGCTGGATGTTCCGGGCTTCATCAACGTTTATGTGAACAGAGAACATCGCGACGGACGCGGCGACGGTTGCACCATGGCCGCGTTGGGCGGCGACGCGGCGCGCCAGTCGGATGAGGTGAAAGCGACGTTTGCCGAGGGCATTGAGCGCACCCTGCAAACCCTGGGCGAGAAATACCCGACAGCGCCGGATGCCGAGGCGGGTGAGGGGCGCAAGCAGATGATCGACCTGCTGTCGCGGGCCGTCGGCGCGATTATCCTGTCGCGTGCCTGCCCGGATGATTCCGCGCTGGCAGACGAGATTCTTGAGGTATGCCGCGCAGAAATGCTCGCTTCGTTGCCGACCGAAAACGCCGTCGCAGAGTAGCAGCGCGGCTCATTCGGCGAGCGCTTTGGCCCTGACGATGGAAAACGCTTGCGGCAGTTGGGCGCCATTCTTCGCCGCAAGAATCTCGGCCATCACGCTGACGGCGATTTCCGCAGGCGTCTTGCTGCCGATGTACAGACCGATCGGCCCGTGTAGACGCGCAAGCGACGCCTCGGTCTCGCCAAAATGCTCGATCAGGCGTTCGCGGCGCAGTTGGCTGTTGCGCCGCGAGCCGATCGCACCGATGTAGAACGCCGGGCCGTGGAGCGCTTCGAGCAGGGCCAGATCGTCGAGTTTGGGGTCATGACTCAAGGCGACGATGCAGGTGCGCAGATCGACCGCGAAGTCGCGGACCACGTCGTCCGGCATGCCGACAATCCGCTCCACACCGTCTACCGCCCAAGTCTCGATGTACTCGGGACGCGGATCGCACACTGCCACCTTGAAACCGTTGAACAAAGCCATGGTCGCCAGATACTCGGCCAGCGCGCCGGCACCGATCATCAGCATCCGATAGCCCGGCCCCAAGGTGTTGAGCATCTGCACGCCATCGAAGCTGAACTGTTCCGGCGTCGCAGTCGGTTCAAGCATGACCTCACCGGACTCCAACGCCAGGCGACGGCGAACCAGTTGCCCGGCGTCCAGTTGCGTCAGCAGTTCATCGAGCGACTGCCACGCCGGGTTGAACTCAAGAATCAGTTCAAGCGTGCCACCGCACGGCAAGCCAAAGCGATGCGCTTCATCGGCGCTGACGCCATAACGCACCACTTCTGGCGTGCTGCCACTGAAAGCGCTGCCGCCATGGGCCGTGGTATAGCGATGGATCAGATCATCCTCAATGCAGCCGCCGGACACGCTGCCCACCACGCGACCGTCGTCACGCAAAGCCATCATCGACCCCGTCGGACGCGGTGAAGAACCCCAGGTGCGCGCCACCGTGGCGAGCAACACGCGCTCGCCAGCAGCGAGCCAGTCCCGCGCCGTGCGCAGGACCAGCAAGTCGATGCTTTCCATCAGTGTCTCCTCTTAGCGCATCTGCAGAATGATCGGGCTGCTGCTGGCCGGATCGGTGTGTTCACGCAGTTTGCCCACCGTCTGCGCATCAATCGCAGTGCTTTGGTTACCCCAGGTGCTGCGCATGAAGGTCAGCACTTCGGCGATCTGCTGATCCGACAACTGCTCACGGAAAGCCGGCATGCGATAGGCATCCGGCACGCCGGCCGCCACCACGCGTTGCGAACCATTCAGGGTGATGTTGATCGCCGAGGCGCTTTCCTTGGCCAGTGCAGAAGTCGCGCCGGCCAGCGGCGGCATCCATTCGGACTGGCCCTTGCCGTCCAGACCATGGCAGGAAGCACAGCGCGTCACGTAGGTATGAGCACCGGGCGAGTCGAGACGTTCCGCCGCCGAAACCGCTTGATACTGCCAAGGCTCGCCATCCCGTTCGCGATCCCCGGGAAGCGACTTCAGGTAGTGGGCAATCGCGGTCAGATCGTCATCGCTCATGAACTGCGTGGAGTTGTTGAATGCTTCGGTCATCGAACCGTAGACCACCGCATGTTTGTTGCGACCGGTCTTGAGGAACTGCACGATCTCCGGTTCGCTCCAGCGGCCCAGCCCGGTGTTGTGATCATCACGCAGGCTCGGCGCGTACCAGCCATCGAGCAAAGCGCCAGCGAGGTACGGCTTACCGGCCTCATCCAGTGCCTTCTCGTTGAACGCCAAACCGCGCGGCGTGTGGCAACTGCCGCAATGCCCGGCGCCTTGAACGAGGTAAGCACCACGGTTCCAGCGTTCATCCTGCGAGGGTTTGGCCGCATAAGGCTCGGCGTCGACAAACACGCCATTCCACAGCGCAATCGGCCAGCGCAGGTTCAGCGGAAACGGAATCGCGCTGGGGATGTTCGCCTGTTTCACCGGCGCCACGCCTTTCATGAAGAACGCATACAGCGCCCGCACATCATCGTCACTGAGCTTGGCGTAAGACGGATAGGGCATCGCCGGGTACAGACGGCGACTGTCGGGTGCTACGCCGTGGCGCACGGCGCGGTCGAAGTCCGCCAGGCTGTAATGGCCGATGCCGGTTTCCGTGTCGGGGGTGATATTGGTCGCGTGGATTGAGCCCAGTGGTGTGGCCATTTCCAGGCCGCCGGCGAACGGCGCGCCGCCCGGCACGCTGTGGCAGGCCACGCAATCGCTGAGCCGGGCGACGTATTCGCCACGGGCGACCAGTGCCGGGTCGATGTCGGCCACGGCGATCTGATGGGTTTCAAGGCGCGAGACAGGCTCGCGGGTGACATACCAGGCCAGCAGGCCTGCCGCGACCAGGCACGGCACTGCCAGCCAGCCAGCGGTTCTTGCGAATCGGCTGTTATTCATGGACGCTCCGGCGCTGATCAAGTGAAGGTGTGTCGGCTCATCGGCAGGCTGCGCACCCGCTGACCGGTTAGCCTTGCCACCGCGTTAGCGACGGCGGGCGCGACCGCAGGCAGCGGCGGTTCACCGATGCCGCCCATTTTTTCGCCACTCTCGACCACACGCACATGGACCCGAGCCATCCGCGCAGGCGGCAGGATCGGATACAAGTCGTAGTTGCGCGCCCGGGGTTTGCCATCAATCCACACGGCTTCTTCCACCAGCGTTTGCGACAGCCCCAGCGCCACGGCGCCATTGACTTGCGCTTCGACAATCGCCGGGTTGACGATGCTGCCCGGATCGATCGCCTGCCAGATGTCGTGCACCTTGACCTGACCGTTCTCGATGGACACCTCGGCGATCACCGCCGTCTCGGTACCGAACGGCGAAGCCATGGCCACGCCGCGCGCACGTTTGCTGCCATCCTCGGCGGTAAACGGCCCGCGCTTCCAGCCTCCGGACAGTTCACCCACCGCTTGCAGCAGAGTGGTCAAGCGCTTGTTGTCGCGTAACAGATGCAGGCGCAGATCAAATGGATCCTTGCCGCCCTTGTCAGCCAGTTCATCGAGGAACGATTCATAGAAGAAGTCATTGAGGGAATTGCCCACCGAACGCCAGTAACCGAGCATCGCCGGGCCTTTGACGTAGATCTGCGCGATGCGTTTGTTGGCGATTGCGTAGGACTTGCCCGACAAACCTTCAAGCGCCGTCGGATCGAGCTTTTCACCTTGCTTGCCAGCGAGCGCTTCGGTTGGGCCTTCGGTGGCACTGATCGCTTCGATTGCCAGCGGCCAGCCGTCGCTGTCCAGCGCGGCGCGGAAATTCACCGCGGCAACGGGGCGGAGCACGTCACGCAGAAATTCTTCCTCGCGACTCCAGATCAGTTTGACCGGACGGCCAACCGCTTTCGCCAGCGCGATCGCCTGCGGATAGGGACTGGCCGAGTCGTAGAGAAAATGCCGACCGAAGAAGCCACCCAGCAGCGGCGAATGCAAGGTGATGCGTGACGGATCCAGCCCTGTGCGTTTGGCAATGTCGGCGCGGAACATGTCCGGCGCCTGATTCGGCAACCAGACTTCCAGCGAACCGTCCGGGTTGAATCGAGCCAGTGCTGAAGGCGGCTCCAACTGGCCGTGGTTCAAGTATTGGTTGTGGTAAGTGGCGTCAATCCGGGTCTTGGTCTCCTTGAGAATCGCCGCCACGTCGCCTTCGTTTTCATCATCTTTGGCCGGGCCTTTATCTTCAGCGAGACGCTTGAACCAGGCATCGCTGGAAAAGTCAGCGGGCATCGGCCGCACGTTGCTGTCGGCCGTTGGTTCTTGCCAGTCAACCTGAATCGCCTCAACGGCACGTTTGGCGTGCCACCAGCGCTCGGCGACCACCGCCACGGCACCTGGCAGACGATGCACGGAATGCACGCCTTTCATTGCCTTGACCTGCTCTTCGTTGCGCAGGTTGCCTACGGTCATTCCCAGGCGCGGGGCATGTTGCACGGCGGCATGGAGCATGTCGTCGACCTTCAGGTCGATGCTGTACAGCGCCTTGCCGGTGGACTTGTCGTAAGCATCGAGGCGCTTCACCGGTTTGCCGATCCAGCGGAACTGGCTCGGATCACGCAGCTTCACGGAGGCCGGATCGGGAACCGGCAGATCCATCGCGCGCTCGGCCAGTTCACCGTAAGCCAGCGAGCGGCCCGACTTGGCGTGCACGACTTTGCCTGGCTCGGTGCTCAACTCGCTCACTGGTACGCCAAGTTGCTGCGCACCCGCCTGCAATAACATGGCGCGGGCGAGGGCGCCGAGGCGGCGCATGACCGGGTAGCTCATGCGCACCGACATGCTGCCGCCGGTGATGCGCATGCCGTTTTCCAACACCACATAGGCTTCGCCGGGCGGCGCCGCTTCGACCAGGAAGGTCGCCGGGTCGGCATCCAGCTCTTCACCGACAATCTGCGCCATTGCGGTGAACGTACCTTGCCCGCCCTCCATGAACGGGCAGAGCAGGCGCACGCGGTTGTCCGGACGGATTTCGAGAAACGCCGGGACCTGCGTGCCGCGCTCAGCCGTCGCCGTTGCAACGGCAGCTTGCACGCGCGTCGCACCCAGCGGCAGGCCGAAGCCGAGGACCAGTGCGCCGACGGCGGTACCGGTGAGAAAACGTCTGCGCGAAACATTGATCGGTTCGTGCAGATCCAGTGCTGAGGCTTGCAGTGAAGGGTCGATTCGAACGTTCATCACGCGTCTCCCTTGCCGGCCAGCTCTTGCACGGCGGCATGAATCGCATTGTAAGTACCGCAGCGGCACAGATTGACCATCGCCGCTTCGATCTGCGCATCACTCGGTTTAGGGTTTTGTTTGAGCAGCGCAGTGGCGGCCATCACCTGCCCGGACTGGCAGTAGCCGCACTGCGCGACCTGCAGATCGACCCAGGTCGAGACCACCCGTTTGCCCACGTCATCGCTTTCGATGGCCTCAATCGTGGTGACCTCGCGGCCGACGACACCCGCCACCGGCGTGACACACGAGCGCACGACGCTGCCATCCACCAGCACCGAGCAGGCGCCGCATTGCGCCAGTCCGCAGCCGTACTTGGTCCCGGTCATGCCCAGATCATCGCGGATCACCCACAGCAAGGGCGTATCGGCGTCGGCATCGACCTGATAGGTCTTCTGGTTGATTCGTAGTTCCATGATTCACCCGCTGATCATCGGTTGACGTGCATTGTTATGAGCGGTGACGCGCGGCGAGGCGCATCACCGGTGTTCGTTCAATTCGCGACTGTGCCGAGCGCTTCCGCCTCGAATGGCTGCCCGCGCAAAAGGGCGATGTCCCGACTCGGCGCGGTGCCGAACAGCCGGGCATATTCGCGGCTGAACTGCGACGGACTTTCATAGCCGACCGCAAACGCCGCCCGCGAAACGTCGAGGCGCTCGACCAGCATCAGCCGCCGCGCTTCGTTGAGCCGCAGCCATTTCTGGTACTGCAGCGGACTCATGCCGGTGAGCTGACGGAAATGATGGTGAAAGGTCGGCGCGCTCATCTGCACCCGCGCGGCCAGATCGTCGATGCGCAGGGCATCGGCGTAGTTGAGCTTGAGCCAGTCAATCGCTTTGGCGATGCGATAACCCTGACCATCGACGGCCGTGATCTGCCGCAGCCGCGCGCCTTGGTCGGTGTGCAGCAAGCGATAGTGGATTTCGCGCAGAATCAGCGGCGCCAGCACCGGGATTGCCTCGGGTTCATCAAGCAGTGCCAGCAGGCGATCGAGCGCGCCCTCCAGCGCAGACGACAGGCTGCCAATCGCCGCCCCTGTGCCCGTTGCTGGCTGGCGCTTGGCCGGCAAGCCGCTCTTGGTGATGACTTCGGCGAGCATGCCGACATCCAGTTTCAGCACCAGCCCGACACAGGGCTGTTCGGGGCTGGCGAGCATCACTTCGGAGTTGGCGGGCAGGTCCAGCGACGTCACCAGAAAACGTGAAGGGTCATAGCTGTAACCCTCACCACCGACCCACAGACGTTTTTCACCGCGACCGACGAGAATCAGGCTCGGTTCGATCATGCACACGGCGGGGGGCGCCGGTTGGTCGCGACGAAACAGCGACAAGCCAGGGATGGCCGTGGCGAAGTCACCCGGTGCGCTCACGCGCGGGTCAATGTGCAACGCCAAAGGCGATTTCTGGGGCAGAGGGGTAGGGATCATGTCGGGTTACTCCTGTTGACCGAACTCTAATCCGCGCGCGAGACGTTTCCTATCCATCACCCTGCATCGCCAGAGGATCAGGCAAGCATTCAAGAGGAATGCACTAGGGAAGGGCCGGATTGACCGGGAGAATGTGTCTATCTGTTACAGGGGCAGTGCCCGGATGGGCGTCGAACTGCTTGCCCCTGCGCATCACATCCACCCGTTTTTTCGCATCACAGGTCGTTCCCATGACGTTTCCTTCTACAGATCCTTCTAAAAGAACAGGCGGCTGGAGCGCCGTGCTGGCCATGTCGCTGGCCGCATTCGCTTTGGTCGCTTCAGAGTTCATGCCGGTCAGCCTGCTGACGCCGATTGCGGCAGACCTGCACATCACCGAAGGCCAGGCCGGGCAGGGGATTTCCGTGTCCGGAGCCTTTGCCTTGATCACCAGCCTGTTGATCGCCTCGGTCGCCGCTCGCATCGAGCGCAAGAAGTTGCTGCTGGGCCTGACCTTGCTGATGATCGTCTCCGGCACGGTCGTCGCGGTCGCGCCGGGTTACCCGTCATTCATGTTTGGACGTGCGTTGATCGGAATAGCGATTGGTGGTTTCTGGTCACTGTCGGCAGCGACTGCGATGCGCCTGGTAAAACCTGAACAGGTTTCGCGAGCGCTGGCCATCGTCAATGGCGGTAACGCTCTCGCCACGGTTATCGCCGCTCCGGCGGGGAGCTTTCTCGGTTCGCTGATCGGCTGGCGCGGCGCGTTCTTCTGTGTGGTTCCAGTCGCGGTGCTGGCCGCCGGGTGGCTGCTGATCAGCCTTCCGTCGTTCAAGGCCGAGCACCAGGCCGGTAGCGGCAACGTCCTGCGCCTGATGAAGCAATTGCCAGTGGCCTTGGGCATGATCGCCGTCAGCGTGTTTTTCATGGGGCAGTTCATGCTGTTCACCTACCTGCGGCCCTTTCTTGAAGGCGTGACGGGCGTCAGTGTTTCTACGTTGTCCTTGATGTTGCTGGGGTTGGGACTGGCCGGTTTTATCGGCACCTTTCTGATTGAAAGGTTTATGGGTCGCGGCCTCTACCGCACGTTGACCATCATCCCGCTGATCATGGCGGCCATCGCGCTGGCGTTGGTCAGCTTCGGCAAATCACCGGTACTCACCGCCATGTTGCTCGGACTCTGGGGACTGGTTGCTACGGCCGCGCCGGTTGGCTGGTGGACATGGCTGGCGCAGACGCTTCCGGATGATGCGGAAGCCGGAGGCGGCTTGCTCGTGGCGATTGTGCAACTGGCGATCGCCGGAGGCGCAATCATTGGCGGTCTGGCTTTTGACCTGAGCGGATACAAAGCCACATTCGAGCTCAGTGCGGCGGTGCTGGTCGCCGCGTCTGTGCTTGCCTGGCTGGCGGGTCGCAATGCCACTGAAGTTCATCTTGTTGAGTCGGCCGCTGTTTCCGGCGATCCGGAGTCCCGATTTGTCTGATCGAGCAGGAGGCTGCTCAATGCACCAATGACGGTTGGGTCGCGACCGAGACCGTGAAGACCACGACAAACAGCACGACCAATCCCCAGAACATCACCATGATCGTCAGCAGAAAAACCTTAAGGCCTTGATAAAGCCTGCGCAGCCAATGGCCTTCGGCTTTTGCGTCTGCGCGGGTTCTGAGTACGCCTTTCAAATAAAAACCGAGCAGCGCAAGCAGTGCGCCATCTATCGCCAGCGCAGGCAGGCCAGCCAGGGGGAAAATGCTTTCCCAGCGATAGAAAGAAGACCGGCTCAGAAAAACCACATAACAAGTCAGACTGCCGTAGGGCAGTGCTCTCCACCATTTTCCCGCCAGCGCGCCGACCATCAGGCACATGATCACCATGAACGGGCTGAGGAGAATATGGAGCATCCAGTCCAGTACGTTGGGCAAGTAGTCCGGGGAATGGATGCTGCGCCAGAGGTGTTCCAACATTGTTTGGGCTCCTGCCGTCCATGAAGTAAGTGCTGCTGCGGTGCTTCCGTGCTGCTGCACGGTATCGGCATGTTTTCTGGTTACATAAGGGCCGTTGGCATTTCGTCATCCTCTAGCGGCCGCTCGCGCCATGTTCATCAACTCCTCGCTCTACCACGCTCTGTTTATCTCTGTTGATCCCCCGATAAGAAAAACCGATACCTGCTTAAGGATTTCCCAGAGGCGGGCGGTATACCTGCGGCTTTACAGTCACCTTCATCGTTCAGCGTGGACGGTCTACTTACAGGCCTTGTCCGTCGGGACTTCTACAAAAATAAGAAGGTGAGAGCATGACGAGTGAAACGGTCGATATCAAAGCGTGGATCGACAACCGAAAAGTGGTGCCGTACCAGTGGCTGATTATGGGTTTATGTTTTTTCATAGTGCTTTTCGATGGCTTCGACGTCGCGGTGATGGGATTTATTGCCCCCTCGTTGATTCAAGAGTGGGGGCTTTCGAAAGCGGCGTTTGGCCCGGTGATGAGCGCGGGCATGATTGGGCTGGCGATCGGCGCGCTGACTGCTGGCCCTTACGCCGACCGAATCGGCCGCAAAAAGGTACTACTGACGGCGGTGACTGGCTTCAGCGTGCTGAGCCTGGCCTGCGCCTTTGCGCGCAATCCCTACGAACTGGCGGCCTTGCGTCTGCTGACCGGTGTGGCGCTGGGCGCAGCGTTGCCCAACACCACCACACTGCTGTCCGAGTATTTGCCGGAACGCAATCGGTCACTGTTCATCACGATCATGTTCACCGGATTCAATATGGGGTCGGGGTTGGGCGGATTTCTCGCAGCGTGGTTGATTCCCCATCACGGCTGGCAGTCGGTGTTGCTCGCCGGCGGGATTCTGCCGATGTTGCTGCTGCCCTTGATGTGGCTGTTGCTGCCTGAGTCGGCGCGTTTTCTCGCCGCACGCAACGCGCCCGCCAGCCAGATCGCCAAGGTGCTGAACAAGCTGGGCGGCACGTTCAGCGCAGCGACGAAATTCGTCATTGCCGAACCGCAGGCTCAGCAAAAAGCACCGCTGCGCTTGTTGTTCAACGAAAGCTATCGCTTCGGCACGCTCGCCTTGTGGGCGACTTACTTCATGGGGTTGCTGGTGATCTACCTGACCATGGGCTGGATGCCGACCCTGTTGCGTGAAGGTGGGCTGTCCATCGAACGCGCCGCGACCATCACCGGCCTGTTCCAGATTGGCGGTACCGTCGGCGCCATCGCAGTTGGCTGGGCGATGGACCGGCGTAATCCGAACGCGGTGATTGCCACGTCTTACGCTCTGGGTGGCGCTTTCATTCTGCTGCTGGGCGCCTTCAGCCTCGAATCCAGTCTGCTGGCGGTCGGCATAGTGGCGGCAGGTTTCTGCATGAGTGGGGCGCAAACCGGCCTCAATGCTTTCGCGCCGGGGTACTACCCGACAGATTGCCGCGCCACGGGCGTCAGTTGGATGCTGGGTATCGGCCGCTTCGGGGCTATCTTTGGTTCACTCATCGGTGGCGCGGTGCTCAGCCTCGGGCTGGGGTTACCGCTGCTGTTTGCCCTGTTGAGCGTGCCTGCCTTTATCGCTGCACTGGCGATCCTGGCCAACGGTCATGCACGGCGCCGAGTCAATCGGGCCTTGCTGACGCATTAATCTTTTTCGACAAAGGAACTCGTTATGGCACGCATCATTGGTGGCCTTGCTGTATCTCACACCCCGACCATTGGCTTTGCGGTCGATCACGACAAGCAGCATGAGGCCGCCTGGGCGCCGATCTTCCGTGGCTTCGAGCCGATCAAGGTGTGGCTGAAGGAGCAGCAGCCGGATGTGCTGTTCTATATCTTCAATGACCACGTGACGTCGTTTTTCTTTGATCACTATGGTGCATTTTCCCTAGGGGTCGATGAACGTTACGAAGTCGCTGATGAGGGCGGTAATCCACGCGAGTTGCCGGGGATCGCTGGTCATGCGGCGCTGTCGCGGCACATCGGCGAGAGCCTGGTGGCGGATGAATTCGACATGAGCTTCTTCCGCGACAAGCCGCTCGACCATGGCTTCTTCTCGCCGATGTCGGCGCTGTTGCCGTGCGAGCCGGACTGGCCGGTGGAGATCGTGCCGCTGCAGGTTGGCGTGTTGCAGTTTCCGGTGCCGAGTGCGCGGCGCTGCTACAAGTTGGGCCAGGCGCTGCGCCGGGCTATTGAAAGCTACCCCGAGGACTTGAAAGTGGCCATCGTCGCGACCGGCGGCGTTTCCCACCAGGTGCACGGCGAACGCTGTGGTTTCAACAACCCGGAGTGGGACCAGCAGTTCATTGATCTGTTGGTCAATGATCCCGAGCGCCTGACCGAAATGACCCATGCCGAGTACGCCGCGCTGGGAGGCATGGAAGGTTCGGAAGTGATCACCTGGCTGATCATGCGCGGCGCGCTGTCAGCCACGGTGAAAAACCTGCACCAGGATTACTACCTGCCGTCGATGACCGGCATTGCCACATTGCTGCTGGAAAACCAGGATCGACCCGTTCCCGTCGACGTCATTGCGCGGCACTTGCAGCACATGCAGCATCAGTTGGCGGGTATCGAGAAGCTCGAAGGCACCTATCCGTTCACCCTGGAACGCAGCGCCAAAGGTTATCGGTTGAACAAGTTTTTGCATCGCATGATCGAGCCGCACTGGCGTCAGCGTTTCCTTGACCAACCCGAGGCGCTGTTCGATGAAGCAGGACTGAGTGATGACGAGCGGGATCTGCTGCGCCGCCGCGACTGGCGCGGATTGATTCACTACGGGGCGATTTTTTTCGTGCTGGAAAAACTCGCTGCCGTGGTCGGGGTGCCGAATCTGCAGATCTACGCGGCGATGCGCGGAGAAAGCCTGGAGGCGTTCATGAAAACCCGTAATCAGCAGGTGCTCTATTCGGTAGCGGGCAAGGCCCCACGCTAACGACACGGCGTCATCGGCGGCTCGTTCCGGGCCGCTTCGCAACACCCTTGAATGACTTCACTGCGCCCGGCTCATGCGGGCGTAGCGGACTGCTTCATCCCAAAAAAATGGATAACAATAACAATGAAAATCACCGCCAATACCCGCGTAGTCTTCACGCTGTCCGTCGTTTGTGCTCTGCCTGTCGAGGCGAGCGCCGCAGGCTTTGTGGAAGACGCCAGCGCCAATCTCAACCTGCGCAACTTCTACATCAATCGTAATTTCACCAACCCGGCCAATGCGCAGGGCAAAGCCGAGGAGTGGACGCAGAATTTCATTCTCGATGTGCGCTCCGGATTCACCCAAGGCACAGTCGGCTTCGGTGTGGATGTGCTGAGCCTGTATTCGCTGAAGCTTGACGGCGGTCAAGGCACGGGTGGCACGCAATTGCTGCCGCTGGACAGTGATGGCCGACCTGCCGATCAATTTGGCCGCCTGGCTGTCGCCGGGAAAATGAAAATCGGCAAGACCGAAATCAAGCTCGGCGAGTGGATGCCAGTGTTGCCGATATTGCGTTCCGACGACGGTCGCTCGTTGTCACAAACCTTTCGTGGTGGTCAGATTACTTCACAGGATATCGCCGGTTTGACCCTGTATGGCGGTCAGTTCCGGCAGAACAGTCCGCGCAACGATTCCAGCATGGAAGACATGTTCATGCAGGGCAAAACCGCGTTTACCTCTGACCGTTTCAACTTCGTCGGCGGCGAATACGCGTTCAACGAAAAACGCACGATGATCGGCGTGTGGAATGCTCAGCTAAAGGACATCTACCAGCAACAATATCTGCAATTGGTTCATAGCCAACCACTGGGTGACTGGACGCTGGGCGCCAATCTTGGCTACTTCCGGGGGCGCGATGATGGCAGTGCCCGCGCAGGCGATCTGGACAACCGTACGTTCTCGGCATTGCTCTCGGCACGCTACGGCGGCAACACGTTTTACCTCGGTTTGCAAAAGCTCAGCGGCGACGATGCCTGGATGAGAGTCAACGGCACCAGCGGCGGAACGCTGGCCAACGACAGCTACAACAACAGTTACGACAATGCGCGGGAGAAATCCTGGCAACTGCGCCATGACTACAACTTCGCCGTCCTCGGCGTGCCCGGTCTGACCCTGATGAACCGTTACATCAGCGGCGACAATGTGCACAGCGGGGCCGTCACCGACGGTAAGGAATGGGGGCGCGAATCCGAGTTGGGCTACACGCTGCAAAGCGGTGCGTTCAAGAACCTCAACCTGCGCTGGCGCAACTCAAGCATTCGCCGCGATTACAGCAGCAATGAGTTCGACGAGAATCGCTTGATCATCAGCTATCCGTTGAGCCTGCTTTAATCGCTGCATTGGCCTGAGTTCGGATTACTTGGCGGATCATCTCCATCAACGCCTGCGCCACCGGTGAGTGCAGGCAGCCGCTGCGGTAGGTCAGGCCGATGGCTCTGGCGGTCTGTTTCAATTCCAGCGGCAAAATGCACAACTCGCCGGACGCGATCTCCTGTTCCAATTGATGCGCAGAAACGGCCGCGAGCATGTCCGAGCGTAACAACAGCCCGCGAATGATCGCCATGTCGGCGCTTTCCACCACCGGGGAAGGCGCCGGAATGCCGAAACCGGCGAAGCAGTCGTCGAGCATTTTGCGGGCCGGAGAACCGGCGCGCGGCAATACCCACTGCGCGTTAGCGAGATGATCTTGCAGGCCGGTTTTGCCGTAAAGCGGATGATCACGCCGCGCAAGCACAACCATTTCCTCCGTCAGCAGTGACTCGCCGACCAGGTCGCTGGCATAGGTCGATGAACGCAGCGCACCCAAAATGAAATCCACATCACCGGCGCGCAATTCAGTCGCCAGCAGGTCGAAGGGACTCTCATTGGTGATCACTTGAATACCCGGGTGCTCGGCCATCAGGCGCACGATGGCTTCGGGCAGGATGCGCGTGCGGCCAAGGGGCAGTGCACCGACGTGGACGACGCCGTGCAAGGCGCCGCGAAGGGCGGTGATGTCGGTGTCGATATGGCGCAACTCGTTCAGCGCACGGCGGATGGCAAACAAAATGTCATGACTGGCGCGGGTCGGTTGCAAGCCGCGTGGCGTGCGCTCGAACAGCGATTGGCCGCAGCCGTTTTCGAGGACTTTCAGCGTCGAACTGACCGCAGGCTGACTCAGCCCCAGCAGGTTGGCAACTGTCTGCATGTGCTGGGTTTCACAGAGTTTGACGAACACTTGCAGGCGTCGGGCCTGGAACAGATAAAGCGGTTCAATCGCGGCTTTTTCACCTTGGCCGAGCAATGTCGGCACGCTCCCAAGCTCCGCCAGCACCCGTCGCGCTCGGGGCAGCAAACGCTCTCCGAAATTGGTCAGACGCATACCGTTGGCATGGCGCTCGAACAGCGTCACGCCCAGGCGGGCTTCAAATTCCGATATGGAGCGGGTGACCACTGATTGCGCTCGGTACAGCGCGACTGATGCCTTGGAGACGCTGCCATGATCAGCTACGCGGACGAAGGCACGCACGTGCATCAGATTTGGCAGTTCGGGGTTTTCCATCGGGCGAGGACTCTGCGGATCGGCGGTTCAGGCGACTATGCCGCCGGCATGTTTGAGTGGCAATAAAAAAAACGCATACCTCGAACACTCGAACGCATTACTCCGTCGACGAGGTGCGATGCGATGCTCTTTCGCAACGCAAGAGGAGAATCCGCAATGATCGATTCAACCAAAAACGCGCTGGTTGTCAGCGCCCACTCAGCCGATTTTGTCTGGCGTGCCGGTGGCGCCATCGCTCTGCATGCACAGCAGGGTTACCAGGTTCACATCGTCTGCCTGTCGTTCGGTGAGCGCGGCGAATCCGCCAAGTTGTGGCGCAAGGGCGAGATGAGCGAAGACAAGGTCAAAGCCGCACGTCGCGAAGAGGCTCAGGCCGCCGCCGACATTCTCGGGGCCAGTGTCGAGTTCTTCGATATCGGCGATTACCCGATGCGCGCCGACAAGGAAACCTTGTTCCGTCTTGCCGATGTTTTTCGCCGGGTGCAACCGGAGTTCGTTCTCAGCCACTCGCTCAAAGACCCGTACAACTACGATCACCCACTGGCCATGAACCTCACCCAGGAGGCGCGCATCATCGCCCAGGCCGAAGGCTATAAACCGGGTGAGAGAATCGTCGGCGCACCGCCGGTCTACAGTTTCGAGCCACACCAGCCCGAGCAATGCGAATGGCGCCCCGATGTGCTGCTCGACATCACCGATGTCTGGGACAAGAAGTACGCGGCCATCCAGTGCATGGCAGGTCAGGAGCATTTGTGGGAGTACTACACGCGCGTCGCCCTGCAACGCGGTGTGCAAGCCAAACGTAATGTCGGGATCACTTCAACTCGTAACATCGTCTATGGCGAGGGTTACCAGAGTATTTTCCCGCGCGTCACGGAGAATCTGGGATGAGCGAACATATCGGCAAGACAGGCGTTGTCGTGCGCAATGTTCAGCGGGCCGAAGCGGTGCTGGTCGATGAGTTGAAGCGCTTCGGCGTGGCGACCATTCATGAAGCGCAGGGGCGCAAAGGCCTGTTCGCGACTTCGATCAGACCGATTCAGCAGGGCACAGTGATCAGTGGTTCAGCCATCACGGTCCTGGTCGCCCCGGGTGACAACTGGATGTTCCATGTGGCCGTCGAACAATGCCGGCCCGGCGATATTCTGGTGGTCGCGCCGAGTTCACCGTGCACCGACGGCTACTTCGGCGACCTGCTGGCCACCTCGCTCAAGGCCCACGGCGTTCGGGCGCTGGTAATTGATGCGGGCGTGCGCGACACCCACACTCTGCGCGAAATGGGCTTCCCGGTCTGGTCCCGCGCCATCAGCGCGCAAGGCACAATCAAAGAAACCCTGGGCTCGGTCAACCTGCCGCTGGTGTGCGGCGGGCAACTGGTGCACCCGGGTGATGTGGTGATTGCTGATGACGATGGTGTGGTGGTCGTGCGACGCACCGAGCTGCTGCAAGTCGTCGAAGCCAGTCGCGCCCGCGCCGACCTGGAGGAACAGAAAGCTCTGCGCCTGGCCAAGGGCGAACTGGGTCTGGACATCTACAACATGCGCGCGCGTCTGGCGGAAAAGGGTTTGCGCTACGTCGACAGCCTCGAAGAACTGGGAGACTGAGCATGGCGCAGACCCGCATTCCCTGTCTGTTGATGCGCGGCGGCACGTCGAAAGGCGCTTACTTTCTGGCCGACGATTTACCGCAAGAACCCGCCCTGCGAGACCGCGTGCTGCTGGCGGTGATGGGCTCGCCGGATGCGCGGCAGATCGACGGCATTGGCGGCGCTGATTCGCTGACCAGCAAAGTGGCGATCATCAGACCGTCAAGCCGCGCAGATGCAGATGTCGATTACCTTTTCGCCCAGGTGCTGGTGGATGAGCCGCGCGTCGATTACGGTCAGAACTGCGGAAACATCCTCGCCGGTGTCGGTCCGTTCGCCATCGAGCGCGGGTTGGTGACGGCGACAGCCGACGTCACCCCAGTGCGGATATACATGGAAAACACCGGACAGATCGCCATCGCCCATGTACCAACGTCTGATGGTGAGGTGCGCTATGACGGCGACGCACGTATCGACGGCGTGCCGGGACAGGCCGCGCCTTTGATTGTCGAATTCGAGGATGTCGCTGGCGCCAGTTGCGGTGCAATGTTACCGACCGGCAACGCCCGGGACGTGATCGACGGCGTTGAAGTGACCTGCATCGATAACGGCATGCCCGTGGTGCTGATCAACGCGCAAGAGCTTGGTTGCAGTGGCTATGAGAATCCCGCGCAACTCGACGTCAATGCTTCACTGAAACAGCGTCTGGAGTCCATCCGCCTACAAGCGGGGCGGCGCATGAACCTGGGCGATGTGAGCCAGCGCAACGTGCCGAAAATGTGCCTGATTGCACCGCCGCAGGTCGGTGGGGCCATCACCACACGCAGTTTCATTCCCCATCGCTGCCACACCAGCATTGGCGTGTTCGGCGCGGTCAGCGTGGCTGCCGCCTGCCTGATCAAGGGCAGTGTGGCGGCGGTCATGGCGGTTGTGGAGGAGGGCGAGGTGAAACGCCTGTCGATCGAACATCCGACGGGCGAGTTCACTGTGGAGTTGCGCTTGCAGGACGAGCGATTGGTCGGGTGCGGGCTGATGCGCACGGCTCGGTTGCTGTTTGATGGCCTCGTCTGCATTCCATCAGCGATCTGGAGTGATAAAACCGTTATTCAACCAGGAGAGTGCTTCTCGCAAGTACGCGTAAAGAGCTGAAAAAACGCGCAAGCGATCCACCCATGTGGAGCAGGTCGCGCGTCCCCCAGAAACGACAAAGCCCTGAGTAGTCAGGGCTTAGTTACATCCAGTGGACGTTCGGCGGGTGAGTCGCTTTGATCTTCTTCAAGCTTATTGCGCAGTTGGTTTAGAACCTGGTGAGTGGTCTGGATTGCATCGACATCCAGACCCAGTGAAAGCTCGTTGATCCAGGGCGCTTGAAGCTTCATTGCAGAATCGAATGCTTGCTTTCCAGCTTCAGTCAGCACAACCAGCTGCGCCCTGCGATGGTGAGGGTTGGGCTGAAATTCCAGCAAGCCATCCTTGACCCGATCGTCCCCATCACCCAACAGCTGCAGTGCAGCGAAGCTCCAGTGGTATTGATCAACCTCTTCACTGTCGACGCAGACGATATACCTGACCTCCTTGGCGCATGGGAGCTGGATGCCAACTGGATGAAACAACGTGCCGGTTTCATCTCCACGCAGCTCCATCAAGCCATCGGGGGCAGCAACACGTTCTTGAATTTGAAGAAAAAACGCATGCCATTCATTGCCACCAATGGCCTGTTGGCTCTGCTGCCGTGCGCCATTTTGCTTAACCAATGGGCGTCGGCGGGAAGCCTGGATACGCGTTTTTACGTCGTGCAGGTAATCGAACTGATCGCAGGGGCCACCAATCTCGCATTAATGGGGATGCGGCGCGTGCTGCTAGCGTCGAAACCACTATGAAACCGTTCGCGCGCGCGATCAGGATCAAATCGCCCAAGCCGCTCTAGGCTTTCGCGCATGGCCTCAATCCGAATGGCTATCAGATCTTCTAGATCGCAGTTTGAAGCACGGCGTAAAACGACAGCGGATTTTTGATCAGGGGAAGGTGACATAACAAGCGCTCCAGGCATGGCCGGTGACTCATTATAGAAAGCGTGAGTGGCATAACCAGTCACGCCGGCCCATGCCCGCTACCAGCACGTTCTGTCTCAGCCATACATGTACAAAAGGTCGTCGATCAGCGCTAGGTCCTGCTGCGTGTACTGGACCTTGTTGTACCGTCTCATGCCCTCAAGCACACCCCTGATCGGAACTTGCCGCGAAGGATCCTGAACAATTTCGATCAGACGGTCGTAATCGGGATCTCTTCCCTTGAGGTGTTTTTCAATCAGTTCTTTGAGCGCTACGCGCGCCTCTGGATCGGATAGCACTGTCACTTCTCCCGCAAGATCGTGAATTCATCTTCCAACTTAGCTCAGGTCAATGTTGGCAGCGGAACATGGGTGATCGCGTCGTCCCGGCATGTCGGGCACATTCTCAGGAGACATTTCATCGACTCATGACTGCCGCCAGTTTCGGATGGTTTTTTGCGTAATACAGCTCTGACTCAGCGTCATCTTCCAGGAAGTGCCATATCTTTTTTGATCGCATGGAATATATGACGATAACCAGAAACACCCCGAGATAAAGCCACATCAAACTGGTTGCGCCGGATCTGGACATGATGGCGCCCGTCATCATGAATGACACGGAGCCGCCTAGCTGACTGATCACTAATGTGGATGCCATCAGTCGCACGCGTACGCCGGAGGGGATCGACATGAGCCTCTTGTCCATTCCGACCATCGTAATGCAGGCACTCGCTGCCCCGGCGAAAAACAGGCAAGTACTCAACTGCCAGATCTCGTCGGCTTGTGTCGCTGCACAGAGTGCAAACGTTAACAGTATCCAGCATCCAAGATACTTGTTGCGCTGATCTTCCTTTTTGCTAATCAGCGGGCTTAAAAAGAACAAACCTGCAACGGCTCCACCCGCGAATACCGCATTGAACAAGCCAACGCTACCTTCAGCAAGGCCGCGCGTGTGTATGAGCGTTGGAACCAGCATCGGTACGGTCGCTGTTACGGCCAGACCAAGCAGTAATCCGGAAAAGGTCAAAAATTGTTCTGGCGGTAGAACGCATTTGAGTCTAAGCCCCAACAGCATGTCATTAACAAGATCGGTTGATGATTTTCGGGGGTGCAGGGCAGGGGCTGCGCTGACGGGTAACACCATGCCTAAAACCACAATGACGAATCCCACCATCGACACAAATAGCAGCGAGATTTCCAGTGAAGAAACCGTAATCACCATACCCGCCAACAAAGGCCCCGCAACCCGGCCGACAGTAACAACGATGCGCCGGACGCGAAATGCAGCATCCGTCCGATGTTTATCAACGGTTTCCGCAGGATAGATACCCAACAGAGGCTGGATCATTCCAAATGCTGATGCAGCGATCACATCGATCACTATCAGCGCATCAAGCGAATACCAGTTTGCGGCAAAAAAGTATCGCAATACGCTGGCCATCAAGAGCGCAAAACAGCCCACCTTGAGCGCCGTACTGCGGCGCATCGACTCAACACGCGGCGCCAGACACAACATCGAAATGATCGCCGCGAGTGCGAGCGCTGTTTCGTAGGCGGCCAGCTCCAGCAGGCTTCCTCGCTGCACGATGATCAGCGGTAGCGTGGTATTCCAGCAACCGAGGTAGATCCAAAGTAACAAGTCCAGGCAAAGATACTTTCGAAATGTACTCAAGGGGTGACTTCCTTGCTCCGCACCTTGTTGTTTGGGATGTCATGCGCACGCGCCGAATTATCCGCAATGCAGCTGCGCAAATATCAGCTTATACCTGCGCTGACATCCGATGATGTTCCACCAAAAAGTCCACGAACAATCGCACCCGCGCCGGCATTGCCGCGCCACCGACGAACACCGCATGAATCGGTTCCTGATCCCCCGGGTTCCAGTCTTGCAACAGCGCAATCAGTTCGCCGCGCTGCAGATCCTCACTCACGCTGAACTCCCCGATACGGGCAATGCCGGCGCCCATTCGCGCGAATTGCGCCAGCGCTTCACCACTGCTGCATTCGATGTTGCCGCTGACCTTGAGGGAAAACGCTTTGCCATCGCGGATAAATGGCCAGTTGGGTTCGGCACGCTTGAAATTGAAGCGCAGGCAGTTGTGCTGTAGCAGGTCTTCCGGTTCCTGAGGGATGCCGTGACGTTGCAGATACTCCGGCGATGCCACCACGACCTGGCCGGTGGTGCCGATCCTGCGTGCGGTCAGCGGGCTGTCGGGCAGATGGCCGAAGCGCACCGCGACGTCGGCTTGCCCGCCAAGAATGTCGACCACTTCGTCGCCGAGGTTGAGGTCGACGACGATGTTCGGGTAACGGGCGCTGAAGGCTGCGACCAAGGGAACGATGGCCAGCCGTCCATGGCCAAGGGCGGCACTGACCCGCAGTCGCCCCTTGGGCACGCCTTGATCGGCGATGGCTTCTTCAACTTCGTCCATGTCGGCGAGGATCCGCCGGGCGCCGCGCAGGAACGCTTCGCCCTCGGCTGTGAAGGTGATCGCTCGGGTGGTGCGCAACAGCAGGCGAGTGCCAAGCCGTTGCTCGGTGCGCGCGATGATCCGACTGACGGCCGAGGGTGTCAGGCCCAGTGCACGCGCGGCGGCCGACAGGCTGCCTTCCTGCGCAACGGTGGTGAATACGCTCATTTCACCTGACCTGCCGTTGAAATCCACTTGTGCCTCCTACGCAAAGGTGATTGCCAAAAATGCTATATACCGCCTGAAAAGACAGGATCGTAGCATTGGCGGCATAGATAAGGAGCTTTCCATGCGTATCAATCCACCACTTGTTGCACTCGCCATCGGTGCCTTCGGCATCGGCGTTACAGAATTCGCCCCCATGGGCATGTTGCCGGGTATCGCTGAGGATCTGGGCGTTTCCATTCCCGCTGCCGGTTTGCTGGTCAGTGCTTATGCGCTGGGCGTATTGCTCGGCGCACCGCTGATGACCCTGACCACCGGCAAGATTCCCCGACGCTATCTGCTGATCGGGCTTATGGCGATTTTCACCCTGGGTAATCTGATGTCAGCCCTGGCCACCGACTACTACAGCCTCATGGTCGCCAGGGTGGTCACCTCACTGAACCACGGTGCGTTTTTTGGCGTTGGCTCAGTCGTCGCCGCCACCCTGGTCGCCCCGGAGAAACGTGCCGGGGCGGTTGCGGCGATGTTCATGGGCCTGACCCTGGCGACCATCGGCGGCGTGCCGCTGGCCGCCTGGTTTGGCGAACTGTTCGGTTGGCGCACGGCTTTCTGGGGCATTACCGGCCTGGGCGTGCTGACCATGGCTGCGTTGTGGTTCGCTTTGCCCAACGTGCGGGCGCCGCAAAGCGTCGGCGTCATGGCGGAAATTCGGGTATTGGGGCGCGGCCCGGTGCTGGCCGCGCTGGCCCTGACCGTCGTCGGTTCAAGTGCCATGTTTACCGTTTTCACCTACATCGCGCCGATCCTCAGCAGCGAGACCCATGCGTCCACCGCCTTCATCACTGCGATGCTGATGCTTTACGGTGTCGGTTTGACGCTGGGCAACATGTGGGGTGGCAAGGCCGCTGACCGCTCGATCGATCGCACCCTGATTGTCTCGCTGAGCGTGCTGATTCTGGTGTTGTTGGCGTTCACCGTACTGATGCGCTGGCCGCTGCCGGCCGCCGTGGCCATCCTGATCTGGGGGATCGCCAGCTTCGCTCTGGTGCCACCGCTACAGATGCGTGTAATGGAAGCAGCCAAGGACGCGCCCAATCTGGCCTCGGCGGTGAATATCGGCGCCTTTAACTTCGGCAACGCGATTGGCGCGGCGCTGGGCGGCGCGGTGATCAGCAGCGGGCTGGGTTATCCGGCGATCTCCCTGGCCGGCGCGGCAATGGCGGGCCTCGGGCTGCTGATGGTGTTGGGGTTTGCGTGGCGTTCCAGAGCGGTTGAAGCCGCCGTGGTGTAACACGTTCAACAATGCTCGGCGAGTTGTCAGTCATTCATAGGGTGAGTAAGCTGCCCCCAATGAATCAGCCATCCCTATCTGCCTCTTTGTCCCCACGTCAAAGCGTGGTGATCTGACCGTTGCGGTCCAGCTCGCTTTGTGAGCATTGAGCCCGCGAATTCACAAATGAGAGCGGGCAATGCCAATGCCGAAATTGCCTTTGTCGTTGAGTATCTATGAGGAGGCCAACAGCTTCTTCACCTCAGCCACAATCACCGCAATGTCGAAAGGCTTGGGCAGCACCACGTCAAACAGATCCGAGCGCTGCATGCCGATGTGCGCCTGCGCTCCACTCATGAGAATGATCGGCAGGTGTTTGACGGAAGGCTGAGCGCGCACGGCTTCGGCGAATTCGAGGCCGTCCATGACCGGCATCATGAAGTCCGTGATGATCAGTGCTGGCCGTTCTCTCTCGAGCACCTCGAGCGCTTTCTTGCCATTGCTGGCCGTCACCGTCATGAAGCCTTCATCCTCCAGCGCAAAGCCAAGAATGTCAGCAATCAGATACTCGTCGTCGACTACCAGGATGGTGGCCATGTTATTTCAACCCGCTCGAAGACTTACGATATTGAACCAGGCAATGACTCAGATGAGACGGAAGGTTCATTTCTCAAAGCCTTTTCCAGGAACACATCTTGATCACGGATGACTACCTCGAACCGCGAAGGGTTATAGGCGCTATCACGTATCTTGAGAATGGAAAGCGTCCTGCGAAGTTCAGCGTGACTTTCAAAGAAACGCATGAGAATCAGGTTGTCGGCAATACTGGACAGGTCGGAATTCGGTGCGCTGACCTCGGAGCCGAACAGATCGCGCATTTCCCAGGAGGCGAAGACCGTGACGCCTCGGGATCGCAGCTCGTTCATCAGCGCACTGAAAAAGTCGGTGATGCGTCCCGGTGTGGTTGAAACCCGAGTCATGCCGCTGAGGCTGTCGATGAACAGGCGCTTGATACCTTTTTCATCGACCAGGCTCAGCAGGCGCGCACCGAGGGCGTCGAGCAAGCCCTCGGTGGTCGGCTGCCAGGCAATGCTCAGTGCACCGCTGTGTTCCATTTCTTCAATATTGATGCCCAGCGAACGGCCTTTGAGTCGCAGCCGTTGCGGGCTCTCATAGAAGCCGAAATGCAGGCCCGGCGCTTCGGCCGTCGACTGCGCGAGAAACTTCAGCCCCAGCGTGGTTTTACCGATCCCGGAAGGCCCCATGACGAGCGTGACGCTGGAGCTGTGCAAGCCGCCACCGAGAATGTCATCCAGCGAAACGATGCCGCTGGGAATGCGTGTCATGTCTGCGCTGTCGGGGGCGGAAGGGCGTTTGTACAGACTTTCCAGGCGCGGATAGACCACCAGGCCGTGATCGGTGATCTCGCATTCGTGAACACCGGTCAACGCGCCGCTGCCGCGGGTCTTGCGCAGGTGAATGCGGCGCACCGATCGGGTGCCGAACAGCTCTTCGCCCATTTCGATGACGCCGTCGACCATTGTGTGTTCCGGGCTGCCGTCGTCCAGGCGCGAGCTGGTGAGAAACAGCACGGTGCAACCGGCGAACGCCGCGTGGCCTTGCAGTTCGGAAATGAATTTTTTCGTGTCGATCGGTGAGTCGGCCTTGGAGCGCGCGTTGAGCAAACCGTCCACGACCATGACCGTCGCTTTCTGCCGGCTGATTTCGCGCCGCAGCAGTTTCACCACTTCATCGAGGCCTTCGTTTTCCAGCGTATCGAAAGCGCTGACAAACTGTATTTCGGCGCCCACTCGGGAGGCGTCGAAAAAACTCATGGTCGACAGAAACTGGAACAGCCGGTCGTGGGACTCGGCCAGCAACGTGGCGACCAGAACGCGCCCGCCATTGCGGGCATGATGGAACCCGAGTTGGTTAGCGAGGATGGTCTTGCCGGAACCGGGGCGGCCCTGAACGATGTACGAAGCACCCGCGACCAGGCCTCCCTGCAGCAGCGCGTCGAGCCCTTCGATTCCGCTTTGAAGGCGTTTTAGCTTTTCCACTATGCGACCCTGATCTGAAAAAACAGGCTTGTTAAGCCGGATGGATGAAATGCTAACGCCATTTCCATTTTTGGGCCATGGCGGTGGAGGCAAAGAAGCGTTGGAAAGTGGCGCTTGGCGAATGGCGGCACGCAATCCGGGAATAAGGACAACCTGCGCGCAAGAAGATTCGATTGCCAAATCCCGTAAACGACAAAGCCGGAACAGTCAGGGCAGGAACAGGAACACGGCGCAACAATGTCCAGAAGCCGTGTCCTGATTTTCAGTGCATACAAAAACGCCGCTCAATGAGCGGCGTTTTTTGTAGTGGGCAGTGACGCGTCGCAGGTTATTGCGAGCCTCAGGCTACGCCGTTCCAGGGACGATCTCCGTTTTCGTCCTTGATGCGGGTCGGCAGGCCCATGACGTCCAGCGCCTTGAGGAACGGCTCAGCCGGCAGTTCCTCGACGTTAGCCATGCGCTGCACATCCCACTCGCCGCGGGCGACCAGCAGGGCAGCGGCAACAGGTGGTACGCCGGCGGTGTAGGAAATGCCCTGGCTGTCGGTTTCGGCAAAGGCTTCCTCGTGGTCGGCCACGTTGTAGATGAACACTTCGCGCGACTGGCCATCCTTGGTGCCCTTGACCAGATCACCGATGCAGGTCTTGCCGGTGTAGCCGGGCGCCAGCGAGCTCGGATCAGGCAGCACAGCCTTGACCACTTTGAGCGGCACGACTTCCAGGCCTTCGGCGGTCTTGACCGGTTGTTCGGACAGCAGGCCGAGGTTCCTGAGGACCGTGAACACGTTGATGTAGTGCTCGCCGAAACTCATCCAGAAACGTACGTTGGGCACGTCCAGATTCTTCGACAGCGAGTGCACTTCATCGTGGCCGGTCAGGTACAGGTTCTGCGAACCCACGACCGGCAGGTCGTCGGTGCGTTTGACTTCGAACATGGTGTTGCTGGTCCACTGGCTGTTCTGCCAGCTCCACACCTGCCCGGTGAATTCACGGAAATTGATTTCCGGGTCGAAATTGGTGGCGAAATATTTGCCGTGGGAACCGGCATTGACGTCGAGAATGTCGATCGAATCAATGCGGTCGAAATACTGTTGTTGTGCCAGTGCTGCATAGGCGTTGACCACACCCGGGTCGAAGCCCACGCCGAGAATGGCGGTGATGTTCTTCTCTTGGCACTCGGCGAGGTGCTTCCACTCATAGTTGCCATACCAAGGCGGGGTTTCGCAGATCTTGCCCGGCTCTTCGTGAATGGCGGTGTCGAGATAAGCGACGCCGGTATCGATGCAGGCACGCAACACCGACATGTTGAGGAACGCGGAGCCGACGTTGATGACGATCTCGGATCCGGTTTCGCGGATCAGCGCTTTGGTCGCCTCGACATCCAGCGCATTGAGCGAGAAGGCTTTGATATCGGCGGGTTGTTTGAGGCTACCCTTGGCCTTGACGCTGTCGATGATGGCCTGGCATTTGGAGATGTTGCGCGACGCGATAGCGATACGACCGAGTTCATCGTTATGCTGCGCGCACTTGTGGGCCACCACCTTAGCGACACCTCCTGCACCAATGATAAGAACGTTCTTTTTCAATTGCTTTTTCTCTCCTTTATCTGTCCGTTTCAAGAAAGGCTGGACAGGTAGTCTTCGTAACCGAATTGGCGAACCACTTCGACGGTACCATCGAGTTGTTTCACCACGATGGATGGCATTTTCAGGCCGTTGAACCAGTTCTTCTTGACCATGGTGTAGCCGGCGGTATCGATGAATGACAGTCGATCGCCAATGGCCAGCGGACGGTCAAACTGGTACTCGCCGAAGATGTCTCCGGCCAGGCACGATTTGCCGCACACCATGTAGGTGTGTTCACCCTCGCTCGGCGCCAGCTTGGCGTTCAGGCGATAGATCAACAGGTCGAGCAAGTGGGCTTCAATGGAGCTGTCCACGACGGCCAGGTGCTTGCCGTTGTAGAGGGTGTCGAGCACGGTGACTTCCAGCGAAGCGCTGTTAGTGATCGCCGCTTCGCCAGGCTCCAGATAGACCTGCACGCCGTACTTTTGCGAGAACGCCTTGAGACGAGCGCAGAACGCGTCCAGTGCGTAGCCTTCACCGGTGAAGTGAATGCCGCCGCCGAGGCTGACCCAGCTGACTTTGTGCAGCAGCTCACCGAAGCGTTCTTCGATGGTGCAGAGCATTTGGTCGAACAGGCCGAAGTCGCCGTTCTCACAGTTATTGTGGAACATGAAGCCGGAGATCTGGCTGATAACGCCTTCGATTTTCACCGGGTCCCATTCGCCAAGACGGCTGAACGGACGCGCCGGGTCGGCCAGCAGATAATCGGAACTGCTGACTTGCGGGTTGACGCGCAGGCCACGGACTTTGCCCTCAGAGCGCTCGGCAAAGCGTTGCAGCTGGCTGATGGAGTTGAAGATGATCTTGTCGCAATTGGCGAGCATCTCCTCGATCTCATCGTCGGCCCACGCCACGCTGTAGGCATGGGTTTCGCCTTCGAATTTCTGGCGGCCGAGCTTGAGTTCGTACAGCGACGACGACGTGGTGCCGTCCATGTATTGCTGCATCAAGTCGAACACCGACCAGGTCGCGAAGCACTTGAGCGCGAGCAGGGCTTTGGCCCCGGACTGTTCGCGCACATAAGCGATCTTCTGCATGTTGGTCAGCAGTTTCTGTTTGTCGATGAGGTAGTACGGTGTCTTGATCATTTCGAGGCCTCCGGCAAGGCCAGCCAAAAAAGGATGCGCATTGTGCCCGGACTGACCACATATCGAAAGAGCAGAGCGTACGACTGGTTCAGCAAATCCCCCGAAAGGTTGAACGCTCGGGACGTCCGGACGTGCAACACCGCGACATCAACCACCTGTTGACGGTTATGTCATGAAGCCTGTGCCCGACGGCCGGGTCGCTAAATAACCTCATCCAGTGCCTGTTCCAGCATGCTCACCGTGCGCTCGATATTCTGCAGCTTCTCGAGTCCGAACAGGCCGAGGCGGAAGGTCTGGAAGTCGGCCGGCTCATCGCATTGCAACGGCACGCCGGCAGCGATCTGCAGGCCGTGATGGGCAAATTTCTTGCCGTTCTTGATATCGGCATCATCGGTGTAGCTCACCACGACGCCGGGTGCCTGAAAGCCGACTGCGGCGACGCTTTTGATGCCTTTGCCGATCAACAGCGCACGCACCCGATCACCCAGCGCCTGTTGTTCATCGCGAACCTTGTCGAACCCGTACGCTTGCGTCTCTCTCATCACGTCATTGAACCGCGCGAGGGAATCGCTGGGCATCGTTGCGTGATAGGCATGTCCGCCCTGTTCGTAGGCTTGCATGATCTGCAGCCACTTTTTCAGGTCGCAAGCGAAGCTGCTGCTTTGCGTCTGTTCGATGCGCGCAAGCGCCGCGGCGCTGAACATCACCAGGGCGCAGCAGGGGGAGGCGCTCCAGCCTTTCTGCGGTGCGCTGATCAACAGGTCGACTGCGCATTTGTGCATATCCACCCAAATCGTGCCCGAGGCGATGCAGTCCAGCACGAAGAGGCCACCCACTGCATGCACGGCGTCCCCGACCGCCCGCAGGTAGTCGTCGGGCAGGAGGATTCCGGATGACGTTTCAACATGGGGTGCGAAGACCACCTGCGGCTTGTGCGCGGCAATGGCGGCCAGAACTTCGTCCAGCGGCGGCGGGGCGTAGGCTGCCTGGCGACCCGGCTCTACCGGCCGTGCCTTGAGCACCGTGGTCGCCGCCGGGATATTGCCCATCTCAAGGATCTGGCTCCAGCGATAACTGAACCAGCCGTTGCGGATCACCAGGCACTGCTGGCCGGTGGCGAACTGCCGCGCCACCGCTTCCATGCCGAATGTGCCGCTGCCCGGAACCACTGCAACCGCCTCGGCGTGGTAGACCTGTTTCAGGGTCTTGGAAATGTTCCTCATCACGCCTTGAAAGGCCTGCGACATGTGGTTGAGCGAGCGGTCGGTATAGACAACCGAGTACTCGACCAGCCCCTCAGGATCGATACTGGGATAGAGCTTTGACATGGGTGACTCCTTCGGCAGAGAGGAAACATCATTGGCAAGCAAGTGTAGGCAAAGGGCAGGGCAACGGCACTGGCAATTCACGTTGGCCAAGTGGAGCGCTCTGGTTTGGTTTTGGATTCCAGGGTTTTTCTGACTTGAACTCACCGTACTGACGGATCGCCCGCCCCCCCATGCTTACAAACCTGTGGTATGTCGCTCTCCCATCGTCACAGTTGACTGATGGACTGATGCCGGTTCGACTGCTCGGACAACCTTTCGTAGCGTTCCGCGATGACGCTGGCGTCGCGCACGTGCTGGCGGATATCTGCGTGCATCGCGGCGGCTCACTGTCGGCCGGCAGCAAGGTCGGCAACAGCGTGCAGTGTCCCTATCACGGCTGGCGGTTTGGCGCTGATGGCGTGTGCACGCAGATACCCGCGCAGCCCGACCTGCGGATTCCCGCCAAGGCCCGCGTCGATGCGTATACCGGACGCAAGGCTTGCGCGATACCCAGCCCTGAACGTCGTCAGATTTGCGCTTGGGCGATTGAGCCGATTCCGCTCGTGGACATCACCCACGAATCTGAATAGTGGTGCGAGCCAGTCTGCGCTTGGCACAGACTGGCGCAACCCTCAGCGTGTCTCACATTGTGGCGAAGGTTCGCCGCTCAGTGCATCAACCATTGGCGGATGTTCTTGCACTGCCTGACGCAGATCTTCGGTCACCCGCAGCTCCGCGCCTGTCGGCGAGAAGGTTGCTGCCGCTGCAAACGGCGCGGGATTGGCAGGCACCGGGCGTTTGCCACGACGCCATAAGAAGAAGCTGACCATGCACAGATTGACCAACGCAAAGACCCAGAACAAACCATTGGCACCGAACGAGTTCATCACCGGCGAAATCATCATCGGGCTGATCGCCGAGCCCAGCGAGTTGATCAGCAGCAGTCCCTGAATCATCGGCACCAACGCTTCGGCAGGCGCACGGTCGGCGGCGTGGCTGACGGCAACCGGGTACAGCGCAAACACGCCGCCGCCGAGCATAAACAACATCACCGCGAGCAGCGTCGAGGACAACGGCACCAGGACGATCACCAGCGACAACACGGTGCACGCCACTGTCAGAATCGTCAGCACCTGCAAACGATCCTTGCGGTCGGACCAGCGCCCGACCGGGTACTGCAGGAGCATCGCGCCGAGGATCGTCCAGGCCATCATGCTGCCGACTTCACCGACATTCAGACCGCTGCGTTGCAGATACAGCGGCAGCAAGGTGTAAATCGCCGCGATGGTCACACCCGAGCCGAAACAGCCGACCAGCCCGGTCGGTGTCACGCCCAACAGTTGCCGTGGCTTGAGCGGTTCCACCTGATCGAGCAGCGGCGACACGCGCGGCAGGATTACGATCGGCAGCACCGACAACGAGGCGAGCATGCCGGCCACCATGAACGGTGCGCTGTCGCTCAACCCGGTGATTTTGCCCAACGTTGCCTGGCCCAGCACACCGGCGCCGTACAAGACGATCATGTACAGCGCGAGCAAGCGCCCACGAATCTTCGCGTCGCCCGCCAGCAGCAGCCAGCTTTCGATCACCAGAAACACGCCGACCGTGGCCCAGCCGTTGATCAGGCGCAGGGCGAACCAGCCCCAGGTGTCATAGAACAATCCCTGCAACAGAATGGTCACGGCGATCAGCGAGGCAAAGCTGCCGTAGGCGCGGATATGGCCGATGCGCAGAATCAAACGGTCGTTGAACACCGCACCCAAAGTCAGACCGATGAAGTAGGCCGATGAAACGAAACCGATTGTCGTGGCCGAGGCACCGGCGGCGTCCAGTCGAAGGGTGGTCAGGGAAGACAGGAAACCGTTGCCCAGCGCAACAATGAACAGCCCGAGCAGGGGCGCCAGCGCCATGGCCAGCAAACGCGGAGACATAAAAACCTCTAGAGATCGAACAGCGCAACGTGCGCCTCTGCGCAGGCGATTGCCAAGCCGGGGTGTGTGGTGCGGGCGCCCGCCAGACGGACAGGGCGGTTGGATACGTTTCGGTCACCAGATCCGGCGACTGCAAGAGGGCGCGGATTCTAAGGCTTGTGCGGAATTTTCCAATGGCTGTTTGCTGCGACAGTTGGACGCAGGTCAATCAAGGCTGAGTCATAACGACAGCTCATCCTTTGCAGGGCAAAAATGTTCCTTTATTGATCCTCTTGCGCTGGTTAGCCTGTGCGGTCGGTTTGCCATGTTGTGCCAGGAGTCATGATGCTGATCAAAGGTGAGCGGGCCGCCACAGCGTGTGGTTTGGTGGCGATTGTTTTGTGGAGTACCGCCGCCGGATTGATCAGGGGCGTCAGCGAGCACTTCGGCCCGCTGGGGGGCGCTGCGTTGATCTACTCGCTGGGCGCCATGCTGTTGCTGGTATTTCTCGGCCGCCCGCGGATTCGCTCGACCTCCAGGCTCTATCTGGTGCTCGGCAGCGCATTGTTCGTCGCGTATGAGGTGTGCCTGTCGTTGGCGCTTGGTTTCGCCAGTGATCGCCATCAAGCCATCGAACTGGGCGTGGTCAATTATCTGTGGCCGTGCCTGACCGTGGTACTGGCGATCGTCATGAACGGACAGAAAACCCGCTGGTTCATCATTCCCGGCTCCGCGCTGGCGATTTTCGGCATCTTGTGGGTGGTCAGTGGCGAGGGGTTATCGCTGCCGGGAATTGTTCGCAATGTTCAGTCCAACCCGTTGAGCTACAGCCTGGCATTGACTTGTGCGATCACCTTTGCGCTGTATTGCAATGTCACGCGTCGCTATGCAGGTGGGCAGAATCTGGTGGTGCTGTTTTTCGTATTGACGTCCGTCGTGCTGTGGGTGAAGTGGTACATGAACCCGGAACAAATTCCGCCATTCACTTGGGAAAACTCCCTGGAGTTGCTGGCAGCCGGAATCGCCATGGCCGGCGGTTACGCGCTGTGGAACATCGGCATTCTGCGGGGAAACCTGACCTTGCTGGCGACCGCGTCCTACTCTGCGCCCGTGCTGTCATCGGCGTTCGCCGCGCTGTGGCTGGGCGTGAGTTTGCAGATGCAGTTCTGGCAGGGCGCCGTGCTGGTGACGGTGGGCTCGCTACTGTGTTGGCATGCGACCCGGCAGCACAAGGTTTCTCAAGCCACTCCGATCAAGGTCAGCGTGGGCGAAAACCCCCACTGAGGAAGCCAAACCCCGTCTCCGTCAGTGCTGCCTGTGCGTTATGTCTTCAGAAATCTCGCGGCATAACTGACGAACAGGAGCAGGAATACCAATCCCCCCAAAGCGACCACCAGCGTACTGAGGTGCGCAACCATGCCGATAAACGCCGGCCCCATGAGAATGCCGGCGTAACCCATGGAAATGATCGCCGGAATCGCGGTGCGCTGCGGCATGCGCTGTTGTCGACCCGCCGCAGTAAACAGCACCGGAACAATGTTCGAGCATCCGATACCGACCAAGGCATAACCCAGCAATGCCGCCTGCCAGCTCTCGAACACCAGCGAAACCAACATGCCCGCCGCCGCGCAGATCCCGCCCAGCGCCACCACGCGAACGCCACCCAGTCGGCTGACGATGGCATCTCCGGTCAGGCGCCCGAGCGTCATCGCCGCGGCAAAACTCGCGTAGCCCAAACCGGCGTAGCTGGGTTCCATTGCGCGTTGCGAGGCGAGGAAAACCGCGCTCCAGTCGAGCATGGCGCCTTCCGTCAGGAACACAATGAAACACAAGCAGCCCAACAGCAGCACGATCCCCCGTGGCAGCGTCAACAACGGGCCGTCTTTCTCCGTGCCATAGGGCAACAAACTCGGCGCAGCCTTGTACAGCGCGGCGAGGATGATCGCTACCAGGCACAGCACGGACAACAGTGGATTCAATCCCAGGCTGAGCATCGCCGTCATGGCCCCGGCACCCGCGATACCGCCGACACTGTAGAGCCCGTGGAACCCGGATTGCAGGGTTTCGCCGCTGTTCTTTTCAACGATGATGGACTGGATATTGATCGCGCAATCGAGCATGCCCATGCTGGCGCCGAACCCCAGCACCGCTAGCGCCAGTCCCGGCAGCCATGTCAGATGGCTTAGCATCGGCAGCACCGAACACAACGCGAGAGTTGAGCAGATGATCACTGGCCGACAGCCAAACCGGGCAGTCAGATAACCGGCAAACGGCATGGCGACGATCGATCCGATACCAAATCCCAGCAACAACAGACCCAGTCCACCGTCGTCCAGTCCGGTACGCGCTTTGACCAACGGAACGAGCGGCGCCCAGGCCGACATCACAATGCCGGTGATCAAAAATACAATGCGCGTCGACACGCGTTCGCCGTGGTTTACATAAGCTGCCAAAGATGACGTCGAGGTGTTCATTGATGTGGACATCCTTATCGGTGTCTCCCGGCTTTTTGGCTATGAACCGGAGTAACAGCTTTCCGAGACGAAAGAGTCCCTGCCAACATCCGTCGGGATGCTGGCAGGGAGCAGGGTTAACATGAGTGAACAGAGCGCAGATCAGCCAACAGACTTCAACGGAATGGGGCCTTTGAGCCGATCCATCATGGTCGCGCAGTACCAGTCATCGAACTGACAAACGCCGGTCTCGGCCGTTTCCGAATAAGGACCCGGTTCGTACGACGGCGAAGTCACACCACGCTGGGTGCCCTCGACCAGCGTGCGGTCCTGATCGTTGGTGGCAATCCAGACTTTGGTCAGGCGCTCGATATCGTAATCAACGCCTTCCACTGCGCTGTCGGGAACCAGCCATTTGGTGGTGACCAAGGTTTCGGTGGCGCTGATCGGCAGCACCCGGAAGCTCAGCGCATGGTCACCGAGGAAGTGATTCCAGGTGGAGGGGTAGTGGAAGTACAGCAGCGCACCGATGTCAGCTTCAGAAGTCTTGTCCAGGCGGCCGGCAACGGCCGGTTTGCCATCCATGGTGTAGCTGACGGCACCGGATGACAGAGGAATACGGGTCATACGGAACTGGCCGTTGATATCCATCACCAAACGGCTTGGCAACCCGGCGCTCTCGCACTTGGACCAGTAAGCCGACAGCTCTGGATCATCTTCGCCACTGACGCCACCCACCGAAAGATTATCGACGAACGAATGCAGCAGCTCCGGGTGTGAGCCGTCGCAGTGATAGCACTCGCGATTGTTTTCGAAGACCAGTTTCCAGTTGCCTTTCTCGACGATGTTCGACTCGAATGCCACCTTGCAATTTTCAAGGTAGTGCGGCGCGATGAAAGGGCTGACGGCCTTGCGGAAGCCTTCGAAATCAGGAGCCTTGGCGGCCACGCAGACGTAAATGTAGGTGTCGACGATCTCGCAGTGAACGCTTTTCAGACTGTATTGGGATTTGTCGAAATCCTGGCCCATGTTGCCGGCGAACAACAGGTTGCCATCCAGCTCGTACGTCCACTTGTGATACGGGCAAACCATCTTCGCCACTTTGCCGTGATCGGCCTCGCAGATTTTCGCGCCACGGTGACGGCAGGCGTTATGGAACGCCCGAACTTCGCCGTCTTTGCCACGGACGACGGCAACGGGATAGTCACCGATTTGCAGGGTGAAATACTGCCCCGGTTTGGTAATTTCAAACGTGTGGCCGGCGAAGATCCAGTCCTTGTGCCAGATCTGCTCAAGGTCCTGACGGTAAACGCTTTCACTGCTGTAAAGAGCGCCTGGCAGCGAGTGCCAGGGTTTGCGCTGAGCGATCAGGTCAAAAACGCTTTCTTTATTGTTCATTTTTATCCTCCCATAGGCGACATGGTTCTCAGCCTATATGGCCCAGGACAGACGTCACAAACGACATTTGCTGCGGGCAATTCATGCGTTGGCGTTATCGATGAGCGTCTGGCTGGAGTGCCGGAACCGGGTGAAAAATCGGTTCCAGGGCGGTGATGGCGCAGCTGGATTGAGCGATGTGTTTGATCGCTGTTTTCACCTCGGCGCTGCGTTCTACACCCAGACCGCTGGCGAACAGATCAAATTTCTGATCCAGCTCTTCAGCGCTGAGGGGCGTTTCGGGGTCCCCACGCGCGGCGGTGACCGGACTCACCAGCACGGCACCGTTCTTCAGGGTGATGGTCAATCGCGAAAGGATTTCGTCGGGGAATCGGGCGGAAATATCGGCGGCTTCAACGATTTCGATACGGCGGCTCAATGCGAGAATATCTTCGGCAAAAATCGCCGCCCCGGTGACTTCTTGCGGACCGACTTTGCCCCTGACAATCAGTGCGGCCAACGGAAAGGCCAGGGCGTACTGCGCCTGATCGGCATCACTCGGCGTATGCCCCTGCAAACACATCGATTCGTAGAACGTTTCCACGCGAACGGTTTCAATCGAGTCCGCATCAAGTTCAGGGTTTTCCCGCTGCAAATCGAGCATGGCGGTCAGCGCCGGTTGCGCCCAGCGGCAGACTGGCCAGGGTTTGAAGTACTGACTGTCGATCTCCCAGCGTGAACCGATGTCGGTCCAGTATTCAGCGACAGTGACGTCTTCAACTGTTTCTGCCGGTGCACCGGTGATGCCTTCCCGGGCCATGAACAGCGCGTTCAAACCCGCAAATGCGCCTGCACCGTGGGCATCGCGCAGCATCGTCGGCGCTTGCACCACGCGCATCATCGGGCAGCGTGCGCTGAAGTATTCGGCGATGCCCAAGGCGTGGCGAAATGTCGGTTCATCGAAGCCCAGCAAGCGCGCGCCGGCGCAGACAACGCCGAGCGCGGAAAAACCACCTGATGCGTGATAAGTCGGCGAGGTCGCCATCAAGGCAGAGCCCGCCCGCAGCGCCGTTTCATAACCGATGCACAGGGCGCTCAGTAGCGCATGGCCGCTGATCGATTGGCCTTGATGATGCAGCGCATCGGCCAGGGCGAGCACGGCGGGAACAACAGTGGCACCGGCATGCCCCTTGGATTTGAAGTGGCCCTCATGGGCGTCGAGGCTATCAGCGCTGAAGCCTCCGGCCCAAGCCGCGCCGAGCACGTTGACACGCTGCCCGGCAAAGATCAGACGACTGCTATAGGCGCCCGTCGGGTAATGCTGTTCGGCAAAACGTCGCATGGTGCTGCTGGTGTCATTGCTGGCCGCAGCGGCCATGACGCCGACGATATCCAGCAGACTGTCCTGCACAATTGCACGGGTCTTGAGCGGGGCATCGAGGAAATCAAAGTCGCGACAGAATTCGAAGAGTGACATTCAACAATCCCTTCCTGTGATTTGAGCCGTACCGATTATGGCCGGCGCAGCTCAACAATGAGCCACGGGGAGGGCGCCGCTCTAGCAACATTTTCGTCGGGCTATTGATAACCAAATCACCCGAGGCTTGTGCCGAGCGGATTAGCGGCGGGGAAACTTCGCCAGAATCCATTCGCGAAAACGCCGCAGTTCGTCTTCGTTTTCGGAGCTTTCGCGACAGCTCAGGTAGTGCCAGCTGTTGCGCAATTGCACCTGTTGCTCGATCGGTCGCACCAGCAGGCCTTGTTGCACCAATCCCGTGACCAGGTGATTCCAGCCCAACGCAATGCCCTGATGGGTCAGGACCATGCTGATCAGCAGGTTGTAGTCGTTGGCGTTGAAGATCTGCGGACTGTTCGCCGGGCGATCGTCGATATCGATGGCCTGAAACGCCAGCCACACGCCCCAGTCGACATGTTCGGCGACTTGCGAGCGGCCATAGGGACTCAGGTTGAGCAGGGCCGAATCACGCACGCCTTCGATCGTCGCAATCTCCGGGTGTTTCTCCAGATACTGCGGGGTGCATACCGGGTAAATCACGTCATGGCACAGCGGGTAGCTTCTATAACCGTCACGGATGCGCGAAATCTTGGTGATGAAGATGTCCGGTTGCACACCGGGTTCCATGGTCAGAAAGTTCTGCGTGGTGATCAGGTTGAGTTCGATGTCCGGGCACTGCGCGAAAAACTCCTGCAGATGATTCGACAACCACAGCGCGGAAAAGGCCGGCGAGCAACAAACGGTGAGCACCTTCTTGGTCGACTGGCTGCTGCGAATGCGTTCGGCAGCCTGGGCGATGTTGACGAAAGAAAGTTGCGCGGCATCGAAAAACACCGCGCCGGCGGCCGTCAATTCCACCGCACGGCCGACCCGGGTGAACAGTTGCGCGCCCAGATAACTTTCCAACTCACGGATCTGCCGGCTGATCGCGGCTTGCGAAACGCACAACGCCTCCGCTGCACGGGTGAAGCTTTCGTATTTGGCCGCGGCCACAAATGCCTTCACAGCCCTCAAGGACGGCATTTTCAGCAGGATGGTGTCAGGGTCGACATGCTTGCTCATTCGTACACTCTCCTAACGATACAGCTCCCCAACGAAGCGCGAGGAGGGTAACGGAACCGTGCGGGGAGGGCTACGCGAGCGTCGCTGTCGGGATAGACCCGGTCGCTCATGGTGCTGACGCGGCACTCGGCAATGGCTGTCGTCGCAACCGATAACCCGACGTTATCGAATTGTCCCTGTAAATGTAGTTGGATTAAGCGAGGTGATGCTAATAGATTTGAAACATCCCTTTTTCCTGGGACCTCAAAAATAATAAAAGGAAGCCCGTCGTGAAGACATCTATTCATTACCGCTGCCGCTTAACATTATTTTTGCTCGTTTGCCTGTCGCTTAACGCGAAAGATGCACGATGCGAAGGAGGCAAGGTATGACAAGTTCCGACGAGATCATCTGCGTAAAGAATGTTTTCAAAGTCTTCGGTACGCAGCCAGCACTTGCCATGAAAATGGTTAAAGAAGGCGCATCAAAAGCTGAAGTGTTTAAAAAGACCGGTCAGGCGATTGGTGTTTTTGATGCCAATTTCTCGGTTCGCCGTGGTGAGATTTTCGTGATCATGGGTTTGTCCGGCTCCGGCAAATCGACCATGGTCAGATTGTTCAACCGGCTGATCGAACCAACCTCCGGCCAGATCTTTCTCAATGGCAAGGAAATCACCGGCCTGGGCGACAAGGACTTGTTGCAGGTTCGCCGCAAAGACATGGGCATGGTCTTCCAGTCGTTTGCTTTGATGCCGCACATGAGCGTCATCGACAACGTCAGCTTCGGCCTGGAAATCAGCGGTGTCAGCGAGAAAGAACGCTATTGCCGCGCGATGGGCGCGCTGGAGCAGGTCGGGCTTTCGGGGCAGGAGTTCAGCTTTCCTCACCAACTCTCCGGCGGCATGCAGCAACGTGTCGGTCTGGCCCGCGCGCTGGCAAACGATCCCGCCATTCTGCTGATGGACGAAGCGTTCTCGGCACTCGATCCGATGATTCGCAGCGAAATGCAGGGCGAGCTGATCAAGCTCCAGGCGGAGCAGGATCGCACCATCATTTTCATTTCTCACGATATAGAAGAAGCGGTTCGCATCGGTCACCGCATTGCGATCATGGAAGGCGGACGCGTGGTGCAGATCGGCACGCCGCGTGAACTTCTGTGCAACCCGGTGAATAAATATGTGCGTGATTTCTTTAATGGTTTCGACACCAGTCGAATTCTGAAAGCCGGCGATATCGCGCAACAGGATTGCAATGTCGCTTATATACCGGGTGGGCAAACGCCAATTAAAGCGGAAGCGTCTCTTCGCGACATCTTTCATCTGGTCGCTGCCTCGGCAACTCCTATGCCAGTGGTGGATGAAGTTGGGCTTTATAAAGGTTCGATTTCGCAGGGCCATCTTCTGAGCTGCTTGTGTAATAGCTGAACTCCGATTAATCAGAATTGATTTACCGCTTCTGAGGGCGAGGTAGCACCATGTCAGACTTCAACTTTCTAGATCCTTTCCAAAGTCTAAATATTCCTTTGGGATCCTGGGTGGAAACCGCCCTTAAATATCTGGTGCATAACTTCAGGGAAGTGTTTCGTTCGATCCGTTGGCCGGTCGATCAAGTGCTGGACGGTGTGCAGTGGGGACTGCTGTCGGTTCCACCGACGGTGTTCATCATCATCGCAGGGCTGATCAGTTGGCAGATTGGCGGCAAGCGCATCGCCATTTTCAGCGTCGCCACCCTCACCGGGCTTGGACTGATCGGAGTGTGGAGCGATGCGATGGTCACGCTCGCCCTGGTACTGACATCACTGTTGTTCTGCGCCGTGATCGGCATACCGCTGGGCATCCTGTGTGCGCGCAGTGATCGCACGGAAATGATCATCCGCCCGGTACTGGATGCGATGCAAACACTGCCGGCGTTCGTCTACCTGGTGCCGGTGGTGATGCTCTTTGGTATCGGCAACGTCCCCGGTGTGATCGTCACCATCATCTTTTCCGTCGCGCCGCTGGTGCGTCTGACCAACCTTGGTATTCGCCAAGTCCCTGCCGACAAGGTCGAAGCCGCCCGCGCGTTCGGCTGCACGGCCACGCAAATGCTGATGAAGGTGCAGTTGCCGTTGGCGGCGCCAACGATGATGGCCGGTCTCAACCAGACATTGATGTTGTCGCTGTCAATGGTGGTCGTCGCCTCGATGATCTCGGTGGGCGGTCTGGGCTTGATGGTGTTGAGCGGCATCGGCCGCCTCGACATGGGCTTGGCCAGCGTCGGCGGTGCCGGCCTGGTGCTGCTCGCGGTATTCCTTGATCGACTGACCCAGGCAATGGGTGAGCGCAGCAGCGATCTGGCCACCGGTCAGCGCTGGTATGAAAGCGGCCCGGTGGGGCTGCTCATGAAACTGAAGAAAAAGAAGAACGTTGCACGTCCAGTGACGAATTGAGTTGGCCTGCTCACCCCATTAAAAACTCCAAGCGTGGTGAAACATGAAACTGACAAATCTCAAGAAAAGCGTGGTTTCGAGCCTTGTAGCTGCAGTGTTTGGCACCTTGCTGTGCTCGGCGGCCTACGCGGCCGATGCCAACAAACCCGGTGCCGGTGTTTCGATTACGCCGATTTTTCCGACCATCGCCGAAGAGCGTTTCCGCGGTGAGGTAGTGATCGCCGGTCTCAAGGAACTGGGCTACGACGTCAAACAGCCAAAGGAAGTCGACTACCCGGCGATGTTTCTCGCACTGTCTTATGGTGATGCGGATTTCACCGTGCATGAATGGGAACACCTGCACGAAGCGTTTTATGAGAAAGCCGGCGGCGATGACGTGATGGTCAAAGTCGGGCAAGTCATGAAAGGCGTGCTGCAGGGCTACATGATCGACAAGAAGACTGCCGACGCTTATCAGATCAAGGATCTGTCAGACCTGAAGAAACCCGAAATCGCCAAACTCTTTGACAGCAATGGTGACGGCAAGGCCGACCTGACGGGCTGCAACCCGGGCTGGGGCTGCGAGATCATGGTTGAACACCACATGAAAGCCTATGGTCTGGGGCCAACCGTGGTCGACAACCGCGGCTCGTACTTCGCGTTGATGGCGGACACCATTGCGCGCTTTCAGCAAGGCAAGCCAGTGCTGTTCTTTACCTGGGTTCCGCAGTGGATCGCCAGTGTTCTGGTAGAGGGGCGTGACGTGGTCTGGTTGCCGGTGCCGTTCACCTCGCTGCCGGATGGCAAGGAAAGCAAGGACACCTTCCATGATGGCAAGAATCTCGGTTTCCCGGTGGACACGGTCAATGCCGTCATGAACAAAGAGTTCGCCGAGAAGAACCCGGTGGCGCGCAAATTCCTCTCTGAAGTCAGCATCCCGACGGCCGCTGAAAGTGCGCAAAACCTGCGCATGCAGAACGGTGAAAAGTCGCTCGCCGACATCAAGCGCCATGCTGCGGAATGGATCAAGGCCAACCAGCAAGCCTATGACGGCTGGTTGAGTGACGCCCGGGCGGCAGCGAAGTAATCGGTTCGGCCACGGTTTGGCGGCGGGCCGTGCCAGTCGCCAAACCACCAGGTTGTCGTTTCAGTGAAGGTGAGCGGGTGAGGCAAGATGGAAACGTTCCAGAGTCCGTTGAAACAACAGAACATCGGCTTTCGTCCATCCACCGTGATGTCGGGCCATGAACGTGTGGTGCGGGTGGCGTTTATCCTGCTCGATCATTTTTCGTTGACGACCCTTTCAACGGCGATGGATGCCTTGGGCACTGGAAACCTGATCAACGCTGAGACGATTTACACGGTATCGACCTACTCACTGCGGGGCGGGATGGTTGAAAGTGATATCGGCGTGTCGCTGGCTTCGCAAAGGCTGGTGGCGGAAGGCTTCAGTCATGACGCAGTGATTGTCGTCGGAGGCCAGCGTGTGAGGCTTGCCACGCAGCCAGTGCTGCGCCGAGTGCTGAAGAAGTCCGCGAGCAAAGGGATCGTTGCCGGTTGCTGGAATGCCGCGTTTTATCTGGCCGATGCCGGTTTGCTTGAGACTGGGGACTTTGCTTGTCACAGCGACAGCTGCGGGCTGATCCATGAATATTTCCCGCAGTTGAAGGTATCGACTCGCGAGTTTATTTGCACACAGCGCCGGGCCACTTGCGCTAATGCTCATTCGGCGCTGGATATGACCCTGGCGATCATGCAGCAACTGGGTGCGCACAACGATGCGGTACTGGTCGATGAGATAAAACGTGTTCACCAGCCCGCACAAGCGCATCCGAAGTTCTTGGCAAATGCCGACAGCCTTCGCTGCTCATCGATTCCAAAGCCTTTGAATATCGCGCTCGACTTGATGGAAAAGAACATTGAGGAACCGCTGGAAATCGATGCAATCGCCAGCCAGGTCGGCGTGTCACGCCGGCAACTGGAAAGAAGGTTTGCCCGCTATCTGAATGCGGCACCGAATCGCTACTACCTGGAACTGCGTTTGACCCGGGCTCGGCAATTGATTGTGCAAAGTGATCGTTCGTTGACGGATGTGGCACTCGCCACCGGGTTTGTCAGCTATCCGCACTTCTATAAACGCTTCAAGGATCTGTTCGGCTTACCGCCCATGACCTTCAGGGATTATTACTACTCGAGTGACTATGCCAGCAGCGGCCGTTATGCCGTGGCGGCCGGTTTTTAAAACAAACAGTCAATCGTCACTGTTTGCGCAAGTGCCAGTTTTGCAAGTTTCCGGATCGACGCTACTGCGTGCGTTTGCTTTGTGCCGCGTGCGTTTTGCAACTTCAACGATTAACGGTTTAACACTATGAAAGTCAGTTCATTACCCGCCGATGATGATAGTTGTGGCTGGTTTCATTTGAGCAAGCCACGCAGTCCCGAGCCGGCTCACCGTGGGCACCGTTCAGCCCGCTGGGTGATCATCGGTGCCGGCTTCACGGGACTGGCGTGCGCGCGACAACTGGCGTTGAATTTTCCCGACGATGAAGTGGTGCTGATCGAAGCGCAGGAAGTCGGACTGGGGCCGTCGGGTCGCAATGCCGGTTTTGCCATTGATCTTCCCCACGACATTGGCGCTGAGGATTACATCGGTGACATCGCGCTGGCCCGCACCAGTTTGAAACTCAATCTGGCCGGCCAATCGCTACTTCGCGAGCTGGTCGAACAATACCGTATCGACTGCCAGATGAAAGCCTGCGGCAAATATCAGGCGGCGGTAGAGAACCGTGGTATCGCCGTCCTCGATGCCTATCGCCGGGGCCTGGAAAAACTCGATCAGCCTTTTCAAATGATTGATGCCGATGAGTTGCCCGAACACTTGGGCACGCGGTTTTACCGCCAGGCTTTGTTCACCCCGGGGGCGGTGCTACTGCAACCGTCCGGGCTGGTGAAAGGCCTCGCCGACCATCTGCCATCGAACGTCACGCTGTATGAGCGCACCCCGATTCTAGAAGTGGAATACGGCGCCAAGACGGTCCTCAAACACGCCCACGGCAGCATCACTGCCGACAAGCTGATTCTGGCGAACAACTCGTTCGGCATGCGTTTCGGTTTCCTGCAAGGGCGCATGTTGCCGATCTACACCTACGCCAGCATTACGCGGCCGCTGACCGAAGAAGAACAGGCACGGCTGGGCGGCAAACCGTTCTGGGGCGCCATTCCAGCCGATCCCTTCGGCACCACGGTGCGCCGCACCCCGGATAACCGCCTGCTGATCCGCAACAGTTTCACCTTCAACCCCGATGGCCGCAGCAACAGTAAATACAACGAGCGTTTCGTGCGTCGGCACAAGGCTTCATTCGATCAGCGTTTTCCGATGTTGCCGGACGTGACGTTCGAATACACCTGGGGTGGCGCCTTGGCCATGTCGCGCAACCACAACGGCTTTTTCGGCGAACTGGCGCCCAACGTTTATGGCGCGCTGGGATGCAACGGTCTGGGCGTCACGCGGGGAACCGTCACCGGCAAGTTGCTCGCTGACTGGCTGGCGGGGCAGCGTGACCCACTGATTGATTTCCTGTTGCAGGCGCCAGGTCCCAACAGCAACCCGCCAGAACCGTTCCTTTCGCTTGGGGTGAACATGAACCTCAAGTGGGGGCAGTACCGCGCCGGGAGAGAAAGTTGAACCTACGTTGACCGGTCGCTGAAGCCTCGTCGCTCTGCTGCCGTCCTGACGGCTTGCGCCGCCAATAACCACAGTTTGCCCGACATGTCGTCGGGCGCACGGATTGAACATTGAACCACTGGAGAAAACGCTATGAACTTTGACGGAATCTTTACCCCTGCCATTACCCCGTTGTCCGCTGATGGCCAAATCGACTATTCGGCGTTCTCCGACGTGCTCGAATACCTGATCGAGTCCAAGGTTCACGGCATCGTTATTGGCGGCTCCACCGGCGAGTATTACGCGCACACCGCCGAGGAGCGCGTGGCCGTAGCCGAGCGAGCCAAAGAGGTGATCCGCGGACGCTTGCCGCTGGTCATCGGCACCGGCGGCATTCGTACTGAAGACTCGGTGTACTTCGCCGAGAAAGCCAAGTCACTCGAAGCGGACGCCATCCTGGTCGGTTCGCCACCGTATGCCTTGCCGACGCAAAAGGAAATTGCCGCCCACGTGCTCGCCGTGGACAAGGCCGCCGGGCTGCCGATCATGTTGTACAACTATCCGTCGCGGATGGGCGTGGCGATGGGCGACGAGTTTTTCGAAGCGATTGCTGGCTGCAAGAACATCGCCGCCATCAAGGAAAGTTCGGGCGAGATGAGTCGTCTGCACCGTCTGGCTCATGCCCATCCGTCGATCCAGCTGTCCTGTGGCTGGGATGATCAGGCGCTGGAGTTTTTTGCCTGGGGCGCGCGCAGCTGGGTTTGCGCCGGCTCGAACTTCATCCCGCGTGAACACATCGCGCTTTACGAAGCCTGCGTGCTCGAAAAGAACTTCGATAAAGGCCGGCGGATCATGTCGGCGATGCTGCCGTTGATGGATTTCCTCGAGAGCGGCAAGTTCGTGCAGTCGATCAAACATGGCAGCGAACTCAGTGGCCTGCGTGCCGGCGGTGTGCGGGCGCCACTGCAACCGCTGGAGCCTTCGGAGAAGCAAGCGTTGGAAGGCGTGATCAAAACCCTGCAGAAAAACGTCGCGCGTATCGTCGAGGAGGCTTGAAATGGCAGACCTGCTGAGTAAAGAGCAATACCGTGAACTGGCTGCGAAACTCGAGTTTCGCAATCAAGCGTTCATCAATGGGCAGTTCTGCGCCGCCAGATCGGGCAAGACATTCACCACGACCAACCCAGCCACCGAACAGGTATTGACCGAGATTGCCGCGTGCAACGCCGATGACGTCGATGCAGCGGTAGCGGCGGCCAAGGAAGCCTTTGACGACACACGCTGGCATTCACTGGCGCCGTCCGCACGCAAATCGATATTGCAGCGCTTTGCCCAGTTGCTGGAAGACAACGCCCATGAACTGGCAGTGCTGGAAAGCCTGGACAGTGGCAAGCCGATTCGTGAATGCCAGAACATCGACGTGCCGGAAACGATTCACACGTTGCGTTGGCATGCCGAGCTGATCGACAAGATTTACGACGCCACTGCCCCGGTCGGCTCGGGCGCGGTGACCATGGTGGTGCGCGAACCGATCGGCGTTGTCGGCCTGGTGTTGCCGTGGAACTTCCCGCTGCTGATGCTCGCCTGGAAAATCGGCCCGTCGCTGGCCGCAGGCTGTTCGATCGTGGTCAAACCGGCCAAGGAAACTACGTTGAGCACGTTGCGCGTCGCCGAACTGGCGTACCAGGCGGGGATTCCCGCCGGTGTCTTCAACGTCGTGCCCGGGGGAGGGAAGGAGGCGGGCGAGCCGCTGGGGCGTCACCCGGATGTGGCCATGGTCAGCTTCACCGGTTCAACCGATACCGGGCGGCTGTTCCTCAAGTATTCCAGCGAATCGAACCTGAAACGCATCGTGCTGGAATGCGGCGGCAAGAACCCTGCGGTGGTGATGAATGATGTCGAAGACATCGACCTCGTCGCTCAGCATGTGGTCAACGGCGCGTTCTGGAACATGGGGGAAAACTGCTCGGCCTCATCGCGGCTGATCGTCCACGCCGACGTCAAGGATGAACTGTTGCAGCGTGTGCAGGTTCATCTGAGTGACTGGAAAATGGGCGATCCACTGGATCCTGAGAACCGCCTCGGCTCGATGATCAGCAAGGCGCATTTCGACAAGGTGCGCTCTTACCTTGATGTGGCCCGCGACGAAAACCTGCGCGTGCTGGTGGGCGGCAAAACCCGCCAAGATATTTTCGTTGAACCCACTATCGTTGACGGCGTGAGTCGCGATAGCCGTCTGTTCCAGGAAGAGATCTTCGGCCCGGTACTGAGCGTCACCACGTTCCAGACCGTTGACGAGGCCATTGAGCTGGCCAACGACACAGCCTACGGCCTGGCAGCATCGGCTTACACCGGCAACCTGCGCCATGCCCTGAAACTCTCGCGTGGGATTCGCGCCGGGATTGTCACGGTGAACTGCTTCGGTGAGGGCGACGCCTCTACGCCATTTGGCGGCTACAAGGAGTCGGGGTTCGGCGGGCGCGACAAGTCAGTCTGGGCGCACGACCAATACACTGAAATCAAAACCATCTGGATTGATGCTTCCTGATAGTGCTTTGAAGGTAGCAATCGCATCGCCCCGACACTGGATTCAGTGGCGGGGCGATTTACCCATTCCATGAGCTGAATTCGTTGGTTGCCACGTCAGCAAAAGCCAGTGGAAGCACAACTCGACCGTGCAGAACCGCTGGCGAGAACCCCTCACGCACTGACTTTAACCTCAGCCTTGACCACTGATTTACGATAAGTCAGCAAGACGATGCCCGTGACCACAATCACCCCGCCGAGAATCTGTCCTCTACTGAGCATCTGGTCCAGCACAATCCAGCCCATCAGCAGCGTTGCCAATGGTTCGATGTTCATGACCGGCGCATTGCGCGGCATGTCGAGGCGAGGCACGGAAATGAACAGGACGATAAAACCTGTGCCGTAGAGCACCACCAAAGTGGCGAGGGCCAGCCATCCGGTCGAGGTCGCGGGCAGGTTCAGTCCGCCTGGGAGGGCGCCCGTCAGCCCTGCCAGGTTGACACTGCTGAACACGATGAAAATGGTCAGCAGACTGCGCACCGAGCCACGTACCTGAGACAGCTTGTGGTCGGTGATCCACAGCGCGCAGGCGAACACGCTGGCGGCGCAGAACGCGAGCGCGACGCCCGTCAGCCATTGCGCACTGACGTCTGTCGTGGTCGAGAGGCGCCCGGGGACATCCAGCACAAACACCAGACCCAACAGAATCAAACCCATCAACGTCGCGGTGCGTGCGCTCGGTCGCGGGCCACCCAGTGCCCAGGTGAGCAATGCCAGCAGAATAGGGAATACGTTTGCCACCAACAGGGCCAGCGCCACCGGCACCCGTGCGACAGCGGAATACAGGCACAGACTCTGCGCAGTGATCAGCAACCCCAGCAGCAGTTGCCAGCGCCATGCGCCCGCCGGCAAGCGCGGGCTTTGTCTTTGCCACAGCACCAGCATGGCGAGCACCAGCAAGGTCCCGCCGGAACGCATCAAAATCGCCAGCAACACACCCGCACCATCATCAAATGCGACTCGCGCCGCCACATGATTGCCGGCAAACGCACAGCCCATGCACAACAGAATGATCACCGCCAGATAGCGGGGGAAGGGCGGCGGTACGATTTGCGCAGCGGTAGGGCGAGGCATGGCAGATCTCAGGAATGTTAGCCGTTCGAACGACTTGGTTTTTATAGGTTGTCGTACAACCAACTCGTTTTATCGCATTCGGCGACGTCGGGCAATAGACCTGAAAGCGCACAGCTGCGCATATGTTCGGCGTTAAGGTGGATTTTTTTGTACTTGATTAAGCGAGGAGATCGTATGACTGGGTAGAACAGGGGCGCATCGGCCCCTGCTTCCAGGGATTTACACATTCATGAGAGGTGGGTGGTCTGCTTCTGCTCAGGCATGAAATGGATAATCGATGTAGCCACGCTGATCCCCGCCGAAAAAGCTGCCTGGGTCTGGCACGTTGAGTGTCAGGCCATCGTGCAGCCGACGCGGCAAGTCCGGGTTGGCCAGGAACGGACGGCCAAACGCGATGATGTCGGCACGATCGGCAATCAGCGCCTGTTCGGCAGATTGCGCATCGTAGCCTCCCGCCAGAATCAGCACGCCGTTCCAGGTCTTGCGCAACTGGGCAATGATCGCGTCCCAGCGCGGGTCGAAATTTTCATCTTTGACTGTGCCGACCATCGCTGGCTCGACCAGGTGCAGGTAGGCCAGATTCCATTGGTTGAGCGCCTCGACCAAGTGGCCGAAGGTGGTCTCCGGGGTGTCATCGCCCATGCCCATGAAGCGCCCCATCGGCGTCAGGCGTACGCCGACCCTTTCGGCACCGACTTCTTCAGCCACGGCCGCGACCACTTCCAGCAGAAACCGCGCGCGGTTCTCCACGCTGCCGCCATAGGCATCGTCACGCTGGTTGCTGTTGCTGTTAAGAAACTGGTCGAGCAGGTAACCGTTGCCGGCATGAATCTCTACACCGTCCATGCCCGCCTGCAATGCGTTGCGCGCGGCCACGCGGTAGTCCTCGACGATGCCGGCGATTTCCGCGGTTTCCAGCGCGCGTGGCACCGGCACATCACCCCAGACGCCGTTACCGTTTTCGTCGACGATAAACGTCTTGCCAGGCACCGGCAGCGCGCTGGGCGCAACCGGCAGGCCAGCATCGGGTTGAAAGCTGGGGTGGGACACCCGACCGACGTGCCACAGTTGCATGAAGATCAACCCGCCGGCCTCATGCACCGCTGCGCTGACGTCACGCCACGCGCGGACCTGCTCGGCGCTGTAGATGCCCGGCGTCCAGGCGTAACCCTGAGCCTGCCGGGAAATTTGCGTGGCCTCGGTGATGATCAGTGCGGCACTGGCCCGTTGGCGGTAGTACTCGGCGTTCATCGGCGTCGGTACATCGCCCGGTTGGCCGGCGCGTGAGCGCGTCAACGGCGCCATCGCCACGCGATGGGCGAGGGTGTAAGGACCGAGTGCGAGGGGTTGGAACAGACGACGGGTCATGGGTAGCTCCAGATTTCAATAAAAGGAATTCAAGCGCGGCAGCGGGGCCGCGAACCAGTGCCGCTAACTTAACCGGGTGTCGTGAGGGTGATAATCGGTGACCGGCGCTACGCTGTTTTGCGCGCAACGCAACGGCGCCCGTGCTCATCTGCGATGAACACGGGCGTGGCTCAGGCGGATTGGTTTGAGCGCGTCAGCGGCAGGTTCAGCCAGCGCCGGCCAGTGGCGTTGGCGACGGCGTTGCCAAGGGCGGCGGCCATCGGCCCCTGAACGATTTCAGCGGCGCCAAGGAAGGGTTCTCCCGGCTGGTCGAGCAAATGCACATCGACTTTTTTCGGCAGTTGCGTGAAACGCAGAATCGGATAACCGCTCCAGTCGTAGCTGCGAATGCCGCCCGCGTCGTAGGCGACTTTTTCGTACAGGGTCCAGCTCGCGGACTGGACGATGCCGCCCTCGACCTGATTGCGCAGGCCATCGGGGCTGACGATCTGGCCGACGTCCACCGCCGTCACCACGTGATCGATGCGAATCTCGCCGGTCTGCGGATGCACTCGAAGTTTCACCGCGATGGCGCAGTAACCCATGATGTTTTTGTAGCGGGCAAAGGCGAATCCGATACCGGCGCCGGGCTCGCTGGTTTTTTGCGGCCAGCTGATCTCGTCACGCACACGTTCCACCACCGCGCGAGCACGCGGGTCGCTGAGATGGGCCAGACGCAAGGCGACCGCGTCGATGCCAGCCCGGATCGCCAGTTCGTCGATACTCGCCTCGATGGCGAAGATGTTGATGTGCGCACCCAGCGAACGCATGGCCGAGGTGCGAAACGGCATTTCGGTGACGAAGGTCATGTTGATGCGCGTCGAGTTCAACTCGTACAACGGCACCGCGTTGCGATCACCATCGCCCTCAGGCTGAGCGATTGGCACAGATGGCGCCGAGGCAAAAGGCCGGGCGAGCAAGCGTGCCGGCAACAGACGCCCGGCGTTGACGATGCGTTCGTTGTGCGGCGTGGTCCAGAGTTCGTAGGCCCAGTCTTGCAGGCGGCCCTGGCTGAGGCCGGCGTCGACTTCGGTGACCATCGCCGAGCTGTACGGCTCCCAAAGATTTTCCTGCTCGCGCATCCACTGCACGCGCACCGGCGTCCCGGGCACGCGCAGGGCAATCAATGCTGCATCAGCGGCAGCATCATCGGCGCCGTTATGCCCGTAACACCCTGAGCCTTCAGTATGAATACAGCGCACCCGCTCAGGCGGCAGACCGAGCATTTCGGCAATCCCGGCGCGCAGCGGGTAAACACCTTGGGTGTGGGTCCAGACGGTAAGCGTGCCGTCCTTGAACCAGGCCACTGCGCAAGACGGGCCGATCGAGCCGTGCATCAGATATTGCTTGGTGACCCGCGCCTGAAAACGCGTGCCGGCCGCGCCGCTTGGCGTGCCGCTGTTGCTGATCGGATAGCGCCGTGAGGGCAGACGTTTGAGCAGACCATGAATCTCGGTCGCCTCGGGAATCGCCTCGCCGCCGCTCCATTGCGTCACCTCGCTGGCACGGCGCATGGCTTTGATCGCTTGCCACTCATCACCGGCGACCACCGCCAGATAGTTGCCGTCGCGGATCACCTTGACCACGCCAGCCAGCGCTTCGATGGACGCCGTGTCGAATGCTTGCAACGTGCAGCCCGGACGGGGCGGGCGGATCACCCGCGCATGCAGCATGCCCGGCAGGCGCATGTCCTGGACGAAGGCTGCACCACCGCTGACCTTCGCCGGAATGTCGAGGCGCGGCAACGAATGGCCGATCAGTTTGAAATCAGCGGCGGCCATCGCCGGCGACTGAGCCTTGGCATATTGATGCACATCGACATGCTTGACCGCGTCGGCGTAACTCATCCGTCGAGCGGCCGGGCCTTCGATCACACCGTCGCGGGTGCTCAGCAGCGCCGCATCAACCTGCCAACTGCGCGCGGCGGCATCGACGAGCATTTCGCGCACCTGCGCGGCGGCGTTATACAACGCGGTACCGCTGTCGAAAATACTGTGGCTGCCGGCGGTGTAGCCTTCGTTGGGCGTCAGCGCGGTGTCGGCGGTGAGCAGGTTGATGGCGGTAGCCGGCACTTGCAAACGCTCGGCGGCGATTTGCAGCAGCGCAGTTTTTACCCCGGTGCCCAATTCAACCTTGCCGGTGTAGACGGTGATGCCGTCGGCGCCGATGCGGATCCAGGCGTCTAGAAACGGGTTGGTGCGCAGGCTTCCGGGGAGATCGGGCGCGAGGACCACGGTGCCGAGCGTATCGACTTCCGTATCCGCCAACACACGCCGCGCGACCGGCAGCAGGGTGAACGCCATCAGCAACGCACCACCACGCAGGAAGGCGCGCCGACTCGGGTTCAATTCATTCGACTCACTCATGTCAGGCTCCCGTTGTGCCCGGCCACCTGCTTGATCGCCTCGATGATGCGCAAGTGCGTACCGCAGCGGCACAGGTTGCCGGCCATGTGCTCGCGAATGGAAGCCTCATCCGGGTGTCGATTACGCTCAAGCAATGCCTGCGCGCGCATCAGCATGCCGGCAATGCAGTAGCCGCATTGCGCCGCCTGTTTTTCGATGAATGCCGCTTGCAGAGGGCCCGGCTCTTCCGCGCTGCCGAGGCTTTCCACGGTGCGGATTTTTTTGCCTTCGAGGCCGGCGCAGGGCGTCAGGCAGGCGAACACCGGTTGGTCATCGACGATCACCGTGCAGGCGCCGCATTGGCCGAGACCGCAACCATATTTGGCGCCGTTGAGGTTCAAATGATTGCGCAGCGCATACAGCAGCGGCATGTCCGGCTCCAGCTCAAGCGTTTGCGCGGCTCCGTTGACGTTGAGGGTGATCTGGCTCATTTCGTCTCCTGACGTAACGCTTCAATAGTGGAAGAGAGGTCGGCCCACGGCTGATCGGGGCTGGCTTGCTGACGCAGATACGCGGCCAGTGCGCCGAGTTGCGCGTTGTCCAGACTGGCGGCGAACGCAGGCATCAGCGGGCCGGGCGATCCGGCTGTGGCGGGCAAGCCTTCAAGCACGGTTTTGAGGAAATTGCGCGAGCTGGCCGCTTGTAGCGCCGAGGTGTTTTGCAGGCCCGGGCGACCATCGATGGTGCGCATCGGCGCCGCCGGGCCATGGCAACCGGCGCAGGCGCTGCTGAAGAGCAGGGCGCCGGTCGAGTGGTCTGCCGGTTCACTGGCAGGCGTCTTTGGCGGCGGTTGCGTCAGTGGGTGCGGGTTTTCCAGGCTGAGCAAATACTCGGCAATCGCCTCGGCTTCACTGGCGGGCAAGCGGGCCAGACTCAAGCTGACCGGACGCATCGGCCCGGCGGGTGTGCCGTGGCCATCAACGATCTCAGCGCGCAGATAGCCGACCAGTTGCGCGCGACTCCACGGGTTGCTGCGTTGGCCCATACCGACCAGCGCCGGCGCGTGCCAGCCGTCAACGCTGCCGCCCTGTAGGTATTCCGAGGATTTTTCCGCGCCGATCAGGTTCAGCGGCGAATGGCAGCCGGCGCAATGGCCCGGGCCGTCGACCAGATAACGCCCGCGATTCCACGCCTCGCTACGCCCCGCCAGAGGCGTCAGCGGCTCACCGTGCAGGAACAGCAGGTTCCAGAACGCCACCAACGGACGAATATTCATCGGGAAATTCATCTGGTTGCGCTCGGCCGGCGCGTGCACGGCGGGGCCGCTCATCAAGTAGGCATAGGCGTCGGCGATGTCTGTTGCGCTCATGCGCCGGTAGTGCACGTAGGGGAACGCCGGATAGAGGAAATGACCATCGCGAGCAATGCCTTGACGCATCGCCCGCTCGAAGGCCGGCAGTGACCATTGGCCGATACCGGTCTCAGCGTCCGGGGTGATGTTGGTGCTGTACAGCGTGCCGAACGGCGTTACCAGCGGCAGCCCACCGGCCAGATATTCACCGCCGGGACGGGTATGGCAGACCGCACAATCGCCAGCCTCGACCACCCGTGCGCCGCGTTGCAACTGCGCAGTATCGAACATCGTCGGGCGCTCGATCGGCGCAATTGCCGGGCGCCACATCAGCCAAACAGCGCCGATCAGGCCGAGCACGGCGACGACTGCCACGCTGATCCATAGCGTTCTGGACTTCAGCAAGTGGCGGTTCATGAGACGGAGAAAAACGCGGCAGGCAATGGCAGAACGGATGGGATACGGGTCATGACAACGCTCCTTGTGACAGCCGGGGAAGGGTGCCGATGGGGACTACGACGCCAGTGGCGAAAGCGTAGAGAAACCGTCCTCACGGGAGAATCACCCGCGCACGCAACAGCGCGTTGCGCGAGAAGCAACGCTTGCGCCGTTGCACCGGACGCATCACTGCGTTGCTCGCCGCGTGGATTCTGCGCGTCGTCACAAGGCCGTAGCCTTGGCAGCACTTTCCTGAACTCAATGAGGTGTCATCATGCTTACGGGCAATCCGGTCGTTGCGACCAACGCCGAACAGCCGGCTGGACTTTCCGGCCTGATGGTCGCGTTCCTGGCATTTTGCTGTGGCGCGGTCGTGGCCAATCTCTATTACGCGCAGCCGATCGTCGAACTGATTGCACCGCAGATCGGACTGTCCAGCGCCAATGCCAGCCTGATCGTTTCGTTGACGCAATTTGGCTACGCACTGGGCCTGTTGCTGCTGGTGCCGCTGGCCGACCTGATGGAAAACCGCCGGCTAGTGGTCGGCTTCACCCTGGCGGCGAGCGTCACATTGCTGTGCGCCGGGCTGACCCATTCACCGTCGATGTTCCTGCTGTTGTCTTTGCTGATCGGTCTGACCTCGGTGGCCGTGCAGATCCTTGTGCCGTTGGCGGCGCACCTGGCGCCCGAGGCCAGTCGTGGCCGCGTCGTCGGCAATATCATGAGCGGTCTGCTGCTGGGGATTCTGTTGTCGCGGCCACTGTCGAGCCTGTTGGTTGAAGTGTTCGGCTGGCGCGGGGTGTTTTACAGCGCGGCGGCCCTGATGGCGGTTATCGCGCTGGTCACTGCGGTGGCGCTGCCGCGTCGGCTGCCGACGCATAAAGCTTCGTATGCTGCGTTGATCGGTTCGGTGTTTGCTTTGGCTCGGCGCTATCCGCTGTTGCGTCAGCGTTCGCTGTATCAAGGGCTGCTGTTTGCCAGTTTCAGCCTGTTCTGGACCCTCGCGCCGATTGAACTGATGCGTCACCACGGCTTCACTCAGGCACAAGTCGCGATCTTCGCGTTGGTCGGTGCGGTGGGTGCCATTGCCGCGCCGATTGCCGGACGTCTGGCCGATGCCGGGCATGGTCGTCGCGGCACGCTGGTCGCATTGCTGCTGGCGCCGGTTTCCCTGCTGATCGCCGCGCTCCCGGGCAGCAGTTATTTCTGGCTGGTGGTGTGTGCGGTGCTGCTGGATTTCGCCGTGCAATTGAACATGGTGCTCGGCCAGCGTGAGGTATACGCCCTCGATCCGCACAGCCGTGCGCGCCTGAACGCCGTGTACATGACCAGTATTTTCGTCGGCGGCGCGCTGGGGTCGCTGGTTGCGAGCCCGTTGTACGAGCATTTCGGCTGGAACTTGTCCGCCGTCGCGGTGGCGCTGCTGCCAGCGCTGGCGCTCGGCTTGTTTCTGAGCCGCCAGGCCGATGTCTGAACAACCGGCGAGTGCGGGCAAGCACGGCGGTACAAGACGAGGGGGGAACAGTGATGCACAATCATCCGCGTTCCCTTTCGACCGGACTCCGCTTATGGACAAGTTGCTGGCACTGAAGATGTTTGTGGAAACCGTGCGCTGCGGGGGCTATTCCTCGGCAGCGCGCAAACTCGGGATATCAACGTCGTCAGTGACCCGGCAAGTCGCGGGGCTGGAACACGAACTGGGCGCGAGCCTGCTCAATCGCACCACGCGCAATACCAGCGTGACCGTTGCCGGCCAGACCTATTTCGAAAAAGCCGTGGCGATTCTCGACGCGATTGACGAAGCCGATGCCGTCGTTGCCGATCGTGGCGCCGAAGCGCAGGGCCGTCTGCGTATCAGCGTGCCGGTGGAGTTCGGCCGGCGCCTGATTGCGCCACACCTGAGCCGCTTGCTTGAGCGGCATCCGGGTCTGGAGATCAGTCTGTCGCTGAGCGATCAGGTCAGCGACCTGCTCAGCGAGCAGATCGATGTTTCGGTGCGACTGGGGTCGTCGGTGGTCAGTGAAGACATCGTCAGCAAACGCGTGGGGCATTTCGAACGCTGGGTGGTGGCCAGTCCGGCGTATCTGGCGCGGAGTGCGGTGCTCTGTCACCCACGGGATTTGCTGGAGCATCAATGCCTGCGTTTCGATTACGGCGCCACCCACCAGCACTGGACTTTTCAGAATGAAGACGCGCCCATCCAGCTCAACGTCCACGGGCGCCTGCAAAGCAATAATGCCGACATCCTGCGCGAAGCCGCCATCGGCGGCGGCGGGGTGACGCTGTTGGCTGACTGGCTGGTGCGCGACGACGTCGCAGCCGGCCGGCTGACCCGCTTGCTTGAGCAGTACGAGGTCAATCCCGGCAGCGCCAGCACGTGCATCAACGCGTTGTATTTACCCAATCACCGTGGGTCCAGCCGGATCAATGTGTTTATCGATTTCCTCATGGAAATTCTCAGCCCGGTGGCCGCAACCACGCCCGCCGCGTGATCCCTGCGGCTCAACGGCGCCCGGTCCGCGTACTCACATCCACCCAAACCGCCAACACCAGGATGCTGCCCTTGACGATCATCTGCCAATAGCTGTCGACGTCGAGCATCGACATGCCGTTGTCCAGGCTGGTGATGACCAGGGCGCCGAGGAGGGCGCCGTACACCGTGCCTGAGCCGCCGCGCATGGAAGTACCGCCGATAAAGCAGGCGGCGATGGCGTCGAGTTCACCCATGCTCCCGGCCGAGGGCGAACCGGCGGCGAGGCGCGCAGTGTTGACCACGCCGGCGAGGGCGCACATCACGCCCATGATCCCGAAAATCCATAGCTTCACCGCCTGCACATTGATCCCGGACAGGCGCGTCGCTTCCATATTGCTGCCCACGGCATAGACGCGGCGACCGAACACGGTCTGACTGGTCACGTAGCTGAACACGCCCAGCAGAATCAGCAACAGCAGGACCGGCACGGGAATGCCGTCATAGCTGTTCAGCGTCTGCACGAAACCGGCGAGCACCGCGCCGATCACCAACACGCGGACGACATCACGCACCAACGAATGCGCCGCCAGACCGTGAAGGGCGCGATTGCGTCGTTGTTTCCAGGTCAGGAACACCGTCAGCGCGAACAACAGAATGCCCAGGCCGGTGCCGATCGCGTGGGGCAGGTAACCCTGGCCAATGTAGACGAGTTCCGGCGATACCGGTGCGATCGTCGTGCCGCCGGTAATTCCCAGCAGAATCCCGCGAAAAGCCAGCATGCCACCCAGACCGACGATGAACGAGGGGATGCGCAGATAAGCCGCCATGTAACCGTTGGCGAGGCCAATCATCAGGCCACACAGGGCGACCAGACTCAGGTTCGCCAACAGCGGAATGTGGTAAACCACATCGAGAATCGCCGCGAGGCCACCGAGCAGGCCCAGCAACGAGCCGACCGACAAATCGATCTCGCCGCTGATGATCACCAGCACCATGCCGCAGGCGAGAATGCCGGTGATCGACATCTGCCGCAGCAGATTGGAGAGGTTGCGCGGGGTCAGGAATCCGCCCTCGGTCTGCCAGCTGAAGAACAGCCAGATCAGCACCACGGCAAACACCAGCGCGAGCATTTTGTAGCGGGTGAACAGTTGTTTGACCTGATTCATTTACGCGGATTTCCGATCATTATTGTTATGGCTGCCAGGCTGGCTGAGGGCGGCGGCAAGCACCTGTTCCTGGGTGAGTTCATGGTTGATGAAGTCACCACGCAACTGACCCTCGCCGATCACCAGCACGCGGTCGGACACGCCAAGCACTTCGGCCAGCTCCGACGAGACCATGATGATCGACACGCCGGCAGCGGCCAGTGCGCCCATCAACTTGTAGATTTCGTATTTAGCGCCGACGTCCACACCTCGGGTCGGCTCATCGAGAATCAGTACCCGGGGTTTGGCCAGCAGCATCTTCGCCAGCACGGCTTTTTGCTGATTGCCCCCCGAGAGGCTGGTGATCGGCAGAAACGGGCTGGCGGTCTTGAGGTGCAGGCGCGAGATTTCCCGATCAATGCAGCCCAGTTCGGCTTCGGCATCGATGCGGGTCAGTTTCGAGTAGTTGTCCAGCACGGCCAGGGTGATGTTCTGGCCGACGCCCAGGTCTGGAATGATGCCTTGGCGTTTGCGGTCTTCCGGCACCAGGCACAGGCCGGCGCGGATTGATTTGAGCGGCGTGCGGGTGTCGATGGGTTGCCCGTCCAGCCAGACTTCGCCCTCGTGGCGACCGGGGTAGGCGCCGAACAGCGCAGTCACCAGTTCGGTGCGACCTGCGCCGACCAGCCCGGCGATACCAAGGATCTCGCCGCGCTTGAGGGCAAAGGAAACATCGTCGACCCGTTTGCGCTTGGGGTTGTCGACGTCGTAGCAGGTGATATGGCGGGCTTCGAAAATCACCTCGCCAATATCGTGCGGCTCGGAGGGGTAGAGGTTGCTCATTTCCCGCCCGACCATCTGGGTGATGATCTGCGCAATGTCCATGTCGGCCATGGCGGTGGTAGCGATGTGTTTGCCGTCGCGGATCACCGAAATGGTGTCGCACACGGCGGCCACTTCATCGAGCTTGTGCGAGATGTAGACGCAGGCCACGCCTTTGGCTTTGAGGTCGCGGATGATGTCCAGCAACACCTCGATTTCCGAACGGCTCAACGCCGATGATGGCTCGTCGAGGATCAGCAGGCGGGCCTTCTTGTTCAGGGCCTTGGCGATTTCCACCAATTGCTGGTAGCCGCCGCCGTACTGCGAAACCGGCAGCGATACGTTCATGTCGGGGACTTTCAGTTCGCGCATCAGGGCTTCGGCGCGGTGAATCATCGCCGGGTAATTCATGCGTCCGCCGGGCAGTGTCAGCTCGTGGCCCATGAAAATGTTTTCGGCCACCGACAGGTCGGGCACCAGCGTCAGTTCCTGGTGAATGATGACGATGCCGGCAGCTTCCGTTTCACTGATCGATTGCGCCCTGAGCGGTTGCCCGTCCCAGAGGATTTCACCGTCCCAGCTGCCGTGGGGATAGACCGCCGAAAGGATCTTCATCAGCGTCGACTTGCCGGCGCCATTCTCGCCGCACAGGCCAACGCATTCACCGGGCCTGACCTTGATGTCGATGCCGTTCAGCGCTTTGACACCGCCGAAGGTTTTGACGATGCCGTTCATTTGCAGCAGATAGTCGGACATGGAGAGGGCTCGTATATCAAAGACTCACACACCACGAAACCTGTGGGAGCGAGCCTGCTCGCGAAAGCGGTGGTTCAGCTGGCATCGATACTGAATGTGCTGCCGTCTTCGCGAGCAAGCTCGCTCCCGCAAGGGTTTTCGCATCACCGGAGATTTGTGATGGGGTCACTTCCCGGCGATTTGCGCCTTGGTGTAGAAGCCGTCCTGTTCGAGCAGGTCGATGTTGTCCTTGGTCAGCGGGGTGGGCGTGAGCAGGATGGTGTCGACTTTTTTGCTGCCGTTGTCGTACTGCGAGCTGAAGGCGGGTTTTTCGTTGCGCGCCAGTTGTACCGAGAGCTTGGCGGCTTCGCTGGCGATGAGTTTCAGCGGCTTGTAAACGGTCATGGTTTGCGTGCCGGCGATCACACGTTTAACAGCAGCAAGGTCAGCGTCCTGCCCGGAAATCGGCACCTTGCCGGCCAGTTGCTGCGCCGCCAGTGCCTGAATGGCGCCGCCCGCCGTGGCGTCGTTGGAAGCGACGATGCCGTCGATTTTGTTGTCGTTGCGGGTCAGGGCGTTTTCAACAATGCTCAGGGCTTCGGTCGGATTCCATTCCTTCACCCACTGCTGGCCGACGATCTTGATATCACCCTTGTCGATGGCCGGTTGCAGCACTTTCATCTGGCCTTCACGCAGGATCTTGGCGTTGTTATCGGTGGGCGCACCACCGAGCAAAAAGTAATTGCCCTTGGGCGCCGCTTTCAGGACGCCGCTGGCCTGCATCTCACCAACTTTTTCGTTATCGAAGGAAATATAGGCGTCGACATCGGCGTTGAGGATCAGGCGATCATAGGACACGACTTTGATTCCGGCCTTCTTCGCTTCGGCCACCGCGTTGGTCAGCACCGTGGCGTTGAACGGTACGATGACGATGACATCGACACCCCGGGAAATCAGGTTTTCGATCTGGGAGATCTGCTTCTGCTCGTTGGCATCCGCCGATTGCACGAAGACCTTGGCGTCCATTTTTTCGGCCGCCGCAACGAAGTAGTCACGGTCACGCGACCAGCGCTCCAGGCGCAGATCATCAATGGAGAAACCGATTTTCGGGTGGGCTGCGTCAGCCAGCACCGGCAGCGACAGCAAGGCCAGAGCAGTGGCCAATAACGTGCGTTTTACGTTCTTCATGTGGGGCGTCCTTTTATTGTTGTTGGAAAGACACGGCCTGACGATGAGTATCGGGCTGGTAAAACTGTAGAGAATCCGCAGACGCGGCAGGCACAGAATTGTCGTGCAATTGTCACAGCGTCGAAGCGCCGGCAGATTCTCGTAGCGATCAGCGATAGAGGTAGCGGTTGACGATGTTCTCGAGCATTTCCTGGCGGCCGCTGACGGCTTGCGGGTTCAACTCGTTGGTGAAGGCGTGCTCGGCCAACGATTCAAGGTTGAAGTCCCCCGTCAACACCGCCTGCCCGAACGGCTGCTGCCAACCGGCGTAGCGTTGGTCCTTGAGCCGTTGCAGTTCGTCGTTCTGCACCATGGCCGCTGCGCGTTCTAGCGACAGGGCGAGAACGTCCATGGCGCCGACGTGGCCATGGAACAGATCGATCTGATCGAGGCTCTGGCGGCGAACCTTGGAGTCGAAGTTGAAACCGCCATTCTTGAAGCCGCCGGCCTTGAGAATTTCATAGGTGGCCAGGGTCATTTCTTCGACGCTGTTGGGGAATTGGTCGGTGTCCCAGCCGTTTTGCGGATCGCCACGGTTGGCGTCGATGCTGCCGAAAATCCCCAGGGAAACGGCCGTCGCAATTTCGTGATGAAAGCTATGCCCGGCCAGGGTCGCGTGGTTGGCTTCGATGTTGACCTTGATTTCGTGTTCCAGCCCGAACTGCTGAAGAAAGCCGAACACGGTGGCGCTGTCGTAATCGTATTGGTGCTTGGTCGGCTCCTGCGGCTTGGGTTCGATCAGCAGGTCGCCGGTGAAACCGATCTTGTGCTTGTGCTCGACCACCATGCGCATAAAGCGGCCCAGCTGTTCGCGTTCACGTTTCAAGTCCGTATTGAGCAGGGTTTCGTAGCCTTCGCGGCCGCCCCACAACACGTAGTTGGCGCCTTTCAGGCGATGGGTCGCGTTCATGGCGCTGAACACTTGGGCAGCGGCGCAGGCGAACACTTCCGGATCGGGGTTGCTCGCGGCGCCGGCAGCGAAACGCGGGTTGCTGAAGCAATTGGCGGTGCCCCACAACAGCTTGATCCCGCTTTGTTCCTGATGTCGCTCGAGGTGATCGACCATTTGCGCGAAGTGGTTGCGGTACTCCTTCAGTGACTGGCCTTCCGGGGCGACGTCCGTGTCATGGAAGCAGTAATAGTCGATACCCAGTTTGGAGAAGAATTCGAAGGCCGCGGCTGCTTTGCCGATCGCCAATTCCATGGGATCGCCGACGTGTTGCCAAGGGCGCTTGAACGTCCCCGCACCGAACACATCGGAACCCGGCCAGACGAACGTGTGCCAGTAACAGGCGGCCATGCGCAGGTGTTCACGCATGGGTTTGCCGAGGATGAGTTTGTCGGCGTCGTAGTGACGAAAGGAGAGGGGGGAATCGCTATCTGGACCTTCGTAGCGGATCGGCTCGACATCGGGGAAATACTGCATGGACCTTGTCCTTGTTGTTCTTGGCGGTGTCTCGATACTAGCAACGGCCCCGACCCTGCTGATTATGAAAAACATCAACACGGAGTGCGATTTTGCGTATTGAGCTTCTTCGATCAGGCGCCTAGTCTGTGTCAATCGCCTCTGTGACAAGGGGCTCGGGACAAGCATAAAAACAATGAAAACCGTACCGCCTGTTCACCGCATCGCTCTGTTGTTCAACGGCAGCAAGATCTACGACCGTGGCATCATCAGCGGCATCGGCAACTACCTGAGCAGCACCCGCGCTTCCTGGGACCTGTTTCTGGAAGAGGATTTTCTCTGTCGTTTGAAAGGCATCGAGCGCTGGCAGGGCGACGGGATCATCGCCGACTTCGACGATCCGCTGATTGGCGAGGCGTTGGCCGACATTCAGTTGCCGGTGGTGGCAGTAGGGGGCTCGTACGAGGATAAGCGCGCCTATCCGAAAGCGATTCCCTACGTCGCCACCGATAACAACGCACTGATAACGTTGGCCTACACGCATTTGATCGAAGCGGGACTGCAGCGTTTCGCCTGCTTCAGCCTGCCTGAAGCGCAGGCCAATCGCTGGGCGCAAGAGCGCGAAAAAGCCTTTCGCAAATTGATGAAGCGCGATGGTCTGCACGGCGAAATCTATCGCGGCATGGGCACCAGCGCACCGCTGTGGGACAGCGCCGTCGAACAACTGATCGCCTGGCTGCAAAGCCTGCCCAAACCCATCGGCATCATCGCCGTCAGCGACGCCCGTGCGCGCCAGTTGCTGCAAGCCTGTCTGACTGCCGGCATCGCCGTACCGGAGCAAGTGGCCTTGATCGGCATCGACAACGACCCGCTGACCCGCAGCCTGACCCGCGTGCCGCTGAGCTCGGTCATTCAGGGCACAGAAACCATGGGCCGTACCGCCGCGCAATTACTCCATCAGATGCTCCATGGCATGCCGTCCACCGGTACACAAATCCTGATTCCTCCCGATGCAGTCAACGTGCAGGTGTCGAGCTTGCACCAGCCTTTGGGCAATCCCTACGTCATGCAAGCGCTGCTGTTCATCCGTCAATACGCTTGCCAGGGCATCAAAACGGCGCAGGTGGCGGCGTATGTCGGTGTGTCGCGTTCATCACTCGAAGCGCATTTCCGCGCCGAGCGAGGCTGCAGCGTGCATGACGAGATCCTGCGTTTCAAACTGGCAGCGGCCACCAGCGGATTGAAAAATACTGACTCGGTGATCGCCGACGTTGCGCGCAGTTGCGGGTTTAAATCTGCGCAGTATCTGCACACGGTGTTTCGCCGGGAGTTTGGCTGTACGCCGCGGGAGTATCAGCAAGGGGCAGGGATGCGCTGATGGAATGGCGGAAATGAGGTTAGAGTGGGCATCAATGTCTTGATTGTTGCGTGAACAATGAATCGTCCGCTGTTCGTTTCTCTGGATGGGCCCAAAGGCACCGGCAAAACCACACTGTTGGAGGCCGTTACGCAAGTACTGAGGGCGGGCAACCAGAAAGTCATCCGGCTTTGCGAGAGAAAAAGCGATCCGTTCAGGGGGGAAACCATGGCCTTGGTCAACACTCTGGCGAGAAATCCTTGCCGGGATCTGGAGTGGGCTGTGTGTCAGCGCCTTGCGGATAGCCGTCGCTGGATCTCCCAGAACGTTCTGACGAAGCAGCCGCTGGACAGCATCATCCTGATCGATCGCTGGTATCCCTCGGATGCCGCGTTTCGCCAGACCATCCCGTTTGCCGAGATTCTTCAATTGAATATGGAGCGAGATGTGCGGGTGCCAGATCTGCATGTCGGCGTCGTCACCGATCCGGATATTTCATGGGCCAGAGCTGCCAACCGATCACGAGGACTGGGCGGCACTGTGATCCAGAAGCACGCAGAGCATGTGGCGTGTACGGAAATGTTCGAGCAAGCGGTCAAGGATCACGGTTGGATGTTGTGCCGTAATGAAGGAACGGTTGAGGAGGCGACGATGCTGGTGGTTTCTCGGGTCTATGAGGTGCTTGGGTTGAACGTCGTCGACGTTGTAGGCTTGGGCAATGAACATGATGGCGAACGCTTGATACATCATTGAACCATCAAGGTTGAATGAGTAGCCCAGCGGTAGAACGAAGCTGTATGGATCAATTGACATGATTTAACATAATATACATTACACGTAACAAGATGTTTCGAGATTAACCACGTTGCCCGCAAGATTTCATTCTCCTGCAATGCTCCAAACCGGCTTTCCCTCCAGCCTGATAATCCTCTGAATCTGCATCGCTCAATCCTCATCCCGCGTCAGCTTTTCAATCAACGCTCGATGCTGTGGAAACGCTGTCGTGAGCTTCTGGCGATTCCCCATCTCCATGTCGGCAAAATCAAATCCTGGCGAAACCGCTTCACTGATCAATCCAAATCCGTTTGTCCCGTCCAGCAATCGTGATGCTTTCCAGATGCCACCCGGTACGTGCAATTGCAAACACTGTCCTGCGAGAACATCGTTGCCCATGATGATTGTCTGCAATGAACCGTCCGCATGGATCAGGCTGTATTCGAGTGCGTCGCCCAAGTGGAAATAATGCAGGATGTCAGACTCATTGAAATGAAACTGACCAACCGGTGATTGCTCGGTCAGCAGATAGTAGATCGAAGTCATCAGGTAACGCGGTCCTGCAGCGGTTTCGAGCCAGTCGCGATGGTTTGACTGATAGGTTCTACGAAAATAGCCGCCTTCGAGATGCGGTTCGAGATTCAGCGCATTGATCACGTCTTGTGCGCTTGCTTTACCTTGAATCATCGCCCGCTCCCTTGATTTTATGGTGGTTTTTTATAGCTCAACTAAACGACCATTTAGTGTAGTTAAGCGCATATCGAAGACGAACGACGAATTTGCAAGCTTGACAGCGGTGGGAATTCTTTACAACTCGCAAGCGACGCCATCGTCTTCGAAGTAGTATATGTTTTCATGCTTGTAACCCCACTTACCGTCTCTGATTCGGAGGTCAGCTCGCTGAGCACGCTTTTGATTTTCCGAGTGGAATCAGAAATCCACCGTCGCTGAAAGCAGATAAGTTCTCGGTGTCGACAACGTCAGCCCCGGTTCACTGTCATCCGAAGCGCCTGCCGAACTCCAGTAGCGTTTATCCAGCACGTTCTCGACGTTGGCGCGCAGGGTGATGGTTTTCTCATCGACTTTGAAGGCGTACCGCGTACCTACGTCGAAGCGCTCCCAAGAGTCGATTTCCTTGTCGTTCGACTGATCCAGATACTGCGAACTGGAATAAATGCCCCGCCCTGTCAACGTCAGCCCCTGCACCGTCGGCACGTCCCACTCGGCGCCGAGATTGACGTTGTATTTCGGCGTCGCCGGCGCACGATTGCCGTCGAACGTGCCGTTGGTGGTATGGGTCAGCTCGCTGTCGATGTACATCACGCCGCCAAGTAAACGGAAACCTTTGAGCGGTTCGCCGAACACGCTCAGCTCCACGCCATTGTTCTCGCGCTTGCCATTGGGCCCGAAAACCCGCGTGCTGGCGTTGGTTTCATAGGCTGGCTGCTTGATGCGGAACACTGCAGCCGTCAAAGCATAGGCGCCCGCGTCGTACTTGGCGCCGACTTCAACCTGACGGCTGATGAATGGCGGGAAGATCTCATCCTCGTTCACTGAGGTCGACGGCGCGATCTTGCCTTGGCTCAAACCTTCCATGTAGTTGGCGTACAACGACAGTTTGTCAGTCGCCTTGAACAGAATCCCGCCCGAGGGCGAAACCTTTTCTTCGTCGTAAGCGGTGTCACCTTTGATGTCATCGCTCCAGTCATCGACTTTCACTCGCTGCCAGCGAGCGCCGAGGGTCAGCAGCAATCGATCGTCGAAAAAACCCAGGGTGTCGGACAACGCCACGCCGCTGAAGCGGTTTTCGGTGTAGACCTTGGCGTCATTGCGTGTCGGCGTACCGGGTTTGGCGGTTTCCACCGGGTCATACAGGTTGCTGCGCCCTGCCGCGTAACGCGCGCCACCATTCTCGAAATCCATATAAAAGTAGCTGGCCGCCAGATTGACTTCATGGCTCACCGGCCCGGTATGGAACCAGTTGCGCACGCCGGCGGTGGCGGTACGGACATTCTCGTCGCGGGTGAAATCACGCGGTTGAACGCTGAAAACACCGGCATCGTTGGTGACGGAAACCGCATGTCGAAGGAAGTCGTGATTGCTTTTGCGAGCACCGACACCGCCGTAGACCATCACCGAATCACTGACATCAAACTCGGCGTTGAACGTGCCGAAGGTGTCCTCGGTTTTCGCCTGAGTCCACGGTTGTGCGTAGTTGCGATGCACCTTGTTCGCGCTCGGAACCTTGGCATTGGCCGCGACTTGCACGCGCTCTTGCGGCGCGTCGGTATCGCGCTCGGTGTGGCCGATGTCGGTCGAAAGCCTTAACCGCTCACCGCGAAAGTCCAGGCCGAGCACGGCCATGTCACGGTCGACACTTTGATGATCCCACTCGGTATCACCGGACTGCTTGACGCCGTTGAAGCGCAGGCCGAACTGGTTGTCCTCACCGAACCGCCGGCCGACATCCACCGCGCCGCCGACCTGATTGTTCGACGCGTAATTGGCCGTCAGCGAGGTGATCGGTTTGTCGGTGGCACGTTTGGGCACCACGTTGATGCCCCCGCCTACACTGCCTCGGGGCGAAATACCGTTGATGAGCTGGCTCGGGCCTTTGAGGATGTCGACGCGATCGGCCATTTCCATGTCAATGGTGTACGTCGGCAGCACGCCATAGAGCCCGTTGTACGCCACGTCGCTGTTGAACAGGCTGAAACCACGGATGGTGAACTGCTCGTAGCGACCACCGGCCGGGTTCGTCGCACGCACCGATGGATCGCTGGAAATCAGATCGCCCAAGGTGCGCGCCTGCTGATTCTTTACCGCCTCGCTGGTGTAGGTGGTCATGCTGAACGGGGTTTCCATGAAGTCTTTCGACCCCAGCAAACCCTGCGAGCCACGCCGCGCGACTTGGCCGCCGGCAAACACATCGGCATCGCTGGAACCGGTGGCACCGAGAATCGACGTCGGCGCCAGTTGCAGGCTGCTGCCCTCGGCGGCTGGAATCAATGTGTAGGCCTGCTCGCCCAGCGGTTGCAGTTGCAGACCGGAACCCAGCAACAAGCGAGCGAACCCCTCCTCCACGCCAAATTCGCCGGACAAACCATTACTGTTGCGCCCGCTGACCAGCGCCGGATCCACCGACAGATTGACCCCGGCCAAACCGGCAAATCTTGTCAACGCGGCACTGAGGCTGCCGGCCGGCACCTGATAACTGCGCCGAGCGGCGTCTTCGGCCCAACTGGACTGGATCAACACAGGGCTGGCACTCAGGCTCAGCAGGAGGCTCAACTGCAACAACGGACGCAAACGACTTGGGAATACTGCGGGCATTGGAAGAAGCTCTCGATTTTGTTCACTTACCTGCAATGACCGGTGAGGCGAAAAAAAGGGACAGGCTTCAGACGATATTTTTTCGCGGCGTCAGCGTTACCCAGAAACGCGTGCGCGAATGGACCTCCAACGGCAGGCTCGCCGCCAGCAGCGCCAGCACTTTATCGGTGTCGTCGAGACGGAAACTGCCGGTGACACGCAGACGTTCAAGTGCTGGCTCCCAGCGCAGGAGCCCCGAGCGATAACGGCTCAACTCGCGAAGAAAATCCCCCAACGGCTGGTTTTGTGCCATCAACACACCGTCACGCCAGCCCGGCATTTTGGCGTCGAACAGCGCGACCGGCCTGGCGCCGGAAGCGTGCAGATTGACCTGTTGCCCGGCGCTCAACCAAAGTGCCGGGCCGTGCAACGGCTGCAATTGCACCGAGCCGCTGACCACCGACACGTTGCAGTCACGCTCGTTGAGGCGCACGCAGACTTCGCTGCGGCTGACAATGATCCGACCGTACGGCGCGTTGACCGTCAACGCCGTGCTACCCGGAACGTTGAGCGCCATTTCGCCGCGCACCAACGTCAACTGACGGCTGGCCAGATCGACGTTCACCGCACTGGCGGTGTTCAGTTGCAAGTTGCTGCCGTCGGCCAGCCGTGTTCGCGTGTGTTCGCCGGTGGAAGTCTGCAAATCCGCGCGCCAGACGTCGAGCGGCAACTGGCGACCGATCAACCACGCCGTAGGCACCAAAGCCGCCAGCCCCAGCGCCCTTTTCAATGCTGCCCGCCGCGCCAGATCCGGGCGATCGAGTGTGGCCATGGCCAATTCTGTCGGCAGACTGGAAAAGCGCTGACGCAACGATTGAATCTTCTGCCAGGCGTTTTCATGGCGGCTATCGCTGTCGCGCCAGTGCTTCAGTCGCACGTGATCGGCTTCACTGGCCTCGCCAGATTCGAGCAATGCCAACCACTGTGCGGCGGCACGGGCGACTTCACGCGCTTCGGTGCTGGGCGCGACACGCATCATAGATCCAACATCAAACAATGCTCGTAAGCCTGCGCCATATAACGTTTTATTGTGCGTTCTGAGACCTGCAAGCGCTCGGCGATTTCGCGGTAACCGAGGCCTTCAAGCTGACTCCACAAAAACGCCCGGCGCACAGTTCGGGGCAAACCATCGAGCAGTTCATCCAGCGCTTGCAGGGTTTCCAGCAGCAGCCAGCGCTGTTCGGGCGACGGCACGCACTCCTCAGGCAATTGCGCGAGGGCTTCGAGGTAGGCTTTTTCCAGACTGCGGCGGGTGTAGAAATTGCTCAGCAGGCGTTTGCCCACCGTCAGCAAATACGCGCGCGGCTCGCGCATGTCGGCGATCGGTTGCGCACTGCAGAGTACGCGCAAGAACGTGTCTTGGCTCAGGTCCGCCGCATCCCAGGCATTGCCCATGCGCCGCCGCAGCCAGGTTTCCAGCCAGCCTCGGTGATCGCGATACAGTTCGTGCAGGTGCTGCGGCGATGGCGTCGCTGCTTCAGTCATCTCAAGAGTCCTGCGCGAAGTCAGTTTCAAATGAGAGTGATTCTATTTAACTTCAGCGCCGAGACAAAGCCTTTTTAACCGCGACAGCTTTCATGAGCGCTTCAAGGTCTCGCTCGGCAACTCCTTGAACAACGCCCGGTAACTGCTGGAAAACCTTCCCAAATGCCAGAACGACCAGTGCATCGCCACCTCGGCCACGGTGGTTTCCGTCGGCCGGCGCTTGAGCAATTCACGGTGTGCGCTGTTCAACCGGCGCAGGCGCAGCCAGTGACTCGGGGTCATCCCGGTGTAGGCCTTGAATGCCTGCTGCAATTGCCGCAACGGCACCCCGGCCACGTGCGACAGTTCGAGGAGATTGACGGTGTCTTCCGGCGAATCCGCCGCCCACTCCCCTACCCGTTTCATGATCATCCGCTCCTCGCTACGCCGCTGTAATCCGCCGCGATCGAGGCTGGTGTGAGCGTTGTCGAGGATGAACAGGCAGTCTTCAAGTAGCTGCTGCGTCAACGACTCTTTATCAAGCAGATCAACGGCTTGCGACAACTTCGTGAGAGTCGAGCTTAACCAGCGACTGAACAAGGCGTTCTGTCCGCAATTGAGTTGCGTCATGAACAACCCTTCGAGTTTCGCCACATTCAGACCGTGCTGGCGGACAAATTCCGGACCGAACACCACGGCGATTTCCTGGTAGTTCTCCGGGGTGATCCAGATGTTGCGGCTCTCTTCATTGAGCAGATACAGCGCGTTGTCACTGCGATCGAAACAGAACGCCAAAGCACCCGATGGCGCGCTGAAGTTCTGCTCGACGCGGGTGTTCATCTGCTCTTCGTAGACCTCGACACCCTGCAGATCCAGATAACGGATCTGCCCGGCGAAATGGCCCGGCGACATCTGTTGGTAATGCTGGACCCAGCCCGGTGTGGCGCGGACTTGCTCGGCCACATCGGCGGTGTTGAACGCTTGAACCTGGAGCGAATTGCACGTTGTCATGGGGTGACCTTGCGCACTCTTTTGGTGCGCTTTGGTGCTGCTTAAAGTGGATAGATGGAACTGCAAGGCTCGCCCAAGATAGTCGTCAACGCGCCACAGGGGAAGGGGCGGAAGATGAAACCCGCCCTCCCCGGCGTCTATAAAACCAATAACGAGGTCTTTATGAATGCCCCTTTCGATCAGCTGTTCACGTGGCTGAAAGATCACAAGATTACCGAAGTCGAATGTGTGGTCAGCGACCTGACCGGCATTGCCCGCGGCAAGATCGCACCGACCAACAAGTTCCTGCATGAGCGAGGCATGCGCCTGCCGGAAAGTGTGCTGCTGCAAACGGTAACCGGGGATTTTGTCGACGACGACATCTACTACGACCTGCTCGATCCTGCCGATATCGACATGGTCTGCAAGCCCGTGGCTGACGCGGTCTACGTGATTCCATGGGCGATTGAGCCGACCGCCATCGTTATCCACGACACCTTCGACAAGTTCGGCAACCCGATCGAACTGTCGCCGCGCAACGTGCTGAAGAAAGTCTTGCAGCTGTACACCGACAAAGGCTGGAAGCCGATTGTGGCGCCGGAAATGGAGTTCTACCTGACCCAACGCTGCGAAGACCCGGACTTGCCGCTGAAGGCACCGCTGGGCCGCTCGGGCCGTGCTGAAAGCGGTCGTCAGTCGTTCTCCATCGACGCCGCCAACGAATTCGATCCGTTATTCGAAGACGTCTACGACTGGTGCGAACTGCAAGGCCTGGACCTTGACACGCTGATCCACGAAGACGGCCCGGCGCAGATGGAAATCAACTTCCGTCATGGCGACGCACTGGATCTGGCCGACCAGATCACCGTGTTCAAACGCACCATGCGTGAGGCTGCACTCAAGCACAACGTTGCGGCGACGTTCATGGCCAAGCCGATCGGCGACGAGCCGGGCAGCGCCATGCACATTCACCAGAGCGTGGTGGACATAGCCACCGGCAAGCCAATCTTCGCCAATGCCGACGGGCAGATGAGCGAACTGTTCCTGCACTACATCGGCGGTTTGCAGAAATACATCCCGAAAGTGCTGCCGATGTTCGCGCCGAACGTCAACTCGTTCCGCCGCTTCCTGCCGGACACCTCGGCGCCGGTCAACGTCGAATGGGGCGAGGAAAACCGCACCGTCGGCCTGCGTGTACCGACTTCCAGCCCGGAAGCCATGCGCGTAGAAAACCGTCTGCCGGGCGCCGATGCCAACCCGTACCTGGCAATCGCCGCGAGCCTGCTCTGCGGTTACATCGGCATGGTTGAAGGCATCGCGCCGAGCGCTGCGGTCCACGGCCGTGCTTATGAGCGCCGCAACCTGCGCCTGCCGATCACCATCGAGGAAGCGCTGACGCAAATGGAAGAGTGCGAGACCGTTGCGCAGTACCTGGGCGACAAGTTTGTCCGTGGCTACGTCGCGGTGAAACGTGCCGAGCATGAAAACTTCAAGCGCGTGATCAGCTCGTGGGAGCGTGAGTTCCTGATGCTCAGCGTCTGAAACACAACACTTACCCCTGTGGGAGCGAGCTTGCTCGCGAAAGCGGTCACTCAGTCACAACTGATGTCGCCTGACGCTCCGCCTTCGTCGGAACGCCGCCCGGAGCAAGCTCGCTCCCACAAGGAAGAGTACCCACCTGAAAAATCCAACAATTCCAAGAGGTGTCGAAATGCGTCTGTTGAAATCCGTACTCCCGGTCGCCCTGAGCGTGCTGTTCAGCGCCGTAGCGCACGCCCAACCCCAGGTCAGCGTCTACAACTGGACCGACTACATCGGCGAAACCACCCTCGCCGACTTCCAGAGTAAATCCGGGATCAAGGTGATCTACGACGTTTTCGACTCCAACGAAACCCTGGAAGGCAAGCTCCTTGCCGGTCGCACCGGCTATGACGTAGTAGTGCCGTCCAACCACTTCCTCGCGCGTCAGGTGAAAGCTGGCGCGTTCCTCAAACTCGACCGTTCGCAACTGCCGAACTGGAAAAACCTCGACCCGAAACTGCTCGAGCTGTTGGAGAAAAACGACCCGGGCAACGCGCACTCGGTGCCGTACCTGTGGGGCACCAATGGCATCGGCTACAACGTCGACAAGGTCAAGCAAGTGCTGGGCATCGACCACATTGATTCCTGGGCCGTGCTGTTCGAGCCTGAAAACCTGAAGAAACTCACCCAGTGCGGCGTGTCGATGATGGACTCCGCCGACGAAGTTTTCCCGGCGATGCTCAATTACATGGGCATGGACCCGCGCAGCGAAAACCCGGAAGACTATAAAAAAGCTGAAGCGAAACTGCTCAGCATCCGTCCGTACATCACCTATTTCCATTCCTCGAAATACGTGTCGGATCTGGCTAACGGTGACATCTGCGTGGCCTTCGGTTACTCCGGCGACGTGTTCCAGGCCGCCAACCGTGCCAAGGAAGCCAAGAACGGCGTGAACATCGCTTACGCCATTCCGAAGGAAGGTGCCAACCTCTGGTTTGATCTGTTAGCCATCCCCGCCGATGCGAGCAACACCAAAGAAGCCCACGCCTTCATCAATTACCTGCTCGATCCGCAAGTGATCGCCAAGGTCAGCGCTTCGGTGGGTTACGCCAACCCGAACCCGGCCGCCAAGCAGTTCATGGATCCGGAGCTGGTCAACAACCCAGAGGTTTACCCACCTCAAGCCGTGCTCGATAAACTCTACATTTCTACCACCCCGCCCCAGGCGATCATGCGTCTGATGACCCGCTCCTGGAGCAAAGTGAAGTCGAACAAATGAATCAGTACACCCAAGAACACGCTCGCTCCTACTACGCCGCTTCGGCGCGGGCGACCACACCTTATCCGGTATTGGACGCTGACCTGACAGCCGATGTCTGCGTGATCGGCGGCGGGTTCACCGGGGTCAACACCGCCATCGAGCTGGCTCAGCGCGGATTGTCGGTGGTGTTGATCGAAGCACGGCGCATCGGCTGGGGCGCCAGCGGGCGCAACGGTGGTCAGTTGATTCGCGGGATCGGTCATGAAGTTGCAGGCTTCGCCAAATATGTCGGCCAGGAAGGCGTGCGTTATTTGCAGCGCGCCGGCATCGATTCGGTGGAACTGGTGCGTCAGCGCATCGGCGATAACGGCATCGAATGTGATCTGCGCTGGGGCTTCTGCGATCTGGCCAACACCCCGGCGCAGTTCGACGCCTTCAAAGATGAATTGGTCGACCTCGCCGAACTCGGCTATGCCCATGAAACCCGCCTGATCGGCCCCGAGCAGGTGCGCCAGCAGGTGGTCAACTCCGACATCTATGCCGGTGGTCTGGTCGACATGGGATCCGGTCATCTGCACCCGCTGGACCTGGTGCAAGGCGAAGCGCGGTTGGCAGCTTCACTCGGCGTGAAGATTTTCGAGCAGAGCGAGGTGCTGGAAATCATCCACGGCCCGACCGTACAAGTGCGTTGCGCTACCGGCACGGTGCGCGCTGGCAGTCTGGTACTCGGCTGCAACGCGCATCTGGACGACCTCGAACAACAACTCAGTGGCAAAGTCCTGCCCGCCGGCAGTTACATCATCGCCACTGAACCGTTGTCCGAGGAACGCGCCGCGCAGCTGATCCCACAGAATCTGGCGGTGTGCGACCAGAAAGTCGGCCTCGATTACTACCGGCTCTCGGCGGACCGGCGCCTGCTGTTCGGCGGTGCCTGCCACTATTCCGGGCGTGATCCGGCGGACATCGCCGCTTACATGCGCCCGAAGATGCTCAAGGTTTTCCCGCAACTGGCCGACGTGCGCATCGATTACCAGTGGGGCGGCAAGATCGGCATCACCGCCAACCGCTTTCCGCAGGTCGGCCGGCTCAAGCAGCACCCGAACGTGTTCTACGCGCAGGGCTATTCCGGCCATGGCCTGAACGTCACGCATTGGTGCGCAAAACTGCTCGGCGAGGCGATTCATGCCGGTCACAGCCAAGGCATGGACGTGTTCAGCGGCGTGCCGCACATGACCTTCCCTGGCGGTCCTGCCTTGCGTTCTCCACTGCTGGCACTGGGGATGTTCTGGTATCGCCTGCGGGAAATGCTCGGTTAACCGTAATCCGCGCCGACACCATGCCTCTGTAGGAGCTGCCGAAGGCTGCGATCTTTTGATCCTGAAAAAGCAAGATCAAAAGATCGCAGCCTCGTTTCACTCGACAGCTCATACATGGAAACTGCCAACGATGCGAGCTATACACATTTGCTCTATCGCCAAGCACTTCTATATTGATGAGGTGCTTTGGCGTTCCTGACGCTCAGTGCCCAATCAATCGAGGAGGACATGGATGAAGTCGTCAGCCACCGACGAGCCGCCAACACCAGGCCAAGCCCCAGTCAAAACCCGCCGTTTCAGCATTTCACTCGTCTGGATCGTGCCGATTGTGGCGGTGCTCGTGGGCATCTCGCTGGTGGTGCACAACGTGATGCAGGAAGGGCCGACGATCATCGTCAACTTCAAGACCGGCAGCGGCCTGACAGCCAACAAGACCGAGGTCAAATACCGCAACGTGGTCATCGGTCAGGTGACGGACGTCGAGTTGAGTAACGACCAGAAAAGTGTCGACGCCACCATCAAACTGTCCAAACAGGCGCAAACCTTCACGCGCGAAGACTCACAGTTCTGGGTGGTTCGCCCGCGCATTGGCGCCGGGGGCGTTTCGGGTATCGACACCCTGCTTTCCGGTGACTACATCGGCGCCGACGTCGGCCAGTCCGATAGCCGCGCAAAGAACTTCAAGGGTCTGGAAAATCCGCCGCCGATCACCTACGGCGAACCGGGCAAGCGCTTCATGCTGCATGCGCCGGATCTCGGTTCGCTGGACATCGGTTCTCCGGTTTATTACCGCAAGATTCCAGTCGGCCAGGTCGTCACCTATGCCCTCAGTCCCGAAGGCAAAGGGGTGGATATAGAGGTGTTCATTCACGCGCCGAACGACGCGTTCGTCACTGAAAATACCCGCTTCTGGAATGCCAGCGGCATCGACATCAATGTCGGTGCCAACGGCTTTGCCGTGAAGACCGAATCGCTGTCGACGATGCTGGTGGGCGGTATTGCGTTCCGTGCTCCGGATTACAGTCCCAACGATGTGGCCGCCGCTGATGACAAGGATTTCGAACTGTTCGCCGACCAGCAGAGTGCCCTTGCCCCGCCGAACGGCAAGGCGCAATACATGGTGCTGCGATTCGACCAGTCGCTGCGCGGACTCAAGGTCGATGCGCCGGTCGAGTTCCTCGGTATGGAAATCGGCCGGGTCGTGGGCATCAACCTGGATTTCGATGCGAAAAAACGCACTTTCCCGCTTAATGTCGGCATCGTCATTTACCCGCAGCGCCTCGGTCAGGCCTACAAAAAGATGCTCACCGAATTCAAGCACGACCCCAACGACGAAGCCGCCGGCATCCGCCTGCTGGGCACTTTCGTCGATAATGGCCTGCGTGCCCAGGCCCGCAGTGGCAACCTGCTGACCGGCCAGTTGTACGTGGCACTGGACTTCTTTCCGAAAGCGGAGAAAGTCGCGTTCGATCCAAGCGCTCGCCCGGTCGTTCTACCGACCGTTCCGGGCAGCCTCGAACAGTTGCAGGAAAAACTCGAAGCGATGGTCGACAAGCTCAACAAACTGCCGGTTGAACGGATTGCCGGTAACCTCGACAGCAATCTGGTCGAGCTGCGCAAAGGCCTGAGCCAGTTCAACGCCAAGACCCTGCCGGGTGTGCAAAGCACCCTCGCCGACGTCAGCAAGACCTTGCAGTCCGCCAGTTCGACCCTGGCCGAAGATTCGCCACAACGCGAGAAACTCACGGAAACCCTCGACGAACTCGGGCGGATGTCGCGCTCGCTGCGTGAACTGTCGGATTACCTGGGCCGGCATCCGGAATCGCTGATTCGCGGTCGTCCCGATAACGCCGCGCCGCTGGATCTGAAAGGGCCACCACGCAATTGAGCACAGGAGCTACCGCTATGGCTTTACCGCTGAAGATCACCGTGCTCGCTGCCGTGTTGCTGTTGGGCGCCTGCCGCAGCGACCCGATCAGCTTTCACACGCTGACCCCGGTACAACTGAGTAACAAGGGCGCCGGCGCGCAGATTCCGATCGAAGCCCTCAGCGTTCCGCCACAGGTCGACCGTGCGCAAATCGTCATTCGCCAAGGCAACAGCGGCCTGGCGATTCTGGAAACCGATTGGTGGGGCGCGACACTTGCCGATGAGCTGCGCGGAGCGCTGAGCGATCAATTGAGCAATACCGGCGGCCAGGGCGCTACCTCGGTACGCATCGAAGTGCAGCGCTTCGATTCGATTCCGGGGCAGTACGCCTTGATCGACGCCAAATGGCGACTGCGTCCATCAGGGGCGACCGAGAGTGGCCTGCTGACCTGCCGCTCGACCTTGCAAACACCTTCGGGCCCGAGCATCGATGAGCTGGTGACGGCCCAGCAGAACAACGTCAAACGCCTGGCTGCGGCAATCAGTCAGGCTGCCGGCAATCCGCGCGGCTGCCCGCCCGCGTCCTGAATCAGCGTCACAGTAAAGCGACAGCCATTCGGCTCACGGGTGGTGAGTTTCACCTGCCATTGTTGCTGGCTGCAGATCCGCTGCACCAGCGAAAGCCCCAAGCCGAGCCCTTCGCCGCGCTGTTCGTCACCGCGCACGAAGGGCTGGAACATTGCGTGGCGCTGTTCTTCCGGGATACCGATGCCGCTGTCTTCGACCACGAAGCTGTTTTCCTGCAAGGTCAGTCGCACAAAACCGTGGTCGGTGTAATGCCAGGCGTTGCGCAGCAGGTTGCCCATCACTGATTGCAGAAAGGTCAGGTTGAAGCGTCCGGCGCCGGCGTGCTGCGGATCGTAGACAAACTCCAGGCCTTTTTCGCGGATCAAGCGGCCCCACACCTCTGTCTGCGCATCGGCAATTTCCTTCAGTGTGCAGGTGGACTGCACGCGGACTTCTTCGGGTTTGCGCGCGAGCATCAGAAAGGTTTCGACCAATTGGCGCATCTCGTGGCTGGCCCGGGCAATCCGGCTGACTTGCGCCGTCGAGCGGGCATCAAGCGACGGATTCGCCAGCAGCAACTCACAGGACGTGCTCAGCACCATCAACGGCGTGCGCAGTTCATGGCTGACATCGCTGGTGAACAGTTTTTCCCGGCTCAAGGTGGCGCGCAGACGTCCCAACGTCTGATCGAACGACAGCGCCAGCTCGCCGACCTCATCAGCGGCGTAATCGGGATGCAACGGCGGCGCCACCTCGATGAGCTGATCGCGGTGGCGCACCTGTCGGGCCAGACGAATCACCGGCGCCATGACTCGTCGCGCCAACAAGCGGCCCAGAATAATCGCCAGAATCACGCTGAGGATGAACCCGACAATCACCACAATAAACAGCAGATGCTCACGCTGTTCGAGGCTTTCCTGATCGCGCAGCAGGACGTATTTGCGCCCGCCGACGGCTTCGACCATGGCGTAGAAAGCGTCACCGTGAAAAGTGATTTCCTGAAAGCCCAAGGGCAGCGCCGCCAGTTGCCGGGTCAGTGCCAACGGCCCCTGGCCGCCCTCGAAAAAAAACAATTCGCCCTTTTCCGGGACGTGGCTCCAGTGACTGATGTCATCCATTGCCAATAAACGGCGTAGACCTCCGCTTAGCGTGGTGGTGGTCAACTTGCGCTCGACCACGTGCACGGTGGCGACGATCCCCAACGCAAACACACCGGCCACAAGAGCACTCATCAGGGCGAACACGATCACGATCCGTTTTGTCAGGCTTTGCTTGAGATCCATGCGCTCGAACGACTCCTGAGTGTTTATCCCGCTAGCCCGGCGCTATGCCGTTGCGCGACAGCCTGAGCTTCACCGCAACGATGGAGACTTGTTAAGGCCCCTCGACAAACAAAAACAACAATTGAGTTTGTTTATCAAACAGGCGCTTTAGTTTGCCCGCAGCAACTTCTGGCAATTTTTTCACATGTTCTTCACCGCGCCCCGACGACCTTGAACGTAGTGTTCAGCCAGCATTCAAGTAAACAGTCGTAAAGTTGCTCGCTGCCCAAGCCTTGCGTTGCACTGAATGAACTATCTGGCGTTTAAAGAGGCAACATTGTGGCGCAATTATTTCAGTTGAAACATTTATTTCGGTACCGGCGTACGCCGCGCTTTCGGCTATGGATTGCACTCGTGTGTGTCATCGCCCTGGCGATTCTGGTCAGTGGTTTTGTCTGGTGGCCACGCTCACCGACCGACCTCGATCATGCCGGGCACAGCACCACCGCTCAATGGATAAAAGCCTGGCGGGCCGGTGAAGTCGTTGCGCTGGTGCGACACACCGAACGTTGCGATCGTTCGAGCAATACCTGCCTGGGCCCGGCGGATGGCATCACCGAAGTAGGCAGCCGCGCGGCGCAAGCGGTCGGTCAAGGCTTCGTCAGACTGGGCATGCAGCAGGCCGTGGTGTTGAGCAGCCCGTTGACCCGCACGGCGCAAACCGCGCATTACATGTTCGGCCACGACGCCAGCGCCGAAGACTGGCTGGCCACCTGTGGCCCGACACTTCGCGATGACATCGTCGCGCGCAAAGTGGCGCAGCAGAATCTTGTACTGGTCACGCACAGCGGCTGTATCAGTGACTTTGAAAAACAGACCGGTTTTCCTCACGCGATTGCCGCCGAGTATGGCAGTACCTTACTTGTACGAATTAATGACCGGAAACAACTTACAGTGCTGGGCATTATCAATTCACCGTTCTGGCAGACATTAGACGTTACATATAAACAATGAAAAAACCGCCACGGCTTCTAGTGTTTTAAGCCAAGTACTATTTATTCGCCCCAAGGCCCAGTCATGACGTCCGATACCCCTCCGTTGCGCCACGCTGCCCGTCATTTGATGCAACCTCCCTCGCTGATCGAACGCTGGGCGATCCCTGGGTTGATCCTGGCGTTTGTGCTGTTTTATCTGTTGCCGCTGATGAGCCACGGTTTGTGGATTCCCGACGAAACCCGTTACGGCCAGATCAGCCAGGAAATGCTGCTGAGCGGCAACTGGGTCGCGCCGCATTTCATGGGCATTCGCTATTTCGAGAAACCGATTGCCGGGTACTGGATGATCGCCATCGGCCAGGCGATTTTCGGCGACAACCTGTTCGGTGTGCGCATCGCTTCGGCGGTGAGTACGGGCGTCAGCGTCTGGCTCGCCTATCTGTTGGCACGCAGGCTCTGGAACAACCCGCGGATCAGCGCGGCATGCGCCTTGCTGTACATGAGTTTTGGCCTGATCGCCGGTCAGGCAGGCTACGCCAACCTTGATCCGCAGTTCACCTTGTGGGTCAACCTCAGTCTGGTAGCGGTGTGGTTTGCCATCGACAGCACCACCCCCAAGGCCCGTCTCGGCAGTTGGGCATTGCTCGGCGCCGCTTGCGGCATGGGCCTGATGACCAAAGGCTTTCTCGCCCTGCTGCTGCCGGTGCTGATCGCCCTGCCCTACATGATCTGGCAACGCCGTTTCAGCGAACTGCTGCGCTACGGCCCGGTAGCGGTGCTGGCGGCCGCATTGGTCAGCGTGCCGTGGGCACTGGCGGTACACGTGCGCGAGCCGGACTTCTGGCGGTTTTTCTTCTGGCATGAACACATTCGCCGTTTCGCCGCTGGCGATGATGCCCAGCATGCACGGCCGTGGTGGTTCTATCTGCCGTTGCTGTTTGCTTCGACGTTGCCATGGGCGCTGTTATTGCCGTCGACGCTGATTCGTACCTGGCGTGAAAAACGCGAGGCCAAAACCGCGTTTCTGGCGCTGTGGTTTGTGCTGCCGCTGATCTTTTTCAGTCTGAGCAGCGGCAAGCTGCCGACCTACATCATGCCGTGCCTGTTTCCTCTGGCCCTGCTGATGGGCTGCACCGTGGTCAACTGGCTGGAGCAGCGCAACACGCAGGTTCTGCGCCTGAACGGCGTGATCAATACCGTAATGGGCAGCGTTGCCCTGATTGCGCTGATCTACCTGCAAGCGAGCAAGGAACTCTACGAAAACACCGAGATGTTCAGCCTGTCGCTGGTGTATATCGTGCTGATCGGCTGGATCATCGCCAATGCCCTGCAAGTCATGCGGCCGCTGACGATGTGGGCCATGCCGGCGCTCGGCATCGGTCTGCTGATCGCCTTGCTGCCTGCCGCGATGCCGGCGCAAATCGTCGACAGCAAGATGCCCGACCAGTTTATTGCCGAGCATCAACAGGCCTTGAGCGAAGCGTCCTCGCTGTTGAGTAATGACCTTGGCGCCGCGTCGGCCTTGGCCTGGCGCCTGAAGCGGCCGCAAGTGGATCTGTTCAATACCGTCGGTGAACTGAAATACGGCCTCGACGATCCGGCCATGGCTGCCCGCAAGGTCGGTCTGGATGATGTCGGCCAATGGATGACCGAAGCGCGCAAAAAAGGCTCGGTGGCGGTGGTGATGCGCGTCAACAGCACCCAGGAAGCGCAGGAAATCGAGCTGTTGCCGGCTGACGGCAAGCATTACCAGCGCGGCAATCTGCAGATCTACATTTTCGCCAAGCGCCAGCCATGACCGCAACGGCCAAAGAACGCAGGGCGTTATGGATTCTTCTCGCAGCGACTGCGCTGATGTTGCTGCTTGGGCTGGGCAGCCGCGAACTCTGGGGCGCGGAAACCCGCTGGGCCAATATCGCGTTGCAGATGCTGCAAAGCGGTGATTACTTCGACCCGTATCTCAAGGGCGATCCGTACTACGACAAACCATTGCTGTCGTACTGGCTGATCACCGCGACGTCCTGGCTGACCGGAGGCCTGGGGCCGTGGTCATTGCGCTTGTCGTCGGTCATTTCGGCGTGGTTCAGCGTATGGCTGGTATACCTGCTGGGCGAGCAATTGTTTCGCAAAGGCACCGGACTGATTGCCGGATGGATGTTGGCGACCACATTCTATTTCGTCTTCTGGGCGCGGGTCGCGACGGCCGACATCCTCACCGTCTGCGGTGTTCTCGCGGCGGTGTGGTGGTATTGGCGTGGGCCGGATGACACCCGGCTCTGGCGTTATGGGGTGTTTTTTTGCCTGTTGGCGCTGACATCACTGTTCAAGGGCCTGATCGGTTTCATCCTGCCGGGGCTGCTGCTGTTGCCGCATCTGCTGCAAGACGGACGCTGGAAACGCCATCTCAACCTGCGCCTGTGCGCCGCGCTGCTGATCGCCGGGGCGTTCTATGGATTGCCGTTCCTGCTCTCGCATGTCTACGGATCCCCTGACTATCGGCAAAGCGGTCTGGAACTGGTGTTGCGGGAAAACGTCGTGCGGTTTTTCCAGCCGTTCGACAACATCGGCCCGATCTACACCTATTTGTTGTACCTGCCGGTCTACACCCTGCCGTGGGCGCCGTGCTGGATCATCGCCCTGTGGGTGGCACTGCGAAACTGGCGAAACATTGAGCCGGACACCCGCTGGCTGATTCAGGGGCTCGGCCTGTTGCTGCTGTTTTTCACCGCCAGCGGCAGCCGACGCAGCTATTACGTGTTGCCTCTGGTGCCGTTCACGCAACTGCTCGGTGCGTGGTGGATTACCCGGCGGATGGCCGCGCGCAACCTTCAAGGGCGTGGCTTGCACGTCGGCTTTGCGATCGCCACGGCGATCATGGTCGGCGTGCTCGGCGTGTTGTATCCGTGGACCAACAGCGGAGGCGGCGTGATCCGTTTCGGTGAAACGGTACGCGAACAGGCCAGCCAGCAGGCACCGTTGAGTCAGTGGCGTATGGTCATGATCGAGGTCGACAACAAAGTCCCGATGTACCTGCAAACCGGCGGTGCGCCCTTCTACTACGTGCCGGAAACTGCGGACTTTCCGCGTACCGGCAACAGCGCGGCGTTATTAGCCTGGCTGGAACGCGTCAGCGGTCAGCACTGGGACGCGCAACGCACCATCTTTGTTGCCCAGTACCGCAGTGGTGATCCGCTGCCACTCGACTACCTGAGCGCCGATCACCGGGTCATCAGCACCACGCCAACCCGCGGCGAACAAGTGTTCCATGGCCGCGCCGACCAGAGCGTCGCCTACATCCCCAATCCCTCCTGAATAACTGACGCGGAATGACGCACGGCACCCGTGCGTCACCGAGTCGCTGCTAATCTGAATGGCAATGACATGTATTAACGGTTTGTTTGACGTTTTTTTCTCATTTGCCTCTCTACATTGCCTGCGGCTGAATATCTGCAAATCATTCGCATTGAAGTCCGCCCGCGAATGCCTGCCCATAACGTCTAAAAAATCAGGAGCGTTACCGTTATGAATCCAAAGGTCCCGTCCTTTCTGAAACGCGCATTGCTGGTCAGCGCCCTGCTCAGTGCCGGTCAGGCGTTTGCCGCTGACAGCGTCGGCCTGCTGGTCTACAACGCCCAGCATGAAAGCCTGACCAAAGCCTGGGTGGCCGGTTTTACTGAAGAGACCGGGATTCCGGTGACGATTCGCAATGGCGATGACACCGAAATGGGCAACCAGATCGTGCAGGAAGGCGCGGCCTCGCCGGCAGACGTGTTCCTCACCGAAAACTCACCGGCGATGGTGTTGGTCGACAACGCCAAACTGCTCGCCCCGATTGCACCCGCCACACAGCAACAAGTGGACGCGGCGTACCGCCCGGCTCATGGCCAATGGATCGGTATCGCCGCGCGTTCGACGGTGTTCGTCTACAACCCGGCGAAAATCGCGGAAAAAGACCTGCCGAAATCCCTGCTCGACCTGGCTAAACCGGAGTGGAAAGGCCGCTGGGCCGCCTCACCCGCCGGCGCCGATTTCCAGGCCATCGTCGCGGCGGTACTGGAGCAGAAAGGCGAAGCGGCTACCCTCGACTGGCTCAAAGGCATGAAAGCCAACGCCAGCGTGTACCGCGGCAACAGCGCCGTGCTCAAAGCGGTGAACGCCGGGCAGATCGACAGCGGCGTGATCTACCACTATTACAGCTTCGTCGATCAGTCCAAGACCGGCGAAAACAGCCAGAACACCAAGCTCTACTACTTCAAGCACCAGGATCCGGGCGCGTTTGTCAGCACTTCCGGCGCGGGCGTACTGGCCTCCAGCAAACACCAGGAAGAGGCGCAAAAATTCGTCAAATACATCACTGGCAAAGAAGGTCAGGAGATTCTCCACAGCGGCACCTCGTTTGAGTACGCGGTCGGCAAAGACGCGCCGTCCAACCCGAAACTGACGCCGTTGAAGGATCTCGACGCGCCTACAGTCGATGCGTCGAAACTCGATAGCAAGAAAGCCGTCGAGCTGATGACCCAGGCGGGAATCCTGTAAGTGCTCCCCGAAACCCTTCCTGCGCAGGTCGCAGCGACGGCCTCCGCGAACCTTAGACTTAAACCCCGCGCCCTCACCGGTCGCGGGGGTTCGTGGGTGGTTGCGCTGGCGATCGGTGTTTCATTACTGTCGCTACTGCCGATCGCGTTTGTCCTCGGCGTGTCGTGGGCCACCGGTTGGGCAACCATCGAAGCCTTGGTGTTTCGTCCACGGGTGGCGGAACTGCTGATCAACACCGTGTTGCTGGTGTTGATCACCTTGCCGCTGTGCATTCTGCTCGGCACCGCACTGGCATGGCTGACCGAACGCACCGATCTGCCCGGTCGACGCCTATGGTCATTGCTGGCCGTGGCGCCACTGGCGATACCGGCGTTCGTGCATAGCTATGCGTGGGTCAGCCTGATTCCATCGATTCACGGTTTATCGGCCGGCGTGCTGGTGTCGGTGATCGCCTATTTTCCGTTTCTCTACTTGCCGATTGCCGCGACCTTGCGCCGACTTGATCCGGCGATCGAAGACGTCGCCGAATCCCTCGGTCTCAAGCCCAGGGCGGTGTTTTTCCGGGTGGTGTTGCCGCAGTTGCGCCTGGCGATTTGTGGCGGTGCGTTGCTGGTCGGGCTGCATTTGCTGGCCGAATATGGCCTGTACGCGATGATTCGTTTCGACACGTTCACCACGGCGATTTTCGATCAGTTCAAATCGACCTTCAACGGCCCGGCAGCGAACATGCTGGCGGGCGTTCTGGCGTTATGCTGCCTGGCGATGCTCACCGTTGAATCCGCCGCCCGGGGCAAGGCGCGCTATGCGCGCGTGGGTTCCGGCAGTGCCCGCGAACAACGCACGGTTCGGCTCGGTCGTGGCAGCGTGATCCTCGGGCTCGGTCTGCAAGTGCTGACCTGCCTGCTCGCCCTCGGCGTGCCGCTGCTGACATTGAGTCGCTGGTTGATCGCCGGTGGCTGGGACGTGTGGGGCGGCGACGAACTGTTGCCCGCGCTGCTGCAAACCCTGTCGTTTGGCGTCGCCGGTGCGCTGTTGACCAGTCTGGCGGCGATTCCGATTGCCTGGCTGTCAATCCGCGCGCCGGGCAAGTTGCAGCGCCTGCTCGAAGGCTGCAACTACATCACCAGTTCGCTGCCGGGGATTGTCGTGGCGCTGGCACTGGTCACCGTGACCATCCATTTCGCCCGGCCGATCTACCAGACCACCATCACCGTGTTGCTCGCTTATCTGCTGATGTTCCTGCCCCGCGCATTGGTCAGCCTGCGTGCCGGTTTTGCCCAGGCGCCAGTAGAACTGGAGAACATTGCGCAAAGCCTCGGCCGATCGCCCCTGCGCGCCTTGTGGCTGATCACCTTGCGCCTCGCGGCGCCGGGCGCTGCCGCCGGAGCCGCGCTGGTGTTTCTGGCGATCACCAATGAACTGACCGCGACCTTGCTGCTCGCGCCCAACGGCACCCGTACGCTGGCCACTGGCTTCTGGGCGATGACCAGCGAAATCGATTACGCCGCCGCCGCGCCTTACGCACTGTTGATGGTGCTGCTTTCGCTGCCGCTGACGGCCCTCCTCTATCACCAATCCAGGCGCACCGCTGGCCGATGAACGCACTCGAACTGATCTCCCTGAACAAGTCCTTTGGCGCGCAGAAAGCGCTGGATGACATCTGCCTGTCAGTGCCGACCGGCAGCCGCACGGTGATTGTCGGCCCGTCCGGCTCCGGCAAAACCACGCTGTTGCGGATAATTGCCGGGTTTGAATTCCCCGACGCCGGCAGCCTGACCCTCAACGGTCAGGTGCTGGTCGACAGCACCCATGCGGTGCCCGCCTACCAACGGCAGATCGGCTATGTTCCGCAGGACGGCGCGTTGTTTCCGCACATGACCGTCGCCGCCAATATCGGGTTCGGCCTGGCACTGACCGGCGCGGCCAGACACGAGCGGATCAAGGAGCTGATGGACAGCGTCGCGCTGGACGCCAACATGGCCGAGCGTTGGCCCCATGAACTGTCCGGCGGCCAGCAGCAACGGGTGTCCCTCGCTCGGGCCCTCGCGCAGCAGCCACGGCTGATGCTGCTCGATGAGCCCTTCTCCGCCCTCGACACCGGCCTGCGCAGCGCCATGCGCAAAATGGTCGCGCGCTTGCTTGAGGACACTGGCGTCACCACGATTCTGGTGACCCACGATCAGGGCGAAGCGCTGTCCTTTGCCGATCAGTTGGCAGTGATGCGCGGTGGGCGGCTGGTGCAGTCCGGGCATCCGATGGACCTTTACCGCTTTCCCCGCGACGAGCAGACCGCACATTTTCTCGGCGAAGCCGTAGTGATGCCGGCACGGATCGAATCCGGTCTGGCCCACTGCGATCTCGGTCAAGTGCCGGTGAACAGCAACGGTTTCATTGGCGACGCGCAGATCATGCTCAGGCCCGAGCAGTTGCAGTTGTCCGGCGCCGTAGTCGGCACACAAGGCTGCCCCGCCGTGGTCACTGAGCGCGATTTTGCCGGCAACACCTGCACCCTCACCGTCGAACTGCGCTCGCCGATCACTCAGGATCCCGGGCGGTCGCTGCTGGTGCGCAGCTCCGGCATGCACGCGCCGCCTGCTGGCAGCGACGTGCAGTTATCGGTGCTCGGTGCGGCGCATCTGTTCGCCGCGTCCTGATTACAGATCGAAGCGATCCACCGCACGCCGCCGCTCGTTGTCATCACGCACATCGTAGTTGGCGGTGGTCTGGATGTTGCTGTGGTGCGCGAGTTTCTGCGCGATCGACAGATCATGTTCCTCGATGACCCGCGTGATAAACGAGCGACGGAAATCGTGCGGCATGATCTTCACCCCGACCTGCGTGCCGCGCTGACGGGCGATGTAGTAAATCGCGTGTTTGGTGATGCGCTCGCGGGTGATATGACTGCCGCGCCGGATGCGGTTGAACAGAAAGGCATCGTCGCGCTCGCCTTCCTTGAGCTGCGAGCGGCGCAGTTCCAGCCAGGCATCAAGTTTGGCGAATGCCCAGGCCGGCGCGTACTTGATCAGCTGTTTATTGCCTTTGCCGGTGACGGTCAGGCTGCGCTCAGTGAAGTCGACCTGATTCAAGTCCAGGTCCACCGACTCCGATTTGCGCATGCCGGTGCCGTACAACAACGCAATCACCGCGGCGTCGCGCAGGCCCTGAGGGCGTGGATCGGCGGCGCAGACTTCCATCAATTCGTGGATCAAGGTGCGCTTCAAGTTGCGCCCCTGGGACAAGCGCGTGCCGGCAATGGCTTTGACCGAACGCATTTTCAACAAATGATCCTGACTGATCAGGCTCATGCGCCAGGCTTCATTCATCACGCCGCGCACGGCATTCACATAAAGCGAAGAAGTGTTTGGCGCATAGTTGTCTTCGCGCAAAGCGGCGACCAGCGCAACAACATCTTCAGGTTGTAACGCATGCCAGGGAATATCCTCGACATTCATGTCTTCAAAGCCGAGGCGGTCGGCCGCATCCTGCAAAACGTAGCGCATGGTCAGCTGGCTGGAGGGAGCCAGGCGCGCCAGATACAGGGTCATCGGATTGGTTTGGCGGGTTTGCAGCGGTACAACGGACAAGTCAGTCAAACGTAAAGGCCTTGAGTAAAAACAATTCAACACACCAACTAATAACTGCAACATTCCCAGTGTAAGGGGAACACTTCTGTAGGACTTTTCTACTAAAAATGACGATAAGCGGCAGAAGTCTGAACAGTGGCTGTATAGGGTTCAGATAAACGATTCGCCGACCGGTTTTTCATGTTCCTTTCACAAAAACGGGCATAACCTTAATTCCAACAGATCCCGTGCCGGCGCCGTCCAAACTGCCGCGCGAAGCCACAAAAGTCAACCGAACCCCGACGGTAAGTCGTCTCAGCAACTTATTGATGCAAAGGTATTTTTTGCGTCTACGCTGAGATTGGATCCTATCCGGTGAATTGGTTTTCTTCTGATTGTTTGTGATGAGGTGTTCATGAGTCAGGCGTTTCTCCCCTTCTCTCGCCCGAGTATCGGCGATGAAGAAATTGCAGCCGTTGAGCAAGTATTGCGTTCCGGCTGGATCACCACCGGACCAAAAAATCAGGCACTCGAAGAACAATTCGCGCAATACGTTGGCTGTCGTCACGCGGTGGCACTTTCGTCCGCCACCGGAGGCATGCACATTACCTTGCTGGCCCTGGGCATTGGCCCGGGTGACGAAGTCATCACCCCGTCGCAGACCTGGGTCTCGACCGCCAACATGATTTCCCTGCTCGGCGCCACCCCGGTGTTCGTCGACGTTGATCGCGACACCTTGATGACCGATGCCGCGCGCATCGAAGCCGCCATCACCCCACGCACCAAAGCAATCATTCCGGTGCATTACGCCGGCGCCGCATTTGATCTTGATCCGCTGTATGCGCTGGCCGACAAGCACGGCATCGCGGTCATCGAAGACGCCGCCCACGCTGCCGGCACCCGTTACAAGGGCCGCCACGTCGGCTCGCAAGGCACGGCGATTTTCTCCTTCCACGCGATCAAGAACATGACCTGTGCCGAAGGCGCGATGTTCGTCACCGACAACGAAGCCCTGGCTAGCCGTGTGCGCATGCTCAAGTTCCACGGTCTGGGTGTCGACGCCTACGATCGCCTGACCGGTGGCCGCAAGCCGCAGGCGCAAGTGATGGAGCCGGGTTTCAAATACAACCTCGCCGACATCAACGCCGCGATTGCGCTGGTGCAACTGGAGCGCCTGGACGCGATCAACGCGCGCCGCACTGAACTCGCCGCCGCCTACCGGCAAAAACTCGAAGGCCTGCCGGTGCAACCACTGGCGTTGCCCGCCTACGCACAAACCCACGCCTGGCACCTGTTCATCCTGCGCATCGACAGCGAGCGCTGCGGCATGGACCGCGAAGCCTTCATGAAAGGCTTGCAGGACCAGGGCATCGGTACCGGTATCCATTTCATCGCCACCCACCTGCACACCTGGTATCGCCAGCGTGACCCCGATCTGTATCTGCCCAACACCGAATGGAACTCGGCGCGGCTGTGCTCGATTCCGTTGTTCCCCGACATGAGCGATCAAGACCATGATCGCGTGGTCGGTGCCATCGCCACTCTTATGGACAAACGCCCGTGAAACCTTATCCGATCCGCTGTGTGTCGATCGTCATCCCGGTCTACAACGAGCAGGACAGCCTGCCGGAACTGTTGCGACGTACCGAAGCGGCCTGCCGCATGCTGCGTCATGACTATGAAATCGTCCTCGTCGACGACGGCAGCCGTGACGAGTCCGCCAACCTTCTGGAAGAAGCCGCGACCCGTGAAGACAGCCCGTTCGTGGCGGTCATCCTCAACCGTAACTACGGCCAGCACGCAGCAATCATGGCCGGTTTCGAACAATGCAAAGGCGATGTGGTGATCACCCTCGACGCCGACCTGCAGAACCCGCCGGAAGAAATCCCCCGGCTGGTCGCCGAAGCGGAAAAGGGTTACGACGTGGTCGGCACCGTGCGCGGCAACCGCCAGGATTCGGCCCTGCGCCGCTATCCGTCGAAGCTGATCAACCTCGCCGTGCAACGCTCCACCGGCGTCGCCATGAGCGACTACGGCTGCATGCTCCGCGCTTACCGCCGTACGATCATCGACGCAATGCTCGCCTGCCGTGAACGCAGCACCTTCATCCCGATTCTGGCCAACAGCTTCGCCCGCCACACCACCGAAATCGTCGTGGCTCACGCCGAGCGTGAGCACGGCGATTCGAAGTACAGCCCGATGCGCCTGATCAACCTGATGTTCGATCTGGTCACCTGCATGACCACCACGCCGTTGCGCCTGCTGAGCATCGTCGGTTTCACCATGGCCGGGCTTGGATTGCTGTTTGCTTTTGCGTTGATCGTCATGCGTCTGGCCTTCGGTTCCGACTGGGCCGGTGACGGCATGTTCGTGCTGTTCGCCGTGCTCTTCGTGTTCACCGGTGGCCAGTTCATCGGCATGGGCCTGCTCGGCGAATACCTGGGACGCATGTACAGCGACGTGCGCGCCCGCCCGCGTTTCTTCATTGAAAAAGTCTTGCGCAGCCACGCCGCCGAGCCGGCGCCTGCAGTCACCGTTGATGGTCTCTCCACTACTACTTCTACTACCGGTCAGGTTCTCTCATGAGTGCAAAAACTGTTGTCTTCGCCTATCACGATATTGGTTGCGCCGGCATTCAAGCCCTGCTCGACAGCGGCTACGACATCGCGGCGGTGTTCACTCACGCCGATGACCCGAAAGAGAACGCGTTCTACGGATCGGTTGCGCAACTGTGCGCCACCAAAGGCATCCCGGTGCACGCGCCGGAAGACGTCAACCACCCGTTGTGGATCGAGCGGATTGCCAAGCTCGCCCCTGAGTACATGTTCTCTTTCTACTACCGCAACCTGCTGAGCGAGTCGTTACTGGCCGTGGCCAAAAAAGGTGCGTTCAACCTGCACGGTTCGCTGCTGCCAAGCTACCGTGGCCGCGCCCCAGCCAACTGGGTACTGGTCAACGGCGAAAGCGAAACCGGCGTCACTTTGCACCGCATGGTCAAACGTGCCGATGCCGGCGCCATCATTGCCCAGCAGCGTGTCGCCATCGAACGCAGCGACACCGCTTTGAGCCTGCACGGCAAGCTGCGTATCGCCGCGACGGATCTGCTGCGCGACACCTTGCCGGCCATGCTGCAAGGCAAAATCAGCGAAACCGCGCAGGACGAATCGAAAGCCACTGTATTCGGGCGTCGCACCGCAGCGGACGGCAAACTGCTCTGGGCCAAACCGGCCGAGCAGTTGTTCAACCTGGTGCGGGCGGTGACCCAACCGTATCCGGGCGCGTTTTGCGCGGTCGGCGAGCACAAACTCATCGTCTGGAGCGCCGAAGTCGTCAAAGGCAACGACGGTCAGGCGCCGGGCCGGGTGATCAGCGTCGATCCACTGCGCATTGCCTGTGGCGAAGACTCGCTGGTGATCCTCTCCGGCCAGCGCAACGACAACGGCCTGTTCCTCAGTGGCCCACAACTGGCCAACGAACTCGGCCTGGTCGACGGCTCGCTGTTGCGCGGTGCCGAATCCGGCCGTGCGCCACGTCGCACTCGCGTGCTGATCCTTGGCGTCAACGGTTTTATCGGCAATCACTTGTCCGAGCGCCTGCTGCGCGATGACCGCTATGAAGTCTATGGTCTGGACATCGGTTCCGACGCCATCGACCGTCTGCGCAGCCATCCGCACTTCCACTACGTCGAAGGCGACATCAGCATTCACTCCGAGTGGATCGAATACCACATCAAGAAATGCGACGTGGTCCTGCCGCTGGTGGCCATCGCCACGCCGATCGAATACACCCGCAACCCGCTGCGTGTGTTCGAACTCGACTTCGAAGAAAACCTGAAACTGGTGCGCTACTGCGTCAAGTACAACAAGCGCGTGATCTTCCCGTCGACCTCGGAAGTCTATGGCATGTGCCAGGACAAACACTTCGATGAAGACACTTCCAACCTGGTGGTCGGCCCGATCAACAAGCAGCGCTGGATCTACTCCGTGTCCAAGCAACTGCTGGACCGGGTGATCTGGGCCTACGGCGCCAAGGGCTTGAATTTCACCCTGTTCCGCCCGTTCAACTGGATGGGCCCGCGCCTTGACCGTCTGGACTCGGCCCGCATCGGCAGCTCCCGGGCCATCACCCAGTTGATCCTCAACCTGGTCGAAGGCACGCCGATTCGCCTGTTCGACGGTGGCGAGCAGAAACGCTGCTTCACCGACATCGCTGACGGCGTCGAGGCACTGGCGCGGATCATCGATAACGACAACGACGCCTGCAACGGCCAGATCATCAACATCGGCAACCCGGATAACGAAGCCAGCATCCGTCAGTTAGGCGAAGAGCTACTGCGTCAGTTCGAAGCGCACCCGCTGCGTGACAACTTCCCGCCGTTCGCCGGTTTCCGCGACGTGGAAAGCAAGGCGTTCTACGGTGCCGGTTACCAGGACGTGGAGCACCGTAAACCCAGCATTGCCAACGCCAAGCGTCTGCTCGACTGGACGCCGACCGTGGAAATGCGCGAGACCATCGGCAATACGCTCGATTTCTTCTTGCGCGAGGCCATGCTCGAAATCGCGGACAAGAAGTAATGCAGGCAGGACTTCGTATCGACGTCGACACCTACCGCGGCACCCGTGAAGGTGTGCCGCGGCTGCTGGAAATGCTCGACGAGGCGCAGATCAAGGCAACGTTCTTCTTCAGTGTCGGCCCGGACAACATGGGCCGGCATCTGTGGCGCCTGATCCGCCCGCAGTTTCTCTGGAAAATGCTCCGATCCAATGCTGCCGGCCTGTACGGCTGGGACATTCTGCTCGCCGGCACCGCGTGGCCGGGCAAGCCGATCGGCCGCGATCTCGGGCACCTGATGCGTCAGGCCCGCGACGCTGGTCATGAAGTGGGCCTGCATGCGTGGGATCACCACGGCTGGCAGGCCAATGCCGGGCGCTGGAGCAATGCGCAATTGATCGAGCAGATCCGTCAGGGCGTCGACACCTTGAGCGACATTCTCGGCGAGAAAGTCGAGTGCTCGGCCGCCGCCGGTTGGCGTGCGGACGAACGCGTGATCGAGGCCAAGCAAGCCTTCGGCTTTCGCTACAACAGCGATTGCCGGGGGTCGCGTCTGTTTCGTCCGATGCTGGCCGACGGCACGCCGGGCACCCCGCAGATTCCGGTGGACCTGCCGACCTTCGACGAAGTCGTCGGCCCGATCGTAGCGGCGCGGGATTTCAACGGTTTCATCCTTGATCACTTTCGCCCGCAACAACTCAACGTCTACACCATTCACGCCGAAGTAGAAGGGATTCTGATGGCTGAGGATTTTCGTCAATTGCTGGCCGATGCGCGCCAACGCAATATCGACTTCAAACCACTGGGCGACTTGCTGCCCGAGTTTTTCAACACCTTGCCCGTGGGTCGCGTGCAACGCGGCGCCCTCGACGGCCGTGAAGGCTGGCTGGGAGTGCAAGGCGCATGATTAAACGCTGGACGCTGCCACTGCTGTTGCTGGGTATTTGCTTGCTGGCCTATCTGCTGCCGCTGGGCACGCACGGTTTGTGGATTCCTGATGAGACCCGTTACGCACAGATCAGCCAGGACATGCTGCTCAGTGGCAACTGGGTGTCGCCGCACTTCATGAGCCTGCGTTATTTCGAGAAGCCGATTGCCGGTTACTGGATGATCGCGCTGGGTCAGCAGTTGTTCGGGCAGAACCTGTTCGGCGTGCGCTTTGCGTCGGCGCTAAGCACTGGGTTGAGCGTGCTGTTGTGCTATCTGCTCGCCCGGCGTTTGTGGAACGAACCGCGTAAAAGCTTCGTCTGCGCCCTGCTCTACATGAGTTTCACTATCGTCGCCGGTCAGGCTGGTTACGCCAACCTCGATCCGCAGTTCACCTTTTGGGTCAACCTGAGTCTGGTGGCGCTGTGGTTTGCCGTCGACAGCCACACCAACGGCAAGCGCATGGCGGCCTGGGCTGTATTGGGGCTGGCGTGTGGCATGGGTTTCATGACCAAAGGCTTTCTCGCCTGGTTGCTGCCGGTGCTGATCGCCCTGCCGTGGATGCTTTGGCAAAAACGCTGGCGTGAACTGCTGATGTTCGGCCCGGTGGCGATTGCCGTGGCGATCCTCGTCAGCCTGCCGTGGGTGCTCGCGGTGCATGCTCAGGAGCCGGACTACTGGCGGTTCTTCTTCTGGCACGAGCACATCCGCCGCTTTGCCGGTGACGATGCGCAACACGATGCGCCCTGGTGGTTCTACCTGCCACTGCTGGTGGCGTTCAGTCTGCCGTGGGTGGGGCTGCTGCCGACCGCGTTCAAACAAGCCTGGCAAAGCCGTGCGCAGCCGAAAGTGGTCTTTGTGCTGCTCTGGCTGGCGATGCCGCTGGGGTTTTTCAGCCTGGCCAACGGCAAACTGCCGACTTACATCCTGCCGTGCCTGCTGCCGGTAGCGTTGTTGCTGGGCAATGCGCTCGCCGACCGTTTGCGCCTGGAGCAAGGACGTGCGCTGAGCATCAATGGCCTGCTCAATCTGGCGCTGGGCATCGTGTTGCTGATCGCGCTGGTTTATCTGCAACTGACCAAACCGGTTTACGACCACGAACTGCACAGCATGGTGCTGGTGTTTATCGCACTGATCGGCTGGATCATCGCCAACCTGTTGCAAGCCTTTCTGCCGCTGCAATGCTGGGCAGCACCGGCGCTGGGCAGCCTGTTGCTGATTGCGGTGTTGCCGGCGGCGCTGCCGAAATCGGTGGTCGCCAACAAGATGCCGGATCAGTTCATCAAGCATCACGTCACCGAACTGGCGCAGACCACCCACTTGCTGAGCAACGATCTGGGCGCTGCTTCGGCACTGGCCTGGCGCCTGAAAACGCCGCAAGTGGCGTTGTACAACACGATAGGCGAACTGAAATATGGCCTTGCCTATCCTGATGGCATTCAACAGCGGGTTGACACCAAAGACGTGCAACAGTGGATGCGCGAGGCGCGCCGCAGCGGTTCGGTCGGCGTGGTGATGCGCGTCAAGGGGCAGGACGAACTGGACGAAATCGACAAGTTGCCCAAGGACGGCCTCCGTTACGAACAGGGCAACCTGGTGATCATGATCCTGCCCAAGGAGGCGTCATGAGCCTGTTGTTGCTGTTGGCCGCGTGCCTGCTGACCTGCCTCGGGCAGGTGGCGCAGAAGTACGCCGTGGAGAGCTGGCGCGGCGTCGAGTCGGGCTGGTCCGAAAAGCTGCGTACGCCGTGGTTGTGGCTGGCCCTGCTCGCTCTCGGCTCAGGTCTGTTGGTCTGGTTGCTGGTGTTGCAGCGTCTGGAAGTCGGCATCGCCTACCCAATGCTCAGCCTCAACTTCGTGCTGATCACCCTGATTGCGCGCTTCGTCTTCCGTGAACCCATCGACCGCCAGCATTGGTTTGGCGTGGCATTGGTGATCGGCGGCGTGGCTTTGCTGGGGCAACAGTCATGAATCAACGTCGCGGCATCACCTTCGCGCTGGGCAGCGTGTTCCTCGTCAGCGCTGCGCAACTGGGCATGCGCTGGAGCATGACCCGCCTGCCCGTGCCGGAACAATGGCTGCACATCGACAGCCTCGACTGGCGGGCGCTGGCCGTGGTCATTGCAGCGGTTTTTGCCTACGCCCTGTCGATGCTTTGCTGGCTCACCGCCCTGCGCGATCTGCCCCTGGGCCGGGCTTACTCACTGCTGAGCATCAGCTATGCGCTGGTGTATCTGCTGGCGGCCAGTCTGCCGCTGTTCAACGAATCCTTCAGTTTCACTAAATCACTGGGCGTGGCGCTGGTCATGCTCGGGGTCATCACCATCAACACTCGTCCGGCTCGTGCGCCCGAATTCAGGAGTGCTCCATGAAAATCACAGTATTTGGCAGCGGTTACGTCGGTCTGGTGCAAGCGGCTGTGTTGGCCGAGGTCGGCCATGATGTCGTGTGCATGGACGTCGACCAGAAGAAGGTCGACCTGTTGCGCCAGGGTCATGTCAGCATTTTTGAACCGGGGCTGGCCAGCCTCGTTCGTGAGGGTCTGGATTCGAAACGCCTGCAATTCACCACCGATGAAAAACTCGCCGTGCAACACGGTCGGGTCGCGTTTATCGCCGTGGGTACGCCGTCGCGTGAGGACGGTTCGGCAGATCTGCGCTACGTGCTTTCGGTCGGCGATGCGATTGCCCGCCATCGTGAGCAGCCGTTGATCATCGTCGAGAAATCCACGGTGCCCGTGGGCACTGGCGACACCCTGCGCGCGCACATCGAAAAAGCGCTGGTCAAGGTCGGCCGCCTGCTGCAGTTCGATATCGTTTCCAACCCGGAATTCCTCAAGGAAGGCTCGGCCGTTGCTGACTGCCGCCGTCCGGACCGTATCGTCATCGGCTGCGAAGGCGATGAAGTGCGCGACGTGATGCGCGATCTGTACTCGCCATTCAACCGTAACCATGACCGCATCATGTTCATGGACCTGCGCAGCGCCGAGCTGACCAAGTACGCCGCCAACTGCATGCTGGCGACCAAGATCAGTTTCATCAACCAGATCGCCGAACTCGCCGAACACCTGGGCGCCGACATCGAATCGGTGCGCCAGGGCATCGGCGCCGACACGCGCATCGGTTACCACTTCATCTATCCGGGCTGCGGTTATGGCGGCTCGTGCTTCCCCAAAGACATGCGCGCGTTGATCCACAGCGCCGAAGAAGCGCACTGCTCCAGCGATTTGCTGCAAGCGGTCGAAGCGATCAACCAGCGGCAGAAACACAAGTTGTTCGAGCGCATCAACGCGTTCTACAAGGGTGACCTGCGCGGCAAGACTTTCGCTCTGTGGGGCCTGGCGTTCAAACCCAACACCGATGACATGCGCGATGCGCCAAGCCGTGTCCTGCTCGAAGAACTGTGGGCCGCCGGTGCCAGCGTGCGCGCCTTCGACCCGGAAGCCATGCAGGAAACCCAGAACCTTTACCCGGACGAGTCGAAGCTGATGTTGATGGGCACGCCGGAATCGGTACTGCCCGGCGCCGACGCACTGATCATCTGCACCGAATGGCAGCAGTTCAAGGCGCCGGATTTCGATCTGATCAAACAGCGCCTCAACACCCCGGTGATCTTCGACGGGCGCAACCTGTACGACGCCGAGCGTCTGGCACGCAATGGTTTCCAATACTTCCCGATGGGCCGTGGCGAATCGCGTAAGTTGCCGATCCCGCTGCAACAATGGCCACACGCGTCCGACGTCGCTTGATCAGCTTATCGCCTGAGATTCGCCGGCAGTCCCTGATCGCGGGGCTGCTGGCGTTTTTAGTGTTCATGGCCGGGGTCTACGGGCAGGCCCCGATCGGTTTCGATTCGCGGTTCGTGTTGTTCGCGCAAGAAATGCTGCGCCATGGGCCGACGGTGTTTCCGACCACCTATGGTCAACCGTATGCGGATTATTCAGCGGTTTCGACGCTGTTCATCTGGCTGCTGTCGCTGCCGTTCGGCGCGGTGAATGCGTTTACGGCGTGGGCGCCAAGTGCCGTCGCCGGCGCGCTGATCGTGACGCTGATGTACCGACTGCTGGCGCCGCACTCGCGGCGTTGGGCGTTGATCAGTATTGCGTTGCTGATGCTCACCAGCGGTTTCGTCACTGAAGTGCGCGCGGTGTCGCAGGACTTGATGCTCGCGGCAGTGGCCTTCGCGGTGTTCTATCTGGGTTATGCCCATGAGCATTTTGCCGGCAGGCGTCACTGGCCGCTGATCTTCGCGTTGTTGCTGCTCGGCTTCGGCATTCGCGGGCCAATTGGTCTGGTGGTGCCGACCGGCATGCTGTGCAGCTATTACCTGCTCAACCGTGAGTGGTCGCGACTGCTGGTGTTCGGCGTACTGGCTTCGCTGCTGCTCGCAGCCTGCGTCGGTCTGCTGTTGTGGCTGGCGAAACTCAGCGGTGGCCCAATCTTCTTGCAGGACGTGATCCGCATGCAGTTCATGGGGCGCATGGACGGCAGCGAAGGCGTCAGCGGTTCGCTGTATTACTTCACCAGTTCGTTCGGCAACTACGCGCTGGCCTATCCGCTGGCATTGCTGGTACTGGTGGCGGCCTGGCTGAGCAAGCCGCAGCAACGTGGCCCGGCGCTGCGTCTGGTGCAGTACTGCGCGGCGGCGGGACTGATTGTGATGGTCGGCCTGTCGATTCCTCAAGCGAAGAAAGCGCGGTATCTGCTGCCGATGCTGCCGATGGCGGCGATCATTGCGGCGTATCCGTTTCAGGTTGCGCATGGGCGGGTGTTCCGCTATTTGCGCGGCTTGATCATGGGCTTGTGGCTGGTCACACCGGGCTTGCTGCTGGTGGTTTTGCTGATCGCTCAACGGCGCTTTCCCGAGCATTTGAGTGACGTGTCTTGGGTGTTGATCGTGCTGGGCCTGCTGCAACTCTTGGCGTTGTCGCGATTGTTGCTCCCACGTTGGCGTGTCGAGGTATTGGCGTTGTCTGCGGTGTTGGCGTTGTGGACGGTGTACGCGGCAGTGTTCGAACCGGTGGAGCGGCGTTTGTACGACACCCAGGCATTCAGTCACGCGGTGTTCGCCCAGGTTCAACAAAACCCGGCGCCGCTGGTGCTGCACGGTATGGGCAAGGACGCGAAAGCGATCAAGTTCATGGTCAATATCGAGCAGGATCTGCAACCGCAGTTCAGCGACTCGATCCAGCAACTGGAGACGCTCAAAGGTCCGGCGTGGCTGATGATGGATCGCAGTGATCTGCCATCTCTCAAGGGCACGCCGCTGGAAACCGCGCAGCCGGTGTTGAACGGGCGTTTTGATAAAAACGACTATGTATTGCTGTGGCTGAAACCGTAACCTGTCGAGCTTTTGACCGACAGGATGCGCCTCAACATGACCGTCGACGTACGCCGCGCCAGCCCTGCTGACGCGGTTGCCCTCCCCGCGATCGAGCGTTCGGCCGCGCAATTGTTTCGTCTTGAACCGCCGTTGGCGTGGCTGGCTGATGCCGGGGTGCCCGATGCTGCCCAACATCTGCAGGCCATCGAACAGGCATACGTGTGGGTTGCTGAAAATAGCGATGGGCAACTGACTGGATTTGTTCGTGCTGTAGACGTTGATCAGCACATGCACATTGAGGAGCTATCCGTCAGTCAGGCTTTTCAAGGACAAGGCATGGGTCGCGCACTGGTTGCGGCAGTCATTGAACAAGCGCGCGTGATGCAGTTGACCTCAGTGACGCTGACTACCTTCCGCGATCTGCCGTGGAATGCACCGTTTTATCAACGGATGGGATTTGTCGAGCTGACGCATGCACACACCGACCGCCGTTTGCGCGATGCGCTGCAAGCCGAGGTCCTCTTCGGCTTTCCCGCAGAGCGCCGCTGCGCCATGCGCCTGCCCCTTTCCTGAAGACCACACAAATCCCCTGTAGGCGTGAGCCTGCTCGCGATTGGGGTGGGTCAGAGAAATCAATGTTGACTGACGCTCCGCTATCGCGAGCAGGCTCACACCTACAAAGGAAATGCGTTGTAGCGGCTTGACCGGTGGTGGATGCCCGGTGAGGATGGCGTACGCCCGCCAGGCATTTGAAATAAGGACATTGACCCTTCGTGGCTACCTACTCGCGCCTCATCCGCCGGTTGATGATCAGTTCGCTGACCGTCGTCATCAGCCGCGCGCTGATCAGCCCGCTACTGACGCTGTTCCTCAGCAACAAGCTCGACCTCAACCCGCAAGACGTCGGCCTGCTGCTGGGGATCGCGGTGTTCAGCGCCACGTTGTTGTCGCTCTACGGTGGTTACATCATCGATCGGCTGGACAAGCGCCAGTTGCTGATCCTGACCATGCTTTCCAGCGGTATCGGTCTGATCCTGCTGACCTTCGCGCAGAATCTGTACCTGGTCACTCTGGTGCTGATCATCAGCGAAACGGCGTCAGCACTGTTCCTGATCTGCTCCAAAGCCATCCTCAGTGAAAACCTGCCAGTGGGCCAGCGAGTCAAGGCGTTTTCCCTGAACTACACGCTGACCAACATCGGTTACGCCGTCGGCCCGATGATCGGCGTGGTGATTGCTGGCATTCAGCCGTCAGCGCCGTTTATCGTCGCGGGCGCGATTGCCATCGGGAGCATCTTTCTGCTGCTCGGTGCCACGCGTGAAGTGAATCCGGTCTCGGCAATCGCTGCGCCACCCAGCTTTCTGAAAACCCTGATCATCCTGAAAAACGACCGCACGATGATCCTGTTTACCTTGGGCTGCCTGCTCAGCACGCTGGTGCACGGGCGTTTCACCCTGTACCTGTCGCAGTACCTGCTGGTCACCCACACCCAGCAACAGACGCTGGATACCATGGCCGCCCTCCTTGCCTGCAACGCGATCACAGTGATTGTGTTGCAGTACCAGATCGGTCGATTACTCACCCGCGAGCATCTGCGCCACTGGATTGTTGGCGGCACCGCGTTGTTCATCGTCGGGCTGATCGGCTTCAGTCTGGCTGACAGCCTGGTCGGCTGGTGCGTGGCGATGTTCATCTTCACCTTGGGCGAGATGATCATTTACCCGGCCGACTTTCTGTTTGTCGACACCCTCGCCCCGGAAGAATTGCGCGGTAGCTATTACGGCGCGCAGAACCTGGCCGCGCTTGGCGGTGCGTTCAGTCCGGTCATGTGCGGGTTTCTGCTGATGCACACGCCGGCACCGAGCATGTTCTATGCCTTGAGCGCACTGGCGGCTGTGGGCGGCTATTTGTGTTTCGTCAGTGGCCGTCGCGCCGCTTCAATTCAAAATTAATGCACTAAATCTGCATTAATATGAATTTGTCAGCATCGAGTTTGCCCGGCACACTGTGCGCGTTCCTCCCCCAATGTTGGAACACTTCGAGGGCTTTCCGGATATGCCGGACAAGTCCTTTTTTTTGCCTCGAATTTGCTGCAAGGATCGGATTCACATGCTCGCTCGCTGGTTGCCCGCCGCCATCAACACCCGTCCCACCGAATGGAGCCGCGCCGCCATCGGCATGGCGTTGGGCACGTTGTTCAGTGTGTGGTTGTGCGCGCAGGTGTTCGGCCATGAGGTCGCCTATCACCTGATCGGCCCGCTGGGCGCATCGGCGGTGTTGCTGTTCGCTGTGTCCTCCGGCGCCCTCGCCCAGCCGTGGTCGATTGTCGGTGGCTATTTATGTGCTGGCGTGGTCGCGTTGCTGGTGGCGCATGTGCTTGGCCGAACCCTTGGCAGCGCCTGTCTGGCGGCGGGTGTGGCGCTGATCCTGATGTGCTGGCTGCGCTGCCTGCATCCGCCCGCTGGCGCGTTGGCCCTGACGCTGGTGCTGGCCGATCCGGCGACCATCGCCATGGACTGGAAAGCCATGGAACCGGTGATGCTCGGCGCGGCGTGCATGCTGCTCAGCGCGCTTGCCTACAACAACCTGACGCGCATTCGTTATCCAAAACGACCGGCTGAACCGGCGCCGATCGTTGCGCCCGTCGACAGTCAGGCCATCACCGCCGAAGACCTCAAGCTCGCGTTGGCCGACATGGAAGCTTTCATCGACATCACCCCCGAAGATCTCGAACAACTGATCCACGCCAGTGAACTGCACGCCAAGCGCCGCAGCATTACCCAAACCTTCACCTGACTCCGTGTAGGAGCTGCCGAAGGCTGCGATCTTTTGATTTTGTTATTTAAGGTCAAGATCAAAAGATCGCAGCCTGCGGCAGCTCCTACATGAGCCCGCGTACAATTTCGACCAAGGTAAAAACGCAAACTCCCCCTGCGAATATCCCGGTTGTACATGGCAAATTTGCACTGTTACGATCGGCTAACGCTCGCGCGCGAGCTTCTCGAATAAAGACAATAAAAGCAGGGAGTTACTGATGACAGCTCAGGCTTCATCCCCGCGGACCCCGTCCATGGATGCCACGCAAAACGAAGTGCTGGCCGAGGTTCGCAATCATATCGGTCACCTGACCCTCAACCGCCCCGCCGGTCTCAATGCCATTACCCTCGACATGGTGCGCTTGCTGCAACAGCAGCTCGACGCCTGGGCGACTGACGCCGATGTTCACGCCGTGGTCCTGCGCGGTGCCGGTGAAAAAGCCTTCTGTGCCGGTGGCGACATTCGGTCCCTGTACGACAGTTTCAAAAGCGGCGACACGCTGCACGAAGATTTCTTCGTCGAGGAATACGCCCTCGACCTGACGATTCATCACTACCGCAAACCGGTATTGGCGCTGATGGACGGTTTCGTCCTCGGCGGCGGCATGGGCCTGGTGCAAGGCGCCGATCTGCGTGTGGTCACCGAGAAGAGCCGTCTGGCCATGCCAGAAGTGGCCATCGGTTATTTCCCTGATGTCGGTGGCAGCTATTTCCTGCCGCGCATTCCCGGTGAGTTGGGCATCTATCTGGGGGTCAGCGGCGTGCAGATCCGTGCCGCCGACGCGCTGTATTGCGGCTTGGCCGACTGGTATCTGGACAGCAGCAAACTGGCGCTGCTCGACGAAAGACTCGATCAGATGGAATGGCAGGACACACCGCTCAAGGCCCTGCAAAACCTGCTGGCCAAACACGCGGTGCAAACCTTGCCCGATGCGCCACTTGAGGCTTTGCGCCCGGCCATCGACCATTTCTTCGCCCTGCCGGACGTACCGAGCATGGTCGAGCAGTTACGCGCAGTGACGGTTGCCAACAGCCACGAATGGGCGACCACAACGGCTGATCTGCTGGAAACCCGCTCGCCGTTGGCCATGGCGGTGACCCTGGAGATGCTGCGTCGCGGCCGCCACTTGAGCCTGGAACAGTGCTTCGCGCTGGAACTGCATCTGGATCGCCAGTGGTTCGCCCGCGGCGACCTGATCGAAGGCGTCCGCGCCCTGCTGATCGATAAAGACAAGACACCTCGCTGGAACCCGCCGACCCTCGCTGCGCTGGACGCAGAGCATGTCGCGAGTTTCTTCCACGGGTTTGCTGAGAGCGGGAGCTGAGCCATGCACGATCTCGAACTGACTGAAGAACAAGTGATGATCCGCGACATGGCCCGGGACTTTGCCCGTGGCGAAATCGCGCCCCATGCGCAGGCGTGGGAAAAGGCTGGCTGGATCGACGACGCGCTGGTGGCGAAGATGGGTGAACTCGGTTTGCTCGGCATGGTGGTGCCCGAGGAATGGGGTGGCACTTACGTCGATTACGTTGCCTACGCCTTGGCTGTGGAAGAGATTTCCGCCGGTGACGGCGCAACCGGCGCCTTCATGAGTATCCATAACTCGGTCGGCTGCGGCCCGGTGCTCAATTACGGCAGCGAAGCGCAAAAACAGACCTGGCTGGCGGATCTGGCCAGTGGGCAAACCATCGGCTGTTTCTGCCTGACCGAACCGCAGGCCGGTTCCGAGGCGCACAACCTGCGTACCCGCGCCGAACTACGCGACGGCCAGTGGGTGATCAACGGCGCCAAGCAATTTGTCAGCAACGGCAAACGGGCGAAACTGGCGATCGTCTTTGCCGTGACCGATCCGGATCTGGGCAAGAAAGGTATTTCGGCGTTTCTGGTGCCGACCGATACAGCGGGGTTTATCGTCGATCGCACCGAGCACAAGATGGGCATCCGCGCCTCCGATACCTGCGCGGTGACGCTGAACAACTGCAGCATTCCCGAGGCCAATCTGCTCGGTGAACGCGGCAAAGGTCTGGCCATCGCCCTGTCCAACCTTGAAGGAGGACGCATCGGCATCGCTGCGCAAGCATTGGGCATCGCCCGTGCCGCGTTTGAAGCGGCGCTGGTGTATTCGCGCGATCGCATCCAGTTCGGCAAACCGATCAACGAGCACCAGAGCATCGCCAATCTGTTGGCCGACATGCACATGCAAATCAACGCGGCACGCCTGATGATCCTGCATGCGGCGCGACTGCGCACGGCGGGCAAACCGTGTTTGTCGGAGGCGTCACAGGCCAAACTGTTTGCGTCGGAAATGGCCGAGAAGGTCTGTTCGTCAGCGATTCAGATTCATGGCGGGTATGGGTATCTGGAGGATTACCCGGTCGAGAAGTATTACCGCGATGCGCGGATTACCCAGATCTATGAAGGGTCGAGCGAGATTCAGCGGATGGTGATTGCGCGGGAGCTGAAGAACTATCAGTTGTAACGGTGTTGGCCCCTTTCCCTCACCCCAGCCCTCTCCCGGAGGAAGAGGGGGCCGACCGAGGTGTCTGGCGTCATACATCGACCTGAAAGACCGAGGCGATTATGGATTGGGTAAACCAGGTCGATCAGGGATTCAGTAAAGTTCTCTCAGGTCGGCGTAAATCTGAAATATCCCCCAATCAGTCCCCTCTCCCTCCGGGAGAGGGTTAGGGGCTTTTGATTTTGATTTAAATCAAGCCTGCTCGCGAAGGCGTCAGCTCAGGCACCGCATTTATTTGCCTTTGAACTCAGCCTCACGCTTGGCAATAAAAGCCGCCATCCCTTCCTTCTGATCCTGCGTCGCGAACGCCGCATGGAACACCCGGCGCTCAAAGCGCACGCCCTCAGTCAGATTGACCTCAAAGGCTCGGTTGACACTTTCCTTGACCATCATCGCAATCGGCAACGACTTGCTGGCAATCACTGCGGCCACTTTCAGCGCTTCATCCAACAACTCATCGCTCGGCACAATCCGCGCAACGATGCCGCAACGCTCGGCCTCCACCGCATCGATCATGCGTCCGCTCAGGCACATTTCCATGGCTTTCGCCTTGCCGACGGCGCGGGTCAGACGCTGGGTGCCGCCCATGCCCGGCAGTACACCGAGGTTGATTTCCGGCTGACCGAATCTGGCGTTGTCACCGGCCAGAATGAAGTCGCACATCAACGCCAGTTCACAACCACCGCCAAGGGCAAAGCCGTTGACGGCGCCAATGATCGGCTTACGCCGGTTGGCCACGCGATCGCTGTCGCTGAACAGATCGTCCATGTAGATCTGCGGGTAGGTCAGCTCGGCCATTTCCTTGATGTCGGCGCCAGCGGCAAAGGCCTTTTTCGAACCGGTGAGAACGATGCAGCCAATGTTCGCATCCGCTTCCAGCGCATCCAGGGCCTGGTTCACTTCGCTGACCAGTTGCGCATTCAGGGCATTCAACGCCTGCGGACGGTTGAGGGTGATGAGGCCAACGCGGCCATGGGTTTCCAGCAGAATGGTTTCGTACGTCATGAATCAAAATTCCTTATTAAAGATTGCGCGAAATGACCATGCGCTGAATATCGCTGGTGCCTTCGTAGATCTGGCACACGCGCACATCGCGGTAGATGCGCTCCAGCGGGAAGTCGTTGAGGTAACCGTAACCGCCGAGGGTTTGCAACGCCATCGAGCAGACCTTTTCGGCCATTTCCGAGGCGAACAGTTTGGCCATCGACGCCTCGACCAGTGCCGGTTGCCCACCGTCACGCAGGGCTGCCGCGTAATGCACCATTTGCCGGGCGACGGCGATCTGCGTGGCCATGTCGGCGAGGCGGAAAGCCACGGCCTGATGCTCGATGATCGGCTTGCCGAAGGTGTCGCGTTCACGGGCGTAATCACGCGCCGCTTCAAACGCCGCGCGAGCCATGCCCACCGCTTGCGAAGCGATGCCGACGCGACCGCCTTCAAGGTTGGCCAGAGCAATCTTGTAGCCCTCGCCCTCTTCACCCAGGCGGTTGGCCACCGGCACTTTCACATCTTCAAAGAGGATCTGGCAGGTGTCGGAGGCGTGTTGGCCGAGCTTGTCTTCGACGCGAGCGACTTTATAGCCCGGTGAATCAGTCGGCACGATAAACGCGCTGATGCCGCGCTTGCCGGCGCTCGGATCAGTGACCGCAAACACAATCACGATCCCGGCGTTCTGTCCGGAGGTGATGAACTGTTTGCAGCCGTTCAGCACATAGTGATCGCCTTCCAGGCGTGCGCGGGTTTTCAGGCTGCTGGCGTCGGAACCGGCCTGTGGTTCGGTCAATGCAAAGGCACCGAGCATGGCGCCGCTGGCCAACGGTTTGAGGAAGCGTTCACGCTGATCGTCGTTGCCGAACTTGAGGATCGGCACGCAGCCGACCGAGTTGTGCACGCTCATGATCGTCGAACAGGCGCCGTCGCCGGCGGCGATTTCTTCCAGAGCCATGGCGTACGCCAGGTAACCGGTGTCGCAACCGCCCCACTGCTCCGGCACGAGCATGCCGAAGAAGCCCAGTTCGGCCATTTCAGCGATGGCTGCCTTGGGGAAACGGTGCTCGCGATCCCACTCGGCGGCGAACGGCTTCAAGCGTTCCTCGGCAAATTGCCGGGCCATATCACGGATCTGGGTTTGGTCTTCGTTGGGAATCATGGTGAATCCTTAAATCCGGGTTACACACGTTCCCCTGTAGGAGCTGCCGCAGGCTGCGATCTTTTGATCTTGATTTAAAAACAAGATCAAAAGATCGCAGCCTCGTTGCACTCGTCAGCTCCTACAGGATTAGTGTGTTTAGTAAAGGCATTCCACAGCCATGGCCGTCGCTTCGCCGCCGCCGATGCAGATCGCCGCAATACCGCGCTTCTGCTTTCTCTGGCGCAAGGCCGACAACAACGTCACCAGAATCCGCGCACCCGAAGCACCGATCGGATGACCCAGCGCACAGGCGCCACCATGCACATTCAGCTTGTCATGGGGGATTTCCAGGTGCGTCATCGCCGCCATGCCAACCACGGCAAACGCTTCGTTGACCTCGAACAGATCGACATCACCCAGCGACCAACCGGTTTTCTTGATCAACTTCTTGATCGCGCCAATCGGCGCCACCGGGAACAGGCCCGGCGTGTCGGCGAACGCAGCGTGGCCATGGATCACCGCCAGCGGTTTCAAGCCGAGTTTCTGCGCCTGCGACTGACGCATCAGCACCAGTGCCGCCGCGCCATCAGAGATCGAGCTGGAGTTCGCCGCCGTCACCGTGCCGCCTTCGCGGAACGCCGGTTTCAGCGAGGCAATCTTGTCCAGTTTGGCTTTCGGTGGCTGCTCGTCGTGGCTGATCAGCACCTGCTCTTTGCCGACGGTCACGGTCAGCGGAACAATTTCGTCTTTGAAGCTGCCGTCTTCGATTGCCTGCTGAGCGCGGGTGGTCGAGGCGATGGCAAAAGCGTCCTGTGCTTCGCGGCTGAAGTGGTTGGTCTCGGCGCAGTCTTCGGCGAAGGTGCCCATCAAGCGGCCCTTGTCGTACGCGTCTTCGAGGCCGTCGAGGAACATCGAGTCGAGCACGCGGCCATGGCCCATGCGATAACCGGCGCGGGCACGATCCAGCAGATACGGCGAGTTGGACATGCTTTCCATGCCGCCGGCGATCACCACATCGGCGCTGCCAGCTATAAGCATGTCATGGGCGAGAATGGTGGTTTCCATGCCCGAGCCGCACATCTTGTTGACCGTGGTGCAGCGGGTCGATTTATCCAGCCCGGCGCCCAGTGCCGCTTGACGTGCAGGTGCCTGGCCGAGGCCCGCAGGCAGTACGCAACCGAACAGCACTTCATCGACCGCGTCGCTGGCAACACCGGCCCGTTCAACCGCTGCCTTGATCGCCGCAGCACCGAGTTGCGGCGCGGTGAGGCTTTTCAGTTCGCCCTGAAAACCGCCCATCGGCGTGCGCACGGCGCTGACGATAACAATCGGGTCGTTGGAAATAGTCATGACAAATCCTCCTTACTTGGCGGCCATGCGCAAGGCACCGTCGAGACGGATCACCTCGCCGTTGAGCATGCTGTTTTCGATGATATGCCGAACCAGCGCGGCGTACTCGGCAGGCTTGCCCAGACGCGGCGGGAACGGTACGCCGGCGGCCAGCGAATCGCGGACTTCCGGGGTCATGCCGGCCATCATCGGCGTTTCAAAAATGCCCGGGGCGATGGTCATCACGCGGATGCCGAAACGCGCCAGCTCACGGGCGGCCGGCAGGGTCAGGCTGGCGATCGCGCCTTTCGAAGCGGAATACGCCGCTTGGCCGATCTGGCCGTCGAACGCTGCGACCGAGGCGGTGTTGATGATCACGCCGCGCTCGCCGTCGGCATTGGCCTCGGCTTCGGCGATGGCCGCAGCGGCCAGGCGCAACATATTGAAGCTGCCGATCAGGTTGACGTTGATCACTTGGGCGAAACTGCTCAGTGCATGCGGGCCGTTCTTGCCGAGGATCTTCTCGCCACGGACGATACCGGCGCAGTTGACCAGACCGTTGACGCTGCCAAAGGCTTTAACGGTGGCCTGCACGGCAGCTTCAGCGGCGGCTTCGTTGCTGATATCGGCAACGACGCTTTGCGCGCCGAAACGCTGCGCCTGTGCGGCGACAGCTTCGGCGTTCATGTCCACCAGCATCACTTTGGCGCCGGCACTGACCAGCAATTCAGCGGTGGCGGCACCCAGGCCGGACGCGCCGCCGGTGACGATAAAAACCTTGTTTTCGATCTGCATGACTGGACTTCCTGATTCAAGCTGAAACGTTATGCGCCGCGGCCTCTTGAGCCTTGGCGATTTCCTGGTTGCGCAAGATAAAGCGCTGCAATTTGCCACTTGGGGTCTTGGGCAATTCGCTGACAAATTCGATTTCACGCGGGTATGAGTGCGCGGCCAGACGTTTGCGTACGTGTTGGCGCAATTCTTCGGCCAGCTCCGGCGCGGCACGGTATTGCGCACTCAGCACGACGAAGGCTTTGACCAGTTCGGTGCGCTCCGGGTCCGGCTTGCCGACGACGGCCGCTTCGACCACCGCAGGGTGCTCAATCAGCGCACTTTCGACATCGAACGGACCTACGCGGTAGCCCGATGTGGTGATCACGTCATCGCTGCGGCCGACAAAACTGATACTGCCGTCCGGGTTCCATTCCACGGTGTCACCGCTCAGGTAGTAATCGCCGACGAAAGCCTTGGTCGGCGCGCCTTCGTAACCGCCGAACCAGCACATCGGCGATTGCGGACGATCGATGGCGAGGATGCCTGGCTGGCCGACGCCGAGTTCGTTGTACTGATTATCGAGCACAACGATGCGATGGCCCGGCGAGGCGAAACCGGCGGCACCGACGTGCACAGCGTGATCGAGGCCGTGGTGGTTGCACAGGACCATGCCCAGTTCGGTCTGGCCGTAATGGTCGTGGATGACCACGCCGAGGTTGTCGGCGAACCAGCGGATGACTTCCGGGTTCAGCGGCTCACCAGCGCTGCTGACGATGCGCAACTTGCCCTTGATCGACTTGGCGAATTCGTCGCCACCGGCGATCAGCAAGCGATAAGCGGTGGGCGAACCGGTGAGGTTGGTGATGCCGTACTTGTTGATCACCCGGCACGTGCTTTCGAGGGTGAACGGCCCATCGTAGAAAGTGATCGGATGGCCCATCGACAATGGCCCGGTGACGCCGAAATAGATGCCGTAGGCCCAACCCGGATCGGCGACGTTCCAGAAGGCGTCTTCGGGACGCAGGTCTACCGCATCGCGGGTGTAACTCTGAAACGCGACGATGGCTTTGAGTGGCACCGACAGCGCTTTCGAAGGGCCGGTGGTGCCGGAGGTGAACATCAGCAGGAACGGGTCTTCGCCGGTCAACAGGACCGGTTCGCAGACATTGGCATAATTGGCCAGCTCGGCCCAGAAGCTGAAGTCGCCACGGACGATGCCCTGGCCTTTGGCGCCGCCTACGGTCACGAGGGTCGGGCAGTCAGTGACTTCGGCGAGTTTCGGCCGATTGACCGCATCGGTGACCACGACTTTGGCGCCGGAGCTGTTCAGGCGATGTTCGAGGGCTTTGGGGCCGAACGCGGTGAACAGCGGTTGATACACCGCGCCGATGCGCCAGGTGGCGAGCACGGTGATGAGCAATTCGATGTTGCGCGGCAGCAGGCCGGCGACCTTGTCGCCCTTCTGCACACCCTGGGCGAGGAGGAAGTTGGCGAAACGCGAGGCTTTGTCCTGCAGGTCGCTGAAGGTGTACGTCGCACTGGCGCCGTCGCGGCCTTCCCAGAACAGCGCAATGCGCCCGGGCAAGGCATGACGGTCGCAACATTCGACGCAGGCGTTGAGCGCCGCAAGCGTACCGCTGAGCGCGGCATCCACGGTGTGCTGATAGTTGAACTGTTCAGTGGCAGACAAGTAATCGCGCATTGCCAGAATCCCTCTGTTTTTTATTAGGCTGGGAACCGTAAACAACAGGGGGATAGTCGCGCTGTAGGGCGGTGGCGGCAATGGTCAAAGCCATCAAAGTGGCTGACTGGTTTGGCCAACGTTTAAGTTTTGTGTTGCCTGGACTGACCTCTTCGCGAGCAAGCTCGCTCCCACAGGGGGAATGCGTACCAAATGTGGGAGCGAGCTTGCTCGCGAAGAGGCCGGTTCAGACAACCTCATTCAGGATCAGCTGGCGATAGTGGCCCGGATTCGACCCCGACCACTTGCGAAACGCCTTGTAGAACGAACTCGCATCGGCAAATCCCAAGCGGCTGGCAATCTCGACAAAACTGATCGAAGGCTCCGCCAGCCAGATAATCGCCAGTTCTTTGCGCACGCTGTCCTTGAGCCCTTGGTAGGTCTGCCCTTCTTCCGCCAAGCGCCGGCGCAACGTCGAAGCTGACATGCACAACTGTTGGGCCAAGGCCTCGGTTTCGGGCCACTGCTCGGCCGGCAACTCCCGCAGATCGTGCTTGATCCGACTGGCAAGGCTTTCCGGGTCGCGATACTTGACCAGAATGTTGGCCGGGGCGTGGGCGAGAAAGCGTTTCAGTTCTTCGGCGGTGCGCTTGATCGGTAGATCGAGGCAATCGGCAGAGAAGATCATCCGCGTGCGTGGACGCTCGAAACGCAGGTTTTCCGAGAACATCACTCGATAGTCATCGGTGAACTCCGGCGCCGCACAGCGCAGTTCGATCGCCAGAATCGGAATCCGCCGCCCCGCCAGCCAACAGGCCACACCGTGGACGATCATCCAGTAGGTGAAATAGGTGAAGGCGCGACGCGGTTCGTGGTCATCCTCCAGCAGGACGATTTCCGCCAGACTTTGCTGATGCACCAATTGCGCTGGCATGCGCTCCAGCATCAGTGACAGAAAACTCAGCCCCGCGCTCAAACCCGCCGCCAGCGTCGGTTGCGCCATCGCACTGCGGCACAGAAACTCCAGACTGCCGGACTTGAGCTTGCGCGGGTCCATGCCAAAAAACTCGTCATCCCCGCGTCGGGCCAACAAGCGCCAGAGCCTGGCGTACTGCGACGCCGGTACCCGGCCGTGCTCGTTTTGCAGCAACGCCGGAGCAATCCCGACCTTGTTCAACACCTCTTCGGTGGCTGCGCCCGGGGCACAACTTTGCAGCAGCGCTTCACGCACCAGTTGCACGGCGATGGTGTCTTTTTCCGACATGGAGCGCGGTAAACCTTGTTGTTTTTGAGTGGTGGGCATCTTACCGCAGGACACGAATTCAACACGAATCCCCTGTAGGAGTGAGCCTGCTCGCGATAGCGGTGGGTCTGAAAAATCAGCGCTGACTGACACGACGCCATCGCGAGCAGGCTCACTCCTACAGGGATCAATGCGAGGCAAAAATTGAGGTCGTTCAGCAACTGTTCAGGTTTATGCCAATCATTGTCATGTGAGAATGCTTGTCATTATGTTACAACTTGTAACCTCTTCGAATGACTTACTGGACACCGAATGCTCGTTCCCTTCCTGATCATGCTGCGCGAAGGCATTGAAGCCGCGCTGATCGTTGGCATTATCGCCAGCTACCTGCAACAGACTGGCCGTGGTCAATGGATGCCTGCCGTGTGGATCGGCGTATTTCTCGCCGCCGCCCTCGCCCTGCTGGTCGGCGGTGGTCTGGAGCTGGTCAGCGCTGAATTCCCGCAAAAGCAGCAGGAGCTGTTCGAAGGCGTGGTCGGGCTGGTGGCCGTAGGCATTCTCAGCTCCATGGTGTTCTGGATGCGCAAGGTCGCGCGCTCGATCAAGCATTCGCTGCAAGCCTCGCTGGATCACGCGCTGACTTCCTCCAAACATCAGGTGATTGCACTGATCGCCATGGTGTTCTTCGCGGTCGCTCGCGAAGGCCTGGAAACGGTGTTCTTCCTGCTCGCGGTATTCCAGCAAAGCGAAGGCCCCGGCGCGCCGATCGGTGCCCTGCTCGGGCTGATTCTGGCGATCATCGTCGGTTTCCTGATCTACAGCGGCAGCATGCGCCTCAATCTTTCGGCGTTCTTCAAGTGGACCGGCCTGTTCATTCTGGTGGTGGCCGCCGGGATTCTCGCCAACTCGGTGCAAGCCCTGCACGAAGCCGGGTTGTGGAATCACCTGCAAACCGTGCTGTTCGACTTCAGCGCGACGCTGCCGATGGATGGCCCGTTGGGCTCGGTGCTCGCCGGCATGTTCGGTTATCAGGATGCGCCGACTGTCAGCACCCTTGGGGCCTATCTGATTTATCTGCTGGTGGCGCTGGTGATGTTCTTTTACCCGGCGCCCCCGGCCAAGCCTTCCGCGCAATCGTCTTCCGTTTCCAGCCAATAAGGGCATTCATGTCAAAGCCTAATACTCCTCAGGCCTCCCCTCCTCGCGCCTTGCGTTGGGCGGTGGCCGGCTCGGTGGTGGTGATGATCGCCGCCGGTGGTCTGTTTTATTACGCCTCGAAAATGGCTGCGGCCAAGCGTCAGCACAACCACGATGAAGTGGTGGTGAACATTCATCCCGGCAGTTGTGAACCCAACGCGCTGACGGTGCCGGCCGGTCGCGCCAGTTTCCGCATCGTCAACCGCTCCGACCGTGCCGTGGAATGGGAAATCCTCGACGGCGTGCTCGTTGTCGAGGAGCGGGAAAACATTGCGCCGGGCCTCAGCCAAGTGATCAACGCCAACCTGCAACCGGGCGATTACGCGATCACCTGCGGCCTGCTGAGCAACCCGCGCGGCACCCTGCACGTGACGCCAACTGCCGCCTCTGATGCTGCGGCCAAAGCCAAGCCGTCGATGGTCGCCTTCGTCGGGCCGCTGTCGGAATTTCGCGTGTACCTGGCCAGCCAGAGCAACGCATTGATCAAAGCCGTGACCGCGCTTGATCAAGCGATTGAAAGCGGCGACTTGAGTCAGGCTCAAGCGCTGTACTTACCGGCGCGCGCGGCTTATCAACGTCTGGCCCCTGCCGCGCAACGCCTGGCGGAACTGGACAACAGCATCAACGCCCGCGCCGATTATTTCGAAAAACGCGAACAGGATCCGGCCTTCGTCGGTTTCCACCGCATCGAATACGCACTGTTCCAGCAGCGCAATCTCGACCCACTGACGCCCGTTGCCCAGCGCCTGCTCAGCGATGTCACTACGCTCAAACAGCAATTGCTCGCGCAGAGCCTGCCACCGGAGCAACTGGTCAGCATCATCGTGCGCAACCTCAACACCTTGGCCGACGTCCGTGCTGCCAGCGGTGAAGAAGAACGCTACAGCCACAGCGACCTCAACGGTTTCGCTGCCAACGCGCAAACCGCACACAAAGTCGTCGATCTGCTGCGGCCAATGCTGACCAAGTCGGCGGCCGAGCTGTTGCCGAACATCGACAAGGCGCTGGCGGACTTCGACAGCGAACTCGATACCTACAAGATCAAGGACGGCTACGCCAGTTACGACGCCATCAGCGGCGAACAACGCAAGCAGATTGCCGACAAGGCCCAGGCTCTGGCCGACGCTCTGGATGGCATCGATCCCGCCCTCGGCCTCTCCGGCCTGTAAGCAGAAGACGATTTGACGATGAAAGATATCGAACCACTCAACCTGCAACGTCGCCGTGTCCTGATGGGCATGGGCGCCGCCGGTGTCGCCCTCGCCGGCTCGGCCCTAAGCTGTCCGGCCATGGCCGCCGCGCCGGCACAAGTCACCGAAGCACCGAGCAGTGACAAGACCCAAGATCGCCACGATTTCCACGGCGTGCACCAGACCGGCATCGTCACCCCGCGCCCGGCGTCGGGCATGTTCGTCTCGTTCGATGTGTTGGCCAGTGATCGTGAAGATCTGGAGCGACTGTTCCGCACCCTCAACGCGCGCATCGCGTTCCTGATGAAGGGCGGCCCGGTGGCGCAGATCGATCCGAAACTGCCGCCGCCGGACTCCGGCATCCTTGGCCCGAATGTAACCCCGGACAACCTGACCATCACCGTTTCGGTCGGCGAGTCGCTGTTCGACGAGCGCTTCGGTCTGGCCGACGCCAAGCCCAAACGCCTGATGCGCATGGTCGGGTTTCCCAACGATGCGCTGGACGCCGATTGCTGCCACGGCGACCTGAGCCTGCAGTTCTGCTCGAACACCGCCGACACCAACATTCACGCCCTGCGCGATATCGTCAAAAACCTCCCCGATCTGCTGCTGGTGCGCTGGAAGCAGGAAGGCAGCGTGCCGCCGCAAGCCCCGGCAAAACCCGGCGTGCCGGCGCAATCGGCGCGTAACTTCCTCGGCTTCCGCGATGGCTCGGCCAACCCCGATTCCAACGACGCTAAAGCCATGGATCGCCTGGTCTGGGTGCAACCGGGCAGTGACGAACCGGCCTGGGCCGCTCACGGCAGCTATCAAGCGGTGCGGATCATCCGCAACTTTGTCGAGCGCTGGGACCGTACGCCATTGCAGGAACAGGAAAGCATCATCGGCCGGGTCAAAACCACCGGCGCGCCGATGGGTGCGCAGCATGAGACTGAAGTCCCGGACTACAGCAAAGACCCGGCCGGCAAGCTGACCAAGCTCGACGCGCACATTCGCCTGGCCAACCCACGCACCGCCGCGAGCCAGGCCAACCTGATCCTGCGCCGGCCGTTCAACTATTCGAATGGCGTGAACAAGAACGGTCAACTCGACATGGGCCTGCTGTTCATCTGCTACCAGGCCGACCTGGAAAAAGGCTTCATCACCGTGCAGACCCGCCTCAACGGCGAGCCGCTGGAGGAATACCTCAAACCGGTCGGCGGCGGCTATTTCTTCACCCTGCCGGGTGTCACGGGCGACAAGGACTTTATCGGTCGCTCGCTGCTCAACGCCACACAACCGAAAACAGCCGCATAAAACAATCTCGACACTGGAACCGCCCCCGATGAAAAAGACCCCACTCGCGTTACTGCTGACCCTTGGTTTGCTCAACACCCCGCTGTCGGCATTCGCTGCCACCGCACCGCTGGATCTGGTGGGGCCGGTTTCGGACTACAAGATTTACGTCACCGAGCAATTGGATGAGCTGGGCAGCCACACCCAACAATTCACCGATGCGGTGAAGAAAGGTGATTTGGCCACCGCGCAAAAGCTCTACGCGCCAACCCGCGTTTACTACGAGTCGATCGAGCCGATTGCCGAGCTGTTCAGTGACCTCGATGCCTCCATCGACTCCCGTGTCGACGACCACGAGAAAGGCGTGAAGGCTGACGACTTCACCGGCTTCCACCGCATCGAATACTCGCTGTTCTCGGAAAAAAGCACTCAGGGCCTTAACGAGTTGGCGGACAAGCTCAACAGCGACGTAAAAGATCTGCAGACCCGCGTCGCCGGCCTGACTTTCCCGCCGGAGAAAGTCGTCGGCGGTGCCGCCGCGCTGCTGGAAGAAGTCGCCGCGACCAAGATCTCCGGCGAAGAAGATCGCTACAGCCACACTGACCTGTATGACTTCCAGGGCAACATCGACGGGGCGAAGAAAATCGTTGATCTGTTCCGTCCGCAGATCGAGCAGCAGGACAAGGCTTTTGTCGCGAAGGTCGACAAGAACTTTGCCACCGTCGACAAGATTCTGGCCAAGTACAAGACCAAGGACGGCGGTTTCGAGACGTATGACAAGGTCAAGGACAACGACCGTAAAGCGTTGGTCGGGCCGGTGAATACGCTGGCTGAGGACTTGTCCACGTTGCGTGGCAAGTTGGGGCTGAATTAAGTTTTTTAGCGTCTGGTCTGGCCCCTTCGCGAGCAAGCTCGCTCCCACATTTGGAATGCATTTCCCTGTGGGAGCGAGCTTGCTCGCGAAGGCTTTATCAGCCGCGCTAGATAATTTCGATTTTAGAGAATCCGGTAGAGCAACCGCTCAATCCGCACCCGACTCACGCGCTTGAGAAACTTGGCCACCCCGGCCGGGTATTCGGGCAGCGTCTCCAGGCTCTGAAAGCTGTCAATCCGCGTGGTATGGCGGAAAATCTCTTCCAGTTCCTTCGCCCGTGGCTCCAGCCATTCGCCCTTCGGATCATCGATCAACAAGGCGTTTTCCAGATCCAGGCGAAACGCTCGTGGATTAAGGTTGTTGCCGGTCAGCAACGTATAGCGCTGATCAATCCACATGCCCTTGAGGTGATAGGTGTTGTCGCCGTCACGCCACAAGTGCAGGTTCAACTGACCGCTGTCGATGTTGCGCTGATGGCGTTTGGCAAAGCGGCGCAGGCTGATTTCGTACAGATACGGCAACGCCGCGATCACCTTGAACGGCTCGCTCGGCGGGATATAAAAGTCGTTGGCGGTCTTGTCGCCGACCACGATATCGATCTTCACGCCACGGGCCAGCGCTCGGTTGATCTCGCGGATCACCCCCAGCGGCAGGTTGAAGTACGGGGTGCAGATGGTCAGCTGTTTTTGCGCGCTGGCGATGAGTTCGAGAATCGCCCGGTTCAACGGATTGTTCTTGCCGACGCCGAGCAACGGGCTGACCGACAGGCCGTCTCTGGCGGTGCTGCCATTGGCGGTGTCGTACGTCGCGTATTTGAGACGGCTGCGCAGATCGCCGATGTCGTTGCGCAGGCTGCGTGTGGTCGGCAGGTTCGGCAGATCGAGGCGATGCACGGCTTTCGATTCGATCAGGCCATGTTTGACCAGGTGATGCATCGAGTCGGCCAGCTCAGCGCTGTGCAGCACGTGATAACGGTCGAAGCGGTACTTGTCGAACTTGTGCAGATAAACGTTATTCAGGCTCGCACCGCTGTAGACCACGCAGTCGTCGATCACGAAGCCCTTCAAATGCAGCACACCGAACAACTCGCGGGTCTGCACCGGCACGCCGTACACCGGCACTTCGCTCTGGTGCGTGCGGGTCATTTCCTGATACCACGCCGAATTGCCCGGCTGCTTGCCGGCCCCGATCAGCCCGCGCTGGGCGCGCAGCCAATCGACGACCACGGCGATCTCCAGCTCGGGGCGCTTGAGCTTGGCGGCGTGCAAGGCATCGAGGATTTCCTGACCGGCTTCGTCTTGCTGCAGATACAGCGCGACGATGTAGATGCGCTGTGTCGCCGTGGCGATTTTCTCCAGCAGGCAACGACGAAACTCGGCGGCGCCGGACAGAATGGTCACGGCCTCGGCGGTCAGCGGAAAGCTGCGCAATTTGGGCAGCAAGGAACGTTTGAAAAGCAACGGCATAGGGCTCGCAATGGGTCGAATCCGAAGAACCCGAGAGCTTACACCATCACACCCTTCGGGTCTTGTTAGTGCCCGTAATGAGATCAAAAGATCGCAGCCTTCGGCAGCTGCTACACGGGCCAATGTAGGAGCTGCCGAAGGCTGCGATCTTTTGATTTTAAAAAACCATTGCCAAAGGAGAACAATCGTTCTACTGTTCGCCACATGAACGAAATCACTAGCAATGACACACGCGACATCATTCTGGATGTCACCGAAAAGTTGATCTACAAAAGTGGCATCGCTGCCACCAGCATGGATCTTCTGGTGAAAACCGCCGGCGTCTCCAGAAAAAGCATCTACCGTTACTTTGCCGACAAGGACGCGCTGACCGTCGCCGCCCTGCAACGCCGCGATGTGCGCTGGATGCATTGGTACAGAAGCACTGTCGATCAGGCCGAAACTCCGGCCGATCGCCTGCTTAACCTGTTTACCGTGCTCAAGAACTGGTTCGCCTCCGAAGGCTTTCGCGGCTGCGCGTTCATCAACACCAGCGGCGAGACCGGCGACCCGCAAGACCCGGTGCGGCTGGTGGCGAAAGAACACAAACAGAAGCTGCTCGACTACGTGTGCGAGCTGTGTACCGAACATGGCGCCGAGGATCCGCAACTGCTGGCCAAACAGCTGCTGATCCTGATTGATGGCGCCATTACCGTAGCGCTTGTGATGGGTGATCACAGTGCCGCCGATAATGCGCAATGCATGGCGCGAAAGTTATTGGACCTGTAACGCCTTAATAAGCCGGACTTGTTGTTCAATTATTAATTAGATCGGGAGACTGATATGTCTACTGCAGCCCAGGTACGTCCGCCATTGCCGCCCTTCAACCGTGAATCGGCCATCGAGAAAGTTCGCCTGGCCGAGGATGGCTGGAACTCCCGCGACCCGGAACGGGTATCGCTGGCTTACACCCTTGACACCAAATGGCGCAACCGCGCCGAGTTCGCCAACAACCGCGAAGAAGCCAAGGCCTTCCTCACCCGTAAATGGGCGAAAGAGCTGGATTACCGCTTGATCAAGGAACTCTGGGCTTACTCGGATACCCGCATTGCCGTGCGCTATGCCTATGAATGGCACGATGATTCGGGTAACTGGTTCCGTTCCTACGGCAATGAAAACTGGGAATTCGATGAGCAGGGCCTGATGTTCCAGCGCTACGCCTGCATCAACGACATGCCGATCAAGGAAAGCGAACGCAAGTTCCACTGGCCGCTGGGCCGCCGCCCGGATGATCACCCGAGCCTGTCTGACCTCGGCCTGTAAGCCAACACAGCTCCAACTGCAGGAGTGAGCCTGCTCGCGATAGCGGTGTGTCAGTCAACATATAAGTTGGATGTTCAGACGCCATCGCGAGCAGGCTCACTCCTACAGGGGATGTGTGGGTTCAGGCGACAGCGGCAGTCTTTTCTGCCTCCAGCTCGCGCACCAGCGGCAACACCCGCCGCCCGAAATATTCGACCTCTTCCTGAAAGTGCAGAAACCCCGCCAGCACCAGATCCACCCCCACTGCTTTCAACGCGACAATCCGCTCGGCAATCTGCAACGGCGTGCCAATCAGATTGGTCTTGAAACCATCGTTGTACTGCACCAGATCCTCAAACGTCGATTTCGCCCAGTTGCCCTCACCTTCCGGCGATGCTCGGCCTGCCTGTTTCGCCGCATCGCCAAAAGCGTTTACCGCTTCCGGATCAGCCTGGTCAATGATCTGCGCAAGTACCGCCCGCGCCTCTTCTTCGGTTTCACGGGCGATGACAAAGGCATTCACGCCGATCTTCACCGAGTGATTATTCGCTGCCGCCTTGGCACGAATATCGTCGACCTGCGCCTTGATCCCCTCAACGCTGTTGCCGTTGGTGAAATACCAGTCCGAAACCCGTGCGGCCATGTCCCGCGCGGCACGGGAACTGCCGCCCTGGAAAATTTCCGGACGACCCAATGGTTTCGGTTTCAGGCTGTAATTATCGAAGCGGTAGAAATCGCCGCGAAAGGTGAAGTTGTCCTGACTCCACACGCCTTGCAGTGAGCGAATGAACTCCTCGGAACGGCGATAACGCTCGTCGTGCTCCAGCCAATGCTCGCCGATGGCCTGGAATTCACCCTTGAACCAGCCACTGACGATGTTCACCGCGATGCGGCCGTTGGTGAGTTGGTCGATGGTCGCCAATTGCTTGGCCGCCAGCGCCGGTTGCCACGGGCCGGGCAGAATCGCGGCGATCACCTTGAGTGTGCTGGTGGCAGCGAGTAGCGCATGGCTGAACGCGACGGACTCGTGCTGGAACTCTGCGCCGTAACCGGCAGTGAAGCGGATCTGCGTCAGCGCGTATTCGAACCCGGCCGCCTCGGCGAGCTGCGCCAGTTTGCGGTTGTAGTCAATGCCCCAATCGGTGCGCTGTTCGATCTTGCTGACCACCAGCCCACCGCTGACGTTCGGCACCCAGTAGGCAAATTTTACGGCTTGCTGACTCATTGGCGTGTCCTCGGGACATTTGCGGAGATGGGAGTGGTAGAGCAGCAAGCGTGCCAAGCGTCGGAGCCCAGGTTTTGTTGGTGTTTGGGGTCGGATCGATGTTTTGTAGAGGGGAGATTTGTTGGCTGGATGTTGAGTGGGCAACAGTAAGTTTTGCATTGGCCGGGATGCCGCCTTCGCGAGCAAGCTCGCTCCCACAGGGTGGAATGCATTTCAAAATGTGGGAGCGCGCTTGCTCGCGAAGGCGTCAGACGGGTCGCCGCAACAGTTGGATACAGGTAACATGACCGCCCTCCCCGCAGCCAAATCTGCGCCCTGCCGAATAAGCCGATTCCATGCCTTTCGAACTCAGCGTTGACCTCACCACCCTCGCCATTCTGGCCTTTGTCGCGTTCATTGCCGGTTTCATCGATGCCATCGCCGGCGGTGGCGGCCTGCTGACCACGCCCGCCCTGCTGACCGCTGGCCTGCCGCCGCATCTGGTGCTCGGCACCAACAAACTCAGCTCGACGTTCGGCTCGGCCACTGCCAGTTTCACCTTCTACAAACGCAAGCTGTTCCACCCGCGCCAGTGGACCCACGCCATCGTCGGCACACTGGTCGGCGCCCTGACCGGCGCCATCGTCGCGCATTACCTGCCGGCAGAATGGCTGAACAAAATGCTCCCGGTGATTGTGTTCGCCTGCGGCTTGTACCTGTTGTTCGGCGGCACACCGAAAGCGCCGCTGGACAGCGACGCGCCGATCAAAAAGAAATGGCAATCGAGCCAAGGCTTCAGCCTCGGTTTCTATGACGGCGTGGCCGGCCCCGGCACGGGCGCGTTCTGGACGGTGAGCAGCCTGCTGCTCTACCCGATCGACCTGGTCAAGGCCAGCGGCGTGGCGCGCAGCATGAACTTCGTCAGCAACATTGCGGCGCTGTCGGTGTTCGTGTTTTCCGGGCAGGTGGACTGGATCATCGGCCTGAGCATGGGCCTGTCGGTGATGGTCGGCGCGTTCTTTGGCGCGCGCACCGCGATCAGCGGCGGCGCCAAGTTCATTCGCCCGGTGTTCATCACCGTGGTGCTGGGTTTGACCGTGCGTTTAGCCTGGCAGCACTGGTTCAGCGTGGCCTAAGCGTTGCGCCACGTAGACGTCGATCAGGTAACGGGCAATCGACTTTGACGCCGGCAACGGCGGCAGGTCGTGCACGTTGAACCACTGGGCGTCTTCGATCTCGTCTTCCTGACAGACAATCTCGCCACCGGCATATTCGGCATGGAAGCCGAGCATCATCGAATGCGGGAACGGCCAGCACTGGCTGCCCAGGTACTGAATGTTCTTCACCTCGATCTGCACTTCTTCGCGCACTTCACGAATCAGGCAATCCTCAGCCGATTCGCCCGGTTCGGCAAACCCGGCCAGCGTGCTGTAGACCCCGGTGACGAAACGCGGTGAGCGCGCCAACAGAATCTCGTCGCCACGAGTGATCAGCACGATCATGCTCGGTGAAATGCGCGGATAACTGCGTAGATCGCACGGCGGGCAATACATCGCCCGCTCACGCGGCACCTGCGTCATCGCCTGGCCGCAATTACCGCAGAAACGATGCTCGCGCGCCCAGGTACCGATCTGTGCGGCGTAACCGAGGACTTTGTAGACCGTGTGCTCGCCATCGAGCATGAACGCCCGCAGACCTTTCCAGTTGCAACCCGGCACTTCGCTGGCGTTGTGCAGCTCCAGCAAGTACACCGGCTCACCGTCGAGATGGCCAATGCCATGCTCGGCGAGGACCGACAAGTCCTGACGCTTGAGCCATTCCCGAGGGAACAGCGCGCCGTTGTCGTCGAACAAAAAGCCTTCCGGGCTGCGCGCCACGGCCCAGCCGCCGGGTTGATCGGTGTCCAGTACTGCAGTGGTCCAGCGAGATGTCATGGTTTCTCAATCCAGAAATTCGGGTTTCTGTTTGCTCATATGGGCGGCCATGGCCACGCGCAAGTCGGTGGATTGCAGCATGGCGGCGTTCCAGGTGGCAACGTATTCGAGACCGTCGTCGATACGATGGTCGCGCATGTAGCTGATCATTTCCTTGGTGCCGGTGACCGCGATCGGCGACTTCGCAGCGATCTCGCGAGCGATGTCCAGCACCCCTTCAAGCAGCGCGTCTTTGTCGCTGTAGACACGATTGACCAGGCCAATGCTGCGCGCCTCGTCAGCACCGAACGTGCGACCGGTGTAAGCCAGTTCACGCAGCATGCCGTCCCCGATGATCCGTGGCAACCGTTGCAAAGTGCCAACATCGGCGGCCATGCCGATATCGATTTCCTTGATCGAGAATTGTGCGTCTTCGGCGGCGTAGCGCATGTCGCAGGCCGCGATCAGGTCAATCGCACCACCGAGGCAATACCCCTGAATGGCGGCAAGCACCGGTTTGCGGCAGTTGTCGACGGCGTTGAACGAGGCTTGCAGGGTGAGGATCTTGCGGCGCAGCAGGCGCGCGTTGCGGCCAACGTCCTTGCCCAGTTCATTGGCGACGCCGGCGAGCATCATCAGGTCGATGCCGGAGGAAAAGTGTTTACCGTTGCCGCTGAGGACCACCACGCGCACTTCGTCGGTGTCGTCGATCCACTGGAATATCTCGACAATCTCGCTCCAGAACGCCGCGTTCATCGCGTTGATCTTTTCCGGGCGATTGATCTGGACATGGGCGATGTTGTCGGCCAGTTCGACACTGAAGGCGGAGTATTGAGTCATGGCAGTGATCCTTTACCGGGCTGAAAATAAGGCCCGAACTATAACAAGGCATCACAGTGGCGGTTCGGCCAAATGCGGGACTGTCCTGAGTTTTACTCCGCCTGTACCGGCAGTCGAATCGTCGCACCGTCGCTCCCACATTTTGAAATGCATTCTCCTGTGGGAGCGAGCTTGCTCGCGAAGGCGTCCGATCAGTCACTACAAATCATCTGGCCAAACGCCGCAACCCAAACAACATCCCGCCCGCCCCCAGCAACATCGCCGCCAGAAACACCGGATAGGAAATCCACCACGGCGTCCCCGCCGTCATCATGCTGAACTCCGACATCCCGCCAATACTGGCAATCAGGTTCAACGGCAGAAACACCACGTTGATCAACGTCAGTTTGCGCAGCAGGTTGTTCATGCTGTTGTTCATCAGATTGCCGCGCGCATCGATCAGCCCGGAAAACACCGTCGAGTAGATTTCTGCCTGCTTGTAGCACTGGTTGTTTTCGATGATCAGGTCGTCGATCAGGCCGAGCGCTTCGCTGCCGAAGTGTTGTTTTTCCGCGTGATTGCGCAGCCGCGTCAGCACCGCGCCGTTGCTGTGCAGGGCGTTGATGTAATAGATCAGGCTTTCACTGAGGTTGAACATCTGGATCAGATGCTGGTTCTGCATCGAGGCGTTGAATTTCTGCTGCAACTCGCGGGCGACCAGTTTGATCACCTTCAAGTGCCCAAGGTAGTGATGGATGTTGTTGAACAGCAAGTCGAGCAACACATCCAGCGGCGTGTTCAACGGCTGGCGGGTGCCGAGGCCGTGCAGCGGCGTGTCGTCGGTGGCGATCACCAGCAGTTGCCCGGGTGCGAACAGTAGCCCGCAGGACGACACTTCAAACGCCAGACTGCCACCGCCGGAATAGTTTTCCGGGCGTTTCCAGATCAGAAACAAATGGTCGGGATGGAACTCGATGCGCGACACCTCGTCCGGGTCCAGCGCTGACGCCAGTGCATGCTCATCGACCTTGAAATGACTGTGCAGCAAGTCACGTTCGGCAGCATCGGGGTTGCTGAACAGCATCACCTCGGCATCCAGTCGTTCGACCCGCTGCAGGGCGCCGTGGCTCAGTGCGAAGCTGTTGATCATCGGCGCCTCACCACGCCTGACCGCGACGCTTGAGTTCCAGGCGTCGCACGAACTCCTCAAGCACCAGTGCGTACAGATCGTCGTGTAAATAGGCGTCTTCAATGCCGGCGTCGAGGTTGGGGTTGTCGTTGACTTCGATCACCACCACCTTGTCGCCGGCCTGTTTCAGATCGACGCCGTAGAGGCCGTCGCCGATGAGGTTTGCGGTTTTCACCGCCAGTTCCACCACCGCGCGCGGCGCCTCGTGGATCGCCATGGTCCGGCATTCGCCGTTGACGTCCTGACCCTTGGCTTTGTGATTGTAGATTTGCCAGTGGCCCTTGGACATAAAGTACTGGCAGGCGAAGATCGGTTTGCGGTTGAGCACACCAATGCGCCAATCGTATTCGGTGTAGAAAAACTCCTGCGCCAGCAACAACACCGAGTGCTCGAACAGTTCGGCGGTCGCCTCAAGTAACGCCTGCTGGCTTTCGACCTTGATCACACCACGGGAAAAACAGCCGTCAGGGATCTTCAATACCAGCGGAAAGCCAAGGCGCTCACCCACGCGTTCGAAATCTTCGGGGCGTTCCTTGTAAAGGATTTCGGTGGCGGGCATGCCCAGTTGATGGCTATTGAGCAAGTCCGTCAGGTAGACCTTGTTGGTGCAGCGCAGAATCGACGTCGGGTCATCCATCACCACCAATCCTTCACTTTCGGCCTTCTTGGCGAAACGATAGGTGTGATTATCGACGCTGGTGGTCTCGCGGATCAGTAAGCCGTCGTACTCGGCCAGACGTGCGTAATCCTTGCGCTCAATCAACTCGACATCAATGCCCATACCTTTGCCGACCCGGACGAAATTCGCCAGTGCCTTGGCGTTGGACGGCGGCAACGCCTCCTGCGGATCGTGCAATATCGCCAGGTCATAGCGCGCCACTTGCGGCGAACGCGGCACCCGCCAGACTTTACGGCTGAACCCGTCCAGTGCGTTGGCGAACTGATCTTCCTGATCATCGCGCAACTTGTGCAGAGCGCCGGACTTTATGCCTTCGATGTGCCAACCATTAGTTCGACGGAACTCAACTAACAATATCGGGCAGGGAAACACTTCAAACAATTGCCGCGCCAGATCCTGTAATGGCTCGATATGTGTCCGACCGAAATACAGGGTCAGGGTAAATCCTTCGGTATCACTGTAGAGATGATGACTGAGGGCTTTCTCGAGCGTTTTATCGAGGTCATCCAGCGCCAGGCCATACAGTGATTTTTTCGTCAGCTCGCTGATGGTGCGCACGGAGGGAATCACCTTGTGCCCCCGCGCTTCGGCCAGCAGTGAGCAGTAGTAGCCATGACCGAGATACTTGTAGCTGCGGCACAGATTGATCACCTGCACACGCTTGCCCGGCTCGCTGTCACAGCTGTGCTCGAGGTATTCCTGAGCCGTCAGGATGTCTTCACTTGGGAAATATGAAGCCCAGTCTTCCTTGCGCTCGACAATAATCAACACTTGGCTGGATGCCTTAATCGCCGAACTTAAATAAGTTGCCGCCGGCAAACTTTGCTCGGATACTTCGCGCCAATGACCCTGTACCGCTGACATAGAGATTGATCCGTTGGAGAACAAGACCTTTTCTATTAAGCACGAAGTTTTTTGAAAGTCTCGTTTCGTTACGCAACTTTTACGGTGGTCATATGAAGGCTGTTTTTCGTTTGGCGGTAGTTGAAGACTTGCCGGCATTGCTGGCACTGGAAATGCAATGTTTCACCACGGACCGGCTTACCAGTCGCAGCTTTCAATGGATGATCACCCGTGCTCACGGGCAGTTGCTGGTGGCGGAGTGCGACGGTCAATTGTTGGGTTATGCGTTGGTGTTGTTTCATCGCGGCACTTCGCTCGCGCGGCTGTATTCCATTGCACTGGCCGTTGAAGCGCGAGGAACCGGTCTGAGCAAGCAACTGCTGCAACGCATCGAAGCGATGGCGCTGGAGCACGATTGTGCCTATCTGCGGCTGGAGGTGCGCATCGATAACCCTGCGGCCATTGCCCTGTATGAACGCAATGGCTACCGGCGCTTTGCACTGATTCACGATTACTACGAAGACCACGCCGACGCGCTGCGCCTGGAGAAACGCATTCTCCAGCACCGCGACTCGCGCAGCATCAAGGTACCTTACTACCCGCAAACCACCGATTTCACCTGTGGCCCGGCGTGCCTGTTGATGGCCATGGGCGCATTGCAGTCGGAGCGTTTGCTGGAGCGTCGGGAAGAGTTGCAAGTCTGGCGGGAAGCGACGACGGTGTTCATGACCTCCGGGCATGGCGGTTGCAGCCCGCAAGGATTGGCGTTGGCGGCGTGGCGTCGGGGGTTTCGCGTGCGTATGGCGCTGAGCATGAGCGGGCCGTTATTCCTCGATGGAGTGCGGGATGCGCATAAAAAAGACGTCATGCGCTTGGTCCACGATGAGTTTACGGCGCAATTGCATGAGACCGATGTCGAGTGTGTGATCGGTGCGTCGCTGGATCTGCCGCGCTTGCTGGATGCCGGCGGGCAGCCGATGGTGTTGATCAGCAGCTATCGACTGACCCGCTCGAAGTCGCCGCATTGGGTGATCGTCACCGATTGCGACGAGGATTTCGTTTACCTGCATGACCCGGATGTCGATCACAGCCAGCATCGCCAACCCATGGACTGCCAGCATGTGCCGGTGAGTCATGGCGAGTTCGAGAAGATGTGCCGGTTTGGCCGGGGGAAGCTGCGCGCGGCGGTGGTGCTGTATTCCCGCGAAACGTAAGCCTCCACATGTAGGAGCTGCCGAAGGCTGCGATCTTTTGATCTTGATTCTCAGAAACAGGATCAAAAGATCGCAGCCTCGTTGCACTCGACAGCTCCTACAGGGGGAATCTTCTTTAAAGTTCGGGCTTCAGGCCGATCCTGTATAGCGAGCCGTTCTCTTCATCCGTCAAAACATACAGATAACCATCCGGCCCTTGCCGCACATCACGAATCCGCTGCTTGAGTTCGCCGAGCAAACGCTCCTCATGCACGACCTTGTCGCCATCGAACTGCAAGCGGATCAGTTCCTGAGTCACCAGTGCACCGATAAACGCATTGTGTTGCCACGGTTTAAAGCGATCGGCATCGTAAAACGTCATGCCGGTAACGCCCGGCGACTTCTCCCACACATGATGCGGCGCGACGGTGCCTTCGGCCGTTTTACCCTGAGCTTCCGGAATCGGCTGCATCGAGTAATTGATGCCGTGGGTCGCCAGTGGCCAGCCATAATTCTTGCCGCGTTCGATGATGTTCACTTCGTCGCCACCGCGCGGGCCGTGCTCGTTCTCCCACACCGTGCCAGTCCATGGATTGAGCCCCGCGCCCTGCGGATTGCGCACGCCGTAGGCCCAGATTTCCGGGCGAACACCGGACTGGCCGACAAAGGGGTTGTCATCCGGCACCTTGCCGTCGGGGTAGATGCGCACGACCTTGCCTTGCAGCTTGTCGAGATCCTGCGCAGTCGGCCGGTCGTTGTTCTCACCCAGGGTAATGAACAGATAACCGTCGCGATCAAACACCAGCCGCGAGCCAAAGTGATTGCCGACCGAAAGCTTCGGTTCCTGGCGGAAGATCACTTTGAAGTCCTTCAACGTCTTCAGGTCATCCGCAAGCCGCCCGCGCCCTACGGCGGTGCCAGCCTTGTCGCCGGCTCCGCCGCCTTCGGCATAGGACAGATAGACCAGACGATCCTGTTTGAAGTCCGGCGACAGCGCGACATCCAGCAACCCGCCCTGCCCCTTGGCCCAGACCTGCGGCACGCCGGAGATCGGCGCGGACAGTTTGCCGTCGGCGGCCACCACGCGCAGATTGCCGGGACGCTCAGTGACCAGCATGCCTTGGCGATCCGGCAGAAACGCCAGCGCCCAGGGATGCTCAAGGCCTGCGGTGATGGTCGTGACTTCGAGGGTGCCCTGTTCGCTTTGCAGCTCTTTGGGGGCGGCGGCAAAAGCCGGAGCACTGATCAGCGCACCGGCCCACAGTGTGGCTAGAAGGGTTTTACGCAACATGCACGATTCCTTTTGTTCGTTTCAAGGGCCGACAGAACTTCGGTCCTGCCGCTCAACGGTTGCTGCCTCCGCTGCGCGAAGGTGGATTGGGAATGAACGTCGGTGGCGTGCTTGGCACCGAGCGGATCGGCTGGCCATTGCCGATGCCACGGTTCTCGACCGTAGGCTGACGCGGTGTCGGTACCGTGTTCGGCCCTCGAATTGGCGGCGCGCTGGGCTGAGTGCCCTGCATGCTGTTGGGGTTGGCCCGGCGGATCGGGCTGTTGTAGGGGTTGTTGCTGTTGCCGGTAGGGCTTTGCGCCAGCAAGACGTCGGCATGAACCAGACCGCCACTGAGGGTCAGGACGACGATGCCAAGCAGAATGCGGTTCATGACGCTGCCTCTCGATGGGCCAGGGATAGAGCCTTCGAGTCCACGCTACGCCGAGGGTTCGGATTTGTTAACCCACAAGCCTTAAACAACATGTAACACGGCTTGACCAAGTGGCTGGCAACCCGCGCATCCCGGGGAAACTTTCAGTCGTGGCCGCAGGTCATCCGATCATCACTCGGAGAACTCACCATGGCTCGGGCAATCTGGAAAGGCGCAATCAGTTTCGGACTTGTGCACATCCCTGTCGCATTGGTCTCGGCGACTTCGTCGCAGGGCGTGGATTTCGATTGGCTCGACAGCCGCAGCATGGATCCCGTTGGTTATAAACGGGTAAACAAGGTCACCGGCAAAGAAGTTACCAAGGAACACATTGTCAAAGGTGTGGCCTACGAAAAAGGTCGATATGTGGTGCTCAGCGAAGAAGAGATCCGCTCGGCGCACCCCGTGTCCACGCAGACTATCGATATCTTTTCCTTTGTCGACGCCGAACAGATACCCCTGCAAAACATCGACACGCCCTACTACCTGGCGCCGGACAAGCGTGGCGGCAAGGTCTACACGTTACTGCGTGAAACCCTGAGCAAGACCAACAAGGTCGCCCTCGCCCGGGTGGTACTGCATACGCGCCAATACCTTGCGGCGTTGATGCCACTGGAGTCTGCGCTGGTACTGGTGAAACTGCGCTGGCCGCAGGAGGTACGTGGTCTCGATGAGCTGGAACTGGGCAGCGAAGTGACCAAGCCGCAGTTGGCCAAGGGTGAGCTGGACATGGCCAAACGGCTGGTGCAGGACATGAGCGCAGACTGGAAGCCCGAAGATTACAAGGATGAATTTGAAGACAAGATCATGGCCCTGGTCGAGAAAAAGGCCCATGAAGGCAAGATCGAGGATGTTGAGTCGGTGGGTGGTGAGGAAGAGCGTAAAACCGCTGATGTGATCGACTTGACCGAGCTGCTTAAACGCAGTCTGGGCGGGAAAGCGGTGGCTAAACCGAAGGCGAAAGCAGAGAAAACGGCGAAACCTGCGCAGGCGAAGAAGACCAAGAAGGCTTCCTGATACTGATTGGTGGCCCTTGAGACCGTCATCGCGAGCGGGCTCACTCCTACAGGGGAACGCATTTCAAATGTAGGAGTAAGCCTGCTCGCGATGACGTCGGCAGCGTCTACCTTGAATTCAGATCAGAATGAACACCGCCAGCAAACCACCGAAGATTGCCCACTTTTCCATGTAGTAGCGCTTGCGATTGCGCTTTTTCAGTTCTTTGCCACGCAGACGAATCTTGTAGATCCGGGTAAACAAGCGGTTGATCCCGCCAGTACGGTCGCCAGCATCGTTCGGTGCGCCCGCCGCCGACATCACCGTGCGGCTGAACCAGGCGTTGAACGCGGCGGCCCAGCGGTACTTCATCGGCCGTTCAATATCGCAGAACAGGATGATACGGTTCTTGTCGGTGGTGTTTTCGGCGTAATGAATAAACGTCTCGTCGAACATCACCGCTTCACCATCGCGCCAATGGTAGTTCTCACCGTCGACGTTGATGTAGCAGCCGGCATCGTTCGGCGTGTCCAGGCCCAGGTGATAGCGATAGGAACCGGCATACGGGTCGCGGTGACGCACCAGTTTCGAACCCGGGGGCAACTCGGCAAACATCGCGGCCTTGATCGAACCAATGCTCTGCACCAGTTCGGTGGTGCGCGGGCACAGCTTCATGGCCGACGGATGGCTCTCGCCGTACCACTTCAGATAAAACCGCTTCCAGCCGCTTTTGAAGAACGAGTTGAAACCGACATCGTCATACTGGTTGGAGCGCTTGATCTCCCCGGCTCGCAGCAGGTTTTGCCCTTCTTCACGGATTTCTTCCCAGTGCGCCTGCAACGGGCTCAAGTCAGGAAACTCGCTCGGGTCCAGGTACGGCTTGTTCGGTTTTTTCGAAAACAGATAAAGGAAGCAGTTGATCGGCGCAAGAAACGTCGAATGATCGCTCAGTTGTCGACCGAGTTTGTGTCGCACACGCCCACGCAGATGAACGTATGCAATGGAAATGACATAAATAGCAGCAATGATGAGTTTCACGGAAATCGTCACACGTCAGAAGTGAACAAACTGCGCGCCTGGCGGCCTGAGGCCCAGCGTCTTATGCAGTGGTCTGAATACACATGGCACGTCCTTGGCCCGCGCCGTAACCGGACGCTCGGTGAAAGGTGGCATTTTAGCCACAGTTTGTAGCCAAGGGTGAGCGTTCATCTGTGAAAAACTGTCGTGCGCAGGTGCCAATCGGCGATCGTGGCGTGATCGCCCTATCGTTTAAAGAGCCAGACCAGTACAATCGCCGCCAAACTTTACGCGCCCCCCTTGGTTGATGACGGGACTTCCCCGCTTCAGCGCACTTTGACTCGGGCCAAGCGCTCCAGCCGCACCCTCGCTACTCAGAATGCTTCGCAGGAAAAACTCTTGATCTCTACAGCTAACATCACGATGCAGTTCGGCGCCAAGCCGCTCTTCGAAAACGTTTCGGTCAAATTCGGCGCGGGCAACCGCTACGGTCTGATCGGCGCCAACGGTTGCGGCAAGTCGACCTTCATGAAAATCCTCGGCGGCGACCTCGACCCGTCCGGCGGTCAGGTCATGCTCGAGCCGAACGTACGTCTGGGTAAATTGCGCCAGGACCAGTTCGCCTACGAAGAATTCACCGTGATCGACACCGTGATCATGGGCCACGAAGAGCTGTGGAAGGTCAAGGCCGAGCGCGACCGCATCTACTCGCTGCCGGAAATGAGCGAAGAAGACGGCATGGCCGTGGCCGAGCTGGAAACCGAATTCGCCGAAATGGACGGCTACACCGCCGAATCCCGCGCCGGTGAACTGTTGCTGGGCCTGGGCATCGGCATCGAGCAACACTTCGGCCCGATGAGCGAAGTCTCGCCAGGCTGGAAACTGCGCGTATTGCTGGCGCAGGCGCTGTTCTCTGATCCGGAAGTGCTGTTGCTCGACGAACCGACCAACCACCTGGACATCAACACCATTCGCTGGCTGGAAAACGTGCTGACCCAGCGCAACAGCCTGATGATCATCATCTCCCACGACCGTCACTTCCTGAACAGCGTGTGTACGCACATGGCTGACCTGGATTACGGCGAGCTGCGTCTGTTCCCGGGCAACTACGACGAGTACATGACCGTGGCGACCCAGTCCCGCGAGCAACTGCTGTCGGACAACGCCAAGAAGAAAGCGCAGATTTCCGAGCTGCAATCGTTCGTCAGCCGCTTCTCCGCCAACGCCTCGAAAGCCAAGCAGGCTACTTCCCGCGCCAAGGCGATCGACAAGATCCAGCTGGCCGAGGTCAAGCCTTCGAGCCGCGTGAGCCCGTTCATTCGCTTCGATCAGAACAAAAAGCTGCACCGCCAGGCGGTCATCGTCGAAAAAATGGCCAAAGGCTTCGACGGCAAACCCCTGTTCAAAGACTTCAGCTTCCAGGTTGAAGCCGGCGAGCGCGTGGCGATCATCGGCCCGAACGGTATCGGCAAAACCACCCTGCTGCGCACCCTGGTCAACGAACTGACCCCAGACGCCGGCAGCATCAAGTGGACCGACGCCGCCGAACTGGGCTACTACGCCCAGGATCACGCGCACGACTTCGAAGACGACGTCACCCTGTTCGACTGGATGGGTCAGTGGACTCAGGGCGAGCAGATGATTCGCGGTACTTTGGGCCGCATGCTGTTCTCCAACGACGAGATCCTCAAGTCGGTCAAAGTGATTTCCGGTGGTGAGCAAGGTCGCATGCTGTTCGGCAAGCTGATTCTGCAAAAGCCGAACGTGCTGATCATGGACGAACCAACCAACCACTTGGACATGGAATCGATCGAGGCGCTGAACCTGGCGCTGGAAAACTACCCGGGCACGCTGATCTTCGTCAGCCACGACCGTGAGTTCGTATCGTCCCTGGCCACGCGCATCATTGAGCTGAGCCCGAATGGCGTGACCGACTTCAGCGGCACCTACGATGACTACCTGCGTAGTCAGGGTGTGGTGTTCTAAACAACTGCTGAAAACTGAAAAGCCCTGTCCATGTGACGGGGCTTTTTGCATTCAGGACGCTGATCGTTCCCACGCTCTGCGTGGGAATGCATCCCGTGACGCGCCGCGTCACACGAGCGGGACGCGGGGCGTCCGTGGCGGCGTTACCACGCCGAGCGTGGGAACGATCGGCGGGGTGAAAAATAGTTAGCCTGCTTTCTTTTATCTGACACCCAAGCCATGATGCGAACTCTCCCACCGCCGCCCGCGAACGAGTCCTCATGTCTGCGCAGCAACTGCCACCGCAAAGCTCCATGGCGATCACCCTGCAGATCGTTTCCATCGTGTTCTACACCTTTATTGCGTTCCTCTGCATCGGCCTGCCGATCGCGGTGTTGCCTGGTTATGTGCATGAGCAACTGGGTTTCAGCGCGGTCATCGCCGGGCTGGTGATTGGCTCGCAATACCTGGCCACCCTGCTCAGCCGGCCAATGGCCGGGCGCATGTCGGACACGGTCGGCACGAAACGGGCGATCATTTATGGCTTGTGGGGGATTGTCCTCAGTGGCTTGCTGACGCTGCTCTCCACCCTGCTGCAGACTTGGCCGCTGACAAGCCTGATCATTCTGATCATCGGCCGCTTGCTGCTTGGCATCGCACAGGGCTTGATCGGTGTCGGTACGATCAGTTGGTGCATGGGCCAGGTCGGCGTCGAACACACGGCAAAATCCATCGGCTGGAACGGCATCGCTTCCTATGGGGCGATTGCCATTGGTGCGCCCTTAGGCGTGGTGATGGTTGCTGATTACGGTTTCACCAGCCTCGGCATCGCGCTGGCCGTGCTGGCGGCCGGTGCACTGCTGCTGATCCGCAACAAACCGTCGGTGCCGGTGATCCGTGGCGAACGCCTGCCGTTTTGGGCGGTGTTCGGGCGGATCGCCCCGTATGGCGCCAGTCTGACCCTGGCCTCGATCGGTTATGGCACGTTGACCACTTTCATCACCCTCTATTACCTCAACCGTGGCTGGTCTGGCGCGGCGTACTGTCTGACGGTGTTTGGCGTGTGCTTCATCCTGTCACGGCTGATGTTTATTTCAGCGATCAGTCGTTTCGGCGGTTTCAGCTCAGCCATTGCCTGCATGAGCATCGAAACCGTGGGACTGGTGCTGTTGTGGCTGGCACCGTCGACCGCATTCGCCTTGATCGGTTCCGGACTGGCAGGATTTGGTTTGTCGCTGGTGTACCCGGCGCTGGGTGTCGAGGCGATCAAACAGGTGCCCAGCTCCAGTCGTGGTTCCGGGTTGGGGGCTTATGCAGTGTTCTTCGATCTGGCACTGGCGATTGCCGGGCCGTTGATGGGCGCAGTGGCGTTGAACCTGGGGTATTCGTGGATTTTCTTCAGCGCGGCGCTGTTGTCGGTGATCGGGTTGGGGCTGACCTTGCTGCTCCAGCGCCGGGCGATTTCCTGAAGTTCGCCGCGATCCCCTGTAGGAGTGAGCCTGCTCGCGATAGCGGTGTGTCAGTCACCTAATATGTTGAATGGTATGACGGGATCGCGAGCAGACTCGCTCCCACAAGGGGTCTGCACCTGACTATTGATCCGCGGTTTGCATGCCGGCCCGGGTCGGTTTACCCAAGGTGTGCGAGAAGAACCGTCCAGCCTCCGAGATCAGGTTGCGGTGAATGTCTTCGCGATCAACGCCATCAGCATCGGTGCACAGCGCCGGCATCGCGCGAATCTGTTCTTCGTTGCACGGTGCCATAAACACGAAGTGCCCTGCCCCGGCGAGTAATTTGAAGTCCGGCGCTGTCGGCAGTTTGCGCGCCAGAGCGGCGGCGTTCTTGTCGAAAGCCACCAGTTTGTCACCATCACCGCTGTAGAGCAGCACCGGCACATGCACGTCAGCCAAGGTGTGACGACCGAACTTGAGGCTCAGCGGCGCCATCAGCAACAGCGCATGAACGCGCGGATCGGCCACCGGTTGCAGATCATCCCGATCAACGATCAACTCACCTTGGGTGTTACAGGCATCACGATCGTCCGGGCGCTCTTGGCAATACCGACGCAGGCGATCGAGATCCGGTTGCGCCCCGGACAGGATCAACGCCGTCTCGCCGCCAGCGGAATAACCGATCACCCCGACCTGATCGGCGTTGACGTACGGCGCAAGCATGCGATCGCCCAAGGTCGCGGTGATGGCTTCGGAAATCTGGATCGGCCGCCCGTAGAGGTTGCTCAGGGTGCCGAGTCGGCTGTGGTCTTTGGAATTGTCGCCGGGGTGAATCACCGCCACCACCACAAAGCCTTTACGCGCCAGCGAGGTCGCCAGGTCGTGCAGCGCGAGCGGCGTGCCGGTGTTGCCATGCGAAAGCATCAGCATCGGGAAACGGCCGATGGCGACTTTGGTGTCTTCGCCGGCCTCAACCGAATAGCCCTCGAGCAGGCTCAGGTGTTCGCGATCGCTGGAAGGATAGAAGGCGATGGCGCGCATCGGTTGCAGGTCCAGTGGATCGAGGAAGGTCATCTCGTGATAACCGACGCTCCAGACCGGGTGTCGCCCAGGCGCGGCATGCACTGTGTTAAGGCTGCCAAGCAGGCAAATCAGTAACGTTGCACAAAGACGCATCATGGGATGCCCCACTCTGTTGTTACTCAATCGAAAGATCCGTTGCGTGGCGGGCCAGAAACACCGGGATTCGGTGCTTCGGTACGACATGCATTCAGACACTGATTGTTCGACTGCATAACCCGGGCCAGATTATGTAACAGTCAGAAACAAAAAACTCCGCATTCGCCCCTTGCGGAACCAGAATACAGAGTTTTTTGTGTGTTGCCTGAACATCAGCTGTTCTTTACGCAAGCCTTACGCGGCGGCGAACAGTTGCTCGCTGATCTTCGCTTGCGCAGCGGTCATGGCGTTGTTGCGCACTTCTTCGCCATACGCCAGGCCTTCGGCACGGACGATTTCGATGTCGGTGATGCCGAGGAAGCCCAGCACCAGCTTCAGGTATTCTTCGTGAGCGATGCCGCTGGCCTGACCGGCATGGATACCGCCGGAGGTGGAAACGATCACCACTTTCTTGCCACCGCACAGGCCTTCAGGGCCGGCTTCGGTGTAACGGAAGGTTTGACCGGCGACGGCAACGCGGTCGATCCACGCTTTGAGCTGGGTCGGAACGGTGAAGTTGTACATCGGAGCCGCGATAACAACGGCGTCGGCGGCGATGAACTCGGCCAGGGTCGAAGCGCTCAGTTCGGCTTCGTGCTGTTGTGCGGCGTTACGCAGTTCAGCAGTGGTACCGGCAGCCACCAGGGTGGTCGAAGAGAAGTGGCTGATGGCGTCGGCGGCCAGGTCGCGGTAGGTCACCACGGCGCTTGGCTCGGCGACTTGCCAGGCTTTGACGACTTCGCTGCTCAACTGACGGGAAGCCGAGTTGTCGCCCAGAATGCTCGAATCGATATGCAGCAGTTTCATGTGGAATCTCCTGGAAGGAATCGCCGGTGGCGACGGAATGGAGACAATCCTACGCAAGAAACCAATGGATGATTAGCCGCCTGAAATGCGATAGTTTGTCCCACTGATAGAACAGTCGGATATCCCTGATGCAAGACCTCAACGATCTCTACTATTTCGCCAAAGTCGTCGAAGCCGGCGGTTTTGCCGCGGCCGGGCGATTGCTGGGGATTCCCAAGTCACGGCTGTCGCGGCGCATTGCCGAACTTGAAGAACGCCTTGGCGCGCGTTTGCTGCAACGCACCACCCGGCAGCTGAACCTTACGGCGGTGGGCGAACGTTATTTGCGTCACTGTCAGGCAATGTTGCTGGAAGCGGAAATGGCCGATGAAGCGGTCGCCAGCATGTCCAGTGAGCCACGTGGACGTTTGCGGGTGTCATGCCCGACCGGTTTGGCGCATGAGATGCTGCCGTGGGTCATTAGCGACTTCCTCGGCAAATTTCCTCAGGTGCAACTGGAAGTCGTCCTGCTCAATCGTCGGGTCGATCTGGTCGGCGAAGGTTTTGACGTCGCGCTGCGCGTGCGTGAGCACGGTGATGAGGATCCGTTGCTGGTCACCCGGCGCTTGCGTCAGGCGCAAATGGTCGTGGTGGCCAGTCCGGTGTTTTTGCAGGGCCACACGGTCAACCACCCGCAAGACCTGAAGAATCTGCCGGTGCTGGGTGCGCTGGAGGCGGATCGCATGGTGCATGTGCGTTTGCTCGATCAGCAGGGCCACAGTTTCGAACTGAACATGGAAGCCCGCCTGGGCATCGATGATTTTGTCGTACGCAAGGCCTGCGTCCTCGCCGGTCAGGGGTTTACCCTGTTGCCGATGATGTATTGCGAGGCGGAGCTGGAAAACGGCACGCTGGTGCAGATGTTGCCGGAGTGGTCACTTCCCGGCGGCTGGCTGCAAGCGGTGTATCCGCATCGACGCGGGGTGATGCCGGCGGTGCGCGCGTGGATCGATCATCTGGTCGAGTCGTTCAATGCCTGTGGGGAGCGGTTGTTATGAGCAAGGGAAAGATGAACGAAGCCGACGTTGCGGCGTTTTGCCTGGCATTGCCGGGGGCTCGGGAAGATTACAAATGGGGCGGCGTGCGAGTGTTTTCGATTGCCGGCAACAAGATGTTTGCCTTGCAGGGGCTGCGTGGGGATTCGCTGGCGTTCAAGGTCGACAAGGATTTGTTTCTTGGCCATTGCGACCGTCCCGGCATTCATCCGGCGCCCTATCTGGCCCGGGCGCAGTGGATCATCATGCATCCGCCCTATCCGTTGGGCGCTGAGGAATTGCAGGGGTTGTTGCAGCGTTCGCACCAGTTGGTGGTGAGCAAGTTGCCGAAAAAGACCCAAATCGGATTACTGCTGTAAACCCGATTCCCCTGTGTAGGAGCTGCCGAAGGCTGCGATCTTTTGATCTTTTAAAAAGCAAGATCAAAAGATCGCAGCCTTCGGCAGCTCCTACAGGGGGATTTGTGTGGGCTGTCAGAACAGCGCCAGCAGGTTCGAGCCAAGAAACAACTGATCGATCCAGAACACCTGGTGCAGCAGCACAATCACCCAGAACAGAATCTGAAACGACACCTTGCGCGTCTTGTGCCGGAACACCTGCTGGGCGATTAATGCACCCGGCCAGCCGCCCGCCAGTTCCACGGCATGAAGGATGTTCTCCGGTGTGCGCCAGGCATCGGCGCGCGCCTTGCGCTTGTCTGCCCAGTACATGAAGAACGCCAACACACTCACAACACCGTAAGCCGTCAGCGGCACCAACGAAATCCCGCGCAACCACATCGACACCGAGCCGAACAGCGGCAACGCGCAGACGATCAGCAGAACCAGCAGTTTCAGCTTCAGATGCTGGATGTTGTTGCCGCCCGAAGGTCGACCTTCCGGCCGGCGTGCGCGGGAATCACTCATGGCTTGGCCGCCGCCCAATCGATCCAGCCAAACTGCCACGTCGCCAGAATGACCAGACCAAATACGATCCGATACCAGGCGAATGCCGCATAGCTATGGCTGGCGATGAACTTGAGCAAGCCGCGCACGGCGATCATGGCGAAGATGAACGCGGTGACAAAGCCGATGGCAAACACCGGGAAGTCCGCCGGGACAAACAGTTGGCGGTACTTGTAGCCCGAGTAGACCGCCGCACCGACCATGGTCGGCATCGCGAGGAAGAAGGAAAACTCGGTGGCAGTCTTGCGCGACAGGCCGAAGAGCAACCCGCCAATGATCGTCGAGCCGGAACGCGAAGTGCCGGGAATCATCGCCAGACACTGAGCGAAACCAACCTTCAAGGCATCTTTCCAGGTGATCTCGTCGACTGTTTCGGCGTGCACTGCATGCTGACGCTTTTCCGCCCACAACATGATGATGCCGCCCACCACCAACGCGGTCGCAACGGTAATCGGGTTGAACAGGTATTCGTGGATCAGGTCGGCAAAGATCACGCCGAGCACCACGGCGGGCAGAAACGCGATCAGCAGGTTAGCGGTGAAACGACGGGCACTGGGCTGCGTCGGCAAACCGATGACCACGTCGAGAATCTTGCGCCGAAACTCCCAGACCACCGCGAGGATCGCGCCGAGCTGGATGATGATATTGAACGCCATGGCCCGTTCGCCGCCGAACTCGAGCAAGTCGGCAACAATGATCTGGTGTCCGGTACTGGAAATGGGCAAAAACTCCGTCAGCCCTTCTACAACTCCTAGTATCAGTGCCTGCAAGGCCGTCCAAAGATCCATCAATCCCCCAAAGAGCGATGCACGTGGGCATGCTCCGATAGTATTTTTCTAGCGTTCACTGCGATCAGCGTAGCTGTTTATGGCTGTACCGATTCCGCACGCACAGGATCCACACGAAACGGTCAAAATTCCGTGAAATATCAATTTGGATTCAGGTTTTCACGCGCGGGGCCGAAATCCTAACAGACAAGCCTTATTAGCGCTGCCGCGTTATACGACTTGGGTCGCGTATGCCTCACCGCGAAATCGTGGTTGGATGCTGGCGGTCGTTTATTACAAGAAAAAGAATCCGGAGTGACAGCGTTATGAACAGCTTGCGCAGTGTGTCGATCAGCCGACGCTTGTGGCTCATCTTGATTGTGGCGGTGGTCATGTTGCTGACCTTGGGCGTGTTGATGCTCAAGCAGATCCACGATGATCTCTACCATGCCAAAGCCCAGAAAACCCAGCACGTCGTACAGACCGCCAGCGGCCTGCTCACCTATTACCACGACCTCGAAACCGCCGGCACCCTGAGCAAAGAGGCGGCGCAGAAACAGGCGCTGACGGCGATTCGTGGCCTGCGCTACGACCAGAGCGATTATTTCTGGATCAACGACCTCACGCCCGTGATGGTCATGCACCCGACCAACCCGAAACTCGAAGGCCAGAACCTCTCGGCTATCCGCGATCCGGACGGTTTTGCGGTGTTCAACGAAATGGTCGCCATCGCCAGGTCCAAAGGCGCCGGCATGGTCGACTACCGTTGGCCGAAACCCGGCGCCAGTGAGCCTGTGGCCAAGACCTCCTACGTCAAACTGTTCGAACCGTGGGGCTGGGTGCTCGGCTCCGGAGTTTACGTCGACGACGTGCAGGCGGAATTCCAGGGCCAAGTGATCAAGGCTACGGTCATCGGCCTGGCGATTGCCGTGATCATGGCGCTGCTGGTGATCCTCATCGCGCGCAGCATCGTCCGTCCGCTGCAGGAAACCGTGAATGCCATGGCCAACATCGCCAGCGGCGAAAGCGACCTGACCCGCAGCCTCGATACTCACGGTAAAGATGAAGTCACTGAGCTGGCGCATCACTTCAACGCCTTCACCGCCAAGCTGCGCCGGGTCATCGGTGATCTGCAAGTGTCGGCCAGTGCACTGGGCCAGTCGTCCAGCGAGCTGGGCAACGACGCCTCGCAAGCGCAGCAACGCAGCCAGCAGCAATCGCAGCAGATGGAACTGGTGGCCACCGCGATCAACGAGGTGACCTATGGCGTGCAGGACGTGGCGAAGAACGCCGAGCACGCCGCCGCCGAAATGCGCGATGCCGAAGCGCAGGCGCAACAGGGCCAGATCAACATCGATGGCAGCTTGCAGCAGATCGACAAACTGTCCGGCACTATCGATCAAGCGGTGGAAGTGATCCGCACCCTCGCCGCCGAAAGTACGCAGATCGGCAGCGTGCTGGAAGTGATTCGCTCGATTGCCGAACAGACCAACCTGCTCGCGCTTAATGCCGCGATTGAAGCGGCGCGGGCCGGTGAGCAAGGTCGCGGGTTTGCCGTGGTGGCGGATGAAGTACGCTTGCTGGCGCAACGTACGCAGAAGTCGACGGCGGAAATCCAGTCGATGATCGAACGTCTGCAGAACCATTCCGAAGCCGCTGTGAAAGTGATCGGCGACAGCAGCAAGGCGTCGCAACTGACCATCGAACAAGCCGGGTTGGCCGGTGCGAGTCTGAATGCGATTGGCCAGGCACTGCGTAATCTAAATGGCCTGAATGCGTCGATTGCCAGCGCTACGTTGCAGCAGGCGCATGTAGTCGAGGACATTAATCAGAACGTCACTCAGGCCGCTGGCCTCTCGCACAGCACGGCCATTGCGGCCGAACAGTCGAGTGCGGCCAGCCTGAAACTTGGCCAGTTGAGCGAACAACTCAACGCCCTCCTGCGCCAGTTCCGCGTCTGACCCAAAACCTGTGGGAGCGAGCTTGCTCGCGAAAGCGTCAGGTCAGTCAAAGAAGATTTCGACTGCACAGGCCCCTTCGCGAGCAAGCTCGCTCCCACAGGGTTCTTCAGTGTCTGGGCGAATGCAGTACAATCCGCCCCCTCCTCAATTTCCCCCAAGGAACCCCCATGTCCGGGCTTGAACTGTTTGCCGCCGCCCTCGGGGTCATCGCCGTGTGGCTGACGGTCAAACAGAATCCGTGGTGCTGGCCGATCGGCCTGGTCATGGTGCTGCTCTATAGCTGGATCTTCTTTGAAGTGAAGCTGTACTCGGACATGTTGCTGCAAGTGATTTACGCCGCCCTGCAAGTCTATGGCTGGTGGCAATGGACCCGCGCCGGGACGATGCATGATGGCCGTGAAGTCACGCGTCTCGATCAACGCTCGATTCTGCTCGGCCTCGGCGTTGGCGCGGTCGGCAGCCTGCTGCTGGGCGCGGCCATGGCCCACTGGACCGACGCCGCACAACCGTGGCTCGATGCGGCGCTCACCGGTTTCAGCCTGGTCGCGCAGCTGTGGATGGCACAGAAACGCCTGCAATGCTGGGCGCTGTGGTTCGTGCTCGATGTGATCTTTGTCGGACTGTTCATCTATAAGGGGCTGTACCTCACTGCTGCGCTGTACGGTCTGTTTACCCTGCTGGCGATTCAGGGCTTTCGCGAATGGCGCGCTGACCCGGCGCTGCGCACATGAAGGTCGTGGTCCTGACCGGTCCAGAATCCACCGGCAAGAGCTGGCTGGCGGCGGGCCTGCAGCAACGCTTTGGCGGTGTGCGCGTGGATGAATACGTGCGCCGTTTTATCGAACTCAATCCCCGTGACACCTGCCTGAACGACATCCCTGAGATCGCTCGCGGTCAACTGCATAGGGAAGACCAGGCACGGGCGCAACAGCCGTCGCTGCTGATTCTCGACACCCATTTGCTCAGCAATATGCTGTGGAGCCAGACGCTGTTTGGCGACTGCCCGGACTGGCTGGAATCCCAACTGCTGGCGCGGCATTACGACCTGCACCTGTTGCTCTCGCCAGAGCAGATCGACTGGACCGATGACGGCCAGCGCTGCCAACCCGATCTGGACGAGCGCCTGGTGTTTTTCCGGGCCACGCAAAGTTGGCTGGAAAGCCACCACCAGCGTGTTCAGGTCATTCAGGGCGATTGGGCCGAGCGCCAGACTCAAGCCTTTGCCGCCGTCGAGCAATTGCTGGCTGAATGACCCGGTCAGCGGGTCAGACTACCCGGCAACTTCCCCCGTTTTGGGGGCAAAGTGTCCGTTCCTGAAACACCCCGCCAGTTGCAAAGTGCCCGTTTCAGCACTGTTCACTGCTTTGTCATCCGAGTTGTTACGCGTCTGATACACACCGCTGCAAACCCTTGTTCCAGAGCATTGTTCAGCCAATGGACAGGTCGACGTGGTGGTGTGTGTTTCAGCGCTGAAACAGCTTGTGTATCAGGCGTACGCGTTTATTTCCCAACTCATTGAAAGTTAAAAACATTTAAAAAGCGGCACAGCTTTCGCTCTCTCCTTCACAACGCTGACTCGGGCCAGCCCACTGAAGAAGGAATTGCAGCCGTGGGGAATATCAAAAAAGGTTTGACCTGCCTTCTGCTGATCGGATCAGCAGCCAGTACGTTCATCAGCTTCAACGTGCAGGCAGAAGGCAATGGCGTGATTGTCCTCAATCGCGATGTTCAGCCAATTCCTATCGGTCGCAGCGGCGGTAAAGACCCCTATCCAACCACCGTCAATGCTAACCCTTCAGCCCGCATCAATCAGGCGATGAGCAGCACTGAGCTCAATGACGGTGAGTTTGCCAGCGTAGCCAGTGGCTCTTCGATCCGCGGCAACATCAGCACACCGACGGCAAATCTGCCCGGCATGAACACCCTGACCAATACCAACGGCCTGCCCGGTATGAGCAGCGGCCACGGCGGCGGCGCCGGCGGTTCCATCTCCAATACCGTCAACCGCGCCATGGGCGCAGGCCTGGCTCCGCTGACCCGCATGGCTGGAGGCCAATAAGATGAATCGTTTTCTGCTCCTGCTAGCCCTCCTCGGCTGCGCCAGTGCGATGGCGGCCGACCCCAGCTCAGTGAACAACGCGAACATTCAGGACACCGGCATTCAGTACCGCGGCAACTACAACGTCAACCAGGCCGCCGGCGATCAGATGCAACAGACCAACACCAAGGCGATCGCCATTGGCACCTCGGCCAGCGCCACCACCAATGTTCGCCAAACGATCGATACACCCGCCAATCCTTCGACGAATGCCAGCGCAACCATTGGCGGCAATGCTTTCAGTAATGGCAACGGGATCCTCGGTGTGAACCAGGGCGCCGGTGCCAACAACCAGATGGCCAACGTGACGCGCGTCAGCATCAGTGCTGCCCCGCAGAGCGTTGACGACAGTGCCCTTTCACAACAGAACGTGGCGCTTTTACCGAGCTCAGGAGCAACTGGTACCTCACCCGGCAGTCGCCAGGTCACGACAAGTGATCAGGCCTTCACCGGCAGCCGCGGGGTAATCCAGGTGAACCAGAGTGCCGGGGTGGGGAACCGAATGGCTAACACCCTGAGCATCCGGGTCGCTGACTGACCCAAACAACAAAAGCAGTGCAATTAGAAAGTACCAACACTTAACCAACTAATAAGCACGATGGAGAAACACCATGAAACCTACAATGGCTCTCAAACCACTGGTTTTCGCACTTGCAGCAGTGATGGCAATCGCAGCACAGGCAGGCGGTCGTGATGACGATCATGGTAACGGGCACGGCAATGGTCATGGCAACCATGAACCAAAAGGCCCTACCCTGGAACAACTTCTGCAAATCGGCGCCGGCGCTGGTGCTGCCGTACTCGACACGCAGAACAGCGATGGCAACCTGGTGGGCAACCAAGGCACCAAAAATGATGCCTCCGTTCGCGACTCCGCCAATGGCACCAACGGCAACGTCGGCATGAACAACACCGCCGGGGATGGCAACCAACAAGACAACGCCGCTGCACTGGCAACTGCCGACGAAAGCTTCATCTTCGGCACTGCCGTGTCCATTTCCAACGCGACTCAGGTCAACACCAACAACGCGGTTGCCAACTACTCGACAACCAACAACGCCAACCTCAACAACGTGGGTAACGGCGGTTCCGGCAACATCGGTGTGAACAACAGTGCCGGCAACTTCAACCAACAGAAAAACAACCTGGCCATTGCTGTATCCGGTGGTCGTGTAGCTAACGCCGCTGCCGCTGCCAACCAAAGCTCCACTGGGTTGACTGTGTCCAACAACGGCACTCAAACCTACAAAACCGATACTCTGAGAGGCACCTTCACCGCTGCCGGCGCATTCGTGGCAGCTGGCAAAGCGACCATCGAAGGCGACAAAGGCCATGGTGGTGGCGGTTATGGCGACAACGACCGTGGTCATGGCGGCAACGGCGGCAGCAAAGATCAGAAAGCGACCTTTGAAGCTGTCGGCATCTTCGGTCTCGCCGGTGTAACCACGCAACAAGTGCTGACCCCTGATGGCTGGAAAAACCCTGTGACCAACAACGCAAGCATCTCCAACGTTGGCAACAACTTCTCCGGCAACGCTGGTTACAACAACGCCGCCGGTGTTGGTAACCAACAAAGCAACTCGCTGTCCATCGCTGCAGGTTGCAAAGCCTGCCTGTAATCGCGATCGAAACGAAAGCCCCGGAAACGGGGCTTTTCCTCAGTCCGCAAAGGCGTATCGATCATGCGTAAGACTGCCCTTTTCGCTCTGCTTTGCCTGTCCGGCCTGACCCAGGCTGCCCAGATGCCAGTCGCTGCCCTCCCAGGCGGCGTACTCGTCTACAAGAACGTGCAAAGCATTCGTGAGCGCAAGTTTGCCGACATTGTCGAACAGAAAACCGATTTCAGCTGCGGCGCTGCTGCACTGGCTACGGTGTTACGCCAGGCCTATTGGCTCGACGTCGATGAGGAGCACATCATCAAAGGCATGCTGGTCAACGCTGACCAGGACCTTGTTCGTACTCAAGGGTTTTCCATGCTGGACATGAAGCGCTACATAGAAAGCATCGGCATGCGCGCCAGGGGTTACAAGATTCCGCCGGAAAAACTCGATGCTGTAACCATCCCGGTGGTGGTACTGATGGAAATTCGCGGCTACAAGCATTTCGTGGTTCTGCAGCGTTCGGACAAGGATTGGGTTTACATCGGAGACCCGGTTCTCGGCCATAAACGCTACAAACATGATGACTTTGTCAAAGGTTGGAACGGCATTGTCTTCGCCATCGTCGGCCCCGGTTATGACAAAACCAATGCATTGCGCAGCCCGCCGACACCGCTGACGGCGAAGAACAAGCTGGATAACTTCAACCCCGTCAGAGATGCTGAATTGATGGACTTCGGGTTCATACAGAGCGACTTCTTTTAATCGCCGATTATAAAGAATGGGGCTGGATGTCCCGGGAGCAGCAAATGAAAACCTCATACTGGCTGGCCGCCGCCTGCCTGGCAGCGAGTGCGTCAGGCTATGCCAATGCAGGATTCAAACCTATAGAAATACAAGACAAGGAATTGTCCGAACTACGTGGTCGTTATGTCATGCCGGGGCGGATTATCAGCTTCGGCATTGTCATGAGCAGTACCTGGCGCAACGCCAGTGGCGATTTGATCGGGGCTTCGACCTCGATGCAACTTCAGGCTGCAACGGTAAAACCTGAATTCTATGTTCAAACCATCAAGGAACACGGCAACGGCAGCACCCTTCCGACGGGTACCGGCACAATCACCGGTGGCGCCGGCCTCGACAGCAGCCAGGGCGTAACACAGAGCGTACGCGCTGCGGGTGACAGCAATACCGCCTACAACAACGTTGCCATCAACGTTAAAGAAGCCAGTCAGGCGCCAGCACTGGTGCCCACCCAAGGGCAGGCGCTGATGGCCGGGCAAACCATCGGCGGCAGCAATGCCGCAGGCAGCGTGGCGGTTTCGGCCAACGGTGGCGGCGTACAAATGGCCATTCAGGCCTCCGGCAATCAAGGTACAGCCCTGCAACAGGTCGCCCAAGGCGGCTTGCTGCAGAACACCCGTTTGCTCGGCAGTGCCAACGTGGTCAATAACATGACTCAACTCAACGTCGTCCTGAACAATAACGGCATGAGTGCCGGCGCACTGGATTGCAACCTGACTCAGCTCAGGGCACTACGCAATATTGGATATTGAACTACGCTGAGTCTCGATCATTGGGCTTAAAGGGACGGCTTATTCATGTATCGATCAGTATCACTGCGTGCCGCTGTTTGTTTGAGCACCCTTCTACCTGCAGCGATGCTGCAAGCGGCACCGGACGCCGATGTAGAAGTCCTGAAACAAGAACTTCTGGAGCTGAAGCAACGCTACGAAGTACAACAAAAAGCCCTGGCGATACTCGAACAACGGGTTCGCCAGGTCGAAGATCAACCGGCGGCGCCACCACCCAAAAGGTTGGCCAAGTCGCCGTCGGATATGAAAGGCAATCCAAAAGTGGCCACCGGGACCGGGGCCGCGGCAGCGTCGGGGGGCGCAGCCGGAGGCAGTGGGGCTTCTTACGGACAATCGCTGGCAGATGATTCACAACCGGCACAGAGTGTGTCCAACCTGTACGACGAAGCCAGTGGCTTCTTCGGGGGCGGTAAATTCAGCGTCGAAACCGGTATCACCTACTCGCGCTATGACACCCGTCAGTTGATCCTCAACGGCTTTCTGGCACTGGACTCGATCTTTCTCGGCAACATTAACCTTGACCGAATCAAGGCTGACACCTGGACTCTTGATCTCACGGGTCGCTACAACTTCGATAACCGCTGGCAGTTCGACCTGAACGTGCCGGTGGTCTACCGCAGTTCGACGTATCAGTCGGGTGGCGGTAACGGCGGTGCGTCAAACGTCACCACAGAACAGGACGTCGATCGCGACCCAACCATTGGTGACGTCAACTTCGGCATCGCATACAAATTCCTCGACGAGTCGGTGAATACGCCGGATGCGGTCGTCACCTTGCGCGTCAAGGCGCCAACCGGCAAGGATCCGTTCGGCATCAAGCTGCGCCAGACCGACGCCAACTCCAACCTGTTCGTGCCTGACACCCTGCCCACCGGCAACGGCGTCTGGTCGGTCACTCCGGGGATCTCGCTGGTCAAGACGTTCGACCCGGCGGTGCTGTTCGGCAGCTTGTCCTACACCCACAACCTGGAGGAGTCGTTTGACGACATCAGCTCGACGGTCAACCAGAAAAACCCGGGTAAGGTAAAAATCGGCGACAGCTTCCAGATCGGTGCCGGTATCGCGTTTGCGCTGAACGAGAAGATGAGTATGTCGTTCTCGATGTCTGACCTGGTGCAGCGTAAAAGCAAGCTGAAGCAGGATGGTGGCGATTGGCAATCGGTGGTATCCAGTGACGCCAATGCCGGTTATTTCAACGTCGGCATGACCATTGCGGCCACCGACAACCTGACCATTGTTCCGAACTTGTCGATCGGTTTGACCGACGATGCACCGGACTTTTCCTTCAGCCTGAAATTCCCGTACTACTTCTAGGCAAAGCAAAAGATCGCAGCCTGCGGCAGCTCCTACAGGGATTACACAAACCCAATGTAGGAGCTGTCGCAGGCTGCGATCTTTTGGTCTTCAGCGATCTAACGGATTTGATGCTTGTGCAGCAAACGGTAGAACGTCGGCCGAGACACCCCGAGCACTTTGGCCGCCACACTGAGATTATCGCTGTGCCGGTTCAACACATCACACAACGCCTGGCGTTCGGCGCGGGTCTTGTAATCTTCCAGCGTGCCCATCGGTGTGGCGATCGAGTGCTGACTGATCAAGCCCAGATCCCGTGCCTCGATCTGCCGCCCTTCAGCCAACACCAAACCTCGTCGCACACGGTTGGCCAGTTCACGGACGTTACCCGGCCAGTCATGTTTGCCCATGGCAATTAGTGCATCTTCGCTGAAACTGCGTGGGCGTCGGCCGGTTTCATGGCTGTAGAAGTGCGAAAAATGGTTGGCCAGCATCGACAGATCACCGTGACGTTCACGCAACGGCGCGGTGACCACTTGCAGGACGTTGAGCCGGTAATACAGATCTTCGCGAAATCGCTTTTTCTCGATGGCGGCTTCAAGGTCGACGTGGGTCGCTGCCAGAACGCGAACATCCACCGGGATCGGCTGACTGCCGCCGACACGTTCGATGTGCCGTTCCTGCAGGAAGCGCAACAAATTGGCTTGCAGTTCCAGCGGCAGATCACCGATCTCATCCAAAAACAGTGTGCCGCCATTGGCCGCTTCAATACGCCCAATCTTGCGCTGATGGGCGCCGGTAAACGCACCTTTCTCGTGACCGAACAGCTCGGACTGAATCAGGTGCTCGGGAATTGCCCCGCAATTGATTGCCACAAACGGTTTGTTGTGACGCTGGGATTGCCGATGCAGCGTGCGTGCAACCAGTTCTTTACCGGTGCCGCTTTCACCGCGGATCAATACCGGCGATTCGGTCGGCGCCAGTTTGCTGAGCAATTTGCGCAGTTCGCGGATCGGTTTGCTGTCGCCAAGCAGTTCGTGTTCGGGCTGATCCACATGAATCGTGCCCTGCCCGCGCAAACGCGCCATGCCGAATGCGCGGCCGAGGGTGACCTGCACCCGCGATACGTCAAACGGCAGAGTGTGGAAATCGAAAAACCATTCACAGACGAAGTCACCAACGTTCTGCAAACGCAGGACTTCCTGATTGAGCACAGCGATCCATTCAGTGCCGCTGCGGCTGATCAGTTCCTTGACGGCTTCGGGACGTTCGAGGTGAAACGGCTGCAATCGCAACAAGCCGACATCACAGCTTCGATCGGCGGCATTTTCCAGGGTACAGCTATCAACATCCCAACCTACGGCGCGTAATCCGGGCAATAAGCGGTGGCAATCGTCGCAGGGATCGACCACCAATAAACGTCGTAACGCTGGCGCTTCGCTCATGACTGTTCCTTGGCGCCAAATTATTAGAAATGATTGTAAAAACAGTCATTTGGCAGACCCGACTGTAACATTAGCAAGATTTTGACAGGACCTTGTATCGATTGCTTATAGGTGTACAAGCAAACACGTTATAAGAACAGAAGTTGTTAGTCAGCTATCTACTAATTTCTGCCTAAACCTTTCAGTGAGCTTTCAAAAACCTGTCTGTAAAGCAACGCCATGAAAGAAAGTTGAAATTTCTTTGTTTCATGTGTGACCCGCCTGCGGGTTCGGTGCATCAGTACAAGTACCAGCCGAACGGTAAGCCCAACCGACGGCACATCACTTGATTGGGCACGACAGAGAGAAAAACCCATGACCGCCCCGCTCCGTATCAACGAAGCTCTTCTGATTGCCAACCACGCGTTCAAACCGTTCCAGTGCGTGGCCTGGGCGCCACAAGACGGCAATGGCGAACTGAGCCTGACCGTGATTGACCGGACCAACTCGCACATCGGTCGCAAACAGATCCCGAGCAGCGCCTACTCTGATCCGGCGCAACTCGAGCAACTGTTGGAGCAGGCTCGCGCTGAACTCAGCGAAGAAGGTTACAGCCTGCAATCCTGGTCGATGCCACACTAACAACCGGGTAATGCGGATGACGTTCAGGTCATCCGCCCTCTTCCCTTAGTTGCAGTCTTTTTAACGCTCCGTACTTTTGTACAACTATTTGCAACGTGTTCAGGCTTAACTGCTTGGGCGGCTTGCTATTGGTTCAAAAAGACACTGTTCTGGCACAGTGCGACCCTCCACCTGTTAGTTCTTACAGTTGTACTTCTCCCGGTTCAGGGATTGAATGTTTCGCTCATGCAGTTACCCATCCGGCTTCCGGTACAGGTCAACTCGCAAGGAGATGCGTGCATGTCCATCCTGAACACTTTTGCGCTGCCGGCATTACCAACGACGTTGTCGAATCGGGCCGGTCAACTCGACAGAACGTTTGCCGCCACCGGCGTCGCCCAAGTGTATTTCGCTGGCAGCGTGTCCAGCCTGACGGAAGATATCGCGCTCGATGCGCAGGGGCGGATTCTCGTTGCAGCAAAAGTCGGCATCAGCGCCGGCAGCCGCTTCGGACTGGCGCGGATGCTCGCCGATGGCTCAGCCGATCTGGCCTTCGGCGATCAAGGCAGCGTGATCGATACCTTTGCCCCGGGCTTTGAAGCCACCGCCGGCAAAGTTCAGGTGCTGCCCGACGGGCGCATCCTGCTCGCCGGCCTGCATTATCAAAACGCGCATCGCACCCTGCCTGCGCTGGCCTTGTTCGATGCACAGGGCAAGCCGGACCCGAGCTTCGGTGACAATGGACGTCAGGTGGTGCGCCTGCCCGGCGATCTGTCGATGGGCAGCCGTGATTCCTGGCTGCCGCCGGGCGTACCCGGTGCCGAAGCCTGCGACTTCGTCGTGCAGGACGACGGTCACATTCTGTTGATTGCCAATCACCATTTCGAACTCGCCGACCATGCCGGCATGCTGATTCGCCTCAAGCCCGATGGCAGCCTGGATGAAACCTTTAATGGCCGTGGCTTCGTGATGGTTCGCCACTTGCTGCTCAACACCTGGCTCAGCAGTCTGCTGGTGCAAAAGGATGGGCAGATTGTGGTGGCAGGCTCCATCGACTTTCCGCAGGAGGGTTTGCTCGCGCGTTACCTGCCCAACGGCCGCCTCGATGAGCGTTTTGCCGTCGACGGCTTCATGGCGTTCAAAGCACACGGCCAAAGCGCGCAGGTCAGTCAGGTCATTGAATCCACCGACGCGTTGCACTGCTTCGGCAGCAGTCGCGACCCGATCCGTTGCATGGCCTACAGCATGCACACCAACGGTCGTCCGGACCTGCACAGCCATGGCGGACAGCCCCAACTGCTGGAAATCGGCCCCAGCGGCTGCCAATGGAGCGCCGCCCAATGCATGGCGGACGGCCGCATTATCGCGGTCGGTGCCACCATTGGCGGAATCGAGGCGGATTTTATCGTTGCCCGCTACCTGAATGACGGCAGCCTGGACCACAGCTTCGGTGACGGCAAAGGCTGGCTGCGCACACGTCTGGGTCGCAGCCTGGACACAGCCAATTCGCTGGCTGTGCAAGCGGATGACGCGATCCTTGTGGGCGGTTATTCGCTGGATGGCAACTATCGGGCGATGGTGGCGCGGTATCTGAATTCATAGGCGAGCCGCATTAACCGTTCGTCGGGAATGAGGCTGTACCTGTAATTTCTGACAGTAGACGCCAGCCTTGTTCGGCCATCTGATAGCAGGGCGCGCAGAACACTGCGTGCTCTACCCGAAAAAGGAATTTTGATATGAACGATCTCGTGACACCGTCCAAACATCGCACGTCGGTTGCACAGCCCTCAGGAAGCACAAAGCGTGTAGCGCCGATCATTCTCTCAATCACCAATGGTGACGATATCTCCATTCCACCTGACGGCACTACCACGAACGGCGATCTGTCTTTTGTCGGTTCGGCGGCGCCGAATCAGTTAGCAGTGATGCTGGACTATGGGATTCCCGCACACCCTTCCGTGACTGTTGACGAACGTGGTCATTTCAGCGCCCTACTGCTTGATCAGGCACCGGGTAATCACGCATACAGCGTGAGAACCTCCGATGGTCAACTGTCAGCGCCATGGACTGTTAAAGTGGATGTCAGCGAAACGGTCTCAATCGACTCGGTATACGATCCTGCCGGTAGGCTCGTCGGAAAAGGTGAGACTACCTTTCAGAATGAACTGAACTTTATTGGCAAGGGCGCGCCTGGCAAAGTAGTGGAGTTGGTGAATAACGGCACAGTGCTAAGCCTCCTGAATGTTGGAACAGACGGACATTGGAGCGCCAAAATCAAGGATCTCAAGACCGGCACCCAAAACTTCATCGCTCGGGAAACCAATGGGCAGCAATCATCGCCATGGCGGGTGCTGATAAAGCAACCTGCACCGATCAGTATTCAATTTGTCTTAGGCAATGAAAGCTTTCAATTGATCGGGAATCAAGAAACCACGAGCGATAGATCAGTGACATTGGTGGGTACAGCAACCCCCGGTGAAACAGGCTGGATTGTCGACTATCAGCGTGACCTGGTGCCCTTCGCCGCAAATGAACACGGTGTCTACTGCGCAACGATCGAGGACCTGGAAGAAAACTGGGTTCACACCTTCAGACTCCGATCCGATCTGGGTCGACTCTCTACGCCTTGGGCTATCAGGGTGGTATCGTCGAAATTGCGCTAAATGCTTGCCTGCGGCAGACAAAAGGCCCACCGAGTCGTGACTCGGTGGGCCTTTGTCGTTCCATTGTCAAAGAGCACACCCGGTTTCCAAGAAAGACATCGGTTATATCCAGTTACACCTTGAACTTGCCCGCCACATGCGGCAACTTGCGCGCTTCTAAAGACAAGGAGCAACCGATGTCCGGTTCAATGGCCCAGGCGTTCGCGCACAATTTTCTCGGGCACTCGCCACGCTGGTACAAGGCGACCATCGTCGGTTTCCTCATCCTCAACGCCGTCGTGCTGTTCGGCGTCGGCCCAGTCGCGGCCGGCTGGTTGCTGGTGATCGAATTCATCTTCACCCTGGCGATGGCGCTCAAGTGCTATCCGCTGATGCCCGGCGGTTTGTTGTTGATCGAAGCACTGCTGCTGAAGATGACCACCCCCCAAGCGCTTTACGATGAGCTGGTGCACAACTTCCCAGTGATCCTGCTGCTGATGTTCATGGTGGCCGGTATCTACTTCATGAAAGATCTGTTGCTGTTTCTGTTCTCGCGCCTGCTGTTGGGCGTGCGTTCAAAAGCAATACTGGCCTTGCTGTTCTGCTTTCTTTCCGCGTTCCTGTCGGCATTTCTCGATGCATTGACGGTGACCGCGGTAATCATCAGTGCGGCGGTCGGGTTCTATTCCGTTTATCACCGTGTCGCGTCGGGCAACGATCCGCGCCAGGACAGTGAGTTTGCTGACGACCGGAACCTGCCGATACTTCACCATGACGATCTGGAACAATTCCGTGCGTTCCTGCGCAGTCTGTTGATGCACGGCGCGGTCGGTACGGCGCTGGGCGGTGTCTGCACATTGGTGGGCGAACCGCAGAACCTGCTGATCGGCCACGAAATGGGCTGGCATTTCGGCGAGTTCTTCCAGAAAGTTGCCCCGGTGTCGCTGCCGGTGCTGGCAGCGGGTCTGGTCACCTGCGTGTTGCTGGAAAAGCTGCGCTGGTTCGGCTATGGCACGCTGCTGCCGGACAATGTTCGCGCCGTGCTGGCCAACTACGCCGCCGAAGACAATGCCGAGCGCACAGCGCGCCAACGCGCAGCCCTGCTGGTGCAAGGCGCGGCGGCACTGATCCTGATCGGCTGCCTGGCCTTTCATATCGCTGAAGTCGGCCTGATCGGCTTGATGGTGATTGTGTTGATCACCGCGTTTACCGGCATCACCGACGAACATCGTCTGGGCAGCGCATTCAAGGACGCCATGCCGTTCACGGCGTTGCTGGTGGTGTTTTTTGCGGTGGTCGCGGTGATTCACGATCAACAGCTGTTTGCGCCGTTGATCGAGTGGGTGCTGGCCCTGCCGGTCGAGCAACAACCGGGCATGCTGTTCATTGCCAACGGCCTGCTGTCGGCGATCAGTGACAACGTGTTTGTCGCCACGATCTACATCACCGAAGTGAAACAGGCGTTCCTCGCCGGGCACATGAGCCGCGAGCATTTCGAGACGCTGGCGATCGCGATCAACACCGGCACCAACCTGCCAAGCGTGGCGACGCCGAATGGCCAGGCCGCATTCTTGTTTCTGCTGACCTCGGCGATTGCACCGCTGGTGCGCCTGTCGTACGGGCGGATGGTGTGGATGGCGTTGCCGTACACCTTTGTGATGGGGCTGCTGGGTTGGTATGCCGTGAGTTACTGGCTCTGATCAACACCGCGTAAAAACTGTAGGAGTGAGCCTGCTCGCGATAGCGGTGTGTCAGCCCAGGAAATGGTGACTGATACATTGCTATCGCGAGCAGGCTCACTCCTACATTTGGTTTTGCGTGCTTTCAGTGAGGGAGGATGTATTTCTCGATCGCTTGCGCCACGCCGTCTTCAGTGTTCGGCGCAGTGACTACGTCGGCTTGGCGCTTTACCGCGTCCTCCGCCTGGGCCATGGCTATCGAAAAGCCTGCACAATGGAACATCGCCGGGTCGTTGCCGCCATCGCCGATGGCCGCTGTCTGCTCCAATGGAATACCGAGATGTTCGGCCAGCGTCGCCAGCGCGGTGCCTTTGTTGGCTTCCAGCGCCGTGACGTCGAGATACACCGGTTGCGAACGCGACACTTGCGCCATGCCATTGACCTTGGGCAACAGGCGCGCCTCCAGTTCGATCAACAGCTCAGTGTTGTTACTGGTCGCGACGATCTTGTCGATGCGCTCAAGATACGGCTCGAAACTCTCCACCACCACCGGCGGATAACCGAGGCCATGCTGCTCGCGCGGCACCATCGGCCCGTGCGGATCCTTGAGCAACCAGTCACCGCCGCTGAACACCCATATCTCGACTTCCGGCTGATCAGCAAACGTGGCCAGCGCAATCAGCGCGGTGCTGGCCGGCAAGTAATGCGCGACCAAAAGACTGCCGTCAGGATTGACGATAGTGCCGCCATTGAACGCCGCCGTCGGCAAATCGACACCCAAGGCTTCGATCTGCTGCAACATGGCTTTCGGCGGTCGACCGGTGGCGAGGCTGAACAACACGCCGGCCTCACGCAGCGAACGCACCGCGTCAATGGTGCGCTGGCTCAGCGTGTGGTCGGGCAGCAACAGCGTGCCGTCCATGTCGCTGAGCAGAAAACGGATGGGTTGTTTCGGCAAGTCACTCATCCCAGGCCATGCCAGACGCGACCATCGCGAGTCAGCAAATCTTCGGCAGCCTGCGGGCCGTCTTCACCGGCGGCGTAGGTCTGCACACTGGCGTCCTGCTGCCAGGCGTCGAGGAACGGTTGCACCGCACGCCAGCCGTTCTCGATGTTATCGGCACGCTGGAACAGCGTCTGATCGCCCGTCAGGCAGTCGTAGATCAGCGTTTCGTAACCAGTCGAAGGCTGCATCTCGAAAAAATCTTTGTAGGCAAAACCCAGTTCGATGTTGGCCATGTTCAAGGCTGGGCCCGGTCGCTTGGCCAGCAGGTCGAACCACATGCCTTCGTTGGGCTGGATCTGGATGCGCAGGTAAGTCGGCTGTAATTCGTCGACTTCGGTGTCACGGAACTGCGCGTACGGCGCCGGTTTGAAGCAGATGACGATCTCGGTGTCGCGCACGCTCATGCGCTTGCCGGTGCGCAGGTAGAACGGCACGCCGACCCAGCGCCAGTTGTCGATCATCACCTTCAGCGCCACGTAGGTTTCGGTGTTGCTGTCAGGCGAGACGTTGGGCTCCTGGCGATAACCGCTCAGCGGCTTGCCATCGACTTGACCGGCGCTGTACTGGCCACGCACCGAGTTGGTCCGCGCCTCCTCGGTGGTCCAAGGGCGGATCGCGCCAACAACCTTGGCCTTCTCGCCGCGCACCGCATCGGCGCCAAACGCGGCCGGCGGTTCCATGGCGACCATGGCCAGCAACTGGAACAGGTGATTGGGCACCATGTCACGCAGGGCGCCGGTGTGTTCGTAAAAACTGCCACGGGTTTCGACGCCGACGGTTTCCGCGGCGGTGATCTGCACGTGGTCGATGTAATGATTGTTCCAGAACGCTTCGAACAGGCTGTTGGAGAACCGGCTGACCAGAATGTTCTGCACGGTTTCCTTGCCCAGATAATGGTCGATCCGATAGATCTGCTTCTCGGACATCACCTTGAGCAAACAGGCGTTCAAGGCTTCGGCGGTTTGCAGGTCTGAGCCAAAGGGCTTCTCGATCACCACCCTTCTGAACGCTTCGGGCGTTTCCTCCAGTAATTTGGCAGCGCCCAGTCGGCGCACCACTTCACTGAAGAAACGCGGCGCGGTGGCCAGGTAGAACACCGCATTGCCGGTGCCGCTGTCGGCGATTTTCGCCGCCAGCGCGGAATAAGTGCTGTCGTCCAGAAAATCACCCTGGACGTAGCTGATACCTTTGGCGAGCTTGGCCCACAAGGCCGGATCAAGCATCTGATCGCCCTTGCCGACCTTCGCCGCCACTTCGGTGCGGATGAAATCTTCGAGCTTCTGTGCGAAGGCCTCATCGGTAATGGCGTTGTGGTCAACGCCGACGATCCGCAGATTGTCGTCAAGCAAGCCGTCGCGACTGAGGTTGTACAGCGCCGGCATCAGCAAGCGCTTGACCAGGTCGCCGTGGGCACCGAACAAAAACAGCGTGGTCGGTGGTGCGGGTTCTGCCTTGGATTTTCTGCGGATCGTATGGGTCATTTCTTCGGTGTCTCCACGTGGCCGCCGAAGCCGAAGCGCTGGGCCGAAAGAATCTTGTCGCCAAAAGTGCCCTGACCGCGCGAGCGGTAGCGCGAGAACAGCGAGTTCGACAGTACCGGTACCGGCACCGCTTGTTCCATGGCCGCTTCGATGGTCCATTGACCTTCGCCGCTGTCGGCAACCGAACCGGAGAAGCCGTCGAGCTTCGGATCGCTGGCCAGTGCATCGGCGGTCAGGTCGAGCAACCACGACGACACCACGCTGCCACGGCGCCACACTTCAGCGATGTCGGCCACATTGAGGTCGAAACGCTGATCTTCCGGCAGGCGTTCGCTGGACTTGGTCTTGAGGATGTCGAAGCCCTCGGCGAACGCGGCCATCATGCCGTACTCGATACCGTTGTGAATCATCTTCACGAAGTGCCCGGCACCGGCGGGACCGGCGTGGATGTAGCCGTGTTCGGCGCGGTGGTCGTCGGACTTGCGATCCTTGGTGCGCGGGATATCACCCATGCCCGGCGCCAGAGCAGCGAACAGCGGGTCGAGGCGCTGCACGGTTTCGGCGTCACCGCCGATCATCATGCAATAGCCACGCTCCAGGCCCCAGACGCCGCCGGAGGTGCCGACGTCGATGTAGTGCAGGCCTTTCTCGGCCAGAGTCTTGGCCCGGCGAATATCATCCTTATAGTTGGTGTTGCCGCCGTCGATGATGGTATCGCCGGCTTCGAGCAAAGTGCTCAGGGTGTTGATGGTGTCTTCGGTCGGCGCGCCGGCCGGCAACATGACCCAGACCGCACGCGGTTTGGCCAGGCCGGCAACCATTGCCGGCAAGTCGGCGACGCCGGTGGAGCCCTCGGCGACCAGGTTCTCGATGAAAGCGGTATTGCGGTCGTAAACAACGGTGGTATGACCGTTGAGCATCAGACGTCGCGCAATATTGCCGCCCATGCGGCCCAGTCCAATAATCCCGAGTTGCATGTGCTGATGCTCCTTACTACAAATAAATGTGTGTCATTGGTTATAGCCCAACGCGACTGATGGAGGTTAGTCCAGAGCGTTGCGATGAAGTTTCCGGGCATTGTGCCCGATCCAGACTGATAACGCCCCGAATCCTGCCGAAGACACACCGACCATGAAAAATAAAAAAGTTCCATTCACAGGCAAAAGAAATCAAAATCGGCGCCGATAGTAAGTCAGTACCCCAAAGCGGGGACGACCTACAGTTGATGCACGCCATTTGCGAGGTGAGCAATGGGCACAGTACACACAGCAATGCCGCCACAAACCCTGTACGTGACAATCCGTCGCGACGAATTGCGCCAGTTGAAAGACGAACGCGACCAGTTGAAACAGGAGCTGGCGCAGCTGCGCCTGTTGACCCAGGGTGTGCAGCCGCAACCTTTGCCGGTCGTTCAGCGTCACCCCCACGCCTGATCCCCGCCTGTTTCGGGAACGGCCGCCGCTGTTCCCGACATGATCCATCGCTGCCCGGCTCTCTATAGAGCAAAGCGGCAACTCACAAACTTTTCACATTCTCTTCGTAATACTCCGCCCCATTCTGGCCGTACCTGCGCGTACGGCCTCCGTTCGTCGGCTTCATGGATGTTCCGGCGGTGGTTGTAACGAGTGAGCTGGAGCGCCGAATGGCATTGTTCAAACGCAGCAAAACGACTGCGACAGGTTTCGACTGGGCCGGTTTTATCTGGCTGTTTGTATTCTTCTGGTACTTCTCGGGTATCACCCAACTGCTGATCCAGCTGACCGGCACCTCCGGCTTCAGCGGATTCCGTCAGGCGTTCTTCATGAGCGCGCTGTGGCTGGCGCCCATGCTGCTCTTCCCCAAACGCACCAAACTGCTCGCTGCCGTGATCGGCGTGGTGTTGTGGGCCTGCTCGATGGCCAGTCTTGGCTATTTCTTCATCTATCAGCAGGAATTCTCGCAGAGCGTCATCTTCATCATGTTCGAGTCGAACATCTCTGAAGCCGGCGAGTACATGACCCAGTACTTTGCCTGGTGGATGGTGGTGGCGTTCCTTGCACATACCGCGTTCGCGTATTTCCTGTGGACTCGCCTGCGCCCGGTGTACATGCCCCGTGGTCGTGCGCTGGTCGCGGCGACGGCGATCGTGATCGCAGTGGTCGGCTATCCACTGGTCAAGCAAACCCTGCGCATGGGCTCCTTCGCCCAAGGCTTCGAGAAATTCGAAACCCGTATCGAACCGGCGGTGCCATGGCAGATGGCCGTGGCCTATCACCGTTATCTGGATACCCTTGCCGACATGCAGGGCATGTTGCATAACGTGAGCAAGATCCCGCCGCTGAAAAACCTCAAGGACGCCTCGGCCGATCAGCCGAAGACCCTGGTGCTGGTCATCGGCGAGTCGACCAACCGTCAGCGCATGAGTCTTTACGGCTATCAGCGCAACACCACGCCGGAACTGGACAAGCTCAAGGATCAACTGGCGGTCTTCGATAACGTCGTCACCCCGCGCCCGTACACCATCGAGGCGTTGCAGCAAGTGCTGACCTTCGCTGACGAAGAGCATCCGGATCTGTACCTGTCGACGCCGTCGCTGGTCAGCATGATGAAACAGGCCGGCTACAAGACCTTCTGGATCACCAACCAGCAGACCATGACCAAGCGCAACACCATGCTCACCACGTTCTCCGAGCAGGCCGACGAGCAGGTGTACTTGAACAACAACCGCAATCAGAACGCCGCGCAGTACGATGGTGATGTGATCGAGCCGTTCAACAAGGCGTTGGCTGACGCCGCGCCACGCAAGCTGATCGTTGTGCATTTGCTCGGCACGCACATGAGCTATCAGTACCGCTATCCGCCGACGTTCGACAAGTTCCAGGACCGCACCGGCGTACCAGCCGGCGTGCGTGACGACCAGGTCCCGACCTACAACAGCTACGACAATGCCGTGCTGTACAACGACTTCGTGGTGTCGAGCCTGATCAAGGATTACGCCAAATCCGATCCGAACGGCTTCCTGCTGTACCTCTCGGACCACGGTGAAGACGTGTTCGACTCAGTGGGCCACAAGACTCTGGGCCGCAACGAAAACAAACCGACCGCGCCGATGTACACCATCCCGTTCATGGCCTGGGCGTCGCCGAAGTGGAAAGCCAACCACGACTGGAACTTCGCCGGCGACCTGGATCGTCCGTACAGCAGCTCGCACCTGATCCACACCTGGGCCGACCTGGCCGGTTTGAGTTTCGATGAACTCGACCACAGCAAGAGCCTGGTCAGCGACAGCTTCAAGGCGCGGCCACTGCTGATCGGCGACCCGTACCAGACCGAGCAGCGCGCGTTGATCGACTTCAGTTTGATGAAGCCGAAGAAACCCGACGCAGCGCCGGCGGATGTTGCGCAGAAGTAACACCGCGGTGGATCTACCGAGGTGAACGCAACCGAAGAGCGCTTTGTCTGATCCATTGAAAAGCTCTGTATCGAAAGATGCAGAGCTTTTTTTATCTTCAGAAATCCGCTTCGTTCAATGAACGATCCCTGTGTAAACACCTGCCACACGTCGGATTTCAGTCCTTACCTGTCAGATCTGACAGGTGCGCAATCCCACCAATGCGCTTTCAATCACTCCGTTACCTAACCGAACGGAGCTCACCACCATGTCCAACCCAACACCGGATGCCCTGAAGTCCCTCTACTTCCCTGCCCTGAACCCGCTCGACCCTGCGGAGGACTACGATGGCGGCATCCCCATTCGTGGCGTGGAAAACGGGTTGCAAGGCACAGTACCTGCCTGGCTTTCCATGAGCATCGGAGACCGGGTCGATGTGTTTTGGAACAACGCTACGCAGGAGGTGTGGAGCAAGACCATTCAATACGAGTCCGAACTCAATCGGGATGTGATCTTCACCCTGGCCAAGGATTTTGTGCGCGACGGTGATGCCACCAACGTTTACTACAAGATTTCCGGCAAGAACCATCCCGGCGAAGAATCCAGACCCCGCTTGAAGCTGCTGGTCAAACTGACCCGCCCCGGCGGATACGATGACATCCCCGGCGATGACGGGCACTCCGACCTCAACTTTTCCCTCGACCACTACGAAGTCGATCAGGACTTTCCGCAAAACGGTGTGGTGACGATGCGCATCGTTCCCTACCGCAACCTGACCCGCTACGACCGCATCCACGCCCGCTGGGGCAGCCAGCAAGTGATGCATCTGGTCTCCCCGGAACAAGCCGCGGACCCACTGAAAAACCCCATCGACATCACTTTCGATTACGACCTGATCAAGGCCGCCGGCGATGGCTCCGCGGTGGCCGTGGCGTTTCAGGTGGTCGACCGCTGCGGCAACTACCCGGACGAGCGCGCACCGTGGTCGGCCCTGCAATCGGTGCTGGTCGATATGAACGGTGACCGCCTGAACCCACCGCTGGTGCTGGTCAAAGGCCAGCCGACCACTCGTGTGGATCTCGACGAACTGGGTGACGACGACGTCAAAGTGCACGTATCCACACCAGATGCCGACTTTGACGTGGGCGATGAAGTGCTCCTGACCTGGACCGGCACGCCTGCCCAAGGCCCGCAAATTATCGTCGGCCCATTATCGATGGCGGTGAAGTTCGTGAACTTTCATCTCGAGTTCATCATCCCCAACGAAGCCGTGCGCGCCATCGCCAAGGGCAGCGCGTCGGTGGGCTTTATCCGGCGCCGCGAAGGTGAATCCGACCGCCCCTCGAAAAACGCCAGCGTCAGCGTCGTAGGCGATATCAGCCGACTGCCCGCGCCTAGCGTCGTCGAGGCTCCGGACGGGACGTTGCCAGTCGACACTAGGTGGGCGACGGTGAGTGCGCCGTGGTACGTCGGCCGCAACAGCAGTGATCAGCTGAACGTGATCTGGGAGGCAAAGGCGCCCGGCGGCGACACGGTTTACTATGAGGACCCGCGCCCGGTCGGCAACATCGCGGATGGCGAGCCCGTCTTGCGCAACGTTGTCCAGAGCGAAATCCAGCGTTTCGATGGTTTGAGCGTCAAGGTCTACTACGTCGTCACCAACAGAGACAACCTGCTGCTCAGCGTGCGCGAATCGCTGCCATTCATCATGCAGGTCGGCGTGGCGAAGCCAACCTTTGATCGCCCGGAAGTCGTAGAAGCAGACGACAACGACGTGCTGGATCCGGACAACGTGCCGCCCTCCGGCGCAACCTTGGTCTTGACCCACACCGAAACCCAGGACAAAGACCGGTTTTACTTCAACTGGAAAGGCTCGGCCAGCGACGGCAGCTTCAGTGACCATATCGACCTGATCCCCGCCACTGCCGGCAAGCCTGTACGGGTGACCGTGCCGAAACAGTACGTCACGGCCAACCGCGACGGAACGGTGGTGGCGGATTACAAGATTGAGCGAGGGGGAGAAACGTTGGGGTATTCGCAGGAGTTGAAATTGCGGATTGGGGTGGCGCTGGATCTGAAAGATCCCGAGATCAAAGAGGCACCTAACAACATCCTGCAACCCATCGCCGCCAAAGACACCCTGACTGCTGTTGTCCGGGCTTACCCGAACATGATCGGTACACAGGTGAGCGTGACGTGGACAGGTACGCCGGGTGAAGGCAGCAAGACGGAAGGCCCGATAGACGTGACCGCACAGCAGGATTTAGAGGTGCCGCTCCCCAATTCGCTGGTTGCGTTCAACTTGGGTAAAACGGTTGGAGTGAAATACACCGTCATTCGTAACGGTGTGCCGCAGGACTCGGACGAGTTATCTCTGACTGTGTTGCCGATTGCAGATGGCGACCAGAATTTGCCGACGCCGAGTATTGATGGTGCGGTGGGCGACGAACTGGATGTAACGCAATTAGAGGAGGATGCGCAACTGCGGATAAAAAAATGGATGTTGCAGGCTTTGAATCAGAATATCTGGCTGTGTTACGACGGGATTGACAAGAACGGTGACGCTGTAGAGAAAGTGTTTTGGGCAGGTGAAGCGCATCAACAAGCGGAGGGGTTGGTGACGGCGGCGCAGGTTGCGTGGTTGCGGGAACTAAAGCATGGAAGTCCTCTGAAGATTACATTTAAGGTTAACTTTGAAAAGTTGTCAGATGTTGATACAGCGGTGGACTTCCCGCTACGCACTTATACGGTCTCCGCACAGTATGGCGTACCGACCTTCACCAACGCGCCCTATGCCATCGCTCCGGCTGGCCGGCTCAAAAACGTTGAGTTGCTACTCAGCACCAGCAGTAATAACCCCATCCCTCGGGGTAAGCTCAGTCTGACTCTCCCGACCAACTTCACGTACGCCGATGGCGGCAGAGGACTGCGCGAGTTCATCACCGACAATGTCGGCAGGGTCAGCGTCAGCGGCATCAAAGGTGCTCTCATCCCGGGCCCTTACAGTCTGAGTGCCACCAGTGGTATTAAAACCGCCAACGCAACCGTAACTATTACGGGGCTGGGGCCGGTCGGTAGTATCCCGGTCGGGGAAAGGCCGATCGGGATCGCTGTCAGCCCGGACGGTACCCGCGCTTATGTCTGCAACGAAGATAGCGATACGGTCTCAGTGATTGATACGGCGACGAATCGCGTCTTGACGAACATCCCGATCGTGAGTTCCCCCAACGGGATCGCCGTAAGCCCGGACGGTACACGCGCTTATGTCAGCGTCTCAGATAGCAAAACGGTCCCGGTGATTGATACAGCAACGGATCGAGTGCTGACGAACATCCCGGCCGAAAGCGCTTCTACAAAGGTTGTCGTCAGCCCGGACGGTACTCGCGCTTATGTCAAGAATCTCAACGCGGTCTCGGTTATCGATACGGCGACGGATCAAGTTCTGACGAGAATCCCGATCGAGGACAGTAGTTACGGGGTTGCCTTGAGCCCGGACGGTACCCGTGTTTATGTCTGCCAGTATAATAAAAGTACGGTCTCGGTGATTGATACGGCGACGGATCGAGTCGTGAAAAACATCCGGGTCGGGAGATATCCGTTCGGGGTTGCCGTCAGCCCGGACGGCAACCGCGCTTATGTCACCAACTCAGGTACCGCAACGGTCTCTGTAATTGATACGGCGACGGATCAAGTCTTGACGAGCATCCCGATTGAGGGTAGCCCGTACGGGATCGCCTGCAGCCCGGACGGTACCCGCGCTTATGCCTGCATCCGATATAGCAACAAGGTGTCGGTAATTGACACGAAGACGAATCAAGTCGTGACGAGCATCCCAGCCGGGAGCGGCCCGATGGAAATCGCCGTCAGCCCGGACGGTACCCGCGCTTATATCTGCGGCAAAGATTCTAACTCGGTCTCGGTGATTGATCTGACGACGGCTTGAGTCCTGGCGAACATCCCGGTCGGGAACGGTCCGACCGGGATCGCAGTCAACCCGGACGGTACCAAGGATCACGAAGGGGACGGATTTATTTAAGCGGTGCTTTAAACAGGGACTAAACGGGGCCAGACTACGTTTTCCAGCATTCGGGATTAAAAGATCGCAGCCTTCGGCAGCTCCTACAGATATGTGAGTAGGAGCTGCCGAAGGCTGCGTTCTTTTGCTTTTCAAGCGAGGTCGAGTCAAACCTCCGAAACACTTTCAAATAATAATATTTCTCGTTTGATACTAAATCCCAGCCGCACCCTTCGTCTTTGAGCAAACGGAATTTTTCCCTCGAAGACAAGGAGTCGGCTGCGATGTTCGCGCCCATTACCCGTTCCATGACCCTCACCCTTGGCCTGTGCAGCGCTGCTTTCAGCGCCGATCTGCTGGCTGAAACCGAAGCCGAAAAACCGCCGCTGCCCGGCAATCCGGCGCTGGAGCTGGCGGCGACCAACGTCAGCGCGCAAGGCCTGGGCACTACCACCGAAAACACCGAGTCCTACACCACTGGCGCGATGAGCACGGCGACGCGACTGAATCTGTCGATCAAGGAAACCCCGCAATCGGTGTCGGTGATCACCCGGCAGCAAATGGATGATTTCAAGCTCGGTACATTGTCCGAGGTTATGCGCCAGACCACCGGTGTGGTGGTGCAGCATCTGGATTCGGATCGGGTCAGTTACTCGTCGCGTGGTTATGCGATCAACAACTTCCAGATCGACGGGATGCTCAACACCTTCGATCGCATGAAGTCCGATTCCGACACGATCATTTACGACCGTATCGAGGTGGTGCGCGGCGCAACGGGGCTGACCACGGGTGCGGGTGATCCGTCGGCGACCATCAACATGGTGCGCAAGCGTCCTACCGCGCAGTGGCAGGCGCTGGCCGGGGTCAGTGGCGGCAGCTACGACAATTACTACAGCTACGTCGATGTCGGCGGGCCGCTGGCGTTCGACGGTCGCCTTCGCGGGCGTACGGTGTTGGCCTATCGCGACAACCAGTCGATCAAGGACAAATATGCGCTGCAACGCGAGGTCGGTTATGGCGTGCTTGAGGCGGATCTGACCGACTCTACTGTGCTGGCGGTCGGTTACGACTATCAGAACAAGCATGTGCAAGGCTCGTCGTGGGGCACGGTGCCTTACTGGAATGCCGATGGCAGCAAGGCCGGTCTCGGCCGCTCGACCAACATGTCGACGTCGTGGAGTTCCTGGCCGCTGCAAGACAAGACCGCGTTTGCCACCCTCGATCAGCAACTGGCCGGCGGCTGGCGCCTGAAAGCCGCGTACACCCACCGCGAGAGCAATACCGACGGCAAGGTCTATTACGGTGGTGCGGGTTTTCCCGCAGCGGACCGCAGCGGCATGATCGCCTACACCTCGCACATGATCGGCACGCAGAAAATGCAGGCGTATGACTTCAATGTCTCGGGTCCCTACTCGCTGCTGGGCCGTGAGCACGAAATGATGTTCGGCTACGGTGAAGCCGAGCGCCGCTCGAACTCGCCGTACACCATTGCCGGTGCGCGTCCCAAGGACTACGGGACCATCCGCGACTGGAAATACATGGGCGACATCGCCAAGTTCAGCGACACCGTCACCGACCTCACCGGGTCCAAGGACGATACCCGGCAGAAAGCCGGGTACATAGCCACGCGCCTGAGCCTGACCGATGATCTGCACGCCGTGCTCGGCAGCCGATACGGCAGCTGGGAAGCGTCCAGCACCAGCAACCGTTACGACGCCAGCCGGCAACTGACCAAGGTCGATTACACGAGCCAGAAACAGAACGACGTCTGGACGCCTTACGCCGGCCTGCTGTACGACTTGACCCCGGAGTACACGGCATACGTGAGTTACACCGACATCTTCAAACCCCAGGGCAACCGCGACAAGAACCGAAAATACATCGACCCCGTTGTCGGCAAAAACTATGAAGTGGGCGTCAAGGGCAGTTTGCTCGAGGAACGCCTGAACCTGTCCACGGCGGTGTTCTGGAGCAAGCAGGATAACGTCGCCGAACTCGATAACTCGGTACCGGCGGATCCGGTTACCCGTGAGCAGTTCTACAAATCCGGCGGCAAGGGCAACAAGGTCAACGGCTTTGAAGCTGAAGTGTCCGGCGAAATTCTTCAGGGCTGGAACATGACCGCCGGTTACACCTATACCCACTCGGTGAACGGCGAAAGCGAGCGCACCAACACCAATCAGCCGATGAACCTGTTGCGTGTCTCCACGGCGTACCGTCTGCCGGGTGAATGGCAGGCGTTGACCGTGGGTGGCGCGGTGAACTGGCAAAGCGATGTGTATGGCACGTCGAGCCGACCAGTTGGCGGCGACACCGAGGAAGCGCGAATCGCCCAGAACGCCTACACCGTGGTCAATCTGATGTCGCGCTACGAGTTCGACCGGCATTTGTCGGCGTCACTGAACGTCAACAACCTGTTCGACAAGAAGTATTACGACAACGTCGGTTTCTATAACGGCGTGTACTGGGGTGACCCGCGCACCGTCACCCTGAGTCTCGACTGGAAACTCTGATCCCCGCCTATCGGGCGCGGCGCACCTACGCTTGATGTGCGCCGCGTCTGTCTGATATCGCCCCGCAACATGCTGCAAAACCTACACTGAACGGGCGTTAACCCCGCGTTAATTCATGCCTCCCAGACTCTTCTCCGAGATCTGCTTCATGGACGAACGGCTCCCACTTGTTCAGTAGGAGGCACCATGAAAATCACTACCGCAATCCTTGCCGGGCTGTTTACCCTGGGTTCTGCCAGCGTCTTCGCCGAGGGCGGCGCTGAGCGTATGCGTTATTACTACGACAATTTCCCGGTTCACCAAGCCCAGAGCGAGCAGAAGAGCGACGCCAACGCGAAAGAAATTCGCGTTCCCGCCGATCAGACGGCGCAAGTGACCGAGTCGTATCGCGACTGAGATTGACCGAGCAACCGATGGACCTTCCGTGGCTCCGCTCTGGCCTGGAAGAAGACAGTTTGGCGCCCTGAATGGGGCGCCTTTTTTATGGGCAATGAGCGGGGGGTTCGACCTTATGCTGTCGCGAGTTCGCAGATGGGGTTGGGTCAGCAAGATCCAACCCCCTCACCCCAGCCCTCTCCCCAAAGGGGCGAGGGGGAAAGGGAGCCGATTTTCATGCTTTTCAAAACCTGAGTTCGGCTCGATGTTTCAGGTCGGCGTAAATCGCCCAATCACCTCGGTCAGTACTCCCAAGACACAGGAGCTGTTCTGTGTGCTTTTCAAAACCTGAGTTCGGCTCGATGTTTCAGGTCGGTGTACCTCGCCCAAACACCTCGGTCAGTCCCCTCTCCCTCAGGGAGAGGGTTAGGGTGAGGGGCTTCTAGGCTTGGAGGTTTTTGATCCAGAACAGCATGCGCCCGTGATCCGGGTCGAACATGCCCGGTGCAAAGCCGAACTTGCTGTAGGCATTCTGCGCCACGGCGTTGCCTTCCAGCACTTCCAGGGTGATTTTGCAGCAACCGCGCTGGCGAGAGATTTCTTCGACTTTTTGCAACATCTTCTGGCTCAGGCCGAGACCGCGAAAGCGGCCCACCACCGCCACGTCATGGACGTTGACCAGCGGCTTGCAGGCAAACGTGGAAAACCCTTCAAAGCAGTTCACCAGCCCCGCCGGTTCACCACCGACAAAGGCCAGCACACTGAACGCATGCGGGCGCCGGGCCAGTTCTTCGGGCAGGCGACGCAGCAGCTCAGGGTCGAGCGAATGACCGCCGCCCATCGGGTCTTCTGCATAGTGGTTGAGCACGATACCGATGGCCTCGGCGTGCGTTGGATTGCTGTAGCTGGCCTGAAGTACAAGAATTTCTGCGGAATCCATTTCCATCCCCGAACACAAAAGCCCCGGCGCGCAAAGTGCGTACTGAAAGGCTGTCTGACCTTAGCGCGGGGGTGATCGGGCGGGCAACCGACAAATGCAAAAGACTTTTGCTTTTTACCCGTCAGTGCCCCCAGATCAACTCTTCGGTCCAGCCCAGTTCGGCAAAGTCCTCGGCGCGTAGACTGCTCTCGCCGACGCAGAAAAACTCATCCAGCTGCGGCGGCTTGACTGACGTATCACTGAGCATCGCATGCACCTGCCCACGGTGATGAATCTGATGTTCGAACAGGTGCGAAAGCATGCGCAAACGGCTGTCGTGCTGCGGCGTATCACGGGCAATGGTGACGATGCGCGTCAGATCGGCATCGCGCAATTGCACGCAATAGGCGATCAGGCGTCGATCAACGTGAGCCTGCTCTTCGCGCAGTTGCAGGCCGTCGGTAAACGGCTCGTCGACATTGAAAAACACGTAGCAGTCGGGATGCGGCTCGGCCCCGCGCAATTCGCGCTCCAGCGCATCGACGTAGAACCAGTCGCACGTGAGGATGTGATTGAGGGTCAGACGAATGCTCGGAAAAAAACTCACCCGAGGCGCCGCCAGATCCGTCGCACTCAGCTGCGTCCAGGCCTTGGCCAGACGATGATTGGCCCAGGCATTCTGGTATGCCATGGTCAGCAAATGATGGGATAACGCTTGGCTCATGTCGGCGCCCTCTTCCATTCAAGCTTCGGCAAAACGCTGCAGCTGCATCTCCTGCAAGCGACTGAGGGTGCGGCGGAACGGAAATTCCAGATAACCCTCGGTGTACAGCGCAACCATGGGTACTTGCGCTTCGATGTACAGCGGCACCTTGCGGTCGTAGCACTCGTCGACCAGCGCAATGAAACGCCGCACGCCGTCGTCGTGAACCGACAATTGCGGCAACTCGCGGTCGCCCGCAACTACCCGCTGCGCGGCGTCTTCAGTGCCGCGCGCGATCCGCCCTTCGCGTTTCTGCGCACTGAGATTAGGTACTTCGCTCAACAGAATAGCCATGTAGCGGTCGCACAGCGCGATGAAATCCATGGCGGCGAACGGTTGCTCGCAGAGATCGGCGTAGCGGCACCACAACACCGTTTCACTGGCCTGGACCACGTTCAACTGGCGATGACCGACCGCCACCGGTTCGACGCTGGCCCGTTGCCCGGCGGTCAATGCCTGAAAGACTTCCTCTAGCGCACTCACCGCAGACGTGGCGACAAAATAGCGCTGGAGGCCGGCCCCCGGATGCAAGCGATGATCCTCGGCGCCATTCACTGCAACCACCTGCATATGCGCCTTGATCGCGGCAATGGCCGGCACAAAGCGGTCGCGATTGAAACCGTCGGCGTACAACTCATCCGGCGGCAGATTGGAGGTGCAGACGATCACCACGCCTTCGTCGAACATCACCTGAAACAACCGACCAAGAATGATCGCGTCACCGATGTCGTTGACGAACAGCTCATCGAAGCACAACACCCGCACCTCGGCCGCCAGCTCCCTGGCCAGCGCGCGCAACGGATCGGCAATCCCGGTCAGCTGGAACGAGCGCTGATGCACCCAGCCCATGAAGTGATGAAAGTGTTGGCGTCGCGCCGGCACCCGCAGGCTCTGATAGAACTGATCCATCAGCCAGGTCTTGCCGCGCCCGACCGGCCCCCACAGATAAACACCGCTGACCGAACGGGCACCGGCGTGAAGGGCTTCATGGCATTTTTGCAGCGCCCAGACTGCGTGTTCCTGGGCTTCATCCTGGATGAAGCCCTTGTGTTGCACGGCGTGTTGCCAGGCGCTGAGAGGAGAGTCGAAAGTCATGCGCGGCAGTATGCCACGACGGTTACAGGGAAATATCCAGTCGAGCGATTTTCCCCTGCTCGTTCAAGCGAAACGTGTAGCGCAGCTGCGCCGGGCTGCCGGGGAAGGTTCCGGAAATCAGCCCGTGCACCAGCACTTTGCCGGTGCGCTGCTGCACGTCCAGCACTTCGACCCGTGGCTGATAGCGTTGCCCGGTGTCGTGCATCCATTGTGCGATGGCTTGCGGGCCGACCTGATGTTGGCCCTCGTCGAACACGTTGGCATCCTCGGCAAAAAAACTGGCGACCCTGGAAGTATCGCGTGCGTTGGCCGCATCGATATACGCAGCAATCGCCGGGGCCAGTGCAGAGACGGGATGAGACATGGTTGCAGCTCCTTTTTGTTTGGTTCTGCGACCATCCTAAAACAGCGTTGCGTCAGTTTTTGTCAGGAGTGAAACGCCCGCTTTCATCCAGTTGCATCTGCTCGCGCCATGTGCGCAACAGATCACTGCGGCGCCCCGGATAACTGTCGCCCTGGCGGCTGGCTGCGCTGATGCGGTCGGTACGAAAAGTGCGATAGGCGCTGCGCAATTCGCACCACGCGACGATGATTCGCACCTCGTTGAGGAAGCCCAGCGCCAAGGGCCAGATCAACCGCTGGCTGGGCACCTGTTGCGCGTCGGCGTAATCGATGTGCAGTTTGGCCTGGTCGCGGATGGCATGGCGAAACACGTTCAACGGCACGGCGTTTTGCGGAAAACCATAACCCGGCGGACCCGCCATCACGGTGGGATTGCGCAGCGCTTCCTGGGCCTGCGGATCGAGCACGGCAGCAATTTTCGCCAGCGCATCCGCCGCGGCTTTGCCGAGGACTTCGTCACCGCGCTGATCGACGTAACGCAAACCGAGGACGATGGCTTCGGTTTCGTCGGCATTGAGCATCAGCGGCGGCAGAAACAAGCCGCTGCGCAACACATAACCAATCCCCGCCTCGCCATGGATCGGCGCGCCGAGGGCGGTCAGTTCCGCGATATCGCGATAAAGCGTGCGCTCGGACACTTCCAGCTCGGCAGCCAGGGTCGCGGCCGTCACCGGGCGCTTCTTGCCGCGCAGCACTTGCAGCAAAGTCAAAAGACGAGTGGTACGCGACACGTTGGGCAGGCTCTGGAGGGCAAAGATGTTCGAGCTTAGCAGAGGATGGTGTCAGAAACTGGCAGGAGCCTTGGCTGAAAATGTGGGAGCGAGCCTGCTCGCTCCCACAGGGGTTATGGTGTGCGGGTTAAATATCAACCTTGTGGCGGGCGGCGTAGAGGCAGAGCATTTCCATCGCCAGTGTGGCAGCGGCCAGTGAAGTGACGTCGGCGTGATCGTAAGCCGGGGCGACTTCCACCACGTCCATCCCGACCAGATTGATGCCGCGTAAACCGCCAAGAATCTCCAGCGCTTGCACGGTGCTCAAGCCACCGCACACCGGCGTGCCGGTGCCCGGTGCAAACGCCGGATCGAGGCAATCAATATCGAACGTCAGGTACACCGGGTTATCGCCAACCCGCGCGCGGATCGCTTCGACAATGGCGTCGCACCCACGACGATGCACCTGCCGGGCGTCCAGCACCTGAAAACCCATGTGATCGTCATTGGTGGTGCGCAAACCGATCTGTACCGAGCACGCCGGATCAACCAGCCCTTCGCGCGCCGCGTGCCAGAACATCGTGCCGTGATCGACCCGCTTGCCCTCCTCGTCCGGCCAGGTGTCGCTGTGCGCATCGAAGTGGATCAGCGACAACGTGCCATGTTTACGGGCGTGGGCCTTGAGCAGCGGATAGCTGATGAAGTGGTCGCCGCCAAATGTCAGCATGGCGCTGCCGGCGTCGAGAATGCGCTCGGCGTGAGCTTCGATGCTTTGCGGAATGCTGTGTGGCGAGCCGTAATCGAAGTCGCAGTCACCGTAATCAATCACCGCCAAATGGTCGAATGGGTCGAACGTCCACGGCCAGTGGCGTTCCCAGGCAATCCCGGTGGAAGCGGCGCGAATCCCGCGTGGCCCGAAACGGGCGCCGGGGCGGTTGCTGGTGGCGGTGTCGAACGGCACGCCGCTGACCGCAACATCGACACCGCGCAAGTCGCGGCTGTAGCGTCGACGCATGAAACTGGTGATGCCGGCGTAGGTACTTTCGGCGGCGGTGCCATAGAGGCTGTCGCGGGTCATGGCCTGGTCGTTTTGCATAGGCACATCCATCGTGGCGCTCCTGTTGTTATTGATGGCTACGGAAAGTGGTCCACAAGCGCGTGCGCTGGCGCATGTCCTTGAGGCTCATGCTGCGATCGGCATACAGCCGCGCGCGCACTTCGCTCGGCGGATAGATGTCGGGATCGTTGCGCACGGCCTCATCCACCAACGGCGTGGCGGCCCGGTTGGCGGTGGCAAAAAACAGTGTGTTGGTCAGTTCGGCCACGGAATCGGGGCGCAGCATGAACTCGATGAACGCCCGTGCGGCTTCGGGGTGCGGCGCGTCTTTGGGGATGGCCAGATTGTCCTGCCACACCAGTGTGCCTTCCTTGGGAATGCGGTAGGCCACTTCGTACGGTTTATTGGCCTTGTGCGCCTGATCCGCGGCCATGCTCGCGTCGCCGTTGTAAGTCAGCGCGAGACACACGTTGCCGCTGGCCAGGTCATTGATCTGCCGGCCGCTGGCGACATAGAGCACCGACGGCTGGAGTTTCTGCAACAACGCCTCGGCAGCGGCCAGATCGTTTTTGTCGGTGCTGTAGGGATCCTTGCCCAGGTAATGCAGGGCCAGACCGATGACCTCCTGCGGCGAATCGAGGATCGCGATGCCGCAGTCCTTGAGCTTGCTGGCGTTCTCCGGTTTGAACAGCAGATCGAGGCTGTTCAGCGGCACATCAGGCAGCCGCTGCTTCACGGCCTCAACGTTCATGCCCAGACCCAGCGTGCCCCAGGTGTAGGGCACGCCATAGCGATTGCCGGGGTCGACAGCGGCCATTTTCTCCAGCAAATCCGGATCAAGATTGGCGTAGCCCTTAAGTCCCTCGTGAGGGATTTCCTTCAACGCGCCGGCCGCGAGTCCCCGCGCCAGAACGCTGGACGACGGCACCACCACGTCGTAACCACTGCCGCCGGTGAGCAACTTGGTCTCCAGCACCTCGGAAGTATCAAAGGTGTCGTAACGCACATGAACGCCAGTCTCCTGCTCAAACCGTTGCAGGGTTTGCGGCGGCACGTAATCGGCCCAGCTGTAGAGATTGAGTGTCTTGTCCTCGGCCTGAGCCTGAACAGCCACCGACAACAGAAGCGCGGGGAAACACAGCTTGAACACGGGAGCCATGACGAACACCTGACCTGAGGAAGTGGTTGCAGGATGCGCCGTCGGATACATTAGAAAAATAGCCGAATAATTATCCTGACTTTATCCAGGAGCAATGTGATGTTAGGTCAACTCCACGACGTGGACTTGCAGCTGTTGCGCCTGTTTGTGCGGGTGGTCGAGTGCGGCGGTTTCAGTGCAGCCCAGGGGGATCTGGGCCTGAGCCAGTCGAGCATCAGCCAGCAAATGGCCAAACTTGAAACTCGCCTCGGCTATCGTCTGTGCAGCCGTGGCAAGGGCGGTTTCAGTGTCACGCCCAAGGGCGAGCAGTTGCTGATCGCGGTGCGCACGCTGTTTGAATCGATTGAAACGTTCCGCCATCAATCCAACGGCGTCGCCGGACGCTTGATCGGTGAAGTGCGCCTGGGGATTTCCGAGTCGGTGGATCAATCGGTGCTGCAACGGGTGGCGGCGGCGATCCGGCGTTTTCGCGAGCGTGATGAGTCGGTGCGCATCGAACTGATCAGCGCCATGCCCGGCGAGATGGAGCGGCTGCTGTTGCAACAGCGGCTGGACTTGGCGATCGGCTATTTTTCGCAGGTGCAAAGTGCCTTCGACTATCGCCAGTTGTTCAGCGAAACCCAGCATTTGTACTGCGCTGCCGGCCATCCATTGTTCACTGATGACGCACCCAGCGATGCCGCGTTGCAGGCCTGCGACCGGGTCGATCACCCCTATCGGTTTTTTCGCAGTGACGAGCCGTTTCAGGGCAAGGTCTGCTCGGCGCGCTCGGAGCAGGTTGAAGGCACGCTGACCTTCATCTTGTCGGGTAAACACGTGGGGTATCTGCCGGATCACTATGCGCGGAGCTGGCAAGCGAAGGGTCTGTTACGAACGATCCGTGAAGGTGAGTTGAGTTTCGAGGTGTCGTTCCATCTGGCCCGGCATCGAGCGCAGGTGCCGGGGGATGCGCAAAAAGCTTTTGAAGAGGATTTACTGGGCGCATTCAATCTCGTGTAGGAGCTGCCGCAGGCTCGGGCCGCGATCGGACGATCCTTTGATCTTAAAAGATCGCAGCCTCGTTTCACTCGACAGCCCCTACACGGGCGTTTGCCGTGGCGACCCATAAAACCTGACCTTTCAGGCAGTTATTGCTCGTTGCCCTCGCCGCCCTCTTCCGGCATTCTGCGCCTCCATTTTCTGACCCGGCCCCGCCTCGCGGCGCGCAAAACACCATGACCGCCTCTGAAAAAGCCCCGCGCAACAACGACCTGATTTACGGCCTCAACGATCGTCCACACCTGACCGCCACAGTGTTTGCCGCACTGCAACACGTGCTGGCCAGTTTCGTCGGCATCATCACCCCGACCCTGATCATGGGCGGTGCCCTCGGTCTGCAAAGTGAAATTCCCTACCTGATCAGCATGGCGCTGTTCGTTTCCGGGCTTGGCACCTTTGTGCAAGCCAAGCGTTTCGGCCCGGTCGGTTCGGGGTTGCTGTGCCTGCAAGGCACCAGTTTTTCCTTTATCAGCGTGATTCTCAGCGCCGGGTTCATGGTCAAGGCGCGCGGTGGCGGCACCGATGAAATCCTCTCGACGATCTTCGGCGTGTGCTTTTTTGCCGCGTTCATTGAGGTGGTGCTGAGCCAGTTCATCGGCAAACTGCGCATGCTGATCACCCCGGTGGTCACCGGCACCATCATCACGCTGATGGGGCTGTCGCTGATCAAAGTGGCGATGACCGACATCGCCGGCGGTTTCGGCGCGCCGGATCTGGGCGCAGCCAGCCATGTGTTTCTGGCGGCGCTGGTGATCGGCACCATCGTCGTGTTGAACCGCGTCGACGTGCCGTTTCTGCGCCTCGGCGCGATCGTCATCGGCCTGACCCTCGGCTACGTAGTCGCATGGCTGATGGGCACCGTGGATTTCGCCTCAATGCCCGAAGTGCCGCTGGTCAGCGTGCCGGTGCCGTTCAAGTACGGTTTCAACTTCGACTGGGTGGCGTTCGTGCCGGTGGCGGTGATTTTCCTCGTGTCGCCACTAGAAGCTGCGGGTGACCTGACCGCCAACTCGATGATTTCCCGGCAACCGGTCAAAGGCCCGCTGTACATCCGCCGGATCAAGTCCGGCCTGCTCGCCGACGGCCTCAACTCAGCCATGGCCGCCGTGTTCAACAGCATGCCAATGGTGACCTTCGCGCAGAACAACGGCGTGATTCAGCTCACCGGCGTGGCCAGCCGTTACGTGGCCTTCTTCATTGCCGGTCTGCTGGTGCTGCTGGGACTGTTCCCGATGATCGGCGCGGTGTTGCAACTGATGCCGAAACCGGTACTCGGCGGCGCCGAACTGGTGATGTTTGGCACCGTGGCGGTGGCCGGGATCAAGATCCTCGCCGAAGCCGGTCTGCATCGGCGCAACATGCTGATCGTGGCGATTTCGCTGGGCATGGGCCTGGGCATCGCGGCGGTGCCGGAAGTGTTGCGCGAACTGCCGCAAGCGCTGCGCAACATCTTCGAATCACCGATCACTGTCGGCGCGTTGTGCGCTATCGTGCTGAACATCTTCCTGCCGGAAGAATTCATCGAGCTGGAAGAAGACGATTTCGACCCGGAAGCTTCTATTCTTCAGGTCATGGAAAACCCGGACATGCCGGCCAAAGGTGAACCTGCCCCAGCGGCGGCTGTCGCACAGTTGAACCGCTAACGTTTGGCCTTCAATAGAAAGGGCTGAGCCGGCGACGGTTCAGCCCTTTTTTGTTGAGAGACCGTTTATGCGCCGTTTTCAAGCCGTCATTCTGTCACTGCTCCTGCTGTCCCTCAGCGCCTGTTCGCTATTCCCCAACCGAGACCCGGTGAACATCAACGTGGTCGGCCTCGAGCCGTTGCCGAGTCAGGATCTGGAAGTGCGCTTCGCCATCAAGATTCGTGTACAGAACCCCAATGAGACGGCCATCGACTACAACGGCATCGCGCTGGATCTGGAGGTCAACGGCCATTCGCTGGCCTCGGGTGTCAGCGATCAGAGCGGTTCGATCCCACGCTTTTCCGAAACCATTGTCAGCGTGCCGGTCAGCATCTCGGCGTTCTCGGTGCTGCGCCAGACCTTGGGCCTGAGCCAAACACAAACCCTCGATAATCTGCCCTATGTGCTGCGCGGCAAGCTCGCCGGCGGCCTGTTTGGCACCATGCGTTTTGTCGACAGCGGCAAGCTCAGCCTGCCCAAGGCCACTGCCGCGACCTGGTAAAAATGCGTTAGCCTGCTTCTTTTTTCCTCAAAGACATTCAGGGAGGTTGCAGGTTTATGGAAGACACACCGACGCTGTACACCGAACGACTGGTCCTGCGCCCGTTGCAACTGGCCGACGCCGACGCCGTGCAGCAACTGTTTCCCCACTGGGATGTGGTGCGTTATCTGAACGCGGCGGTGCCATGGCCGTATCCCGAGGACGGCGCCCTCACCTATTTGCGCGATGTTGCCTTGCCGGCCGTGGCGGCGGGCAAGGAATGGCACTGGTCGATTCGCCGCAAGTCCGCGCCCGAACAGTTGATCGGCAACATCAGCCTGATGGATCAAACTGACAACCACCGTGGATTCTGGCTGACACCGGCGTGGCAAGGTCAGGGCTTTATGACCGAAGCGAGCGCAGCGGTGACCGATTACTGGTTCAACGTACTTCAACGCCCGCTGATGCGTGTGCCGAAAGCGGCGCCCAATACCGGCTCGCGCAAACTCTCGGAGCGCGCCGGGATGCGCTTGATCCGGACCGATGAAGATGATTTCGTTGGTGGGCGTTTTCCACGAGAAATCTGGGAAATTTCCCGGGAAGAATGGCTGGCGCGCCACTGACCCCGCAGACAAAACAAACATCCATTGTCGGAGTGAGCCTGCTCGCGATGGCGGGCTGCCAGACACCATAATCGTTGACTGATAGATTGCTATCGCGAGCAGGCTCACTCCTACAGGTTTTGTGTCAGCCAGTGGGTCATGTGTTGAAACGCACCCCAGGTTTGGCTCGTTCATCCACTGACAGCTCAAACACATCCGGCCGCGCGTAGTGCCCGACCACATCGTAGTCATACCGCGCCCGCACCAGTTGATCGGTGTCAATTTGCGCCGTGAGCAACCCCGCCTCGCCCCGCAACGGCCCGGCCAGCACATCGCCCATCGGCCCGACAATCACGCTCCCCCCGGCAATCAACGGGCGATCCGCCGGCCAGTTGGCAATCTCCACGCCCAGTTCATTCGGTGACGCTTGCACCTGACAGGCGCTGACCACAAAGCAACGGCCTTCATGAGCGATGTGGCGCATGCTGACCTGCCACATCTCGCGCTCGTCGACGGTCGGCGCACACCAGACTTCGATGCCTTTGGCGTACATCGCCGTGCGTAGCAGAGGCATCATGTTTTCCCAGCACACCACCGCGCCGAGCTTGCCAACCTGACTATCGAACACGGGCAAGGTCGAGCCGTCACCCTTGCCCCAGATCAGCCGTTCGGTGCCGGTGGGCATCAGTTTTCGGTGTTTGCCGACAAGCCCGGCCTGCGGGTCGAAATACAGCGCCGTGCAATACAACGTGCTGCCAGCCCGTTCAATCACGCCGATCACCAGGTTGGCCCCGGTGCGCGCCGACAGACCCGCCAGCGCTTGCGTTTCGGCACCCGGCACATCAATCGCATTGGCAAAATAACGGGCGTAGGCTTCGCGCCCCTCGGGCAGGCGATAACCCAATTGCGTACCGAAGCCCTCGCCTTTCGGATAACCACCCAACAGCGCTTCCGGCATCACCACCAGGACCGCGCCCGCCTCGATGATCGCGCCTTCCCAACTCAGAATCTGCTCCAGAGTCGCGCTTTTGCCTTCGGGCAAAGCACCGATTTGCAGCGCAGCAACAATTGATTTGGCCATCGCGATAACTCCATCAGGTTCAGTGGTTGCCGATTCTGCGGCGCCACGCGATCATGAATAAAGCCCCATTCACTGCTGAATGATATGAGCCAAATGAATATCGCCACGGTCGACCTCAACCTGCTGAAAGTCTTGGAAGCCCTGCATGAAGAGTCCAGCGCCAGCCGCGCAGCATTGCGACTGGGAGTGACACAATCGGCGATCAGTGCGGCGCTGCGCCGCTTGCGCGAGGTCTACGGCGATCAATTGTTCGTGCGTACCGGCCGCGGCCTGGCGCCAACGCTCAAGGCCAATCAATTGAAACCGGTGATCAGCGAAGCGCTGAACAAGTGCCGACAAAGCCTGGCGATGGTCGATCCGGCGGCGAACCAGTACGACGGCCGCTCGGTCACCGTAGGGCTGTCGGATGATTTCGAAATTGCCTACGGTCGCCGCCTGATCGAAGAAATTGCCCGCAGCGCTCCGAAATTGCGCCTGATCTTTCGTCAGACCCATAGCCAGATCGTCGCCCGCGCGCTGATGGAGCGCAGCATCGATCTGGCGATTACCGCCGGAGGCTTTGCCGAGCGCTTGCTCAGCCGTCAGGTGTTGGGCGAAGGCGGTTATGCATGTCTGGTCGATCCGGCGAGCCTTGCGCCCGGTCAGCAGCAGATCGATCTTGAGGAGTTTGTCGACCGCGAGCACATCCTGGTGTCGTCCAGCGGCTTTATCGGGATCACCGATGAGGGCTTGGCGGCACTGGGCCTGACTCGACGGGTGTGCGCGTCGACCACGCATTTCGCCGCGCTGCCGTATTTGCTCAAGGGCAGTCGGGCGGTGGCGACGATTCCGACGCATGCCGCCGAAAGTATTGCTGAGCTCAGCGGCCTGGCGCTGCTGCCCTGCCCGCTGAAGCTGCCGCGTTATCCGATCGAACTGGGCTGGCGTACCAGCACGCAGATCGATCCGGTGGTGGTCAAAGTCCGCGAAGCGATTGCCGCGACGTTCACCTGAGGGTGTTACTTGTTCGCGGCCATCAGGCGATTGACTTCACTGCGCACCATGTTGGCGAACTCCGGCGGCGACATGCCGTCCAGTTCTGCGCGGACCCACTCGGCCCATTTGCCTTTGCGCTTGCCGCGCTCGCCGAACAAACGCGCGGCTTCGCCTTTGGCTTTGCCCAGATTGTTCTGCCAGAGTTCGAACAGACGGGATTTCTCGTCTTCCAGCGCAGCGCGCTCTGCGAGTGATTTGTCGGCCAGATTGAAACTCATGGGGAATTATCCTGCTGCGTAAAATGGCGACATCTTACACGCTCGACGGAAATCTCCCGCGCAGGTTTTTATTTCTCACCTAAATTCAGTGCAACTTTTCAGCAAGCGCCACACTCCATTGATCACTGTCCATTCAACTGCAAGGAGTCACCCAATGGCCCGCAAATCCGCCGTGCAAGCCGCCGAAGATCAAATCAAGGATCAGGCCTTCAGCGAACTTCAGGCTCTGATCCAAGAGTCCGACAAACTGCTCAAGAGCAGCGCCTCACTGGTCGGCGAAGAAGCGGAAACGCTGCGCGGACAAATCGCCCTGAAACTGCAACAAGCGCTGGATTCGGTGTCGAGCGTACGTGATCGCACCAAACCGGCGGTTGATGCCACCGAAAGCTACATCGGCGGTCATCCGTGGCAGACCGTGGCGATCTCCGCCGGTTTCGGTCTGGTGGTTGGCTTGCTGCTCGGCCGTCGCTGAGTCAAGGCACATAAAAAAGGCGAACCCACTGGGTTCGCCTTTTTTATGCCTGGGTGTTTTTACCGGTTTTGAACCAGTTCCAGGCTTTCAGAACTTGGGCTCAACTCCATCTTTCACGTCGGCGCACATCCCGCATTCACCGCGGTCAGTCCCCTCTCCTTCGGGGAGAGGGCTAGGGTGAGGGGCTTTTGGCCTTTGATCACGCCCCCGCCAGTTCACGCAACTGCGCCAGCGTCTGTGCATCCAGCACAATGCCCTCAGCCAGCGACTTGCTGCGCTGCCAATGCCTGCGATCGCCCGGCAACCGCTTGAGGCCGACACTGTGCATCTGCCGCACCAGTTCACCACTGCGCTCGGCAAAACTCTGCCCGGCGGCTTTGCTTGGGTCGATGACGATCAACAATTGCCCGGTCCACGGCGTCTTCGCCCCGGGATGATTGGCCCAATCGAACTCGAAAGAAAAATTCCCTCCCGTTAATGCCGCTGCCAGCAGCTCAACCATCATCGACAGCGCCGAACCTTTATGCCCACCGAACGGCAGCAACGCCCCGCCCTCGAGAATCGCCTTGGGATCCTGAGTCGGCTGACCAAGGCTGTCCACGCCCATTCCGGCGGGCAACCGCTCGCCTTTGCGCGCAGCGATCTGCACGTCGCCATGGGCGATTGCGCTGGTGGCCAGGTCGAAGACAATTGGCGCGGCGCCGACCCGTGGCGCGGCGAACGCAATCGGATTGGTGCCGAACAGCGGCCGGTCGGCGCCATGCGGCACCACGCAGGTCATGCTGTTGACCACGCTCAGTGCCACCAGCCCTTCGTCGGCGAAGGGCTCGACGTCCGGCCACAGCGCGGCGAAGTGATGCGAGTTGCGAATCGCCAACACGGCAATCCCGGCGCTACGCGCCTTCTCCACCAGCAACGGCCGGGCGGCGGCCAGTGCCGGTTGGGCGAAACCGTTGCCAGCATCGACACGGACAAATCCCGAGGCAACATCTTCCACTTGCGGCACCGCGTGGCCGTTGACCCAGCCGCTGTTCAAGGTCGAGACATACCCGGGAATGCGGAACACGCCGTGGCTGTGGGCACCGTCGCGCTCGGCGCCGGCGCAGTTGGCGGCCAGCACTTGCGCGACTTCGGCGGAGGTGCCGTGGCGCAGAAAAATCGTTTCAAGCAGTTGCGTCAGCGCTTCGAGTGACAACGAGGACGAGACGGCAGAGGACACATGATCGTGTGGCGCAGACATCTGAAGCTCCAGAATGATTATTGGAGGGAACAACAGCGTACGGACGACTTGCCCGCCGATTAACCATGCCACAGCTGTCGGCTGTCAACCCTTGTATTGGCGATGACGGGCGTTGGCTCGTGGCACATTTCAACTCGACGTGTGCGGTAACTATGTACCGCCTGCAAAGCGACCTGCGTACCTACTCTTGAACTCCCCGCCCACGGCGCCCCTTTCAGAGTTCCAATGATGTCCAGCCTCCTGCTATTCCCCGAGATACTCAAATCCCCGGGCCGGCATGCCAGCCTGGGTCGGACCCACGGCCTCAACAGCAAAGATTTCAGCTGGCTCGCGCATGTGCAACTGGCGACCCACGCCCTGCGCAGCGAACAAACCCCGCCCATGCTGGCCGAACGCATACTGCTAAACGCCGACAAGCAACTCGCCGTCCCCCTGCCCGGCAGTTTTGTACTCAGCGCCGGGCCGGATGACAGTGGCGTGTTCTTGTACACCCCTTACGACGGTCTGAAAAAGTACAACGATGAAGAAGCGCTGACAGATGCCCTGCAGACACGCCTCGACAACGCTGACGAAACGGATGATCTGTTGGCCTTTCTCAGTGTTTCACTGCGCAAGGAACTGGTAGAGAAACGCGGCATTACCCTCACCCGCGAAACCATCGAAGGCGATGTCTTTGATGATCAAAGCGCCACGATCCGCCAGTCTCAGGACACCTGCGCCCGCGATCTGCTGGATGAACTCAAACGCCTGCCTTCACTGACCACTTTGCTGGAAAGGGTTCTTGATGAACTGCTCGAACCTCACTTTGCCGGTTTGCAGCAGTCGCGCACCCGGGTCAGTTTTTTCGCCGACACCGACCCGCGCTCCGGGGATATCAGGCAATGGGTCGATTCGCTGTCGCTGAGTGAAGCGTTACTGCTGTACTTCCGCCGTCAAGGCTGGCCATGTGGTCAGACCGCTGAATTTTCCCATCCATCCCGCTCAAGCCGGGAGGCTGACCAGATCGCGTGGGCGCAAGCGATCAAGACCGCGTCGGGAAAACTGACCATGCTGTTGTTTCGACAGCTCGAGGCCTACTGGAATGCTGCCTCACTCGAAGGGTCACCCAGACGCGCATTCTTCAGCCAGACACTGCAGGATCAGATGCGTGCGGATTTGATGATCAAGCGCGAAACGGAAATCATCTCCGCCGCCGAGTTCAACGCTTTGCACTGCTTGATTCGGGAGCCGAATGTCGCTTTCCGGCGACCCAACTTCGAAACCGTGTGTTTGCGCGAGGAGACCGCCTATGTCGAGTTGGCCGGCTCGTTGATGATCAACCATGACAAGGCCTATCTCTACACCCCCACTCAAGGCTTGCAGGTCCTCACCAACTACGCCGATCTGAAACAGGCATTGACCGCCAAACTCAATGCCGCCGGACATGAAGACGAGCTATACGGCCTCCTGAGTCTGGAAGAACGTAATCGCTATCTTGGCTTCGCCAACGCCCAGGTGTCCGGTGAAAACATCGGCGGCGAGATCATTACGACGTTGTTTGAGGCAATCCTCACCAAACAACGCCAGAACGTTGAATACGCCTTGCAGCTCTTTCGCCAAAGCGAACGCACGACTGACATCCATGCACTTTACGACAAGGCGCTGGATGTCCGTGCAATGATTCACGAGCGCCTGCTTGAGCTTGACGTCAACGAACGCTGGAGCACCCGTCCGTTGTTTTCCAGTGCTCCGCCCTCGTCACTCGTGCAGGCCGACAAGGCAGCGCAGTTGGCGACAACGCTGGAACGCACCCTGACGAATCTCACCAGCCACTTTAAAGACCAGCCGACCGCGAGCAGCGCTGAACAACGAGCCTTTCTCGAAGGTATTCGATGGAAACTGGCGCAGGCTTTCGAGGATGGGGTGCGTGCTGAAGCACAGATGAGAAACCTCAGCGGATCCTGGCTGACGGCCGAACTGAACATAGTCAAGACTGTGTTCGACGCAAAACACCCCACACGTATGGATCGCCAGTCCCTCAACGGCTTCCGGCCGGATGCATGGGCGCTCACCCTCACCCGCACCGGCCAAAGTGAGGTAATGTCGCTTGCCCACTGCGTCCTGCTGACCGAACGCGGAGGCCTGGACGTCGAGCATTCCGGGCGCGCCATCTTGTGGACACCGGCCATCGGCCTGGAATCGTTCGACGACATCGCCATTGCGCAAAAACAAATGCAACGACGGCTCGACGACAACAACCAGAATCAGATGCTGCTGGAAAACCTGCCACCGAAGCAACGCCAACTCGATCAACAATACACTCTGGGCACCTTCCAACTGATTGAAGGCAATGTATTGAACGATCGCATGCAATCGGCCATTGAACATTTCCTCGACCATTGCCAGGTGTTGCGTGTTTGCATAAAGGACACAGACGCACTCGCAAACTTCCTGAGTCAGATGAAAAATACCGTCATCGATACCAACTTGCGCCGTGCCATTGAACTCGCGCGGACCATTGTCAGTCGGCTCGACTACCCAGACTGGTTGCGCATGGCCCCGGTCGCCGAACAACGCACGCAACTCGCCTTGTTGGATGAACTGCGGCGCAGCTTTATCGATGGCAAGGATTTTCTCGAAGGCATCCCTGCTTTAACCACTCATGTCGAGGAGACGCTGAAGACCCTGCTCGACGCCAGATTCCCGAACAATGGGCTCAAGCCACAGGATATCCAGATCACCCCGAATCTGACGCTGGCCGGCCCGGCCTGCAATCTGCTCGATTTTGCCTTGCATCACTACAACATCGTGCAGGGCACCGGTTTCAAGGTCGCCTCGAAAACAAGCACCGCGTTACCCAAGAACCTCAATCAGTCTGCCGTGCAGCAACTGCTGCAATCCCTCGATATCACCACCACCTACACGCAGAAAGTGACCGAAGCGCTGTCAGCTGACAGTGACTCGGCACGCATCAGCAAAACACGTTATATACGTCAGGTGCCCTGGCAGCTGATGCAGCACGCGCACTCTTTGAAGTTGCAGCAACAACTGTCGGAAAACGGCTATGACTATATTTGCCAGGTTCTGGACATGCCGGACGGGGTGGCGCGTGCCACGGTTCAGGACGCCCACGCCATTGTTTGCCCGCTGTCATTGAACAAGACCACGGGCGCCGCGTTCGTCGACGCCCTCGGACTTTATGTGATCGGGCCGGGCGCGGGGGAAACAGGCCCGCAGGTGCTCTACGCGCCTTACTCCAAATACGTTTTTCGCGAATTCGACAATGAAGCGCAGTTGATTGATGCGTTGAATACCCCTGGGCATTTCCAGGACTTGATCATTCGACGCTTGCCATCAGGGCAACAGGCAGGCTTCAAGCATCTCCTGAAAACAACGATCGGCAAACCTACGGAAATCAAGCTGCAAAGCACTGCCATAAACGGCAATTTTCTGGAGCGATTGCACAAGGACACGCTCAGCCTGTTGCCGCATTTGCTCAGCTGCCAGCCGCAGATCAATGCGCAATCCGACTGGGAAGCGGCGAAGTATCTATTCAGTCCCGGTGTTCGCCTGGTTCCCCATCTGTTGCCGGGAAAACTCGCCTCACCGTTTTTTCTCTGGAAGAGTTACAAGGAATTCAAAGAGTCCGCCGAAGGTTTGCAGGAACATCATTGGGCGAACGCGCTGAAAAGCTTCATCGCAGGAGCGATCTCGCTGTTCAGTCTGGGTCGCTTATCCTGGGAAACAGAAGCGGAAGAGGAAACAGCCGAATTTGCCACTGAAGCGCAGACGCCTGGATCGACGCCTGCCGAAAGCGGCGGAACCACAACGGTAAAAGCCGCCGCTCGCTGGGCAAAAGTCGCCCCCGTTACGGCCTCTCGCATTAATCTGCAACGCTTTGAAACCACTACCGCTCTGGAGAAACTGAAGCTTGAGGCCAATAAACTCGTTTATGGGGATTCGTCGACGGCACAAAAATACGCGGCGATCGCCGGCAAGGTCTATCCAGTGCTCTTGTCTGAAAAAACCTGGTTTCTGCAAGTAAAAGGCGAGGGCCAAGGGCTGGCGCTTGAACAAAAGAACTCAAGACTTGTGATTGCCAGCGCCGACAAATCCGCTCAACGCTGCCGGTCAAAGCAACGCAACCGGTTGCAAACCGAAGTCGAGCGCAGCCGTTCAATACTCATGTACATCCAGGCCAAAGGGATGGCACAAATCAACCGCCGCTCTCCCGCCAGAGCCTTTGTGATTCAGCAAGCTGTCAGCAGGGCAAGAAACTACGCGCTCAATTGTCTGCATAACTTCGTCATACATCGCGACAACCTGGGTGGCACTCGAATGGAAACGGTACTCAGGCATTTTTTCGAAGTGTCGCAAGTCACCCCCATGCTGCTCAGGAAGATCGAAAAGGTGGTCATCCCCCTATGTCGCGAGTTGACTGATCCTAAAGATGATTTGCTCTATACCGAGCGCTTTTTCGCTGGTCTGAATGCGCGGTATGGCGACGATACGGTGGCCTTTGTCTTCAAGGAAGACAGGCGAAAAGTAGTCCATTTCACCGAGCTTTTTTTTAATCCGGGGCTGGATGCCTACACCGCGTTTCTGCCACCCAGGTTCAATGTTGACTCTCACGCTCGCGCGGTGACGCTGATCCATGAACTTTCGCATTTAGTCTGCGATAGCGAAGATTTTGTTTCCGTAGAGGCGATGGCGCCATATCCCCATCTGATCGACACATCAAACGCGGATGGACAGATTCTAAAAGCTGATATTGATCGCCTGCGCAATTCCTTGTCACGCTCCACCCCACCTTCCCAGTTGTTCGCGGAGAAAAGTAAGTCTGGAGTGTGGGTGGATATCGATCAATTTCCAGAACGCGCCAATGATTACAAAAAGATTCTCAGTCTGACGAAAACCAAAAACCTTGCAGAGGCACGCAGAGCCTTTCGCAGTGCGGTCTCTGATGAAGCACGCATTGAAGTGATATTGGCCAACGCCGATTCGATCGCATTGCTCATCAGTGAAATGGGTAGAGAACTGGATCCGCCTCCGGCCCCCATACCCTTACCGGCGATCCCTTCAAGCAAGACAGGATCCTTGCCTGCCGTGCCTTGATAGCTAAAAAAACGCCGGCTGGAAGCCGGCGCATTTTTACAACAAGCAATCGGGTTGATTAATCCTTCTGGTCGCGCAAAATATTGCCCGATGCGCCGTCGATGCGGAACTCGTAAACCACGCCGTCAGCCTTGCGTCCCTCTCCTTTCCAGTAGCCGTCGTTGTCGGCTTCGATCTCATAGACTTCGACGTAACCGGCCTTGGTCTTGACGATCTCGATGGCTTTTTCGACGGTGACCCAGCCAGCGCCGGGGCGATCGGCCAACGCTGCGCCAGCACTGAGCAAACCGGCCGTGGCGATCAACGCTGCGAATGTCTTCTTGATCATTTGTTTTCTCCATTTGTGGATAGTGGTCTTGGTCGTCCTGCTTTTTGGGTGTCTGAGGGAAAAATAAGTTCCACTTTGATGGGTAAATGCCATGACGGTTGTTCTCGGTCACTTCCCGACAAGGTTAGAATGGGCGAAATCAGGACGAGTCAATGACCCAAGACACTCTCTCGGAAGCCGAATACGATGCGATCACCGATGCCGCCGCGCATTGGTGCATGCGGGTGCACGCCGATGACTGCACGGACGAAGAACGTCGCGCATTCAAGCAATGGCACGACGCTCATCCCCTGCATGCATTCGAGTACGAGGCCATGCTGGAAATCTGGGAGGTGGCCGAACATTTGCCACGCCCGCAATCCGTTCCGGTCATGCCGGCCCGTCAGGCACCGCGCTCGTGGCGTCAACTCGCCGTAGCGGCCGGCGTCTGTGCGCTCGCCCTGCCGCTGGCGGCTTACACCGGCTGGAATCTGGGCTGGCTGCCCAACAGCTATCAGCATTTCGCCGCTACCGATACTGTCCGCCAGGTCACGCTGAGTGACGGCAGCCAACTCGAACTGAACCTGAACACTGATCTGACCTTCAGCAATTACAAGGACGAACGCCGCGTCACCCTGAAAAAAGGTGAAGCGTTCTTTACGGTCAGCCACGACATGGCCCACCCGTTTGTCGTCCGTGCAGGCGAAGGCAAGATTCGCGTCACAGGGACGCGTTTCAATGTCTGGATGTATCAGGACCAAGTGCGTGTGAACCTGATCGAAGGTTCGGTGCTGGTCACCAGCAATCGCTCGTTGCCGGGCGATGGTTTGCGCCTCGGCCCGTCGATGCAGGCGCGCTACAAACAGGGCGATTATATGCCCCAGATCAGCCAGACCTACCCTGGTGACACCTCGCTGGCCTGGCGCAATGGCAAACTGGTGCTGGATAACCTCGCGTTGAGCGAAGCGCTGCCACTGATCAACCGCTATCTGAGCAATCCATTGGAGCTGGCGGACAACAGCACCGGTACGATTCGCGTGGGTGGCATCTACAACATCAAAGAGCTGAATAATCTCGCCAACAGCCTGCCCAAGGCGCTGCCGGTCTACCTCACCCGTAACAAGGAAGGTAACCCGGTGATCAACTCGATACCGCAACAACCGCCGAAAAGCTGAAGGCCGCACCCCTTGCAGGATGCGGCCCTCTGGCTCAACGCAATTGACGCTCGGGTTTACTGAGAGGCGACCTTCCCCGCTTTGTCCAGTGTCTGGCGCACAGTCTGCACCTGATACTGCGGGTCAGCCTGAATCTGCTGTTCGGTAAACGGCAGGACACTCCACTGTTTCTTCGAGAACGCCTCGGTCTGATCCCGCGAATACTTCGACGCCGGATCGCTCGACAGCGAGAACGCCAGCAGCCCTTGGGCGTGTGGGCCCTTTTCGTCGAAGGTCACGACTTGCAGGTAGCTGGTGCCGCTGACCACTTCGAGTTTGCCGTCTTCACGCGGCACGCTCTGGATAGCGTTGTAGATGCCCAGCGTGCCCGGCCCACCGTGAATTGGCGTCTGTTGCCCGCCGCTGCTGACGACCTGGATATCCCCCCAGCGGGTCTGCGGCTTGAGGCCCATTTTTGTGCTCGACTCGACCGATGCCAACATGGCCTCACGCAGTGCCTTGGCCACGGTTGGCTGCTCGACCGCCAGACCGCGCGGCGTGTGTTGCGCATCTTCGGGATCGAACGCGACACGCCAGACATCCGGCGAAGCCTGCAAGGCCTGCATGATGTTGTGGAAATGCATCAAGCCCATACCCGAATCAAGATTGGCGCGGCCATCCCATGCCTTGAGGCTGGTGCAAACCGGCTTCAGCGCGGGCGCATCGACACCGAGGTCAGAAGCACAGAACTTCAACAGATCCGGCACCACCTGAGTCGCCAGGTACACCTGATCGTCCATCACCATCTGCTGCAGATCCTTCACCGCCAGCGGGCCTTTTTTACTCAGCGTGCTTAAGCGATCCAGAGCAAACCGGGAGCGCAAGCCCAGCGGTTGGCCGTCCTGACTGATCAGCGGCGAGAACCCGGTCAGCGGTTGCGCCGGGTTGGCCAGCCACGCCGAGTCGTTGGAGTGCTGAACGAAGTCCTTGCGCAGCAATTGCGGCAATTGGCTGGAAGCATAAATACCCTGCTGCGCCGCTTGCGGATCAATGTCCCATGCGCACGCGCTGTTGGAGCCATCCAGCACGATCATCTGCGTGCCGATACGCGGATCACTGCACTTGGCCAGTTTCTCGGCATTGACGTTCGGCACCACCGACAGGTTCATGTACAGCGTCTGGCCCTTGTCATCCACGGCCAAGGTGTTGACCCACGGAATGCCCTGAATCTTGTGTACCGAATTCTGCAGTTCCTGAAGCGTGGACGCCTGATTCATCGCGTACCACTGGTTCAGCACCCGATCATTGTCGATATTGGCATCGCGCAGGCTGTAGGCGAACTGATTGTCCCAGTCGAGCTTGCCCGGCCATTGCACGATCGGCCCGAATTGCGAGCTGTAGACATCACGCGAAACCGGCACGACCTGCCCATCAGCCTGTTTCACCTGCACGGTCACGGTCTGCTTGTTCAGCGGCAAGGATTGGCCATCGAGCATATAGCGTGTGGAATCCTTTGGATCGAGTTGCAGACGATACAAGGTGAAGTGTTTCGACGAATCGACCGTGTGCGTCCACGCCAGATGCTGATTGAAGCCGATATTGATCATCGGCAAGCCTGGCAAGGCAGCGCCCATGACGTCGAGCTTGCCGGGGATAGTCAGATGCATTTGATAGAAGCGCATGCCACCGACCCACGGAAAATGCGGGTTGGCGAGCAGCATCCCACGCCCGTTGAACGAGCGCTCGCTACCCACCGCGACAGCGTTACTGCCACGGTCCAGAGCGAAGCGTTGCTGACGCGCATCGGCCAACTGATAGGCCTGCACATCGTGTTCGATCGCGGCGCTCGCCTGCGGCGGCGTCGCCCCCGCCAACGCCTCGGCGAACTGCCCGACGCCACCCTCGACCAGCAGACGGCGAGTCAGCTTCACCAGATCTTGCGGTGCAATCTCACGCACCCACTCGCCCTGACATTGTTGCGGCAAGCCTTGCTGCCGACGCTCGCCCAGATAGCGGTTGTAGCCCGCGGCATAGCCTTCGACCAGATCACGCACCTGCGCAGGTTGCGCCTGCCAGAACGCATCGACCGCTTGCGGCGTGTTGAGCCAGGTAAAGAACACATCGCTGACACGGTTTTCACGCTGCTCGACGGTGAACTGGTCCGGGCCGAAGTAGCGTGAACGCTGACCATTGACCGTCACGATCTCGTTGGCCAGTAGACAGAGGTTGTCCTGCGCATAGGCATACCCGATGCCGAAACCAAGCCCGCGCTCGTCCTGCGCACGAATATGCGGCACACCAAAAGCGGTACGGCGAATATCGGCGCTGACATCCGTGGCCGGGCTGAACGCATGGGCCGAACAACTCAACCCAAAAAACACGCCGGCCAAAGTCAGTCCGGTTAACTGTCTGGAAATAATCACGCTCGCTCCTGATCGACATGCCAAAGAGCGAAACCGGCGCTGGCACGACTCCGCTCTGGAAACACCCACGCGTCCACGCGCAATGAGCCTGTCGAAGAAACGAAGTCAGCGGAAAAAATTTAGGCTCTCCACGCAATCCCCCGAAGCAGAATCAAAAGCCCCTCACCCTAGCCCTCTCCCAGAGGGAGAAGGAACTGACCGAGGTGATTGCCAGAGCTACGCCGACGTGCACACTGAGTCGAACTCAGGTTCCGAAAAGCTCCACATCATCTAAAGCCATACACCCGCTTCTCACCACTCAACAGGATGAGCGTTAGCTCGGCTGCAGCTCTTGATCTTGCCGTGCTGGCCCCTTCGGCAGGCTGAGTGGAGGGATTGATCCGGGGGTGGGAGCGCAGCGACCGTTTGGCGAAGCCAAACACAGCGAGAGGAGGTGCAGCGAAGCAAACCGTAGGCGCTGCGCCCGGATCGATCCCGGAGCGAAGGAACCCCGAGCCCCAGCGAGCGGGCCGAACGCCGGGGCCCAGCGTTTTGGTTACTTTTGGGCGTCTGCAAAAGTGACCCGCTGTAAGAGCGGAACCGCCAGCCGCAACCCCCAAAAAAACGGATATACACCCAAAACCCAAAGAACCTGGTCGGCCCAAAGGCCGCCAAGGCCAACCCGCAATCACAAGGAAAAGACAAATCCCCGACAAAATTTCTACATTTTTTCTTTCATGATTTGTCGTGCTGATACGTCTTGTTCTAGAGAGCGCAAAAAAACCACCCCGATCAGACTCTGAAAAGGAGTAATCGCATGTACAACTCGCAACTACCAACGGACGGTAGCCAGGCACCCAAAGGAGTTTCCATGAGCCCTCACGCGAGCGATTTCGGGCAACGCGTCGAGCGTCACGGTAACGAACGCATCCGCTTGCTGCTGAAAAGTTTCGGGCTGCGCACCAGCCTGATTCGTCTGAAAGTCATCGACGCCTTGCTGGTCGCCGCACAAAGCGAACGGCGCCTGGGCGTTCGCGGTGTCCACAGCCAATTGCTCGACCTCGATATTCCGCTGTCCTTCCTCAGTGTGCGCGAAGTGCTCAAGCGCCTGTGCGCCGAAGGTGTGATCACCTTCAATGACGACAAGAGCTACAGCCTGCATCCACAGGCTGCAGCTGTCCTCAACCACGATTGAAGCGTGCAGCCATCGCCGTCAAGGCTTGACCTTGCGGCGCATCACGCCGTTGATCACCACCACGATCACCGCCACACCGATGGCGACGAACTGAAAGGTCTTCTCCGAAATCATGCCGGCATTTTGCAGCCAGGACAGGCCGAGCATGATGGCCAGGACCGACACGGCGATCAGAATCGAATAAATCAAGCGTTGCTTGTGGGTCATTGCGGCTTCCTGAAACTTTGAAATGTATCCGGTTTGTATCCGTTTGCATGCCATGCACTTACCGTTCTACGGGGATGCGCCGCTGCAATCGGGGTCTCATGTTACAGCCGATGAAGAGTTTTGGCTTCATGACGGCGTAACCATGAGGAATTTTCAAAATGCTGCGTCGAATCACCTGGCTGATTCCCGTTCTTGCCCTGCTGACCCTGAGTGGCTGCATCATCTTCCCCCACGGCGGCTGGCATGACGATCACCACCGTTACTACCAGGGTGGCCCTGGTTATTACCAACATCGCTAGAACAGGATTGTTCGCCCTGCCCGCTTGCCAATGAACAGACCGTGGCAGGAAATCAACAAGTCCGATCAACTTCAAACAAAGCCCGCCCCGTTGCGGGCTTTTTTGTTTTTGCCAAATGCTTCTATAAATCGCTCTAACTCGTGCTCTGCACAAAACCCGATCACTAAATAAGTTGCAAGCATTTGAAATCTAATGTCGCAGCAAAACAATAGGCCGGGCGCACCTCTGCAACTAGTCTCTGGCAACTTCCTTTCACTCACTAACAGGAACGTTTATGCAGAGAACTCTTATACAGATCCAGCCGCAAAAAGCGCTCGGATTTTGTTTGGTGATCAGCGCGTTTGAACTTCTGACGTATATGGCCAGCGACTTGATCATGCCTGCGATGTTAAGCGTTACCACCGAACTTGATGCCGATGTGCGGCACGTACCGAACGCTTTCAATCTTTATCTGCTTGGCGGTGTCTGCCTGCAATGGCTGATTGGCCCGCTGTCCGATCAATGGGGTCGAAGGCGGGTATTGTTGATCGGCTGCGCGTTATTTGCGGTCGCCTGCGCGGGGGCATACAGCACCGAAAGCATTGAAGCCTTCAATCTACTGCGACTGCTGCAGGGCATGGGCCTGGGTTTTGTTGTGGCGGTCAGTTATCCGGCCCTCCAGGAAGTGTTCTGTGAAGCCGATGCGGTGCGTTTGATGGCGGTGCTCGGCAATATCGCCCTGCTTTCCCCCTTGATGGGGCCGCTGCTGGGCATTCTGCTGTTGCAATGGCTGTCGTGGCGCGAAGTGTTTCTGGGCCTGGGCCTTGCCGCGTCTATGGTCTGGCTGGGCCTATTCGCATGGATGCCGGAAACGGTTGGCGTCGCCCGTCGAGACGGACAGATGCAACCTGCCGTGCGCTTTTCCTGGGAGCAAACCTGCCGACGTTACCGCGCCCTGTTGGGTAATTGCCGATTCCTCGCCGCCAGCCTGGCGCTGGGGCTGATGAGCCTGCCGCTGATCGCCTGGATCGGCCTGGCGCCGTTGCTGCTGATCGAGTTGCTCGGGCTGACGCCGCTTGAATATGGCGTCTGGCAAATCCCGATTTTCTCTGCGGTGATTGCCGGCAATCTGATCCTTGACCGGTTGCTGATCACGCACACCTTGCCGCAACTGATCCGCTTGGCGCTCTGGCCTTTCTGCCTGGGGCTTCTGGCCCTGATCGTCTGCGCACTGGCTGGCGCCGGACTCGGGCCGGTGGTCGCCAGTCTGGCGTTGTACGCAGTCGGATTGGGCATGAGCAATGCCGCGCTGTATCGATTGGCGCTGTTTGCCAGTGATGACAGTAAAGGTCTGGTATCGGCACTGGTCGGGATGATTTCGATTGCCGTGATGGGCCTCGGTGGCTTGCTGATTGCTGCCATCGGCGGTGGCGCAAGGCTCGAGCTTTTCGCGCTTTGCGCCGCTTTCAGTGGACTGATGTGCCTCCCACTGTTGCAGGGTTTGTTGCAACGCACCCCTCCCGACTCCGCCTCTGCTCAGTAAAGGAATATTGAATGCATCACTTCCCCGCCAGCGATGCGCTTTGCGCGTTGCCACACCCCTATTGCCCGGATTCCGTGCCGGTGGGCCTGTTCGATCAGGCCATGACCGAGATCAGTCGGTTTCATTGCCGGCACACCCCCGGCTACGCCCATTGGCTGAACGCCAACGGCCTCGACGAACAGGACCTGGACAACGTTGATGACTGGTCCCGTCTGCCGCCGATCCTGGCCAACTTTTTCAAACAGCAATTGCTGCTCAGCCCGACCGGGGAGCACGCGCTGGAACTGACATCGTCCGGCACCAGCGGCCAGAAAAGCCGCATGCGCTATGACTCGCGCAGCCTTGCGGGCGCTCAGTTCATGGTCGAGCGGATCTTCAGCCATTACGGCTGGCACTCACCAGATACGCCGTGCAATTACCTGCTGCTGAGCTACGAACCGCAGGGTGCGATCACCTTGGGAACGTCGTATACCGACCAGTTCCTGTGCCACTTCGCCCCTGTCAATCGCGTCGCCTACGCGTTGCGCAGTAACGGCGACGGCCATCAATTCGATGTGTTCGGCGTCATCACGGCCCTGCAATCGTTCGCCGCAGAAGGCCTGCCCGTGCGCATTTTCGGTTTCCCGGCGTTCCTTTGGCAGACCTTGCAACACATGCAGGCCACAGGCGTGCCCGAGCTGAAACTGCCGGCAGGTTCGCTGGCATTTTTTGGCGGCGGCTGGAAAACCCGGGCCAGCGAGGAAATCCCCAAACAGCAATTGTATGGACGCATCGCCCGGCAACTGGGCATCGAAACCGCACGATGCCGCGACGGTTACGGTGCGGTCGAGCACGCCGTGCCCTACATCGAATGTGCCCGGCATCATTTTCATGTGCCGGTTTACGCCAAGGCGTACGTGCGCAATCCGCAGGATTTTTCCATCCAGCCCTACGGCCAGCAAGGCTTGCTGGGATTCGTCTCGCCCTACATTTCGTCCAGCCCGGCGCATGCGGTGGTGATGAGCGATCTGGCGACGCTGCACCCTGGCTCAAGTTGCGGCTGCGGCCTTACTAGCGACTGGTTCGAACTGCATGGCCGTGCGGGCACCACCGCCGGCAGGAGCTGCGCGATGGCCGCCTCCGAATTATTGGGGAGGCACTGACATGTACCTGCTCAACGGAGAGCTTTTCGCCGAAATCGACCTCGACAACGCACTGGCGCAACTGCATCAGACCTTGCCGCACCACCTCGGCACACCGCTGGATAGCGCCGTCGTTCTGACCGCCGCGGGCAACTTTGCGCAGCATCTGCACAGCGCCGAACTGCCGCTGGATGACGAACAACGCCTGGCGCTGATTGACTTCTGTCAGCCTCACGCCCTGCAAACCAAACTTGAACGCGAACTGGGTGATCAGGCCGATTCGTTGCGGCGCGTTGATTATCAGCAATCGCGCTTTGAGCGCTGGAGCCCCTTGGGCCTGGTGGTTCACGTCACCCCGGCCAACGCGCCGCTGCTGGCCTGCTGCGCCATGCTCGAAAGCCTGCTGGCCGGCAACCTCAACTGGCTACGCCCCAGCCGCAGCGACCAAGGCCTGACCGCACGCCTGCTGCATGCATTGGTGCAATGCGACCCCAGCGCTCAACTGCGCCACTACGTCGCGGTGTTACCCGTAGCGACGGAGCAGATCGGCCGCTTGTGCAAAATGGCCAATGGCGTATCGGCGTGGGGAGGCGAAACCGCGCTGCAAGCCATCCGCCAACAGTTGCCACCCGGATGCCGCTGGATCGACTGGGGACACCGCATCAGTTTCGCCTACCTGACGCCAGACGCGGCCTCGCCACCAGCACTGGACGCGATTGTCGATGAAGTCTGTCGACTGGACCAACAGGCTTGCTCCAGCCCGCAATGGTTGCTGGTCGACAGCGACGATCCCGCCGTTGTGCAAGGCATCGGCAGCGCCTTGGCCGAGGCGTTCGAGCGTCGCGTCGGGCAATGGCCGGCGCTGACTCCGACGGTTCAGGAAGCCAGCGAGATCACCAGCCACACCCTGATGGCGCGTCTGAGCCAGAGCTTTTCCGATAACACCGGGCAGGTCTGCCGCGCGCCGGGCTGGCGGGTGATCTGGAGCCATGATCAGTCGCTGGCGCCTTCGCCGCTGTTTCGCACGTTGCTGCTCAAACCACTGCCACGGGCGCGACTGACGCAAACGCTGCTGCCTTGGCGCAACGTGTTACAGAGTTGCGCGCTGGTCTGCGGTGAGGCGCAGATCAATGAACTCGCACGCACATTGATTGCAGCGGGCGTCAGTCGAATTACGCCGATCAATGCGATCCATGACGGCTACGACGGCGAGCCCCACGACGGCGTTTACGCACTGCAACGCCTGAGCCGCCGCGTGTCGGTCAGCCTCGCGCCAACGCAGTTGCCCACCCACATGAACCTCGACCAGCCACCTTGCGCACTGACACTGACAGGTCTGCCGATCACCGACAAAACAGCGTTTATCGCGCGACCGACGACAGCGGCGGCGCAGCTGTTTTTCCGCTCCGGCGGCAGCAGCGGCACACCGGCGCTGTCGGGCTTCAGTTACCGCGATTTTCAACGGCAAATGCGCGCGACGGCCGATGGGTTGTACGCGGCGGGTCTTGATCCGCGCCGCGACAAGGTGATGAACCTGTTCTTCAGTGGCGGCTTGTACGGCGGCTTCTTCAGTTTTGCCAAAGTCCTGGAATTGCTCGGTGCGACGCACCTGCCCATGGGGGCGCCGGCCGACGATAATTACCGCGATATTGCGCAAGTGATCATCGAGCAGCGCGTGACCGTGCTGATCGGCATGCCCAGCACCCTGCATCGACTGTTCCTCAACGAGGGGGCGCGCCTGAGTCGTTATGGGGCGATTGAAAAGGTTTTCCTCGGCGGAGAGCACATCAGCGATCAGTGCCGCGAATTACTGCATCGCTGCGGCGTCACCAGTATCCGCTCAGCGGTGTACGGCAGTGTCGATGCGGGGCCATTCGGGCATGCCTGCGCCGCCACGGGCGACGGCGTGTTCCATTTGATGGACGCTATCCAGCAGCTGGAAATCGTCGCACTGGAGCAGGACAAGCCGGTCGTTGACGCTGAAGTCGGCCGTTTGCTGTTCACCTCCAAAGCACGTGAAGGCCAACAGGTGCAGCGCTATGAAGTCGGCGACACCGGCCGCTGGCTGCCCGGCGACTGCCCGTGCGGGCTGAGTTCGCCACGTTTCGAATTGCTGCAACGACACGGCCGACTGCTGCGCATCGGCAGCGACTTCATTTGTCTGAACGAACTCGCCCGGCACCTGCAAACGCCGTTTCAGTTACACCTCGATCACGCACCCGATGGCCTGGAGCGCCTGCTGATTCACAGCCCTGGCGAACCCGCAGACATTCTCTGCCGACTTGAGGGCTACGCGACGCTGGCGACACTCGTGCGCACCGGGCTTCTCACCGTGCAGGCGCAAACCCGCGAGCCGCAACAGTTCGACAGAAACAAACACAGCGGAAAGATACCGCCAGTAATCGACTCGCGCCGTTAACAGCGATCGTCAGCCATGTCCAAAACAATTAACGAGAGCACCATGAATACAACAACAGAACTTGGCAAGTTGTTCACTTTTGCCCGCGAACATTCAGCGTATTACGCCAAACACTTGCAAAACGTTGCGCCGCAGACAAACACCCTGGATGAACTTCCGGTGATTGTTCCACAACAATACTGGGCAAGTAGCGAGCACCTGGAACAATGGCCGGTACTGACTTCACCAGTCGAACGCGCCCTGGTATTCAAGACTGGTGGAACAATCAGCGCCGGTAAACTTTCAGTATTTACCCGCGAAGAATGGCAGACACTTGTGCGGGACTTCGGCAGCCATCTCGCTGGTCAACTCAATCCCGGCGACCGGGTGGCGAACCTGTTTTTCGTCGGCGACCTGTATGCCAGTTTCATTTTTATCCATGACGCCCTGGCGCACGAACCGGCGGGTGTTACCGAATACCCTTTTACCGGCGACGTCGACCCTGCGGTGCTGGCCGACTCGATCCGCCAACACCGGATCAATGTGCTGGCCGGCGTGCCCGCGCAATTGCTGGCGTTCGCCGGCGTGCTGGAGCGCCAGGCGCGAACCCTGGCCGAAGTGGAAACAATCCTTTACGGCGGCGAAAGCCTGTTCACCGGACAATTGCAGGCGTTGCACCGGGTGTTTCCCAATGCGCGGATTGCCTCGATCGGTTACGCCAGTGTCGATGCCGGTTTCATCGGCGCCGCAAGCCGCGATTGCGCACTCGGCGAGCATCGGATGCTGGCCAGCCACAGCGTGCTGGAAATCGTCGATGAACACACCGGTGAAGTGATCGAAGAATGCGACCGAACCGGACGACTGCTGATCACCAACCTCACCCGCCGACTGATGCCGCTGATCCGCTACCCCGTGGGTGATCTCGCTTGCTGGCGAGAGCCGGCTACCGCGTCGATGCGCAAGTTCGCCTTGATGGGCCGCAGCGCCAGCAGTCAGCGGGTGCGCGTGAGCAGCCTGACTCTGTTGATCGAAGACATTGCCGCAATCGTCGCACGCATCACTGCCAGCGACGACTGGCAACTGGTCATCAGCCAATCGGCCAACGTCGATATCGTGTGCCTGAAATGGCTACCCGACACGCTGACGGCCGAGACCGCTGACGCCAACACGACCTTGCAGCGCGCACTGATCGAGCAATACCCGCTGATCAAGCAACTCTGCGCTGAGCGCTTGATCGAGTTGCAGATTACCCATTGCACACCCGATGAACTCGCTCGCCATCCGCGTTCCGGCAAGCGCCAACGCGTTGTCGATCTGCGTGTCTACGCCACGCCCGGACCGGAGCACCGTCCATGGACAACTTGACGCTGCGCAGTTATCGCCGTTCCGACGCCAGGGCCATCAGTCATCTGTTTCGGGAAATCTATGGTGACCACTACGTGCAGCCGCACGTGTATTTGCCGTTGATGATCAATCAGAACCATGGCGAGGGTCGCTGGCATTCGCTGGTGGCGGAATCCGGAAAAAAAATCCTCGGCCACGCCACGTTGTGCAGAAACGCGGGATCGCCTACGGCGGAACTGGCGCTGAGCGTGGTCCATCCGTCTACACGCGGGCAGAACATCGCAACGCAGTTGGGCATGCGGCTGTTGATCCATGCCCAGGCACTCGGTTGCCACGGCGTGACCATCAAACAGGTGACGCAGCATCTCTACACCCAACGCATGGCTGACCGACTCGGTTTTTGCAGCACCGGGTTGTTGCTCGACTACGTCCCCTCACCGTTTGGCGAGCCACTGCCGGAGTCCATCGTCATCGGCTATACCCCCGTCGAAGGCTATCGCCGTCCGCTCCCGGCATTGTCCTGGCCGCAAAGCTGTCACGATTTCATGGTGCATTTGTGCGGCGTATACGGAACACAAGACAAAGAAGCGCGTTGGGTGGGAGAACCGATGCAGGTTGAACAATGCTCAGGGCGTTATGACGTGGTGCTGAAAAAACTCGACGCCGGCTTGCTTCAACAGCTAAGACGACTGCCCGAACACTGGATGATCTCGATCAGGCTCAGGCTGGCAACGGGCTTCGTCAATGCCGTGGATAGCCTGTCGGCAATGGGCTTCGTCTTCACCGGGATTGCCCCGAATGAACGGGGCGCTGGATGGTTGGCGTTGTTTCATCGGGGCTATCACGCGCGATCGCTGGAGTTGCGCTGCCCACACCTGCAACGACTGCATGATCAGGCTCAACAACGCGTCGCAGCACACTGAAACGAGGCGTTGCCAGGTTCTTGCACATCAATCAGCCCGTTCAAGCGTTGAGCGGGCTAACGGTCAGCCTCAAGCTTTGGCTTTGACACCTTCATCGACCGGTTTCGCGGCGTTGCCTTCACCGTAGGTCTTGAGGTTCTGCAGGACATAGATCGCTTTCTTGAACTCTGGAATCAGGCTCTTGCCGTAAGCGTTGCCATTGAGGCCATTGTTCTGGATCGCATCGAGCTGAGTCGCGAAATACTCCAGGGCGTTGAATTTGGCATCGATATCTTTGGTCACGCCAAAACGGTCGAACTTGTCGCCCGCGTTTTTCAACGTGAAGGACGTGATCTCGGAGATCAGCCCGCGGCTACGCAGCATCTCGCTCAGATTGCCCAATTGTTTGACTGAAACGTTCGCTGGATCGAAACCCTTGATCGCCTTGCGCAAACCCTGCTTGTCCATTTCAGCGGTATTCAGCGCGTTGGGATCATTACCGACCATCGTCAGCATCTGCTGCACCTTGACGCTCTGGGACACTTGTTTCTTTGCGCCGGTGTCGCGCACCAGTAGTCCAGCCTTGGCCTGCCAGCCGCCGACAATACCGATCGTCATGAAAAGACTCCCTGTTAAATGACCTGAAATATCCGAGTGAACGGCATTAATGGTCGCGAGTATCGGCGGGCGAACTGATGGCACCAACCTCTTTCTGCACTTTTTTACAATTCTTGTACATTCTCGATACAAAAGCCCAATGGCCCGGGTTCAATGACCCGAAGCTGTCACGACAAGGTAACGAAAATCGCTTTTTCGCTTATTGACGCGCGCTGATCAGCACCTGTGTATCGATCTCGATACCGGCCGGTCATCGGTATCGCTGCTATTTAGGACGCGAGTACCTAAAGCTTCCGGGCACCACGACGATACGCTAGGGATACCCGCGCTGTTTTATCCCTGCCCCTAATAAGAAACGCTGCTCAAGGACCGGTCTCCATGCCCGCATTCCGCACTATTCAGGCTCGCTACACGCTGTTTCTGGTTCTGTTCATCCTGCTGTTGTCGGTGTTGACCGTGGTCGGCATCAGCCAACTGGTTGCCCCCAAGCTGCGTCACACCGAAGAACAGGTGGTACTCAACCGCATCGCCGAAGTCGCCGAGCAGATTCAGGGCGAGTTGAACAAAGTGCAGGCGCAACAGCGCAGCATCACCCAGACCATCCCGCTGCTCGACAGCGCCGCCATCGACGCGGTGCTGCCAGGTCTGGTCGATCAGTACGGCGAGCTGAAAGTATTCGGCGGCGGGATCTGGCCTCTGCCGGGACAACGTGAAGCCGGGCGCAACAAATTCAGTACGTTCTGGCACCGCGACGCCTCGGGCAAACTCGCCGTCAACACGTTCTGGAACAGCGACGCGGCGCCCAACTACTACGACCAGAGCTGGTACAAGGGCGGCATGGCCACACCGCGCGGTCAATGCGCCTGGGCGGCGGCCTATAAAGATGACGCCAGCGCCGAGCCGCGCACCAACTGCGCCATGGCCATCCAGAAAAACGGCAGTGCCTGGGGCGTGTCGACCATCGACGTCACCCTCGGCTTCTTCAACGATCTGGTGGCGCGCAAGGAAAAAGATCTCAACGCTGAGATGCTGATCGTTGAAGCCGACGGCAAGGTCATTAGTAACAGCTCGCGCATCAGCGGCCCGATCGTGCTGAAGAACATCAGCGAACTGGCCGGCACGTCGACCTTCGCCAGCCAGGTCAAAGCCGGGTTGCAGAACCGCGATCAAGCGCAGCGCATCGAATTCGATAACAACGGTGAAGCCAGCACTTTCTTCATGCGTCCTGTCGAAGGCACGCCGTGGTTCCTCGCCACGGCGCTGCCGACGAAAATGCTCACCGCCCAGCGCGATGACGTCCTCAGCACCTTGAGCCTGTTGCAGATTCCGCTGGTGATCCTGCTGGTGCTGTTGCAGGTCTACGCGATTCGTCAGTTGGTGCAACGCATGAAAGCCTTGAAAGCCAACATCGATTTGCTCTCCAGCGGCGATGCCGACCTGACCCGGCGCATCACCATTCGCGCCGAAGATGAACTCGGCGCCATCGGCCACTCGGTGAACACCTTTATTGCCTACCTGCAAAACATGATCGGTGAAGTCACCCAGGCCACCGGCGCCATGGCTTCCAGCCTGGATAACCTGCAACGCACCTCGGCGCACACCAGCCAGATTCTGTTGCGTCATGCTTCGGAAACCGATCAGACCGTTACCGCCATCACCGAAATGAGCTCGACGGCAGAAAGCGTTGCGCAGAACGCCGCCGAAACCGCCGCGTTTACCCAGCGCGCCAATGAAAATGCCGACCGTTCGCGGGTGGTGGTGGGCGAAGCAACCAACAGCGTGGTCGCGTTGATCGATGAAGTGGCCAGCGCTACACACAAAGTTGAAAACATGCAGCAGGACGCCCAGCGCATCACCGAAATTCTCGGGGTGATCGGCGCGATTGCCGGGCAGACCAACCTGTTGGCGCTCAACGCTGCCATCGAAGCAGCACGCGCCGGTGAACAGGGCCGTGGTTTTGCCGTGGTTGCCGATGAAGTGCGTGCCCTCGCCGCGCGCACCCAGGCCAGCACCTCGGAAATCAACGAGATGTTGACGCGTCTGACTCAGGGCGTCAGCTCGTCGGTCAGCGCCATGGAAAACACCCAGGCCAGTTGTCAGTCCGCCGCCGACGCGACCGCACGGGTCAACTCCGGTCTGGACGAAATGGCCGGCTCGGTCAGCCACATCAACAGCCTCAGCACGCAGATCGCCACCGCCGCCGAGCAGCAAAGCGCCGTGACCGAAGAGATCAACCGCAGCATGGTGCAGATCCGCCACATGGTCGATGAGCTGGTGCAGAGTGGCAAAGCCAGCGAACTCAACACTCACCAGTTGCTCGAAGCCAACAGCCGGGTGAGCGCGATCATGGGGCGCTTCAAAGTCCGCTGATTCATGCAGGAATTTCTGCAAACCAGATAACCCCTGTGGGAGCGAGCCTGCTCGCAAAAGCGTCCTTTCAGTCACTGCATCCAGTGCCTGACACACTGCCTTCGCGAGCAGGCTCGCTCCCACAAGGTTCGACGGTGTTCACACAATTGCCACCTGACAACTTTGTCATCTCGCGCTCAGCAACCTGTCAGCCTTGATCTACGATCATCCTGCCAGCCCGTCTCGCAACAACTGGAAACATTGCGTTGATGCCAGGCGGCAAAAACCGGTCAAAATGCGTTCTTTTCTGATCGTCACCCGAGCCGAGAATCCGCTATGCGTACCCACCTGCGTCTGGTCGCCCTGAGCGCCCTGTTCATTTCCTCCCTGGCGCAAGCCGCCGATCTGATCCCCATCGAAGTCCATCGTGACGCCAATTGCGGCTGCTGCAAAAAATGGATCAGCCACCTCGAAGCCAATGGCTTCAAAGTCGAAGATCACGTCGAAAGCGACATGAGCAGCTTCAAGCAGCAACATGGCGTACCACCGCGTCTGGCCTCGTGCCACACCGCGATCATCAACGGCAAATTCGTCGAAGGCCATGTGCCCGCGGAACAGGTTCTGGCCCTGAGCAAGCGTGACGATCTGCTCGGCGTCGCCGCACCGGGCATGCCGATGGGCTCGCCGGGCATGGAAATGGACGGCATGAGCGATGCTTATCAGGTTATCGGCCTGAAGAAGAATGGCGCTGACGTCGTCGTGGCGGACTACCCGGCCCATTGATCACCGCGGCGTACGGCGGCCTGTTTCTCGCCGCTTTCGGCGCGGCGACCTTGTTGCCGCTGCAATCCGAGGCGTTACTGGTCGGCCTGATCGTCAGCGAGCGTTACTGGCTGTGGGGGCTGCTGGCGGTGGCGACGCTGGGCAACGTACTCGGCTCGCTGGTCAACTGGTGGCTGGGGCGTGGGATCGAGCGCTTTCAGGATCGGCGCTGGTTTCCGGTCAGCGCCGCGCACATGGCCAGGGCGCGCAAACACTATGAGCGCTACGGTCACTGGTCGTTGCTGCTGAGCTGGTTGCCGATCATTGGCGACCCACTGACGCTGATTGCCGGCGTGATGCGCGAACCGCTAGGGCGCTTTCTGTTGATCGTCACCCTGGCCAAAGGTGCCCGTTACGGCGTGCTGGCCCTGCTGACGCTGGGGTGGCTGGGTTGAACGTTCAGGCGCGGGCATTGCCTGTGTTTAACGTCGGCGTAATCCGCTCGTTCCAGCATCGGCCGATTTCAAACGGAGTTTGACCTTATGTCTGTCATGTTTTCCCGTTGGCTGCCTGGCCTGTTTCTTTGCGCCGCCCTGCCCCTGTCGGCGCAGGCTGCGACGCCAAGCGAAGCAACGCCGGAAGGCCCGGCCTATGGCCCGGAACTGCAAGGCTTCGATTATCCCTACACCCTTAAACACTTTGCCTTTCAGTCCCAGGGCAAATCCCTGCAGATGGGTTACATGGACGTCGCCGCTCACGGCAAGGCCAACGGCCGCACTGTGGTGCTGATGCACGGCAAGAATTTTTGCGCAGCCACCTGGGACAGTTCGATCAAGGCGTTGAGCGAGTCCGGTTACCGGGTGATCGCACCGGACCAGATCGGCTTCTGCACCTCCAGCAAACCCGACAACTACCAATACAGCTTTCAGCAACTGGCGACCAACACCCAGCAGTTGCTCAAAGCGCTGGGCATTCAAAAAGCCACGCTGCTCGGTCATTCCACCGGCGGCATGCTCGCCACGCGTTATGCCTTGCTGTTCCCCGAGCAGGTCGAGCAACTGGCGCTGGTCAACCCGATCGGCCTGGAAGACTGGAAAGCCCTCGGCGTGCCGTATCGCACCGTGGATCAGTGGTATCAGCGTGAGCTGAAAGTCAGCGCCCAAGGCATCCGTGATTACGAACGCACCACCTATTACGACGGCCGCTGGAAACCGGAATTCGACCGTTGGGTGGACATGCTCGCCGGACTGAGCAAAGGCCCGGGCAAGACTCAGGTCGCATGGAACTCAGCGCTGATCTACGACATGATTTTCACCCAGCCGGTGTATTACGAGTTCAAGGACCTGAAGATGCCGACCCTGCTGCTGATCGGCACCTCCGACACTACGGCCATCGGCAAGGACCTCGCGCCGCCTGAGGTGAAAGCGAAAATCGGCCATTACGACGTGCTCGGCAAACAAGTGGCCAAGCTGATCCCGCGGTCGACGCTGGTGGAATTTCCCGGCATGGGCCACGCCCCCCAAATGGAAGAGCCGGCGCAGTTCCACAAGGCCTTGCTCGGCTGGCTGAATACAACCAATCCCGTTCGTTGATGAGGTAAGGCTGATGGCGGTGCAGATTGCAGTGATCGATGACTGGCAGGACGTGGCCCGCGACGTGGTCGACTGGTCGGTGCTCGATGGCCTCGGTGAGGTGACGTTCGAACACGATTACCCGGCGGACAATGCCACACTGGCCGAGCGACTGGGCCGCTATCAGGTGATCTGCGTGATGCGCGAGCGCACGCGCTTCGATGAGGATTTGCTCAAGCGCTTGCCTCATCTGAAGTTGCTGGTCACCGGCGGCATGCGCAACGCAGCGCTGGATATGCAAGCGGCCGCCAGGCTGGGGATCAAGGTTTGCGGCACCGACAGTTACAAGCATGCCGCGCCGGAGTTGACCTGGGCGCTGATCATGGCGGCCACGCGCAATCTGGTGAATGAAGCGAATGCCCTTCGCGCCGGCCATTGGCAGCAAGGGCTGGGCGGCGATCTGCATGGCAAGACCCTCGGGATTTTGGGTCTTGGCAGCATCGGCCAGCGCGTCGCGCAGTTTGGCCAGGTGTTCGGCATGCGGGTGATTGCCTGGAGCGAAAACCTCACCGCCGAACGCGCTGAACAGGCTGGCGTGACGTACGTGAGCAAGCAGGAACTGTTCGAGCAGGCGGACGTATTGTCGGTGCATCTGGTACTCAGCGAGCGCAGTCGCGGGCTGGTCGATGCGCAGGCACTGGGCTGGATGAAACCGACGGCCCTGCTGGTCAACACCGCCCGCGGGCCGATTGTCGATGAGGCGGCGCTGATCAAGGCGTTGCAGAAACAGCAGATCGCCGGGGCAGCGCTGGACGTGTTCGAACAGGAACCGCTGCCCGCGATGCACCCGTTTCGCACACTGGACAATGTGCTCGCGACCCCACATGTCGGGTATGTCAGCCGGCAGAATTATGAGCAGTTCTTTTCGCAGATGATCGAGGATATTCAGGCTTGGTCGGCTGGGGAGCCGATTCGCCTGCTGAACTGACCCTTTCTGCAAATAGAGGGTGAAGTCACTATTGCTATCGCGAGCAGGCTCACTCCTACAGGTGGAACGCATTTCAAATGTAGGAGTGAGCCTGCTCGCGATAGCGACATAACAGTCACCCCATCAACAAACTGCCCGCACCACAACAGTGCAACCGCCCTCCTCGCTAGCACAAAATCGTGACCACCCAGTCACCGTTTTGGCCCTCCCTTGCAGAAAAACCTGCACTTCGTCGGTGCGTTTCCCCCTCAAAAGGACGGTCGGCGTGGCTTGCCAACCGATTGTCGAACAATTTACCCATTTGCTCCGCCCCGCTCTAGGATCTGGCCTAGACTGACTTTCGCGGGGTAAAACCGACCGGTCACATCGCGGAAAAAAAGTCGAAACTTTTGCGCGCGGCGGCTGGTCATCTGAAAGACAGGGCCATAGCGACTGGTGCAATCCTTGCAACGGCCCGTTCACCCATTCTGCTTGCGCGTGTTGGGTAGCGTTTGCTCACCGATGCGTGGCGCGTTTGCGCCCGGCCACAGGACTTGGCCATGGACATCGCTTGTTCAAGACAAGAATCAGATCAACGAGACGGGAGATTCATATGATCAGTGCGGCATTGGAAATTCAGGGAGAGCGTGCTCAGCAGGCGGTTGGTGAATCGAGCACCATCAGTGTTCCTGGCAGCCGACAGATCAACATCCCCGGCACCAAAACACTGACTCCGGTAGCGAGTCAGAACCCTAACAAGAAAAAAGTGTTGTTCGTTACCTCGGAAATCGCCGATCTGGTCAAGACCGGTGGTCTGGGTGACGTCTCCGCTGCCCTGCCCCGGGCCATGGCCCATCTGCACGACGTGCGCGTGTTGATCCCCGGTTACCCGCAGGTGATGCACAGCGAAAATCCGATCCACATCATCGGCGAACTGGGCGGCCACGCAGCGCTGCCGCCGTGCAAGATCGGGCGCATGGACATGCCGGACGGTCTGGTCATCTACGTGCTGATCTGCCCCGAACTCTATGAGCGCGAAGGTTCGCCCTACGGCGCCAACAACGGCCGCGACTGGCCGGATAACCACATTCGCTTTGCCCGTCTCGGTCTGGCTGCCGCCGACATCGCCGCTAACCTCGCGCAAATTCACTGGTGCCCGGATCTGGTGCACGCCCATGACTGGCCGGCCGGTCTCGCGCCTGCCTATATGCACTGGCGCGGGCAGCGTACGCCCACCCTGTTCACCATTCACAACCTCGCCTATCAAGGCGTGACCAGCCTGGGTTCCTGCCCGGAGCTGGGGATTCCAGCCCATGCCCTGCAACAGGAAGGCATGGAGTTCTACGGCAAGATGTCGTTCCTCAAGGCTGGCATGGCGTATTCGAGTCATATCACCACGGTCAGCGCCACTTACGCGCAGGAAATCACCACCCCGGATTTCGGCTGTGGCCTCGACGGCTTTCTGGCCGCCAAGACTCAGCAAGGCTTGCTCAGCGGTATCCCCAACGGCATCGATGAAAGCTGGGATGCTGCCACCGATCCGCACCTGTTTGCACCGTTTGCCATTGGTGACTGGGACGGCAAAGCGGTCAACGCCGCGCACGTGCGTGAGCTGTTCGGCCTCAACGATTCCAGCGGACCGCTGTTCGCTGTGGTGTCGCGCCTGGTCTACCAGAAAGGTCTGGACCTGACGATAGCGGTATCCGAATACATCGTGCAGAACGGTGGCCAGATCGCAATCATCGGTCGCGGCGAGCCGGAAGAAGAACAAGCCATGCGCGAACTGGCGCTGCGCTTTCCAGGGCAGATCGGTGTGCGCATCGGCTTCAACGAAACCGACGCCCGACGCATGTTTGCCGGCAGCGATTTCCTGCTGATGCCTTCGCGTTATGAGCCTTGCGGTTTGAGCCAGATGTACGCCCAGCGTTTCGGCTCGCTGCCAGTCGCACGCAATACCGGCGGTCTGGCCGACACCATTGAAAACGGCGTCACCGGTTTCCTCTTCGATGAGTCCACCGCTGAAAGCTATCAAGAGGCCCTGAGCCGCGCATTCAAGGTATTCGCCTTCCCCGAACTGCTCAACGCCATGCGTTGCCGGGCAATGGCTGCGCCGTTCAACTGGTGCAAAGCGGTTGAACCGTACGCCGAACTCTACGAACAACTGGTCGCCAAGGCGCTGGGTAAAGCTCACCACAAATAACCAGGGAGGTTCACCACGATGCCGTTACGGTCTACTGAAACCTGGCCCCACGGCGCGATCATGCTGGACGCCGAACACACGCAATTTGCGCTATGGGCGCCGGATGCGTTTTACGTGAGTGTCGAACTCGAAAACGGTCAGTCGCTGCCGATGCTGTCTCAGGCAGACGGCTGGTTTGTGATCAAGGCCCGCTGTCCGGCGGGCACCCGCTACCGCTACAACATCGACGGCGAACTGGAGGTGCCCGACCCGGCCTCCAGAGCCCAGGATGGCGAACTCGACCGCCACAGCGTGGTGGTCGATCCTCTGGCTTATCAATGGCGACACACGGCCTGGCACGGTCGGCCATGGAGCGAAGCGGTGATCTACGAGTTGCACGTCGGTGCGCTCGGTGGTTTCGCGGAAGTCGAACAACATCTGGCGCGCATTGCAGGCCTGGGCATCACCGCCATCGAACTGATGCCGCTGGCGCAGTTCCCTGGCGAACGCAATTGGGGCTACGACGGTGTTTTGCCCTACGCCCCGCAAGCCTCCTACGGCACGCCGGAACAACTCAAACACCTGATCGACAGCGCCCACAGCCACGGTCTAGCGGTAATTCTCGACGTGGTCTACAACCACTTCGGCCCGGACGGCAATTACCTGCACCGTTACGCCAAAGGCTTCTTTCGCGAAGACAAGCACACGCCGTGGGGCGCGGCGATCGATTTTCGTCGCAGCGAAGTGCGCGAGTTCTTCATCGAAAACGCGCTGATGTGGCTGCTCGAATACCGTTTCGACGGCCTGCGCCTCGACGCCGTGCATGCCATTGAGGATCCGGATTTTCTCAGCGAAATGGCCCGACGCATCCGCGCGCAGATCGACCCCAGTCGGCATGTCTGGCTGACCGTGGAAAACGAACTCAACCAGTCGAGCCTGCTGGAATACGACTACAACGCGCAGTGGAACGACGACGGCCATAACGCCCTGCACGTTCTGCTCACTGGCGAAACTGACGCGTATTACGCCGACTACGCGGCACAACCCACCGAACAATTGGTGCGTTGCCTCAGTCAGGGTTTTGTTTTCCAGGGCCACATCACCCGCCATGGCGAACCACGCGGCGAACCCAGCGAACACCTGCCCTCCACGGCGTTTGTGCTGTTCCTGCAAAACCACGATCAGATCGGCAACCGTGCGTTCGGCGAGCGCCTGCATCACCTCGCCGATCCGCGTGCCGTGCAGGCAGCGACCGTGTTGTTACTGCTGTCGCCGATGATTCCGCTGATGTTCATGGGCGATGAGTTCGCCGCCGAACAACCGTTCCTGTTTTTCACCAGTCACCACGGCGAACTTGCCAAGTTGGTGCGTGAGGGCCGCCGCAATGAATTCGCCGCGTTCAGTGCCTTCACCGATCCGCACAAACGCGAACAGATTCCCGACCCGAACGCCGAAAAAACCTTCCACGCCTCACAGCCCAGGCTGATCGGCAATGGCAGCGTGAAACAGCAGGAAACCCTCGCGCTGTACCAGAAGCTGCTGCAATTTCGCCATCAATACATCATTCCCCATCTGTCCGGCACGCAAGCGCTCGGCGCCCATATGCTCGGTTATGGCGCGGTCAGTGCGCGCTGGCGTCTGGGCAATGGCAGCGAGCTGCGAATTGACCTGAACCTCAGCGACACGCCAGTGGTCAACCCTCCACAGACCGAGGCCGTATGGTTGTTTCAACAGCCATCCAGCGTCGATCTATCGGAATCGGGCGAACTGCCCGCGTATTGCGCGCTTGTCAGCCTCACGGCCGCAACCCCTTTGCAACCTCTGGATGGAGAGCGCCTATGAGCGATGCGCAACTGGAAATACTTGCAAGCCGCGCCGGCCTTGCCGTCGACTGGATCGACGCCAACGGCCGTCCGCAAAAAGTCGCCCCGGCGGTGCTGCGCAATGTTCTGATCGGACTCGGCCACCCCGCCAGCACCGCGCAGGAAATCGACGCCAGCCTGCTTGAACTGCAAGCTGCCCAACAAGACCGGCACTTGCCGCCGCTACTCACTAGCGATGTCGGCGTCGGGCTTGATCTGGGTCGGTATTTCGCCCCGCAAACCCCGTGCGAAATCCACCTTGAAGACGGCTCGCGGCTGAACCTGAAACTGGACTCTGAAGCGGTACTGCCGGGACTGATTCCGGTCGGCTATCAACAGGTGCACATCGGCGATCAATATTTCACCTTGGCCGTGGCCCCCGAGCGTTGCTTCAGTGTCGGCGATGCGGTGGATAATCCGATTCCCCGTGTTTGGGGTCTGAGTGCGCAACTGTATTCGCTGCGCCGCCCCGGCGATGGCGGTTTCGGTGACACCCAAGCGTTGGAGGATCTGGTCCGCGTGGCCGGTGAACGCGGCGCCGATGCGCTGGCGATCAGCCCATTGCACGCCATGTTCAGCGCCGATACCGGGCGCTACAGCCCTTATTCGCCGTCCAGTCGCTTGTTCCTCAATCCCCTGTACGCCGCCCCCGGCGCAATTCTTGGTGAGCGCGCTTTGCGCGATGCGATCGACGCGACCGGCCTGGCCGAGCAGTTTGCCCAACTCGAAGACCTGACCCTGATCGACTGGCCAAGCGCCGCCGACGCCAAGCAAAAACTCCTGCAAGCCTTGTATGAGGGTTTCGTCGCCGGTGACCACCCGCTGCACCCGGACTTCGCCAGTTTCCGCCATGCCGGTGGTGAAGCACTGGAAAACCATTGCCGCTTCGAAGCCATTCAGGAAATGCGCGCCGCCCGTGGTGAAAACCTCGACTGGCGACAATGGCCGGAACACTGGCACGACCCACGCGGCGCAGCGCTCGAAGCGTTTGCCGAAGAATATGCCGAGCGCATCGGCTACTTCGCTTTTTGCCAATGGCTGATCCACCGTTGCCTGGAGCGCGCGCAAACCGCTGCACGCAGCGCCGGCATGGGCATTGGCCTGATCGCCGATCTCGCGGTGGGTGCCGATGGCGCCGGTAGCCAGGCCTGGAGTTTCCAGGATGAATTGCTCGCCTCGCTGACCGTGGGTGCGCCGCCGGACATTCTCAATCGCTCGGGCCAGGGCTGGGGCATTTCCGCATTCTCGCCGGAAGGCCTGATTCGCAATGGTTTCCGTGCCTTCATCGACATGCTGCGTGCCAACTTCGCCCACGCCGGTGGTTTGCGCATCGACCATGTCATGGGCCTGCAACGATTGTGGGTGATCCCCAACGGCGCGGCGCCGGCCGATGGCGCGTACCTGTATTACCCGGTCGATGACTTGCTGCGATTGCTGACCCTCGAATCCCATCGGCACCAGGCCATCGTCCTCGGTGAAGACCTCGGCACGGTGCCCGATGGCCTGCGTGAAAAGCTCATCGCCCGCTCCATGCTCGGCATGCGCGTGCTGCTGTTCGAGCAGGACAACACCTTTTTCAAACCGATTCTCGACTGGCCGGACAACGCCTTGGCAACCACCAGCACCCACGATCTGCCAACGCTCAACGGCTGGTGGCATGGTCGTGATATCGACTGGAACGCACGCTTGGGGTTCGTCGATGCCAATGGTGAAATCGAATGGCGTCATCACCGCCAGCGTGAGCGCGAAGGCCTGCGCAACGCGTTGAGCCAGGACCCGCAAAACTTTCGCGAGGAATCCCACGAGGCCGATCAAGTGGTCGATGCCGCCGTACGCTTCCTTGGCCACACCCGCGCGCCGTTGGTGCTGTTGCCGCTGGAAGATGCGCTGGGCATCAATGAACAGGCGAATCTGCCCGGCACCATCGACACTCATCCGAACTGGTCACGGCGCTTGCCCGGCACCAGTGAGGCGCTGCTCGATGGCGCGGATGCGGCGCGACGTCTGGAATTACTGGCGTGCGCGCGTCTTCAGGCTGCCGAGCGTGACCAATGAATCAAGCGCTTATCCAGCCCCTGCGCGCGACCTTGCGTCTGCAATTTCATAAAGGTTTCACCCTCGAACACGCGGTGCCATTGGTGCCGTACTTCGCCCGGCTCGGCATCAGCCATATTTATGCCTCGCCGCTGCTCGCAGCGCGGGCCGGTTCGATGCACGGCTACGATGTGGTCGACCCGACCCGGGTCAACCCGGAACTTGGCGGCGAGCCGGCATTACGGCGCTTGGTCAGCACCCTGCGCGAACATCACATGGGCCTGATCCTCGACATCGTTTCCAACCACATGGCAGTCGGTGGCAGCGACAACCCGTGGTGGCTTGATCTGCTGGAATGGGGGCGGCTGAGTCCTTATGGCGAGTTCTTCGACATTCAATGGCATTCGCCGGACCCACTGATGGAAGGCCAGTTGCTGCTGCCGTTCCTCGGCAGCGATTACGGCGTGGCCCTGCAGGAAGGCACGCTGAAACTGCACTTCAATGCGCAGACCGGCAGTTTCCATGTCGAGCACTACGACCATCACTTCCCGGTGTGCCCGAATGATTACCCTGAGCTGCTGAAATCCTCGGATGCGCTGAAGCCGTTGGCCGATCGCTTCGGTGCCCTCAGCTATCAGACCGATGCCCATTCACTGGCGATGCCGCTGAAAGAACAACTGCGGCAACAGGCGACTGATCCGCAGATCCTCGAAGCGATCCAGAACAACCTGCAGCACTACGACTCGACCACCGAAGAAGGCTTCCACAAACTGCATGAGTTGCTCGAACGTCAAAGCTATCGCCTGGCGAGTTGGCGCACGGCGGCTGACGACATCAACTGGCGGCGCTTTTTCGACATCAACGAACTCGGCGGGCTGCGTGTCGAGCGCCCGGCAGTGTTCGAAGCCACCCACGGCAAGATCTTCCAGTTGATTGCCGAAGGGCTGGTCGATGGTTTGCGCATCGACCACATCGACGGTCTCGCCGACCCGCGCGGTTACTGCCGCAAACTGCGGCGCCGGGTTGACCTGCTGGCACCGGGCAGACATTTGCCGATCTACGTCGAGAAGATCCTCGGCGCCGGCGAAACCCTGCACCGCGACTGGGCGGTGGATGGCACCACCGGTTATGAATTCATGAATCAGCTGTCGCTGCTGCAACACGACCCCGATGGCGAACACGTGCTCGGCGACCTCTGGCAACGGCGTAGCGAACGCCCGGCCGCGTTCATCGAAGAAGCACAACTGGCGCGTCAGCAGATCCTCAACGGCTCGCTCGCCAGCGATTGCGAAAGCGTTGCCCAGGCCCTGCTGCAAGTCGCCCGCGATGACCTGATGACCCGCGACCTGACCCTCGGGGCGATCCGCCGAGTGTTGCAGGCGTTGATCGTGCACTTCCCGGTGTATCGCACGTACATCAGCGCCATGGGCCGCTCCGCGCAGGATGAAAAATTCTTCCAGCAGGCCATGGACGGTGCGCGACAGAGCCTCGGCGAAGGCGACTGGCCGGTGCTCGACTGCGTTGCCGCCTGGCTTGGCGGTACGCCGTGGCGGCGTAAACCGCGCGGGCGTTCGCGCAAGATTCTCAAGCATGCCTGCGTACGCTTTCAGCAACTGACCTCACCGGCAGCCGCTAAAGCCGTGGAAGACACCGCGCTGTATCGCTCCGCTGTGCTGCTGTCGCGCAATGACGTCGGCTACAACACCGAACAGTTCAGCGCTCCGCTCAGCGACTTTCATGCGGTCAATCAACAACGGCTGAGTGAATTCCCCGACAACTTGCTGGCCACCGCGACCCACGATCACAAACGTGGCGAAGACACCCGCGCACGTCTGGCCGTACTCAGTGAGCGCAGCCATTGGTACGCCGAGCAGATCGAGTTGTGGCGCGCCCTCGCTCGCCCGGTGCGGGTGGATGATCAGATGCCATCGAGCGGCGATGAGCTGATTCTCTATCAAGCGTTGCTGGGCAGTTGGCCGCTGCAACTGCGTGACGACGACCAGGCGGGTTTCGCCGATTACGCAGAGCGCATCTGGCAATGGCAGCAGAAAGCCCTGCGTGAAGCCAAGCTGCAAAGCAGTTGGAGCGCGCCGAGCGAAAGCTATGAAAACGCCGCGCAAGCGTTCACCGAAAAACTTCTCACCGGTGAGGAAGGCGAGCTGCTGCGCGCCGCGCTGAGCAAGACCGTCAACAGCATCGCCGCCGCCGGCGCGCTGAATGGCTTGGCGCAAACCTTGCTGCGCATGACCGTGCCGGGGGTGCCGGACCTGTATCAGGGCAATGAGTTCTGGGACTTCAGCCTGGTCGATCCGGACAACCGCCGGCCGGTGGATTACGCCGCTCGCGAACACGCTTTGCAGGAGTCATTGCCACCTGTGGAGTTGCTGGCGAATTGGCGTGACGGGCGCATCAAGCAAGCCTTGATCGCCCAAGTGCTGAAGCTGCGCGTCGAACATGCCGAGCTGTTCCGCCAGGGCAGCTACCAGGCCCTGGAAGTGCTCGGCAGTCAGGCGCACAACGTGCTCGCGTTTGCCCGTGAGCACGAGGGGAAGCAGGCCATCGTGATCGTGCCGGTCCGTTGCGCGACCCTGCTGGAAAACGGTGCTGTACCTCAGGTCGATGCGCTGCGCTGGGGCGATACGCGGGTGGTTTTACCGTTCGCCGCCTCTGCGACAAACCTGAAGGGACTTTTTTCAAGCAGCGCAGTCACAAAAAACAGGGAGCTGAATATCAGCGACGCGCTGGGGGATGTCCCGGTCAATCTCTTTATCCAACACTTAACGTAAGCATGAGTTCAGTTCAGGAGCATTGCGATGAGTACCGACGATAAACGCATCCGCGAATTCGCCTATCAAATCTGGGAATCGGAAGGTAAGCCCGAGGGGCATGAAGAACGCCACTGGGAAATGGCGCGCAAGCTCGCCGAAGCGGAAGCGCTGGCGCCGAAGAAACCGCCGAAAGCCACCGGCAGCAAACCGGCGGGCAAGGCAGCCGAGGCCAAGGCCCCGGCCGCCAAGCCGAAACCACCGGCCAAAGCCAAGCCGGCCAGCGCCGCAAAAGTGGTTCCCCCAGGCGAAAAGCCTGCCGAGAAAAAGCCTCGGGCGCCGAAGAAGCCTTCGGCAATCTGACGCTAAACGGATTATTGAACTGAATGACTGTGTGGCGGGTTCGCTCGCCACCGAGGGCCCACTCGCCCTGAAGAACCCACCAATCCCCTGTAGGAGTGAGCCTGCTCGCGATAGCGATCTGACATTCAACATCGATGTCACCTGATAGACCGCTATCGCGAGCAGGCTCACTCCTACAGGGGGATGTGTAAGCCCAGAAATTACCCGTTTTGCAGGAGCAATCATGACCCGTCCAAAGAATGCCGAGCCCACCGCGCACGCCGAGCCGTCGAGAATCCGTGAAGGCCTGCCCTTCCCGCTCGGTGCGACCTGGGATGGTCTGGGGGTGAACTTTGCCCTGTTTTCCGCCAACGCCACCAAGGTCGAACTGTGCATCTTCGACGATGCCGGCGAAGTCGAACTCGAACGCATCGAACTGCCGGAATACACCGATGAGATCTACCACGGCTACCTGCCCGATGCGCACCCGGGGCTGATCTACGGCTACCGTGTCTACGGTCCGTACGACCCGGCCAACGGTCACCGCTTCAACCACAACAAATTGCTCATCGACCCGTACGCCAAGCAGTTGGTCGGCCAACTCAAATGGTCGGAAGCGCTGTTCGGCTACACCATCGGCCACCCCGACGCCGACCTCAGTTTCGACGAGCGCGACAGCGCACCGTTTGTGCCCAAGTGCAAAGTCATCGACCCGGCGCACACCTGGGGCAATGACCATCGCGTCAGCGTGCCGTGGGACAAGACCATCATTTATGAAACCCACGTGCGCGGCATCAGCATGCGTCACCCGTCGGTACCGGAGAACGTACGCGGCACCTTTGCCGGGCTGATGGTCGACGACGTGCTCGAACACATTCGCAAGCTCGGCGTGTCTACCGTCGAATTGCTGCCGATTCATGCCTTCGTCAATGACCAGCATCTGCTGCACAAAGGCATGACCAATTACTGGGGTTACAACAGCATCGCGTTCTTCGCCCCGGACCCGCGCTACCTGGCCAGCGGCAAGATTGCCGAATTCAAGGAGATGGTCGCGCACCTGCATGAAGCCAACCTCGAAGTGATCCTCGACGTGGTCTACAACCACACCGCAGAAGGCAACGAGCAAGGCCCGACCCTGTCGATGCGCGGCATCGACAACGCCTCGTACTATCGCTTGATGCCCGACGACAAGCGCTACTACATCAATGATTCCGGCACCGGCAACACCCTCGACCTCAGTCACCCGTGCGTGCTGCAAATGGTCACCGACTCGCTGCGTTACTGGGCCAGCGAGATGCACGTCGACGGTTTCCGTTTCGACCTGGCGACGATTCTCGGCCGCTATCACGATGGTTTCGACGAGCGTCACAGCTTTCTTGTCGCCTGCCGCCAGGACCCGGTGCTGCGCCAGGTGAAGATGATCGCTGAACCGTGGGACTGCGGCCCCGGCGGCTATCAGGTGGGCAACTTCCCGCCGGGCTGGGTCGAGTGGAATGACAAATTCCGCGACACCGTGCGCGCGTTCTGGAAAGGCGACGACGGCCAGGTTGCCGATTTCGCCAGCCGCATGACTGCCTCCGGTGAGATGTTCAACCAGCGCGGGCGGCGGCCGTACTCGTCGGTGAACTTCATCACCGCCCACGACGGTTTCACTCTCAACGACCTGGTCTCGTACAACGACAAGCACAACGAAGCCAACGACGAAAACAATCAGGATGGCAGCAACAACAACCTGTCGTGGAACCACGGCGTCGAAGGCCCGACCGACGATCCTGAAATCAATGCCCTGCGCCATCGGCAGATGCGCAATTTCTTCGCCACCCTGCTGCTTGCCCAAGGCACGCCGATGATCGTCGCCGGTGATGAGTTCGCCCGCACTCAGGACGGCAACAACAACGCCTATTGCCAGGACAGCGAGATCGGCTGGGTCAACTGGGACCTGAGCGAGGACGGCAAGGCATTGCTGAAATTCGTCAAACGCCTGATCAAGCTGCGCCTGGCCTATCCGATCCTGCGTCGCGGCCGCTTCCTGGTTGGCGAATACAACGAGGACATCGGCGTCAAGGACATCACCTGGCTGGCGCCGGATGCCACCGAGATGACCACCGAACATTGGCACGATGCGCACAACCGCTGCCTGGGCATGTTGCTCGACGGGCGTGCGCAGGAAACCGGGATTCGCCGCAAAGGTGCGGATGCGACCTTGCTGCTGGTGGTCAACGCCCATCATGACATCGTCAATTTCACCTTGCCGGAGGTACCGGAAGGCAGCTTCTGGACCTGCATGATCGACACCAATCAGCCGTCGATCCGTGGTCAGGAACGCTTCGATTTCGGCCACGAATACTCGGTCACCGGGCGCTCGCTGCTGCTGTTCGAACTGCAACGTGATGAAGAAGATTGATATGGATCTGCACAGTTATCTCGCCCGACGCCCGGCGGATTATCCGCACACCGCAGCCCTCGGCCATTGCCTGCGGGCGCTGGTCGAGGCCGGGCTGGATCGCCTGCCGCTACCGGGCAGTGGCCACACGCTGGAGCGTTTTCAGTGTTTGGCGGAGGTCGGCGGACATGATCTGGGCTTGTGCAAACTGTTCGAAGGCCACACCGACGCACTGGCGATCATCGAGCAATTGGGCGGTACGCCGACACCGGGCAGCACTTGGGGCATGTGGGCAGCGGAACCGCCGCAAGCGCGGGTCAAGGTCAGTCCGGCCGGGCACATGGTCGCGCTGCACGGACGCAAGGCGTGGTGCTCCGGCGCCGCCGTGCTCAGCCACGCCTTGCTCACCGCCTGGGATGGCGACGATCAGCAGCAACTGGTCGCCGTCGCCCTCGACCAACCGGGCGTCACCGTCACCGAGCAAGGCTGGCAAGCGGTGGGCATGGCGGCTACTGGCAGCGTCGAGGTGCTGTTCGACGGCGCCGAAGCGCAGGCCATCGGCAATCCCGGCGACTATCTGCAACGCCCGGGCTTCTGGCAGGGCGGGATTGGTATTGCCGCGTGCTGGTACGGCGCCGCACGGCAAATCGCCGACGCGTTGCGCACCCAGTGTGAGCAACGCCCGGAACCGCACGCCCTCGCCCATCTCGGCGCGGTGGACAGTGCGCTGCAAGCAGCGGCGGATGTGCTGCGCTTCAGCGCCTTGCACATCGATGCCCATCCCGAGGACAACGCCGAATTGCTCGCCCGTCGTGCCCGCGCGGCGGTCGAGCAGTCGGCCGAACAGGTCATGCGTGAGGTCGGCCGCGCGCTCGGCGCCGGGCCGTTTTGCAAGGATCGGCAGTTTGCCCGGCTCAGCGCTGATCTGCCGGTGTTTCTGCGCCAGAGTCATGCCGAACGGGATCTGGCCGCGCTCGGGCAATTGGTGGCTGGGCAATCCGCGGAGGCATGGGCCTTATGAAAACCAATCCGATTGTCGGCCAGGGCACGAGCCTGCACCAATGGCAGGCTTCGCGGCACCTGGCGGAGCTGGACAGCATCGACATCCTCAGTCTGGTGCCTCCGGGCGCGCGGGCGGTGATTATCGCGCCGCACCCGGACGACGAAGTGCTCGGTTGTGGCGGTTTGCTGCAGTTGCTCGCCGAGGCTGGTCGGCCTTTGCAACTGATGTCGGTCACCGACGGCAGCGCCAGTCATCCCGGTTCCAGTCGCTGGCCGGTGGAACGTCTGAGCGTGGTGCGCCCACAGGAATCCGCCGAAGCCCTGCGCCGACTCGGTCTGCCGATGCATCGCGTGAAGTGGCTGCGCGGTGGTTTCACCGACACCCAGGTGGCGGCTCAGGAAGCGGAGCTGGTCGATTTCATCGCGCGTCATCTGCGTCCCGACGACGTGCTCTTTACCACGTGGAGCGAGGACGGACATTGCGACCACGAAGCCGTTGGCCGCGCCAGTGCCGAGGCTGCCCGTCGCGTCGGTGCGACTTGCCATGAACTGCCGGTGTGGACCTGGCACTGGGCAACTCCGGAAGACGCCTTCGTACCGTGGCAACGCGCGCGCAAGATTCTCCTGACGCCGGCGCAAGTCGCGCGCAAACGCCACGCGGTGCACGCTTTCGCCAGTCAACTGGAAGGCGATCCGGACGCCGGACTCGGTCCGGTACTGGCGCCCTATGTGCTCGATCGCCTGCTGCAACCTTTCGAAGTGGTGTTTCTATGAGTGTCGAAGATCGCTATTTCGACGGTTTGTTCGCCGGCAACGACGACCCGTGGGCGTTCCGTGAGCGCTGGTACGAGCAGCGCAAACGCGCGATCACCCTCGCCGCCCTGCCGCGTCCGCACTACCGGGCAATCTTCGAACCGGGTTGCGCCAACGGCGAGTTGAGCGCCGAACTGGCCGCGCGTTGCGATCGGTTGTTGTGCTGTGACACGGCCAATGCGGCAGTGACTCTGGCGCGCACGCGGTTGAGCCTGTTCGATCACGCCGAAGTACGGCAAAAGCGTCTTCCCGGCGACTGGCCGGAGGAAAAATTCGACCTGATCGTATTTAGCGAGATCGGCTACTACCTGGATAGTCAGGATCTGACAGAAGTGATCCGTCGAGCCAGTGATTGCCTGACTGCCGACGGCCAGTTCCTCGCCTGTCACTGGCGTCCGCCCATTGACGGCTGCCCGCTGAATGCGCGGCAGGTTCACGACCTGATTCATGAAAAACTGCATCTGCCCCGCCTGGTCTTGCATCAGGAAGCGGACTTCATCCTTGAGGTGTGGAGCCGCGAACCGCGCTCGGTGGCCGCACTGGAGGGCTTGCGATGATCGGCATTCTGATCCCGGCGCACAATGAGGAAGACCTGCTCGACGACTGCCTCAACGCGGCCGTGCGCGCCAGCCGCCACGGATTGCTGGCCGGCGAAAAGGTTGAGGTGTTGGTGGTGCTCGACAGTTGCACCGACCGCTCGGCGCAGATCGTCAGTCGCTATCCGGTGCTGAGCCTGCACATCGACGCACGCAATGTTGGCCAGGCCCGGGCGGCCGGCGCGCAGCTATTGCTGGAGCGCGGAGCGCGCTGGATCTCCTGTTCGGATGCCGACAGCCGCGTGGCCGACGACTGGCTGGTGGCGCAACTGGGGTTGGGCGCGGACGCGGTATGCGGTACCGTCACGGTCGAACGCTGGCACGAGTCGTTCGATGAAGCCGCGCAAATCCGCTATCACCGGGATTACCGGGCCTGCGATGGCCATCGGCATATCCACGGTGCCAATCTGGGCATCAGCGCCGACGCCTATCGCTGGGCCGGCGGCTTTAAACCGTTGGCCTGCGACGAAGATGTGCAGTTGGTGCGGGAACTGGAACGGGACGGTGCCAACATCGCCTGGAGTCATCGCCCGCAAGTGCTGACCAGCGCACGCTTCGACAGCCGTGCGCGCGGTGGCTTTGGTGACTATCTGCGACACCTGGCACAGATGGAGCAAAAAAAAGCGGATCAGATTGATCTGTGACGCGACGAACTTCGCTTCATGAGCAATACTCTGCTGCGCGGCAATCCAGGGTTCGGAGCGTCGCTGGGCAATCAACCAGCCTTCACGGGTCGGCGGCGTCTGGCAATCACCGCCAAACGCACGACTGAGGGCGAAACAACACAAGGACGTCACACCATGAAACCGTTAACCCTCAGCGACAGCAGTTCGTCGGCGCAAATCTGGAACAGCGCCCCGCAACTGGACAACATCCCGGTCATCAATACTTTAAGTCTGGTACCCGCCGGCGCCCGCGCCGTGGTCATCGCGCCGCATCCGGGCGATGAAGTGGTCACCTGTGGCGGTCTGCTGCAATTACTCTCCAGCCTCGGTCATCCGTTGCAATTGCTCTCGATCACCGATGGCAGCGCAAGCCACCCGGGTTCACGGCAATGGTCGGAAAAACGCCTGAGCGTGTTCCGCCCGCAGGAAAGCGTCGAGGCCCTGCGCCGTCTCGGCTTGCCGATGCACAGCCTGAAATGGGTGCGCGGCGGTTTCACTGACAACGCTCTGTGCGAACAGCAAGCGCAAGTGACCGAATTCATCAGCCGCTACCTGCGCCCAGGCGATGTAGTGTTCAGCACCTGGCGCGGCGATGGCAACGACGACCATGAAGCGGTGGGTCGGGCCAGCGCACAGGCAGCGGAACAAGCCGGGGCGACCTTCCACGACGTACCGGTCTGGGCCTGGCACTGGCCCGAGCGCGACCAGCAACTGATCCCTTGGGAACGTGCGCGCAAACTGCGCCTCGACACCTGGACGGTGGCGCGCAAGAGCCACGCCACCCATGCTTACGCCAGTCAGCTAAAGGGTGAGCCGGCGATTGGTATTGCGCCGATGCTGCCACCGGTGATTCTCGAAAGAATGCGCTTGCCCTACGAAATCGTGTTTGTCTGAACTCAACGAGTTCAGGGAGTACATCTCGCAATACCTATGGGCTTGTTAATGAAGGCGCCAGCATCTTCAGCGTGAAGGCTGACTGACATCCTGCTGGCGCGGGTGCATTTCTCGCAGTCCACCACCAAAAATTCGTGCCTGCCCTCTTAAGCCGTTCGTCGGTTTTCAGTGCGCACCTGTCAGATCTGACAGGTGCGCTAACCCATAAACACAGGTTCAATCACTCCATCACCTGACCGGAGTGCATTGCAGTGTTCGTCACCTACCCGAAGCCTGAATCCACCTGATTCTCGCTGAATTCGACTGCACCGGTCGTCATCACAAAACGCCTGAATTCTCTTCAAGAGGACTTGCCTGATGCCTTCTCACAAACGTTTCCGCTTCCCTCCCCTGACGGAAGGCAATAACACACTGGCGCTGCGTCCCCTGCTGATTCCGGGGATGGTCGAGCCGGTGCAAGATGGCGATGGCGGGATCAGCATCAAGGTCGCCACCAATGACCCCGACGGCGTGCTGTGCGTCATCAATCCTTATCTGCCTACC
>NZ_JACOPX010000001.1 GCF_015461835.1 Pseudomonas neuropathica | reverse complement strand
TAGGAGAGGCTCTGATTGGAGAGGACATCGCGCTGAAGGAAGTGGCTGATGACGCTTGGGAACTGTACCTTTGCAGCCACTGTTTAGGCAGGCTTGAAAGCGGCGCCAAACGCGTTTCAAGCCTGTAAAGGTGTAAACGATGTCCCCGGTCTAATTTGTAAAGGATGTACCGGTCTCTACAGTGAGGGGGCGAGGATCTCCAGCACGACATAAAAATCCCGGCACAATAAAAAGCCCCCCACCAATCACTCGGTGGAGGGCTTTTCTACATCAATCGCCGTCAGATCAAACCTTGACGATCCAGCCCGCTGGCGCTTCGATGTCGCCGGTCTGCACGCCGGTCAGCTCTTTGTAGAGCTTCTGGGTCACCGGGCCGACTTCGGTTTCACTGTGGAACACGTGCAGATGGTCGTTGTAGCTGATCCCGCCGATCGGGGTGATCACCGCAGCTGTACCGCAAGCGCCGGCTTCCTTGAAGTCCGACAGCTTGTCGATCAGCACGTCGCCTTCCACCACTTCCAGGCCCAGACGGGTCTTGGCCAGTTCGATCAACGACAGGCGGGTGATGCCTGGCAGAACCGACGGCGAGTTCGGGGTGATGAACTTGTTGTCGTGGGTGATCCCGAAGAAGTTGGCCGAACCGACTTCTTCGATCTTGGTGTGGGTCATCGGATCCAGATAGATCGCGTCGGCGAAGTTGGCTTTCTTCGCTTTCGAACCCGGCATCAGGCTGGCCGCGTAGTTGCCGCCGACCTTGGCTGCGCCAGTGCCTTGTGGGGCGGCGCGGTCGTAGCTGGAGATCTGGAAGTTGTGCGGGGTCAGGCCGCCCTTGAAGTAGGCGCCGACCGGAATGCAGAAGATCGAGAAGATGAACTCGGGTGCAGTGCGCACGCCGATGTTGTCACCGACGCCAATCACGAACGGACGCAGGTACAGCGCGCCGCCAGTGCCGTATGGCGGAATGAAGCGCTCGTTGGCGCGGACCACGGCTTTGCAGGCTTCGATGAACTGCTCGGTGTCGACCGTCGGCATCAGCAGACGCGCGCAGCTGCGTTGCATGCGCAGGGCGTTCTGGTCCGGGCGGAACAGGTTGATCGAGCCGTCCTTGCAACGATAGGCCTTCATGCCTTCGAAGCACTGCTGGCCATAGTGAAGGGCCGTCGAGCCTTCGCTGATGTGCAGCACGTTATCTTCGGTCAGGGTGCCTTTGTCCCACTCGCCATCGCGAAAGTACGACAGATAGCGTTTGTCGGTCTTGATGTAGTCAAAACCCAGCTTGTCCCAATTGATGCTTTCGTTACCCATGACACCCTCTATCACTGAACAACCGCCGAAACGGTTCAAGGCTTCTGACGTTTTTTGGATGGGCACAACAATACTTCATTCTTGAGCGGTTTCGCAGCCCGGACTATCGGATGGCACACAGATAAATCGTGTTGCCCTCAGGAATTCGCGAGCAAGCTCGCTCCCACAGGGGAATGCATTCCAAATGTGGGAGCGAGCTTGCTCGCGAAGGGGCCTACAGGTGCAACGCATGCCCGAGGGCACGCAATGCCGCTTCCTGCACCGCTTCACCCAAAGTCGGATGCGCATGAATGGTGCCGCCGATGTCTTCCAGCCGCGCGCCCATTTCCAGGCTTTGCGCAAACGCTGTCGACAACTCCGACACGCCAACGCCCACCGCTTGCCAACCGACAATCACATGGTTGTCCCGACGAGCGACCACGCGCACGAAGCCGCTTTTCGACTCCAGCGTCATCGCCCGGCCATTGGCGGCGAACGGGAAACTCGAAACAATGCAGTCCAGACCTGCAGCCTTGGCCTCGTCCGGCGTCTTGCCGACCACCACCAGTTCCGGGTCGGTGAAGCACACGGCAGCAATCGCAGTCGGGTTGAATTCACGGGTTTTGCCGCTGATCAACTCGGCAACCATCTCGCCCTGAGCCATGGCGCGGTGGGCCAGCATCGGCTCGCCGCTCAAGTCGCCAATGGCGTAGACGTTGCGCATGCTGGTCTGGCAGCGGCTGTCGATCTTGATCGCCGAGCCGTTCATGTCCAGATTCAGCGCTTCGAGGTTCCAGCCCTGGGTATTCGGTTTGCGGCCGACGGCGACCAGCACCTGATCGGTTTCCAGGTTCAGGGTTTCGCCTTCCGGATCGCGCACCTGCAACGTGCCATCGAAACCCAGCACGCTGTGTTTCAGATACAGCTTCACACCCAGTTGCTTCAGCGCGTCATGCACCGGTTGCGTCAGCTCTGCGTCGTAGGCCGGCAAGATACGATCCTGCGCCTCGACCACACTGACCTCGGCACCGAGCTTGCGATAAGCAATGCCCAGTTCCAGACCAATGTAACCACCGCCCACCACCACCAGACGTTTCGGCACGGATTTCGGCGCCAGCGCTTCGGTGGAGGAGATGATCGGCCCGCCAATTGGCAGGATCGGCAGATTGACGCTGGTCGAACCGGTGGCCAGCACCAAATGTTCGCACTGGATGCGCGTTTCGCCGACGTCAACAGTCTTGCCGTCGATGACTTTGGCCCAGCCATTGATGACCTGAACCTTGTTCTTTTTCAGCAGCGCCGCCACGCCAGTGGTCAGGCGATCAACGATGCCGTCCTTCCACTCGACGCTTTTCGTGATGTCGAGGCTCGGTGCGGCAACGCTAATGCCCAGCGCCGAATGCTGGCTGTGATGCCGGGTCTGGTGAAATTGCTCAGCCACATGAATCAGCGCTTTCGACGGGATGCAGCCGATGTTCAGGCAGGTGCCGCCCAGCGATTGGCCTTCGACCAGAATCGTCGGGATGCCCAGTTGCCCGGCGCGGATCGCCGTTACATAGCCGCCGGGGCCGCCGCCAATGATCAGCAGCGTAGTGTTCAGAGATTGCATGCGCGCCTTACTCCACAAACAAAGTGGCGGGTTGTTCGATCAAGCCACGAATGGCCTGGATGAAGAGTGCCGCATCCATGCCGTCGACCACGCGGTGATCGAAGGAGCTGGAGAGGTTCATCATCTTGCGGATCACCACCTGGCCTTTGACGACCATCGGCCGTTCGACGATTTTGTTCACGCCGACGATCGCCACTTCCGGCAGATTCAGCACCGGCGTGCTGACGATGCCGCCCAGCGCACCGAGGCTGGTCAGGGTGATGGTCGAGCCGGACAGTTCATCACGGCTGGCCTTGCCATTGCGCGCGGCGTTGGCCAAACGCGAGATTTCTGTAGCGCTGTCCCACAGGCTGCGCGCCTCGGCGTGACGCACCACCGGCACCATCAGGCCGACATCGCTTTGCGTGGCGACGCCGACATGCACCGCACCGAGGCGGGTGATGACCTGGGCTTCGTCGTCGTAACGGGCGTTCATCTGCGGGAAGTCGCGCAGGGCCACAACCAGAGCGCGGACGAGGAACGGCAGCAAGGTCAACTTGCCACGGCTGGCGCCGTGTTTTTCATTGAGATGCGCGCGCAGTTCTTCAATCGCGGTGACGTCGATTTCCTCGACATAACTGAAGTGCGCTGCACGCTGCGTGGCGTCCTGCATGCGCTGGGCGATCTTGCGGCGCATGCCGATGACTTGAATCTGTTCTTCGTCGTTGCGCTGGGCGTACGCGGCAGCAACCGGTGCTGAAGCGTTCGACTGACCTTGTGCGAGATAAGCCTCAAGGTCTTCGTGCAGCACACGACCGGCCGGGCCGGAACCGCGCACCAGGCGCAATTGAATGCCCAGATCCAGCGCATGTTTGCGCACGGCCGGCGAGGCCAGCGGACGCTCGTCTGCTTCGCGCGCAACCATCGGGCCCTGGCAAACTGCAGCAGGACGAGGTGCAGCAGCAGGTTTGCTTTCCACCATGGTTTCAACCTTCGGTGCAGCAGGCGCTTCTTTGACGGGAGCAGGCGCGGCCGATTCTTTCAGATTGCCGGCACCTTCAACCTCGATGCTGATCAGCACACTGCCAACTGCCATCACTTCACCCGGCTGACCGCCGAGCGCAATCACTTTCCCGTGTACCGGCGATGGAATATCGACCATCGCCTTATCAGTCATCACATCCGCCAGCACCTGATCTTCAACCACCAGATCGCCAACCTTGACGTGCCACTGCGACAGTTCTACTTCTGCGATGCCTTCGCCGATGTCCGGCATCTTGATAACGTGCGTGCCCATTCAGACCTCCATAACCCGTTTCAACGCCGCGCCCACTCGGGACGGCCCTGGGAAATACGCCCACTCCTGCGCGTGCGGGTAGGGGGTGTCCCAACCGGTGACGCGTTCGATCGGCGCTTCCAGGTGATGGAAGCAATGCTCTTGCACCAGCGACACCAGTTCGGCGCCGAAACCGCAGGTGCGGGTGGCTTCGTGAACCACCACGCAACGGCCGGTCTTCTTCACCGACTTGACGATGGTTTCCAGGTCCAGCGGCCACAGGCTGCGCAGGTCGATGACTTCTGCATCCACGCCGGATTCTTCGGCAGCGACTTGCGACACGTAAACGGTGGTGCCGTAAGTCAGCACGGTCACGTCCTTGCCCGGACGGGTGATCGCGGCGACGTCCAGCGGCACGGTGTAGTAACCGTCCGGCACCTGGGCTTGCGGGTGTTTCGACCACGGCGTTACCGGGCGATCGTGGTGGCCATCGAACGGGCCGTTGTACAGGCGTTTCGGCTCAAGGAAGATCACCGGGTCATCGTTTTCGATGGAGGCGATCAGCAAGCCCTTGGCGTCATACGGGTTGGATGGCATGACCGTGCGCAGACCGCAAACCTGAGTGAACATCGCCTCGATGCTCTGGCTGTGGGTCTGGCCGCCGTAGATACCGCCGCCGCAGGGCATGCGCAGGGTCATCGGCGCGGTGAACTCGCCGGCCGAGCGATAACGCAGGCGCGCGGCTTCGGAAATGATCTGGTCGGAGGCTGGGTAGACGTAGTCGGCGAACTGAATTTCGGCAACCGGGCGCAAACCATAAGCACCCATGCCGACAGCCACGCCGACGATGCCGCTTTCCGAGATCGGTGCGTCGAATACGCGGGAGGTGCCGTACTTGGTCTGCAGGCCTTCGGTGCAGCGGAACACGCCGCCGAAGTAGCCGACGTCCTGACCGAACACCACGACATTGTCGTCACGCTCAAGCATCACATCCATGGCCGAGCGCAGGGCCTGGATCATGGTCATGGTGGTTGTGGTCATGGCGGTTTCCAACTGAATATTGTTGTTGTGATCGTTCATGTCAGATCCCCAACTGCTGACGCTGGCGCTTCAAGTGCTCCGGCATCTCTTTGTAGACGTCTTCGAACATGGTCGCGGCGCTTGGAATCTGGCCGCCGGCGAGGGTGCCGTACTGTTCGGCCTGTTTCTGCGCGGCAATCACTTCGGCTTCGAGCTCGGCGCTGACGGCGGTGTGCTCTTCTTCCGACCAGTGGCCGACCTTGATCAGGTGCTGTTTCAGGCGGGCGATCGGGTCGCCGAGCGGGAAGTGGCTCCAGTCATCGGCCGGACGGTATTTCGAAGGATCGTCGGAGGTCGAGTGCGGGCCGGCGCGGTAGGTGACCCATTCGATCATGGTCGGGCCGAGGTTGCGGCGGGCGCGTTCGGCAGCCCAGGCAGAGGCGGCGTAGACCGCGTAGAAGTCGTTGCCATCCACGCGCAGCGAAGCGATGCCGCAACCCACACCGCGTCCGGCGAAGGTGGTGGCTTCACCACCGGCGATGGCCTGGAAGGTCGAGATCGCCCACTGGTTATTCACCACGTTGAGGATCACTGGCGCGCGATAAACGTGGGCGAAGGTGAGGGCGGTGTGGAAGTCCGATTCGGCGGTAGCGCCGTCGCCGATCCACGCCGAAGCGATTTTCGTGTCGCCCTTGATCGCTGAAGCCATGCCCCAGCCGACCGCCTGAATGAACTGGGTCGCGAGGTTGCCGGAGATGGTGAAGAAACCGGCGTCTTTGACCGAGTACATGATCGGCAACTGGCGGCCTTTGAGCGGATCGCGCTCGTTGGACAGCAGTTGGCAGATCAGGTCGACCAGCGGCACTTCGCGGGCCATCAGGATGCTTTGCTGGCGGTAGGTCGGAAAGCACATGTCGTCGATGTTCAAGGCCAGGGCCTGAGCACTGCCGATGGCTTCTTCGCCAAGGCTTTGCATGTAGAACGACATTTTTTTCTGACGCTGGGCGACCACCATGCGGTTGTCGTAGATCCGCGTCTTGAGCATGGCGCGCATGCCCTTGCGAAGGATCTCGACCGGGACGTTTTCAGCCCAAGGGCCGAGGGCGTTGCCCTGATCGTCGAGCACGCGAATCAGCCCACGCGCCAGGTCGGCGGTGTCGGCAGGTTCGACATCAATGGAAGGTTTGCGCACCGTACCGGCATCGGTCAGATGCAGGTAGGAAAAATCGGTTTTGCAGCCTGGACGGCCCGAGGGTTCAGGGACGTGCAGACGCAGCGGTTCATACGCTTGGGTCATGGCTTCTACGCTCGATCTTGTGAGTTTCTTGTAGTGAGCTGGCAGTCATTCTTCGGTAGAAGAAATCTTGTCCTACAACAATCATAGGCCCGGGCCAGAAGAATATTTATCTCTGTTTCGTTGCGCTGGAGATGATTTGCAGATAGAAATTCTGCATAAACATAAAAAACAGGTGGTTTTGTCTCATGCGCAAACTGGACCGTACCGACATCGGCATTCTCAACAGCCTTCAGGAGAATGCGCGCATCACCAACGCCGACCTCGCACGCTCGGTGAATCTGTCGCCGACGCCGTGTTTCAATCGGGTGAAAGCGATGGAGGAATTAGGGCTGATTCGCGAGCAAGTGACGTTGCTCGATGCCGACCTGCTGGGGCTGCATGTGAACGTGTTCATCCATGTCAGCCTGGAGAAACAGGTCGAGGAGGCGTTGCAGCATTTCGAGGAAGCGATTTCAGATCGCCCGGAAGTGATGGAGTGCTACCTGATGGCCGGAGACCCGGATTACCTCATCCGGGTCCTGGTGCCGACCATTCAGTCGCTCGAACGCTTCATGATGGACTTCCTGACCAAAGTGCCGGGGGTGGCGAACATTCGCTCAAGCTTTGCGCTGAAGCAAGTGAGATACAAAACTGCATTGCCGCTGCCGGCGAACGGTTTGACGTTGGGGACGTGAAGATCAAAAGATCGCAGCCTGCGGCAGCTACTACAGGGAAAACGCGTTCCAACTGTAGGAGCTGCCGCAGGCTGCGATCTTGTGCTGTTAAAGCTTATTGAGCGGAATCTTCAGGTAAACCACACCGTTGTCTTCCGCCGCTGGCAGATTCCCCGCCCGCACATTGACCTGAATCGCCGGCAGCAACAGCGTCGGCATGCCCAGCCCGGCATCACGCTGGGTGCGCATTTCGACAAACGCCGCCTCATCAATCCCGTCATGCACATGAATATTGCTTTTGCGCTGCTCCCCGACGGTGGTCTGGCACTGCGCGGCGCGGCCCTCGGGCGGGTAATCGTGACAGACGTAGAGTTTCACGCTGGCCGGGAAGGCCAGCAGTTTTTGAATCGAGTTGAACAACTGATGGGCGTTGCCGCCGGGAAAGTCGCAGCGCGCGGTGCCGACGTCGGGCATGAACAGCGTGTCGCCCACCAGAATCTGTTCGCCGTCGATCAAGTAGGCCATGTCCGCCGGGGTATGCCCAGGTACATGCAGGGCAGTGGCTTTGAGATTGCCGATCCTGAATGACTCGTTCGGCGCAAACAGATGATCGAACTGCGAGCCATCGACGCAGAATTCCGGCTCCAGATTGAACAGCGCCTTGAACACGTTCTGCACTTTGCTGATCGATTCGCCAATGGCGATTTTTCCACCCAGCTCCCGGCGCAGATACGGCGCGGCGGACAAGTGATCGGCGTGGGCATGGGTTTCCAGCAGCCACTGCACTTGCAAGTTGTGGGCGCGAACGAAGGCGATGATTTTGTCGGCCTGGGCGGTGCAGGTACGCCCGGCGGCGCCGTCGTAATCGAGCACCGGATCGACGATCGCACATTGCCCGCCGTCGGTTTCATAGACCACGTAGCTGTAGGTCGAAGAGGCGGGGTCGAGGAAAGCTTCAATCTGCGCGGGCATGGACACCAACCTGAACAAGGAAAATGGGTTGCAACACTTTATCTAAAAACATAATGTTCGCAGCTTAAGTGACCTTGAAGGCCTCGTGCAAATGCAATCCAGTCTGACCGAATGTGAAGTCGCCCAACTGCGCGCCTCGGCCTCCAAGGCCTGCGCGTTGCTCAAGGCCATGGCCAATGAGGATCGCCTGTTGATCCTCTGCCAACTGACCCAGGGCGAACGCAACGTTGGCGAACTGGAAAAGATGACCGGCGTACGCCAGCCGACACTGTCCCAGCAACTGGGCATCCTGCGGGATGAAGGCCTGGTCGCGACCCGTCGTGAAGGCAAGTACATTTTTTACGGCCTTGCCAGTCCGGAAGTCATTCAGGTGATGAAAACGCTCTCCGGGTTGTATTGCGGCGCCGTGCTGAAAAGTCTGGGCCATCAATAAATGCCAGCCATGACACTGGTTCAATGTGGGAGCGAGCCTGCTCGCGAAAGCGCTAGGTCAGGCAATACTTGCATCGACTGATACGCCGCCTTCGCGAGCAGTCTCGCTCCCACATGGGGACTTGTGTGCTGGCTAGAAAAATCCTTGCGTGCAGCAAAAGGAACAAGCAATGAACGATCAACACTGGGGCCCATCCATCAGTGCAGACATCGTGGTCATCGGCGGCGGTACGGCCGGTATCGGTTTTGTCGCCAGCCTGCTCAAGCGTGACCCGGCGCTGAAAATTACCGTGATCGAACCGAGCGCCCAGCATTACTACCAACCGGCGTGGACGCTGGTCGGCGGTGGCGCCTACGACGTCAAAGACACCGCAAGACCGATGAACAAGGTCATGCCCAAGCAAGCGAACTGGTTGCAAGCGGCGGTCACCGCAATCGACCCGGACCAACGCAAACTCACCCTCAGCGATCAACGCACGGTCAGCTATCAGAACCTGATCGTCTGCCCCGGTCTGCGCCTGGCCTGGGAGAAGATCGAAGGCTTGCAAGAGAGCCTCGGCCAACACGGCGTCACCTCCAATTACAGCTATCAGCACGCGCAGTACACCTGGGATCAGGTGCAGAAACTGCGCGGCGGCAAGGCGCTGTTCACCCAACCGGCGATGCCGATCAAATGCGCCGGAGCGCCGCAAAAAGCGCTGTACCTGTCCTGCGATCACTGGCGTAAAAACGGTGCGCTGAACAATATCAATGTCGAATTCAACCTGGCCGGTGCCGCACTGTTTGGCGTGGCGACGTTCGTGCCGCCGTTGATGAAGTACATCGAGAAATACAACGCGCAGTTGGCGTTCAATTCAAATCTGGTCAAGGTCGACGGCCCGGCGAAAACCGCGTGGTTCGAGATTAAGGATGGCGATGGCAATGTCATCCGCGAGGCGAAAACCTTCGATCTGCTGCACGTTGTGCCGCCGCAGGTGTCGCCGGATTTCATCGCGCAAAGCGCATTGGCCGATGCGGCCGGCTGGTGCGAAGTCAATCCGCACAGCCTGCAGCATCCGCGTTATCCCGAGGTGTTCGCGCTGGGTGATATCTGCGGCACCAGCAATGCGAAAACCGCCGCAGCCGTGCGCAAACAAGTGGTGGTGGTCGCGGAAAACCTGCTCGCCCAGCGCAAGCAGCAACCGCTGCCGCTGAAGTACGACGGTTACGGTTCCTGCCCGCTGACGGTGGAGAAGGGCAAGGTGATTCTTGCCGAGTTCGGTTATGCCGGTAAGTTGCTGCCGACCTTCCCGATGGACCCGACCGTGGCGCGGCGCTCGGCGTGGTTGCTCAAGGCGACGCTGCTGCCGTGGTTCTACTGGAACGGCATGCTCAAAGGGCGCGAGTGGCTGACCGGCCTGTCCAAAGTCGACTGAGAACATCCTATGTTGCTGGCAAGCCTGTTTGGTGTGGTGATGGGGTTGGTGCTCGGTTTGACCGGGGCCGGCGGTGGGATTCTCGCGGTGCCGGCGCTGGTCCTCGGCCTCGGCTGGACGATGACTCAGGCAGCGCCGGTGGCGTTGTTTGCGGTGGGCAGTGCGGCGGCGGTCGGGGCTATCGACGGTTTGCGTCATGGCCTGGTGCGCTATCGCGCGGCGTTGTTGATTGCCGCGCTCGGCGCGGTGTTTTCGCCATTGGGGATCTACTTCGCGCACCAGTTGCCGGAGAAAATCCTGATGACCCTGTTCAGTCTGCTGATGGTCATGGTGGCCTGGCGCATGCTGCGCCGCGAGCGTCAACAGGAAGGGCCGAGTGATCACGGGCACGCCAGTTGGGGTCAGAAGAATTGCATGCTCAACGAAGAAACCGGGCGCTTCGACTGGACCGCCAAATGCACCGCAACGCTGGCTGCACTGGGCGCGATTACCGGGGTGGTGTCCGGTTTGCTCGGCGTCGGTGGCGGCTTCTTGATCGTGCCGGCGTTCAAGCAACTGACTGACGTGCAGATGCGCGGAATTGTCGCGACGTCGTTGATGGTGATCAGTCTGATTTCGGCAATCGGGGTGATCGGCTCGTTTCACGCAGGCGTGCGGATTGATGCGCAGGGTGCGGCGTTTATCGTCGCCAGCATTGTCGGCATGATCATCGGGCGCAAGCTCTGTGCGCGGGTGCCGGCGCGGGCGTTGCAGGTGGGATTTGCCAGTGTCTGTCTGGTGGTGGCGGGGTATATGTTGTTGCGGGCGTAAAGCAAAAATCGCAGCCCGTGAGGGCTGCGATCCATTAACCGCTTACAACACCAGATGCGGCAACCACAGCGAAATCGCCGGAATGTAGGTCACCAGCATCAACACCAGGAACAGCACCGCGTAAAACGGCAGCAGCGCTTTCACAGTGCTCTCGATACTGACCTTGCCCACCGCCGAACCGACAAACAACACCGCGCCCACCGGTGGTGTTATCAGCCCGATCCCGAGGTTGACCAGCATGATCATGCCGAACTGCACCGGATCCACACCGATGCCGAGAATCACCGGCATCAGGATCGGCGTCAGGATCAGGATCAGCGGCGCCATGTCCATCACCGTGCCGAGCAACAGCAGCATGACGTTGATGCACATCAGGATCACGTAGCGGTTGTCCGACAGGGTCAGGAACAGCGTGGTGATCTTCGCCGGGATCTGCATCAGGGTCATGATGTAGCCGAAGCTCGCGGCGAAACCGATCAGGATCATCACGATCGAAATCGTCCGCACGGTGCGGTGCATCAGTTTCGGCAGTTCGCTCCACTTGTAGTCGCGGTAGATGAACATGGTCACGAAGAATGACCACAGCACGGCAATCGCCGCCGACTCGGTTGCGGTGAAGATCCCCGAAAGGATACCGCCGAGGATGATCACCATCGCCATCATGCCCCAGAGGGCCTCGCCGACGATTTTCAACGCCTGGCGCATCGGGATGACTTCACCTTTGGGGTAGTTGCGCTTTTTCGCGAAGATCAGGCACAGCACCATCAGGCAGGCGCTCATCATCAGGCCCGGCACGATGCCGGCCATGAACAGCGAGGCAATCGAAACCGTACCACCGGCGGCCAGGGAGTAGAGCACCGAGTTATGGCTTGGCGGAGTCAACAGTGCTTGCACTGAGCCGCTGACGGTCACGGCGGTGGAGAAATCCCGTGGATAGCCCTTGCGTTCCATTTCCGGAATCAGCACTGAACCCACCGACGCGGTGTCGGCCACCGAAGAACCGGAGATCGCGCCGAAGAAAGTCGAGGCGACAATGTTGACCAATGACAGACCGCCGCGGACAAACCCCACCAGCACCCCGGCACACGCCACCAAGCGACGGGACATGCCGCCCTCGGCCATGATCGCCCCGGCCAGGACGAAGAACGGAATGGCCAGCAGCGAGAATTTGTTCACCCCCGACGCGACCTGAATCATCACCGCCTGGAACGGAATGTCGATCCACCATGCACCGATCAGGGCGGCCGCGCCGAGCGCGTAGGCGACGGGCATGCCGATCAGGATCAATACGATAAAACTGCCCAGCAGAATCAGAGCGTCCATTAAGCGGCACCTTCACTTTCTTCAACCAGATCGAACTGCACGACCCGCCGTTTGCTCTGGTCACCGAGCAAGAGTTTTTCCAGCACGAAAATCAGCGTCAGCAAACCGCCCACAGGAATCGGCAGATAGGTCACGCCTACCCGCAGATCGGGCAGGGCTGCCATGAACTGGTTCCAGGTGGACATGCACAGTTTGGCGCCCCAGATCGTCATGAAGATGCAGATCGCCGCCATGAGCAGTTGCGAGAATATCGCCGCCGCAGATCTCAGCTGTGGAGGCATGCGGTCGGTGAGCATGGCCACGGCCATGTGCGCACCGGCGCGGTAACTGGCGGCAGCGCCGATGAAGGTAAACACCATCATCAGCAGGATCGCTGTGGGCTCGGGCCAGCTCGAACCGGTGCCCAGCACGTAACGGGCGAACACGCCCCAGGGAATCATCAGGGAAATCGCCAGGACGGAAAGGCCGGCGACCCAGATGCACGTCATGTAGATCTTGTCGTTGATACGCAGCAGTAGATTCTTCATCGGGTTCCACCGTAACCGGGCGCGCCGCAGTCATCGGGCGCACCGGGCCTTGTTCATGAGGACGGAGCGGGAGACGTTACTGAACGGCTTCGATTTTCTTGATCAGGTCGGCATACTTCGCGCCGTACTTTTCCCGCACCGGTGCGGTGGCGTCGTAGAAGGGTTTCTTGTCGACCTCGATGAACTCGACGCCGGCCGCCTTGAGTTTTTCTTCACTGGCAGCGGACTTCTTGTCCCACAGCACGCGCTCTTCGGCCTGGGCAGCCTTGGCGGCTGTCTTGACCAGCGCCTGTTGATCCGGGGTCAGTTTTTCCCAGGTGATTTTCGACATCACGATCGGCTCTGGCAGGATCAGGTGACCGGTCAGGCTGTAGAACTTGGCGTTCTGGAAGTGGTTGTGTTCGAGCAGGGTCGGCGGGTTGTTTTCCGCGCCGTCGATCACGCCGGTCTGCAGGGCACTGAAGATCTCGCCGGTGTCCATGGCGATCCCGTTACCGCCCATGGCGTTCATCATGTCGATGAACATCGGGTTGCCTTGCACGCGGATTTTCATGCCCTTGAGGTCTTCGAGCTTGCGTACCGGTTTCTTGGTGTAAATGTTGCGCGTGCCGCCGTCCATCCAGGCCAGGGCCACCAGGCCGAATTCCGAGTTGGTGATTTTGTCGAGGATTTCGTCGCCCACCGGGCCGTCGATGACGTTACGCATGTGTTGATGGTCGCGGAAGATGAACGGCATGTTGAACACGTTCACGTCCGGTACCACCGGGCCGACGATACCGAGGCTGACGCGAGACAGCTGTACTGCGCCGACCTGCATCTGCTCGATGACTTCCTTTTCGGAGCCCAGTACGCCGCCCGGGAAGTATTGGAAGGTCAGCTCGCCGTTGGTTTCCTTGGTCAGGGACTTGCCCATGGTTTCTTCGGCTTCCACGGTTGGATAGCCTTTGGGGTGGATGTCGGCGAATTTGAGTTGCAGTGCCTGAGCGGCGCCAGTGAAGGTAAACATCAGCGGGAGTGCAGCGGCCAGCAAGGTGCGTTTGAAGTTCATGGGGGTGAGTCTCCAGTCTTGTTATTGTTGTGTTCAAGGCGCAGCGGTGCAGCAGAGGGTTTAAAGCGAATCGTTGAGCAAGGGTTCCGCAAGGCCTTTGACGTTGGGGTTCAGGGCGAATACGCCACCGGCCAGTGAGTGCGGATCGTGGTCGTCGCCGGGACGAATCGAGGTGACGAACAAGGTGTCCATGCGGCTGCCGCCGAAGGCACACATCGTCGGTTTTTTCACCGGCACCTCCAGTGAGAAATCAAGACGACCGTCCGGCGCGAAGCGGTGAATCAGGCCGGCGTCGTTGGCGCAGATCCAGTAAAAACCTTCAGCATCCACGGCAGCGCCATCTGGCCGCCCGGGAAAGTGATTCATGTCGACGAAGACGCGGCGGTTCGACGGTGTGCCGGTGTCAGTGTCGTAATCGAACGCCCAGATCAGTTGCACGTCGGGGTGCGAGTCGGACAGGTACATCGTTTTGCCGTCTGGGCTGAAACCGAGGCCGTTGGGCACGATGAAGCCGTCGAGCTGCGCTGCGATCACGCCAGATTGCCCGGCGCCGTATCGGTAGAGCCGGCCTTCGGGTGCACCCAGGCCCATGTTCAGCACCATGCTGCCGGCCCAGAAACGGCCCTGTCGGTCGCAGCGACCATCGTTGAGGCGCATGTCTGCGCGACTGTGCGCGACGGTGGCGAGCAACTCGCTGTCGAGGCTGCCGTCGCTGTGTGGGTGCAGATGAAAAAAGCCGCTCTCCATGCCGGCGACCCAGCCGCCATTGCTGTGACGGGCGATGCAGGCGAGCATTTCCGGGGTTTTCCAGGCATGCACGTGGCCGGTGTCGGCGCTCCAGCGCTGCAGCCCGCCGTTGGCAATATCCACCCAATACAGCGCGTTTTCCTGCGACACCCAGACCGGGCTTTCGCCCACGGCGTTGCGGGCATCGACGATCAATTCGGCTTGCATACTCATTCCTTCGCGTCGTTGTCAGGGTGATCAGTCGCCGAACGGACCTGCGGCAACAAACGCGCCGCCCTGATAGATCCGTGCCGGGTCATCGGCTGCCGGCATGGGCTGCGCCTCGACTTTTTCACGGAACACTTCGGAGCTGTCCTTCGCCTCGAAGCCGAGGTGGCTGGCGAATTTGTTGTCCCACCAGACGTCCTTGTTGGCGGACATGCCGTAGACCACGGTGTGGCCAACGTTCGGTGTGTACAGCGCGCGTTCGAGCAATTGCGTGAGGTCGTCGAAACTCAGCCAGGTGTGCATCATTCGGCGGTTTTGCGGCTCGGGAAACGAGGAGCCGATGCGGATGCTGACGGTCTCGATGCCATAGCGATCGAAGTAGAAACTGGCCATGTCTTCGCCGTAGGACTTGGACAGTCCGTAGTAGCCATCGGGACGGCGCGCGGAGCTGGCGTCGAGCGGCTCGTCCTGTTTGTAGAAGCCGATAACGTGGTTGGAACTGGCGAAGATCACCCGCTTCACGCCATGCCGGCGCGCCGCTTCGTAGATGTGAAACACGCCGCAGATGTTGGCGCCGAGGATTTCTTCGAAGGGCCGCTCGACGGAGACGCCGCCGAAATGCAGGATCGCATCGACGCCTTCGACCAGTTGATGCACGGCGTGTTTATCGGCGAGGTCGCAGACCACGATTTCTTCGCGGTCATCGACGGCCGGGGCGAGGGCGGCGATGTCCGATAGGCGCAGGACATTGGCATAAGGGCGCATCCGTTCGCGCAGAACTTTGCCCAGACCACCGGCGGCGCCGGTCAGCAGCAGACGGTTGAACGGGGCGCGGGGAGTGGAGGTAGATGTCATGGCAATCCCTTACACGTTGTTATTAGGTTTGTTGTAGGTTGTCGTATGACTGCGTGGAAGTATCGATAGGGTTTCCGGAACTTGTCAACGCGACTTTTGGTGTAAATGACGGAAGGCCTGGTTCCATTGCCTTCAGCACAATTCCCTCCTTGCAATGCAATCCCCTGTAGGAGTGAGCCTGCTCGCGATAGCGGTGTGTCAGTTGAGGAAGAGGCGGCTGACACACCGCTATCGCGAGCAGGCTCACTCCTACAGGGGTTTTGCGGCGCCTGGTGGTTACAACAACGAAATCGGATAACTGATAAAGATCCGGTTCTCGTCAAACTCGTTGGTGCTGAAGTCCCGGCGTATCGTCGCGTTGCGCCATTTCACGTTGAGGTTTTTCAACGGGCCGCTCTGCACCGTGTAGGCTAGTTCCGACTCGCGGCCCCATTCCTTGCCGTCATTGGTGGTGGCGGTGTGCACGTTGTCGCCGCTGATGTAGCGGTTCATCAGGGTCAGGCCCGGAACACCGAGGGCGACGAAGTTGTAGTCGTGGCGCAACTGCCAGGAGCGCTCTTTGGCGTTGTCGTAACTGGCGTTGTAACTGTCGTTGGCGAGGGTGCCGCCGCTGGTGCCGTTGACCCGCATCCACGCGTCGTCGCCACTGAGTTTTTGCAGACCGACATAGAAAGTGTTGCCGCCGTAGCGGGCCGAAAGCAGGGCGAACGCAGTCTTGTTGTCGAGGTCGCCGGCCTGGGCGCTGCCGTCCTCCTTACCGGTGAAGAAACCGAGGTTGGCGCCCAGCGTCCAGTCGCCCAACGGCTGGCTGTGGCTGAGATTGAAATACTGCTGCTGGTAGATGTCGCTGAGTTCGGCGTACCACACGCCGACCAGGGTGCGCTTGTCGTTGAAGGTGTATTCGCCGCCGCCGAAGTTGAAGCGATCGGAAGTGAACGCGCCACGGCCGTTCATTGACATGTCTTCCATGCTCGCATCGTTGCGCGGGCTGTTGCCGCGAAACTGGCCACCGTAGACGGTCAGGCCGTTGATCTCGGTGGAGGTGATCTGCCCGCCGCGAAAGGTTTGCGGCAGCGAGCGGCCATCGTCAGAGCGCAGGATCGGCAGCACCGGCATCCATTCGCCGACCTTCAATTCGGTCTTCGAGACTTTGGCCTTCAACGCCACGCCGAGCCGTCCGAAATTGTCGGCCGGACGCCCGTCATCGTGGATCGGCAACAGTTGCGTACCGCCCGTACCTTTGCCGCCATCGAGCTTCTGCGAATACATCCCCAGCACATCGAGGCCGAAGCCGACGGTGCCCTGAGTGAAGCCGGATTTGGCATCGAGGATGAAGTTCTGCGTCCATTCCTCAGCCTTGCCTTGTGGGTAGGCGGGGTTGACGAAGTTGCGGTTGAAGTAGGCGTTGCGCAGATTCAGCGTGGCTTTGCTGTCTTCAAGAAAGCCTTCGGCATTGGCGCTTATCGGCAAGGCCAGAGCCAGGCTGCTACAGCTGATCAGGCCAAGGGTGGTACACGGGCGAAGCGTGGTAAAGCGGGAAGGGCGGGCGGAACTGCAGACGAGTGTGCTCACTGTGACGCTCCCTGTTTCGTTTGTTGTTTTTATTATTTGTCATACGTCGTCGTACAACATGGTTGCGGATATTTCCTAGGTTTTCCGGGAATGTCAACTCAAAGTTATACGATGACTTTTTGGTTCACCCGGATCTCCTGTAGGAGTGAGCCTGCTCGCGATAGCGGTCTATCTACGATGAAAATGTTGACTGACACTCCGCGATCGCGAGCAGGCTCACTCCTACAAGGGATTTGTGTTGTCCATGGGATGTGTGTTGCCGGTGAATTTGCGGCAAACTTCACCCACCTTCCGCACAAGGCCATGCCATGGATCAATACGCCCCGCGCAACTGGCAGCCCCACGAAAAGCCCAGTCTGCCCGGTTCCCCCTCGACGCCCTTGCACTCCAACCCCAAGCGCCTGGCCTATGCGCTGGTCGGTTTACTGGTGGCGGTGACCGGTGGCTTGGGCAACTCGCTGGTGGTGGCCAACCTGCCTTATCTGCAAGGCGCACTCGGTGCGACCACGGCGGAAATGGCCTGGCTGCCGGCGGCGTATGTGATGACCAACGTGTCGATGAACCTATTGCTGGTGAAGTTTCGTCAGCAGTTCGGTTTGCGTGCATTCACCGAAGTGTTTCTGGTGTTGTATGCGCTGGTGACTTTCGGCCATCTGTTCGTCAACGATCTGAATTCGGCGGTGGCGGTGCGCGCGGCCCACGGCATGGTGGGTGCGGCGCTGAGTTCGCTGGGCCTGTATTACATGGTCCAGGCGTTCCCGGCGAAGTGGCGGTTGAAGGCGCTGGTGCTCGGTCTCGGCACCTCGCAACTGGCCTTGCCATTGGCGCGTTTGTTTTCCGAAGACTTGCTGCAGATCGCCGAATGGCGCGGCTTGTATCTGTTCGAACTGGGCATGGCACTGCTGTCTCTGGGCTGTGTATTGATGCTCAAGTTGCCGCCGGGCGACCGCTTCAAAACCTTCGAAAAACTCGACTTTCTCACCTTCGCCATTCTCGCCACTGGCGTGGCGCTACTGTGTGCGGTGTTGTCGCTGGGGCGGATTGACTGGTGGCTCGAGGCCAACTGGATCGGCTACGCGTTGGCTGCCTCGATTGCTTTGATCCTCGCCGGTCTGGCCATCGAACATAACCGCAGCAACCCGCTGCTGATGACCCGCTGGCTTGGCAGCGGGACGATGATCCGCTTGGCGCTGGCGGTGACCCTGATTCGCATGGTCACCTCGGAGCAGTCCACCGGTGCGGTCGGTTTCATGCAGAACCTGAACATGGGCTATGAGCAGTTGCACAGCCTCTACGTGGTAATGCTGATCGGCAGTGTCGCGGGGCTGTTGACCAGTGCGCTGACCATCGACCCGAAACACCTGCTGATGCCGTTGATCATCTCGCTGGGGCTGATGGCCACCGGGTCGGTGATGGACAGTTTTTCCAACAACCTGACCCGTCCGGAAAACCTCTACTTCAGCCAGTTTCTGCTGGCGTTCGGCAGCACGTTTTTCCTCGGCCCGACCATGGTTTTCGGTACGCGCAACGTGCTGACCAATCCGCGCAATCTGGTGAGTTTTTCCGTGTTGTTCGGGATCTGCAACAACCTCGGCGGCCTGCTCGGTGCGGCGCTGCTGGGCACCTTCCAGATCGTCCGGGAAAAATTTCATTCCAGTCACATCGTTGAGCACCTGACGCTGTCTGACCCCTTGGTGGCCGCGCGCGTGCAGAGCGGCGGTTCGGCGTATGGCTCGTTGCTGGCCGACCCGAGTCTGCGCAACCTGGCGGGGATTCGCAGCCTGTCCAACGCCGCGACCCGAGAGGCCAACGTCCTGGCCTATAACGATGTGTTCATGCTGATCGCCGTGATTGCTGTGCTGACCATGATCTGGCTGTCCATTCGTGCGCTGTGGCTGATGAGCACCACCAAAGCCGTCGCCACTGCGCCTTCCACACCTTCGAGCGGTGCCACTTCTTCATGACCGAACCGACCACCACAACCACCAATGCCATTGCCGCCACGCCCGAAGGTGTGGCGCCGCCGTCATCGCCGAATACCGAGCCGCGCTCGCTGCGGGTGCGGATCATTTCTTCGCTGGGCTTTGCCGCGATTGCCATCGTTGGCGTGTTGATCGTGCTGTATGCCTGGCAATTGCCGCCGTTCAGCAGTGCGGTCGAAACCACCGAAAACGCCCTGATTCGTGGGCAAGTGACGATCATCGGCCCGCAGCTCGCCGGTTATGTTTACGAGGTGCCGGTGCAGGATTTCCAGTACGTGAAAGCCGGGGATTTGCTGGTGCGTCTGGACGACCGCATCTATCAGCAGCGACTCGACCAGTCACTGGCGCAACTGGCGGTGCAGAAAGCCGCGTTGGCCAATGTGGTGCAGCAACGCAACAGCGCCGAGGCGACGATCAAATTGCGTCAGGCGGTGCAGGCCGACAGCGAAGCGCAGTTGCGCAAAAGCGAGGCAGATCTGCGCCGCAATCAGGAATTGGTGCGCGACGGTTCGGTGTCAAAGCGCGAGATGGACGTCGCGCTGGCGGCGAATGCGCAAAGCATTGCGGCGGTCGCGCAAGCCAAGGCCAATCTGGAGATCGCCCGTCAGGATCTGCAAACGGTGATCGTCAATCGAGGCTCGCTGGAGGCGGCCGTGGCCAGCGCCGAAGCGGCGGTGCAACTGGCGCGGATTGATCTGTCGAACACACGTATCGTTGCGCCGCGTGACGGCCAGCTCGGGCAGATCGGCGTGCGCCTCGGTGCTTACGTCAACTCCGGAGCGCAGTTGATGGCGTTGGTGCCAAACCAGAAATGGGTGATCGCCAACATGAAAGAAACCCAGATGGACAACGTGCGCGTCGGGCAACCGGTGCGCTTCACCGTCGATGCGCTGAATCACCGCCGATTCACCGGGCATGTGCAGCATATTTCGCCGGGGACGGGCTCGGAATTTGCCCTGTTGCAGGCGGACAACGCCACCGGCAATTTCGTCAAAATTGCCCAGCGGGTGCCGGTGCGGATCACCATCGATCCGGATCAGCAGGAAGAGCAGCGGTTGCGGCCGGGGATGTCGGTGGTGGTCAGCATCGACACCGCAGCGGGCGATACCCAGCCCCACTGATTCACACAATTCCCCTGTAGGAGTGAGCCTGCTCGCGATAGCGGTGTGTCAGTTAGGGATATTTGACTGACACACCGCTATCGCGAGCAGGCTCACTCCTACATTGGATCTCCATGATCTTTAGATTGTGATCATCGGGGGCAGGGTGCCCAGCAGCGAGACGGCCGCCACCGCGCCAATGCCGAGCAACCACTCCAGCATCACACTGCGCCTGAGCGCGCCCATCCGCTGTTCACAATCTTCAATGCGCAAGCGATTGAACAGCGCCAATCCGAGCATGGCCAACACCAGCATTGCCTTGATCAACAGAATCAACGCAAACCCGCTGAACAACGGCGTCGGCCACCACTGGCCGGTCAGCACGCGGACATTGATCAATCCCGTCAGCAGCAGCCCCGCAACCAGCGCATAACCGACCCCGCTGAAACGCCGCAAAATCGCCGGCATCGGCTCCGTCGGCTGACGCAGGATCAGCACCAGCACCAACAACCCGCCGAGCCACGCCGCCACGCAGGTCAGATGCACGATCTGGTTGAGAATCAGCAATTGCCCACTCAACCCGTCGAGCATGGCGCCGTGTCCGACCGGGGCCAGGGTCGCGAGCAACAATGCGCTCAAGCCCAGTCGCAACGGCATGCTTGAGCGCCAAGGCGTGAACAATAACGCCAGCAGTGCAGCATTGATCAGCAGATGCCAACGCCACACCTGACCAAAAAACGTATTGCCCAGCACCAGCGCAACCGTGTCCGGGTCAACCGCCGCCGCTGCCGAACCGGCCATGCTCGCGGTGATCAACAGCGCCCAGGCAATCCCGCTGAGCAGTGCCACAGTCGCCAGCCAACGCGCCAGTCGCGCCAGGTGCCGATCCACTTGTGGCGCTTCATCCTTGAGCAGCAACGGCCTGAACAGCCAGGCCCCGAACAGCATCAACACCACGATGAAATGCACAAAGCGGCACAGCACCAGCGCTTCACTCATGAATTACTGACTCACCTTGAACTGGTAGGCGCCTTCGCTTTTGTGCGTGTCGACAGACACTGCGTGCCATTCGACTTTGTACTCGCCAGCGCTCAAAGGAGCTGCGGGGGTAACGATCAGGGTTTTCTTGTCGCCCTCGGTGGTCAGCGCTTTGACCGCGACCGGTGCGCCATCGCGGGTCAGGGTGACTTTGGTGAAACTGGCCTCGACACCTTCGGAAAAGGTCAGGCGCAAATCGGCGGGAGCGGCGACGGTGCTGTCGGCGGCCGGGGTCTGGCTTTTCAGGTGGGCATGGGCAAACACGGAAGATGCGGCGAACAGCGAAGCGAGCAGGGCAGTGGTGGTCAGGACGTTCTTGAACAGCATCGCGGATACCTCTGAGGCAGGATCGAAGAAGCGTCAGTTTAGCTATCCGCTCACGCCAGTACGAAGTTTTGTTTGCAGCGGTCGCCCGCGCACCAGAGCGGATGCTAGTCTTGGGCAACGCTGTTGTCAGGGAGCCCTCATGGGCAATCACAAGATCGAGATTCGTCGCAACAACGTCGAGAAAATTCTCCTCGCGGCGGAAAAAGTCTTCGCCGAAAAAGGCTTCGGCGGCACGGCCATGGCCGACATCGCGGCGGAAGTGCAACTGCCGCGTTCCAATCTGCATTATTACTTCAGCACCAAGAGCGAACTGTACAGCGCGGTGCTGTTCGATCTGCTGGAAGTATGGAAACAGGATGCGCTGTGTTTCGAGATGTTCGACGATCCGCGCGTGGTGCTGAGCAGCTACATCCGCGCCAAGATGAACCATTCGCGCAGCCGTCCGTATGGCTCGAAAGTCTGGGCCAACGAGATCATCCACGGCGCGCCAACGTTGGGCGAGGCGCTGGATGTCAGTCTGTATGACTGGGCGAAGATGAAGGAAGCGAAGATTCGTCAGTGGGTCGAGGACAAGCGGATTTTGCCGGTGGAACCGTCGAGTTTGCTGTACATGATCTGGGCGTCGACCCAGCACTATGCCGACTTTGATCATCAGGTGAATATTCTGAATGAGCATCAGCCGTTGTCGGACATGCAGTTTGAGCGGGCGGTGCAGACGGTGACGAGTGTGATATTGCGCGGGATCGGGCTGGAGCCTTGAAGAGCAAGATCAAAGGCTGACCCTCACCCCAGCCCTCTCCCAGAGGGAGAGGGGGCCGACCGAGGTGTCTCGCGGGTTACATCGACCTGAAAAATCCAGTCGAATATGGATTCAAAGCAGTTCGTGCTTGTGCATGCATCGATTATGGATTCAAAGCAAATCGTTCACGTCGGTGGATTTCTGAAGCATCCCCCAATCAGTCCCCTCTCCCTTTGGGAGAGGGTTAGGGTGAGGGGCTAGACCGCAACGTGATACGGATTGCGCGGATCATGATTCCAGTCCAGAAACGGCTTGCCCGTCTCCATCGGCACCATCTCGATGCAATCGGCCACCGGGCAAGTGATCTGGCACAAGTTACAACCCACACACTCCTCATCGATTACTTCATATTTATGCGTCCCGTCCGCCTGTTTGAGACTGCTGATCGCCTGGTGTGAAGTGTCCTCGCAAGCAATGTGGCAGCGCCCGCACCCAATGCACGCGTCCTGATCAATCTTCGCGATCACCTGATAGTTGATGTCGAGGTACTTCCAGTCCGTGGTGTTGCCCACCGCGCGCCCGGAAAACTCGGCGATGCTGGCGTAACCCTGACTGTCCATCCATCGCGACAAACCGTCCTTCATCTCCTCGACAATGCGGAAGCCATGCAACATCGCCGCCGTGCACACCTGCACCGCGCCGCTGCCCAGCGCCATGAATTCCGCTGCATCACGCCAACTGCCAATGCCGCCAATCCCGCAGATCGGCAAGCCCTGGGTCTGCGGATCGCGGGCGATTTCGGCGACCATGTTCAGCGCAATCGGCTTCACCGCCGAACCGCAATAACCGCCATGGGTGCTTTTGCTGCCGACGGTGGGCAGGGCAACCATGTGTTCCAGGTCGACGCTGGTGATCGAGTTGATCGTATTGATCAGCGACACCGCGTCCGCACCACCGCGATGCGCTGCGCGGGCGGCGACGCGGATGTCGGTGATGTTCGGCGTCAGCTTGACGATCACCGGCAGCGAGCAATAGGTCTTGCACCAGCGCGTGACTTGCTCGACATATTCCGGCACCTGACCGACCGCCGCACCCATACCGCGTTCAGGCATGCCGTGCGGGCAGCCGAAATTCAGCTCGATACCGTCAGCGCCGGTGGCTTCCACCAGCGGCAGGATGTGTTTCCACGATTCCTCCACGCACGGCACCATCAGCGAAACGATCAGCGCGCGGTCCGGCCAGTCCTTCTTCACCTGAGTGATTTCGCGCAGGTTGATCTCCAGCGAACGGTCGGTGATCAACTCGATATTGTTAATGCCCAGCACTTCACGGTTGTTGCCGTAATGCGCGGAGTAACGCGACGACACGTTGACCGCCGCCGGATCCTCACCGAGGGTTTTCCAGACCACGCCACCCCAGCCCGCTTCGAAGGCGCGGACCACGTTGTAGGCTTTGTCGGTCGGTGGCGCAGAGGCCAGCCAGAACGGATTCGGCGCTTTGATGCCAGCGAAGACAATCGACAGATCGGCCATTTACGCAGCCTCCACGTTAAGCATCAGTTGAGCATTGATCGCCTCGGCGGCGCGTTTGCCGTGCTGCACGGCTTGCACGGTGAGGTCCTGATCGAGGCTGGTGCAGTCGCCGCCGGCATACACGCCGGGGATGCTGGTGCGCAGGTTCTCATCGACGTAGATGCGTTCGCCCTGACGCTTGAGTTCACGGGCCAACGGGTCGGCGAGGGCGCCGCCGTCGAAGGCCTGACCTATGGCTTTGAAGATCGCGTCAGCGGCCAGCTCGAAGGTCTCGCCGGTGGTTTGCAGGCGACCGTCGACCAGATCGGTGCGGGCGAAACGCATGCCGCGCACCTGGCCCTGAGCGTCGAGCAGCACCTCTTCCGGTTGTGCCCAGGTCAGCAGGCGCACCTGATTGGCTTTGGCGATGTCTTGCTCATGGCCGGTGGCGCCCATGTCGGCAGCGCCCCGGCGATACACCAGATTGACGTCGCGAGCCCCGAGGCGAGCCATTTGCACGGCCATGTCGATCGCGGTGTTACCGGCGCCAAGGACGATGCAGCGTTCGGCCAATGGCAATTGCGTGAGGTCATCGGCCTGGCGCAATTCGCGAATGTAGTCGGTGGCAGCGAGCAGGCCCGGAGCATCTTCGTGAGGCAGGCCGAGTTGCTTGCTGGCGCTGAGGCCGAGGCCGAGGAACACCGCGTCGAACTGCTGATGCAGTTCACTCAGCGTCAGATTCTCGCCGAGTTTCTGCCCGTGACGAATCTCGATGCCGCCGATCTGCAGAAGGAAATCCAGTTCCTTCTGCGCGTAGTCGTCGACCAGTTTGTACTTGGCGATTCCGTATTCATTGAGGCCGCCAGCCTTCTCCCGCGCTTCGAAAATCACCACGTCATGACCGTGCATGGCGCTGCGATGCGCACAGGACAAACCGGCCGGCCCGGCACCGACCACGGCGATGCGTTTGCCGGTCGCTGCGGCGCGCTGGAACGGATGTTCGCTGAAGTGCGCATTGTCCACGGCGTAGCGTTGCAGCAGGCCGATCAGTACCGGCGCGCATTCCTGAGCGTTGTTGCGCACGCAGGCTTGTTGGCAAAGGATCTCGGTTGGACAGACCCGCGCGCAACTGCCGCCGAGGATGTTCGCTGAGAGGATTTTCTGCGCCGCACCGGGCACGTTGTCCTGATGAATGTTGCGGATGAACGACGGGATGTCGATCTCGCTGGGGCACGCATTGACGCACGGCGCGTCGTAGCAATACAGGCAGCGCGAGGCTTCCAGATGCGCCTGCCGGTCATTGAGCGGCGGCGCCAGATCGGTGAAATGCCCGGCGAGGGCGGCCGCGCTTTCGTGCGGGTGGGGGAGATGGTTCAGGGTCTCGATCACGGTTTTGTGCCTCACGGTTATTGAGGTTCTCTGCCTCTGATGGGCAGTGGTTTTTGTGGCGTTCGGGATGGCCTCTTCGCGAGCAAGCTCGCTCCCACATTTGGAATGCATTCCCCTGTGGGAGCGAGCTTGCTCGCGAAGGCCGAAGGCCTGGATTTCAGCGTTTCACAGCGACTGGCTTACGTTGCTCAGCCCGCTTGCTCAGCAAATCAAACACCGCCGGGTACGCCGGCCGTTCGATGTACCGCCCGGCGCCACGCTCCGCACGCAGGTCGCCGTCGGCCCAGACCACCCGGCCCTGGCTGACGGTATGGCTCGGCACGCCGCGCACGGTCTTGCCTTCGAAGATGTTGAAGTCCACCTGCTGATGGTGGGTCTTGGCGGAAATGGTGCGGGTGCCTTGCGGATCCCACAGCACCAGATCGGCATCGGCGCCGACGCGAATCGCACCTTTGCGCGGATAGAGATTGAAGATCTTCGCGGTGTTGGTGGAGGTGAGGGCAACGAAATCCTGCATCGACAAACGACCACTGTTGACACCCTCGTCCCACAACACCGCCATGCGATCTTCGATACCGGCGGTGCCGTTGGGGATCTTGCTGAAATCATCGCGGCCGGCGGCTTTCTGTTCGGCGCAGAAGCAGCAATGGTCAGTCGCGGTGGTGTGCAGATTGCCGTTTTGCAGTCCGTGCCAAAGCGCCTCCTGATGGCCGCGCGGACGGAACGGCGGGCTCATCACGTAACCGGCAGCGGTCTGCCAGTCCGGGTGTTGATAGACGCTGTCGTCGAGCAGCAAATGCCCGGCGAGGACTTCGCCATACACCGGTTGGCCCTTGCTGCGCGCATAGGTGATTTCGTCGAGGGCTTCCTTGGTCGAAACGTGCACCAGATACAACGGCGTGCCGATGGTTTCAGCAATACGAATCGCCCGACTCGCCGCTTCACCTTCAACCTGCGACGGCCGCGACAGTGGATGCGCCTCCGGCCCGGTGATGCCCTGGGCCATCAACTTGCGTTGCAAGTGATAAACCAGCTCACCGTTTTCCGCGTGCACAGTCGGCACCGCGCCGAGTTCCAGGCAGCGCTCGAAACTCGCCACCAGCGTATCGTCGGCGGCCATGATTGCGTTCTTGTAAGCCATGAAATGCTTGAAGCTGTTGATCCCGTGATGGCTGACCAGCTCGGCCATTTCCTCACGCACCTGCTCGCTCCACCAAGTGATCGCAACGTGGAAGCCATAGTCGGAAGCCGATTTTTCCGCCCAGCCGCGCCACTGATGAAAGGCTTCCATCAGCGACTGCTGCGGATTGGGAATCACAAAGTCGATGATCGATGTGGTGCCGCCGGCCAGACCTGCCGCCGTGCCGCTATAGAAATCCTCACTGGCCACAGTGCCCATGAAGGGGAGTTGCATGTGCGTGTGCGGATCGATGCCGCCAGGCATCAAGTATTGGCCGCTGCCGTCGAGGACTTCGGCGCCGGCGGGAACATCAAGGTTTTCACCGATGGCTTTGATCACGCCGTCGGCGCAATAGACGTCGGCGCGATAACTTTCATCATGGGTAACAACGGTGGCGCCACGGATCAACAGAGACATTCCGAGTTCCTCGCAGGCATGACCGACTTGTGTCGGTTCTAGATGTTTTATTGATGTACGGCGATGAAGGACGTATTCCTGTCAGCGCTGTCAGGAATAGAAACTAGTCGCAGATTTGCAATAGATCAAGATTATTTTTTATAAGCTAATGACTGCTTTAAGTGTATGAAAAATAACGATAAAAAATGTAGATCACCAAAATGGTGAGGCTGTTCACCATTTTGACGCACTTGACAGGATGGAAATATGAGCAAGATTTCCTATGTGAAATCAGCCGCTTGAAGTTGAGCTGCGGTTGCTCGCTCACGATGAAAATAAATGCAGTGCACCAGATTGAGTCCTGTCTGTTCGGACAACTTGCCAGGTGTTTAGCCTGAGCACCCAGACAAGTTTCCGCGAACTCCTTCGGTGAATAATTAAAACTGATGAATATCAGAAAGTTGCAAAGCGTTTGAAACACCGCCCGATGCGTAAGCGGGGCACCCGGCACGTTTATTGATGCCGCCGCTGACACCATGGCCGGTGCACGAAAGTTGTCAGTTCCTCCGGCCATCGTCCGGCTCGCGCACTCGTGTGCAAGCCGCCTGATGAGCAAAAAAATAATCAGAAGAACAGTGGAGCGGCCATGCAACAGATCAGATCGCAAGTGACCGAGCGCGACGGCTTGTACGAGCTTGAAGCCGGCAGCGACGTCCTCGACAGTCCCCGTTACAACCACGACATGGCACCGACCAAGGTGCGCGAACGTACCTGGAACAAATGGCACATCACCGCGCTGTGGGTCGGCATGTCGATCTGTGTGCCGACTTATACCCTCGGTGGCGTGCTCACGGCGTACTTCGGCTTGAGCGTCGGTGAAGCGCTGCTGGCGATTCTGTTCGCCAACATCATCGTGCTGATTCCGCTGACACTTAACGCTTTCCCCGGCACCAAGTACGGCATCCCGTTTCCGGTGTTGCTGCGCTCATCGTTCGGCATTCTCGGCTCCAACGTGCCGTGTCTGATCCGCGCGCTGGTGGCGTGTGGCTGGTTCGGCATTCAGACGATGTTTGGCGGGTTGGCGATTCACCTGTTTCTCGGCTCAGTGTTCGAGGGCTGGAAATCCCTCGGCGGCACGGGCGAGGTGATCGGTTTCATGATCTTCTGGGCGCTGAATCTGTGGGTGGTGATTCGTGGTGCCGAGTCGATCAAGTGGCTGGAAACGTTGTCGGCGCCGTTGCTGGTGGCGGTCGGTATCGGTCTGCTGGTGTGGGCGATGCCTAATGTGTCGATGAGCGAATTGATGGCGATCCCGGCCAAACGCCCGGAAGGCGCGAGCGTGTACGGTTATTTTGCCGCCGGGTTGACGGCGATGGTCGGCTTCTGGGCGACTTTATCGCTGAACATTCCTGATTTCAGTCGATACGCCAAGAGCCAAAAGGATCAGATCCTCGGGCAGATCATCGGCCTGCCGTTGACCATGTTCCTGTTCGCCGCGCTGGGTGTGGTGATGACTGCCGCGTCGGTGAAACTGGTCGGTGTGACTGTCTCTGATCCGGTCACGCTGATCGGCCATATCCAAAGCCCGGTGTGGGTCGCGGTGGCGATGGCACTGATCATCATCGCCACGCTATCGACCAACACTGCCGCGAACATCGTTTCGCCAACCAACGACTTTCAGAACATCGCGCCGAAGGTGATCAACCGCACCAAAGCGGTGTTGCTGACCGGGTTGGTCGGGCTGTTGCTGATGGGTCATGAACTGCTGAAAAAACTTGGCTGGATCGTTTCCGAGGTCAGTCTGGAAAGTGTCTATTCCAATTGGCTGCTCGGTTATTCAAGCCTGCTCGGACCGATCGCCGGGATCATGGTGGTGGACTATTTTCTGATCAAGAAACAGCAACTGGACCTCGCCGGGCTGTACCGCGACGACGTCTATCCGGCGTGGAACTGGGCCGGTTTTGTTGCCTTTGGCGTACCGGTGGTGTTGACCGTGATGTCGCTGGGCAGCGATGCGTTCAGCTGGTTCTACAGCTATGGCTGGTTCACCGGCTCGGCGCTGGGCGGGATTATTTATTACGGGTTGTGCGTGATGCGCGCTAGTCCGTCAGTAGTGAAATCTGCGGTGTGAATGCAGGCCTCTTCGCGAGCAAGCTCGCTCCCACATGTGTACGCATTCCAAATGTGGGAGCGAGCTTGCTCGCGAAGGCGGCCTCACTTACGGCAGAGATGTATTTGAAGAAATCCATAAGAACAGCAGCCTGAGGAGATCCCCATGAACGCAGCCGTAGACGTTCTGCAATCGACCCATCAGCACATCAACCGCGACCGCCTGTGGGCGTCGCTCATGGAACTGGCCAAACTCGGCGCGACGGTCAAGGGCGGGGTCTGTCGCCTGGCCCTCACTGACCTCGACCGCCAGGCCCGCGACCTCTTCGTGCAATGGTGCAAGGACGCCGGGTGCAGCGTCACCATCGATGCCGTCGGCAACATTTTTGCCCGGCGCCCCGGGCGCAATCCCGATTTGCCACCGGTGATGACCGGCAGCCACATTGACACCCAACCCACCGGCGGCAAGTTCGACGGCTGCTTCGGCGTGCTCGCCGGCGTCGAAGTTCTGCGCACCCTCAACGACCTCAAAGTGGAAACCGAAGCGCCGCTGGAAGTGGTGGTCTGGACCAACGAAGAAGGCTCGCGCTTCGCTCCGTGCATGATGGGCTCGGGCGTGTTCGCCGAGAAATTCACCCTCGAAGAAACCCTCGCCAAAGTCGATGCCGACGGCGTCACCGTCGGTGAAGCGCTGAACGCCATTGGCTATGCCGGTCCGCGTAAAGTCAGCGGGCATAAAGTCGGTGCCTATTTCGAGGCGCACATCGAACAAGGCCCGATCCTTGAAGACGAACAGAAAACCATCGGCGTCGTGTTGGGCGCGTTGGGGCAGAAGTGGTTCGACCTCAAGCTGCGCGGCGTCGAGGCCCACGCCGGTCCAACGCCGATGCACCTGCGTAAAGACGCGCTGGTCGGCGCCTCGGTGATCGTCGGTGCGGTCAACCGCGCCGCCCTCGGTCATCAACCCCACGCCTGCGGCACCGTCGGTTGTTTGCAGGCCTACCCCGGTTCGCGCAACGTCATTCCCGGCGAAGTGCGCATGACCCTCGACTTCCGTCATCTGGAACCGGCGCGTCTGGACTCGATGATCGCTGAAGTAAAGCAAGTCATCGACGCCACCTGCGAAGAACACGGTCTGACTTATGAACTGACGCCGACAGCGGACTTCCCGCCGCTGTACTTCGAAAAAGGTTGTGTGGAAGCCGTGCGCGGCGCGGCGAAAGGGCTGGGCCTGTCGCACATGGACATCGTCAGCGGCGCCGGGCATGACGCGATTTTCCTCGCCGAACTCGGCCCGGCCGGGATGATCTTCGTGCCGTGCGAAGGCGGCATCAGCCACAACGAAATCGAAAACGCCGCGCCGGATGATCTGGCGGCGGGGTGTGCGGTGTTGTTGCGGGCGATGCTGGCGGCTTCGGCGATGGTCGCGGGAGGGCAGCGCGCCGCTTGAAGATCAAAAGATCGCAGCCTTGTAGGCGCTGTCGAGTGAAACGAGGCTGCGATCTTTTCCTGTTACCCAAATGTCATAAACCTGCGCGATGTTGCCGGCCCATGAAAATCACCACGTTCGTGCGCCGTCAATGCTGCGCAAGGAACTGTTGAAATTGGCACTGGACGCTGGCAGTCACTGCGCACCAAACACCATCGTCCAGTAAACCCCTTCATCACTGCGCGCCTCACTGGCAAACCCGGCGCCGACCTGAGTAAACATCGGATTCATCAGATTGGCGCAATGTCCGGGGCTGGCCAGCCATCCGGCCATGGCTTTGCCCGGTGAACTCTGTCCGGCGGCAATGTTTTCACCGATTTGCCGACCGCGATAGCCGGCTGCGCGGGCGCGATCGGCAGGCAGGTCGCCGTCCGGATCACGGTGGGCGAAGTAATTGCCGTAAGCCATGGCTTTGCTGTGCCCCTGCGCGGCGGCGCCCAGTGCTGCGTTCCAGCTCAACGGCCGGGCGGCGGCGAAGCGCTGGCGTCCGCACATCCGTGGCTGGGCGCGCGCGGCGTTTACCTCCGCGAGCAAGGCCTTGCCGACGCTGCGGTTATCGCCGACACGGCTGTCGAGCACCGGTTGCGCCAACACCACTTGCCATTCATTACGCGACCGACTGACGCCGATGTCGGCGTAGCTCGCATCCAGCAGCGCGGCGCAGTGCTCGTCTTGCAGCAGGTCGAAAGCCTCTTCGGCGTCCTCGGCCCCGACCACACGAATACTGCGCACCGCGACGGCTGAATACCCGGACGACTTCAGCGCTTCACGCATGCCACCGGCATAGCGATAACCGATCGGCAAGGCCAGGTTCGACTTCAGTGCCAACGGCGCCAGACGCTGCGTCGGGCGCCGATCACAGCGCTGCGGATGGGCACGATAGTCGTTGATGGCAGCCACCAGTTGCCGCTCGGCACCGGCATGGGCGGTTTCCGCGAACAGCGGCGAAAGGATCAGCAGGCACAGCGAAACGAAGCGAGACGAACGAACGGCGTGGCGCATGAGACGGGCAGCTCTGAAAGAGGACAGCGCAAAAGTTGAGTGAACCGCAGAAAGCGGCGCGAGTAGGACTGGGCTTTTTGGACTTGGTTCAAGGGGCGGTGAAGGCTTTACGGCGAAGCGACGAACAGTGGAATCAAACAGAGCGCTATGTTGCGCCGGATGACGCTATCGCGAGCAGGCTCACTCCTACAGGGAACGCATTCCAAATGTAGGAGTGAGCCTGCTCGCGATGGCGTCACTGAAAACAATACAAAAGACACAGGCAGACCACTATCACCGATTCAACACATCCCCCATCCACTGCAAATACTGCGCACGATCCGAGATCGAGTTATGCCCCGAATCCGGCACCACCCGGAGCACCGCCACGCCTTGCGGGAAATTCTCCAGCAAACGCTGGGTGCTGGCGCGCGGAATCACCTCGTCATCACTGGCCGCGAGCAACAACGTCGGCACGCGGATATGCGCGGCGTACTTGCCGGATTCGAATCGGTCCTTGAGCAACCACTGCACCGGCACCCACGGATATTGCCGTGCCGCGATTTCTTCGAGGCTGTTGTAAGGCGTCACCAGAATCAGCTGTTGCACCGGCCGTTGACTGGCAAGACGCACGGCCACGCCGGAACCGAGGCTGCGCCCGACCACGGCCACCTGCGGATGACTGGCGTAGACCTGATCAAACAGCGCCAGCGCATCCTCGGCAATCGCTTCTTCTGAGGGTGAGCCACCGCTGCCACCGAAACCGCGGTAGTTGAGCAAATACACTGCGTAATCGGGAAACGCCTCGGCAAACTCCGGCAGATTGCGCGACACGTCCTCGGCATTGCCGCCGAAATAGATCAGCGCCCGTGGCCCGACGCGCTCGCGGGTGATCACTGAAACCCGCGCGTCCGGTATAGACAGGATCAGTTGTGAGTCGCTGCCGCCGACGGTATTGGGCTGCGGAAAATAGATCAGCGAGCGCTGAAAAAAGAACAGTGCCGCACACAGCACCAGGTACACGGCAACGATCAATGCGACGAGTGACATCAGGGTTCGGGACATTCGGCTACTTTTAACGGTGTGTGAAGGACTGCTGTCGCAGTGTAGTTCAGCCCTGCCACCGGGCCGCTCGCACACACACACAACATGCAGCAGATCCACGCAGCAGGGGAACCAGCATGAGCCACACTGAGGGTTACTCCCGTCGCCGATTGCTCACGCTGGCTGCCGGGGTTTCGGCGGTCTTCACCTTTGATCGGGCGTTGGCCACAACCACCACGTCCGCGACCACCGGAAGCCACGCCATGCAGACCCGTGTCATCCCATCCAGCACCGAGTCGCTGCCCATCGTTGGCCTTGGTACTTATCGCGGTTTCGACGTCGGCCCCGGCGACCCGGCCTACCGGCAATTGCCGGCGGTGCTCGATGAGCTGTTCAAAAAGGGCGGCACGCTGATTGACAGTTCACCGATGTATGGCCGCGCCGAACAGACCACCGGCGAACTGCTATCGATCCACGAACCGCGTTCGCCGGCGTTTCTGGCGACCAAGGTGTGGACGCGCGGGCGCAAGGAAGGCATCGCGCAGATGGAGCAGTCGTTCAGCCTGCTGCGCACCGAACGCATCGACCTGATGCAGATCCACAACCTGCTCGACTGGCAAACCCACCTGCCGACCCTGCGTGAATGGAAAGCCCAGGGGCGCATCCGTTACATCGGCATCACCCATTACACACCCTCGGCCTACGAAGAAGTCGAAGCGGTGCTGAAGGCCGAGCCCCTGGATTTTCTGCAAATCAATTACGCCCTCGATGACCGAGGCGTGGAGAAACGTATTTTGCCTTTGTGCCGCGAACGCGGCGTCGCGGTGATCTGTAATCGGCCGTTCGGTGGCGGCGGTCTGCTCGCGCGTCTCAAAGGCAAACCGTTGCCGGGGTGGGTGTCGGATGTGCAGGTCAACAGCTGGGCACAATTGGCGTTGAAGTTTCTGCTCTCGCATTCGGCGGTGACTTGCGTGATCCCGGGCACGGGCAATCCGCGCTATATGGCCGATAACGCCAAGGCCGGGTTCGGGCCGATGCTCACCGATGCGCAACGGCATCAGTTGATTGCGTTAGCAGCGGGATAATCGATCTCGTAGACGGCGCTTAACCGCGATAGCGCAACGCCTCCAGCAACAATGCAAACGCCGGCGCCGCCTGGCGTCGGCTCGGGTAGTAGAGGTGGTAACCGGCAAACGTCGGGCACCAGTCTTCCAGCACTTGCAGTAAACGGCCGTCGGCCAGATACGGCGCGACGATGTTTTCCGGGATGTAGCTCAGGCCAAAACCGTCCAGCGCCGCGTCAAGCAACGGGTAGACGCCGTTCAGGATGACCTGTCCGGAGACCCGCACTTTCAGGCTTTCGCCATCCTTCTCGAATTCCCAACTGTACAGCCCGCCGTTGGTGGGCAGGCGCAGGTTGTTGCAGGCGTGCTCGGTCAGATCGCGTGGTGTTTGCGGCGGGGTGCGTTTGGCGAAATAGGCGGGTGAGCCGACCACCGCCATGCGCATGTCGGGGCCGATGCGGGTGGCGATCATGCCTTGCGCGACGTCCTCGCCCAAGCGCACGCCAGCGTCGAAACCCTGGCCGGCGATGTCGACGAAACCATAGTCACAGCTCACCTCGACGCTGATGTCCGGGTACTTGGGCAGAAATTCCTTGAGCACCGGGCGCAGCAGCCAGTCCAGCGAATGGTCGGTGGCGTTGAGACGGATCTTGCCTGCCGGGGTGTCGCGCAGGTTGCTCAGCGCCGCCAGTTCCAGTTCGATTTCTTCGAAGCGTGGGCCGATGGTTTGCAACAAGTGTTCGCCGGCTTCGGTGGGTGAGACGCTGCGCGTGGTGCGGGTCAGCAGGCGCAGGCCCAAACGCGCTTCAAGTGCGCGAATCGTGTGACTCAGCGCCGATTGCGAAACGCCGAGCTTGGCCGCTGCCTTGGTAAAACTGCGCTCACGGGCTACGGCGAGGAAGGCGAGCAGGTCGGTGGCGTTTTCCCGAAGCATTGATGAGTGTCCTGCATAAGTTTTTTCGAATTCTAGTCGATTATCTGAAGAGTTGACGTCGGTAAAGTGGTGGCATTGTTTATCTGGAGGAACCGCTATGAACCCGATTGCCGCTTCTGCCTTGACCCTTTCCCTGTTGGCGGGTGAGGTGCAGGCCAATGACATTCCCCGCGTGACCGTGACACCCAATGGCTCACAAGCTTCGGCCAGAGGTCCGGTGGATTGGTTCACTGGCATTGTGCGCGTCGATGGGCCGTTCAAAGGCACCGAAGCGGCGCGGGTCAGTGGTGCGACGGTGACGTTTGAGCCGGGCGCGCGTACCGCTTGGCATACACATCCGTTGGGACAGACCTTGATCGTCACCGCCGGTTCCGGTTTTGTGCAGGAGTGGGGGCAGCCGGTTCGTAGGATTCGTCCCGGGGATACCGTGTGGATTGCGCCGGGGGCCAAGCATTGGCATGGGGCGGCTGCGACCACGGCGATGACCCATATCGCTATTGCTGAAGTGCTGGATGGCAAGGTGGTGGATTGGATGGAGCAGGTGAGTGATGAGCAGTATCCGCGTTCCGAGTGAAGCGCTTCCCTCACCCCAGCCCTCTCCCGGAGGGAGAGGGGGCTGACCGAGGTGCCTTGCGTCATCCATCGACCTGAAAGTGCTGTGTCGACTATGGATTCACAGCAGGACGTTCAAGTCGGTGCAGCTTCTGAATATCCCCGGATCGGTCCCCTCTCCCTCTGGGAGAGGGCTAGGGTGAGGGGCTCTTTTCAGGCGTTCAGATCATCTCCGGCAGTGAAGAAAGGATTTTATCGAGGGTAACCGGATACTCCCGCACCCGCGCCCCCGTGGCGTTGTAAATCGCATTCGCCACCGCCGCACTAACCCCGCAAATCCCCAGTTCACCAACACCCTTGGCCTTCATCGGCGAGGAAACCGGATCAGTCTCATCAAGGAAAATCACCTCCTGATGCGGTATGTCGGCATGCACCGGCACCTCATACCCGGCCAGATCATGATTGACGAAAAACCCCAGCGTCTTGTCCACCGCCAACTCCTCCATCAACGCCGCACCGACGCCCATGGTCATCGCGCCGATCACCTGACTGCGCGCGGCTGTCGGGTTGAGAATCCGCCCGGCCGCGCACACCGCCAACATGCGGCGCACACGCACTTCCCCGGTCGCCGCATCCACCGCGACCTCAACGAAATGCGCACCAAAGGTCGACTGCTGATACTTCTCGGCCAGGTCGGCAAATTCGATGCTGTCCTCAGCCACCACAACGCCGTCCTGCGCAGCGTTGCGCATCGGCACGCTCTTGTCGCCGAGCCGCACCTGACCGTCGACAAACTCCGCCTGATCCGCCGCCATGCCCAGTTTGCCAGCCACCGCCTCACGCAGTTTCATGCACGCGGCATACACCCCGGCGGTCGAGCAGTTGGCGCCGAATTGCCCGCCGGAACCTGCCGACACCGGGAAGCTCGAATCGCCCAGATGCACAGTGACATCCTTCAACCCGACGCCCATCATCTCGGCCGCCGTCTGCGCAATGATCGTGTAGCTGCCGGTGCCGATATCGGTCATGTCGGTTTCCACCGTGACCTTGCCATCGCGCTCCAGCCGCACCCGCGCGCCCGACTTGACCAGCAGGTTGTTGCGGATCGCGGCGGCCACACCCATGCCGATCAGCCAGCGACCTTCGCGACGTGTACCCGGCTGCGCATTGCGCTGGTTCCAGCCGAATTTCTCGGCGCCGGTCTGCAGGCATTCGATCAGGCGCCGCTGCGAAAACGGTCGTTCGGTTTTTACTGGATCGACCTGAGTGTCATTGATAATGCGGAACTGCACCGGATCAAGCTTGAGCTGTTCGGCCATTTCGTCCATGGCGATTTCCAGCACCATCAGCCCCGGGGTTTCACCGGGCGCACGCATCGCGTTGCCTTCGGGCAGATCCAGCGGCGCGAGACGCATGCTCACCCGTCGATTTTCAGCGGCGTATAACAACTGACTCGGCTGCGCAGCGACTTCGACTTTGCCTTCCGCCAGATTGCCCGACCAGCCTTCGTGAGCGATCGCGGTGAGTTTGCCGTCCGCCGTCGCGCCCATACGAATGCGCTGAATCGTCGCCGGGCGGTGGGTGGTGTTGTTAGCGATCTGCGGGCGGGCGAGGGCGACTTTTACCGGTCTGCCGGCCATCCGTGCACCGAGGGCGGCAAGAATTGCATCGGCGCGCACAAACAGTTTGCCGCCGAAACCGCCGCCAATGTAGGGCGACATCAGCCGGACTTTTTCTTTCGGCAAACCGAGGGTAGTGGCGATGTCGCCGACGCTCCAGGCAATCATCTGGTTCGACGTCCACAGGGTCAGTTGATCGCCTTTCCAAGCTGCTAATGTGGCGTGCGGTTCCATCATCGCGTGGGACTGATCCGGCGAGGTGTAGGTCTGGTCGAATTGCACCGGCGCAGCGGCGAACGCCTTGGCGAAATCACCGTGGCTGACGTCGGGCAACTCCTCTTTTGGCTCGACGCCTTTATCGCGCACGCTGGCCAGATCGAACTCGCCTTTGGTAGCGACGTAATCGACTTTGACCATTTGCGCAGCCGCGCGGGCCTGCTCGAACGTCTCGGCCACCACCAGCGCGACAGCCTGGTGGTAGTGCTGAATCTCCGGCCCGGCCAACAAATGGGCAGCGTTGTATTTGCCCTTGCCGAGTTTGCCGGCGTTGGCGGCGGTGACGATGGCCAGTACACCAGGCGCGGCTTTCGCTGCTTCGAGGTCGATATTGTTGATGCGGCCCTTGGCGATGGCCGAGCCGACCATAAAGCCGTAAGCCTGATTGGCCACCGCCTCATGCTGCTCATAGGCGTATGGCGCCTGGCCGCTGGTTTTCAACGGGCCTTCGATGCGCTCGGTGGGTTGGCCGATGACCTTCAACTGGTCGATCGGGTTGGTGGTGGCGGGCGTGTCGAATTTCATGCTTCATCCCTCGCTTGCGCCAACACCGAGCCGAGCGTGCGCTCGACCAGGGTCAGTTTGAACTGGTTGTCGTGAGTCGGCGTGGCGCCGTCGAGCAGGCGTTCGCTGACGGCTTTGGCGCCTTTTGGCAGCAGCGCTTCGGCCTCTTCAATTCGCCATGGTTTCGGCGCGATACCGCCGACCGCCACGCGGCCGCTGCCGTCCTGTTGCAGAATCAGACCGACCGATACCAACGCAAATGCGTAAGAGGAGCGATCACGCACCTTGTGATAGATGTGGGTGCCGCCGAGCGGTGCGGGCAGTGTCACCGAGGTGATGAACTCGCCGGGCATCAGGCTGGTTTCGATGTTCGGCGTGGTACCGGGTAACTGGTGAAAGTCGGCCATGGCGATGCTGCGGGTGCTGCCGTCGGGTTTCACCGTTTCAATCTGCGCATCGAGAGCACGCATGGCAATCGCCATGTCACTCGGGTGCGTAGCGATGCAGGCGTCGCTGACGCCGATGATGCCCAGTTGCCGACTGACCCCGCCAATCGCCGCGCAGCCGCTGCCGGGATTGCGTTTGTTGCAAGCCTGATGGGTGTCGTAGAAATACGGGCAGCGCGTGCGTTGCAGCAGGTTGCCGGCAGTGGTCGCCATGTTTCGTAACTGCCCGGACGCCCCGGCGAGCAAGGCGCGCGAGAGCAGGGCGTAGTCTTTCCGCACGCGCATATCGGCCGCCAGATCGGTGTTGCGCACCAGCGCGCCGATGCGCAAGCCGCCCTCGGGTGTGGCTTCGATCTGATCCAGGCCGAGGTGGTTGACGTCGATCAGGTGCAGCGGGGTTTCGATGTCGAGTTTCATCAAGTCCAGCAGGTTGGTGCCGCCAGCGATGAAGCGTGCGCCTTCGACCTGTGCGGCTTGCGCAGCGGCAGCGGCGGGGGAGTCGGCGCGGCTGTAATTGAACGGTCTCATGCCGGTACCTCCGCGACTTCGGTGATGGCTTCGATGATGTTCGAGTACGCACCGCAGCGGCAGATATTGCCGCTCATGCGTTCCTGAAACTCTCTGGCGATCAACTGCGGCGCCTCGGTGAGGCTCTCACTGACGTGGCTGGGAATGCCGTCGCAGATTTCCTTGATCACTGACACCGCCGAGCAGATCTGCCCCGGTGTGCAATAGCCGCACTGATAGCCGTCGTGCTTGATGAATGCGGCCTGCATCGGGTGCAGATTGTCGGGCATGCCGAGGCCTTCGATGGTGGTGATCTCGCTGCCTTCGTGCATCACCGCCAGGGTCAGGCAAGCGTTGATGCGTCGACCATCGGCGATCACCGTGCAGGCGCCGCACTGGCCGTGGTCGCAGCCTTTTTTGGTGCCGCTCAGGTGCAAGTGCTCGCGCAAGGCATCGAGCAGGGTGGTGCGGGTGTCGACATCAAGCGCACGCGGCTTGCCGTTGACATTGATCGTCACTTTGCTCATGGCCGGTTGCTCCAGATTGGCCGCGTAGGCCTTGAGGCTGATAAACGGCGGCATCGCGAACGCGGTGGCGGTCACGGCGCCGAGGATCAGAAATCCGCGTCGGGAAATCGTCATGGTTCGATTCCTTTTCTCTCTTCATCAGGGCAGCAGGATCGTAGATGGCCCAAGCGGGCAGCCAGCGTCATCGCCGGTCTCGTAAAGCAGTGACTGCCGGAAAGAGGAAAAGGTTTTTGCGGATTTGCGCTATAGAGTTATGCGTGTGGCTCATCAATCGCTTGGCCAACACAGATCCACTGTAGGAGTGAGCCTGCTCGCGATAGCGATAGACCAGTGAGCAATGTGGCGACTGACACACCGCTATCGCGAGCAGGCTCACTCCTACAGGGATCTGTGTGGTAACCACCATTTCATTCACAACGTGAAACCTGTGGGAGCGAGCTTGCTCGCGAAGAGGCCTGCACATTCCACCTCTTCACTGACTGAACGGACGCCTTCGCGAGCAAGCTCGCTCCCACAGGGGAATGGGGTGTACCTGGCTAATGCGAGCCAACCACCATATGCGTAAACGGCGCCACATACGCCTGCAACGTCACCAGCCCGCCGACAAGAATTGCCAGCACAATCGAGTGGAAGAACACGTAGCGCAGAATCTCGCCCTCATGCCCGTACCAGCGGGTCGCGGTAGAGGCGACCACGATCGATTGCGCATCGACCATTTTGCCCATCACCCCGCCGGAGCTGTTCGCCGCCGCCATCAGGATCGGACTGATCCCGAGCTGTTCCGACGTCACCCGCTGCAAGCCGCCAAACAGTACGTTCGATGCGGTATCAGAACCGGTCAGCGCGACGCCCAGCCAACCGAGCAACGTGCCGAACATCGGATAGAAAATCCCCGTCGCGGCAAACGCCAGGCCCATGGTCGCGTCGAGTCCCGAGTAGCGTGTGAGAAACCCTAGCGCCAGCATCGCCGCAATGGTGATCAACGAAAACCGCACCACCCACAACGTGCGCAGGTATTGCTTGATCAGTTGCGGGATCGAATAGCCCATCAGCAAACCACCGACAATCGCCGCCAGCAGAATCCCGCTGCCGGTGGCGGTCAGCCAAGTGAATTTGTACACCGCTTCTTCCGCTTTCGGTGCCGCGACCACCGGCGGCACTTTTTCGATTTGCAGGTGCAAAGTGGTAAAAGTCACGGCCGGGGCGAAGACCGGGTTGGCTTCGCGCAGCGGCTTGCCCTGCGGGTCGAGCTTGGCCGAGTGGGTTACCGGATCAATGGCGGGGCGGGTGTCGAACATATTCTTGAAGCCCTGAGTGCCCCAGGCAAACACGAATACGGTGAGGATGATCCACGGCATCCACGCGCGCATCACCGCCGGGCGCGCCTGATCGCTGAACGCGGCGCTGGCAGTGACTTTTTCTTCCTCGACTTTGGAATTGTCGACCCGTCCTGACAGCGCTGCCGAAGTGTGAATGGTCGCCGGTTTCCATACCTTCAAAAACAGCGTCAGACAGGCCATGGAAATCAGCGCGGCGATCACGTCCACCAACATTGGGCCGTGGTAGTTCGACACGAGAAATTGCGGGATCGCGAAGCTGACGCCGGCCACCAGAATCGCCGGCCAGATCTCCAGCATCTTGCGCCACCCGGCGAAGGCCCAGATCAACCAGAACGGCACCAGCACCGAGAAAAACGGCAACTGCCGACCGACCATCATCGACAGCTCCATTTCATCCAGGCCGGTGACTTTGGCCAGCGTGATGATCGGCGTACCGAGTGCGCCGAATGCCACCGGCGCGGTATTGGCGATCAGCGCCAGACCCGACGCGGCCAACGGCGAAAACCCCAGCCCGATCAGGATCGCCCCGGTCACCGCTACCGGCGTGCCGAAACCCGCCGCACCTTCAAAAAACGCACCGAAACAGAACGCGATCAGCAGCAACTGCAAACGGCGGTCATCGGTGATCCGCGCGAGGGAATCCTGCAGTACTTTGAACGAGCCGTTCTCGGTGGTCAGACGGTGCAGAAAGATGATGTTGAGGACGATCCAGCCGATTGGCAGCAAGCCATTCGCCGCACCGAACAACGCCGCAGAACCGGCCATGCTCGCCGGCATGCCGAAGGCAAAAATAGATATCAGCAGGGCGGAAGCCAATGCCAATAACGCCGCGAGATGCGCCTTGACGTGGAAAAACGCCAGCGCCGCGAGCATCACCACCACCGGTACGGCGGCCATGAGCGTGGAGATCACCGGGTTGCCGAACGGGTCGTAAATTTGCTGCCAGACCATGGTCCACCTCTGCTTGTTGTTATTGAGGGCGCAGATCCATTGCGTGGGGCTTGGTTGCAAGGAGTATAGGTGGCATTTCGCCGCCGTTCGGGCGGCGCGGGCGGGGCGACAAACGGTCGCTAGTGGCCACTGAATCAACGGCGGTTTACCCGGTCGTATCTGCGGCTGCGCGCACCGCGTTCTGAAGGCGCGGACAGCGTCGCCGATTCCGTCGTCAAGACCTTGGTTTTAGGGAAATGTTGAATGAAGCGCGCAACAACGATGCTGCTGACCGTGACCGCCGCCGTATTGCTCGGCGGCTGTGTCGCGGATTTTGATGATGACCACCGCCATGGCCGGCATTACGACCGCGATCATGGCCGCAATTACGACCACGACCGGCGCTGGGATGACCGCGATGATCGCCGCGATGGTCGCCGTTACTACCGTGATCGGGATGATGATTGATTGAGTTCTGCGCGCTCGATCAGGACAACAGTCGCGCAGACGTAAGGGGATGGACGCAATGATGGCAATTCAGTAGCATCGCCATTTTTTTTGCCCCCTCTCCCCAAGGATGATCATGTCTGTCGCTTTGCTGTTGCGCCGTTCACCCGTTGTTATCGGTGCTGTTCTGTCGGGCCTCCTGCTGTCGGGCTGCACCCAGATGGGCACCTATCAGGATTCGGCCGAACCTGATGCCGCCAAGCTGCGCTTTGTCGCCAGCACCGATAACGCCTCGGTGGATTACTACGATGCAGAGCATTGCGATGGCCAGACCACCGGCTTGCTTAACAACCTGTTTATCGTCGACAGCACGCGCCGGGTCGGCATGAGTGTGGCGCCCCCGGAAAAGGCCAAGAGCTACCTGGAAATCAAACTGCCGCCCGACAAGGAAATGTACCTGAAGGTCAACACCCAGACTGGTTATGCCGTGTGCGGGGCGGGTTTCAGCTTCAAACCTCAGCGCGATACAGAATATGAGCTGACCTTCGACCTCAAGGGCCGCCAGTGTTCGACGCTGATGCAGCGCGTGCAGCGCATCGATGGCAAGGACGTACGCACGCCGCTCCCGATGAAACGCGAGGGGCTGGCGGCCTGTGCCGGGCGCAACCCGATCTTTCCCAAGCCGCCAGTGCTGCTGCCGGATACGCCGGAGCGGACGGTCATGATCGACCGCATCGTCAATGGCAGCCTCTTCGTGGTGTTGAAGTCCGACGCGAAGACGCGCGCCGCGACGACGTTTACGCCGGAAAAACTCGATTCGCTGGTCAGCGAGCGCAAGGCGAAAATGGGCTTTGAACTGCCAGACGATTACTGGACTCTGTACCGTCAGAATCTAGACGCGTTCAACATTGAGGGTTCCGCGATTTCCAGCGAGGCGATCACCCGGTCCAGCGACGAGTATCGCAAACGTCTGCGCAGCATCGACGACAAGCGCTTGAAAGAATGGTCTGCCGTCGATGGTACTTCCGGCAAGCGTGGCAATGCGGTGCAGGCCGACATGGAAACCGGCATGATCGCGTACTACTTCCAGTCGTCCAAGGAGGTCATGGGCGAAACCGTCATGCGCCATCTCGACCGTATGGCCAAAATGGATGCGCAGTACAACGTCTGCTCGCGTTACGCCGAGTGCTGGAAGCGCTGATCGGCGCAATTCTGATGTGAAAAAGCCCACTGCGCCGATACGGCCAGTGGGCTTTTTTGTGCGTGTTGCAATTAAAAGTGAGCGCTCGCCCGGACGCTGGATCGCGCAGGCACGGAGGCCTCGATGTCCAGCAAATGGGTGGCGAGAATGTCGCTCAGAAAACGGAACTGATCGTTGATGCCGACCACTTCATTACTGAAATGATTGGTGGCGGCGGGCATCAGCAGATCTTCGAAATCTTCGTTGAACACCAGTGCCTGCGCCTTGTGCGACACGGCGTGCTGGTCGTAATAGTTGCTGCCGAACACCGGGAAACTCACGGAGAGGGTGACGTGGGTGTGAATCATGTTGTGAACTCCTCGTTGCGTTTCGGATGGCTTAATCGTGCCTTTGACGGGCGGCGGGCGGAAGGCAATCGTGGCGATGGTGAATATCGATGGCAGTGATGGTTAGAGTTTTTGGGGTGTTGCTGATGGCCTTATCGCGAGCAGGCTCACTCCTGTATTTGAAATGCATTCCCCTGTAGGCGTGAGCCTGCTCGCGATGGCGCCAGACCAGCCAAAACCGGACAAACGGCCCTGCGCTCGCACCTATACTCAAAACTGCATCCCATTCATCTCAAGGACACCGCCACCGTGAACCCGCGTGCGCTGCTCGTCGCCGCACTGTTGTTGCTGGCCGGCTGCGCCACTTCGGCGCAGGCGCCGGTGTCAGCGCCGCAAGCCGTGTTTGTCTCGCCGCAGACCTGGCAGCAGATCGACCGCGAAATCGTCAGCGCTTCGCAGCAAGCCACCGAGCAAGTCAAAGTCTTTGCCCGTGGCTCGATGGAACATTGGCGCACTCGCGTCTATCAGCAAACTGAAGAAAATTTCATTCCGTGGTTCAGCAGCTACTGGACCCAGGAATGGCTGTCGATGAAGGTCAGTTGGTACACGATCAATGCCGGCGGTGAGCAAGATGCGTCAGCCAAGCGGCTGGCGGCGTATCTGCTTGAGCAATATCAGGAAAGAGTGCTGGCGCCGGTTGCGGTGGAGATCGATCCGGATGCGATTCTCGGCCAGGCGACGGCGTTCTATGCGCAGTTGATGGCGCAGCAGATGCCGCTCATCGCCCAGCGTCATGGTGTGCCTGTCGCTCAGCTCAACGGGCGTTTGCAGAAAGTCCCCGCCATTGCACTGGGCCCGCCGCCTGCGCGCGATGCTTCGTTGTTTCAAGTGATCAGCACGGAACCGTTGAACACCTTGCCGGCCTATGCCGCGTTGATCGACAAGATCCACACTGACGGCGGCGCCAAGGGCATTGCCTCGACCGATGCCGGCATGGCCCCGGTGGCCAAGCGCGCCAGTCAGCGGATGGAAGCGGAAATGGCCCCGCGCGGGGCCGCCAGTGCTGTAGCGGCCGCGGCGGGGAAACTGGCTGGAGGGCTGATCTCGGTCGGTGTCGCCGGCATTCGCGCCATCCTCCAGGCCAATGACCGACCCGACAGCGAAGCGCTGATTCGCAGTAGTCTGGGCAGCACCTTCGACAAGGCCTGGCTGAAACTGCTGCAGAACCCGACGACTGGGGTTATGGCCGGCACGTTGCACGTGTCCGGGCAGGTCGAGCGCAATCTGGGTGGGGGTGATGAACCGTCGGTCGACTTGGGCGTGAATTCTGTCGAATGGCAGCCGCCGCAATCGACTAACCAGCAGATCGAACCCAACGTGCAAGGAGAGTGATCATGGCTTACATCGATATTTTTGTAGCGCCTGTGCCGAACGCCAATCGTGAACAGTACAAAAAGCACTGTGAGATTGCCGCCAGGTTGTTCAAGGAATACGGCGCACAGGACGTGGTTCAGTGCTGGGGCGATGACGTGCCGGAGGGCAAAGTCACCTCATTCCCGATGGCGGTCAAACTCAAGGAGGGCGAGACGGTTTCGGCTGGCTGGTTGATCTGGCCCGACAACGCCACTCGCGACGCCGGCATGGGCAAAATGATGGAAGACCCGCGCATGCAACCGGACGTCAACCCGATGGGGTTTGATGGCCAGCGCATGATTTTTGGTGGTTTCAAGAACATTCTCGAACCCTGAAGCCAGCGTAAATCTCCTGTAGGAGTGAGCCTGCTCGCGATCGCGGTGGGTCTGTCAATGAAGCATTGAATGTGCAAGTGCCATCGCGCGCAGGCTCACTCCTACAGGTATTGTGTTCACTCCGAGGGGGTGATGCGGCAGCTTTTGCGGTTGCGGATCTGCTCATCGGTGGGGCGCTCGCGGACGAATTCGAAACGCGGCTCACCTTCGCTGTAATGCACCAGCCAGCCCCATTCCAGTTCCTTCTCATCCTGACCGGGATGCGGTGGCCGGGCCCACCACGGTTCTTTGCTGAGGATCGCGCGCATGGCGGCCTCCGGTTGATGGCAATCCTTGAACTATAGCTTCCTGTCACGAGTCGTCAGATCAGGCTGTGTAGAATCCGGCGGATCACCATGAACAGGGGAGCAGGGCTATGACCGAAGAAGCGAAGCGACTGTTTTTCGCCCTCGATTGCCCGGCGGTGCAACGCAAGGCAATTGCTCAGTGGCGCGGGGAGTTGGGTTTGCGAACCGGTAAGCCGGTGCCGGCGGACAATTTCCACCTGACGCTGCTGTTTCTCGGCGCCGTGCCCTTGGCGCAGATCAACGAAGTCTGCGAGGCCGCCGGACAAGTGCGTACGCCGGGAGAGGCCTTGAGAATTCCGCTTGATCGACTGCAGGTCTGGCATCGCCCCGGGGTGTTGTCGCTCGCGCCCGAGCAGGCACCGCCGGCGTTGCTGCGCCTGGTCTACGCGCTGGAACAGGCGATGTTGCCGTTCGGTTTTGAAGAGACGCCCCGCGAGTTTCGTCCGCATCTGACCCTGGCCAGAGACTACCGTGCGCCAGAGCCGGAATCTGCTACGCCGCCAGAGTTTTTCCTGCGCGCTGAACGTTTTGCCTTGTTCGAATCGCACAAAGGGCGCTACCGGATCCTGCAGGACTGGTCGCTGATCTGAGGCACAAAAAAAGGCGCCCGAGGGCGCCTGAAATTCACCTTGACCGAGGAAGCCAGGTGAGGCCGTTCATTGCAGGGCGCAGCGGTGGTAAGGCGCTGCGTGAACGGGAAATCATTAATTCTTTCTGTCCCAACACCGAACCACTGTAGGCGTGAGCCTGCTCGCGATGAGGTCGGTAAATTCAGCATCTCTGCTGCCTGACACACCGCCATCGCGAGCAGGCTGGCTCCCACATTTGGATTTTCGCTGGCTTATTTACCGAGCTTCACCCGGGTCCAGCCACGGGTCATGATTCGCTGTGTGGCAATCGGCTGATCCGGCACCGCATACAGCGTCGCCATCACCGCTTGCGATGGATACGAACCCGGGTCGTTGCGGATCGCTTCATCCACCAATGGCGTCGCCGCCGCGTTGGCGTTGCTGTAGCCGTTGCTGTTGGTGATCTCGGCGATGATCTCCGGGCGCATCAGGAAGTCCATGAACAGGTAGGCGTTCTCGACGTTCGCCGCATCGCGCGGGATCGCGACCATGTCGTAGAAGCTGCCGGCGCCTTCCTTGGGAATGCTGTAGTCGATCACCACGTTGTTGCCCGATTCCACTGCGCGGGCCTTGGCCTGCAGCACGTCGCCCGAGTAACCGACCGCCACGCAGATGTTGCCGTTGGCCAGATCGGAGATGTATTTCGAGGAATGGAAATAGGCCACGTTCGGGCGGATCTTCATGAACAGCGCCTCGGCTTCCTTGATGTGCGCGGTGTCCTTATCGTTCACCGGGTAGCCCAGGTAGTGCAGGGCGGCCGGGATCATTTCGGTTGGCGAGTCGAGGAAACTGATGCCGCAGGCTTTCAGTTTTTCAGCGTTTTCCGGTTTGAACAGCAAGTCCCAGGAGTTGGTCGGGGCGTTGGCGCCGAGCACTTCCTTGACCTTGGCCGGATTGAAGCCGATGCCGATCGAGCCCCACATGTACGGGAACGCGTGGGCGTTGTCCGGATCACTGGCGGCGGCGTTTTTCAGCAGCACCGGGTTGAGATTCTTCCAGTTCGGCAGCTTCGATTTATCCAGCGTCTGATAGACGCCGGCCTTGATCTGCTTGGCCAGGAAACTGTTTGACGGCACGACCAGGTCGTAACCGGATTTGCCCGCCAGCAAACGCGCCTCAAGGGTTTCGTTGCTGTCGAAGACGTCGTAGGTCACGCGGATGCCGGTCTCGTCTTCGAACTTCTTGACGGTGTCCGGCGCGATGTAATCGGACCAGTTGTAAACACGCAGCACCTTGTCGTTGGCCTGGGCGCCCATGACCATCGCGCCCATTAAGGACAGTGTCAGCAGAGTCCTGCCAAACATTTTCATCGGTACAACTCCATTCTTCTTATTCAAAAACACAAAGCCAAAACTCGGTTAACAGCGCCTGCATGTGTAGGCGCTGTCGAGTGAAACGAGGCTGCGATCTTTTGATATTTCACATCAAGATCAGAAGATCGCAGCGTGCCGCAGCGCCTACAGGGTTATGCGGTGGCGGCTTGTTGCGGTTGCTGCCACGACTCGTTTGCGGTCTGATCCATCGCTTCCTGAATCGCTCGTTTGCGATTGGCTTCTGCCTTGCGGCCGAAGTACCAGACCAGGAAGGTCACCAGCGACACCGCCAGCAGAATCAGGCTGGCCACGGCGTTGATCTCGGGCTTGACGCCCAGACGAACCGCCGAGAACACTTCCATCGGCAGGGTCGTCGAACCCGGCCCGGAAACGAAGCTCGCCAACACCAGGTCATCCAGCGACAGAGCGAACGACATCATCCCGCCCGCCGCCAGCGACGGCGCGATCATTGGAATGGTGATCAGGAAAAACACCTTGAACGGCTTCGCGCCGAGATCCATCGCCGCTTCTTCGATCGACAGATCCAGCTCGCGGAGGCGGGCGGAGACTACCACCGCGACATAAGCGGCACAAAACGTGGTGTGGGCGATCCAGATCGTGACGATACCACGCTCCTGTGGCCAGCCGATCAACTGCGCCATGGCCACGAACAGCAGCAACAGCGACAGGCCTGTGATCACTTCGGGCATCACCAACGGCGCGGTGACCAGACCACCGAACAGCGTGCGACCCTTGAAGCGCGTGACGCGGGTCAGCACGAAAGCGGCGAGGGTGCCCAGCGCCACGGCAGCAATCGCCGTGTAGCAGGCGATTTCCAGCGAGCGCACCACCGAGCCCATCAGTTGCGTGTTGTCGAGCAAACCGACGTACCACTTCACCGACCAGCCGCCCCACACCGTCACCAGTTTCGAGGCGTTGAACGAGTAGATCACCAGAATCAGCATCGGCAGATAAATGAACATCAGGCCGAAGATCAACATGAACTTGGAAAAACCGAAGCGTTTCATCCCCGTGCCTCCATCTCTTTGGCCTGGCTGCGGTTGAACAGCAGAATCGGCACAATCAGGATCAACAGCATCACCACCGCCAGCGCAGACGCCACCGGCCAGTCGCGGTTATTGAAGAACTCTTGCCACAGCACGCGACCGATCATCAGGGTCTCCGGCCCACCCAGCAGTTCTGGTATCACGAACTCACCGACCACCGGAATGAACACCAGCATGCAGCCGGCAATAATGCCGTTCTTGGCCAGCGGTACGGTGATTTTCCAGAAGTTGTTGAAGTTGCTCGAACCCAGGTCCTGCGCGGCTTCCAGCAAGCTGCCATCGTGCTTGACGAGGTTGGCGTAGAGCGGCAACACCATGAACGGCAAATACGCGTACACGACCCCTATATAGACGGCAGTGTTGGTGTTGAGGATCTCGATCGGGTGATCGGTCAGCCCCGTCCACATCAGAAACGCGTTAAGCAGACCGTTGTTGCTGAGGATGCCCATCCACGCGTAAACGCGGATCAGGATCGCGGTCCAGGTCGGCATCATGATCAACAGCAGCAGGACGTTTTGCGTTTCCTTGCCGGTCTTGGTGATCGCGTAGGCCATCGGGAAACCGATCAGCAGGCACATCAGCGTGCTCAGCGCCGCGACTTTCAGCGAACCGAGGTAGGCCGACAGGTACAGCTCGTCTTCGCCGAGCATGGTGTAGTTGCCGATGTTCAGCAGCAGTTGGAATTTCTGTTCGGCGTAGGTGTAGATCTCCGAGTATGGCGGGATCGACAGCGCGGCTTCCGAGAAGCTGATCTTCATCACCAGGAAAAACGGCAGCATGAAGAACAGGAACAGCCAGATGAACGGAATGCCGATCACCAGTTTTCGCCCGCTGGGCACCAGGCGCAGGAATTGCTGATTGAAGGTTCTCATGAGCGCAGTACCACGCCGCTGTCGTCTTCCCACCAGACGTAGACCTTGTCGTCCCAGGTCGGCCGCGCGCCACGGCGTTCGGCGTTGGCCATGAACGACTGGACGATTTTGCCGCCGGGCAATTCGACGTAGAACACCGAGTGACCGCCGAGGTAGGCGATGTCATGCACCTTGCCTTCGGACCAGTTGTAGCGAAACTCCGGCTTGGTCGTGCTGACGAGCATTTTTTCCGGACGGATCGCGTAGGTGACCGACTTGTCCTGCACCGAAGTGCTGACGCCGTGACCGACGTAGATCTTCTGTTCCAGGTCCGGGCTGTGGATGATCGCGTGACCTTCAAGGTCTTCCACCACGGTGCCGTCGAAGGCGTTCACGTTACCGATGAACTCGCAGACCATGCGGCTGACCGGTGCTTCATAAATGTCGACCGGGCTGCCGATCTGAGCGATCCAACCGAGGTGCATGATCGCGATGCGCTCGGCCATGGTCATGGCCTCTTCCTGATCGTGGGTCACCATCACGCAGGTCACGCCGACGCGTTCGATGATCTGCACCAGTTCCAGTTGCATCTGCGAACGCAGCTTTTTATCCAGCGCGCCCATCGGCTCGTCGAGCAGCAACAACTTCGGACGCTTGGCCAGCGAACGGGCGAGGGCGACGCGCTGACGCTGGCCGCCGGACAACTGGTGCGGGCGGCGTTTGGCGTATTGGGTCATGTGCACCAGGCGCAGCATTTCATCGACACGGGCGTCGATTTCGCTGGCCGGCAAACGGTCCTGCTTGAGGCCGAAGGCGATGTTCTGCGCGACGGTCATGTGTGGGAACAGCGCGTAGGATTGGAACATCATGTTGATCGGCCGCTCGTACGGCGGCATGTCAGTGATGTCCACGCCGTCGAGCAGAATCCGCCCTTCGGTCGGACGCTCGAAACCGGCGAGCATGCGCAGCAGGGTCGATTTGCCCGAACCGGAGCCGCCGAGCAGGGCGAAGATTTCGCCCTGATGGATCTCCAGGGACACATCGTCCACTGCCACGGTTTCGTCGAACTTCTTGGTGACACGATCGACTTTCACCAGCACCTTTTTCGGTTGCTGATGACCTTCAAGTGCCTTCCGGTAAGTGCTGGAGGCGTTTGCCATGTGAAACTCCCAACAGGTTTCGTTCGCCTGGCCAATGTGGCCGGGCTTAAGTGGATTGCAAGCCTGTAAGCGCAATTTCAGTCATTACATCTCCCCTGTAGGAGCGAGCCTGCTCGCGATGAGGCCATGTCAGTCGACATCTCTGCTGACGGGTCTATTGCTATCGCGAGCAGGCTCACTCCTACAGGGGAATTGCGCATGCCTGACTGACCTTGCACTGCCGAGGGCTTGGTCGGCGCCGCCGTCCTGGCTGCCTGGGTCGTACTTGTTGTTATTACGGGTGTTGTTGTTCACGAATGACGGATGCGCGCAGGCACACCCGACGTCCGAGGGGGCAGTAAATCGTTACGGATTCTTGGGTTGAGTCAGCGCTGGTTGCGTCGCGCCGCCCGTTGCCGGCAAGCCGCGCCGAAGGCCTGGAAAATCTTCAGGTAGTTCGGGTTGTCCAGCACTTGCCATTCCGGGTGCCATTGCACGCCGAGGGCGAAGGTCGGGCTGTGTTCGACCGAGATCGCCTCGATCAAACCGTCCGGCGCCACGGCCTCGGCACGCAGGCCGGGGGCGAGGCGGTCGATGCCCTGGCTATGAATCGAGTTGACCTGGAACTCGCCCGGCAGCTCCAGTGCTTCGAACACACCGCCACCAAGCACGGTCACCGCATGGGCCGGTGCGTATTGCACGGCCACATCAGGGCTGTCGGCTTCGCGGTGATCGAGCATGCCCGGCAGCTCATGCACCTTTTGATGCAGGCTGCCGCCGAATGCCACGTTCATTTCCTGGAAACCCCGGCAAATGCCGAGCACCGGAACGCCCGCCGCAATGGCTGCACGCAATAAAGGAAGGGTGGTGGCATCCCGCGCCGGATCGTGATCCGTGCCGGGAGCGCTGGCGGGGCCTTGATAGTGGAAAGGTTCCACATTCGAAGGCGAGCCGGTCAGCAGCAGACCGTCGAGTTGACCGAGCAGGTCTTCGATTTCAGTCAGGTTGCCAAGGGAAGGAATGATCACTGGCAACCCGTTAGCGCCAACGCTGACAGCACGTACGTACTTGTCGCCGCTGATGTGATAGGGGTGCAGGCCAATCTGTTTGACGCACGCAGTAACGCCGATCAATGGCTTGAATGCCATTTTTATTCACCTCGAAGTTTGACACTTGAACGAGCTTTTCCGGAGCTTAGCCTCGTTGATTTTAATTAACAACTGCCATGTAAAAAATTCTAAACGCCGTTCATCCTATCTTCATGAATCTCGGGGCTCTGGCGCCTGTATTGGCACGCAAGTGTTAAAAAAAGCCCGAAAAATAAACCCTGAGCGGCCATCTGTTCGCTATTGACTTCACTTTGCCGTTCGGGTTGACTGGCTCGGCGAAACAGCAGTGAACATAATAATTAACAGCTAAATAGGTGCATCATGTCGGTCCCTCTGCGTACCGTTCAACTCAACGAAGCAAACGCATTCCTTAAGAAATATCCTGAGGTTTTGTACGTCGACCTTCTGATTGCGGATATGAACGGTGTGGTGCGCGGCAAGCGCATCGAACGCACCAGTCTTCATAAGGTTTACGAGAAAGGCATCAACCTGCCGGCCTCGCTTTTCGCGCTCGACATCAATGGCTCCACGGTGGAAAGCACCGGCCTGGGTCTGGACATCGGCGACGCTGACCGCATCTGCTACCCGATCCCCGGCACCCTGAGCATCGAGCCGTGGCAGAAGCGCCCAACTGCACAACTCTTGATGACCATGCACGAGATCGAAGGCCAGCCGTTCTTCGCTGACCCGCGTGAAGTGCTGGCCAACGTCGTACGCAAATTCGACGACCTCGGCCTGACCATCTGCGCGGCATTCGAACTCGAGTTTTATCTGATCGACCAGGACAACGTGAACGGTCGTCCGCAATCGCCACGTTCGCCGGTGTCCGGCAAGCGTCCGGTGTCGACTCAGGTGTACCTGATCGACGACCTGGACGAATACGTCGATTGCCTGCAAGACATCCTCGAAGGCGCGAAAGAGCAGGGCATCCCGGCTGACGCGATCGTCAAGGAAAGCGCCCCGGCGCAGTTCGAAGTCAACCTGCATCACGTCTCCGACCCGATCAAGGCGTGCGACTACGCCGTCCTGCTCAAGCGTCTGGTGAAGAACATCGCCTACGACCATGAGATGGACACCACCTTCATGGCCAAGCCGTATCCGGGTCAGGCGGGCAACGGTCTGCACGTGCACATTTCGATCCTGGACAAAGAAGGCAACAACATCTTTGCCAGCGAGGATCCCGAGCAGAACGCCGCACTGCGTCACGCGATCGGCGGTGTGCTGGAGACCCTGCCTGCGCAAATGGCGTTCCTCTGCCCGAACGTCAACTCGTACCGCCGCTTCGGCGCGCAGTTCTACGTACCGAACTCGCCGAGCTGGGGCATCGACAACCGCACCGTTGCGGTCCGTGTGCCAACCGGTTCGCCGGACGCCGTGCGCATCGAGCACCGTGTCGCTGGTGCCGACGCCAACCCGTATCTGTTGATGGCTTCGGTGCTGGCCGGTATTCACCACGGTCTGACCAATCAGATCGAACCGGGCGCCCCGGTGGAGGGGAACAGCTACGAGCAGAACGAACAGAGCCTGCCGAACAACCTGCGCGACGCACTGCGCGAGCTGGACGACAGCGAAGTCATGGCCCGCTACATCGACCCGATGTACATCGACGTGTTTGTCGCGTGTAAAGAAAGCGAGCTGGCCGAGTTCGAGAACTCGATTTCTGACCTTGAGTACAACTGGTATCTGCATACGGTGTGATTGGCTGAGGCCCTCAAAAGCCAAAAGCCCCTCACCCTAACCCTCTCCCGGAGGGAGAGGGGACTGACCGGGTTGTATCGAGATATCCGGCGACCTGAACGATCCAGTCGATTATGGATTCGGCAAAGATTTTTTCAGGTCGGCGGAGATTCTGAGCATCCCCCAATCGGTCCCCTCTACCCCCGGGAGAGGGCTAGGGTGAGGGCCGCCATCTCAAACCAGACCCAACACGCCGACACCCCCAATTCCCCCTTGTCGAGCCACAACAATGACAACGACCCGCAACGACTGGGAACAACGCTTCCAGTCCCTGACCATCGAAGCCCGCGCGTTCATCAACGGTGAATACCGCCCGGCCATCAGTGGCGACACCTTCGAATGCCTGAGCCCCGTCGACGGCCGTTTCCTCGCCTCCGTGGCCAGCACCGATGAAGCCGACGCCAACCTCGCCGTTGAAGTCGCGCGCCAGTCTTTTGAATCCGGCATCTGGGCGAAAAAAGCCCCGGCCGAGCGCAAGCGCATTCTGATCCGCTTCGCCGATCTGATCCTGCAACACCAGGAAGAACTGGCGCTGCTGGAAACCCTCGACATGGGCAAGCCGATCAGCGATTCAATGAACATCGACATCCCGGCGACCGCCAACGCGATCCGCTGGAGTGCCGAAGCCATCGACAAGATTTACGACGAAGTCGCCGCAACCCCGCACGATCAACTTGGCCTCGTGACTCGCGAGCCATCGGGCGTCGTTGCAGCCATCGTGCCGTGGAACTTCCCGCTGATCATGGCCAGCTGGAAATTCGCTCCAGCGCTGGCAGCAGGCAACTCGTTCATTCTCAAGCCTTCGGAAAAGTCGCCACTGACCGCGATCCGCATCGCCCAGCTCGCGCTGGACGCCGGCATTCCTAAGGGCGTATTCAACGTTCTGCCAGGCTTCGGCCACACCGTCGGTAAGGCGCTGGCATTGCACATGGACGTCGACGTGCTGGCCTTCACCGGCTCCACAGCGATTGCCAAACAGCTGATGATTTATGCCGGCCAAAGCAACATGAAACGCGTCTGGCTCGAAGCTGGGGGCAAGAGCCCGAACGTGGTGTTTGCCGACGCACCTGACTTGCGTGCGGCAGCACAAGCAGCGGCCGGCGCCATTGCCTTCAACCAGGGCGAAGTCTGCACCGCTGGTTCGCGTTTGCTGGTCGAGCGTTCGATTCGCGAGCAGTTCATTCCGCTGTTGGTGGAAGCGCTGCAAGCGTGGAAGCCGGGTCATTCACTCGATCCGGCGACCACCGTCGGTGCCGTGGTCGATCAGCGTCAACTCGACAATGTGCTGCGCTACATCAGCATCGGTCGCGAGCAGGGCGCCGAGCTGATTGCCGGCGGCCAACGCACCCTCGAAGAAACCGGCGGCCTCTATGTGCAACCGGCGCTCTTCGACGGCGTGACCAACGCGATGACCATCGCCCAGGAAGAAATCTTCGGCCCGGTGCTGTCGCTGATCACCTTCGATACCGCCGAAGAAGCGCTGCAGATCGCCAACGACAGCATCTTCGGCCTCGCCGCTGGCGTGTGGACCAGCAACCTCAGCAAGGCGCACATCTTCGCCCGTGGCTTGCGTGCCGGCAGTGTCTGGATCAACCAGTACGACGGCGGCGACATGACCGCACCGTTCGGTGGTTTCAAGCAGTCGGGCAACGGTCGCGATAAATCGCTGCACGCGTTCGACAAGTACACCGAGCTGAAAGCGACCTGGATCAAGCTCTGACTCTATTACAGCGGTGGTCGCCTTCTATTGGCGGCCCTCGGAGAAACGTATGAAACAGCAACACGTAAACAGCTACTACGCCGCCACTCGCAACGAAGTCATCGACTTTCCGGTTCTGGAAGAGTCGGTCGAGTGCGATGTCTGCATTATCGGTGCCGGCTACACCGGCCTGTCCTCGGCGCTGTTCCTGACCGAAGCCGGCTACAAAGTGACGGTGCTGGAAGCGGCGAAAGTCGGCTACGGCGCCAGTGGTCGCAACGGCGGTCAACTGGTCAACTCCTACAGCCGCGACGTCGACGTGATCGAAGAACGCTACGGCGACAAGACTGCAGAAATTCTCGGCAGCATGATCTTCGAAGGCGCCGACATCATCCGTTCGCGCATCAAGGAATACGACATCAAATGCGACTACCGCCCGGGCGGCATCTTCGCAGCGATGAACAAAAAGCAACTAAACGGTCTGGCTGAGCAGAAGCGCGGCTGGGAGCGTTATGGCAACCACAATCTGAAGATGCTCGACGCGGCTGAAATTCGTCGTGAAGTCGGCTCCGATGCATACGTCGGCGGCCTGCTCGACATGCAGGGCGGCCACGTTCACCCGCTGAACCTGGCGCTCGGTGAAGCGGCGGCGATCACGCGTTTGGGCGGCAAGATTTACGAGCAATCAGCGGCTGTAGAAATCAAATACGGCGAGCCGAACGTCGTGCGCACCGCCAAAGGCCAGGTCCGCGCCAAGTACCTGCTGATCGCCGGCAACGCCTACCTGCCGCAAGGTCTGGATAACCGCGTCACCGCGAAAAGCATGCCGTGCGGCTCGCAGATCGTCGTCACCGAACCGCTGACCGAGAAACAGGCGCGCAGCCTGATCACCAACAACTACTGCGTCGAAGACTGCAATTACTTGCTGGATTACTACCGCCTGACTGCCGACAACCGTCTGCTGTACGGCGGCGGCGTGGTCTACGGCGCGCGTGAACCGGACGACATCGAACAACTGATCCGCCCGAAGATCCTCAAGACCTTCCCGCAGCTCAAAGACGTCAAGATCGACTACCGCTGGACCGGCAACTTCCTGCTGACCATGTCACGCATGCCGCAATTCGGCCGCATCGAGAAAAACGCCTACTACATGCAAGGCTACAGCGGCCACGGCGTCACCTGCTCGCACCTGGCCGGCAAACTGATCTCGGAAATGATCCGCGGCGACGCCGAACGCTTCGACGCCTTCGCATCGCTGCCGCACATGCCAATGATCGGCGGCCGCACCTTCTCGGCGCCACTGACCGCCCTCGGCGCCGTCTACTACTCACTGCGCGACCGCTTCGGCATTTAAGTTACCTCCCCGGCGGCGGCCCCAAGACCCCGCCGGTTTTTCTTATCGCAACACTCCCTGATATCCAAATGTGGGAGCTGGCTTGCCAGCGATTAGGCCAGCAAACACAACATCAATCCGACTGAAACACCAAAGATCAAATTGTAGGCCTTCGCCTGCTCGCGATGAGGCCAGCCCAGCCACTATCCCTCCCACAGAAACACCACAAACCCTGTGGGAGCGAGCTTGCTCGCGAAGGCGGTCATCCAGTCAAAAATAATGGTGAATGTGACACCCAATCGCGAGCAGGCTCACTCCTACAGGTCCGTATTACCAAGGCAGGAAGGACTTTTACCCCACCGTCCATCGAACCTGCTGAGCAACACCGACAAACGTGATTTAATAGCCGCCTTTCACGGTTCCGGGACACGGGAGCAACGTGATCCGCGCCCATCGGCGCGTCACCCGCCACCCACCCCCATCGCCCTTAAGTCGTTCTTACATAAGGCTGTCATGGATACGGGTTCTCGACTCAAACTAGTACGCGAAAGCTACAAACTCTCCCAGCGTGAGCTGGCCCGGCGTAGCGGCGTGACCAATGCCACCATCTCCCTGATCGAACAGAATCGCGTCAGTCCCTCCGTCAGCTCCCTGAAAAAGCTGCTCGAAGGCATACCGATGTCCCTGGCCGACTTCTTCACCTTCGACCAACCCCCGCGCGAACACCAATACGTCTTCCGCGCCAACGAACAACCCGACCTCGGCCGCCACGGCCTGCGCCTGCTGCTGATCGGCGCCTCCGTGCCCAGCCGCCAGATGCGCCTGCTGCGCGAGCAATACGCACCGGGCGCGAGTTCGGGGGAAGAACCGATTGTGCATGCGGAAGGTGAGGAGTGTGGGCTGGTGACGCGTGGCACGGTTGAGTTGACCGTGGATGGGTCGGTGAGTGTGTTGAATGCGGGGGATGGGTATTACTTTCCGACGACATTGCCGCATAAGTTTCGGAATATCGGGGCGAATGAGGCGGAGATTATTAGTGCGAATACGCCGGCGAATTTTTGAGAGTGAACTCCAATAGAAGCTGATAAAATCTCTTCGCCAAAAAAACTCGTAAATGCGTAGGGCATTCAAAAATGCAAGGTTGTATTTTTTATAATGTTGGATGAATAATCAAAAAATAGAAGGATTGGTCAAATGGAGGTTGTCCGCTTTAATTGAGATGTTTCATCTCACGGTTTTTCTGCAGCTCTAATATTGATAAGATTTAAAGGTTGTATAATTTTATAAGGATATATAAGTAATGAGTCAGGATCTAAATTTTTCCTCATTTTCTACAATGATTTCAGATCTGTACGGCGTGAAAAACTCAGAAAAAGAGTTTGAGGAGATATATTCATATTTATGCAGGAATACGTCTTACCTATCAAGAGCGATCTTGCGTGGAGGGGACTCGAAGTCATTTTTTATAAAGTCATTTTCATGGCTTTTTGCGGCTGCTAATAAGCTTGATATAAATCTGGAGCATGCATATAGGAAAAAATTTCCCAATGTGTGCCCTTATTGTATAGTGTCTCCGTGCCAGTGTGCGGAAACTCATAGAGCTCCTGTAAAACACATTCCAATCGATGATGTTCGCGTAGAACTTAATGATAAGTACTACATGGATATAAATAGATATCCTCAAATTACACTGGATCAAGCGATTTCTAGAGTCTCGTTGATCTATCCTGCTAATAAATCTATTTGGAAAGCCTTCGGCAGTTTTTATCATTTTTCTAGAGTTTTCGAAGAGCTAGGAGAGGTTCATGAAGCTTATTCGTCCTATAAGAAGAATGGGAAAAAGGTTAATCTGGAAGAAGAGTTAGCCGACGTCACTGCATGGATGCTGTCCGCGTGGGCTATACATCAATATCCTTTGTCGCTATCTCATGCAGTTAAGGATTATTATGTAGATAATTGTCCTATATGCAAATCCTCTCCTTGTGCATGCGACAAATATTCTGATAGAGCTCAGATGCTCTCTGATGCCGAGAGTTTGAAGGAAGTGAAAGAAAGAGTGGCCGAGTTACTTGGTCTTGATTCAGCTTACAAAAAAGAAATTCAAGAAGTTTTATCTTCTTTTGATAGTGCCATATCTACGGCTTCCACCGTGGATGCAAAACAAGTCATCAATAGTACCAAGCAAGTTCTGAAGGATCTAGAAGATGAGCTCGCATCAAATATGAATGAGGGCTCGGAGGAAATAATGACTGCGATTCGGGATGTTTACTCTTCCATAGATACTAAAAAATATTTTTGGAGGTAGATCTTGGCCTATTGTGGTGACTAGCTGCTGTAGGTTGGTTGGTTTCTGTTGATGAAGCTCATTAAGTAGTGCTTTGTATCGTGCCGGCAGGCTGCTGTTTGAGCCTGTCGGTTTTTTGTAAGTATGTACAATCCCTGAGCTGCGCAGGTAGACGGCAAGAATTTGCTGAGTTTGAATGCAAGTTATTAAAATTTTAGAAAAATATAGGTGGTGACATGGACGTAGAAGGTTTTAATCAGTGCCTGATGTATGTGCAGGCTGCCGTTTCTAATAAGTCATTGGTTGAAAAATTTATTCCGGTCATTGGTACTATTGGCGGTGCTGTACTAGGTTTTCTATTGACTAATGCAGTTGCATTCTCGAAAGAGCGAAAGGTGCTAAAAAACCAGTTAATGTGTTGCAGTGAAGATGTTCATAGGGTTAAGTCGTCAGTGGATCATCTTACAAAAGAAATTTTTAAAATTATGATGTGCATATCCGTGAATTCATTGCCTAAAGGGCATGATTTACCAATGGGTTTAAGTGCGTTGTGTTTGAGTGAGTACTTTAAAGATGTGGCGCATAAGTTTAGTAAAAACCAACGTTACTTGATTCAGTCGACTTTAGAGGATGTAGCTGAAGTTAACTCGGTGGTGGAGGTTCTTCAGAAAAGTTCATCTCTGGAAGATAAATACAAGTATTCGCTGGGCTTGCTGAATGCCGTAGCTTTGGCGCTTCAGATATCTAGTAATTGTAAGCATATCATCGCTGACACGAGTGAGGTTGGCCTTGATCAGAAGAAGGAACTTCAAAGTGTCGGGGTTTCTTCGGCTGAAATTGAGGCTTTTTTGCTGCTGAAAAATAACGCCAGTAATCAAAATGGTATTCTAAAATTGAAATAGCTCTGATTCGGTTTGAAATTGAAGTGTGGGTGCTGTTTTTTCTTTCAAATAGAGCTGCTTGGCATTATTAAACAATACTGTGATTTTTTGTTCGACAAGCGGTAGAGCTTTTGCCGTTTGAGAAAGTCAGAAGAGACACAGAGGGGTATGTTTGAATAAATAGTAAAAATCCCGCATCAATGCGGGATTAATCAGCTTGAAAAAAGAACCACGCCCTCAGGTACCAAACCCCCGCTGCTCAATCACTCGGAACACATCATTGACGTCCTGCACCAGGATCCTTGCGATATTGGTTACGGTGTCGATGTCGTGTTCTGCATGGTCGGGGAGGCGGGTGCAGGCGATTAGGTCGAGGTATTTGAGAACGGCGTTGAGGCGTTCGGCGGCGCAGGCGTGTAGGTCGCGCAGTGGAGCGTTGGCGTCGATGAGGAGGACGGGGTGGTCGGTGGCGGGGTGTGACATTTTTGCGTAGTGGTGGAGCGGTTCGTCTGTAGGCATGAGTAAAACTTCCTCGTATCTATGAGAGAAGCTACTGCCATTCGCTGCGAGTCGAAGGGTGGTAGCTGTGTGCGGGTTCGCAGACCGAGGATACGAGGAACCCGGCAGACCCGAAGGTCTCCCACACACAGCCACCATTGAACGGATTTCGGGCGCTAGTGCGACCGCCACCGTTTTTAGGGGGCGCTAGGTTACTACACGTATCGTCAGGGCTGCGAAACCCTGGTGCTGAATTTGCTCAGCGACGACCCCACTCTAGGCAGCAATTTCAGCCGCCACAACCGACCTGTAGGACGTGAAACCCGTACCCGTGACAAGCGCGCTTGCTCCCGCTCGGCAACGCAGTCGTCGTAATCCGGGGCGTGCGGTCTGTCTGGGAGAAACGGACTATCCGGTTTTGGCGCAGCTTCGCAGCCCAGCGGGAGCAAGCTCTCTCGCCACACGGGGTGTTTTCCTACGAAGTTTTCAGACATCGAAATGGCGCGAGCCTTTTGGGCGACAACCATTCGTCCGACACACCGCACCTTCGCCTCACACCTTCTTCCAATGCTGTAACTCACCCAGCAAAGGAAGAGCCACCATGCTGAACCATAAAATCGCGGCGTTTACCCTCGCGGCATTGCTGTCCGGCAGTTCGCTGTACGCGATCGCGGCTGGCGAAACGCCGACCCCAACGGCTAACGACGGCAACAGCCAGACGCGTGAACCGGCGTCTCCAGCCACCAATGCCGACCCGGACGCCAATTCGCTGCCCAAGGGTGGTGATGGTGGCAAGACCGACAATGGGCCGGTGCCTTCTGCCTCCAAGCCCAGCCCTGCGGGTCAACCGTCAGGTAGCAGCAGTGGTGGTAACGGCGGTGGTTAACGGATATTGCGCACTAAAAAGCCCGGTCCTTTTGAGCCGGGCTTTTCTTTGCCTGTCGCTGGCATGGAAATCAGTCGTTTACTTCGTTTTCCAATGCCCGCCACCATTCTCACAATCAATCCGCGCCTGCGCCAAATGCTCTACGTCGTAGTAATAGGTGGTCACTTGCGCGTTGTCGGGGATGTTCAGGGCTTTGGCGTTTTTGTCCTTGCTGGTGGAATGCGGGTTGGCCAGGGATTCCTGGGTAATCGTGGCGGCACACGTTGCCTGGTAGTGATCGGCACAGTGTTCGACCTTGGTTTTAGTGCTGCTGAGCATGTCTTTGCTTTCGTTGCTGCACGACCAGTCGATTGAGTTGACCGGCATGCCTTCGTATTCATAGCAACTGTGGGTTTCCACCGCAGGCACCGAGGCGCTGGAGGATTGGGTCTGGACGTCGCAGCCTTCGGCCATGACGCAGGTGGGGATGACGGCGAAGCTGGCGATCAGAAGCAGGAATCGAATGTTCATCGGGGTTTCCTCTTCAAAGGCGCCGGGTCTGATCGATGATTTGGCGCTGATACAGTTTCGAGATTATGCGGAGGAGGGAGGTTCCATCGGGTTTTTGATTTGCTCCCGTGGCGTACACTGCGAAACAATCGGAAACATTCAGCGCCCAAGGATTGGAACATTGCCCATGATTGAAATCGGCAGCCGCAATAACGCGCCCCCCTCGCAGCATCCATTCCACGACATCTATCTGTTTCACATTGACCCTGCCAAGCCAGACACGCCTTTCTGTTTCGAACAGTCGATGTCCGGCGGACATATGGAGCATGGCGGTGCGCGGTGGTTGGCGCTGGATGAGCTGGACGCCTGGCCCGGTGAGTGGCGTGAGCATCTGCAGAAGGCTGATTGCGCTTGGGTTGCCGAGTTGATCGATGCCAATCCAAAAGCCGATCAAACTACTTTGGTGTCGCTGATCCTTCAGCGTCATTCCGGGCCAGCGAAGCCAGTCAGTCGCCTGAAAGCAATCGGCAACTGGCTCAAACGCAACATCCATGTCGGCGGCCGTTACGGCGTCTAACCCTCGGAGACTCTCATGACCCAGACACTCGAACGCGCTATCGCCATCGCCGCCACGGCCCACGCCGGGCAGGTCGACAAGGGCGGTGCGCCGTACATTCTGCACCCGCTGAAAGTCATGTTACGCATGAGCACGCTGGAAGAACGCATCGTCGCCGTGCTGCACGATGTGGTTGAGGATTGTGGCATCAGCCTTGATGATTTGCGCAAGGAAGGTTTCAGCGAGGAAGTTTTGAGCGCTATCGAATCCGTGACCAAAGTATCGGGCGAATCCTATGAAGACTTCGTCGACCGCGCCGCACAGAATCCGATAGGTCGGGTAGTGAAGCTGGCGGATCTGGAAGAGAACAGCGACCTGTCGCGGATTGCTTCGCCGAGTTGGGAGGATCTGGAGAGGATCGAGAAATATCGCCGGGCGATTGGACGGTTGCGCGGCTGAAAACGAATACATCCCCTGTAGGAGCTGCCGAAGGCTGCGATCCTTTCAAAAAACAAAGTCAAAAGATCGCAGCCTTCGGCAGCTCCTACACGGGTTGTGGTGTGTCAGGTAAATAGCCAGGAAGGCGACTATGAAATCCATTCTCTGTTTGTTTATTGCCGCTGGTTTCGGCGCGCTGTTGCAGTTCGAAGGCGTGCCCCACGGTTTGTTGTTGGGCTCGATTGTCGTTACCGCATTGTTCGCCAGTAAAACCGGCATCGCGCCGGCAACACCTTATGGACTGGGCTACATCCAGGTCACGCTGGGCATCGCCACCGGGCTGATGTTCGAGGCGTGGGACAGCGAGACGGCCTCGACGATGTTGCCGAGCCTCGGAGTGTTGCTGATTTGCCTGACGGTGCAAATCGGACTCGCCGGATGGTGGCTGACGCGCGGCGCAGGCTGGAATCGTACCGATGCGCTGTTAGCGGTTTATCCCGGTGCACTGGCGGCGGTGTTCGATTTATTGGAGTCAGAAAAGGCATCGAGTAAGGTCATCATCGTGCACTTGATGCGCTTGCTGCTCATCACGGTGCTGGTGAGTTTCCTGATTCCCGGCCAGGCGGCTGCGGTGGCGGTTGCCGATAGTGATCCTTTAACGACAGGCATGGCGCTGACTGCGTTTTCGGTAATCGCGCTGAGCGTACTGCTCGGACGCTTGCTGCTGGTGATCGGCGTACCGGCGCCGTTCATGCTCACCGCGATCATCATCACTGCCGTGTTTGTGAAATCGGGATGGCTGCACGGTTTTCACATGCCGGACTGGAGTTTGAATCTGGCAGCGCTGATTCTCGGCGTGCGGATCGGCTCAAGGTTTCAGGGGCTTGGCGTCGCGGAGCTGGGACGTCATGGGCGCACGGCGTTGGTTTCGGTCGGTTTGATGATTGTGGTTGCCGCAGTATTTGCTGAAGTCGCGGCGCGCTGGTTGGGCAGTGATCCGCTGTCGCTGTGGCTGGCGTATATGCCGGGGGCAATTGAGACGATTGCGATTGTCGCGTTTGGTGGCGGACTGAATGTGGTGTTTATTCTGACTCATCATTTGAGCCGGATGGTGTTGCTGCATTTTGCCCCGGCGTTGTTGGTGCAGGTGCGGCGAGTGCGGGAGGAAACATGACTCGAGCTGATGCCAATGTGTTGCGGTGTGTCAGTTAGATCCATCCCCCTCACCCCAGCCCTCTCCCCCAAAGGGGGCGAGGGGGAAGGGAGTCGATCTCGGTGCCTTTCAAAAGTTGAGTTCAACTCGAGATATCAGGTCGGCGTAGCTCGAAAAAACAACTCGGTCAGTCCCCTCTCTCCCAGGTGGTCGAGGGGGAAGGGAGCCGATCTCGGTGGCTTTCAAAAGCTGAGTTCAACTCGAGATATCAGGTCGGTGTAGCTCGAACATCCAACACGGTCGGCTCCCTCTCCCTCCGGGAGAGGGCTGGGGTGAGGGCAATGCGGCGCTAGCGGATGTGTGCGTGGAAGCCTTCGCTATCCGGCGCAATATCGCTCTTCAAGGTCAAAGCAGGAATTTCGTATTCGCCGGCATTCTGCTGCCGAAACCCAATCGGCCGCGCACTCCACAACTCATCCAGCCGCCGCCCCAGCTGATCGCAAGTCTCGGCATACCGCGCCGCATCCATCCGGCTAGTCCGATACACCACAAACGGTGGCACCACTTCAAAACCGGGGTAGTACAAAATCCCGTGTTGAATCGGAAACAGCAAATCATCCATCGGCCCGTTAATCCCACGCGGCGCATAGTGCGATTCCCAGCCACCAGTGGTGACCATCAACATCGCCCGTTTACCTTTCATCTTCCCTTCGCCATAACGCTCGCCCCAACGACTGTCGGAGTGTTCACCGACGCCATAGGCAAAACCGTAGGCGTATACCCGATCGACCCAGCCTTTGAGAATGGCGGGCATGGTGAACCACCACAGCGGAAACTGCAGGATCAGCGCATCCGCCCACAACAGTTTCTCCTGCTCACGGGCGATGTCGGCAGCCTGGGTGCCTTCGGCGTAGGCGATTTTCGAGTCGAGGGAGGCATGGAACGGTTTCGTCGCATCGCGCTGCGGGGCGTCGTCGGCGTCGAGGGTGGCTTTCCAGTTCATTGCGTAGAGGTCGGAGACCTGCACGGTGTGGCCGGCGGCTTGCAGGCGCTGGACGCTGAAGTCGCGCAGCGAGCCATTGAGGGAAGTCGGTTCCGGGTGTGCGTAGACGAGTAAGACGTTCATGTTGAAGCTCCGTTAGCTGAGTGACTGCAGGATCGGCGTTCAACCGGTATATTGGAAATGAATGTCTGATATGTCTGGTATAGCCATGAATAATTTGAGACGCCTGGATATCAATCTGCTGCTGACCCTTGATGTGTTGCTGGCGGAGCACAACGTCACCCGCGCGGCGCAGCGGCTGAACCTGTCGCAGCCTTCGGTGAGTGTGCATCTGGCCAAGTTGCGCGACATCTTTGGCGATCCGCTGTTGTTGCCTGGACCGCGCGGCATGCGCCCGACGGCGCGCGCCGACGAACTGCGCGAACCGTTGCGCGAGGCGCTGGAGGCGTTGGAGAGGGCGGTGGCGCCGGCCAGCGCGTTCGACCCGGCGCTGGCGACGCACACCTGGAAAATCGCCGCGACCGATTACGGCGAGTCGACGGTGGTGTTGCCGGCGCTGGGCGGCTTGCGCGAACAGGCGCCGGGCACGCGGCTGGCGGTGATCGATCTGACGCCGGCGCATTTGGTCAAACAGGCTGAGCAGGGCGTGTTCGATCTGGCGCTGCACATCAGCGAAGACGCGCCGCCGGAACTGCATCGCCGACCACTGTTCACCGAGCGTTATGTGCTGGCCGGTCGAGTCGGGCATCCGGGATTAAAGTCTGCACCCACTCGCAAACAATTCTGCGCGCTGGAGCATGTGATGGTGTCGCGCGAGGGCGGGGGCTTTTTCGGGGTGACCGACCGGGCGCTGGCCGATGTCGGGCTGATGAGAAAAGTGGTGTTATCGGTGCCGCATTTTCTGATGGCGATGTCGGTGTTGGCCAGCACCGATCTGGTGGCGATGCTGCCGTCACGCCTGGTGCGCGGCAATCCGGCCTTGCAAGTGGTCGACGCGCCGCTGGAAGTGCCCGGCTACGAGATGGCGATGTTCTGGGGCGAGCGTTCGCATCGCGATCCGGCGCACAAATGGTTACGCGAGCAATTGCTGGCGTCGGTCTGAGGCGCTGTCAGGCGTGGCCTAGGGCAATCGCAAACGACACGACGATCATGCACGCAAACGCAAAATTGAGATTCATGAGGTGTTCATCCTGAGCCTTTTAGAAGTGCGGCCATTCTGAACAGGTTGAAAGCAAAGAAAAAATTCGCCTTGTCGATTCCAATGATCGAAACGATTGATACCCCGCCGGTTTGTGTTTGCTCAGGGCTTTGGCTAAGCTCGCAAAAACCTGCAACTACAAGCATAAACAGGCATAACCATGCACGATCATTCCGCGGTTGAACTGCCATCCCTGCGCCGGCAGAAAATCCTTTTGCTCCTTGAGCGTGACGGCAAGGTCATGGCCTCCGAATTGAGCCAGCACTTTGCGGTGTCAGAAGACACCATCCGCCGCGACCTCGCCGAACTGGACAATGCCGGGCTGGTGCAGCGTGTCCACGGCGGCGCGTTGCCGCGTCCGAAGGACTCCGGCAAGGATTACTTCACGCGGCTGGACGAGACGGATGAGGTCAAGATTCGTTTGGCGCAAAGAGCGGCGCAGGAGATTGAGGACGGGCAGATTGTGCTGTTCGATTCCGGTTCGACCACGTTGCAGGTGGCGCGGTCGCTGCGTGCCGATATCAGCATCACGGCGGTGACGGCTTCACCGATGACGGCGATTGCGCTCTCGGATTTCAAGGGTGTGAAAGTGATTCTCGCTGGCGGCCAGTTGAACCCGCGAACGATGGCGGCAGGAGGGCATGAGGCGCTGCGGTTGCTGGCCGGGATCAAGGCGGATCTGGCGATTACCGGGGTGTGTGCGATTCATCCGGAGGTAGGGATTACCTCGCTGCATTTCGACGAGGTGCCGGTGAAGCAGGCGATGCTGGAGGGCGCGGCGCGGGTGATTGCGGTGACCACGGCGGACAAGTTGGGGGCGGTGGAGCCGTTTGTGGTGGCGCCGTGTACGCGCCTGCATACGCTGATTACCGAGCGGCATGTGGCGTCGGGGAGTGTCGAGGATTATCGGCGGTTGGGGATTGTGGTCGAGCAGTTGCCGGATTGAGCTTTTGCGGTGGTTTTGATGGCCCCTTCGCGAGCAAGCTCGCTCCCACAATGGATCTTCGGTGAATCGATAACCTGTAGGAGCTGCCGAAGGCTGCGATCTTTTGATTTTGATTCTTAAAAACAAGATCAAAAGATCGCAGCCTTCGGCAGCTCCTACAACTGGAGGGTGTGTCAGCGAAGTCGCTCAAGCATCTGGTAATACCACATCCCCGCCGCCAACAACGGATTACCGAGTAAATCCCCCATCGGCACACGAATGTGCTGGCACTGGGCAAACGTATCGAACTGCTCCATCTGCCCGGTGATCGCCCGGCTCATGATTTCACCCATGATGTGCGTCGTCGCGATGCCGTGCCCCGAGTAGCCCTGGCAATACCAGACGTTGTCCGAGAGCTTGCCCAGTTGCGGAATGCGGTTGATGACGATGCCCATCGCGCAGCTCCACTGGTAATCGATCTGCACGCCTTTGAGCGCCGGGAAGGTTTGCTCGATGCACGGGCGCAGTTCGGCGGCGATGTCCCGTGAATCCTTGCCGCTGTAGTTGGCACCGCCACCGAACAACAGGCGGCCGTCGGCGGTGAGGCGGTAGTAGTCGAGGACGAAACGGCAGTCGTACACCGCGAGGTCTTCGGGGTTGATCTGTTTTGCCAGATCGCCCAGTGGCGCGGTGGTGACGATGCCGCCCATGGCCGGGAAAATCTTGCCCTTGAGCTGCCCCGGTTCGAGTTTGTGGTAGACGTCGCCGGCGAGCATCACCTGATTGGCATCGATCTGCCCGTGAGCCGTGCGCACACCGGGCGTAGCGCCGTGAATGATCTCCAGCACTTCGCTGTTTTCGAAGATCAGCGCGCCAAGACTTTCCGCCGCCCGCGCCTCACCGATGCACAGGTTGAGCGGGTGCAGATGCATGTTGCGCGTATTCTTGATTGCGCCGTGGTAGAGGTCGCTTTGCAGCAGATCACGCACCTGGCTGCGGTCGAGCAGGCTGACCTCATCGCCCAGTCCGCGGCGCACGGCTTCTTCATAATCCTTGCGCAAGTCGGTCATGTGGCTGGGCTTGTACGCGGCGTGCAAGTGGCCGTGTTTGAGATCGCATTGAATGCCGTATTTCTCGACGCGTTGCTGGATGATTTCGTGCCCGCGCCAGCGCAGGTGCCAGATGAAATCATCGACCTCATCGCCGAGTTTCGCGCGCATCTGTTTGCGCATCGCACCGTCGCCGGAAAGGCTGCCGGTGACTTGGCCGCCATTGCGGCCGGTGGCGCCCCAGCCGATCTTGTGGCTTTCGACGATGGCGACTTTCAGGCCTTTTTCAGCGAGTTCGACGGCAGTGGCGACGCCAGTGAAGCCGCCGCCGATGATCACCACATCGACCTTGTGCCGGCCTTGCAGGGTCGGGTAGTCGGTGTCTTGGTTAAGGGTGGCGGTGTAGTAGGAATTGCAGCGTTCGGTCATTTTAGTTTCCACACAGAATTCGGGAGTTGTACGCGGTCCCCTGTAGGAGTGAGCCTGCTCGCGATAGCGGTGGGTCATTCAAAGATGATTTGACTGACATGGCCTAATCGCGAGCAGGCTCACTCCTACAAGGGATAGTGGTGAATCTTCAGGCCTCGGTGAGATACCAGCGCCAATCCTGCTCACCCACCTCGGCCATGAACTGCCGGTATTCGGCACGTTTCACCGCCAGATACACCCCGAGAAATTCCTGCCCCAAGGCATCCCGCGCCCACACCGAATTCTCCAGCGCCTGCAGCGACGTCAGCCAATCGGTTGGCAACAATTCCTTCGCCTGCGCATAACCATTGCCTTCAACCGGCGCACCCGGATCAAGGTCTTCACGAATGCCGCGATGAATCCCGGCAAGGATCGCCGCTGCCGCCAGATACGGGTTGGCATCGGCGCCGCAGATGCGGTGTTCGATGTGCCGGGTATTGGCCGGGCCACCGGGTACGCGCAGGCTGACGGTGCGGTTGTCGACGCCCCAGGTCGGCGCCAGCGGCGCGTAGCTGTTGGCCTGAAAGCGTCGGTACGAGTTGGCGTTCGGGCAGAACAGCAACAACGAGTCGAGTAGCGAGGCGAGCATGCCGCCAATCGCCGTGCGCAGCAGCGGGGTGCCGGCCGGGTCTTCCGAGGCAAAGAGGTTACGTCCCTCGCTATCGGCCAGGCTCACGTGCATGTGCATGCCTGTACCCGCCAGATCATCGAACGGCTTGGCCATGAACGTTGCCTGCATGCCGTGCTTATGGGCGATGGCTTTGACCAGACGTTTGTAGCGCACGGCCTGATCCATCGCCTCCAGCGCGTCGCCGTGTTCGAGGGTGATTTCCACCTGACCCGGCGCGTATTCGGAGATCGCCGTGCGCGCCGGAATGCCGTGCAGTTTGCAGGCGCTGTAGAGGTCGGCGAGGAACGGTTCGATTTGCTCCAGCTCGCGCAAACCATACACCTGCGTATGTCGCGGTCGACCGCCGTCAGCGTCCAGGGCCGGTTGCGGACGGCCGTTGTGATCGCGTTTGGCGTCGAGCAGATAAAACTCCAGTTCACACGCCATCACCGGGTGATAACCCTCGGCCTTGAGCCCGTCGATGACCTTGATCAGCAAGTGTCGAGGGTCGGCGATACTCGCCGGCATGCCCTCGGTCGGGTGCATGCTGACCTGCACGGCGGCGGTCGGAATCTGCCGCCATGGCAGGCGCACCAGACTGCCCTCAAGCGGATAGGCGCGGCAGTCGATATCGCCGACGTCCCAGACCAGACCGGAGTTTTCGACGTCTTCACCTTGCACGGTCAGACCGAGGATGGTGCTTGGTAGCGGTCGACCGCTTTGGTACACGGCGAGCAGTTCTTCGCGGTGCAACAGCTTGCCGCGTGGCACGCCGTTGGCGTCGAGAATGAACAACTCGATCATGTCGATATCGGGGTTCTGGTCAAGGAACAGGCGTGCGTCTTCGATGGCTGCGAATTTCATAATCAATCACTCACGATGGCGCCGCACAGGCGCGCAGATTCGGGCCGGACACGACGCGGCAATAGGCGTGGCTGTCCTGGCAGGGATATCAAGGGGTAGGGGACTGTCGCGGGTTCTTTAACGGACGCGATCAGACAGACCGGGCGATATCCGGCGGGCGTGCGGAGTGACGCAGCTTGGAACGGCGCAGGGCCATGGGGAGATTGACGATACGATTCATACGCCGCCCCTGTGGGAGAGGGCGCGCAGGGTAGAGACGTTCAACGATTTTCGTTGTTGTGGTGACGTACTCATAACGCGTGTTTCCGTTGGCGGAAAACGTCGGTGGCGGGCTGACCCGCCGACCGGTGTGCCCGGATAGTAAGGGGGAATTCGCGGACCTGTAAACGGGAGATTCACAGGCCCCGCTTCAGCGCATCAGCTCAAAGCCCAGCCCGGCGAGGGCGCAAACGATCAACACACTGATCACGCCGCGTTTGAAAACGAACAAAGCCAATGCTGCCGCAACCGCCAGCATCAGCGAAAACAGATCCAGCGCCCCGGCAAAACCGTTCGGCCAGAACACGTGGTAGGCGAAAAAACACGCCAGGTTCAGAATCACCCCGACCACGGCAGCGGTGATCGCCGTCAGCGGTGCGGTGAATTTCAGTTCGTTGTGCGTCGATTCCACCAACGGCCCGCCGGCGAGGATGAACAGAAACGAGGGCAGAAAGGTGAACCAGGTCACAAGCGTTGCCGCCAGCGCCCCGGCGGCAAACGCATGCTCGGGGCCGAACGACGGTTGCACATAGGCACCGACGAAACCGACAAACGCCACCACCATGATCAGCGGGCCCGGCGTGGTTTCACCGAGGGCGAGGCCGTCGATCATCTGCGTCGGCGTCAACCAGCCGTAATGCCCGACGGCGCCCTGATAGACGTAAGGCAGCACCGCGTAGGCGCCGCCAAACGTGAGCAGCGCGGCTTTGGTGAAGAACCAGGCCATTTGCGTGAACGTGCCGTCCCAGCCGAACAACGCCGTCAATAACGCCATCGGTAAACACCAGAGCACCGCACCGATCAACGCCAGGCGCAACAGCTTCGCCTTTTTGAAACGGGCGTGTTCAGGCGCCGGCGTATCGTCATCGATCAACGCCGGGCCGAAGGATTTCTCGCTGTTGCGCGCGCCGCCGTTGCTGAACCGTTGCGGCGCGAATCGTCCGCCCAGATAGCCGATCAGCGCGGCCCCAAGGACGATCAAGGGGAAGGGCAGATTGAAGGCGAAAATCGCCACGAACGACGCCCCGGCAATCGCCCATAGCCAGGCATTCTTCAGGGCGCGCGAGCCGATGCGATGCGCGGCGTGCAGCACTATCGCGGTGATTGCCGGTTTGATCCCGTAAAACACTCCAGCCACCGCTGGCACGTCACCGAAAGCGACGTACAGCCACGACAAGCCAATCAGAATGAACAACGACGGCAGCACAAACAACGCACCGGCGATGACACCGCCCCAGGTGCGATGCAGCAGCCAGCCGATGTACGTCGCCAATTGCTGAGCCTCGGGGCCGGGCAGCAACATGCAGTAGTTGAGTGCGTGCAGGAACCGTTTTTCGGAGATCCAGCGCCGACGCTCGACCAGTTCTTGATGCATGATCGCGATCTGCCCGGCCGGGCCGCCGAAACCGATGCAGCCGAGTTTCAGCCAGAAGCGCCAGGCCTGGCGCAGGGTGACGGGATCGGGGCGGGGCAGGTTGTTCGGCGCTGTGCTCAAGCGAGACTCCGGAGTTGAATCCTGGCGGAGTGGCTATCTAATCAGACTTTTAACCCTCACCCCAGCCCTCTCCCAGAGGGAGAGGGGGCCGACCGAGGTGTCTGGTGTTATCCATCGACCTGGAAGATCGAGTCGATTATGGATTGGGTCTTCAGTGGCAGGGGCTGACGCAGGCGTCTGGCATCGTCCATCGATCTGACAGATTCCATCGATTATGGATTCACCACAATTCCTTCACGTCGGCGTACTTCTGCAATATCCCCCAATCAGTCCCCTCTCCCTCTGGGAGAGGGTTAGGGTGAGGGGCTTTTGCTTTTCAGGCATGCGCCAGACTCCAGCGCAACGCCGCATCCCGATCGCTCTCACGGCCCTCGACCCAGCGAGAACCCTCAGGCGTAGTCTCGCGCTTCCAGAACGGCACGCGGGTCTTGAGCACATCCATGATGAACGCGCAGGCCTCGAACGCCATATGCCGATGCTTGCTGCTGACCCCGACAAACACGATCGGCTCGCACACCGGCAACGCGCCGACCCGATGCACAATCTCCACCCCCAACAGCGGCCAGCGCTGGCGGGCCTCCTCGGCAATCTGTTCGAGGGCTTTTTCGGTCATGCCTGGATAGTGTTCCAGAAACAATTCATTCACGCTCTGACCAACATTCAGATCACGTACATAACCAATGAAATTCACCACCGCGCCCACCCGTGGATTGCGCGCGTGCAGATCAGCCGTCAACTGGCCGACATCGAAGCTTTTGTGCTGGACACGAATAGCCATCGATCAACCTCCGGTCACTGGCGGGAAAAACGCGATTTCATCGAAATCCTCAATCACCTGACTCGGCTGACACAGCTCCTGATTCACCGCGCACATCAGGTTGCCGGCGCCCAGCACTTCACGCCACAGCTCGCCGCGCTCCATGAGCATTTGCCGCACGTCTTCCACGCAGCCCAGCGTGTCAGTCAGCGGAATTTTTTCACCGCCCAGATTGAGCCGGTCACGGTAGCTGGCGAAGTAGTTGATCAGGATCATTGCGCGTCCTCCCATTGAAAGTGGCCTGAGCGACCGCCCTGTTTGCTGAGCAGGCGGATGTCGCCGATGATCATCGCCCGATCCACCGCTTTGCACATGTCGTAAATGGTCAGCGCGGCGACACTGGCGGCGGTCAACGCTTCGAGTTCGACGCCGGTCTGGCCGGTGAGGCGGCAGTTGCTGGTGATCTGCACGCGATCCGGTTCGCAGGCCTTGAGTTCGATGTGAATCGAGCTGAGCAGCAGCGCATGGCACAGCGGGATCAGTTCGTGAGTGCGCTTGGCCGCTTGTATCCCGGCAATCCGCGCCACGGCGAAAACGTCACCTTTCGGATGACCGTTGGCCTGGATCATTTGCAGGGTTTCCGGGCGCATCTGCACCCAGGCTTGCGCCGTGGCTTCGCGGCGGGTCGCAGCTTTGTCGCTGACGTCGACCATGTTGGCGCGGCCCTGATCGTCGAGGTGGGTGAGGGTGTGGCTCATACGGAATACTCCTGAAGCGGGCTGTAGATTCGCGGGGCGTTACGGTGCGGCACATGGATCAGATTGAGCCGGTGCTTGAGTGCCCAGCGCACGGTCAACGCGGTAGGCGCGGACAGGCTGACGAGGGTGCCGATGCGTGCGCGCACGGCTTTGTGGATCAGTTCGAGGCTGCAACGGCTGGTGACCACGACAAAACCTTCAGCGGCATCGACGGCGGCGAATTGCATCGCGCCGATCAGCTTGTCGAGGGCGTTGTGGCGACCGATGTCTTCACGGCACAGCAGCGCTTCGCCGTCGCCGTCGAAATACAACGCGGCGTGCAGCGCGCCACTGCTGCGCGCCAGTTGCTGGGCCTGTTCGATGCGTTGGCGGATGCCGTCGAAATGCTCGGCCGGCGGTAACGGCGAAGGTTGCAGGGTCTGCAGCTGCGGCAACGCCTGCTCAAGCGCTTCGACGCCGCAGATGCCGCAGCCGCTGGTGCCGATCATTTGCCGGCGATGATCCTTCAAGGCCCAGAATGCCCGGCTGGAAATCTGCACATCGGCCTGACAGGCCTGATCGAAATGCGTCACGCGGATGTCGTAGATCTCGTCGACGCTGTCGATGATCGCGTTGCTCAGGCTGAAGCCACGGATGAAGTCTTCGAGGTTGCCGGGCGAGACCATCATCACTGCCTGGCTGAGGCCGTTGTAGCTGATGGCGAGGGCGATTTCCGAGGCGAGAGCTGCTTGGGAAAGCGGGGCGTTCGGCAGGTATTCGCGAAACGCCACTTGCGCCGGTTGCGGTGCGGGGGCGTTGGGTTCGCTGGTGGATTCTGTGAGGGTTTCGACGTGGCAGAGCATCTTGAAAGTCCCGAGGCGCTGAAGAGTGTTCAGGCTAAGGGGGTGTTAAAAGTGCGTCCAATCGCTTGTTCCGATGTGGTGATTGCTTTGCTCGATCAACACCTTTAGATCCAGAATATTTGCTGTCTGGTCGGGCCTCTTCGCGAGCAAGCTCGCTCCCACAGGGAAACGCATTTCAACTGTGGGAGCGAGCTTGCTCGCGAAGGCGCTCTGACATTCAACATCATTTACTCGGCAGAAACCTCAACCCCAAACAACTTCCGCGCCTCGGCAAAACACTTCTCTGCAATCGCCGAGCGCGGCTCGGTCTTGCGCATCACCAGTCCCAACGGCGCCAGCACACTGGCATCCGGCAATTGCATGAACGACAGATGCTCGATCGGCTCCTCAAGCCCACTGTCCAGCGGCATGATCGCGCAGCAGAAGCCCTGGTGAATCGCCTGCAACAGCTGATAGGTCGAATCGCTTTCCATGATCGGCTGCGGGCTGAGACCACGGCTGCGGAAGCTCAAGTCGATGGATTTGCGGTAATGCATGCCGGCGGTGATCATCCCCAGCGGCAGTTCGGCGGCGTCTTCCCAGCTGATTTGCGAGCCTTCGAACTGGAAATGGCGGTTGTCGTAGAGCAGGCCGACGCGGGTTTCGCCGATCTCGAAAAACTCGAAATAGCTCGGGTTGACGTGGTCCAGATAGCACACACCCAAGTCCAGTTGGTTATTGCCCAGCCCGGCGATGATCTCGTCGGAACTGAGCGACGACAGGCTGAATTTCAGCTCCGGATACGTCCCCGACAAACCCTGAATGTAATTGACCGGGTTGAAGCTGCTCAGCGGCACCAGACCCAGACGCAGACTACCCACCAGTTGCCCGCGACAGGCCGCCGCTTCGGCGAACAATCCGTCATGCGCTGCGAGCAAGGTGCGCGCCCAGGCCAGCACACGCTCGCCAGCCTGGGTGAAACCTTCGAAGCGCTGGCCACGGTTGACCAGCACCAGATCCAGCTCATCTTCGAGATTGCGCAGGCGCATCGACAACGTCGGTTGGGTGATGTGGCAGCGTGCGGCGGCCTGGCCGAAGTGGCGGGTTTCGTCCAGCGCGATCAGGAACTTGAGTTGTTTGATGTCCACGATGGCACCTGCTCGATGGGGATTTTTTGATTGAGTATTGACGCAGATGCGCAAGGCGCACGAAAAGCGCAGGGTGCGACGATCTCACTTGAACGGTTATCCGTCCAATCGGAAGTGTTTAAGGGACTATCGATCGGCTCTATCACCCACGGTTTCACTGGCTTTGTTCAGTGCCAAAGGTGCTGATAGAGCCGCTCGATAATGTGGTTGGCCAGAGTGATTAGACAGTACTCATAAGTGGCACTTAGGCTGCTCGGCAATCTGATTAATTACTGCCGGAGAGCCCCATGAGCGCCAAAGCGGATGCCCTGTTTGTCCCCCTCAATATTGCCGTGCTGACGGTCAGCGATACGCGCGACTATGCCAGCGATACCTCGGGCCAGTTGCTGGTCAGTCGCTTGCTGGAGGCCGGTCATACGTTGAGCGAGCGCAACTTGCTCAAGGACGATCTGTACAAGATCCGCGCTCAGGTAGCGAACTGGATTGCCGACGAAGGCATTCAGGTGGTGCTGATCACTGGCGGCACTGGTTTCACCGGTCGCGATAGCACGCCGGAAGCGGTGGCGTGCTTGTTCGACAAACAGATCGATGGTTTTGGCGAGCTGTTCCGGGCGATTTCGATTCTGGATATCGGCACGTCCACCGTGCAAAGCCGTGCGCTGGCCGGGCTGTCGAATGGCACGCTGGTGTGCTGCCTGCCGGGTTCGACCGGCGCCTGTCGCACCGCGTGGGAAGGCATTCTTGCTGAGCAGCTCGACAACCGTCATCGCCCGTGCAACTTCGTCCCGCACCTGAAGGCCGTGCAAGCCTGTGGGCCACGCGGATGAGCAAGGCACCGCTGATGCCGGTCGAGGACGCCCTCGACCAATTGCTCGGCATGGCCAATGAGCAACGTCTGGCCGACAGCGAACTGCTGGCGCTCGACGATGCACGTGGGAGGGTGCTGGCCAGTGATCTGGTGGCGACACTCGACTTGCCGCCGTGGCCGAACAGCGCCATGGACGGTTACGCGCTCAATCTCGCTGATCTGCACCGACAGCCGCTGAAGGTCTCGCAGAAGGTTTACGCCGGGCTGGCGCCGGACACGTTGCTGCCCGGCACCTGTGCACGGATTTTTACCGGCGCGCCGCTGCCGCCCGGCGCCACCTGCGTCGAAATGCAGGAGAACGTCGAAGTGCTGGAGGACGGCCGCGTGCGCTTCTTGCAGCCGCTGAAGGCGGGGCAGAACATCCGCGCGCAAGGTCAGGAAAATCGCGTCGGCGACATCCTGCTGCGCGCCGGCAAACGCCTTGGACCATTCGAACTGGCAGTCGCCGCCGGGCAAGGGCTGGCGCAACTGCACGTGGTACGTCGCCCACGCGTGGCGCTGCTGTCGACCGGTGATGAACTGGTCGAGCCGGGTCAGCCGCTACGCCCCGGCAGTATCTACAACAGCAACCGCGTATTGCTCGGCCACTGGTTGCGGGAGCTGGGCTGCGAAGTGATCGACGCCGGCATCCTCCCGGATCGCCCGGCGCAGACACGGCTCAAGCTTGAGCAACTGCAAGTGAGCGCGGATCTGATTCTGACCACGGGCGGCGTGTCTGCCGGTGATGCCGACTGCCTCGGGCAAGTGCTGCGCGACAGCGGCAAACCGCTGTTGTGGAAACTGGCGATCAAGCCTGGCAAACCGCTGACCGTGGGCCATTTTGGTACGGTGCCGGTGATAGGTTTACCGGGCAATCCGACCTCGGCGCTGGTGACGTTTGGCTTGTTGGCGCGGCCGTATTTGCTGCGTATTCAGGGTGTGGAAGATGTCATGCCGCTGAGTTTTACGGTCAATGCAGGTTTCGACTGGCACAAGGCTGGCGGCCGCCGTGAATACTTGCGGGTGAAGCTGGAAGCGGGGCGTGCGGTGCTTTATCCGAATCAAAGCTCCGGCGTCCTGCTCGGCGCGACCTGGGCCGATGGCCTTGTGGAAATCCCCGAGAACAGCACCCACACCCACGGCGACCCGCTGCGCTTCATCCCCTTCAACGAACTCTTCTGACCTCACCCCAAAAACCCTGGAGCGAGCTTTATGGCGCTCATCAATATCCGGGTGTGAATGCAAAACCTGTAGGAGTGAGCCTGCTCGCGATGACGGAGGGTCAGTCGACGAAGATGTTGACTGGGCCAGCGCCATCGCGAGCAGGCGAAGGCCTACAGTGGTTTTGTGGTGCTCAACAATATCCGCGGTGTACGCAAAACCTGTGGGAGCGAGCTTGCTCGCGAATGCGAAGTGTCAGTCAACATCGATAGTGGCTGATAGGGCCCCTTCGCGAGCAGGCTCGCTCCCACAGGGTTTCGGGGTGTTTGGAGAGAAGGGTCAGCTCAGAACATAGTCCACCGGCTTCAGCGCCGGCGGTACGTCTGCGCCAAGCTCGGCGAGGATGTCACGTTCGATGGTGCGCACCAGTGCATCGGTGGGCAGGTCGTTTTCGTCGCGACCGAACGGGTCTTCCAGTTCATCGGCAATCGCATCCAGGCCAAAGAACGTGTAGCTGACAATCGCCGTGAACAGCGGTGTCAGCCAGCCCAGTGGTTCCGCCATGGCAAACGGCAACAGGATGCAGAACAGATAAATCGTCCGGTGCAACAGCAGCGTGTAAGGAAACGGCAGCGGCGTGGTCTTGATCCGCTCGCACACCGCTTGCGCCTGGGTCAGGCTGGTCAGGTGATTGGCCAGCAGCATGTAGCGCCACTCAGTCAGTTCACCGTTCTGATGCAGATCGGAACACTGTTGGCCGACCGTTTGCAGAATGCGCCCACTGTAGTCCGGCGTCTGCGGATCAGGTTTCGGCATGATCCATTGGCTGCTCGCATCGGCCTCGCTTTCCTTGCGTAATCGCGCGTTCAACGCATGAGCAAAACCACAAAGATTGAGCAGCAACGGTTTACGCTCAGCCGACTCACGAATCACATGGGTTTCGCGAATTACCGAGCGAATGTGCACGATCACTTCACCCCAGGCTTTACGCGCTTCATACCAGCGGTCATAGCAAGCGTTGTTGCGAAAATTCATGAAGATCGACAGCGACAAACCGAGCAAGGTAAACGGCGTGGCGTTGACCTTGGTGAAGTTGCTCGGATGGAGGATTTCCACCAGCACGATAGCCGAAGCGAGCAGGGTGACCATCAACGTGCGCAGGGCAATGCGCTTGGCGATCGAGCCCTTGAGGGTGAAGAGAATGGCGAGCTGGTTGACCTTGGGTCTGATGATCATGTTTTGCGGTTCCGATAACCCTTGGAGGGGGCGTTCTAGCCGCCCGTCATGTTCATGAAACGCACGACCTGAACATCGTCGTTCACTTCGAAATTATGTCGATACGGCTTGAGCTTCATCGCCTCGATAATGGCTTTCTCCAGCCGCTGCGGTTGCCCCGGGTGGGCGCGCAGCACCGCTTTCAGATCCACCGAATGCTCGTTACCCAGACACAGTAGCAGGCGCCCTTCGACGGTGAGCCGTACGCGGTTGCAGGTGCCACAAAAGTTGTGGCTGTGCGGCGAGATAAAGCCCAGGCGAATTTCCGGCGCCTCGGCCAGCCGCCAGTAGCGCGACGGGCCTTGCGTCGACTCGGCCGAGTCGATCAGGGTATAGCGTTCGGCAATCTTTTCCCGCACCTGGGCGCTGGAGAAAAACGACTCGGCGCGACTGTGTTCACTGATGATCCCCAGCGGCATCTCTTCGATGAAAGAGACGTCGAGCTGACGATCAATGGCGAAACTGACCAGATCGTTGATCTCCTCATCGTTACGGCCCTGCATCACCACCACGTTGAGTTTAGTGCGGGTAAAACCGGCCTTGCGCGCGGCATCGATGCCGTTGATCACCTGCGCCAGATCGCCGGTGCGGGTCATTTGTTTGAAGCGCGGCGGGTCGAGGCTGTCGAGGCTGATGTTCAGGCGCTTGACCCCGGCGTCGAACAGCGGGGCGGCGAGTTTGCCCAGCTGTGAACCGTTGGTGGTCATGCACAACTCGCGCAGGCCGGGCAGGGCGGCGATCTGCTTGCACAGCTTGACCACGCCCGGACGGATCAGCGGCTCGCCACCGGTAAGGCGAATCTTGCGTGTGCCGAGCGCCACAAAGCTTTGCGCCAGTTGATAGATCTCTTCCAGCGTGAGGATTTTTTGCCGTGGCAGAAACTGCATGTCTTCTGCCATGCAATAGACGCAGCGGAAGTCGCAGCGGTCGGTCACCGACATGCGCAGATAGTCGACGCGGCGGTTGTAACCATCGATCAAGACACGCTCTGACATGACAGCCTCGCAGGAATGAAAACCACTGTAGAAGGGGTTTGGTCAGCGCAGGTTATGGGCAACTTTCACTGCCGTCCAATCACTGTTAATGAACGGCTGATTGATGCCGTCGATGATGAATTATTTTGCGCCAAAAGTTGCTGCGTTAGTTTCGCAAGGCCCCGTAAATAAAGGGTTTTAATCCGTGATAGATGCTTTCGATAAGTCGGTCATTAATAGCGATTAGACAATGTTTTGTAACGGTTCATATCCTTGCCCCGACAAACCCAACGACCACTTTTAAAACTTGAAAGTCGGCCGTCGCTGTTTAACCGAATCAGGTTCATGCCTGTCTGCATCGTCATGGAGAGTCCCATGTCACAAGTCGACCGTTACAAACCCTATAAAGGCGCCGCTGCCGGTTGGGGCGCTGTCATCAGCCTGACCAAGAGCTGGCTGGGCAGTGAAAACGCCCTGAAAAACATCCGTGCCATGCTCAAGACCAACCAGAACGGCGGCTTCGACTGCCCGGGTTGTGCCTGGGGTGAAGCGCCGGGCGCGAGCATGTTGAAGTTCTGCGAAAACGGCGCGAAAGCGGTGAACTGGGAAGCGACCGGGCGTTTGGTCGACCCGGCGTTCTTCAACAAGTACACGGTGTCGAGCCTGGCCGAACAGAGCGACTACTGGCTGGAATATCAGGGTCGTCTGACCCACCCGATGCGCTACGACGCGCGGGTCGACCGCTATGTGGAAATCAGTTGGGAAGATGCGTTCGCACTGATCGCTGATCATCTGAAAAACCTAAAATCGCCGCATGAAGCCGAGTTCTACACCTCGGGCCGCGCGAGCAACGAAGCGGCGTTTCTCTATCAGTTGTTCGTCCGTGCGTTCGGCACCAACAATTTTCCCGACTGTTCGAACATGTGCCACGAAGCGAGTGCGGTGAGCATGATCGAGACCCTCGGCGTCGGCAAAGGCACTGTCGTTTACGAAGATCTGCATCACGCTGACGCGATTTTCGTCATCGGCCAGAACCCCGGCACCAACCACCCGCGCATGCTCGAACCGTTGCGTGAAGCGGTGAAGCGCGGCGCCCAAGTGGTCTGCATCAACCCGTTGAAAGAGCGTGGCCTGGAGCGTTTCCAGAACCCGCAAAACCCGCTGGAAATGCTCAGCAACGGCTGGGAAGCGACCAATACCGCGTACTTCCGTCCGTCCCTTGGCGGCGACATGGCGATGATTCGCGGCATGGTCAAATTCCTTCTGCAGTGGGAGCGTGAGGCGCAGGCGACTGGCGGCGAACCGGTGTTCGATCATGCGTTCATTGCCGAGCACACCACAGGGCTCGACAGCTATCTGGCTGAAGTCGAGGCAACCAGCTGGGAGCACATCGTCGAGCAGTCCGGCGTGCCGCTGCATGACATCGAACTGGCCGCGCGCATGTATGGCCGCGCCAAAAGCGTGATCATGTGCTGGGCGATGGGCCTGACTCAACACGTGCACTCGGTGGCGACCTTGCAGGAAGTCATCAACCTGCAACTGCTGCGCGGCAACGTTGGCCGTCCGGGCGCCGGGCTTTCCCCGGTTCGTGGCCACAGCAACGTGCAGGGCGACCGAACCATGGGCATCAACGAACTGGCGCCGAAAGACTTGATGAACGCGCTGGAAAAACGCTTCAACTTTGACGTGCCGCGCATGCACGGGCACAACACGGTGATGGCGATTGGCGCCATGGAACGTGGTGAAGCCAAAGTGTTTATCGGTCTGGGCGGCAACTTCGCCCAAGCCACGCCGGACACCCCGCGCACCCACGCGGCGATGCGCAAACTCGAGCTGACCGTGCACATTGCGACCAAGCTCAACCGCAGCCACCTGGTGACCGGTCGCGATGCGCTGATCCTGCCGTGCCTCGGGCGCACCGACATCGACATCCAGGCTGAAGGCCCGCAAGGCGTGACCGTCGAAGACACGTTCAGCATGGTGCATTTGTCGTTCGGTCAGTTGAAACCGAAGTCGGCGCAGTTGAAATCCGAGCCGGCGATCATTGCCGGGATCGCCGCCGCGACGTTGGGCAAGCATCCGATTGATTGGGAGTGGGTGGTGGGCGACTACGGGCGCATCCGCAACCTGATTGCCGACGTGATTCCGGGCTTCGAGAACTTCAATGAAAAACTGCTGATTCCGGGTGGTTTCCACCTCGGCAACGACGCCTCGGATCGGGTCTGGAACACCGCCAGCGGCAAGGCGCAGTTCACCCCGTGCGTGCTGCCCGAGCACTTGATCAGCGAAGGCGTGCGCAACTTGCCGGTCAAGCCGCATCTGATTCTGCAAACCATGCGTTCCCACGATCAGTACAACACCACGCTGTATGGCCTTGATGACCGTTATCGCGGAGTTTACGGCATGCGCGACGTGATCTTCGCCAACGAACAGGACATCCAGCGCTTGGGGTTCGAGCCGGGGCAGAAGGTCGATCTGGTGGCGCTGTGGGATGACGAACGTGAACGTCGGGTCAGCGGTTTTACCCTGATCGCTTACGACATTCCGGCAGGGCAGGCGGCGGCGTATTACCCGGAGACTAACCCTCTGGTACCGCTGGAAAGCTACGGCGATCGGACGTACACGCCGACCTCCAAATTCGTAGCGATTCGTCTCGAAGCCGCGAAGGTCAGCAACCTGATCCCGTCGTCGGTGGCGTAACCCGCGACTCATAAAAACATTGGCAATTTGACTGGCTGCAGGCGTTCGCGTCTGGCGGTGGCCCGGGTTCGTGCTGCCGCTTTTCAGCCTGGATGAGGACATCATCATGTTCAATCTGGAGGCACTGGACCTGGCGCGAATTCAATTCGCGTTCACGGTTTCGTTCCACATTATTTTCCCGGCGATCACCATTGGCTTGGCGAGTTTCCTGGCGGTACTCGAAGGCCTGTGGCTGAAAACCCGCAATGACACCTACCGTGATCTCTACCATTTCTGGTCGAAGATTTTCGCGGTCAACTTTGGCATGGGCGTAGTCTCCGGGCTGGTCATGGCGTACCAGTTCGGCACCAACTGGAGCGGCTTCTCGGATTTTGCCGGGAGCATCACCGGGCCGCTGCTGACCTATGAAGTGCTGACCGCGTTCTTCCTTGAGGCCGGTTTCCTCGGGGTGATGCTGTTCGGCTGGAACCGCGTCGGCCGTGGCTTGCACTTCTTCGCCACGGTGATGGTCGCGATCGGTACGTTGATTTCGACGTTCTGGATTCTCGCGTCCAACAGCTGGATGCAGACGCCGCAGGGCTTCGAAATCGTTGACGGGCGGGTGATGCCTCTGGACTGGCTGGCGATTGTGTTCAACCCGTCATTCCCCTTCCGTCTGGCGCATATGGCGATTGCCGCGTTTGTAGCGACGTCGTTCTTCGTTGGTGCGTCGGCTGCCTGGCATTTGCTGCGCGGCAATAACACGGCGCCGGTGCGCAAGATGTTTTCCATGGCGTTGTGGATGGCGTTGATCGTTGCGCCGATCCAGGCAGTGGTCGGTGACGCCCATGGCTTGAACACGCTGGAACATCAACCGGCAAAAATCGCCGCCATCGAAGGCCACTGGGAGAACGCCGACAACGGGCCGACGCCGCTGGTGCTGTTCGGCATCCCTGATATGCAGGCTGAGAAGACCAAGTATGCGTTGGAGATTCCCTATCTCGGCAGCCTGATCCTCACTCACAGCCTCGACAAGCAGATCCCGGCGCTGAAGAGCTTTCCGAAAGAAGACCGGCCGAATTCGACCGTGATTTTCTGGAGCTTCCGCGTCATGGCCGGGCTGGGGATGTTGATGATCCTCGTTGGTTTGCTGGGGTTGGCGCTGCGCCGTGGCGGCAAGCTCTACGCTCATCTCGGCTTCCAGCGTCTGGTGCTGGTGATGGGGCCGAGCGGCTTGATTGCGCTGCTGGCCGGTTGGGTCACCACGGAAGTCGGGCGTCAGCCGTGGGTGGTGTACGGCTTGCTGCGCACCCACGACGCCGCGTCGCATCACTCGGTGGCGCAGATGAGCACGTCATTGGCGCTGTTCGTGGTGATCTATTTCACCGTGTTTAGCGTGGGTATCGGCTACATGATGAAACTGGTGAAAAAAGGCCCGCAGCCGCACCACGAACATCCACCTGCGGGCGATGAATTGCAGACGCCGCGTCGACCGATTTCGGCGGCTATCGCCCCTATGAAGGAGCATTGAGTCATGGGTATTCAAGGTATCGATCTCTCGTTGATCTGGGGAGTGATCATCGCCTTCGGGGTGATGATGTACGTGATCATGGACGGCTTCGATCTGGGCTTGGGGATTCTGTTTCCGCTGATCCCGGACGAGCAGGAACGCGATGTGATGATGAACACCGTCGCCCCGGTGTGGGACGGCAATGAGACGTGGCTGGTGCTTGGCGGGGCGGCGTTGTATGGCGCGTTTCCGCTGGCGTACGGGGTGATTCTCGAGGCGTTGTATCTGCCGCTGATTCTGATGCTGTGCGGTTTGATTTTTCGCGGCGTGGCGTTTGAGTTTCGCTTCAAGTCGTCGCCGCAAAAGCGTCACTGGTGGGACAAGGCGTTCATCGGTGGCTCGCTGCTGGCGACGTTCTCCCAGGGTGTGGTGATTGGCGCGTATGTGTCCGGGATTCCGGTGGTCGATCGGCAGTTTGCCGGCGGCGGTCTGGACTGGCTGGCGCCGTTTCCGCTGGTGTGTGGCGTGGGCTTGGTGATTGCCTACGCGTTGCTCGGCAGCACTTGGTTGCTGGTCAAGACCGAGGGCATGCTGGAATCGCGGATGCGCCTGTTCACCCGGCCGCTGGCCTTGCTGTTGATGGCGATGGTGCTGGTGATCGGCGCGTGGACCCTGCAACTGCATCCGGAGCTGGCAGCGCGTTGGTCGACCCACGGGCATCTGCAGGTATTTGCCGGGTTGGTGGTGTTGGCGTTGCTGGCGGTGTTCGGGCTGTTGCGCACATTGCGTCAGCGGCATACGCACTGGCCGTTCGTGTTCACCCTGGTGCTGATGCTGCTCGGTTACATCGGCCTGGCGCTGAGCATCTGGCCAAACATCATCCCGCCGTCGGTGAGCATCTGGGCCGCCGCGTCACCGCCGTCGAGCCAGTTGTTCGCGCTGATCGGCGCACTGTTCATCCTGCCGGTGATCCTGATGTACACCTTCTGGAGCTACTACGTATTCCGCGGCAAAGTGAGGATTGGCGATGGCTACCATTGATTCGCGTGAAGTGAAATCCAGCGGCTGGTACAAGCGCCTGGGCTGGCTGTTGTTGATCTGGCTGGGCAGCGTGGTGTCGCTGGCGGTGGTGGCGAGCCTGCTGAAACTGGCGATGTACGCAGCGGGGATGAGAACCCACTGACCCAAAAAAACCGGAGCCTGGCTCCGGTTTTTTATGGTCAGGAATTTCGGATGTACCACCGAACATTGTGGGAGCGAGCTTGCTCGCGAAGTCGTCAGGACAGACAACATTGATGTTGAATGTAATGGCCTCTTCGCGAGCAGGCTCGCTCCCACATTTGATCTCGGTCCGGCCGAAGATCGACTGATCAACTCAATCCCTGTGGGAGCGAGCTTGCTCGCGAAGGCGGCAGGTCAGACAACATTGATGTTGAATCTACTGGCCTCTTCGCGAGCAAGCTCGCTCCCACAGGGGGGGTGATGAACTTGAGAGCGGCTTACTGCGCGCCAAACATCGCGGTCCAGTAGATCCCGGCGCTGCTTTTCGGGTCGGTCGCGTAGGCGGCGCCGAGTTCCTGGTATTGCGGGTTCATCAGGTTGGCGCAGTGGCCGGGGCTGGCGAGCCAGCCTTCGACGACTTTGTGCACGGTGTCTTGGCCGGCGGCGATGTTTTCGCCGACCTGTTGGCCGCTGTAACCGGCGAGTTCCGCGCGATCGCCCGGGGTGCGGCCGTCGCGGTCCTTGTGGTCAAAATAATTGTTATTGGCCATGTCGCGGCTGTGATCCTGGGCGATCGTGCCCAGCGTCGCGTTCCAGGCCAGCGGTGCGGCAGCGGCGAACGCCTGCCCGCCACACTGACGTGCCTGGCTGCGCGCGGCATTGAGTTCACTGAGCAACTTCTGCCCCTCACTTTGCGCATCCCCCAGCTTGGCCGACAGCAGCGGCCGCGCCAACACGATGCGCCAGTCACGATCATCGCGGCTGACACCGACATCGACGAACTGTGGATCGAGCACCACCTGACAGAAACTTTCCTGAATCGCCTTCATCGCCGACGCCGCATCGCGCGGGCCGTTAAGGGTGATCGCCTGCACATTGACCATCGGGTAACTGGCGCTGGCCATGGCTTGTTGCAGATCGACAGCGCCGGTGGCGCGTAATCTCAGCCGGGGATCAGCCGACAGCGGTGGCAGTTCATTCGATGCCTGCGACCCGCAACGCTGCGGCTGGCTGCGGTAGCTGTTGATCGACTCGATCAATTGCGACTCATCGCCAGCCAGCGCCGGAATGGCAAACATAACGCCCACGGATAAAGCGGCAAGACGCAAAACGAATGGCATGAAGCGCATGGAAATCTCCCTTGAGCTGAATGCGCCCATGATGCGCGAAAGGCACCCTGTGAGTGCAATGTCTTTTTTCTTCATTCAGCGGTTTTTCTGCGCAACTTTGTCTCTGGGTTTGCCGTCTACACTCACCGAAGACCCCGGAAACCGGGTGTCTCCCCGACGTAACACCTTGCCCGACTCGGGCGCTGCCGGAAGAACAGACATGGGATTGAAAGGCTGGGCGGGTTGTCTCGTATTCACCCTGTTGGCAGGCTCTGCATGGGCCACCGATCAGGCCCCGATCAAAGCGAAGGCTGAAGAAAAAGCCCAAGTGCTGGAAGAGAAAGCGGCGGACAAGGTCAGCGCCGCACCGGCACCGAAAGCCGAAGCCATCACCCCGACCGAAGTGCAAGCGGTCGACCCGGCCGGCGCGGCGCCGCTGGACGATCCGATCACTTGCCTGGCGCGTAGTATCTATTGGGAAGCCAAAGGCAAAGACACGCCGGAAATGGAAGCGGTGGCCAGTGTGGTGATGAATCGCCTCGGTCACGAGGGCTTTCCCGACACGGTGTGCGCTGTCGTCAAACAAGGTTCGGAAACCAAGAGCTGCCAGTTTTCCTGGTGGTGCGACGGGCGTCCGGATCAGGTCAAGGAAGATGCCGAATACACGCTGGCCAAGGATATCGCCCGCAAAGCGCTGAACCGCCAGCTCAAGGATCGCACCAACGGCGCGCTGTATTTCCACGACCGCAATGTTCATCCGAGCTGGGCCAAGGAATATCGCAAGACTGCCGAAACGAAAAAGTTTCTCTTCTACAAACCTGCCGGCGGCGACGCGCGTTAAGCGCAGACTTGCCGCACACAATCGCGCAGCCAGCGATGCGCCGGGTCAGCGTCCATGCGCGGATGCCAGAGCATCGACACACTGATGTCCGGCATCGCGAAGGGCAGGGCGAAACTGTGCAGGCCCGTGCGCAGTTTGCTGGTATGACGCTGCGGGACCGTGGCGATCAGGTCTGACTCACGCACCAGCGTCAGCGCCGCCGAGAATCCACCGAATGAGGTGACGATGTCTCGTGTCAGCCCTAGCGCGAGTAACGCTTCGTCGACCGGGCCGCTGCTGCGCCCGCGGCGGGAGATCAGAATGTGCTCGCCGCCGGCAAAGCGCCTGCTGGTGATTTTCCCCGTGCTCAAAGGATGCCCCTCACGCACCACACCAATCCATTGATCCTGAAACAGGATGCGGCTGTGCAGTGTCGGGTCGGTGCTGTCATCGACCACGCCGGTTTCCAGATCGACGCGGCCTTCGCGCAGCGGTGTGCTGTCCTTGTCGGCTTTCTGCACAAAGCGCAGGCGTACATCCGGCGCTTCTTCAGCGATGCGTGCGAGCAGGGCAGCGGCGAAGGTTTCAACAAAACCGTCGGTGTTGCGCAGGGTGAAGGTACGTTGCAATCGGCGCGGGTCGAGCACTTCGGCAGGGCGTAAAACCGCCTCGGCTTCCTGCACCAGATGACTGACCCGCTCGCGCAATTCGAGTGCGCGCGGCGTTGGCACCAGGCCACGACCTGCTCGCACCAGCAACGGATCCCCGGTGGTTTCGCGCAAACGGGCGAGGGCGCGGCTCATGGCCGACGGGCTCAACCGCAGGCATTTGGCGGCGCGGGCGACGCTGCCTTCGCGCAGCAAGACGTCGAGGGTGATCAGCAGGTTCAGATCCGGTGCAGTCATGACATGGCGTTCCATGCAGGTATTGAATGCAAAGCATGCGTCTTGCGCCGTGTGTTGTCGAGGCTCAGGCTATGACGCATCACCTTTGCACTGTGAGCCTGCCATGCCCCAAGAACCTCTGAGCACTCCCGCCCGCTGGGCGCTGACCAGTCTGGCCTTGTCGATGTTGATGCCTTCCCTGGACACCAGCATCGCCAACGCAGGGCTGCCGATTCTGGCGGCGGCGTTCGAGGCGACGTTTCAACAGGTGCAATGGATCGTGCTCGCTTACCTGTTGGCGATCACCACATTGATCGTCAGTGTCGGGCGTCTGGGCGATGGTTTTGGTCGGCGGCGATTGCTGCTGATCGGGATCGGCATTTTCACCAGCGCCTCATTGGCTTGCGCGTTGGCTCCGGGACTGGGCTGGCTGATCGGCGCGCGGGCAGTGCAAGGCGTTGGCGCGGCGATCATGTTCGCTTTGACAGTGGCGTTGGTGGCCGATGCGGTGCCGAAGACGCGGGCAGGCAGTGCGATGGGCTTGCTGGCGACGATGTCGGCGACGGGCACCAGTCTTGGGCCGTCGCTGGGTGGGTTGTTGATGACGCATGTCGGCTGGCAGGCGATTTTCCTGCTCAACGTGCCACTGGGCTTGCTCAATGTCTGGCTGGTGTATCGCTTTCTGCCGGCGGATCGCGCAGCAGGGCCGCGAGTAACGTTCGATTATTCTGGCAGCGCGGTGCTGGTCTTCACGCTGGCGGCCTATGCGCTGGCAATGACGCTCGACGGTTTCATGTTGCCATTGCTGCTGGCCAGCCTGGGCGGCGCTGGCTTGTTCTTCATGATCGAGAAGAAGGCCAAGGCGCCGCTGATACGCTTGTCACTGTTCGCTGACCGGCGATTGAGCAGCAGCCTGGCGCTGACCTTGCTGGTGACGACCGTGATGATGACCACGCTGGTGGTGGGACCCTTTTACCTGAGTCGCGGATTGGGCCTCAGCAGTGCCGTGGTCGGCTTGGCGTTATCGCTCGGGCCGTTGTTGTCTGCGTTTGGCGGTGTGCCGGCCGGGCGTCTGGTGGACCGCTTCGGCGCGCGGCGCATCGTGCCGGGCGCGTTGCTCGCCATGGCCTGCGGTTGTGGCTTGTTGGCGCTGTTGCCGATGAGTCTGGGGTTGCTCGCCTATTTGCTGCCGATTGCAGTGGTCGCCGTCGGCTATGCGCTGTTTCAGGCGGCCAACAACACCGGATTGATGGCGGGTGTTCGTCAGGAGCAGCGCGGCGTGGTCTCGGCGATGCTCGGACTGGCACGTAATCTGGGATTGATCACCGGGGCGGCGGTGATGGGTGCGGTGTTTGCGCTGGCGGCGGGGGATCCGACACAAGCGCCGGCAACGGCGATTGCCAGTGGATTGCACATCACTTTTGGCGTCGCGGTGGCGTTGATGCTCATGGCGTTGATCATCAGCCGAGCACCGATCCCCTGTGGGAGCGAGCTTGCTCGCGAAGAGGCCGGCAATGCCAGCATCTCCGGTGACTGACACACCGCTTTCGCGAGCAAGCTCGCTCCCACAGGATTTGTGGTGTGTTGGCGATTTATGTTGATTGCCGGGCGGGGAAAAACAGTTCGAAGCAGGTGATGCCATCGACACTGCTGACGCTGTAGCGGCCCTGATGCAACTGCATGATGGTCGCGACGATCGACAAGCCCAAACCATTCGATTGCGCCGAACGCTCACGGGACTGATCAACGCGGTAGAAGCGTTCGAACAGCCGCGCCAAATGTTCAGGGGCAATGGTTGTGCCCTGATTGCGTACCCGCAGATAACTGCCATCCAATTCGGCAATCGCCTCCACCTGCACCGTCGAATCCGCCGCACCGTACTTGATCGCATTGGCGCACAGGTTGGCTAGCGCACGGCGTAGCAGCATCGGTTCGGCCCAGATCACACCGCTACCACGAGCCTCAATGCACACCCCGACATCCGCCGCGAGGCCTTCAAAATAATCGGCGATCCGCTGCATTTCATCCGCTGCATCCAGCTCCTGGCGCTGGCTCAAGGCACTGGCCGGATCGGTACGGGCGAGGAACAGCATGTTGTCGAGCATCCGCGTCAGGCGCTCCAGTTCTTCGACGTTGGAGGCGAGCAGTTGCTGATAGGCCTCCATGCTGCGGTTCTGCTGCAGCGCCACCTGGGTTTCGCCGAGCAGGTTGTTGATCGGCGTGCGCAGCTCATGGGCCATGTCGGTGGAGACCTGACTCAACTGCGCAAAGCCCTTGGCGAGTCGATCGAGCATGGCGTTGAACGCCTCGATCATCGGCTGCAATTCTCGTGGTGCACCGCTGCTGGCAAGGCGTTCGCCAAGGTTGCCGACACCAATGCCATGCGCGTGTTTCGCCAGTCGCCGCAACGGCAATAAACCGCGATACACCAGCAGGCAGCCCACCACTGCCAGCAACAGTGCCGCCAGCGAGGCGAGGCCATAAACACTCAAGCGGTAGTTGGCGAGCATCGCCGTGCGCTCGCTCATCAAACGCCCGGTGGTGACTTGCAAGTTGCCCAGTTCGCCGGAATCGATGCTCGCCGCCACCGCCGAAAACGGCACGCCGTCGACACTCGGCAAGTGCTGCACGTCCTTGAGCGTCATCGGCTGGTCGCTGGGCACCGGCGGCAACGTGGGCGTGCTCAGATTGCCCGGATTGACCACCAGCAGCGGCGGTTGCCCCGGCGTGCCAATGGTCAGCAACGCTTCGCGATTGCCAAGCATGTTCTGGAACAATGCCGGTTTGTTCTTGATCAATTCGAGGGTGTTGCTGTCATTGAGAAAGGTGCGCAACTGATCGACGCGGCTGACCAGTGAGATGTCGTCGCGGCGAATCAGTTGCGCTTCGAGTTCGCCGTACAGCGCAGCGCCGAGGCCGGCCAGCGAGGCGAACGCGAGCAGGGCAAACACCAGCGCCAGACGCAGTGTCAGGGAGTACGGGCGATGGGCGTTCATGGTTGCGTATCGAAGCGATAGCCGATGCCACGCACGCTATGGATCAGCTTGAGCTGGAACGGGTCATCGATCTTCGCCCGCAAGCGGCGCACGGCAACATCAACCACGTTGGTGTCGCTGTCGAAATTCATGTCCCACACCCGTGAAGCAATCAGCGAACGGGCGAGAACCTGGCCGGTATGCGTGGCGAACAACTGCAGCAACGCGAACTCCTTGTTGGTCAGGGTGATGCGCACCCCGGCGCGCGTCACGCGGCGCTTGAGCACGTCGATCTGCAGGTCGGCCACTTGCAGTTGTTCGTCTTCATGGATCGGCCCGCGCCGGGTCAGGGTGCGCAGGCGCGCTACCAGTTCGGCGAAGGAAAACGGCTTGATCAGGTAATCGTCGGCGCCCAGTTCCAGGCCTTTGACGCGGTCAGCGATATCGTCGCGCGCGGTGAGGAACAGCACCGGTGTGTCGGCTTCCTTGCGCAGCCGGCGCAGGACTTCCCAGCCATCCATTTTCGGCATCATCACATCGAGCACGATCACGTCGAAACTGTGTTCCAGCGCCAGGTGCAGGCCGTCGGCGCCGTCACGGGCGAGGCTGACGCTGTAACCCAGTTCCTGCAAACCGTTGAGCAGGTAATTACCGGCCTTGGGTTCGTCTTCGACAACCAGAATATTCATCGATCAGTCTCAATGGTCATTGATGCAGCCGCTGCCTTGTACCTGATAGTCCAGCACATGTTCGCGGCCCTGATGGTCGAGGTAATTCAATTGCGCCGGGACCACGCCACACGCTTGTGAAATATCGGTGCTGGACAGGACTTTGTCGACATCCAGATTGACGTAGAAACCGGATTTGTCATGAATCACGGCGGTGTCGGGCATGTTCGCGGCGAACGCGCTGCCGGTGGCGAGGAGGGCGGTGAAGGCGAGCAGAAGGGTTTTCATGGTCAGTCACTCAGTGGTCGGAGTTGATCGGCATTGGCGCCGGGACAACTTCAGGCTACCGAGCGATCCGCACGGCAAACCGACAGCTGAATGACAAAGTTGTAATGAAAGTGACTGCGAATCTCCCTGTAGGAGCTGCCGAAGGCTGCGATCTTTTGATCTTGCTTCTAAAAGTCAAAGTCAAAAGATCGCAGCCTTCGGCAGCTCCTACAGGGGATTTGTGGTGGCCGTCAGCTCGCGTGGGTATTGAGGATGCTCGCCACTTGCTGCGGCTGGCAGTTCAGGTACGGCGACGACTTCAGCCAGCGCTGATCCGGGTACCACGAAAACATGAACTGGCCATTCTTCAGGCGATCAATCACCTGCTTGGCAATCTGCGGTCGCACTGCCGGGCAACCCTGGCTGCGACCGATGCGCCCCTGTTTCTTGCTCCACAACGGGTTCACATAACTGGCGGCGTGAATGACGATCGCGCGATCACGGGCCATGTCATTGAAACCCGGCTCCAGACCGTCCATGCGCAGCGAATAACCGTGGGTGCCGCTGTAGCTTTCCTGCGTGCGGAACAGGCCAAGGCTCGACTGGTAACTGCCTTCGACATTGGAAAACTGCGTAGCGAAGTTTTCCCCGGAGTTGGAGCCGTGGGCGACCAGATCGCGTAGCACCAATTTCTTTTTGCTGAGGTCGAAGATCCACAGGCGGCGTTCGGTGGACGGCTGCGAATAGTCGATGATCGCCAGGTGGCGCGACGGTTTCGCACCGCTGTTGACCGCGCATTGCATGGCGTTCAGGGCACCTTTCAGCGCTTGGGGATTGAGTTCTGGCGCGGCGTGCGCGAGGCTGGTGTAGAGAACCGGCGATGGTTTGCCGGCGGCAAAAACGGGACTGGACACGGCGACAAGGGTCGCGGTGGTCAACAGCAGTCGGCGCAAAAACGTCAACATTTTATAAAGTGTCCTCACTTGCTACTTATTTGGCACTTTGGCTCCTGACTCCCAGTCAATACCGGCAAGCCCGCAGATCGAGCCTGACTGTTCAGCGCACCTGATGTAAGGTTGGCCATCATCTAGACGGCCATGGATTGGAGTAAAGCAGTTGTTCAAAAAGTACGCATGCTACTTGAGCATTTGTTTGCTCGCTGCGCCGTTTGTCGCTTGTGCCGATGAGCCGCTGCCGGCGTTGGAAACACTGCCGACGCCACCGGCAGAAATGCCGGTCGAGCCGCAAAGTCCGTTGCAGGCGGTTTTGATCAGTCTGGCGCAGTCATGCCCGGCGATTGCCGCGCATCTCAACGGCCCGGCGCTGACGCAATTGCAAGCGTTCTACCAGCAGCAGGACTGGATGCCGGTGTGGGCCGGTGACTCGGCACGATTGCCGGCCTTGCAGGCGCAATTGCAACTGTTGGCCGACGATGGCCTCAATCCTAAACGCTACCCGATCGCGACCACCGTGCCGCAGGATGGCGAGTTATGTGCCGACATCGACATCAGCCGCAACTACCTCCAGGCCCTGCAGGATTTGCATTACGGTCGCCTGCTGCAATCACACTTTGAACCGCTGTGGCATGCCGACGCCACCCCGCGCGACCGTCAGGCGGAATTGTTGGCGATCGCCGTACCTGGCATGCACGACATTCCCGCTGCGTTCGATCTGGCCCGGCCGCGTCTGGCGCAATATCAGGACCTGCGTCAGCTCTACGCCGCGCAACGGCTCAAAGCCTTGCCGCAATGGCAGTCGGTGGGCAGCGGGCCGCTGTTGCGCCCGGCCATGGAAGACAAACGCGTGCCGGAACTGGCCCAGCGTCTTTACAACGAAGGTTATCTGACTCAGATCATTGGTACGTCCGGCAATGCTTATGACGGCGTGCTGGTCGACGCGGTGAAGAGTTTTCAGGCCAACCATTCGCTGCAGGCTGACGGTGTAGTCGGGCCGGGAACGATTGCCGAACTCAACATCAGTCCGCTGATTCGCCGCGAACAACTGCGGGTCAACCTCGAACGTTTCCGCTGGATGGCTCAGGATCTGGAGCCCAATGGCTTGCTGGTCAACGTCGCCGCCGCGGAACTGACGCTGTATCAGGGCGGTGTGGCGGTGTGGCAGACGCGTACTCAGGTGGGCCGCGCCGAACGCCAGACGCCGCTGCTGAAATCACGGGTGACACGCCTGACCCTGAACCCGACCTGGACCGTGCCGCCGACCATCTGGAAAGAAGACAAACTGCCGGAAATCCGCAAGGACCAGACCTTCCTCAGCCGGCAAAACCTGCAAGTGCTAGACGCCAACGGGCAGCCGCTGGCGGCGGCGGACATCGATTGGGACAATCCCGGCAACATTATGCTGCGCCAGGACGCCGGGCCGCGTAATCCGTTGGGGCAAATGGTCATCCGCTTCCCCAACCCGTTCTCGGTGTACCTGCACGACACGCCAAGCAAGGCGCTGTTCGAAAAAGGTCCGCGCGCCTTCAGTTCCGGCTGTGTACGGGTCGAACACCCGATGCAACTGCGTGATCTGCTGCTCACCCCGGCGGAAAAGGCCCGCACCGAAACCTTGCTGGCCACCGGCACCACTCACGAATTTCGCTTGTCGGAACCGGTGCCGATCCTGATGACTTACTGGACGGCACAGGTCGACAGCAGTGGCCGCGTGCGTTACTCACCGGACATCTACAGTCGCGACAGCGCATTGCTGGTGGGGCTAGATCGAGCGCATTGAGCCTCAGCGGGTGCTTCGGTTCCAGAACACCCGCGCCAGCCAAGCATCGACACTCAACTTGCCAGCCCCGGCGAACACCAGCGGCAGTAGCGCCGCCAGGTAAATTGCCGGCAGCTTGAAGTTGCCGAAGCCTTTGTTAGTGATTGCATACCCCTGCGCCAACTCGCTCAGTGACGACCAGTCCGCGGGCCAGTGCACGGCGGCGGTGGCGACGACGGTAACCACGATCAGCGAAATCGCTGAGATGCGCGTGCCGAACCCCACCAGAATCGCTAGCGCACAGATCAGCTCGGTCCACATCGACAGTTCCCAGTTCAACGTTGCCGGCAGGTGATCGAACGGGAAGGGGAATTTGTCCTGGATGTCTTCGAACCAATTCTGCCCGTTGAATTTCTCCAGCCCGGATTCGAAGAATTCCCAGGCGATGAACAGGCGCAGGGTCAGAGGGGCGAGCCAGGTGCCGGCGCGGTCGAGGTTCAGGTGCAGGGTTTTGATGGCGGTTGAAAGGGTGGCGGTCATGATGCAGCTCCGGTGAGTTGAGTGAAATCGACCGGGGTATTTCAGCGTTGGGGTGTATCGGGTGTGTGTCGGCGGGGTGGGGGATTGTGCTTTGGGTGTGTCTGCGGCTTCGGGGTATACAGTGCGATACAGACAGCTTGCCCTCACCTCAGCCCTCTCCCGGAGGGAGAGGGAGCTGACCGAGGTGTCTTGCGTCATCCATCGACCTGGAAACCCGAGTCGATTATGGATTCACCCAAGCACGTTCAGGTCGGCGTAAATCCTCAATATCCCCCGATCGGCCCCCTCTCCCTCCGGGAGAGGGCTGGGGTGAGGGTAACGGGCTGGACTCAAATCGACGAGCCAGTCAGCATGACCAAAAAAACGGACCCCCCCACATGCGACGACTTCCCTCCCTGGCCGCCCTGCGCACCTTCGAATGCGCCGCCCGCCACGCGCATTTCGGCCGTGCAGCCGCCGAACTGTGCGTCACTGACAGCGCCGTCAGCCATCAAATCCGTCAACTTGAAGAACAACTCGGCGTCTCGCTGTTCATCCGCGAAGGTCGACAAATCCGCCCGACCATCGCCGCCGGCCGCTTGATGCAAAGCCTGCAACAAGCCTTCGAACTGATCGGCGATGCTTGCGAAGAGCTGCGAGATCCATCCTCGCTGGCTGTGCTCAGACTGGCCGTCACTGCCGAACTCGCGCAAAAGTGGCTGATGAGTCGCCTCACCGATTTCTATGCGCGCTACCCGCACATCACCCTGCACCTCTACGAACAACCGATCGATGCCACGGCGCCCGGCGAAGACATCGACCTGGCGATCACCTACGGCACCGGCCCGGTGGACAGCAGTGCTTACTTCGTTCGGCCGCTGCCAGCCTTGCAGTTCTTCCCGGTGTGCAGCCCCGGCCTGTTCAACCAAGGCACTTTGAAAACCCCGAAGGATCTGGCTCGCCACTGCCTGCTGCACGACGATCAGGATGGCAAGACCTGGACCGCTTGGCTGACCAGCCACGCCGGCGATCTACGCCCGCAGCGTCAGTTGTATTTCGCCCACGCCGGGTTGGCGCTGGAAGCGGCGGCGCAAGGGCAGGGTGTGGCCATGGGCGACAACCTCACCGCGCAGGAAGATCTGCAAAGTGGCCGGCTGGTGCGGCCCTTCGCCTCCAGCATGACCGCGCTCGGCCAATATGCGCTGGTCTGCGAGCGGCTGCGGCTGGAGCGTCCGGCGGTGGCACAGATGCTCGAATGGTTCAACGATCAACTGGCCGATTGATGAGTTGAATTCAACTGTTCCGCAATAATCATCGTTGGCGAGCGCGTGGCTTGCGCCCTTAGCCTGTGGTCATTCCATTCCTATCGCGAAGACGAGGTTTGACCATGGCACGTTTGCTCGACTCCACCCCCAAACAAGACGGCTTCCGTCTGCCCGGAGAATTCGAAGCTAAGTCCGGCTGCTGGCTCGGCTGGCCGGAGCGCACCGATGTCTGGCGCAACGGCGCCAAGCCTGCACAGAAAGTCTGGGTGCAAATCGTCACCGCCATCTCCCACAGCGAGCCGGTCACTGTGTGCGCCTCTGCCGCGCAGTTCGCCACGGCACGTCGGCAGTTGCCGCCACAAGTGCGTGTGGTCGAGATGACCTGCAATGACACTTGGTTTCGCGACAGCGGCCCGTGCTTTGTGGTCAACGACCAGAGCGGTGAAGTGCGCGGCGTCGACTTCGAATTCAACGCCTATGGCGGCCTCGACGGTGGTCTCTATTACCCATGGGACAAGGACGATCAGATCGCCAGCAAAATCCTCGAAATCGAGCGCTTCGACCGCTACCGCGCGCCGCTGATTGCCGAGTTGGGCGGCATCCAGAGCGATGGCCAGGGCAGCATCCTCACCACCGAACAATGCCTGCTCAACCGCAATCGCAACCAGCATCTGGGCAAGGACGAAGTGACCCGACGCCTGACCGATTACCTCGGTGCCGAGCAAGTGATCTGGCTGCCACGCGGCTGCAAGTTCGACGAAACCGATGGCCATGTCGATGACCTCGCCTGTTTCGTCCGTCCCGGCGAAGTGGTGCTGCAATGGACCGATAACCGCGACGATCCGCAGTGGGAAATCTACCAAGAGGCCTTCGACATCCTGCGCAGCACCCGCGACAGCCGTGGTCGTGAGCTGATCGTGCACAAATTGCCGCAACCGGATGTGCTCGAGTGGACTGCCGAAGAAGCCGAAGGCCTTGATCAGCAGGACAGCACTCACACCCGTCAAGCCGGCACGAAAATCTGCGCGTCGTACATCAACTACTACGCAGGCAACAGCTCGATCGTGGTGCCGCTGTTCGGTGATCGTAACGACAAGGTTGCCATGGCGACGCTGGCCGAACTGTTCCCGCAGCACAAGATTGTCGGCATCGAAAACTCCCGGGAAATCCTCCTTGGCGGCGGCAACGTTGCGTGCATCACCATGCCGCAATACGCCGGCAAAGGAGTGTAATCATGGGCCTGCACAAACTGACTCAAGCGTTATTGCTGGTGCTTGCACCCCTATGTGTGCAGGCCGCTGACTCCGCCAAACCGGTGGTTAATCTGTACATCTGGGGCGAGTATCTGGCGCCGGATACGCTGAAGAATTTCGAGGCGAAGACCGGTATTCATGTGGTCGCCGATCACTTCGATTCGCTGGAAACCGTCGAGACCAAATTGCTCACCGGGCGCAGCGGATACGACCTCGTGTTGACCGCCGGGCAGCATCTGTCGCGGGCCATCGAAAGCGGCGCGATCCAGCCGCTGGACAAGGCCCGGGTGCCGCACTTTGCCGGGGTTGGCGAGGAGTTTCGCCAGCACATGGCGGTGTTCGATCCGGGCAATCGCTATGCGGGGATTTACGCCTGGGGCACCACCGGTGTGGGCTATCAGGAACAGGCGATCAAGCAGCGTTTGCCCGATGCACCGACGGACAGTTGGGCGATGTTGTTCGATCCGGCAGTGGTTTCGAAATTCGCTGACTGCGGGGTGAGTCTGCTCAACGATCCCAACGAGGTATTTGCCGCCGTCATGAAGTACATGGGGCTGGACATCAACCGGCAGAACCTCGATGACTTGAAACTCGCCGAGCAGCAACTGGCGAAGATCCGGCCGTACATTCGTTACTTCGATAACGACCTGAACATCAGCGATCTGGCCAACGGCAACACCTGCGTGGCGATGTCGTGGAATGGCAATGTGGCGATCGCGGCGGGGCAGGCGGAGGCGGCGCAGAAGCCGTTCAAGTTGAGTTACCGGATTCCGAAAGAGGGCACGTTGATCTGGTTCGATGCCATGGTCGTGCCCAAGGACGCGCCGCATCCGCAGGCCGGGTTGGCGCTGATGGATTATTTGATGACGCCGGAGGTGATTGCGCCGATCACTGACACCATTCATTACGCCAACGCGATCACGGCGGCGGATGGTTTGGTCGATGCATCGATTCGCAATGATCCGGGGACGTATCCGTCGGCCGACGTCAGGGCCACGCTGTACAGCAAAAATGATAATGGCAAGGCGTTCAATCGGGCGCTGATGCGGGCGTTCAGTCGGTTGAAGTCCGGGCTGTGAAAAGCCGACCCTCACCCCAGCCCTCTCCCAGTGGGAGAGGGGGCCGACCGAGGTGTCTTGCGTTAAACATCGACCTGAAAACCCGAGTCGATTATGGATTTAAGCCCTGGCGATCATGGATTCAGAGGTGCTATTTCAAGTCGACGTAAATCTCCAATATCCCCCAATCAGTCCCCTCTACCTTTGGGCGGTCCGACGTTTCGGGAGGGTTAGGGTGAGGGCAGTCGATTATGGGTTTGAGAAGTCTTGGCGATCATGGATTCACAGGGGTTATTTCAAGTCGACGTAAATCTCCAATATCCCCCAATCAGTCCCCTCTCCCTCCGGGAGAGGGCTAGGGTGAGGGCAGCGGTTTCGGCACCCGCCACAAATACCACGCCGCCACCGTCCGAAAAGGACTCCAGGCCAACCCGATCTCAACCATCTGCCTGCGCGTCGGCTGCACCTCCAACCCCTTCAAGCGCCGATAACCCTCACGCACACCAAAATCATCCGCCGGCAAAACATCCATGCGCTCCAGGCTGTAGATCAGCAACATCTCCACCGTCCAGCGACCGACCCCGCGCAAACTGACCAAACGTTCGATCAGCGCCTCGTCATCCATCGCCAACGCCGTGGCGTAATCCGGCACCACGCCATCCAGCGTCGCCTGGGCAATCCCCTGAATCGTCGCAATCTTGCCCGCGGAAAATCCGCAACTGCGCATTCGCTCAAAATCAGTTGCAAGAATCTGCTCGGGACGAGGAAACGTCTGACCGGGAAACAACCCCACCAAGCGCCCGACAATCGCATCGCCGGCCTTGGCATGCAGCTGCTGATAAGCAATCGCCCGCACCAGCGACTCATACGGATCACGCGCCGGATGCGGTTGATGCAGGCACGGGCCGACCTCAGCGATGTGACGCTGCCAGTCCGGATCAAGCGCGGCCAGATACTCGCGGGCCGCTTGATAGTCGTCAGCCATTTATTTCAGCAAGCCGTTGACTTCGCCGTAAGTGAACGCCTTGAGGTCATGGCTGTCGAGTTTGCCGCTGGCCAGAAAGCTTTTCACCAGCCCGCCCATCGCGCCATAGAGGAATTCGGCAATGCCGGAACCCGCGCTCAAGCGGCGCACGCCCAGCGCTTGCAGTTCTTCAGGCGAAGGCAGGCAAGCGAAACCAAGGACATTGACTGGCAGCGCAGTGCCCTTGCAGATGGCCTCGATTTCATAGGCCGACGTGACGCCCGCCGCGAACAAACCATCCGCGCCGACCGCTTGATACAGCGCCGCCCGATGCAGGGTTTCGGCGACGCGATCCTCGGCCGGAACAAGGCTTTTCAGATAGACATCGGTGCGCGCATTGATGAACAGCTGCACCTCGCGTTTGTTGGCAACCTGTCGCGCCACTTCGATCTTGCGCGCGAGCAACTCGGGATCGGCAGAACCGTCCTCGATATTGATGCCCACGGCACCCGCCGCGATCACCGCATCCAGCACTTCGGCCACGCGCCCGAGGTCGTCGGAATAGCCGGCCTCGACATCCACGGTCAAGGGAATGCTGATCACCCGGGCGATGGCTGCCACCGTCGACACCAGCCGTTCAAGGGGCAGAGCGTTGCCGTCCGGGTAACCGTGGGCCCAGGCCACTGCCGCGCTGCTGGTGGCCACGGCTTTACCGCCCAGATGCTCGACCAGTCGCGCCCCGGTGGCGTCGCCCACGTTGGTCAGCATCAACAGGCCTTGCTGGTGCAACTGGTGAAACTGCGTAGCGAGCGCGTTCATCAAAAATCCTTCTTGTCAGTTGATTCGATTCGTCAGAATGCCAAGGGTTGCGTGAGCTGCACGGCGGCGTTTTCCAGACGCAGCAGAAACGCTTTGCGCGGCTGCCCACCACCATAGCCGGTCAGCGAGCCATCCGCGCCGATCACGCGATGACAAGGCACCACAATCGACAGCCGATTGTGCCCGTTGGCCAGACCGACCGCGCGACTGGCACCGGGTTTGCCCAAACCGGCGGCGATGGCCCCGTAAGTGCTGGTATGGCCGTAAGGGATTTGCAGCAGCGCCGACCAGACCTGCCGGGCGAACTCGCTGCCGGGCAGGTGCAATGGCACGGTAAAGGTGTTCAGCCGGCCGGCGAAATACTGCGCCAGTTGCGCCTCGATCTGCTGCAAATGCGCATTGTGCCCCGGTGCCACCGCGTAACCGTAGCGGTTCTGCAACTCCTCGACTTCGCGGGTCAGTGCCGGGCGATCAAGAAATTCCAGCAACACCAGGCCGCGGCGTTCGGCCATGGCGATCATCGGCCCCAGCGGCGTGGTCAACCGGGTGAACAGCAGCGGCTCGCTGTGTCCGGCGCGGCCGGGGGTGATGTGGAAGGACTTCTGGAAGGCATCGCGAAAACCGCTGAGCGATTCATAACCCGAATCAAACGCGGCGTGATCAATCGAGGTGCCTTGCTTGATCCCGCCCAGCGCCATGCCCAAGCGGCGCGTACGCAGCCACGCATGGAAGGTCATGCCGAAATGCTGCTTGAACCAGCGCCGCAGCTTCAGCGGCTCGATGCCTTCAGCAAGCAATTGTGCGTCGCTCCAGCGCACCTCCGGATCGGCGTCCACGGCGTTGAGCAGCCGTTGCACCCAGTCCGGGGCGATGGCTGCGGCATCCAGTGGTTTGCAGCGCAAGCAGGCGCGATAGCCCGCCGACAGACAGTCGTCGGCGTGGGCGAAGAATTCGACGTTCTCCGGTTTCGGTTTGCGCGCCGTGCAACTGGGGCGGCAGAAGATCCCGGTGGTTTTCACCGCCGTGAAGAACACGCCCTCGTAGGCAGTGTCGCGTTCGAGCATGGCGCGCACCATTTCGGCGTGGGGCGGCAGGACAGCGGTTTGTATGTTCATGGTTCGAGAGTAAAACCAGATTCTCGATGGCTCCACCGAAAAATCGACAGTGAATTTTCAAATCCCCTGAACTACCGTGTAGGAGCTGCCGCAGGCTGCGATCCTGATCGTTCCCACGCTATGCGTGGGAATGCAGCCCGGGACGCTCCGCGTCCCAAAATCCCGGATCGCCGCTATCGGCAGCTCCTACCGTTTGTTGAGGTGTGCCCGATGCATCCGTTTTCCATCCAACACATTGATCACATCGTCCTGCGCGTCGCCGATCTGCAACGCAGCATCGACTTCTACGGCCAGGTGTTCGGCGCCGAAGTGGTCAAACGCAACGAACCGCTGGGCCTGATACACCTGCGCGCCGGCACTTCGATGATTGATCTGGTCGACCTGCAAGGCGAACTCGGCCGCAAGGGCGGCGGGGCGGCCGGCAGCGAGCGGCGTAACGTCGATCATTTCTGCCTGCGCATCGAACCGTTCGATGAAGAAGCGCTAAGCGCACACCTGCAATCCTTCGGCCTGAGCGTGGCAAAAGCCGAATCACGCTTCGGCGCCGAAGGCAAAGGGCTGTCGCTGTACTGCTTCGACCCGGACGGCAATCAGGTCGAACTCAAAGGCCCGTCCGAGGCTTAAGCGCGTTTGGCCATCAACAGCGCCGAAGCCGCCGCCGAGAGCAGGCCTGCGCAGCAACGATTGAAGATCCGTTTGCCGCGCGGCTCGGCGAACCAGCGGCGCATGTGCAGGCCCATCCACGCGTAGGCGCTGATGGCGATCCACTCCAGCAGCAGAAACAGCACGCCCAGCACCGCAAATTGCGCCGGCACCGGGCGCGCCGGGTCGACGAACTGCGGCAGAAACGCGGTGAACAACAGGATCGCCTTCGGATTGCCCGCCGCCACCAGAAACTCCTGCCGCGCCAATGCAAAGAAACCAATGGTCGCGCCCGTCACCTGCTGATCGGCCTCAGGATTGGCCCGCCACAACTGCCAGGCCAGATATAACAGATACGCCGCGCCGACGATCTTGATCGCATGGAACAGCCATTCCGAGGTCTGTAACACCACCGACAAACCCGCCCCAGCCAGCGCAATCATCCCCGCGAACGCCAGAATCCGCCCGATACCCGCCGTGCAGGCGCGGCGAAAGCCATAACGCGTGGCGTTGCTGATCGATAGCAGGTTGTTCGGCCCGGGGGCCATGTTCAGGGCGAAACAGGCCGGGAGAAACAGGATGAGCGTGGCGAGATCCATGACAGCACTCCAGAAACGAGAGCGATATTTTTATCACAGCCTCCGGGCGCCCAGACCCATACAGTCACGCCGCGCTGTCGCGGTACAGCGCCCGGCGCGGTTGGGCAACGCGGTCGAACTTTTTGCAGATGCCTTCACTCTGAATGACTCAGAGGGTGATGGTTTCGGCAGAAATAACTATCCGGCCGGTCAGAAACCGCGATAGCCGTGTAAAATTTCGCCGACGTTGCACTCACCCCGTTTGGCCCCCGGCGGCCCCACCAAGAGCGATCTACATGCAAGCAAAGGCCCGTGAAGTTTATGTGCCACCGGTGCTGCAAGATCTGCGGGCCGGCACTGCCGAGCTGCACATCGCACTGGAAAAACGCCTTCCCTTTTTCTCCGATACCCTCGATACCCAGGCTTTTGTGCGGTTGATGCAGGCTTATTACGGCTTCTATCTGCCGCTGGAAAACGCCTTGCTCCGCAGTGATGCAATTCCTGCCGATTTTGATCTGACGCTTCGACTCAAAGCGCCAACCTTGCGCACTGATCTGCACGCGCTGGGCGTATCTGCCGAAGCGCTGCAAAACCTGCCGCAGTGCGAGCAGTTGCCGTTGATCGACTCAAGTTCCGCCTGCCTTGGCGTGCTCTACGTCCTCGAGGGGGCGACGCTGGGCGGGCAGATTCTGCGCCGGGAAATTTCCACCCGGTTAGGCCTGGAAGCCGATAACGGCGCGGCCTTTCTCGATATCTACGGCGCCGCCACGGGCCGGCGCTGGCGTGACTTCATCGAATACCTCGGTAGTCGCCCAATGAGCGCCGCCGAGCGCGCCGCTGTCGTCACGGCAGCACAAACCACATTCAGCTGTTTCGAGCACTGGCTCGAAAGCCGGGAGGTACTGGCATGAACCCGCAAGACAAACAAGACTTTGAAGAACTGCTGGCCAACTGTGCCGACGAGCCGATTCGTTTCCCCGGTGCGATCCAGCCCCACGGTTTGCTGTTGACCCTGAGCGAACCTGCATTGGCGATCATTCAGGTCAGCGCCAACGTCGAAACCCTGCTGGCCCGGGAGCCGCAAAGCCTGATCGGTCAGCCACTGGAAAGCCTGATCGGCGACGCCGAAGCGGCAAAAGTGCGCGAGGCCTCGCTGCAACCGTCGCTGTCCGACTTGCAGCCGCTGCGCTTCAGGCTCAACGGCACCGCGTTCGAGGGCTTGTTGCATCGTCATCAGGGCGTGCTGATTCTGGAGCTGGAAATCCACGTTGAAAACTTCCAGCCGCGCAACGTCGCCGGCAATCAAACGCATCTGGGGCGCATGCTTCAGCGTCTACAAGCGGCCACCACCTTGCAGGCGCTGTACGACATCAGCGTCAAGGAAATCCAGACCATGACCGGTTACGACCGGGTGTTGATCTATCGTTTCGAAGAGGAGGGCCACGGTCAGGTCATCGCCGAAGCCTCCGACCCGTCGATGGAAGTGTTCAACGGCCTGTTTTTCCCGGCGTCGGACATTCCCGAACAGGCGCGCGAGCTGTATCGCACCAACTGGCTGCGGATCATCCCCAATGCCGATTACCAACCGGTGCCGCTGCTGCCCAAGCTGCGCCCGGACACCGACACGCCGCTGGACCTGAGTTTCGCCACCCTGCGCAGCGTGTCGCCGATCCACTGCCAGTACATGAAGAACATGGGCGTGCTGTCGTCGATGAGCATTTCCCTGCTCAAGGGCGACAAACTGTGGGGCTTGATCAGTTGCGGCAATCGCCAGCCACTGCACGTGCCGCACGAGTTGCGCGCCGCGTGTCAGACCATCGGCCAAGTGCTGTCGCTGCAGATCAGCGCGATGGAGGCGCTGGAGATCAGCCGCCAGCGTGAAGAAAAAGTCGAAGCCTTGGCGCTGCTCAATCAAGCGATGATCGATTCGCCGCAGAATGTCTTTGACGGGCTGGCCAATCAACCGCAGACGTTGATGGCGCTGACCAATGCCGGCGGTATCGCGATCATCGAAGACAAACAATTGCACCGTTACGGCAACTGCCCGGAACCGGAAGACATTCGCGCCTTGCACAAGTGGCTGCAGGACAGCGGCGAGGCGGTGTTTGCCAGTCATCACCTGGCCAGCGTCTACCCGCCGGCCGCGCAGTATCAGCAGGTGGCCAGCGGCGTGCTCGCCATGAGCCTGCCGAAACCGGTGGACAACGGCGTTTTCTGGTTCCGCCCCGAGGTCAAGGAAAACATCAATTGGAGCGGCGATCCGCGCAAGCCGCTGGACCTGGAAAACTCCGACGCCGGCCTGCGCTTGCGCCCGCGCACCTCGTTCGAAATCTGGAAGGTCGAGATGGCCGGGATCTCCACCAAGTGGAGCCACGGTGATCTGTTTGCCGCCAACGATCTGCGCCGTTCGGCGCTGGAAAACGATCTGGCCCGGCAAGTACGCCGCGAACAGGAAGCAGTGCGTGCCCGCGATGAGCTGGTGGCGGTGGTGTCGCACGATCTGCGTAACCCGATGACCGTGATCTCGATGCTCTGCGGCATGATGCAGAAGGCTTTCAGCTCCGACGGCCCGCACACTTCGCGCAGGATTTCCACGGCGATCGACACCATGCAGCAGGCCGCCGGGCGCATGAACACGCTGCTGGAAGATTTGCTCGATACCTCGAAAATCGACGCCGGACGCTACTCCATCACCCCGCAGAAACTCGATGTCGGGCAGATGTTCGAGGAAGCGCAGGCGCTGCTTGCGCCGTTGGCACTGGACAAGGACATCAGCATTTCCTTTGCCGCCGATCCTGATCTGCGCATTCACGCTGACCCCGAGCGGCTGTTCCAGGTACTGTCGAATCTGGTCGGCAACGCGATCAAGTTCACCCCGCGTCTGGGCAGGGTGGGGGTACACGCCACTTCCGTCGGCAATGACATCGTCTTCACTGTTCGCGATAGCGGCGAAGGCATTCCCAAGGAGCACCTGCCGCACGTGTTCGACCGTTACTGGACGGTGAAAGAAGGCAACCCGACCGGCACCGGCCTCGGTTTGTACATCACCCAAGGCATCGTCGAAGCCCACGGCGGGCGGATCTTCGCCGAGAGCGAACCGGGGCAGGGCAGTGAGTTTCGCTTCACCGTGCCGCGTTTGGACTGAACACAGCTTTTATGTGGGAGCGAGCTTGCTCGCGAATGGGGTCGTCCTTGATCGTTCCCACGCTCTGCGTGGGAACGCCTCAACGGACGCTCTGCGTTCGGCTCTGGAAGGGACGCGGAGCGTCCCGGGCTACATTCCCACGCAGAGCGTGGGAACGATCAGGATCACAGGGGCATTTTCTTCAATACGGAGAACCGGGCGCTGGCTAGGGTGAGCACCTTGTTCCTCGATTTGAAGCAGGTGTGCGATGAGTCTGATTGTTTCGATGGCGGCGTTTGCGTTGGCGGCGTCCATCACGCCGGGGCCGGTGAATATCGTGGCGTTGAGTTCCGGGGCGCAGTTCGGGTTTCGCGCCAGTCAGCGGCATGTTGCCGGGGCCACGTTAGGGTTTGTGTTGCTGTTGGTGTTGATGGGCCTGGGTTTGCACGAGGTGCTGAAACTCTGGCCATTCATGACCCGCGTGGTGCAACTGGCCGGCGTGGCGTTTCTGCTGTTCATGGCGTGGAAACTGGCCGTGGATGACGGGCAGTTGAATGCCGGGGATTCGGGGCGGGCACCGTCCATGCTGTACGGCGCAGTGATGCAATGGCTCAACCCGAAAGCCTGGCTGGCATGCGTCGCGGGTATGGGCGCGTTTGTCGCCGATGGCGAGGCGCGGCTGGTGTGGCAGTTTGCGGCGGTGTATCTGGTGATCTGTTACCTGTCGGTCGGCTGCTGGGTGTATGCCGGGACGTTTTTGCGTGGGTACCTGAGCAATGCGGCGGGGATGCGTTGGTTCAATCGGGTGATGGCGGGGTTGTTGGCGCTATGTGCCGGGTATTTGTTATTGCCTTGAAAAGCAAAGATCGCAGCCTTCGGCAGCTCCTACATTTGGAATGCATTCTCCTGTAGGAGCTGCCGAAGGCTGCGATCTTTTGATGTTCAAACACCAAACCAGATGCATACAGCCCCGGTGTCTTCGTCAGGGGCTAGCTGAACGGCTGCTGAAACGCGCCACCTTCCATGTGCCAGACCTTCGGCTCGTCCGAAAAATATTCCTCCAGACCCAGCATGAACAGCCGATGATCTTCACTCGCTTCAAACCCCGGCGTGTGATCCTCAAGGGATTGCCAGCGCACGATCAGATTGAACACCTCCGGTGTTTCGATTCCTGGCGCGAGCAGGTGGCCGCAATAACCCTTGGCGCGTTTGAGCAACGGCTCGACCTCGGTAAACGCATGCCGAAACGCCGCAGTTTGTTCTGTGTGAACGGGCAGTAAAGCGATCTCATAAATCATGGTGTGTTCTCCTTGCACTGCGTTCAGCGATTGGCGAGTTCGGACGACGGCGCGACAGCAATCGCGATTTTGCCTTGAACGCCGTTGTTGGGCGTTTCCAGCCGGGCATGGGCGAGCCCGATGTCGGCCAGCGAATACACTGCGCCCACGTGTGGCCGTAACTGACCACGGTCGATCAACGCACTCAACTCGTCGAGTTTGCCGCGATTCTGTCGGGTGAACACGAAGTGATAACTGGCGTTCTTGCCCCAGGCCTGAATCAGGTTCTGTGGCCGGGCCAGGTCAACGATCGACACTACGCGACCTAGCTGTGCGAGCGCGTCGGGACTGCGCGACAGGGTGTCGCCGCCGATGGTGTCGAACACTACATCGACGCCGCGCCCCTCGGTTTCGCGCAAGATCGCGTCAACGTAATCCTCCTTTTCGTAATCGATCAGCACATCGGCGCCCATCTGCCTGACGAACTCGAAATTGCCTTCACGCACGGTGGTGAACACCTTCGCGCCGATGGCTTTGGCCAGTTGAATCGCGACATGACCGACGCCGCCCGCGCCACCGTGGACCAGAATGCTTTCGCCGACTCTGAGTGCCGCCCGCACAACCAGCGCCTCCCATGCTGTTCCACCCACCAGACTCAGGCTCGCGGCTTCGAGATGACTCAATGTGGCAGGCTTTTTCCCGACAATGTTTTCGGCCGCCACGTGGTACTCGGCATAACTGCCCGGACCGTCGAATATTTGCGGGGTGTACCAGACTTCGTCACCCGGCACGAACGCCGTCACTCCCGGGCCGACCGCTTCGACAACGCCGGAGACGTCGTGCCCGGTGATGGCGGGGAGGGGCACCAGATCGGCATAGTCGCCACGGCGAACTTGGTAATCCAGTGGATTGATGGAGGTGGCGTGCACCCGTACCAGTACTTCTCCGGCTTGGGGTACCGGCTTGGGCACATCGCACAGTTCGAACGATTGCGCGCCGCCAAATGATGTAAGGATCATCGCTTTCATTGCATTGCCTCGTTTCGGTAAAAAGGGATATCGGGAATTCTCGATATCATGGGGTAAAAAATTACAGCTCACTGCCGATGATCTCGGCCAGCGCGCTGATCGCTGCTTCGTTGCGTTTGTAGTAAGTCCACTGCCCAATGCGCCTGACCTCGACCAGGCCGGCGCGTTGCAGCGTCGCCAGGTAATCGGACACCGTCGACTGCGACAGCCCGACGCCTTCCTGAATACTGCTGACGCAAACGCCCACCGTGTGCACGTCACCCTCATCCTGGGGAGGAAAGTGTTTCTCGGGATCCTTCAGGCCTTTGAGGATTTCCAGGCGTGTGCGGTTCGAGAGGGCTTTGAAGATTTCGAGTAGTTCCATGCCGCGACGATATCGGAATTTACCGATATGTCAATATCTGAATGTGAAACCGATCAGGCAATCACTCGCTCCCACAGGGGGAAGGGTTCGGTTTCAGATGACGTGTCAGCCGCGATATTGGCCGGGCGTTGCCGCCAGATGATGCTTGAACGCCCGCTGAAAATGCGCCTGATCGGCAAACCCGGCTTCCAGCGCGACATCCGCGATCAACTGACCGCTGCGCAGGCGCTCGCGGGCAAACTGGATGCGCTGGTTGACCAGAAACGCGTGGGGCGTCATGCCGTAATGCTGTTTGAAGGCGCGGATCAGGTATGAGGGTGACAGTTGTGCTGCTGAACAGATGTCGTCGAGGTTGAGCACCTCGGTGCAGCGTTCGCGGATGAAATCGGCAGCGCGTTCCAGTTTGAAATTGGGTTCGCGCAGAGAGGGGGCGGCGGGGTTCAAACGCAGTTGCAGATCGCTGAAAAACTCTACCGCAGCGCTTTGCTTGTGCAGCACATCCTGTTGCGGGTCGACCAACGTTTGATACAGCCCGTTCAGTTCGTTGAACAGCGTAGCGTCATCAAGGTGAGTGGTGGAAAAGCGCCGAAATTCAAGGTCACTGGCGAATCCCAGTTGATGCTGCAAGTCCGTCAGCCACGGCGTCTCGACGTACAGCATCACATACGACCACGGCTGATCATCGATCGGATTGCACGCATGCACATCGCCGGGGTTCATCAGCACCACAGTGCCCGCCGCCACTTCGAACTGCGCCTGTTCATGCACATAAGTACTGCGCCCGGCGGTGATCGCGCCAATGGAAAAATGCGCATGGGAATGCCGGGCGTAGCAGACTTCGCGGCCATCGGCGATGGCCCGCGCTTCAATGAACGGCAGCGCCGCGTCGCGCCAGAAGCGCGGGGCTTTTTCAGGGTGTTTGGCGGCAGCGTGTTTCATCGTTGTTATTCCCGGCAGGCCAGGGCGCCAGTGTATTAGCTCTGGCCGGCAAAGGCCCGTTCGAGTCCGGCGATATCGAGTTTTTTCATTGTGAACATGGCCTGCATGGCACGCTGCGATTTGCTGGTGTCTGCATCCAGCATCATGTGCATGAACGCCACCGGCACGATCTGCCACGACACGCCGAACTTGTCCTTGAGCCAGCCGCATTGCTGGGCTTCGACCGGGCCGCCCTCGGACAGATGGCCCCAGAAATGGTCGACTTCTTCCTGATTCTGGCAGTTGACCTGAAACGAGATCGCCTCATTGAACTTGAACATCGGCCCACCGTTGAGGCCGGTGAAGGTCTGGCCATCGAGTTCGAAACTGACGGTCATCACCGCACCTTCCGGCTTGCCGTGAAATTCCTGGCCGACCTTGCTGTAGTGGGTCAGGCCGGTGATTTTCGAGTGATCGAAGATCGAGCAATAGAACTTCGCGGCGGCTTCGGCCTGATCGTCGAACCACAGGCAGGGCGTGAGCTTTTGAAAGCGTTGCATGGCAGTCATCCTCGGCAGGTTAGACACGCAGGATTTACAGCGTAGTCAGTCCTTGGTCGATTGCCGATGCCGTAGATCGACAAGTTAGCGGGCGTCAGAAATCGTAGTCATAACGACTAGAGGTGGAGTCAAATTGACATTAATGTTTCTGTGTCAAATTGACTCTGCTGTGCTCAAGTGACTGAATTTCCTCGATTTTTAATATGGCACGGGAATTGAGGTGCTCAACGTACACAATGAATTGCTCAGGAGTACGCCACCATGCTCACTTTCTTCGAAAGCCCGCTGAACGTTCTGCACCTGTCGAGCAAAGTCCTCGTCGCCGGCCTGATCATGCTGCTGGCCGGCATCTACGGCGCGTATCTCTACAACGGCCACATGCCGATTGCGCTGCTGGTGACGATGCATTCGCTGACCATCCTCGGCCCGACCCTGATCAAGATCGGCTACGTCATGCGCCTGCTGGCGCAATACCGCATTCGTGGTCCGCAGATGATCCGGCAAACTGCATAGATCCCTGTGGGAGCGAGCTTGCTCGCGAAGGCGTCGGCACAGTCGGAATCTGCGTACCTGACACACCGCTTTCGCGAGCAAGCTCGCTCCCACAGTGTGGTGGTGTTTCTGAAATTTCAGCGGCGCTCGGCAACCATCAGCAATGACTGCGGCACGGGACTTTGCGGGTGCTGTGGCTCTTGTAAGCTGGCCAGTTGGAACCCGGCCAGATCGAGTGCATTCAGCCAGCTCGACAACGTGCGGAAATACCAGGGCATCGGCTGCCACTGGCCTTTGAACCCGGCGAACGATTCCTCGCGCCAGCCATCCTGATAATCGCCTGCCGCGACAGACCATGGATGCAGTGTCTGAATGACCACAACACCTCCGGGAACAAGCAAGGCATTCATCGCGGCAAGCAGCGGAATTATCTCTTGATGCAGTAGCGAGAAATTCGCGCACACCAGGTCGTAGTCGCGACCGATATCGACCTTGCCATCGACCAGCGCTTCATAGCTAGCGACATGCACCTGCACCGTCCCCGCCAGACGCGCCGCTTCGACCAGCCGCGCATCGCCATCCACACCGACAGCTTCAATCCCTCGATCCGCCAACGCCCGCAACAACCAGCCTTCGCCGCAGCCAAGATCAAGCACACGCTGCGGCTGACGGCCCATGATCGCCCACAGAATGGCCTGATCGGTGACCTGCTGGCGGCTTTCGATGGCGCCGCTGCGGATCACTTCGATCCAGGCCGCAGCGTTGTCGTGCCAGCTCTGCAAAAGGCTGGATTCGGGGGAGGGCATGGCGGTGTCCCAATTATTGAAAACCCACAGTATGGACGCTGATCGCAGGTGCGCCGCTAGGGCTTGTAGATCAGCGCATCCACCACAACCCCGAACGCCGACGAATGCTCGCGGCGATTCGGGTAATAAAGATGATAGCCGGCAAAGGGCTGGCACCAGTCCTCCAGCACCCGCACCAGACTGCCGTCGGCCAAACTCCCGGCGACCATGTCTTCGGGCAGAAACCCCAAACCGCATCCCGCCACGGCCGCGCGCAGAATCGGCACACTGCTGTTGAACGTCCATTGCCCTTCAACGCGCGCCTTGAGTTCGTGACCGTCCTTCTCGAAATCCCATTGCATCAGGCTGCCATGCGTCGGCAGGCGCAGATTGATGCAGTTGTGCGCAGCCAGATCGCCAGGCTCCACGGGCATTGCCCGGCCTTTGAAATACTCGGGCGAACCCACGACAGCGATGCGCAGCGACGGGCCTATGGGCACGGCGATCATGTCCTTGGCCACCTGATCGCCCAGCCGCACACCAGCGTCATAGCGCTGCGCGACGATGTCGGAGAGGGCGTAATCGACGGTGATTTCGACTTTGATGTCCGGGTAGTCCGGCAGCACCTTCAGCAGCTTTGGCCAGAGAATGTTGTTCGCCGCATGCTCTGAGGCCTGGATGCGCACATTGCCGGCCGGGGTGTCGCGAAACTCGCTGACCGCCGCCAGTTCCAGTTCGATCTCGTCAAAGCGCGGCGCCATCGATTGATACAGGCGTTGACCGGCCTCGGTCGGGGAAACACTGCGCGTAGTCCGCGTCAGCAAGCGCACGCCCAGCCGGGTTTCCAGTGCACGCAGGGTGTGGCTCAGCGCCGACTGCGAGACGCCCAACTGTGCGGCAGCGCGGGTAAAACTGCCTTCGCGAGTGATGACCACAAAGGCTTGCAGGTCATTGAGATTGGGGCGGGACATTGATGAGAACCTCTCATGAGGAGCGCGTGATTATTCCATGAAAGCAGGTCGCGCACGGATGCGCGACCCTTGGCGCGCTGATCACAAGGTGCGTGCGTAAAAATCCGTCAGTTTGCCGATCGCTGCATCGACATAACGCGGCACCCAGTAGGTTTCAATGTGGGTGGCGCCATCGAGTATGAACACTTCCTTGTCGGTGGTGCCGGTGGCTTTGGGGAACGCATCCTGAGTCATGTACAGGCTGTCGGCCTTGCTGCCGGCGATCATCAGCAACGGTTGATTGATCAACTCGATATGGTCGGTGGCGTCGAAACGCATCAGGTCAATAAGGCTGCTGGTGGTGTATTTGAAGGTCGAGTTCGGGTGCGCGTGAGTCTTCCAGTAGTACTCGTAGCCTTGGCGATACAGCTCGAAGGGCAGTTTGGCGATCTGTTCATCGGTGAGGTTGGCATCACCCGAGTACAACACCGCTCCGCCGGCCGCTTCTTGCGCGCGGGCTGCTGATGCTTGTTGCAGGCGTTGCTGAATGCTGTCCATTTGCGAGTCGTTGTAGCCATTGCGACGTACCCGGCCTGAATTGAACATGCTCACCGTCGCCAGGGATTTGAAGCGTTTGTCGGTTTGCGCCGCCGCTAATGAATAACCACCGCCGCCACAAATGCCGAGCAGGCCCAGACGCTTGTCATCCACGCCGGCAAACTGGCTGATGAAATCGGCCATGCCGTGGATGTCTTCGATGCGATACGCCGGTTTATCGATGCTGCGCGGCTGACCACCACTGGCGCCCTGATAGGCCGCATCGGCGGTAATGGTGATGTAACCCTGTTCGGCCAGGCGCTGTGCATACAGACCGGCGACTTGTTCTTTTACGCCGCCATTGGGGTGCGCGACGACCACGGTCGGGTAGGTCTTTTTCGCGTCGTAATTGGCCGGGGTGTAAACGTTGGCGGCGATGTCCAGACCGTTGAGCTTGTAGCTGACCGGGTGGATGTTGACCTTGCCCGCTTCGTTCTTGCTGATCGCGCCGTCGTAGGCGAGGGTAAACGGGTTCTTTTTGTAATCGGCGGCCAAGGCTTCGCCGCCCGAGAGGCCGACCAGTGCCGACATGAGCGTGGCTTTGAGGGTGTTTTTCACGTGAAGCTCCTGAGCAATAAAAAGGGCGGCAGTTCAAACGAAGGGCGGGTCAGTCCAGCTGTTTTTCTTTGAGGAATTGCGCCACCAGGTCAGCGATCTGCACATTGTTAAGATCCGACATGGGGAAGTGAGTGTTGCCGTGGATGCCAATCTCCGGCAGATGGATCAGGCGCACATCGCCGCCGTGGCGATTGACCGCGTCACGCCACAGGCGGGCCATTTTCAGGCGTGCGCGCCAACTGTCCTGGGCGGGCAGGTCAACTGCTTGTTCCGGGATGTTGTCGCCATATAGGATCAGAATCGGAATGCGCGTCAGCGCCATGAATTGTTCCATCGGCACCGCTGCGCCTTGCACCGTGTCGAACGCGCTGGGGATCGGCGCCGGCACTTCACCGTTGGCAAACACGAAGCTACTGCCCGGTTCGAACGCCACGATGGCTTTGACCTTGTCGTTCTTGATCGCCGTCAACCAGCCCGGCCCGCCACCCTGAGAATGCGTAAACAGGATGCCGGGGCCGATTTTGTCGAACAGCGCCGACACACCATCGGAGACCACGCCCATGTCAAACGGCCCGGTGTTCGGCGTCATTGCCCTGAAAAACTGCTCGCGGGTCTGCGCGTCCTGTGCCACTTGCACGCCGTTGAAGTAGCGGGGCCAAAGGCCGATGCGGAACTGGTTGAACCACAGTTGTTCGTCCGGCACCGGTTTGATTGTGGTCTCGACCATGCTGCGTCCGGCGTCGCCACGCCGTGGTTGATCGATCAGATAAACGCCGTAGTGGCGACGCAGAAAAATGTTCTGAAAACCTTCGCGGCCATCGGCGGTGGTTTCCCAGGTCTTGGAAAACTGACCTGCGCCGTGCCACATAACGATGGGCAGTTTTCGCGCATCGACCGGGATCTGGTAGAACGCGTAGGCGTGGTCACCGTGATAGGTCTGGCCGTCGGGCATCATGGGTTTGCGTGGATCGAATGTGCCCGGCGCGGTGGTCACCGTGCCGCCAGCGGCGAAGCTGCCTTGCTTCTGAATCAGCAACGGGCTATCGGGTTGGTTCGCGCACGCCGCCAACAGGCTTAACAGTGCAATGCTCAGGAGATGCTTTGCCGATTTCATGTCATTTCCCCGCAGCCGCGAGGGCTTTGGTCAGTGCTGCGTTGGCCCGCTCGGCAGTCTGTGCATCGCCATGTTTTTTCAGCAGCTCGGTGACTTGGCCTAACTGTGCCGCGCTGAGTCCGATGCGCAGGCTTGCCGCCATGTGCGAGCGCAATTGCGACTCGACCCCCGGCGTTGCTGCCAGCGCGCCGACGGTCGCCAGTTCGCGGCTTTGCCAGTCGAGGTTGTCGCGCTCGAAAATGTCGCCGAACAGATGGGTTTGCAGGAACCGGTTGATCACCGGAGCGAACTCGAACACCGGGCCTTTGACCGGGGCGCCGGAGATTTTCGTTTGATTCGCCGTACCCGCTGCCAATAGCTCATCCCCGACCGGAATCGCCCGGCTCGGCTCACGTCCCGGCGCATCGTCAAGGCCGCGTTGTTTGCGCGCCTGCACCACGGTCATCAATTCATTCAAGGCGTTGAGGCTGCGCGGGAAGCCGACGTAGGCGTAGAGCTGCACGAGAACTTCGCGGGTTTCGCTAATGGTCAGGCCGGCATCAAGCCCTTGGTTGAGCGCCGTGTTGAGGTTGGGCATGTCGCTGGTCGCCATGAACGCGGCGATCAGTGGAATCGTTTGTTGTCGGCTCGACAAAGTAGTTGCGCTGGCTGATGTGCTGGTCATGGTCTGCGCTGCCTCGGCTGCTTGAGTGGTAACGCTGAACATCGCCCCGACGCTCATGCAGAGCGCCATGAGTGTGGGGAGAGCAGTGCTGTTGCGGGTGTCAGTGATCATTGTGAAGGGCTCCATCCATTGCGGGGCGCTGCGGTGTCGCTGGATCGTACGGAGGATGGTTGGGCCGATTAACCCCGATATTGCGCATGGACTCCTGAGCAGAACTCATGAGTGGGCGTTGCAATACCCACTGAAATCCCGGCTCGACCCCGCTGGTGCGGGGCCTGGAGGTCGCATGACGGTTTGCCGCGAAGGTGCCGGGCGAGCAGTCTCGACACATTCGGTAACTTCATTGGCCAGCGTATTGCGCCTCTGAAACCTGTTCTGCCCAGGTGACGGTCTTGCCGTCCTCGGCTTCAGCGATGGCGATGTGGGTCATGCCGTTGCTGGCCGTGGCGCCGTGCCAGTGACGGATGTTCGGCGGAATCCAGACACTGTCGCCCGGACGAATCTCCTGACGCGCGCCACCCTCTTGCTGCACATAGCCGACGCCGGCGGTGACGATCAGCGTTTGCCCCAGCGGATGGGTGTGCCACGCCGTGCGTGCGCCCGGCTCGAAGGTCACTGTGCCGCCGCCGATGCGCGCCGGCGGTTCACCTTTGAACAGGCCATCAACGCGCACCATGCCGGTAAAGTTTTGCGCCGCGCCCTTGGCCGAGGGCTGCGAGCCGTTTGGCGTGATGCGGATTTCGCTGGCGGCCTGGGACTCTGCCGCCATCAGTGAAAAAGCAACGAGTGGCGCAATCAATCGGTTCATCGGATTGGTTCTCCGGTCAGACAGGGAAAGCGACGCCGTACATGGCGCCGCGTTGGGCAGGCTCAGAGTCCGGTCATTTTCAGTGCCGACTCCGGCAGACGTTCGCCGTGCACCTGAATCTGCGCCATCTGCTCGTTGATCTCGCGCAGATCGTCGCCGGTCAATGGCAGCTCGACCGCGCCCAGATTCTCTTCCAGTCGATGCTGTTTGGTCGTGCCCGGTATCGGCACAATCCACGGTTTCTGTGCGAGCAACCAGGCCAGTGCCACTTGCGCCGGCGTGGCGTGTTTGCGTTGCGCGACGGCTTTCACCACATCGACCAACGCCAGATTGGCCCTGCGTGCTTCAGGGGAAAAGCGCGGGACGAAATTGCGGAAGTCGCTGGCGTCGAACTGCGTGTGCTCGTCGATCTGACCGGTGAGGAAACCGGCACCCAGCGGGCTGAACGGTACGAAGCCGATCCCCAGTTCTTCCAGCACGGCCAGCAGTTCCAGCTCCGGGCCACGCCAGAACAGCGAATATTCGCTTTGCACCGCCGTGACCGGTTGTACCGCGTGGGCCCGGCGGATGGTTTCCACACCTGCCTCAGACAGGCCGAAATGCTTGACCTTGCCCTCGGCGATCAAGTCCTTGATGGTGCCGGCGACGTCTTCAATGGGCACCTGCGGATCAACGCGGTGCTGATAAAACAGGTCGATGTGATCGGTACGCAAGCGCTTCAACGACGCCTCGGCGACGGCGCGGATACGCTCCGGCCGGCTATTGGTGCCGCCGCCTCGTGCGCCGGTGATCGGGTCGATATCGAAGCCGAACTTGGTGGCGATGACGACCTGCTCGCGGATCGGCTGCAAGGCCTCGCCCAGCAGTTCTTCATTGGCGAACGGGCCATACGCTTCGGCGGTGTCGAACAGGGTGATGCCTTGCTCGTGGGCCGAACGAATCAGCTTGATCATGCTGGCTTGGTCGGCTGCCGGCCCGTAGGCCGACGTCATGCTCATGCAGCCAAGGCCCAATGCAGACACTTCCAGGCCATTGCCCAACGTGCGGTTTTTCATGATGTCACTCCGTACAGAATTCGATTAACGCGTGAGGGGCTGATCGCTCAGCCAGCCGTTCACCCGTTCCATGGTCTTGCGCTCCTGCTCACCCTCCATCACAAAGCCTTCCAGCACTTTTGCCTTCGGCGCGTGCTTCAGGAGAACGCTGCGGCTGTTGCCCAAGCCATAACCGCCATGGGTGTTGAAGGGGATGAGAGTCTTGCCAGTCAGGTCGTGGGTGCTGAGAAAGGCACGCACGATCGGCGGGGCGGTTTCACCCCAGATCGGAAAACCGAGGTAAATCGTGTCGTAGTCGCTGAGGGCATGAACCCTGCTTTGCAGCTCGGGTTCGAAGCCGCTGTCACGTTCCTGACGTGCCTGCTCCACGGTTTGTAGATAGTCCTCGGGGTAGGCGTGGGCCGGTCGAATCTCAAAGAGATCGGCACCGAGTCCACGTTGAATCAGCCCGGCGACCACGCGGGTATTGCCCGAGCGCGAGAAATACGCGACCAGAATTCGCGAGCCAGAACGCGGAGTTTCACCGGCACTCTGCGTATCGGCGAGCGACAGCAGTGGGGCACTGGCCAGTGCGGCGATTACCGTGCGCCGCAGCGGATCGTGATCGTGGCTCATCGTCCGACGCGCGCCTTGAGGGCTTCGGGATAACGCTCGCCTTCGATGCGGATCTGCGCCAACGCGGTGTCAATTGCCTTGAGTTCAGCAGCGTCGAGCGTGATGTCCGCGCCGCCGAGGTTTTCTTCCAGGCGATGCAGTTTGGTCGTCCCCGGAATCGGCACAATCCACGGTGCCTGTGCGAGCAGCCAGGCCAGCGCGATCTGCGCCGGTGTCGCTTGTTTCTGCGCGGCGATCTGACGGACCAACACCACCAGCGCCTGATTGGCCTGGAGCGCCGATTGGCTGAAACGCGGGACGATGCTGCGGAAATCGTCGCTGCCGTAAGTGGTCTCAGCCGTCACCGTGCCAGTGAGAAACCCCTTACCCAGCGGACTGAACGGCACGAAGCCAATGCCCAGCTCCCAAAGGGTCGGCAGGATTTCCTGCTCGGGTTCGCGCCACCACAGTGAGTACTCGCTTTGCAGCGCCGTGATCGGCTGCACCGCATGCGCACGGCGAATGGTCTGCGCACCGGCCTCCGACAGGCCGAAGTGCTTGACCTTGCCTTCGCCAATCAAGTCCTTCACTACGCCGGCGACGTCTTCGATCGGCACGTTCGGATCGACGCGGTGCTGGTAGAGCAAGTCGATGTAGTCGGTCTTCAAACGACGCAACGAGCCCTCGACGGCTATTCGAATACGTTCGGGGCGGCTGTCCAGAGTCTGCTTTGTATTGTCGGCGCCGACGGCGAAGCCGAATTTTGTGGCGATCACGACCTGGTCGCGAACTGGCGCCAGCGCCTCGCCGACTACTTGCTCATTGATATAGGGGCCGTAGAATTCGGCGGTATCGAAGAACGTGACGCCTCGCTCAACGGCTGAGCGGATCAGTGCGATGGCTTGTTCGGTATCCGTGGCCGGGCCATAACCATGGCTCAGACCCATGCAGCCGAGGCCGAGGGCGGATACTTCGAGTGAACTGTTGCCGAGTGTGCGTTTGTGCATGTTGATCTCCCGTTGGGCGTGGGGAGAACAGTAAGCGAGGTGACTGGTGAGGACTAGATAGGTAAATCGGGATGGCTTGATGAGTTCTGTTCATTAATCGACAGAGGGGGGCAAACGCGAAAGTGAGGGGGGAACCCCTCACTTATTCGGTCTGGTGATTATTGCGGGATGCGCAGCTTGTCCAGCAGTCGATTGACCAACAGCTCGTTCAGCATGATTACCTGTTGCAGTGCCAGCAGCGGTTTACGCTCCGGGCCGCCTATCGAGTTGGCGATGTTACCGGCCATGGAGTGGGCGTAGGAAAGCGACTCACAGGCTTCGACCAACAGGGTTTCTTCATCCAGCGTGGGGTCGACCAGATAGACCGGGCGAAACGGGGGCGAGCTTGGCGGAGCCCCCAGTGCTTCGGGTCGCAGGTAGTAGTCGAGGGCGCGGTCGGTTGCCTCTTTGACCTTTTGCGGGTCAAGCGCGGGGTCGTGAGGGATTGGATCGGTGGGCGGTGGATTTGGCGTGATCTTGAACATAGATAAAGCTCCAATTTGAAAAAATGGGAGCCATCACCCTCGCTACCAAACGGCGGGTGGCGGCCATGCGCGGGTTGGTAGACCGGTCAAATTGGGTAACCCGGCGCTCACGGATGAGCCCCACGCATGCCCACCATACAAAGCCATACCTCAAAAAAAGGAGACAGCATCGACGGTGTCGCAACAACGACAATTTAAAGCGGGCTACCAAACCCGATCACTGTTTTGCAGTGACAGGCAAACGATATAGCCCGGCCCATAGCCGTGTAAGCCGGCGGATTCTGGCGTACGCGTAGGTAACGGCGCAAGGTGTTGTAGGGAGGATGGCGTAACGGTTTGTGTGCTTTAAACGCGGTAACTGGATGGCGTTTACACATGAGCAATGCCGGTTGGTGGCGGCTTTCGGTTTTGCGTGAGTCTGTGAGATTTTTCCCCCTCACCCCAGCCCTCCCGAAACGTCGGACCGCCCCCAAGGGGCGAGGGGGAAAGGGAGCCGATCTTTGTGCTCTTCAAACCTGAGTTCGACTCGGTATTTCAAGTCGGTGCAACTTGCACATTCAGCGCGGTCAGTTCCCTCTACCTCTGGGAGAGGGTTAGGGTGAGGGCTGTCGGTAATTTCAAATTCTGAAGAGGAGGTGCGACATGAATCGATTGACTGGCGGCTGCCTATGCGGCGATGTCCGTTTCGAAGTGACAGGTCAGCCTTACCGCGTCGGCATCTGCCACTGCCTCGACTGCCGCAAACGCCACGGCGCGCTGTTCGGCACCTCGGCCATATTTCCCGAGGATGCGTTGAGGGTCACCGGCGAAACCCGCGACTACAACGGGCGCTTTTTCTGCCCGCGCTGCGGCTCTCCAGTGTTCGCGCGTTCGGCAGATGAAGTGGAGGTCAACGTCGGGTCGCTCGACGAGCCTAATCAGTTCAAACCCACCTACGAACTCTGGACCATTCGCCGCGAGTCGTGGCTACCGGCGCTGCCACTGGCTCACCACTACGAGCGTGATCGCGAGAGCACGGAGCGTACAGAGGAGTAGAGGGGGGCAGAAAACTTCTGGGACTTGGAATGGAGTGAGGATTTTTGGCATGTCACATAGTCCCTGTGGGAGCGAGCTTGCTCGCGAAGGCGTCGTGTCAGTCGACATCAATGTTGAAAGTAATGACGCTTTCGCGAGCAAGCTCGCTCCCACAGGGGAAGTGTATGGCTGCTGTCCAACTCAGCCGCGAATAAAGGCCAGCAAATCCGCGTTAATCGTCTCTGCTTCCGTCGTCGGCATCCCATGCGGGAACCCCGGATACGACTTCAGCGTGCCATTGGGCAGCAACTTCGCCGACAGCGGCCCCGAATCCGCGTACGGCACAATCTGATCATCCTCACCATGCATCACCAGCACCGGCACGGTGACCTTTTTCAAGTCTTCGGTGAAATCCGTCTGCGAAAACGCCACGATCCCGTCGTAATGCGCCTTCGCTCCGCCGATCATGCCCTGACGCCACCAGTTGGCAATAACCCCTTCCGAAGGCGTGGCGCCCGGCCGGTTGTAGCCATAAAACGGCCCGGTCGGGATATCGCGATAAAACTGCGCGCGATTCGCCGCGAGTTGCGCCTGAAAGTCATCGAATACCGATTTCGGCAGCCCACCCGGATTGCTCTCGGTCTGCACCATCAACGGTGGCACCGCGCTGATCAGCACACCTTTGGCGACGTTGGCCTGACCATGCCGGGCAATGTAATGGATGACCTCACCGCCACCGGTCGAGTGACCGACATGCACGACGTTCTTCAGGCCCAGATGATTAACCACAGCCAGCGTATCGTCGGCGTAATGATCCATGTCGTGCCCGTCCCAGACCTGACTCGAACGTCCATGCCCACGCCGATCATGGGCAACCACCCGAAAGCCTTTGCCCAGGAAGAACAGCATCTGCGCATCCCAATCGTCGGAACTGAGCGGCCAGCCGTGGTGGAAGTGGATCACTGGCGCGTCTTTCGGGCCCCAGTCCTTGTAGAAAATCTCGACGCCGTCTTTGCTGGTGACAAATCCCATGTTCGCAACTCCAGACCAATCTGATGGATAACCCGCGCGGTAATCGCGGACCGGTTTCGCTCATGACGAGTTTTCTACTGTGCAGGCTCGGTGAGAGCCGTTATCAACTGTAGGTATAAAGCCGACATCTGCATGACCGGTGGTCGCAACGTCTGGCTTCGTACGCAAATTAGGCTTTGCTGAAAGGGATAAGCCGAGGCGCGCGTAGGCATCGATGGCCACAGCGGCGCCCCTTCAGAACACCGTGAGTCTGAGGAATTTCCCCGATGCTGACCTTGAATATCAATGGCAAAGATCAGGAGCTCGATGTCCCCGCGGACATGCCGTTGCTCTGGGTCCTGCGCGATGTCGCGCACCTGACCGGTACCAAATTCGGCTGTGGCATGGCCCAGTGCGGGGCCTGCACCGTGCACGTTGACGGGGCGCCATTACGCGCCTGTATCACGCCCGCAACCGCTGTAGCCCATGGACAAAAAATTCTTACCATCGAAGGCCTGTCCACCGACGGCTCGCACCCGGTGCAACAAGCCTGGGCCGAACTCGACGTGGTGCAGTGCGGTTACTGCCAGTCGGGGCAGATCATGTCTGCGGCGGCACTGCTGGCGAAAATCCCCAAACCCACCGACAGCGATATCGATCAGGCGCTCTCCGGCAATATCTGCCGCTGCGGCACCTATCCCCGCATTCGCGCAGCGGTTAAGCGTGCATCGGAAATCGGCTGATTCAATCTGTGGGAGATAGGTGATGAACAGTCCTGTATCGCGTCGGGGTTTTCTCAAGGGCAGCGCCGTGTTGGGCGGCGGGTTGGTGGTGGCGTTTGTCGTCCCCGGCGGCCACAAATTTGCCTATGCGGCGGAGAATGAAGGCAAGGTTTTCGCGCCGAATGCGTTCTTGCGGATTGCCGCAGACAACAGCGTCACCGTGCTGCTCGGGCATTCGGAGATGGGCCAGGGCATCTGGACCGGCCTGACCATGTTGATTGCCGAAGAGCTGGACGCCGATTGGTCGAAGATCCGCGTCGAGCACTCGCCCGCGTCGGCGGCGGATTACGGCATGCCCGGTTTTGGCGGCATGCAGATTACCGGCGGCTCGACGTCGACGTGGATGGAGTTTGACCGCTATCGACTGGCAGGCGCGACGGCGCGGCAGATGTTGGTGGAGGCGGCGGCGAAGCGCTTTGAAGTGGCACCGTCGGCCATTCGCACCGAATCGGGTGTGGTGATTGCCGGTGACAAACGTGCAACTTATGGCGAGCTGGCGGATGCCGCCGGGCAATTGCCGGTGCCGGATCCCAAGTCGATTACCTTCAAGGAAGCCAAGGACTGGAAAGTCATTGGCAAACCGACCAAACGCCTCGATACGCCAGAGAAAATCACCGGCCGCGCCAAGTTCGGCATGGACGTGCAGTTTGAAGGCTTGATGACCGCAATGGTCGCGCGCCCACCGGTATTCGGTGCCACTGTTAAATCCTTCGAAGGCGCTGAAGCACTGGCGGTGCCGGGCGTGCACAAAGTGGTGCAGGTACCGACGGGCGTGGCGGTGATTGCCGAGCATTACTGGGCGGCGAAACTGGGTCGCGATGCGCTGAAGATCGATTGGGATCTGGGCCCGCATGCCGATCTGAGCAGCGAGAAGTTGCTGGCGAGTTTCCGCAAACTGGCCGCCACGCAAGGCACGTCAGCCAGTCAGGCCGGTGATGCCAAGGGCAGTTTTGGTAAAGCGGCGAAGAAGATCGACGTCGAATACAGCGTGCCCTATCTGGCTCATGCGCCGATGGAACCGCTCAATTGCACGGTGAAAATCAGCGCCGAGAAATGCGAAATCTGGACCGGCACACAATTCCAGACGCTGGATCAAATGGTCGCTGGCAAGATCACCGGGCTGAAGCCCGAGCAGGTCGAGATTCACACCGAATTCCTTGGTGGCGGTTTTGGGCGCCGGGCCAATCCGACGTCTGACTTTGTCGCCGAAGCGGTGCAAGTGGCGAAAGCCGCTGCGATGCCGGTGAAAACCGTATGGTCGCGCGAGGACGATATCCGTGGCGGTTACTACCGCTCGATGTTCCTGCATCAGGCCAAGATCGGTCTGGGCGCCGATGGGTTGCCGTCGAGCTGGCAGCACGTGCTGGTCGGTCAGTCGATCATGACCGGAACGCTGATGGAAGCGACGATGGTCAAGAACGGCATCGACCCGACCTCGGTCGAAGGCGTTTCCGACAGCCCTTACGTCAAGGGCCTGGCCAACCACCAGGTTGATCTGCATTCGCCGCAAACCGGCATCAATGTGTTGTGGCTGCGCTCGGTGGGCCACAGCCATACCGGTTTTGTCATGGAATCGCTGATTGATGAAATGGCCACGGCGGCTGGCAAGGATCCGGTCGAGTACCGACGAACCTTGCTCAAGGATCATCCTCGGCATTTGGGCGTGCTCAATCTGGCGGTGGAAAAGGCCAATTGGAAAGCCCCGTTACCGGACGGTCATGCGCTGGGCGTGGCGGTGCATGAGTCATTCGGCAGTTACGTGGCGCAGGTCGCGGAGGTGTCGCAGGACAATCTGGCAATTCGCGTGCACCGCGTGGTCTGCGCGGTGGATTGCGGGATCGCGGTGAATCCACAGAGTATCGCCGCGCAGATGGAATCGTGCATCACCTTCGGTCTGGGCATGGCCCTGCACAGCAAACTGACGCTCAAGGATGGCGCGGTCGTGCAGTCCAACTATCACGATTATCAGGTGCTGCGGCTCAACGAGATGCCGGTGGTGGAAGTGCACATCGTGCCCAGCAGCGACAAACCCGGCGGCATCGGCGAGGCCGGTGTTCCGCCGACCGCGCCGGCGGTGGCCAATGCGGTGTTCGCCCTGACCGGGCAACGTCTGCGCGAGTTGCCGCTGCAACTGTCGGGGGTGTGAGATGAAACGACATCTAGTGTTGGGCACGGTGGTTCTACTGGGGCTGGGCGGTTATGCCTCGGACCTGTTTGCCGATGATCAGGAAGCCTTGAAAGCCTTCGGCACGGTGCAGAAAGTCTTCCAGAGCCCGCGTTGCCAGAACTGCCACATTCCCGGGGATTCGCCATTGCAGTTTGACGCCGGCATCCCCCACGCCATGAATGTAGTGCGCGGTATGGACGGCAAGGGTGCGGCCGGTTTGCCCTGTGCAACCTGTCACGCGGAAAACAATCCGCCGGCCAGTTACGGCCCGCATGCGCCGCCGGGCGCGCCGCACTGGAGCCTGCCGCCAGCGGCGCACAAAATGGCCTGGATCGGCCTGCCGCCGGACAAGCTCTGCGCGATGATCAAGGATCGCAGCAGCAACGGCGATCGCGACTTTGCCGCGCTGATCAAGCACGTCAGCGAAGATAAGCTAGTGCTTTGGGGCTGGAATCCCGGGGCAGGGCGCGCACCCGTGCCAGTGCCGCACGATATTTTTGTCACGCAATTCAAGCTCTGGGCCGATGCGGGCGGGCCTTGTCCGGTGGCGGGGATCTGATGAAGTGAACCCCTCGGCGAATTAGCGCTACGCTTAAAAGCATTGTTGCCAATGGAGTGTGCTGATGCTGGTTCCAGGAAAACCTGCGAATGAAACGGCGCGAGTTCAAGCGCTGCACGGTCTCGAACTGCTCGATTCCGCCCCTGAAGAGCGTTTCGATCGACTGACGCGGTTGGCCAAACGCCTGTTCAATGTGCCGATTGCACTGGTGACGCTGGTCGACACCAATCGGCAGTGGTTCAAATCGTGTGTGGGGCTGGATGTCAGCGAGACGCCCAGAGATGTTTCATTCTGCGGCCATGCGATTCTTAACGACGGCCTGCTGTTGGTGCCGGACGCTCGCGAGGATGTGCGCTTCCATGACAACCCGTTGGTGACAGGCGCGCCGAACATTCGCTTCTACGCCGGTTACCCGCTGACTGTGCCCAATGGCAACAAAATGGGCACGCTGTGCCTGATCGACACCAAGCCCCGCGACCTCGACGAGGAAGAGCGCGCGTTATTGCGGGATCTGGCGGAAATGGCCGAGCAAGAGCTGGCCGCTGTACAGATCGCGAGCATGGACGAGTTGACGTTATTGTCCAACCGTCGCGGCTTCAAGCAGTTGGCGCAGCATGCGCTGGACGCCTGCGCGCGGATAAAGCGGCCGGCGACCTTACTGTTTTTCGACCTTAATGACTTCAAACAGATCAACGATCTGTATGGGCACGCCGAGGGTGACAGTGCGCTGAAGACCTTTGCCGACGTGCTGCGCATCGCCTTTCGCGAGAGTGATGTGGTCGGGCGTTTGGGCGGGGATGAGTTCGTCGCGCTGCTGACTGGCTCCAGCCATATCGAAACCACAGCGATCATGGCGCGGCTCAAGGATATTCTCGAAGAGCGCAATGCCACGTTGCACCGGGGCTATGCGATTCGCTTCAGTGTCGGGCAGATCGAATACGACGCTGAGCGCCATGAGACCGTGGACCGGCTGCTGGCGGATGCTGATAGTGCGATGTATGTGCACAAGCAGGCCTTGAAGCGTTGTTGATTCGGGCCTCATCGCTGGCTTGCCAGCGATGGCGTCCGCACATTCAACATCGTCATCGGCTGACCCACCGCTATCGCGAGCAGGCTCACTCCTACAATGGTGTTGGCGGTTCTCAAAATCCCGGTTCACCGCAGATCCCGGTGGGAGCTAGCTTGCTAGCGAATGCGTCAGCCCGAACAATACAAATCTATTTGGCAAACAATTGCCCAATGTCTTTAAACGCCTTGAACTCCAGCGCATTGCCGCACGGGTCAAACAAAAACATCGTCGCCTGTTCCCCGACCAAACCCTGAAACCGAATCCCCGGCTCAATCACAAACGTCGTTTCCAGTGACTGCAAGCGTTCGGCCAACGCCTCCCATTCCTGCATCCCCAACACCACGCCAAAATGTGGCACCGGTACGTTATGCCCGTCGACGGCGTTGGTGTGCGCAGCTTCCTGCGAGGCGTTTTTCGGTGCCAGGTGAATCACCAGTTGATGGCCAAAAAAATTGAAATCGACCCAGTGATCACTGGAGCGACCTTCCTCCAGACCAAACACTTCCCGGTAAAAGTGTCTTGCGGCCGCGAGGTCATACACCGGAATGGCCAGATGAAAAGGGCTGAGTTGCATAGTGAATTCTCGATCAGGTTCGTTGACTGAGTTTAGTGCTGTGAAATGTGATTGAAAGACGATAGTTTTTGCGCCGAGCTCAAATTATTTCGATCAGTCGGGGTGCGCATGCTACGTGAACTGAAGACCTTTCTCGCGGTGGCGCGGCATGGCACTTTTGCAGCGGCGGGGTTGCACATTGGCCTGACGCAATCGGCAGTCAGTGCGCAAATCCGCAATCTTGAACAGGCGTTGGGGATTCGCCTCTTTGACCGCACGGGCCGCCAGGCGATGCTCAATCCGGCGGGGCAGCGGGCGGTGCCGATGGCGCAGGAGATGCTGGCGATTTTCGGCCGCATGGCGGTCAGCGAGGACGTCAGTGAGTTTCGTGGCGAGCTGAAAATCGGTGCGGTGGCCACTGCGCAAACCGGGTTGTTGCCTCAGGCGTTGTTGCGCTTGCGTCAACAGGCACCGGGGCTTGAGCCAAAACTGGTGCCGGGCGTGTCGTTGAGCCTGCTCAGTCAGGTGGATGCCGGCGAAGTTGATCTGGCAATCATGATCAAACCGCCGTTCGAACTGCCCAAAGAGCTGTCGGCGCAGGTGATCCGGCGTGAGCCGTTTGTGTTGATCGTGCCGCCGCAGGTCGATGGCGACGATGCGCTGCGGTTACTCGCCGAACTGCCGCATGTGCGCTACGACCGCAATTCGTTTGGCGGGCGATTGGTGACGCGGTTTCTGCGCGAGCAGCGCATAGAGGTCAACGTAGCGCTGGAGCTGGATGAACTGGAAGCGATCGTGAAAATGGTCGAGTCGGGATTGGGTGTTTCACTGCTGCCCAAAGCAGGGCTGTGGCTGGAGCATCCGCTCAAGGTCAGAGTGATCGAGTTGGGCGAACTGACGTTCTATCGCGAGATGGTTTTGTTGCAGCGTTACAGCCAACGCAATCAGCCGATTCAAAAGCTGTTCGCACAATGTCTGGAATAACCCCAATCCCCTTGTAGGCGTGAGCCTGCTCGCGATCGCAGTGGTCCAGAGACATCAATGTTGCTGACCCGACGCCATCGCGAGCAGGCTCACTCCTACAAGGGATTTGGGTTGTTCAAGAAATAGCAGGCATAAAAAAACCCGCCAGATTGGCGGGTTTTTTATCGGCTACTCGAAGATCACTCTTCGATGTTGCCCATGGCGGTGGTGTTGAAGCCGCCGTCGACGTACATGATTTCGCCGCTGATGCCCGACGCCAGGTCGGAGCACAGGAAGGCGCCGGCGTTGCCGACTTCGTCGATGGTGACGTTGCGACGCAGCGGGGTTTGCGCTTCGTTGGCGGCCAGCATCTTGCGGAAGTTCTTGATGCCCGAGGCGGCCAGGGTACGGATCGGGCCAGCCGATACGCAGTTGACGCGGGTGCCGTCCGGGCCCAGGGAGCCGGCCAGGTAACGTACGCCAGCTTCCAGCGAAGCCTTGGCCATGCCCATCACGTTGTAGTTCGGCATGGTGCGCTCGGCGCCCAGGTACGACAGGGTCAGCAGGCTGCCGTTGCGGCCTTTCATCATTTCGCGGCCGGCTTTGGCCAGGGCCACGAAGCTGTAGGCGCTGATGTCGTGAGCGATGCGGAAACCGTCACGGGTGGTGGCTTCGGTGAAGTCGCCGTCCAGTTGGTCGCCCGGGGCGAAACCAACGGAGTGAACGATGCAGTCCAGGCCATCCCACTTCTTGCTCAGTGCTTCGAAGACCTTGGCGATTTCTTCATCGCTGGCCACGTCGCACGGGAAGCACAGCTCAGGGCTCGAACCCCAGCCTTGGGCGAATTCTTCAACACGACCTTTCAGTTTGTCGTTCTGATAAGTGAAGGCAAGCTCAGCGCCCTCGCGATGCATGGCGGCAGCGATGCCGGATGCGATGGACAGCTTGCTGGCGACACCGACGATCAGTACGCGCTTACCGGCGAGAAAACCCATGTGTTGCTCCTCTTTCAGGTTATTGCGCAGTGGCTGGTGCCAAAAAAGCGGCTTCCAGCAACTGCTGTGTATACGGATGTTGGGGGGCGGCAAAAATACTTTGCGCGTCTCCCTGTTCGACCACTTGGCCATGCTTGACCACCATCAGCTGGTGGCTCAGCGCTTTGACGACAGCCAAATCATGGCTGATAAACAAATACGTCAGGTTGTACTTGGCTTGCAGTGAACGCAACAGCTCCACCACTTGCCGCTGCACCGTCCGGTCGAGTGCCGACGTCGGCTCGTCCAGCAGGATCAGCGCCGGTTTCAGCACCAAAGCCCGGGCAATGGCGATTCGCTGCCGTTGCCCACCGGAAAATTCGTGGGGGTAGCGGTGCCGGGTTTCCGGATCCAGACCTACCTCCTTCAATGCCGCAATAATCGCCGCCTCTTGTTCCTCGGCGGTGCCCATCTTGTGAATCCGCAGGCCCTCGCCAACGATGTCGCTGACACACATGCGCGGGCTCAGGCTGCCAAACGGGTCCTGAAACACCACCTGCATCTCCCGACGCAACGGGCGAACCTCGTTCTGCGTCAGGCAGTCTAGCTGCTTGCCTTCAAAGCGGATCGCGCCTTTGCTGCCAATCAGCCGCAAAATCGCCAGACCCAGGGTGGATTTGCCGGAACCGCTTTCGCCCACGATCCCCAAGGTCTGGCCTTGAGGCAGGCTGAAATTGATACCGTCCACTGCCTTGACGTGATCCACCGTGCGCTTGAGCAGGCCTTTCTTGATCGGGAACCAGACTTTCAGGTCCTCGACTTCCAGCAGTGGCGCGCCGATTTTATTGCTCGCCGGGCCTCCGCTGGGCTCCGCGCCGAGCAATTCCCGAGTGTACGGATGCTGCGGCGAACGGAACAGCTCTGCGCACGATGCCTGTTCGACGATGCAACCGCGCTGCATGACACATACACGATGCGCAATTCTTCGCACCAGGTTCAAATCGTGACTGATCAGTAACAGCGACATGCCCAATCGGGCCTGCAATTCCTTGAGCAAATCGAGGATTTTCAGCTGAACGGTCACGTCCAGCGCCGTGGTCGGTTCGTCGGCAATCAGCAATTCCGGCTCGTTGGCCAGAGCCATGGCGATCATCACACGCTGGCGCTGGCCACCGGACAACTCGTGGGGCAGGGCCTTGAGACGCTTGTGCGGTTCGGGGATGCCGACCATGTCCAGCAACTCCAGCGTACGCTTGGTCGCGACTTTTCCGGTCAGGCCCTTGTGGATGCCGAGGACTTCGTTGATCTGCTTCTCGATCGAGTGCAGCGGATTCAGCGACGTCATCGGCTCCTGAAAGATCATCGCGATGCGGTTGCCACGAATGTGGCGGATGGTTTTCTCACTGAGCCCCAGCAGGTTTTGCCCGGCATAGTTGATGCTGCCGGCCGGATGGCGGGCCATGGGGTAGGGCAGCAGGCGCAGGATCGAGTGCGCAGTCACCGATTTGCCCGAGCCGGATTCGCCGACCAGCGCCAGGGTTTCGCCGCGTTTGATGTCGAAACTCACGCCTTCGACGACCCGGTGCACGCGCTCGCCGAAACCGAATTCGACGGCGAGGTCGCGCACTTCGATCAGATTGTCCTGATTCATTTCACTTCCTCGGGTCGAAGGCATCGCGAGCGGACTCGCCGATAAACACCAGCAAACTCAACATCAACGCCAGCACGGCAAAGGCACTCATGCCCAGCCACGGCGCTTGCAGGTTGGATTTGCCCTGGGCGACCAGTTCACCCAGCGACGGACTGCCGGCCGGCAAGCCGAAACCGAGGAAGTCCAAAGCGGTGAGGGTGCCGATGGCGCCGGTGAGGATGAACGGCATAAACGTCATGGTCGAGACCATCGCGTTGGGCAGGATGTGGCGGAACATGATCGCGCCGTTCTGCATGCCCAGCGCCCGCGCCGCGCGCACGTATTCAAGGTTGCGGCCACGGAGGAACTCGGCGCGCACCACGTCGACCAGGCTCATCCACGAGAACAGCAGCATGATCCCCAGCAGCCACCAGAAATTCGGCTGGACGAAACTGGCGAGAATGATCAGCAGATACAGCACCGGGAGTCCCGACCAGATCTCCAGAAAACGCTGCCCGGCCAGGTCGACCCAGCCGCCATAGAAGCCCTGCAAAGCACCGGCAATCACGCCGATGATCGAACTCAGCACGGTCAACGTCAGCGCGAACAGCACCGAGATGCGGAAACCGTAGATCACCCGCGCCAGCACATCGCGGCCCTGATCGTCGGTGCCCAGCAGGTTATCCGCCGAGGGCGGCGCCGGGGCCGGGACTTTCAGGTCGTAGTTGATGCTCTGGTAGCTGTAGGGAATCGGCGCCCACAACACCCACGCATCCTTGGCCTTGAGCAGTTCGCGGATGTACGGGCTCTTGTAGTTGGCTTCCAGCGGGAATTCGCCGCCGAAGGTGGTTTCCGGGTAGCGCTTGATCGCCGGGAAGTACCAGTTGTTGTCGTAATGCACCACCAGCGGCTTGTCGTTGGCGATCAGCTCGGCGCCCAGGCTCAGGCCGAACAGCACCAGAAACAGCCACAGCGACCACCAGCCACGCTTGTTGGCCTTGAACAGTTCGAAGCGGCGGCGGTTGAGAGGGGACAGGTTCATCTCAATGCTCCCGGCTTTCGAAGTCGATGCGCGGATCGACCAGGGTGTAGGTGAGGTCGCCGATCAGTTTCACCACCAGCCCCAGCAGGGTGAAGATGAACAGGGTGCCGAACACCACCGGGTAATCGCGGTTGATCGCCGCTTCAAAGCTCATCAGGCCCAGACCGTCGAGGGAGAAGATCACCTCGACCAACAGGGAACCCGTGAAGAAGATGCCGATGAACGCCGACGGGAACCCGGCAATCACCAGCAGCATGGCGTTGCGGAACACATGGCCGTACAACACGCGATGGCGCGTCAGGCCTTTGGCCTTGGCGGTGACCACGTATTGTTTGTTGATCTCGTCGAGGAAGCTGTTTTTGGTCAACAGGGTCATGGTTGCAAAGTTGCCGATCACCAGCGCAGTCACCGGCAGCGCCAGGTGCCAGAAGTAATCGAGGATCTTGCCGCCGAAGCTCAGTTCATCGAAGTTGTTCGAGGTTAGCCCGCGCAGCGGGAACCAGTCGAGATAGCTGCCGCCGGCAAACACCACGATCAGCAGGATCGCAAAGAGGAACGCCGGGATCGCATAGCCGACGATGATTGCCGAACTGGTCCAGACGTCGAAATGGCTGCCGTGCCGCGTGGCTTTGGCGATCCCCAGCGGGATCGACACCAGGTACATGATCAGCGTGCTCCACAGCCCCAGCGAGATCGACACCGGCATCTTTTCCTTGATCAGATCGATGACCTTGGCGTCGCGGAAGAAACTGTCGCCGAAATCCAGCTGCGCGTAGTTCTTGACCATGATCCACAGACGTTCCGGGGCCGACTTGTCGAACCCGTACATGTGCTCGATTTCCTTGATCAGCGCCGGGTCCAGGCCCTGCGCGCCGCGATAGGACGAGCCGGCCACCGACACCTCGGCACCGCCGCCGGCAATGCGGCTGGTGGCGCCTTCAAAGCCTTCGAGCTTGGCGATCATCTGTTCCACCGGGCCACCGGGCGCGGCCTGGATGATCACGAAGTTGATCAGCAGAATGCCGAACAGGGTCGGGATGATCAGCAGCAGTCGCCGAAAAATATACGCCAGCATCTGATTACTCCGTGCCCACAGGGTCGGCTTGCAGTTTGGTTTCGACTTCTATTGCCGGTTTTGCGTCGGGCTTGACCCACCAGGTGTTAATCCCGATGTCGTACTTGGGCGAGACTTTCGGGTGACCGATGTGGTTCCAGTAGGCCACGCGCCAGGTCTTGATGTGCCAGTTCGGCACCACGTAGTAACCCCATTGCAGCACGCGATCCAGTGCGCGGGCGTGGGCCACCAGGCTTTTACGCGAGTCGGCGTTGATCAGGTTTTCGACCAGTTGATCGACAATCGGATCCTTCAGGCCGATGGTGTTGCGGCTGCTCGGTTTGTCGGCAGCGGCGCTCATCCAGAATTCGCGCTGTTCGTTACCCGGTGAGTTTGATTGCGGGAAGCTGCCGACCATCATGTCGAAGTCCCGCGAACGCACGCGGTTGATGTATTGCGAGACGTCGACGCGGCGGATTACCAGATCGATACCAAGGTCGCTGAGGTTGCGCTTGAACGGCAGCAGTACGCGTTCGAATTCGGTCTGCGCGAGCAGGAACTCGATCACCACCGGTTTGCCCGTGGCGTCGACCATTTTGTCGTCGACGATCTTCCAGCCGGCCTCTTGCAGCAGTTGGTAGGCCTCGCGCTGCTGCGCGCGGATCATGCCGCTGGCGTCGGTCTTCGGATTCTCGAACGCTTCGCTGAACACCTGCGCCGGCAGCTTGCTGCGGAACGGCTCGAGGATCGCCACTTGATCGGCGTCAGGCAGGCCGGTGGCGGCCATTTCCGAGTTTTCGAAATAGCTGCGGGTGCGGAAGTAGGCGCTGTTGAACAGTTGTTTGTTGGTCCATTCGAAATCGAACAGCAGACCGAGTGCCTGACGCACCCGCACATCCTGAAACACCGGGCGACGCAGGTTGAAGACGAAGCCTTGCATCCCAGTGGGGTTGCTGTTGGCGATCTGTTCCTTGATCAAGCGGCCTTCGGTAACCGCCGGGATGTTGTAGGCGTTGGCCCAGTTCTTTGCGGTCATTTCCAGCCAGTAATCGAATTGTCCGGCCTTCAGCGCCTCAAGGGCGACGGTGTTGTCGCGGTAGTAATCGGTGGTCATCGTGTCGAAGTTGTAGAAACCACGGTTGACCGGCAGGTCCTTGCCCCAGTAATCCTTGACCCGCTCGTAACGCACTGAACGTCCGGCCTTCACTTCGGCAACCTTGTAAGGGCCGCTGCCCAACGGAATTTCCAGGTTGCCCTTGGTGAAGTCGCGATCGGCCCACCAGTGCTTGGGCAGCACCGGTAACTGGCCGAGGATCAGCGGTAGTTCACGGTTATTGGTGTGCTTGAACTTGAAGAGCACTTTCAGCGGATCTTCGGCGATTACCTCGGAAACGTCGCTGTAATAGCCGCGAAACAGTGGCGAACCTTCTTTTGTGAGCGTATTGAAGCTGAACACCACGTCCTCGGCGCGTACCGGGTGGCCGTCGTGGAAACGCGCTTCGGGGCGCAGGTAGAAACGCACCCAGCTGTTGTCCGGGGCTCTTTCGATCTGCCGGGCGATCAAGCCGTATTCGGTGAACGGTTCGTCGAGGCTGTGTTTGGTCAAGGTGTCGTAGATCTGCCCGACATCGTCGGCCGGCACGCCTTTGCTGATAAACGGGTTGAGGCTGTCAAAGCCGCCGAAACCGGCCTGACGGAAGATGCCGCCCTTGGGCGCATCGGGGTTCACATAATCGAAATGCTTGAAATCGGCCGGGTATTTCGGCGGCTCGTTGTACAGGGTCACGGCGTGTTGCGGAGCGGCAAAAGCCAGCCCGGCGAACAGCAAACCGCTGGCCTGGACGAGCAGGGCGCGGATCGGTTTCATTGATCTTTCTCCGAAGACTTCAGCCACCACGCGCTCAGGCCCAGGGTGTAGGGCGGCGTGGTGACGAAGGCCAACCGGTTGCGGTAGGCCAGACGGTGATAATTGAGGTACCAATTGGGAATGCTGTAGTGCTGCCAGAGCAGCACGCGGTCGAGCGCCTTGCCGGCGGCGACCTGCTCGTCGCGGGTGCGCGCGGCGAGCAATTGTTCGAGCAGGTGATCCACTACCGGGTTGGCAATGCCTGCGTAATTCTTGCTGCCCTTGACCCCGACCTGACTGGAGTGGAAGTACTGCCACTGCTCCAGGCCCGGGCTGAGGGTCTGATTGAGCGTCATCGAGATCATGTCGAAATCAAATTGATCGAGGCGCTGTTTGTACTGCGCCCGATCCACGGTGCGCAGGCGCGCGTCGATGCCGATGCTGTTGAGGTTCTCGATATAGGGCTGGTAGAGGCGCTCCAGGTTCGGATTGACCAGCAGCAGTTCGAACCGCAGCGGTTGGCCGTCAGCGTTTTGCAGGCGCTGACCGTTGAGCTTCCAGCCGGCTTCGGCGAGCAATGCCAATGCCTTGCGCATGGTTTCCCGGGGAATGCCGCGGCCGTCGGTTTTTGGCAGGCTGAACGGCTCGGTGAACAGCTTGGCCGGCAGTTGTTCCTTGTACGGCTTGAGCATCAGCCATTCATGCCCGACCGGCAGGCCGGAGGTGGTGAACTCGCTGTTGGGGTAGTAACTGGTGGTGCGTTTGTAGGCATCGCTGAACAGTGCGCGGTTGGTCCACTCGAAGTCGAACATCAGGCCCAGCGCTTCACGGGTCTTAACGTCCGAGAACGTCGCACGGCGGGTGTTCATGAACAGGCCCTGACTCTGGGTCGGGATCTGATGGGGGATCTGCGCCTTGATCACATCGCCACGGCGCACGGCAGGGAAGTTATAACCGTTGGCCCAGTTTTTCGCCTGATGCTCGATGTAAATGTCGAATTCGCCAGCCTTGAATGCTTCGAAGGCGACATCGCTGTCGCGATAGAACTCGACTTCCATGCGATCGAAGTTGTACTTGCCGCGATTGACCGGCAGATCCTTGCCCCAGTAATCCTTGACCCGTTCGAAGATCAACTGCCGGCCCGGCGTCACCGAAGTAATGCGATACGGGCCGCTGCCCAGTGGCGGTTCGAAGGTGGTGGCCTTGAAGTCGCGGTCTTTCCAGTAATGCTGCGGCAGCACCGGCAATTCGCCAAGACGCAGGATCAACAGCGGATTGCCCGAGCGCTTGAGCACGAAGCGAATGCGCTGCTTGTTGAGAATGTCGACCCGCAGCACTTCCTGCAGGGCGGTGCGGTACAGCGGGTGGCCGTCCTTGAGCAGCGTTCGATAGGAGAAGGCGACGTCATAGGCGGTGATCGGCGTGCCGTCGTGGAAACGCGCTTCCGGGCGCAAATTGAATACCACCCAGCTGCGATCTTCGCTGTACTCCACCGATTGCGCGATCAAACCATAGCTCGACGCCGGCTCGTCACCGGACGGCGAATACTGGCCGGTGCCGACCATCAGCGGCTCGTTCAGCTCATTGATGCCGTACTGGAGGAAATTCGCGGTGGTGACCGGGCTGGTGCCTTTGAACGTGTACGGATTGACCGTATCGAAGGTGCCGAACGCCATTACCCGCAACGTACCGCCCTTGGGCGCTTGCGGGTTGACCCAGTCGAAGTGGGTAAATCTGGCCGGGTACTTGAGCGTGCCGAACTGCGCATAACCGTGACTTTCGGTAATCGTCGCGCTTGCGGTTGAGCTCAAGGCCAGGCTGATCAGGAGCAGGAGGAGGGGACGCTTCAAGTCAGATCCGATCCAGGCGGCTTGGGCTTAGTGGGCCGTACAGTAACAGCTTGTCTGGACAGGAAAAAGATGCGGGTTAATGCGGGGTTAATCGTTTGCGCGAAGAGCCCCTCACCGTAACCCTCTCCCGGAGGGAGAGGGGACTGATCGCGGTGTTTTGGAGGGATGCATCGACGTGCAACACCGAGTCGAACTCATGTTTTGAAAAGCCCCCCGATCGGCTCCCTTTCCCCCTCGCCCCCTTGAGGGAGAGGGCTGGGGTGAGGGGGATCGATCTAAAGCACGCCACAAAATCCGAACCAAAAAAAAGCCCCCGAAATCTCAGGGGCTCTTCTGTCAGTGCGGCTGATAAACCGTGAGCATCTGCCCCGGCTTCAATGCTTTACCCGCACCCGGATTCCAGCGCTTGAGATGCTGCATCTCAACGTTGAAGCGCTTGGCTACCACGTACAGCGTATCGCCGCGTTTGACCTTGTACTGAGTCTGCTGCGCGCTGTCGTCCTTGCCTTTGCTCTTGCTGTTGGCCGCAATCACCGTGTTTACACGGCCGGACTTGCGAGCCGGAGCACGCTTGGTGGTGTCCTGCATGACCAGAGTCTGGCCAACTTTGAGGTTCTTGCCGGTCAGCTTGTTCCAGCGCTGCAGATCCTTGACTTCAACCTTGTTGGCCTTGGCAATGGAGCCGAGGTTATCGCCACGCTTCACGCGGTAAGCACGCTTGAGCTGGGCCACTTCCGACGGATCGGCGCCTTCGAAGACGGGTTTCAGCGAACGCGGGCTGATCAGCTCTTCCGGACGCATGGTCTGCAAACTGGCCGTCAGCAATTGCGCCTTCGACGTCGGCACCAGCAAATGCTGAGGGCCGTCGATGGTGGTGCGTTGCTTGAAGGCCGGGTTGAGCTGGAACAGTTCGTCTTCGTCGATGTTGGCCACCGCAGCGACTTTGGACAGGTCCATGCGCTGGTTGATTTCGACGACCTGGAAGTACGGTTCGTTGGCAATCGGGTTGAGGTTCACGCCGTAGGCTTCCGGCGCCAGCACCACTTGCGACAGTGCCAGCAGCTTAGGCACGTAGGCCTGGGTCTCCGCCGGCAGCGGCAGGTTCCAGTAGTCGGTGGGCAGGCCAAGCTTTTCGTTACGTTCGATGGCGCGGCTGACCGTGCCTTCGCCGGCGTTGTACGCCGCCAATGCCAGCAGCCAGTCGCCGTTGAACATGTCGTGCAGACGGGTCAGGTAATCCATCGCTGCCGTGGTCGAGGCGGTGATGTCGCGCCGGCCATCGTAGAAGCGCGTCTGACGCAGATTGAAATAACGCCCGGTGGACGGAATGAACTGCCACAACCCGACTGCATCGGCCCGGGAATAGGCCATCGGGTTGTAGGCGCTTTCAATCACTGGCAGCAGGGCCAGTTCCAGCGGCATGTTGCGTTCTTCGAGGCGTTCGACGATGTAGTGAATATAGAGACTGCCGCGTTCGCCGGCGTTCTCGAGGAAAGAGGGATTGCTGGCGAACCACAGGCGCTGTTGCTCGATGCGCGGGTTGACGCCGAGACCTTCCTGCAGCTGAAAGCCCTGGCGCATGCGTTCCCAGATGTCCTGGGGAACCTGTGGGCTGGGCTTTTCGGACAGCCAGATCGGCTTCTGCTTGGCTCGCGCAGCAATGTTCGGCGTATGGGTCGCTTCAGTCTGCGGAGCATGGCTGGAACAGCCCGCCAGCGTGGCGGACACAGCCACCGCGATGGCTTGCGCCAGGCGGGTCAATGCGTCTGAATTGACGGACTTACGTATGGATGACGACATTGGCTGGAAGTAAGTTCCGGGCAAAAATGTCGGGCGATTCTAGAAAGCGCACCCCCTGCGGTCAACCATTCAGAATTTTTGTACCAAGTAATGGGGGGCTTAGAACTTATCTTTCCAAGCCCGCAGAGCCGCAAATACCTCACTCGGCGCCCGGTTTTGAGCGCCTGCCCGTTCGTCCACTTTTTGTGTAACTAATGTTTCAGAGGTACGCAAGAACGGGTTCGTGAGCTTTTCCAGGGCCAGGGTCGAAGGCAGGGTCATGACGCCGTTTTGCCGCTGCTGAGTGACTTTTTCCAGACGGGCGGCGATGTCCGGATTGCCCGGCTCGACGGCAGCGGCAAACTTCAGATTGCTCAGGGTGTATTCATGGGTGCAGTAGACCAGGGTATCTTCCGGTAGAGCAGCGAGGCGGCTGAGCGAATGGTGCATTTGCTCCGGCGTGCCCTCGAACAGGCGACCGCAACCGGCGGCGAACAGGGTGTCGCCGCAAAACAGCAGGCCGTGGTGGTAATAGGCAATGTGTCCCAAGGTGTGACCGGGCACCGCATAGACGTCGAAGTCCCAGCCGAGCACGCTGACCGTGTCGTTGTCCTCGAGCGCCACGTCGCGCCCCGGGATGCTTTCGCTGGCCGGGCCGTAGACTTTTGCGCCGCTCAGCGCTTTCAGGCGTTCGACGCCGCCGACATGATCATGATGGTGGTGGGTGATCAGGATATCGCTCAACACCCAGCCCGGATGCGCTTCGAGCCACGCCTGCACCGGCGCGGCATCGCCCGGGTCGACCACGGCGCAGCGCTGGGTGCGGTGATCCTGTAACAACCAGATGTAGTTGTCGGTGAACGCGGGCAGGGCACTGATCTGTATCATCGTCGGAATTCGCCAAGCGGAAAACATTGGCGCATCTTAGTAGTTCCTGGCGCTTTGGAGAATGCGATGAGTGATAAAGCGTTCGCACAGGCTGATCCTGACTGGCTGGCCCTGATCGGTGCAGCCCGTGAATGGTTGTCCGGCCCGCTCGGGCAATTTCTGCTCGATGAAGAGCGGCGCATGCTCGAAGACGAGTTGGGCCGTTTCTTTGGCGGTTATCTGGTGCACTACGGGCCATCGGCCGAAACCCCGCCGTCGGCACCGCAAGTGCAGCGCAATGTGCGCCTCGGTGCGCCGTTGCCCGGGGTCGAGATCGTCTGCGAGGAGCAGGCCTGGCCGCTGAGCGAGCATGCCGCCGATGTGGTGGTGATGCAGCACGGTCTGGATTTCTGCCTGTCGCCCCACGGTTTGCTGCGTGAAGCAGCGAGCAGCGTGCGTCCCGGAGGGCATTTGCTGATCATCGGCATCAACCCCTGGAGCACCTGGGGGCTGCGCCATGTGTTCGCCCACGACGCCTTGCGCCAGGCGCGCTGCATCTCGCCGTCGCGAGTCGCCGACTGGCTCAATCTGCTGGGCTTCGCGCTGGAGAAACGCCGCTTCGGGTGCTATCGTCCGCCGCTCGCGTCACCCAAGTGGCAGGCCCGTCTGGCCGGCTGGGAACGCAAGGCCGGTGACTGGCAACTGTCGGGTGGCGGCTTCTATTTACTGGTCGCGCGCAAGATTGTGGTCGGACTGCGACCGTTGCGTCAGGAACGGCGCGAGCCGATGGGCAAGCTGATTCCTCTGCCGATGGCCAAGGTCAACCGCCGCCGCATCGAACCGTAAAACTTTCTTTTATTTGTGGCCGGGTGTGTCCCGGCCTCGGTCATTGTCGATCCGTGATCGGCAGGACAGGCATTTTTCTGGATAGATTGGCATGAGCGAAAGCGTTGAAAGCGTCGACACCGTAGAGCTGTTCACTGACGGCGCCTGCAAAGGCAACCCCGGCCCCGGCGGCTGGGGCGCCTTGCTGGTGTGCAAGGGCGTCGAAAAGGAACTGTGGGGTGGCGAAACCAACACCACCAATAACCGCATGGAACTGCTCGGCGCGATCCGTGGCCTCGAAGCCTTGAAGCGCCCCTGTGAAGTGCTGCTGGTGACCGACTCGCAATACGTGATGAAGGGCATCAACGAGTGGATGGCCAACTGGAAGAAGCGCGGCTGGAAAACCGCAGCGAAGGAGCCGGTGAAAAACGCTGATCTTTGGAAGGAGCTGGATGAGCAGGTCAACCGCCACAAGGTCACCTGGAAATGGGTGCGTGGGCACATCGGGCATCACGGTAACGAGCGGGCTGACCAGTTGGCTAATCGTGGTGTCGACGAAGTGCGTGGTTACAAGCAGAGCTGATTTCTATTCTGAACCGTGGTGCGACCATTCGCGAGCAAGCTCGCTCCCACACTGGATCGTGTTCACAACACAAATCCACTGTGGGAGCGAGCTTGCCCGCGAATGGCGCGCCACGGTCCACCTGAAACACCCCGCCGAGCGTGTTAACATCCGCGTTTTTTGCAAGATCGACCCGTTGAGAGCTGAACACTGATGGCCACCAGATCCGTTGTACTCGATACCGAAACCACCGGCATGCCGGTGACCGATGGTCACCGGATCATTGAAATCGGTTGTGTCGAACTGATCGGGCGGCGCCTGACGGGCCGGCATTTTCACGTTTACCTGCAACCGGATCGCGAGAGTGATGAAGGCGCCATCGGCGTCCACGGCATCACCAACGAATTCCTCGTCGGCAAGCCGCGCTTTGCCGAAGTCGCCGACGAGTTCTTCGAGTTCATCAAAGGCGCGCAGCTGATCATCCACAACGCGGCGTTCGACGTTGGCTTCATCAACAACGAATTCGCCCTGATGGGTCAGCACGATCGCGCTGACATTACCCAGCACTGCTCAATCCTCGACACCCTGATGATGGCTCGGGAACGTCACCCGGGGCAGCGCAACAGCCTCGATGCGTTGTGCAAACGTTATGGCGTCGACAACTCCGGCCGTGAACTGCACGGCGCCTTGCTCGACTCGGAGATTCTCGCCGACGTCTACCTGACCATGACCGGTGGCCAGACCAGTCTGTCGCTGGCGGGTAATGCGTCTGACGGCAATGGCACCGGCGATGGTGCGGACAACTCGGCGACCGAGATTCGTCGTTTGCCGGCGGATCGCCAACCAGCACGAATCATTCGTGCAACGGAAGAAGAACTGGCGGCGCATCAGGTGCGGCTGGAAATTATTGCCAAGTCGGCGGGTGGCCCGGCGATGTGGACGCAGATCGCGGAAGCTGACGCCCAAGCCTGAAGATCAAAAGATCGCAGCCTGCGGCAGCTCCTACATTGAAATGTGATCCCCTGTAGGAGCTGCCGAAGGCTGCGATCTTTTGTTTTTAGCGGTATGAAGCCAAGTGGCCACCCTCGCCACTTTCGCTGCAACCCTCTACCCTGAGTGCATTGGCAGATTCAAACCTGCCGCCTCAGGACACTGAGCCTCATGTACAAAGATTTGAAGTTTCCGGTGTTGATCGTTCATCGCGACATCAAGGCCGACACGGTCGCCGGTGACCGTATCCGTGGCATCGCCCAAGAGTTGGAGCAGGAAGGTTTCAGTATCGTATCGGCCACCGACTACGCCGAAGGGCGGTTGGTCGCGTCGACCCATCATGGTCTGGCGTGCATGCTGATTGCCGCCGAGGACGCCAGCACCCACTCGCATCTGTTGCAGAACATGGCCGAGCTGATCGGTCTGGCGCGGGTGCGCGCACCGGATCTGCCGATCTTTGCCCTGGGCGAGCAAGTCACCCTGGAAAATGCGCCGGCCGATGCCATGGCCGAGCTTAATCAATTGCGCGGCATTCTCTATCTGTTCGAAGACACTGTACCGTTCCTCGCCCGGCAAGTGGCCCGCGCGGCGCGCAAGTACCTGGATGGCTTGTTGCCGCCGTTTTTCAAGGCGCTGGTGCAGCACACCGCCGACTCCAATTATTCCTGGCACACCCCCGGCCATGGCGGCGGTGTGGCGTATCACAAGAGTCCGGTCGGGCAGGCGTTTCACCAGTTCTTCGGTGAAAATACCCTGCGTTCGGATTTGTCGGTGTCGGTGCCGGAGCTCGGTTCGCTGCTCGATCACACCGGGCCGCTCGCCGAAGCGGAAGCGCGTGCAGCGCGCAATTTCGGCGCCGATCACACCTTTTTCGTGATCAATGGCACCTCGACCGCCAACAAGATTGTCTGGCATTCGATGGTCGCGCGCGACGATCTGGTGCTGGTTGACCGCAATTGCCACAAGTCGGTGTTGCACGCGATCATCATGACCGGGGCGATCCCGCTGTACCTGTGCCCGGAGCGTAATGAGCTGGGGATCATCGGCCCGATCCCGCTGAGCGAATTCAGCCGCGAGTCGATTCAGGCCAAGATCGACGCCAGCCCGTTGACCAAGGGCCGCGCGCCGAAAGTCAAGCTCGCCGTGGTCACCAATTCGACTTACGACGGCCTCTGTTACAACGCCGAGCTGATCAAGCAAAGTCTCGGCAACAGCGTCGAGGTGCTGCATTTCGACGAGGCCTGGTACGCCTATGCGGCGTTTCACGAATTCTTCGCCGGGCGCTACGGCATGGCTACCTCGCGCAGCGAAGACAGCCCGCTGGTATTCACCACGCATTCCACGCACAAACTGCTCGCCGCCTTCAGTCAGGCCTCGATGATTCATGTGCAGGACGGCGGTGCGCGGCAACTGGACCGTGACCGTTTCAATGAAGCGTTCATGATGCACATCTCGACTTCGCCGCAGTACAGCATCATCGCCTCGCTCGACGTTGCCTCGGCAATGATGGAAGGTCCGGCCGGGCGTTCGCTGTTGCAGGAAACCTTTGACGAAGCGCTGAGCTTCCGTCGCGCGCTGGCCAATCTGCGGCAGCACATCGCCGCTGATGACTGGTGGTTTTCGATCTGGCAGCCGCCGGGTGTCGAGGGCATCGACCGCGTGCAGACCGAAGACTGGTTATTGCAACCGGATGCCGAGTGGCATGGTTTTGGGGAGGTCAGCGACGATTACGTGTTGCTCGATCCGATCAAAGTCACGCTGGTCATGCCGGGATTGAACGCCGGCGGCGCGCTGAGCGAGAAGGGCATCCCGGCGGCGGTGGTCAGCAAATTCCTCTGGGAGCGGGGGCTGGTGGTAGAGAAGACGGGTCTGTATTCATTTCTGGTGCTGTTTTCCATGGGCATTACCAAAGGCAAATGGAGCACGCTGCTCACCGAGTTGCTGGAATTCAAACGCAGCTACGACGCCAATGTGCGCCTCGACACCTGCCTGCCGTGTGTTGCCCAGCAAGACACCGTGCGTTATCGCGGCATGGGCCTGCGGGATTTGTGTGATCAACTGCACACCTGTTATCGCAGCAATGCCACGGCCAAACACCTCAAGCGCATGTACACCGTGCTCCCGGAAATTGCCATGAAACCGGCGCACGCCTACGATCATCTGGTGCGTGGCGAAGTCGAGGCGGTGCCGATCGATGATCTGGAAGGGCGCATCGCCGCGGTGATGTTGGTGCCGTATCCACCCGGGATTCCGCTGATCATGCCCGGCGAACGCTTTACCGAGTCGACACGCTCGATCATTGATTACCTGAAATTTGCTCGCACGTTCGATAGCAGCTTCCCCGGTTTTGTCGCGGATGTGCATGGATTGCAGCACGAAGATGAAGGCAATGGGCGGCAATACACCGTCGATTGCGTCAAGGAATGAGGACCTTTCCCAGTATGCAACCGGTCATGAATCCGAAATACCCAGGGCTGTCGGTGCGTGTCGCCGATGAAGGCTTTGCGCCGTATATCTGGGGCAGCGACTTCAGTTTCGAGGTCGCCGCCTATGGCGCTGCCGTGATCGGCCAGCCTGTCGAGCAATGGCGGGTGACGCCGATCGTGCCGTACCGCAAGTGCTACGGCATCGATCCGGAAGAGTTCAGCGCCTTTCATAACGCGCCGGACAGCGCGATTTTCATGGCGTATCTGGATGATCAGCCGGTCGGCCATTTGGTGATCAGTACCAACTGGAACGGCTTCGCCCATATCGATGAGCTGGCGGTGCATGCGCCGGCGCGGCGCCATGGCGTGGCCAAGGCGTTGCTCGATGTCGCGCAGTTCTGGAGTCGCAAGAAAAAACTGCCGGGGATCATGCTCGAAACCCAGAACAACAACCTCGGCGCTTGTCGCCTGTATGAGCGTTGCGGCTATGTAATGGGTGGCATCGACCAGTTGCGCTATCGCGGCATCGATCCGAACACCGCCGAAGTGGCGCTGTTCTGGTATCGATTGTTCGATAACCCGCTGGAAAACCCCGTCAGCTCGCCAGCATCGCCTCGGCTTGTTCCGTGATGATCGCCAGTAGCGTCTGAATCGCCGATGCCGGCGCGATGTGCTTGAACGTTAGGGCATAGAGGCTGATCGGCACGGCCGGCGACAGTGGGCAGACATCCAGCCCTGCCGGACGCGCGCCCAGTGCGGTGAACGGATCGACGATGGCCAGGCCTTCGCCGGCCTCGACCATGCTGCGCATCATCTGATGGGTTTGTACGCGGGTCTGGATGCTCGGTGTCGGGCGCAACGCCTGGAGTTTGTTTTCCAGCGCCGGGCTCAGCGGGTCCTGGCCTTCGAGGCCGACCATGGCCTGGCCAGCGAGATCTTGCAGGGAGATGTATTTCTGTTTCGGTTGCAGCCAGCCATGGGGCGCGAGCAGTTGCAGCTTGCCCTGGGCCAGTGGCCGGCAATCAATGTCGGGATGTTCGGGATCGTGCAGGCTCAAGCCGAGATCGCTTTCGCGTAATAGCAGGCTGCGGACGATATCGCGGGTTGGCGCGCTGAGCAGGCTGCACGGTGCATCGGGCAGGCGTCGGCGCAGGGCGGCAAGGCTTTGTGGCAGTAATTGTTGCGCCAGCGGCGGAGTGCCGATGATACGCAGGGGCGGGGCGAGGTATTGCTTGAGGCTGCTGGCCAGACGCTGCACCGGCTCCAGCGCTGCATAGACGTGCGCGATTTCCACCTGCAACGCCCGCGCTTCAGGGGTCGATTGCAGGCGCCCGCGCACGCTGGCGAACAGCATGAACCCCAGCTGACTCTCGGCTTCACGCAAACGCTCTTCGACCTCGGCCAGCGGCAACTCCAGCCATTCGGCGGCAGTGCCCAGGTGACCGGTCTGCAAGAGCGCCTGAATCACTTCGATATGACGTAAACGCATGCGTGAAGTCCATGTTCAGCAGGTGGGGTCAGTGGCTGAATCCTACCCCAACTCTGCGCATATGACTTCTGCTCATAACGGCCAGTTATGAAGCGACGGTGGTCTCAGGCTCACGGGTCAGGGTGATGCCTGACTGAACCAGGAGAAACTCGTTGTCGTTGACCTTGTTGACGCGATCGCCAATGGCCAGTTTGTAAATCGGCTCCGAGCCAGTGGAACCGTCTGCCGACGGGTTGGATTCCTGGAACTCATGCACGGAATAAACGCGGCCTTCCGCATCTCTTGCATGGAACTGACCGACCAGTACTGCTGCCATCTGCTTAGAACCTCTGGAGATAAAACGCTTGATTTGCGGCTTGGTAGACCGCCATCAAGGCCTGTAAGTTTTCCTACAGGAAAAAAATAATCAGTGCGCGGGAATTTCCCATTGCGTGCTGGTGGAATCGTCACCGGATCATCTATAACTAGTGGCTCCTCCCACGGACTATCGAGAGTTCTTCCATGAGCAATGTCTACAACGTCGCTGTAGTGGTCGGTAGCCTGCGCAAAGCTTCGATCAATCGCAAAGTCGCCCTGGCACTGGCGGAGCTGGCCCCGGCGAACCTCAAGCTTGAGATTGTCGAAATTGGCGATCTGCCACTGTATAACGAAGACATCGACGGCGATTCACCGCCGGCAGCCTACAGCACTTTCAGGCAAAAAGTGGGTTCTTCCGACGCGGTGCTGTTTGTCACGCCCGAGTACAACCGTTCGGTGCCGGCGCCACTGAAGAATGCGATCGATGTTGGCTCGCGGCCTTATGGCAAGGCTGTCTGGAGTGGCAAACCGGGGGCGGTGATCAGTGTATCGCCGGGTGCGATCGGTGGTTTCGGGGCGAATCAGCATCTGCGCCAGTCGTTCGTATTCCTCAATGTGCCGTGCATGCAGCAACCGGAAGCGTATCTGGGCGGCGCGGGTTCGGCGTTTGACGAGGCGGGCAAGTTGAGCGAGTCGGTGAAACCTTTTCTGCAAAGCTTTATCAATGCCTACGGACAATTCGTAGAGCAACACAAAAAATAAGCCATACACGGAAAACAATGTAGGCCTTCGCCTGCTCGCGATAGCGGTGTGTCAGTCGACCAATTGGTAACTGACAGTCCGCTATCGCGAGCAGGCGAAGGCCTACAGGTTTTGTGTTGGCTTCATAACCCCATTTTCATTTAAGGCTGTTGCGGATGCTCGCTGCGTCACTGATTTTCCTGCTGACCATTACCCTTGTCATCTGGCAACCCAAAGGCCTCGGTGTCGGCTGGAGTGCAACCCTTGGCGCCGTGTTGGCGCTGATCTTCGGCGTCGTTCACCTCAGCGACATTCCGCTGGTGTGGCAGATCATCTGGAACGCCACCGGGACCTTTGTCGCGCTGATCATCATCAGCCTGCTGCTCGACGAAGCCGGGTTCTTCAACTGGGCCGCATTGCACGTGGCGCGTTGGGGGCGGGGCAGTGGGCGCAAGCTGTTTGCTTTTATGGTGCTGCTCGGCGCACTGGTGTCGGCGTTGTTCGCCAATGACGGCGCGGCGCTGATCCTCACACCGATCGTGATTTCGATGTTGCTGGCACTGCGCTTTTCTCCGGCGGCGACGCTGGCGTTCGTGATGGGCGCGGGGTTTATCGCCGATACCGCGAGCCTGCCGCTGGTGGTATCGAACCTGGTCAACATTGTTTCGGCAGACTTCTTCCACATCGGTTTCAACCGTTACGCAGCGGTGATGGTGCCGGTCAACTTCGTCAGCGTGGCGGCGACGCTGGGCATGCTGCTGTGGTTTTTCCGCCGCGACATTCCAGCGGCGTACGACCCAGAGCAACTCGAACATCCCGAAACCGCGATCCACGATAAAGCCACGTTCTACGCCGGTTGGGCGGTGTTGGTGATTCTGCTGATCGGCTGCTTTGCGCTGGAGCCGCTGGGCATTCCGATCAGTGCGATATCTGCCGTGTGCGCCGCGCTGTTGCTGGGCATCGCCGCCCGCGGGCACAAGATTTCCACGCGTAAGGTGATGAAAGAGGCGCCGTGGCAGATTGTGATTTTCTCGTTGGGCATGTACCTGGTGGTGTATGGCCTGCGCAATGCCGGGCTGACCGGGTATCTGGCCGGTTGGCTGGATGTCTTTGCCGGTCATGGCGTTTGGGGCGCGGCAATGGGCACGGGTGTGCTGACCGCGTTGCTGTCATCGATCATGAACAATTTGCCGACGGTGTTGATTGGTTTGTTGTCGATTGATGCCAGTCAGGCCAGCGGAGTGGTCAAGGAAGCGATGATCTATGCCAACGTGATTGGCAGTGACCTGGGGCCGAAGATCACGCCGATTGGCAGTCTGGCGACGTTGTTGTGGTTGCATGTGCTGGAGCGCAAGGGAATTCACATTGGTTGGGGGTATTACTTCAAGGTCGGGATTGTGTTGACGGTGCCGGTGTTGTTGGTGACGTTGGCGGCTTTGGCTTTGCGGCTGTCCCTGTAGACCGAGGTGACCCTATCGCGAGCAGGCTCACTCCTACAGGGGAACGCATTCCAATGTAGGAGTGAGCCTGCTCGCGATAGGGCCGGTACAAACGCCACAAAAACTTCAGGCCTGGCCGGGGACATTCGGCCAAAGATCCGAGACCAGAAACAACCGCTCAGACTCTTCCCATTCCCCCTGCGCATTCTCGATCAGGCGCACCATCAACTGCGCCGGGGCCAGCGGCTCAAGATCCTCCAGCCACATGCGTAAATGCTCCATGGTCCACGTCTGGTCCGCCGGATAATGCGCTGGTGCCAGCCAGGCGTGGCGGGGCAGGGGTTGCCAGCGTCCCGCCGGACGTTGAGCGACGAATGCTGGCCAATCCTTCTGATGCAACCAACTGCCGCGCAAATGCTGCGGGTGCGCACCGCTCGGTGAATCAGCCGGCCCGGGCCACGGATACAACAAGTAACCACCGAGCCACAGCTGCGCGCTGAACACCTCGATATCCAGCGCCGCCAGCACTTCGCGACTTTCCGGGCGCGCCGAGATCGGCAATTGATGCTCGGCCAGATGCGCCAGTTTGCGATCCAGCCGATCATGACAACCCGGGCCTAGCCACTGCGCGGGATCACGACCGTCGCCATTTTGCGGGCCGAGATAAAGCTTGATCGCCAGTTCCAGGTGATGCACGCCGTCGCGGTCACGCAACAGCATGTCCAGCTCGCCGAGGGTATGCCCCTCACGACGGATCGGCAGGTTGGCGGCGATCAGCTCAATGCCCGGCGCATGCTCCACGGCAAACTGCCACAGCCGTTCGTAATACAGGCCCAGACGCCGCGTGCGCGCCTGCGACAGCCAATGCAACAAGCCATAACTGTCGCGGTCGAGCTGGCGCAACCAGTGCTCCAGTCGCTGCGGGTCATGCACCCAATCGCTGCCCGCCAGCGGATGACGCTGCGGCCATGGCGTGGAGGCGAGCATCGGCGGGGCGAGGATCACCCACGCCAGATCCCGCACTTCCGGGTGGCGTAATTGGTGGGGCAACTGAAGCAAATCGGGAAACAGGATCATCTTGCGAGCATAGCCTGAAACATGAGCGCACCCTTGAGGCTGAAAGGATTTTGTCTAACCGGCGCTTTCGCCCATAATCGTGCTTTTCGCGTTTTCGATTGTCCGCAGAGGTCCCATGGAGCAATTTCGTAATATCGGCATCATCGGTCGCCTGGGCAGTTCCCAGGTGCTGGATACCGTCCGCCGACTGAAACGGTTTCTGCTCGATCGTCACCTGCATGTGATCCTCGAAGACACCATCGCCGAAGTCCTGCCGGGCCACGGCCTGCAAACCTCCTCGCGCAAGATGCTCGGCGAAGTCTGCGACATGGTCATCGTCGTCGGCGGGGATGGCAGCCTGCTCGGTGCCGCGCGGGCGCTGGCCAAACACAATATTCCGGTGCTGGGGATCAACCGTGGCAGCCTCGGCTTCCTCACCGACATTCGCCCGGACGAGCTGGAAGTCGAAGTCGCCAAGGTGCTCGACGGTCACTATCTGGTGGAAAACCGCTTCCTGCTGCAAGCCGAAGTGCGCCGGCATGCCGAGGCCATTGGCCAGGGCGACGCGCTCAACGATGTCGTGCTGCACCCCGGCAAATCGACGCGGATGATCGAGTTCGAGCTGTACATCGACGGCCAGTTCGTCTGCAGCCAGAAAGCCGACGGCCTGATTGTCGCGACGCCGACCGGCTCCACCGCGTATGCGCTGTCTGCCGGCGGGCCGATCATGCATCCCAAGCTCGATGCCATTGTGATTGTGCCGATGTACCCCCATATGTTGTCGAGCAGGCCAATTGTGGTCGATGGCAACAGTGAGCTGAAAATCGTCGTGTCGAAAAACATGCAGATTTACCCGCAAGTCTCCTGCGATGGGCAGAACCACTTCACATGCGCGCCGGGCGACACCATCACCGTCAGCAAGAAAGCACAGAAGCTGCGGCTGATTCATCCGCTCGACCACAACTACTACGAAGTCTGCCGGACCAAGCTCGGCTGGGGCAGCAAGTTGGGTGGTGGAGGCGACTGATGCTCGATCCCGCGCGCAGTTATGACCTGATTGGTGACGTGCACGGATGCGCCCTGACCCTTGAACACTTGCTGGACCGTCTCGGTTATCACAAGCAGGGCGGGGTCTGGCGGCATCCATCGCGCATGGCCGTGTTCGTCGGCGACATCATCGACCGTGGCCCGCGCATCCGCGAGGCGCTGCACATCGTCCACGACATGGTCGAGGCCGGTCAGGCCTTGTGCATCATGGGCAACCACGAATTCAACGCATTGGGCTGGAGCACGCCGGCGCCGCCAGGCAGCGGCAAGCAGTTCGTTCGCGAACACACGCCGCGCCACGCGCGCCTGCTGCACGAAACCCTGACCCAGTTCGAAGACCATCCTGGTGACTGGCACGATTTCCAGCGCTGGTTCTATGAGTTGCCGCTGTTTGTCGACGCCGGCCGCTTCCGCGTCGTGCATGCCTGTTGGGATGCCGGCCTGATCGAGCCGTTGCGCGCGCTGTTCCCCAATGGCTGCATCGATGAACACTTCCTCCAGGCCTCGGCCGTGCCGGACAGCTTCGCCTGCACCGTGTTCGACCGTCTGTTGCGCGGCACTGACATGCGCCTGCCGGATGGTCTGACCATGACCAGCGGCGACGGTCTGGTGCGTTCGTTCTTCCGCACCAAGTTCTGGGAAGACGATCCGAAGACTTACGGCGATATCGTTTTCCAGCCTGATGCACTGCCAGATCCGGTGGCGCAGAAACCGCTGTCCTCCAGTGAAAAAAACAACCTGCTGCGCTACGGCGTCGACGAGCCACTGCTGTTCGTCGGCCATTACTGGCGCAGCGGCAAACCGGCGCCGATCCGCCCGAACCTCGCGTGCCTGGATTACAGCGCGGTGCTTTACGGCAAACTGGTCGCCTATCGTCTGGATCAGGAAACACGTCTGGATCCGCATAAATTTGTCTGGGTCGATGTCGAGCGGCCGGAGGTGCTGCAATGAGTGCGGTAGCGGTATTACGTCTGCCGTTGGCGGTGGACCTGAGTGGTTTCGTCAAGCTGCTGCAACGCATGCAGGTTCCGCATCGGGTCAGCGAAGAGGCCGGCGAACAAGTGCTGTGGGCGCCGGCGGAAATCAGCGAAGACGTGCGCTCCTTGTACGAACGCTTCCCGGCGGGCGATCCCGAGCAAACACTGGACATCCCCGTTGCGCAGACCTTCAAGCGGCCGAGCTTCGCCGAGCAACTGAAATACGCCAAGGCCACCGGGTTCATCCTGTTGTTGTGCCTGATCGTTGGCGGATTGACGTACCTCGGCGAAAACCTGCAAACGCTGCGCTGGCTGACCTTCCTCGATTTTCAAGTTGTGGGCGAGTACATCCATTTCACGCCATTGGCCGACAGCCTGGCGGCAGGGCAGTGGTGGCGTCTGGTCACGCCGATGCTGATCCACTTCGGCATCCTCCATCTGGCCATGAACGGCATGTGGTACTGGGAGCTGGGCCGGCGCATCGAGTCGCGCCAGGGCAGTATCAACCTGATCGGCCTGACGCTGCTGTTCAGCCTCGTGTCCAACTACGCGCAATTTGCCTGGAGCGGCCCGACCTTGTTCGGCGGCCTGTCCGGCGTGCTGTACGGTTTGCTTGGACATTGCTGGATCTTCCAGCTGCTGGCGCCGAACCCGGCCTATCGCCTGCCGCGTGGCGTGCTGGTGATGATGCTGGTGTGGTTGCTGGTGTGCATGTCCGGGCTGATCTCGATGATCGGTTTCGGCGAAATCGCCAACGCCGCCCACGTCGGCGGGTTACTCATCGGATGCTTCACCGGTTTGTTGGGCGGTTTGTATAACCGCCGTAAACTGGCCGCCTGAAATTTCAGCAGATAAAGAGCACGGAGACCCTGATGTCCTCTTTTAACGACATGATCAACAACATTACCCCGGACATCTACGAGAGCCTGAAACTGGCCGTGGAAATCGGCAAGTGGTCCGACGGTGGCAAACTCACCGCCGAACAGCGCGAGCTGTCGCTGCAGGCGATGATCGCCTGGGAAATCCAGAACCTGCCTGAAGACCAGCGCACCGGTTACATGGGCCCGCAGGAATGTGCATCGAAGTCGATCGAAGTGCCGAACATCCTGTTCAAATCGGATGCCATCCATTGATCGAGATTGGCCGCGGTGCAATCAGCAAAATGTCGGCGCGCCTGGACGGGCCGAACGTGCAATACGCGTTTCGTCTGGATGACGTCGAGGTGCCGGTCAATCCGTTGATTGGCAGCACGGTGCGTCTGGAATACCTGGGGGCGATCCACTGCACCCATTGCGGGCGCAAGACCAAAACCAGTTTCAGTCAGGGTTACTGCTACCCGTGCATGACCAAACTGGCGCAGTGCGACCTGTGCATCATGAGCCCGGAGCGCTGCCACTATGAGGCCGGCACCTGCCGCGAGCCGGAGTGGGGCGAGAAATTCTGCATGACCGACCACGTGGTTTACCTGTCCAATTCGTCGGGGATCAAGGTTGGCATCACTCGTGCTACGCAACTGCCGACTCGCTGGATCGATCAGGGCGCATGTCAGGCATTGCCGATCATGCGCGTCTCGACACGGCAGCAATCGGGCTTCGTTGAAGACCTGTTCCGCAGTCAGGTCGCGGATAAAACCAACTGGCGCGCGCTGCTCAAGGGCGATGCGGCGGCGGTCGATCTGGCGCAGGTACGTGACCAGTTATTCGAAAGCTGCGCCGAAGGCCTGCAAGGTTTGCAGGAGCGATTCGGCCTACAGGCTATTCAGACGATTGCCGATGTAGAACCTCTCGAAATCCGCTATCCGGTCGAGCAATACCCGGCCAAAATCGTCAGCTTCAACCTGGACAAGAACCCGATTGCCGAAGGCACGCTGCTGGGGATCAAGGGCCAGTACCTGATCTTCGACACCGGCGTGATCAACATTCGCAAGTACACGGCTTATCAGCTCGCCGTGCATCAATAAGGACGCCAGCATGCGCACCGAACAACCGAAGATGATTTACCTGAAGGACTATCAGGCGCCCGAGTACCTGATCGATGAAACACACCTGACCTTCGAGTTGTTCGAGGATCACAGCCTGGTGCACGCGCAGTTGGTCATGCGCCGCAACCCGGCGCGTGGCCCGGGCCTGCCGCCGCTGGTGCTCGACGGCCAGCAGCTGGAGTTGCTCTCGGTAACGCTGGCGGATCAGGAACTGTCTGACGGCGACTACCAGCTCACCGAAAACCACCTGACCCTGCAACCGGCCAGCGAAACCTTCACGGTCGACACCAGCGTGAAGATCCATCCGGAAACCAACACTGCACTGGAAGGCCTGTACAAGTCCGGCACGATGTTCTGCACTCAGTGCGAGGCCGAAGGTTTCCGCAAGATCACTTACTACCTCGACCGCCCGGACGTGATGAGCAAGTTCACCACCACCGTGGTCGCCGAACAGCACAGCTATCCGGTATTGCTCTCCAACGGCAACCCGATTGCCTCGGGCCCGGGCGAAGACGGCCGGCACTGGGCAACCTGGGAAGACCCGTTCATGAAACCGGCGTATCTGTTCGCGCTGGTGGCCGGTGATTTGTGGTGCGTTGAAGACAGCTTCACCACCATGACCAACCGCAGCGTCGCGCTGCGCATTTACGTCGAGCCGGAAAACATCGACAAGTGCCAGCACGCGATGAACAGCCTGAAGAAGTCGATGCGCTGGGACGAAGAGGTTTACGGTCGCGAGTACGATCTGGACATCTTCATGATCGTCGCCGTGAATGACTTCAACATGGGCGCGATGGAGAACAAGGGTCTCAACATCTTCAACTCCAGCGCCGTACTGGCCCGCGCCGAAACCGCTACCGATGCCGCCCACCAGCGCGTTGAAGCGATCGTCGCCCACGAATACTTCCACAACTGGTCGGGCAACCGCGTGACCTGCCGCGACTGGTTCCAGCTGTCGCTGAAGGAAGGCTTCACGGTGTTCCGTGATTCCGGCTTCTCCGCCGACATGAACTCGGCCACGGTCAAGCGCATTCAGGACGTGGCTTACCTGCGTACTCACCAGTTCGCCGAAGATGCCGGCCCGATGGCTCACGCCGTGCGCCCGGACAGCTTCATCGAGATTTCCAACTTCTACACCCTGACCGTGTACGAAAAGGGCTCGGAAGTGGTCGGCATGATCCACACCTTGCTCGGCGCCGAAGGCTTCCGTAAAGGCAGTGATCTGTACTTCGAGCGTCACGATGGTCAGGCAGTGACTTGCGATGACTTCATCAAGGCGATGGAAGATGCCAACGGCGTCGATCTGACCCAGTTCAAGCGCTGGTACAGCCAGGCCGGCACGCCACGTCTGGCGGTGAGCGAGTCTTACGACGCTGCCGCGAAAACCTACAGCCTGACCTTCCGCCAGAGCTGCCCGGAAACCCCGGACAAGGTTGAAAAACTGCCGTTCGTGATTCCGGTCGAACTCGGCCTGCTCGACAGCCAAGGTAACGAGATTGCCCTGCGTCTGAGCGGCGAAGCGTCGGCGCAAGGCACCACCCGCGTGATCTCGGTCACCGAAGCCGAGCAGACCTTCACCTTCGTCGACATCGCCGAACAGCCGCTGCCCTCGCTGCTGCGCGGTTTCTCCGCGCCGGTCAAGCTGAGCTTCCCGTACAACCGCGATCAGCTGATGTTCCTGATGCAGCACGACAGCGACGGCTTCAACCGCTGGGATGCCGGTCAGCAACTGTCGGTGCAAGTGCTGCAAGAACTGATTGGCCAGCAACAGAAAGGCGAGAGCCTGAAGCTTGATCCGCGTCTGGTCTCGGCACTGCGCACGGTGCTGTCGGATGAATCGCTGGATCAGGCCATGGTCGCCGAAATGCTCTCGCTGCCGGGTGAGGCGTACCTCACTGAAATCAGCGAAGTGGCGGATGTCGATGCCATTCACATCGCCCGTGAGTTCGCCCGTCAGCAACTGGCGGAAGGTCTGTTCGAAGCGCTTTGGCTGCGTTATCAGGCCAACCGTGATTTGTCGAAGAAAACCCCGTACGTGGCCGAAGCCGAGCACTTCGCCCGTCGTGCGTTGCAGAACATTGCGCTGTCGTACCTGATGCTCAGCGGCAAGCCGGAAGTACTCGCGGCGGCGCTGGAACAGTTCGAAACAGCCGACAACATGACCGAGCGCCTGACCGCGCTGGCGGTGTTGGTCAATTCGCCGTTCGAAGAGCAGAAAGCCTCGGCACTGGCCAGTTTCGCCGAGCACTTCAAGGACAACCCGCTGGTTATGGATCAGTGGTTCAGCGTGCAGGCCGGCAGCACCTTGCCGGGCGGGCTGGAACGGGTAAAAGCGTTGATGCAACACCCGGCGTTCAACATCAAGAACCCGAACAAGGTGCGTGCACTGGTCGGTGCGTTTGCCGGGCAGAACCTGATCAACTTCCACGCGGCGGACGGTTCCGGTTATCGCTTCCTCGCGGATCTGGTGATTGAGTTGAACAGCTTCAACCCGCAGATCGCCTCGCGCCAACTGGCGCCGCTGACGCGCTGGCGCAAATACGACAGCGCCCGGCAGGCGTTGATGAAGGCTGAACTGGAGCGGATTCGGGCGTCGGGGCAGTTGTCGAGTGATGTGTATGAGGTGGTGAGCAAGAGCCTGGCTTGATGGTGTGTTGGCGTCGGTGTTCCAGCTGTTACCGGCCCTCACCCTAACCCTCTCCCAGTGGGAGAGGGGACTGACCGAGGTGAATGTTTGAGTTACACCGACCTGAAAGTCCGGAGTCGAACTCAGGACTTGAAAAGCACGAAGATCGGCTCCCTTTCCCCCTCGCCCCCTGGGGGGAGAGGGCTGGGGTGAGGGGGTAGGATTCACGCATCACCACAAACCCCAAGCCGTACACATAAAAAAACGCCGCATTAACCAATGCGGCGTTTTTTTGACTGAAAGTTACTTCAGGTCGAAACGATCCAGATTTGTCACCTTCGTCCACGCCGCAACAAAGTCCTTAACAAACTGCTCCTTCGCATCCGAACTGGCATACACCTCAGCCAGCGCCCTTAATTGCGCATTGGAACCAAACACCAGATCAACCCGCGTCGCCGTCCACTTCACGCTGCCGGTTTTACGGTCACGCCCCTCGAACTCATCCGCATCCCTCGAAGTCGGCTTCCACTCCACCCCCATGTCCAGCAGGTTGGTGAAGAAGTCATTGGTCAGTGCTTCCGTCTGCGAAGTGAACACACCATGGCGGGTTTGCCCGACGTTGGTGTTCAACACCCGCAAACCGCCCAGCAGCACAGTCATCTCCGGTGCGGTAAGCGTCAGCAGTTGCGCCTTGTCGATCAGCAATGCCTCGGCCGAGACGGTGTATTTGCCTTTGCTGTAGTTGCGGAAGCCATCGGCAATCGGTTCAAGGAAACCGAAGGAATCAACATCGGTTTGCTCTTGGGTTGCATCCGTACGTCCCGGTGTGAACGGTACCGTGACCGAATGGCCGGCGTTTTTCGCTGCTTGTTCGACCCCGGCATTGCCCGCCAACACGATCAGGTCCGCCAGCGAGACTTTCTTGCCAGCAGCGCCGCTGTTGAAGTCGTTCTGAATGTCCTCAAGGGTTTGCAGCACTTTGGCCAGTTGCTCAGGCTGGTTGGCCTGCCAGAACTTTTGCGGTGCCAGACGCAGGCGACCACCGTTGGCGCCGCCGCGCTTGTCCGAACCGCGGAACGTCGAGGCGGCTGCCCAAGCGGTCGAGACCAGTTGCGACACTGAAAGTCCTGACGCGAGGATTTTGCCTTTCAGCACAGCCGCGTCGCTGTCGTCGATCAGCGGATGACTGACAGCGGGAATCGGATCCTGCCACAACAGTTCTTCGCTCGGCAGTTCCGGTCCGAGATAGCGAGACAGCGGGCCCATGTCGCGGTGGATCAGTTTGTACCAGGCACGGGCGAAGGCGTCGGCCAATTGATCCGGATTGGAAAGGAAGCGCCGCGAAATCTGCTCGTAGGCTGGATCGAAACGCAGCGCCAGGTCAGAGGTGAGCATGGTCGGCGAGAGTTTCTTGTTCGGATCATGGGCGTGGGGAACGGTACCGGCACCGGCGCCGTTCTTCGGAATCCACTGATGCGCGCCAGCCGGGCTTTTGCTCAGCTCCCACTCGAAGCCGAACAGGTTTTCCAGGTAGTTGTTGCTCCACTTCGTCGGTGTGGTGGTCCAGGTCACTTCCAGACCGCTGGTAATGGTGTCGCCACCCTTGCCGGTACCGAACGCGTTGCGCCAACCGAGGCCCTGTTCTTCGAGGCCGGCCGCTTCCGGCTCAGGCCCGACGTTATCGGCTGGGCCGGCGCCGTGGGTTTTACCGAAGGCGTGACCGCCAGCGATCAACGCGACGGTTTCTTCATCGTTCATGGCCATGCGGCCGAAGGTTTCGCGAATGTCGTGGGCAGAAGCGACGGGGTCTGGATTGCCTTCCGGACCTTCGGGGTTTACGTAGATCAGGCCCATTTGCACGGCGGCGAGCGGGTTTTCCAGATTGCGTTCGCCCTGATCGGTGCGGCTCTCTTCTTTGCCATGCAAATCCGGTTCGGCGACCAGCGTACCGTCACCGGGTTCCTGCATGGCTGACTTGTCTTTGCCGTAACGACTGTCGCCGCCCAGCCACTCGTGCTCCGAGCCCCAATAAACATCTTCGTCCGGCTCCCACACATCGGGGCGGCCACCGGAGAAACCGAAGGTTTTGAAACCCATGGATTCCAGCGCAACGTTACCGGTGAGAACGATCAGGTCAGCCCAGGAAATGTTGCGGCCATATTTCTGTTTGATCGGCCACAGCAGGCGACGGGCCTTGTCGAGGCTGACGTTGTCCGGCCAGCTGTTCAGCGGTGCAAAGCGTTGTTGCCCGGAGCCGGCGCCACCACGGCCATCGGCGGTGCGATAAGTGCCAGCGCTGTGCCAGGCCATGCGGATGAAGAGGGGGCCGTAGTGGCCAAAGTCGGCTGGCCACCAGTCCTGAGAGTCGGTCATCAGCGCATTGAGATCTTGTTTCAGGGCTTGAAAGTCGAGGCTTTTGAAGGCTTTGGCGTAGTCGAAATCCTTGCCCAACGGATCGGACTTTGGCGAATGCTGATTGAGGATTTTCAGGTTGAGTTGATTCGGCCACCAGTCACGGTTCGTCGTACCACCACCGGCGGCGTGGTTGAACGGGCATTTCGATTCGTTTGCCATGTTCGGGTCCTTATCAGGTCTGCTACGGCCGGCTCGTGCCGACTTCGGACTAGTAAGGCTAGACCCGACTGAGGAAGTCAGCTAATAGGCCGACTATTGGGCGCCGATAGGTAAAGTCTTTCAGCGTTTTCAGAGCTCTTCACCGATGAGCCGAAAGCGGCTGCCTGCTGGAAACACGCGTTGTTGAGCCTCTGCAAAAAAACAAAAGTGAAAATCCGGATGACAGGAAGAAATGTTATTGTATAACATTAAATTCGTTTCATTCTGTTTCTGTCTGTGTTTTCTGCAAACGCTGCCAGCGATCCTCACTTTTTCAGCGCATGGAAATTCTGCAATGCCTGCCCGTTCCCACCCCCTGCAACGACGCCTGAGTCCATTGGCCGCCGCGCTGCTTTTTGCATCGCCGGTATTCGCCGCCGACACCCTCGAACTGCAACCCCAAGTCATCACCGGCAATCCGCTCGGCAGCCAGACACTCGCGTCGCCATCGACTGTGCTCAGCGGCGACGACCTTACGTTTCAACAGAAGGGCAGCCTGGGAGAAACCCTGAACAAGCAACCCGGTGTGTCTTCCTCCTACTTCGGCCCGGGCGCGAGCCGGCCGATCATTCGCGGCCAGGACGGTGACCGCATCCGCATCCTGCGCAACGGCGTCGGCGCGCTGGATGCCTCGTCGCTGTCTTACGACCACGCAGTGCCGCTGGATCCGGTCAACGTCGAGCGCGTTGAGATCGTTCGTGGTCCGGCGGCGCTGTTGTACGGCGGCAGCGCCATTGGCGGGGTGGTTAACACCTTCGATAACCGCATTCCGACAGAAGCCATTGATGGCATCCACGGCGCCGGTGAGTTGCGTTACGGCGGTGCCGACACCACGCGCAGCAGCGCCGGTAAACTTGAGGCCGGTAACGGACAATTCGCTTTGCACCTGGACGCCAGTGCCCGCGAGTTCAATGATCTGAAAATTCCCGGTTACGCGAAAACCAGTCGCGAACGTGCAGACGACGATGGCGACTCGAAAAAACATCGCCTGGGCAACAGCGATGGTCGGCAGGATGGCGGCGCGGTCGGCGGGTCTTACACTTGGGATGACGGATACGCCGGCCTGTCCTACAGCAACTACGACTCCAACTACGGTTCACCCGCTGAAGAAGATGTGCGCATCCGCATGCAACAGGAGCACTACGCCTTTGCCTCGGAGATCCGCAATCTCGACGGCCCGTTCAGCTCGATCAAACTGGATGCCGGCTATACAGATTACGAACACCGCGAAATCGAAGGCGGCGAGGTCGGCACGACGTTCAAGAACAAAGGTTACGAGGCGCGGCTCGAAGCGCGGCACCAGCCATTGGGGCCGTTCAACGGTGTGATCGGCGCGCAGGTGAACCGCAACGAATTCTCGGCACTGGGCGAGGAAGCGTTTGTGCCGCAGACCGATACCGATGCCGCTGCGTTGTTCATTCTGGAAGAGTTGCAAGCCACCGACCGACTGCTGTTCACCCTCGGCGGACGCCTGGAGCACACTACGGTCGATCCGGATGCGAAGGGTAATGAGCGCTTCGCCAGCACCGACCGCTCCAGCAGTTTTACCGCCGGCAGTCTTTCTTCCGGTGCGGTGTACACGCTGACGCCGATCTGGTCGGTGGCTGCGACGCTGGGCTACACCGAACGTGCGCCGACATTTTATGAGCTGTACGCCAACGGTGCCCACGTCGCGACCGGCACTTATGAAGTTGGCGATGCCGGGCTGTCGAAAGAAAAAGCAGTGTCCAGTGATCTGGCGTTGCGCTTCGACAATGGTACGCATAAGGGCAGTGTCGGCGTGTTCTATAGCCACTTCTCCAATTACATTGGTTTGCTCGGTACTGGCCGAACGCTGAATGACGAGGGCGAAGAGGACGCCGACGGCATCCCCGAATACACCTACTCCGGTGTGCGTGCACGTTTCAGCGGCATTGAAGCGCAGGATCACTGGAAACTCGGCGAAAGCGCCTACGGCAAGTTTGCTCTGGAAATGTCCGGCGACTACACCCGCGCGAAGAACCTCGATACCGGTGAAGACCTGCCGCGTATCGCGCCGTTGCGCTTGAACACCGGGCTGCTGTGGGAACTGGACAAATGGCAGGCGCGCATCGATGTCGAGCACGCCAGTTCACAACATCGCGTGCCGGATAACGAAAGCAGCACCGACGGCTACACGACGCTGGGTGCCAATGTCGGGTATCACTTCGATGTCGGTCAGAGCCAATGGCTGGCCTTCGTCAATGCCGAGAACCTGACCAATCAAACCGTGCGTTATGCCAGTTCGATCCTGCGCGACATTGCGCCGGCAGAAGGGCGCAGTATTCAGGTCGGGTTGCGCACGACGTTTTGATGATCACTGATTCCCACTGTAGGAGCTGCCGCAGGCTGCGATCTTTTGATCTCTATTTTAAAAGCAAAAGATCGCAGCCTGCGGCAGCTCCTACACGGGCGTGATCAGGTGGATTGGGCGGTGTCGTCATCCGGCACGTCGTCGAGAATATCCTCTTGCCCCGGCAATTCAGTAATCACACTGAAGTCCGTCACCTCAACCGCACCCAGACCATACCCCAACAAATGGAAAGAAAACGCTTTGCGCTCTTGCGGGTTGTCGAAGCTGAAGTTCATTTCCAGTGGCTGCTCGGCGGTTGCCACCATCTCCTGCGGCAGGCCAATCTGCACGTCCTGTTCAAACTCCTTGGCCTTGAGCTGAATGTACGCCGCCTGCTGCGGATCGACTGAACGCACGGTCAGGCGCACGCGGGTGTGCGAGCCTTTGGGCATTTCCAGGTACTGCGCGCCGATCAGGTTGTCGGCCCAGTCATCCTTGATCTGCGCTTGCAGCGGGATGACGTTGGTGCTGCCGAATTGATAGCGATGATTGAGCGGTGTGCGCAGCAGCGACAGGTCGAGGGCGTTGGCGCGGGCGGCGATCTGTCGGGCCGGGTGGCCGCTGTAGTTGCCTTTATAGATGGCGCTTTCGGCGATGAAGCCGGCGCTTTCGTAGAAGCGGCAGCGGCGCGGCATGTCGCACTCGGAAAAAATCCCCTGACCGTTGTGATAGCGCAGTTTGCCGTTGGTGAACGACATGATTTCGCGGCCGCTGTCGTAGTCGCGAAACAGCGAACGACCGCTCAGCGCGGAAGGCACCGGCAGGTCGAAGTAGTCGAGGATGGAAGTGCTCAGATCAACGTGGCCATACACGCCTTTGTTGAGCCTTGGCAGTTGTTCATGCTCCGGCGCCAGGGTCAGGTTGAAGCCCCACGACGAGGCCAGGCGCACGCCGTCGATGCCATGGGATTCGTCGGAAGTGATCACCACCAGCGTGTCTTTCAGAACGCCCTGGCGCTCCAGGCCGCCGAGGAACTGTTCCAGCGCATCGTCGAGATAACCGACGGCGGCCTGTTTCGGCGTTTCGTAGCGCTCCAGGTATTCCTCGGGCGCGGAGTAGGGCTGATGGGTGCCGACGGTCAGCAGCGTCAGCATCCACGGCTGTTTCTGCTTTTTCAGTTGGCCGACATAATCCAGCGCGCCTTCGAAAAACGCCTTGTCATCCTTGCCCCACGGGAATTCCAGATAGTTGCTGTTGCTGAACCACTCCAGACCGTGGGTCGCATCGAAACCAATGTGCGGCATGATCTTGTCTTTGGCCATGAAACGCAGGCCGGCGCCCTGTAGATAGTGGGTGCTGAAGCCGTGCTCCCGCAGTTGCGCCGGCAGGCAGGCCTGATTGCGCTCGTTGAGGGTGAGCATTTCCACGCCTTTGGGCGTGCCGTTGTTGAGTTTGTCGTAGTCGCCGCAGAGCATCGCGTACAGACCGCGAATGGTTTGGTGCGTATGCAGCACGTAGTCCGGGGTGTTCATGCCGCGCTCGGCCCAGCTGCTGAGGTTGGGCATCAGGTCTTCCTGATAATGGCTGCCGATTGCCTCGCGGTTGGCGCGGATGTAAGCCCCGGGAATGCCTTCCAGCGCGATGATCAGCACGTTACGTGCTTGTCCCGGCGCGGCCAGCAGTTTCTGCCCGTTGAGGTCGACGTCGGTGAGCCCGGCCATGGCTGGCGCGGCTTCTTCGACATCGCCGTCCAGCCATTCCTCGGCCCGAATCTGCAGGTCGGCGACCTCGCTGGCCAGCAATTGGTGCGGCAGGTTGTACTGACGCCACGGATCCGCTTCGTTCGGCCACAGGTTTTGCGCGCCCCAGTGGGCGGCGAACAACACCAGCGGTGCGCTCCAGGCAGCGCGTGGCAGGGGCGGACGTGGCAGGTCGCGGTTGGCAAACCGGGTCAGCAGCCAGAACAGCAGGGCCAGCAGCAAAGTGATGCCCAGTGCAGGATGGGCCAGCCCGCCGCCGGTGGAGTTCTCGACGAACTGCGGATCGATCAGGTAATGAATATCCGAAGGCGTCGGCAGCCGACCGACCGCGCTGACCAGTTCAGCGGTCGCCACCGCCAGCAATCCCCAGAACAGCAACACCGGCAAGGCCAGCCACCACGCCCGGCGATGCAGCAACATCACCAACAGGCTGCCGATGGCCAGATCCGACAAATAGCCCAGCGGTGCCGACCAACCCAGCGCCGCACGCAGGCACAGCGGCACCACCAGCACCAGAACAATCAGGGAAAAGAGGCGGGCATGCGGCTGCCGCAACCGGTTAAAAAGAGCGCTCACAAAAAAAGACCTTCCAGCCATTAAATCGTCATAAAAGTGTGCGCGATGATACCAAGGGTGAGCTGTCTGATCGCCCTTTTAAACCCTCAACTGATGCGCTGGTGCGGTGGCCTCTGAAGGTGATGGAGTGTCTGCAGGCCTGACCCGCCTTCGCGTGGCACGGCAATCAACGATATTGAGGCTGGTGGATTTATTGTTTCAGGCTGTTTAACCCGTCGAGCCGCCACCGGATTCCAATGTAGGAGCTGCGGCACGCTGCGATCTTTTGATCTTGTTATCGAAACCCGGACTCAAAAGATTGCAGCCTCCTTTCGCTCGACAACCCGTGCTATCGATATGCAATAAAGGTATTTAATTTCTATTTTTTATAGCGATAAAGTCAGGCTTTTCAGCACACCACCCCATGCTGCGAGGTTGTCATGGCCACACCGTTCAAACGTTCCGCACTGACTTTGTTGGCCGCTTCCCTGGCCGCGAGTGCGTTGTTCAGCACCGGCGCTCAGGCCGAAGGCAAGATCAGCATCGCCCAGCAATTCGGCATCGGTTACCTGATTCTCGATGTAGTGCGCGACCAGAATCTCATCGAAAAACACGGCAAGGAGCAGGGCCTCGACATCAAGGTCGACTGGAACAGCATCTCCGGCGCCACGGCGATGAACGAAGCGTTGCTCACCGGATCGCTCGATGTGGTTTCGGCGGGCGTGCCGCCGATGCTCACGGTGTGGGATCGCACCAAAGGCAAACAGAACGTCAAAGCCATCGCCGCGCTGGGTTCGATGCCCAACTACTTGCTGACCAACAATCCCAATATCAAGACGCTCAAGGATTTCACCGAAAAGGACAGGATCGCCGTGCCTGCCGCCGGTGTCGGCTTCCAGTCGCGCACCTTGCAGATCGAGACCGCCAAGGAATTCGGCGACGCCCAGTACAAGAAATTCGACGATATTTCGGTGAGCCTGCCGCACCCCGATGCGACGGCCGCGCTGATTGCCGGCGGCTCGGAAATCAACTCGCATTTCTCCAGCCCGCCGTTCCAGTACCAGGCCCTGCAGAATCCCAATGTGCACAAAGTGTTGAGTTCCTACGACGTGCTTGGCGGGCAGGCGACGTTCAACGTGCTCTACACCACGGAAAAATTCCACGACGAAAACCCGAAAACCTACAAGGCGTTCTATGACGCGTTGGCCGAGGCCGAGAAGATCATCAAGGCCGACAAGCCGGCAGCGGCTCAGGCGTACATTCGTGTCGAGCAGTCGAAACTGCCGCTGGCCCTGGTCGAGCAAATCGTCAACGACCCGGAAATCGACTTCACCGTGGTGCCGCAGCGTACGTTTATCTATGCCGAGAAGTTGCAGGAGCTTGGCGTGCTGAAGAACAAGGCCGATAGCTGGAAGGATTACTTTTTTGAAGAGGCGCATGGTGGGGCCGGTAGCTGAAGAACCCGGCCCGTTGCAGGGGATTTCCGGAACTCAACCGGCAGGCTCGATCAGTCGCGTAATGGGGTGATCGTGTCCCTCGACGTGCCATTTCACCCACAACCGATTGCGCCCGTCGGAGCTTTTGTCGGGCTCGATGGACAGCCAGTTACGACTGGCAATCAGGCAATTTCCGTCGTAGCCAATGGCTTGCATTTCGGCAGTCAGGTCAGTGTCGATCTTTTCCCGGGTACTGGTGATCGTTTCCAGGCTTCTGATCGTCAGCACAGGCAGAGGAGGATGGACGATGCCGGTTGAAATCAGCTGATGGATGACTTCTGCACCATTGTCGATATGTCGGGGGTTGGCCGAACGAATGACGCTGGCGGCGGCTACATGCACATCCCCGGAGACAATGGTGACTTTGCATTTCGCCAACTTGGCAAAATCGAGCAGTCCATTGATCAGTTGCTTACGCTCGTTTTTGTGCGGCTGATGGCGCCAGTGGTCCCGGAAATCATCCTCCGGCCCGATCTCCCCCGGAATCCATCCGATCAGGGCCTCAAGCAGCGCAAGGTTGACGAACGATACCGGAACGCTGGAGATGAACAACAGGTGTGAAGGTTTGCTGACCGTCAGGCTTTTGATCCAGGTAAACATCTGCGAGATGCTTTTTTGCGACATGATTTGCGTGGGCTGTTTGAGCTGGCCGTTTCTGCCCTTGATGTCGGGCGCACGTTCAGACCTCAGGTCGGGAACGACAATGGCGAGGCCACCGAGTCCTTCAAAAGCGAAGGTATGCCCTTGGCGGGTAATCGCACCCGGACGACTCTCGGTTTCGTCGACCTGTAATTGGTAGAGACGAAAGTAATAGCTGGCAATGCGGAACAGCCCTTGGTGTACGGGACTTTCATGCAAGGCCTGGGGATAGGAACCCCAACCGTCGATGATGTCGTGATCGTCCCACATCATCAGGGTCGGAACGCAGCTGAGCATGTTCAGGATCTGAGGTCTGGCCCAGTATCGCGGGTAAACACTGGCGAAAAACTCGTCTGCCTGAACCTCCATTTCTTCAGTCCACAGAGTGTCATCGCGATTCCAGGAGAACTGTTTGTACCAGTCATTCAAGGGGCCTTGAGTCTGTAACAGTTCATCGCTGTAAATCTGATCGCCTCCCATGATCAACAGATGGTACTCGGCTTGTTTGTGGGTCCGGGCGAGATGACTCCAGCGTTCGGCATAGCGATCTGCCAGTGAATTCAGGTATTTGACATCCGACACACCGTTGCACGAGGTGTAAGCGATGCGGGGAGCCTGATCCAGAGGCGGAACGTGAAATGAACCGGACACACCGCCCAAGTCATAGTCGATCTTCAGCTGCGTTTTACTTTGCTGGATCTGCATGTCCAGTCGCCAGACGGCCATGCGCGGTTTGATCAAAGGAATCCGGGCAATCCGTTTGATCGTCGGATTGTGTGCCTGCGCGACCTGCGTAGTGGGTTCCGGCGCGTTGAGGTCTTGCACCAGCAGGGCAGATACACAGTATTTCTGATTCTGAATACCGCGAAAGCTCAAAACCGGGCCAAAGGGACTCATGTTGTCGTCCTCGCTGACAATTGAAAAACGGATGCCACGCAATGCCGTGGTGTCACCGAGCGTAGTCCGTTTTTGCGGTAGCGAGGACGCGAGGGGAGTGTTTCAGTTCATGCCATCATCAAAAATGCTTTCGATTGATAGCTCGAACGCCCGGGCAATCTGAAAGGCCAACGGCAGGCTCGGGTCGTAGCGTTCGTTTTCAATCGCGTTGATCGTCTGACGCGACACGTTCAAGCGTTCGGCCAGATCAACCTGCGACCACTTGCGCTCGGCGCGCAATTCCTTGAGGCGGTTTTTCATTGGTAGCGGCGCCGCGCAATTTGCAGGCCGACAATCCACATCAGCCCCATCACCGGCCACACACACGTCCACGGAATGTGCGGAGCGCCGACGTTTTCCAGAAAACCGTAGCTGAAGGTCAACAGTGCTGAGGCAGCGAATGCAAACCCCAATGCTTCAAACTGGATGCGCAGATGCATTTCGTCCATGCGCCGCATGTTGCGCACGATGGCCCAGCACATCAGTCCCGCCGGAATGATCGGCGTCAGTGCGACGGCCGAGCGCAGCACGATGGGGGCGTCCATCAGGTATTGCGAGGCAATCAATGAGGCTGTCAGGACCAGCATGTAGATGATTAATGCTGCGCCCAATTCGAGGTAGTACCGGTTCATTCTTCACTTCCTATGTAAAAGACCCTTTACATGGTTGCCGAAGTTTTCTCCGATGTAAAGCATGCTTTCCATCCGGCTGGTCGCCGCGAAAACTCTGTTGTCGGAGAAGTTGCAGCGTAGGGCCACACTTTCTGGACAGGGTAATAACCACTCAGTAGCATTCGAGCCCAACGGATTATCCCTTCGCACGTCGTCCGACGTGGAACGCTCAAGGAATCGACATGCGCGACACCCGCATTGACCAAAAACGAACGGTCGTGACCCAGGTCAACGGCGAGATTCACTATGAAACCCAGATCAGTTTCAGCTCCACGTCGGTCGTCGATGGCGAGATTCGGGTGCATCGTGCTGAAGGCAATCAGCTAGACATTCCGGTGGCCGGGGCGGATTTCGCTTGGCGCATTGATCTGGATGGGGTGCACAGAGTACCGGTGACGCAGGCAGCGGTTGAACCGGAGGAACCGCTGCCTGTCGATGACAGCTTGAAGTTGTTCACCTCGAAAACCGTGTGGATCACCCTCGGGCTGTGGTTCTTCGTCAGTTCGGTGTTCGGTTGGCTGGGGATTGTGGCGGCAGGCGGCTATCTCGGTTACCAGTGGCGTGAGGTGGAAAAGCGCAAGGGACAGTTGGCCAAGGCAACCGTCGCTGAAACCGTGACCCGTTCCGGCTCGCGGATGTCACGAGAAAGCGTGCGCAGGGCATTGGCCCGCAAGCGTTAATTCGGCACAGATCAAAAACAAAAAAGGGGCGGCCTGATCCTCGATCAGGCCGCCCCTTTTTTATTGCCGCTCAGTCAGATCAGTGCATTTTGCTGTGATCGTGACCTTCCATGTTGGTCAGCGCGCGCACCGGCGCTTTGACTTCGATGGTCTCTTTCTCGCCTTTGGCGTTTTCCACGGTCAGGGTCAGCGGCACGCTTTCGCCTTCCTTGAGCTGACCGGTCAGGCCCATCAGCATCACGTGGTAACCGTTCGGATCCAGCTTGACGGCTTTGCCGGCCGGCAGTTCGACGAACTTCACCGGGCCCATGCTCATGACGTCGTTTTTCATGGTCATTTCGTGGATCTGCACGTCCTTGGCCGCTGGCGTCGCGACGCTGAGCAACTTGCTGTCGCTGTCGGCGGTGAGGGTCATGAACGCGCCGCTGGCGGACTGGGTCGGCACGGTGGCACGGACCCAGGCGTCGTCGACTTTGGTCTGCGCGGACACCTGGAACGCCAGGCCCAGCAGAGACAGACCGATGACAGCGCGTTTGATGTGGTTCAGAACAGGTTGCATCAGCAAACCTCCATAACAGTAAGCAAATCTTCCGTGCATTGTTCTGCCGAAAGCGAGGTGGACAGACCCAGGCGCAAGCCGCCGTTGGAGTCGTAAACGTAACTGGTGGCAGTGTGCGAGATGGTATAGGTGTCGCCGGCCGGGACTTTCTCGTAGAACACGTCGAATTCCTTGGCGGTGGCCGCGGTTTCCTCGAGTGTGCCGTACAGCGCAACGAACGTCGGGTCGAAGGCCTTCATGTAGGCATCGAGGATTTCCGGGGTATCGCGCTCGGGATCGAGGGTGATGAAGATCACCTGCAAACGATCGCCATCGGCGCCCATCAGTTTCTTGATTTTCGCCGCGCGGGCGAGGGTGGTCGGGCAGACTGCCGGGCACTGGGTGAAGCCGAAGAACACCATCGGCATCATGCCGCGAAAGCTCGACAGCGTCATGGTTTCGCCATCGGTGTTCTTCAGTTTGAAGGTGCGCCCCATGATCTTGTTACTCAGATCCTTGCCGTACTTGTACGACAGTTGGCCGCGGGTGTCGCAGCCGGCGAGCAGGCCGAGCCCGAGTACGCCCATTCCCGCAAGCACCTTGCGGCGAGTCAACAAAGCCGTCATCTAATACCGCCTTTTGCAGCCCGTCAGTCAGCAGGACTGGCGGGGGGGTTAACCGTAAAAGCGGCGCATGATACCAAACTGCAGGCAGAGGCCGGCCACGGATCGCCGCACGGCGCAGGATCGCGCGACAAAAGGTGTAAGAAAAAGTGACTGCGGCTTACTGCGCGCGTGACTCAGCGGCGCTCCAGCCCCCGCCCAGCGCGGTGTACAGATTGACCTCGGCGACCAGTTGCGCAAGGCGATCGGTGATCAGGCCTTGCTGCGAACTGAACAGCGAACGCTGCGCATCAAGGAACGTCAGGCTGCTGTCGACGCCGTTTTGATAACGGTTTTGCGCCAGGTTGTAGTAAGTCTGTGTGGCCGCGACCAGATCGCGCTGCGCCTGCAATTGCTGCTGATACGTGCTGCGCGCAGCGAGGCCGTCGGCGACTTCCTGAAATGCGGTTTGAATCGATTTTTCGTATTCGGCCACCGCCACATCTTTCTGTAGCTTCGAATAATCCAGGCTGGCGCGCAGGCTGCCGGCGTTAAAAATCGGCAGGCTGATCTGCGGCTGAAAGGTCCAGGCGCCAGAGCCACCGCCGAACAGCCCGGACAGATCTCGGCTCGACGTCCCGGCATTCGCCGTCAGGCTGACACTGGGGAAAAACGCCGCCCGTGCCGCGCCGATATTGGCGTTGGCTGCTTTCAGTTTGTACTCCGCCTGGAGGATGTCCGGACGCCGTTGCAGCAGGTCCGAGGGCAAGCCGGCGGGCAGTTGCCGCACCAGCTCGCTGGCCAGTGGCCGCGCGGGCAGGGAATTCGGCACCGGCGCGCCGACCAGCAAGGTCAGGCTGTTCAAGTCCTGGGCGACCTGACGCTGGTAGCGCGCCAGATTGGCCCGGGAACTGTCGACGCTGGTCTTCGCTTGCGCCTGCTCCAGCGCTGACGATTTGCCGGCCTCACGGTTGCGGGTGGTCAGGTGCAGGCTCTGTTCATCGGCAGCAAGGGTGTCGCGGGTCAGTTCCAGCAACTCCTGATCGGCGCGCCAGGTCAGATAGGCGTTGGCGACGTTGGCCACCAGACTCAACTGTGCGCTGCGCCGCGCTTCTTCAGTCGCAAGCCAGGTTTGCAGCGCTTGCTCGCTGAGGCTGCGCACGCGACCGAAGAAATCCAGCTCATAAGCGCTGATGCCGAGGTTGACCGAGTACGTCGAATTGATCAGCGCTTTGCCTTGGGTCACGCTCGGCGGCATGCGCTGGCGTAATTCATTGGCATTGGCCGACACCGCCGGCAGCAGGTCGGCGCGCTGAATGCGGTATTGCGCCTGAAAGGCTTCGACGTTGAGTGCCGCCACGCGCAGGTCGCGGTTGTTGACCAGCGCGCTTTCGATCAGTTGTTGCAGCGCCGGATCCGTGAACAGCGTGCGCCAGTCCTCGGCGCTCGTGGCGGGCTGCGTTGTTGTCGGATACTGCGTGGCGGTGGGGGAAGCGGGGCGCTGATACTCGGGAATCAATGAACAACCGCCCATCAGCACCGCGATGGACAGCAGGGAAAGTCGCAACGTCAACATCGAACTGCCTCATGCATTTAGAGAGCTTTGTGCTCAGGCCCCGGCCATCCATTTCGCCAGGCCATGGCGGCCACTGACGCCGAGTTTGGCGGTGGCGCGTTTCAGGTACGTCTCGATCGAGCTGTTTTTGACTCGCAGCTTTTCCGCCATTTGCGGCACGGTGCCGCCGGTCAACAGGCCGAGGCAGACTTCTTTCTCGCGCACCGACAGGGCGATGTCGCTTAATGCCAGGCGCTCATCGAACACCTGCGCCAGCGGCGCCTGATCCAGCTCGGCCAACGGTTGGCGCGGTTGCCGGGCGAGGATTTGCCGACTGATCTGCGCGTGACGTTCGATCAGCGGCAGCAGGGTGTCGGACAGGCTCTTGAGAAACGACAGCTCCGGCAGGGAAAACACCCGTTGGGTATGCGGTCGGTAAAACGAAATCACGCAACGGCGGTTGGACGTACGCGAAACCAGATTGCATTGATGGGCACTGTGTTGCGGATGGCGAGGCTGTAGCGAGGCTTTCAGTTGAATCAGCAGCGAGTCGTTCATCTCGATCATCTTCTGCAACAGCGGATGATCGTCGGGGCTCTCCAGCAGATCGGGCGGGGCACAGGCCTGCGTCAGACCGGCGCTGCCCAACGGCTTGATGTCGACCACGCTGGCCTGACGTTCATCCAGCGTCCACTCACTCAGATCCACGCGGTTGACCGGCACCAAGGTGTCGACCAACTGGAACATGTTCGTGGCGAAGTGATCATCGCCGGTGCTTGCTATCAACTCACCCAGTTGCCAGTAGAAGTGTGGGTTTTCCATATTGCGAATACTGCCGGTCAGATTCATATCCTTCATCCTTGGTTCAGAGCCATCACTGAATCGTCTGCCGTCTCTGTAAAAGCCGCCCACGCAGTCATTTCTCCTTGAACATGATCTGGAGCGGGATTTAAGCCTATGGATTTGTCCTACGTCTGTAGGGGAAAACAGGGACACAAAGTGCCACTATTTCTGAACATTGGCGCCGGGGTTCTGACGCTGCTAAACGCCGGCGTAACGGCGAGAGTGACTGTTCAGTCACGCTCAAGCCCCGGAAAACCTGGCGAAGGGGAATTCTGATCGGCAGCGCTCGGGTAAATGGCGGCGCTGCTATGTGGTTTTTTTCCTACATGCTTTTCAGTATTTCCTCTCCGAACTTTTCGACAGTGCCTACGGTAAACACGCCCGCAAGGTCAGACAGGCGCGTACGAGCCTGGTGGTTGTCCGGGTTTCAGGTGTCATGTCGGCGCCGGGGCCGATGCTTGAATACCGGCAAAATTTCATGAGAAGGATCTTATGCAGCCTACTTCTGCCAACGTGGCGGGCGATCTGTCCGTGCCTGTCGAGACATTTGCGCTGACTGCCGCCCAACGGGATATCTGGCTGGACCAATTGAGCCGTGGAGATTCGCCGCTGTACAACATTGGCGGTTACGTGGAGCTGAGCGGGCCGCTGGATCCGGCATTGCTGCAATCGGCGCTTGAGTGTCTGGTGGAAGCGAATGATGCCTTGCGCATCGTGCTGCTCGCGGACGTCGGTCACGACGGGCTGCCGTTGCAAGGGTTTGCGCCGGCGCTGCCGCTGGCCATGCCGCTGTTTGATTTCAGCGGGCATCCTGATCCCCAGTCGGCGGCTCGATCGTTGGTCGAAGAGCAGATGGCGCAGGCCTTTGTGTTGAGCGGGCAAGCGTTGTTCCGCTTCAGTCTGATTCGCCTCGATCGCCATCGTCACTGGCTGGCAGCCCAGGCCCATCACTTGATCATTGATGGCTGGGCTTTCGCGCTGCTGTTCAAGTCGGTGGGCGAGATCTACAGCGCGTTGTGCCGTGGCGAGCATCCGCGCAGGGCGGCACCGTCCTATGTCGGCTTTATCGAAGATGACGCGCGCTACCATCAGTCACCTCGCTATGAGCGCGATCAACGTTACTGGCTGGACAAGTACCGCAGCTTGCCCGAGCCCTTGTTGACGCCCCGTCATCGCGAATTCCTTGATGTAGAAGCAGCGCCAAGTCGCATCCACGTCGAGGCTTTTCCAGCCGTGCTGCACGAGCGCATGAAAGACTGCGCGCGACAATTCGGTGGCTCGGCCTTTCATGTATTGCTGGCGGCGTTGCACGTGTATTTCAGTCGCACCGCGCAACGTGACGAGTGGGTGGTCGGTTTGCCGATACTCAATCGCTCCGGTGCCCGCTTCAAAAGCACCTTGGGCTTGTTCACCCAGGTCAGTGCAATGCGCATGGGCTTCGGTCGAGCGCTGTCATTCGCTGAATTGATCAAGGCGATCGGCGCTGACCTGAAGCAGGATTTCCGCCATCAACGCTACCCGCTGAGCGAGATGAACCGCGCGCTGGGCCTGTTGCGCGAAGACCGTACGCAACTGTTCGAGCTGTCGCTGTCCTACGAACAGGACGACCATGACTACCGTTACGGTGAGGCGTCGGGACACTCGGTAAAGGTCTCCAACCAGCACGAGACGACTCCGCTGGCCATTCACCTGCGCAGCAACCGTTACACCGACAAAGCCTGGCTGCATCTGGTGTACTCGCCGGCCTGTTTCACGGCTGACGAGATCGCGGCGTTGACCGAGCGTTTGCTGCTGATTCTGCAGCAAGGCCTGGAATGCCCGGCGCTGGTGATCGCCGATTTCAACCTCAATAGCCCGGCAGAACTGGCCCTGTTCAATGAGTGGAACGACACTCGGGTCAGTTATCCGCAAGGCCGACTGATTCATCAGCGCTTCGAATCGCGAGTGGCAGAAGAGCCAGACGCTGTGGTCGCGACGTATCAGGGACGAACCCTGAGTTATGCCGAGCTGAATCGGCAAGCCAATGCGTTGGCCCATCATCTGATCGGCCTCGGCGTGTGCCCTGACGATCGTGTGGCAATCGTTGCCCGCCGCGGTCTGGAAACGCTGGTCGGGTTGCTGGCGGTTCTCAAGGCTGGCGCTGCTTATGTGCCGATTGACCCGGCGCATCCGCCCGAGCGCCTGAGTTACTTGCTCAGCGACAGTGCGCCGGTGGCGCTGCTGACGCAAAGCGATCTGCGTGAGCGTCTGCCCGCCACAACGCTGCCGGTGATCGAGCTGGATCGGCGCCAGTGGCCGCTCGACAACTTGACCGATCCCGACGTGACGGGGTTGAACACCCACCACCTCGCCTATGTGATTTACACCTCCGGCTCCACCGGGTTGCCCAAAGGCGTGATGGTCGAGCACCGCACGCTGGGCAATCTGGTCGACTGGCACTGCGCGGCGTTTGGACTTGGCCCCGGGCAGCACACCTCGAGCCTGGCCGGCTTCGGTTTTGACGCGATGGCGTGGGAGCTGTGGCCGGCGCTGTGTGCCGGGGCAACGCTGCATTTTGCACCCGCGAGCGAAGGCAGCGAAGACATCGATGCGCTGCTCGCCTGGTGGCAGGCACAGCCGCTGGACGTCAGCTTTCTGCCGACGCCGATTGCCGAATACACCTTCAGCCAGCAACTCGATCATCCGACCTTGCGCACCTTGCTGATTGGCGGTGATCGTCTGCGCCAGTTCAACCGTGCGCCGGGTTTTGCGGTGATCAACAACTACGGCCCGACCGAAGCCACGGTGGTCGCCACCTCGGGGTTGATCAGCCCGGGGCAGGCGTTGCACATCGGCAAACCCGTGAGCAATGCCACGGCTTATCTGCTCGATGATCAGCTGCGTCCGGTGCCGATCGGCATCATTGGCGAGCTGTATGTTGGCGGCGCCGGGGTTGCCCGGGGTTATCTGAACCGTCCGGACCTGACGGCTGAGCGCTTTCTCGACGACCCGTTCAGTGCGCAGCCTGATGCGCGCATGTACCGCACCGGCGACCTCGCGCGGTGGCGCGCCGACGGCAATCTTGAGTACATCGGTCGCAACGATGACCAGGTGAAAGTTCGCGGGGTGCGTGTCGAGCTGGGCGAAATCGAAGCCGCACTCGCCAGCCATGATGCGGTGCAGGAAGCCGTGGTGCTGGTGCGCGACGGTCAACTGTTGGCATGGTTCACCGAGCGCGAAGCGCTGGACATCCAGCAACTGCATGCGCACCTGACATCGCGTTTGCCAGCAGCCATGCTGCCGGCCGCCTACATTCAATTGGCGAGTTTGCCGCTGACGGCCAACGGCAAACTCGACCGTCAGGCCTTGCCGGCGCCGGGGCCGGACGCGTTGATCCGTCGTCAATACGAGGCGCCACAAGGTGACGTCGAAATCGCCTTGGCGCAGATCTGGGCCGAGGTCCTGCAGGTCGACCGGGTAGGGCGTCACGACCATTTCTTTGAGCTGGGCGGCCACTCCTTGTTGGCCGTTGGCCTGATCGAACGCATGCGCCAGATTGGCATGAGCAGCGATGTTCGCGTGCTGTTCAACCAACCGACACTGGCGGCGTTAGCGGCGGCAGAGGGCAGCGGCCGCGAAGTCGAGGTGCCGGCTAACCGCATTGCGCCCGATTGCACGTACATCACGCCGGACCTGTTGCCATTGGTGCAACTGGATCAGGCGATGATCGAGCGTATCGTCGCGACAGTGCCGGGCGGTGCCGCCAATGTGCAGGACATCTACCCCTTGGCCCCGTTGCAGGAAGGCATTCTCTATCACCACATCACCGCTGCGCAGGGCGATCCGTATTTGCTGCAATCGCTGCTGGCGTTCGACAGCCTCGAGCGGGTCGAGGCCTTTGCCGCTGCGCTGCGTCAGGTCATGGCGCGGCACGACATCCTGCGTACGGCGGTGGTGTGGGAAGGGCTGACGTCGCCGGTTCAGGTCGTTTGGCGCGAGGCGGTTTTGCCGGTGCAGGAGGTCGAATTTGATCCTGCCCGTGGCGCGATCATCGATCAATTGCACGAGCGTTTCGACGCGCGGCGTTATCGCCTCGATGTCAGTCAGGCGCCGCTGCTGCGCCTGATGTATGCCCGTGATCCCGCGCGCAACCGGGTGGTCGGCATCTTGTTGTTCCATCACCTGGCGATGGATCACATTGCGCTGGAGGCGATGCGCGAAGAAATCCACGCCAGTCTGTCCGGGCACGGCGAACTGCTGGCAGCACCGGTGCCGTACCGCAACTATGTGGCGCAGACGCGCCTGGGTGTCAGCGAGCAGGAGCATGAAGCGTTCTTCCGGCAGATGCTCGGCGACATCGACGAGCCGACCTTGCCGTTCGCTTTGCAGAACGTGCAGGGCGACGGCAGCAACATCGAAGAAGCCGAGCAGGCGCTGGCCAGCGATCTGTATCAGCGCCTGCAGCAGCAGGCGCGCCTGGCGGGCGTGAGCATCGCCAGCCTGATCCACCTCGCCTGGGCGCAAGTATTGGCGGCGACTTCCGCGCAGCAAAGTGTCGTATTTGGCACGGTGTTGATGGGGCGCATGCAGGGCGGCGCGGGTGCCGACCGGGCGTTGGGGGTGTTCATCAACACCTTGCCGCTGCGGGTCGATGTCGGCGAGGGCGCGCGCGCAGCGCTGAAGTCCACCCATGCGCGCCTGAGCGCGTTGCTAGCCCATGAACACGCTTCGTTGGCGCTGGCCCAGCGTTGCAGCGGCGTTGCTGCGCCGGCGCCGCTGTTCAGCGCCTTGCTCAACTATCGGCACAGCGATGATGTCGAGCAAGAAACCTCCCGGCAAACCTGGCAGGGCATCGAGACCCTGGCTAACCAGGAGCGGACCAATTATCCGTTTACCCTGAGTGTCGATGACCTCGGCACAGGCTTGCGCTTGACCACCCGAACCCTGTCGAGCATCGGCGCGCAGCGGGTTTGCGGTTATGTGCAGTCAGCGCTGAGCGTGTTGGTCGAAGCGCTGGAGAGCACGCCGCAGCGGTCGCTGAATAGCCTGCCGTTGTTACCGCAGGAGGAACTGCAACGGCTGCTGATCGAGTTCAACGATACGGCAGTCGACTGCCCGCTGGATCAGCCACTTCAGGCACTGTTCGAACAACAGGTGCAGCGCAAGCCGGATGCCATCGCCGTGCAGTTCGCCGAGCAACGCCTGAGCTATCGCGAGTTGAACGAGCAGGCCAACCGCCTGGCGCATCATCTGCGCGGGCTCGGCGTGCAACCGGATTCGCGGGTCGCGATCTGCGTCGAGCGCGGGCCTGAACTGGTGATCGGTCTGTTGGGCATTCTCAAGGCCGGCGGTGCTTATGTGCCGCTCGATCCCGATTATCCGCTGCAACGGCTGAACTACATGTTGCAGGACAGCGCGCCGGTTGTGCTGCTGGTGCATGCGGCGACACGCGATCTGCTTGGCGAACCCGGCGTGCCGCTGATCGATCTCGACCTCGGCGTCTGGCAGAACCAGCCGCACGACAACCCGCAGGTGCCGGGCCTCGGCGCGACGAATCTGGCCTACATGATCTACACCTCCGGCTCCACCGGCACGCCGAAAGGCGTGATGATCGAGCACCGCAGCGCCTGCAACATGGTGCATTGGGGTTCACAGTTGTCGCCGCCGACTGAACACGGGGCGTTGCTGCAAAAGGCGCCGTACAGTTTCGACAGTTCGGTGTGGGAGATCTTCTGGCCACTGTGCTCGGGCATGCGCCTGGTGCTGGCGCGGGCCGATGGCAATCGCGATTCGGCGTATGTCACGCAAGTGATCCGTGAGCAGAACATCACCGTGGTCAAGTTCGTGCCGGCCTTGTTGCAGCAGTTCATTGAACAGGACGATGTCAGCCAGTGCACCAGCCTGACCGACGTGCTCAACGGTGGCGGCGAGTTGACCGTCGCCCTGGCCCGGCAAGTGCGCGAGCGCCTGCCGTGGGTGCGCCTGCACAACGTCTACGGGCCGACCGAAACCACGGTCGACAGCAGCGGCTGGACGCTGCAACCCGGCGAACCGGTGCCGCAGACACTGGTGCCGATCGGCAAGGCCCTGAGCAACACGCGGCTGTACGTCCTCGATGCCTTTGATCAGCCTGTGCCGTTTGGCGTCAGTGGGCATTTGCACATTGGCGGAGTGGGCGTGGCGCGCGGCTATCTGGGACTGCCGCCATTGCAGGCCGAACGCTTTATCGACAGTCCGTTTGTGGCTGGTGATCGCTTGTATCGCACCGGTGATCTGGTGCGTTACGGCGCCGATGGCAACCTCGAATTCCTCGGTCGCAACGACTTTCAGGTCAAGCTGCGCGGAGTGCGCCTTGAGCTGGGCGAGATTGAAGCGCGCCTGCTGGAACACCCGGCCATCCGCGAGGCGGTGGTGCTGGTACGCGATGAGCGGCTGGTGGCTTATTACACCCTGCGCGCCGAACTGGCTGCACCGACGCTGGAAGCATTGCGAGCGCATGTGTTGGCGCAGTTGCCGGAGTTCATGGTGCCTGGCGCCTACGTGAGGCTGGCGGCGTTGCCTTTGACGCCGAACGACAAAATCGACCGCAAGGCGTTGCCGGAACCGGGGGCGCAGGCGCTGCTCAGCCGTCCTTACGAGGCCCCCGCAGGCGATGTGGAAACCGCGTTGGCGCAGATCTGGGCGCAGGTGCTCAAGGTCGAGCAGGTGGGCCGGCACGACAACTTCTTCGAGCTGGGCGGGCATTCGTTGCTGGCGGTCAGTCTGGTCGCGCGCATGCGTCTGGCTGGCTTGCATGTCGACGCGCGCACGCTGTTCAGCCAGCCGACGCTGGCCGCGCTGGCGGCACAGACCTCGCGGCAGGCCAAGCAAGTCGAAATCGCCCAGACCACTATCCCGAGCCTCAACCGCAAACGCCGGCTCTGACGGCGACCACAATCCCTGTAGGGGTGAGCCTGCTCGCGATTGCGGTGGGTCAGTCACGAACATATCGCCTGACCTGACGCCATCGCGAGCAGGCTCACTCCTACAGGGGAGGTTGTGTGGCCCCTGTCCGGTATGGCTTGTCCCCGCTTCCCATGTCAGACACCCACGCCCCGATGTTTTAGTTTTTCCAGGCTGCGCGCCGCCTGCATGGACTCGCTGCTGCGCGCTCTTTTTTTTCGTATTTACAGCAGGTTACCTCATGCATTTCAGCGAACTGATGGCTGCCATTTCCACCCATGCGATCCGCCTTCAACAGGAAGATGAAGACCTGGTCATTCTGGGCAGCGAGGACGCGCTGGATGACGCGTTGTGGGACAGCCTCGCGGCGCACAAGGCGCAACTGCTGGAGCTGGTCGCCCAACACGGCGGCGACTGGCTGAGCCCGGCCTTTCGCATCACCCCGGACATGCTGCCGCTGGTGGATCTGCAGCAGGATGCCCTCGACCGCATCGTCGCCACGGTGCCGGGTGGCGCCGCCAACGTGCAGGACATCTATCCGTTGTCCGCGTTGCAGGAAGGCATGCTTTATCACCATCTCTCGGCGGTTGCCGGTGACCCTTACATCTCGCAGGCGCGCTTCGTCTTCGACAGTCAGGAACGGCTGGACGCTTTCGCCGACGCGCTGCGCTGGGTGGTAAACCGTCACGACATCCTGCGCACCTCGTTCGTCTGGGAATACCTCGACGAAGCGCTGCAAGTGGTCTGGCGCGAGGCGCCGCTGGTGTGTGAGGAAATCCCCGTCGACAGTGGCGCCGACGTGCTCACGCAACTGCTCGCACGCCACGACCCGCAACACTTCCGTCTCGATATGCAGCAAGCGCCTTTGCTGCGTCTGGTGTATGCGCAGGACCCCGCGCAGGGCCGCGTGGTGGCGTTGTTGCTGTTTCATCACATGATCATGGATCACGTGGCGCTGGATGTGCTGCGCCGGGAAATTCAGGCCTGTCTGCTCGGGCAGACCGCGCAAGTGCCTGCTGCTGTGCCGTATCGCGATCACTTGGCCAGGGCACGCAATGCCGGCAATGAGCAGGCACAGGAAGCGTTTTTCCGCGACATGCTCGCGGATATCGACGAGCCGACACTGCCCTGTGGTTTGCAGGATGTGCAGGGCGATGGCCACGCCATCGAGGAAGCCGCGCTGATGCTCGACAGCCGCTTGAGCCGGCAGTTGCGCGAGCAGGCGCGGCAGCTCGGCGTCAGCGTCGCGAGCCTGACGCATCTGGCGCTGGCGCGGGTGCTCGGGCAATTGTCCGGGCGCACAGCGGTGGTGTTCGGCACCGTGCTGCTGGGGCGGATGGACGCGGGCGAGGGCGGCGAGCAAGCGTTGGGCATGTTCATCAACACCTTGCCGCTGCGCGTTGATGTCGGCGAGCAAAGCGTGCGCGCCGGCGTGCTGGCGACCCATCGGCGCCTGACCGCGCTGCTGGCGTACGAGCAGGCTTCGCTAGCCCTGGCGCAACGTTGCAGCGCCGTTGCGGTGCCGACGCCGCTGTTCAGCGCGATTCTCAACTACCGACACAGCAGCGTTGAGGAAGTGGCGGAGGTGATCGACATTGCCCCCGGTGTGCAGGTGTTGGGTGCCCGCGAGCGCACCAACTATCCGCTGACCATCAACATCGATGACCTCGGCGCCGATTTGCGCATCACCGCGCTGGCGGATGCAGCGCTGGGGGCCGAGCGCATGGCCGCGTACCTGAACACGGCGCTGGAGAGTCTGCTCGCAGCCTTGCAAACCAGCGCCGATGTGGCGCTGCAAACGCTGCGCATCCTCCCGGCCAGCGAACGCCAACACTTGCTGTACGGCGTCAATTCGCCGCTGGCGCAGTTCCCGGAAACCCTGTTGATTCACCAGCAATTCGAAACCCATGCCCAGGCCCAGCCTGAGGCCACGGCGCTGATATTCGACGGACAAACCCTCAGTTACGGCGAACTCAACCGCCGTGCCAACCAGGTTGCACATCATCTGCTGGCCCTGAACATACGTCCCGACGACCGCGTGGCAATCTGCGTCGAACGTGGCGCGCCAATGATCATCGGTCTGCTCGGCGTACTCAAGGCCGGCGCCGGTTACGTGCCGATCGATCCGGCCTATCCGCTCGACAGAATCAGCTTCACCTTGCAGGACAGCGCCCCGGCAGCGGTGCTGATGCAGGCGGCGACGCGCGGGCGCGTGGCCGATCTGGATGTGCCGCAGATCGACCTCGACAGCGCTCACCTCAAGGCTGAGCTCGACAGCAATCCGCAGATCCCTGAGCTGACCCCGGCGCATCTGGCGTACGTGATCTACACCTCCGGTTCCACCGGTTTACCCAAAGGCGTGATGGTCGAGCACCGCAACGTCGCGCGGCTGTTTTCCGCCACCCACGATGGGTTCCAGTTCAACCCGCAAGACATCGGGGTGTTGTTCCATTCCTTCGCGTTCGACTTCTCGGTCTGGGAAATCTGGGCCGCGCTGGCGTTCGGCGGGCAACTGCTGCTGATCCCGCAAGCCGTCAGCCGTTCGCCGGACGACTGCTATGCATTGCTCTGCCAGACCGGCGTGACCGTACTCAACCAGACGCCGAGCGCCTTCCGCCAACTGATCGCCGCGCAGGGCCGCAGCATGTTGCAGCACTCGTTGCGGGAAGTGATTTTCGGCGGCGAAGCGCTGGAGCCGGGTCTGCTCAAACCGTGGTATGCGCGGGTCGGCAATGCCGGCACACGACTGGTCAACATGTACGGCATCACCGAAACCACGGTGCACGTGACCTATCGGCCGCTGCAAGCTGCCGACGCGCAATTGCTTGGCGTCAGCCCGATAGGCGTGCGGATTCCCGACCTGCAACTGTATGTCCTCGATGCCCAGCGCGAACCGGTTCCGGTCGGCGTGATTGGCGAGTTGTACGTCGGCGGGGCCGGGGTGGCGCGCGGTTATCTGAATCGTGAAGCGCTGACGGCCGAGCGTTTTATCAATGATCCGTTCACTGAAAATGTCGATGCGCGGCTGTACAAAACCGGCGACCTCGCGCGTTGGGCGGCGGATGGCAGCCTCGAATACCTCGGCCGCAATGACGATCAAGTAAAAATTCGCGGCTTCCGCATTGAGTTGGGCGAGATCGAGGCGCGGCTGTCTACTTGCGAAGGCGTGCGCGAAGCCGTGGTGATCGCTCGTGAGGACAGCCCCGGCGATCAGCGGCTGGTCGCGTACTGGCTGGCCGATGAAGGTGCGGCGCCGGATGTGGCGCAATTGCGCGATCAACTGCTGGCTTCGCTGGCTGAGTACATGGTGCCGAGCGCCTTCGTGCGTCTCGACGCTTTGCCGCTGACCGCCAACGGAAAGCTCGACCGCAAAGCCCTGCCTGCGCCGGACAGCGAAGCCTTCGCCCGTCGTGGTTTTGAAGCGCCAGTCGGCGCCGTGGAAAACCTGATCGCCGGGCTCTGGCAGACATTGCTCGGTGTCGAGCAGGTCGGCCGCCATGACAATTTCTTCGAACTCGGTGGTCATTCGTTACTGGCGGTGAAGCTGATCGAACGCATGCGCCAACAGGATCTTCACTGTGACGTTCGCGTGCTGTTCGGTCAGCCTAGCGTGGCAGCGCTGGCGGCGACTCTGAGCAGCGAACGCGTCGTCGTCGTTCCCGACAACCAGATCGAACCGGGTTGCACGCGCATTACTCCGGCGATGCTGCCGCTGGCCAATCTCGATCAAACCGCAATCGATCGTGTCGTTGCAACTGTGCCGGGCGGCATCGCCAATGTGCAGGACATCTATGGGTTGGCGCCGTTGCAGGCGGGGATTCTCTATCACCATCTGGCGACCAGTGCCGGTGATCCGTATGTGTTGCAGGCGCAATTTGCCTTCGACGGTCTGGCGCAGATCAAAACCTTCGTTCGCGCCTTGAACGGCGTCATCCAACGCCACGACATTCTGCGCACTGGCATCTTCTGGGAGGGGCTTGAAGAGGCGGTACAAGTGGTCTGGCGCGAGGCGCCGCTGGCGCTGGAACGCGTCGATGCCGACGAACTCGACGGCGACGTGCTCGAGCAGATGCAGGCGCGTTTCGATCCACGCCACTATCGTCTGGACCTCAATCGCGCGCCGCTGATGCGTTTTGTCTACACCGAAGATCAGCCGCACAAGCGCTGGATCGGCATTCTCCTGATGCACCATATCGTCCTCGACCACACCGCACTGGACGTGCTGGTCGCGGAAATGAATGACGTCATGCTTGGCCGCAGCGAGGATCTGCCGCCGCCGGTGCAATACCGCCATTTTGTCGCCCAGGCGCGGCTCGGCGTTGATGATCAGACCCATGAGGCGTTCTTCCGCGAGATGCTTGGCGATATCGACGAGCCGACCGTGGCCTTCGGTCTGCAGGACGTGCACGGCGACGGTAGCGACATTCTCGACAGTCATTCCGAACTCGATGCCGACCTCGGTAAACGTCTGCGTGAGCAGGCGCGGCGGCTCGGTGTCAGTGTGGCCAGCCTGGTGCATCAGGCCTGGGCTCAGGTGTTGGCGCAGGTTTCCGGCCAGCAAGACGTGGTGTTCGGCACTGTATTACTGGGGCGCATGCAGGGCGGAGAAGGTGCAGATCGGGCGCTGGGCATGTTTATCAACACCTTGCCGTTACGCGTCAGCGTCGGTGCTGATGCGGTAGAACACGGCGTGCGTGCCACGCATGCGCGTCTGGCGCAGTTGCTCGGCCATGAGCAGGCGTCATTGGCGCTGGCCCAGCGTTGCAGCGGTGTCGGCGGTGCGCAGACGCTGTTCAGCACTTTGCTCAACTACCGCCACAGTGCGCCCGAGTCGGCCGCCGTAGCGTGGGATGGCGTGCAGATTCTCAGCTCGCGCGAGCGCAGCAATTATCCGCTGGTGGTCAGTGTCGACGACCTCGGCGAGGGGTTCCGCCTGAACGTGCAAGCCGTGCCGCAGGTGGACGGTGCGCGGGTCTGCGATTTCTTGCAAACCGCGTTGCACAGCCTGGTGACGGCGCTGGAGTACACGCCGCAGGCGCCGTTGCAGCAGCTGTCGATCGTGTCGCCAAGCGAACGGCAACGGGTGCTGGTCGGCTTCAACATCAGCGGTCGTGAATACCCGCCCGCGCAGACCGTGCCGCGCCTGTTCGAAGCGCAAGTAACGGCGCACCCCGAGGCGCTGGCGGTGGTGCAGGGCGAGCAACAGCTCAGCTACCGCGAACTGAATCAGCGCGCCAATCGTCTCGCCCATCACTTGCTTGGTCTCGGCGTGCAAGTCGATGACCGTGTTGCGCTGTGCCTGCGTCGCGGGCCGGACTTGCTCGTCGCGCTGCTGGCGATTCTCAAGGCCGGCGCCGGTTACGTGCCGATCGATCCGGATTACCCGGCAGAGCGCATCGCCTACCTGTTGCAGGACAGCGACCCGATCGCGGTGCTCGCGCAGGCGTCGACGCGCGAGCAGCTTGGCGTTGTTCCCGTCATCGATCTGGATGCCGGCGACTGGCAGCACTTGCCTGATACCAACCCAGCGCTGTCGAGGCTGACCCCGGCGAATCTCGCCTACGTGATCTACACGTCCGGTTCCACCGGGCAGCCGAAAGGCGTGATGGTCGAGCACCGCACCCTGGAAAACCTCGTGCACTGGCACGCCGAAGCCTTCGATCTGCATGCCGGCAGCCACACTGCCAGCGTCGCCGGTTGCGGTTTCGATGCCATGGCCTGGGAAGTCTGGCCGGCGCTGTGCGTCGGTGCGACCGTGCATCTGCCTCCGCCCGCGATCGGCAATGAACACCTCGATGAACTGCTCGAGTGGTGGCGCGCGCAGCCGTTGCAGGTGAGTTTTCTACCGACTCCGGTGGCCGAATACGCCTTCAGTCGCGGGCTGGGCCATCCGACCCTGCGCACGTTGCTGATCGGTGGTGACAAGTTGCGCCAGTTCCCGCGTGATCAGACATTTGCCGTGATCAATAACTATGGCCCGACCGAAGCCACGGTGGTGGCGACGTCCGGACGCGTCGAACCCGGGTGTGTTCTGCACATCGGCCGGCCGATCGCCAATGCCCGAATCTATCTGCTCGACCGTCAGCAACAACCAGTGCCGACCGGTGTGCAGGGTGAGTTGTATGTCGGTGGCGCCGGGGTTGCGCGCGGTTATCTGAATCGTCCGGAACTGAGCGCTGCGCAGTTCCTCGACGACCCGTTCAGCGAAGAACCGCATGCGCGGATGTACCGCACCGGCGACCTGGCGCGCTGGCTGGCGGACGGCAATATCGAATACCTGGGGCGTAACGATGATCAAGTCAAACTGCGTGGTGTACGGATTGAGCTGGGTGAAATCGAGGCGGCGCTGAGCGCTCACGACGCGGTGCGCGAATGCGTGGTGCTGGTGCGCGACGGGCGTCTGGTCGCCTGGTTTACCGCAATCGAATCTGTCGAGATCGGCGATTTGCACCAGCATCTGCAAGCACTCTTGCCGGACACGTTGGTGCCGGCGGCGTACGTGCGTCTGGACAACCTGCCGCTGACCGCCCACGGCAAACTCGACCGCAAAGCCTTGCCCGAACCGGATCAGGACGCGTGGCTCTGCCGTGAATATGAAGCGCCACAAGGCCCGGTCGAGATCGCGTTGGCGCAGATCTGGGCCGACGTGCTCAACATCGAACAGATCGGCCGCCACGACAATTTCTTCGAACTCGGTGGCCATTCGCTGTTGGCGGTGAGCCTGATCGAACGCATGCGTCAGGCCGGTCTGAGCGCCGATGTGCGCGTGCTGTTCAACCAGCCGAGTCTGGCCGCACTGGCGCGAGCCTTGGGCAGTGGCCGGGAAATCGCAGTGCCGGCCAATCTGATTGCGGCCGATTGCACGCATATCACCCCGGACATGCTGACCCTGACCACGCTGGATCAAACCAGTATCGATCGTATCGTTGCCACGGTGCCGGGCGGCGCCGCGAATGTGCAGGATATCTATCCGCTGGCACCGTTGCAGGAAGGCATTCTTTATCACCACCTCAGTGCCGAACAGGGCGATCCGTACCTGCTGCAATCGCGTCTGGCCTTCGACAGTCTTGAACGTTTGCACAGCTTCGCCGAGCACTTGCAGCAGGTCATCGCCCGTCACGACATCTTGCGCACCAGCGTGGTCTGGGAAGGCTTGCCGAGCCCGCATCAGGTGGTCTGGCGCGCGGCGCAGATGGTTGTGCAACAGGTGCCGCTGGCAGCGCAGGACGGTGACATGCTCGAACAGCTGCACGCGCGTTTCGATGCCCGGCATTTCCGCCTCGACCTGAGCGTTGCGCCGCTGATCCGCATGGTCTACGCCGAGGATCCGGCGCAACAGCAAGTGGTCGCCATCGTGCTGTTCCATCACTCGATTCTCGACCACACCGCCATGGACGTGATCGGCCGGGAAATGCACGCGTTGATGTTCGATCAGCTCGACACGCTGACGCCGCCGATGCCGTACCGCAATTACGTCGCGCAGGCACGCTTGGGCGCCGATGAGCAGGAACATGAGGCGTTCTTCCGCGAGATGCTCGGCGACATCGACGAGCCGACTTTGCCCTTCGGTCTGCAGGATGTTCAGGGCGACGGGCGTGGTATCGAAGAAGCGCTGCAAGCGGTCGATGCCGCGCTCAATCGGCGTCTGCGCGAACAGGCCCGGCAGTTGGGCGTCAGCCCGGCGAGCCTGATGCACATGGCCTGGGCGCAAGTGTTGGGCGTCGTTTCCGGCCGTCGCGACGTGGTCTTCGGCACGGTGTTGATGGGGCGTATGCAGGGCGGTGAGGGCGCCGACCGCACGCTGGGAGTGTTCATCAACACTCTGCCGCTGCGGGTGGGTCTCGCTGAAAGCGTGCGCGCCGGGGTGAAAACCACCCACGCGCGGCTGACGGCGCTGCTCGCTCATGAACACGCGTCACTGGCGCTGGCTCAACGTTGCAGCGGCATGCCGGGTTCTGCGCCGCTGTTCAGCGCCTTGCTCAATTACCGGCACAGCGCCGCCGCACAACAGCCGCGCGACGGCCAGGGGATCTGGCAAGGCGTGCGCATGCTCGGTGGCGAGGAGCGCAGCAACTATCCGCTGACCCTGTCGGTGGATGATCTGGGCGACGGTTTTGCCTTGGACGTGCTGGCGCTCACCGAGATCGGTGCGCAGCGGATCTGCAGTTACATGCACACCGCACTGGAACAACTGGTGCAAGCGCTGGAGCAGCAGCCCCAGACGCCACTCGATCAGCTACCGATTCTGTCGCTGCCGGAGCAGACGCGACTGCTGGTCGATTTCAATCGGAGTGCCGTCGCGTTTCGCCGTGGCGCAACCCTTCATGCGCTGGTCGAGGCTCAGGCGGCACAACGGGCGGATGCGCTGGCGGTGGTGCAGGGCGGGCAAGCGTTGACCTATGGCCAGCTCAATCAACAGGCCAACCGCCTGGCTCACCATCTGCTCAGCCTTGGCGTGCAGCCTGACGACCGCATCGCCGTGTGCGTGCGGCGCAGCCCGCAGATGCTGGTGGCGCTGCTGGCGATCCTCAAGTCCGGCGCCGGTTATGTGCCGGTCGACCCGGCCTACCCGGCGGAACGCATTGCCTACTTGCTTGAGGACAGCGCGCCGTTGGCGGTTCTGGCCGAGGCTTCGACGCGTGATTTGCTCGGTGCTGCGTCTGTGATCGATCTCGATGGCAGTGACTGGGCGCATCTGCCGGACCGCAATCCGCAGGTGCCGACGCTGACCCCGGCGCATCTGGCCTACGTGATCTACACCTCGGGCTCCACCGGCCAGCCGAAAGGCGTGATGGTCGAACACGCGACGCTGGAAAACCTCGTGCACTGGCACAACGGCGCCTTTGACCTGCACGCGGGCAGTCACACGTCGAGTGTCGCCGGGTTTGGTTTCGATGCCATGGCGTGGGAGGTCTGGCCAGCGCTGTGCATCGGCGCGACCGTGCATCTGCCACCGCAATCGGTGAGCAACGAGCACCTCGACGAGTTGCTGGCGTGGTGGCGCGGGCAGCCGTTGCAGGTGAGTTTCCTGCCCACGCCTGTCGCCGAATACGCCTTCAGTCGGGACCTCGGTCACCCGACCTTGCGCACGTTGCTGATCGGTGGCGACAAATTGCGCCAGTTTCCGCGTCAGCAGACGTTCGCGGTGATCAACAACTACGGCCCGACCGAAGCCACGGTGGTTGCCACCTGCGGCGCGGTCGAGGCCGGACAAGTGCTGCACATCGGCCGGCCGATGGCCAACGCGAAGATTTACCTGCTCGATGACCAGCAGCGCCCCGTACCGGTTGGCGTTGCTGGCGAGTTGTATGTCGGCGGTGCCGGCGTGGCGCGCGGTTATCTGCATCGCCCCGAGCTGACTGCCGAACGCTTCCTCGACGATCCGTTCAGCGATGAACCGCAGGCGCGCATGTACCGCACTGGCGACCTCGCACGCTGGCTGGCTGACGGCAACGTCGAATACCTGGGGCGCAACGATGATCAGGTCAAACTGCGCGGCGTGCGCATCGAATTGGGCGAAATCGAAGCGGCGTTGAGCGCTCACGAGGCTGTGCAGGATTGCGTGGTGTTGGTGCGCGACGGCCAGTTGCTGGCGTGGTTTACCGAACGCCTGAACGTCGAGATCGAGGATTTGCGCAGTCATTTGCAAGCGCAGTTGCCGCAAGCCCTGGTGCCTGCCGCTTACGTGCGCCTGCAAGCACTGCCGCTGACCGCCAACGGCAAACTCGACCGCAAGGCGTTGCCAGAACCGGATCAAACGGCGTGGCTGAGCCGCGAATATGCCGCGCCACAAGGTTCGGTGGAAATTGCCTTGGCGCAGATCTGGTCGGACGTCTTGAACGTTGAACAGGTCGGCCGTCACGACAACTTCTTCGAACTGGGCGGGCATTCGTTGCTGGCGGTGACGCTGATCGAGCGCATGCGTCAGGTCGATCTGAGCACCGACGTGCGCGTGCTGTTCAGCCAACCGACCCTGGCTGCGCTGGCGGCGGCGGTGGGCAGTGGCCGCAAGGTCGCCGTGCCGGACAATCTGATTCCTGCCGATTGCACGCACATCACTGCGGACATGCTGACGCTGGTGCAACTGGATCAGGTCAGTATCGAGCGCATCGTCGCCACGGTGCCGGGCGGCGCGGCCAACGTGCAGGACATTTATCCGCTGGCACCGTTGCAGGAAGGGATTCTGTATCACCACCTCAGTGCGGCTCAGGGTGATCCGTACCTGCTGCAATCGTGTCTGGCGTTCGACAGTATTGAACGGTTTCAAGGGTTCGCGGCGGCGTTGCGTCAGGTCATGACGCGCCACGATATCCTGCGCACATCGATTGTCTGGCAAGGCTTGGCGGCGCCGGTGCAAGTGGTCTGGCGCCGTGCGGAGTTGCCGGTGCAAGCGGTGGCGCTTGAGCCCGCGCAGGGCGAAGCCATTGATCAACTACGTGCACGCTTCGATGCGCGGCACTGTCGTCTGGAACTTGATCAGGCACCGTTGCTGCGTCTGGTGTATGCCCTCGATCCGGACAATCAACGTGTCGTCGCCATGCTGTTGTTCCATCACATCGCCATGGACCACACCGCGCTGGCGGTGGTCAGCGCAGAAATGCAGGCGATTTTGCAGGGCGATGAGCGACTGCCTGTGTCCGCCGTGCCATACCGCAATTATGTCGCGCAGACCCGCCTCGGCGTCAGCGAACAAGAGCACGAAGCGTTCTTCCGCGAGATGCTCGGCGACATCGACGAGCCGACACTGCCGTTCGGTTTGCAGGATGTGCATGGCGACGGGAATGACATCGAGGAAGTCTGCCAGCCACTGCCTGCCGCGGTGGCGCAGCGTTTGCGCAGTCAGGCGCGCTTGCTCGGCGTCAGCGTCGCCAGTCTGTTTCATCTCGCCTGGGCGCAGGTGCTGGCGGCAACGTCGGCTCAGGAGCGCGTTGTCTTCGGCACGGTGCTGCTGGGCCGCATGCAGGGCGGCGCGGGCGCAGATCGCGGGCTGGGCATGTTCATCAACACCTTGCCATTGCGCGTGGATGTCGACGAAACCGATGTGCGCGCCGGGGTCAAGGCAACGCATGCGCGGCTCAGTGCGCTGTTGGCTCACGAACATGCGTCGCTGGCATTGGCCCAGCGTTGCAGCGGTGTCGCGGCGCCGTCACCACTGTTCAGCGCGATGCTCAATTACCGCCATAGCGACAGCGAAGCTCAGCAAAATACCAAGCGTGAGGCCTGGCAGGGCATCGAATCCCTTGCTGGCGAGGAACGCACCAACTACCCGTTGACCCTCAACGTCGACGATCTGGGCAGCGGTTTTGAACTGACGGTTATGACCCCTTCGCGCATCGGTGCGGCACGCCTCGGCCAGTACATGGAGAACGCGCTGACTGCGCTGATTGAAGCCTTGGAGCACACACCCCAGCAAGCGTTGAATCGCCTGACGGTGTTGCCGGACGAGGAGCGGCAGGCATTGTTGTTCGGCCTCAATGCCACCGGCGTCGATTACGATTTGCAGCAGACGCTGCACGGCTTGTTCGAAGCGCAGGTGCAGCGTACGCCGCAGGCTGTGGCCGTCGTTGCCGGCGAACAGGCATTGAGCTACACGCAGTTGAACGAGCGCGCCAATCGCTTGGCCCGGCACTTGATCAGCCTTGGCGTGCAAGTGGATTCACAGGTGGCGATCTGCGTCGAGCGCAGCCTGGAAATGGTCATCGGTCTGCTGGCAATCAACAAGGCCGGCGCTGGTTATGTGCCGCTCGATCCGGCCTATCCGCCGGAGCGCCTGGCCTACATGCTCGAGGACAGCGCGCCGGCCGTGGTGCTGGTGCACGGGGCTACCAGCGAGTTGCTGGGAGATATCACGGCGGCAGTGGTCGATCTTGACCAGAACAGCTGGCAATCCTTGTCCGCCGGCAATCCGCAAATCACGACGTTGACACCACAGCACAGCGCCTACGTGATCTACACCTCCGGCTCGACCGGCCAACCCAAAGGCGTGGTCAACGAGCATGCCGGTGTGGTCAACCGCTTGCTGTGGATGCAGGACGCCTATCGCCTGACCGCTGCCGACTCGGTGTTGCAGAAAACCCCGTTCAGTTTCGACGTCTCGGTGTGGGAGTTCTTCTGGCCGCTGATGACCGGCGCGCGCCTGGTCATGGCGCAGCCCGGCGGGCACAAGGATCCGCAGTACCTGAGCGAAGTGATCGAGCGCGAACACATCACCACGCTGCACTTTGTGCCGTCGATGCTCGATGTGTTCCTCGCCAACAGCGACACCACACGCTGCGACAGCGTGCGGCAGGTAATGTGCAGCGGTGAGGCGTTGCCGGGCAGTGTGGTGCGGCGTTTCAAACTGCAATTGCCGGGCAGCGCGTTGCATAACCTGTACGGCCCGACCGAAGCCGCCGTCGATGTCACCGCGTGGGACTGCGCGGGAACGATCGAGCAAACCCCGGACAACACACCAATCGGCAAGCCGATCGCCAACACCCGTATGTACATCCTCGATGCGCAACAGCAGCCCGTGCCGCAAGGCGTGATCGGCGAGCTGTACATCGCTGGCGTGCAGGTGGCGCGTGGTTATCTCAATCGGCCGCAACTGACGGCCGAACGCTTCCTCGAAGATCCGTTTCATCCGCATGGGCGCATGTACCGCACCGGCGACGTTGTACGGTATCGGCCGGACGGCAACATCGAGTACCTGGGGCGTAACGATGATCAGGTGAAGATCCGCGGTCTGCGTATTGAGCTGGGCGAAATCCAGGCGCGCCTGGCCCAGATCAAAGGTGTGCAGGAAGCCGTGGTGGTGGCCCGCGAAGACGTGCCCGGCGACAAACGTCTGGTCGCGTATTACACCGGCGAACGCCTGGAAATCGACCTGCTGCGCAGTCAACTGCTCGAGCATTTGCCGGATTACATGGTGCCTACGGTGTTTGTGCATCTCGATCGTTTGCCGCTGAGTCCCAACGGCAAGCTCGACCGCAAGGCGCTGCCGGCGCCGGATCAGCAATCACTGAAAACCCGCGAATACGAAGCCCCGGTCGGCGACGTCGAAATCACCCTGGCACGGCTCTGGGCGGAACTGCTCAACGTCGAACGGGTAGGGCGTCACGACCATTTCTTTGAACTGGGTGGTCACTCATTACTGGCGGTCAGTCTGATCGGCCGGTTACGTCAGGAAGGCATGGAAGCCGATGTCAGGGCGTTGTTCGAACAACCGACCCTGGCCGGCTACGCCGCAATTACGGAAAGAATGGAGATCGTCCTGTGAATGTGCTCGAACTGTTGGCAACCCTGAAGACAAAGGACATTCAGTTGGCGGTGACCGATGAGCAATTGCGCGTCAACGGCAACAAACAGGCATTGAGCGATCCGGCGCTGCTGGCCGCGCTGCGCGAGCACAAACCGGCGCTGATCGAACTGATCAAGGCCGGCCAGTACTCGGCCAGCCGCGTCGGCCAGATCGACGTTCCGGCCAACGGCATTCTCCCCGGCACCACGCGCATCACGCCAGCGATGGTGACCCTGGCTGACGTCGATCAGGCGATCCTTGACCGCTTGCTCGCCGAGGTACCGGGCGGCGCCGCCAATGTGCAGGACATCTACCCACTGGCACCGTTGCAGGAAGGCATCCTCTATCACCACGCGAGCAACGAGCAGGGCGATCCCTACGTCATGCAGTCGTACTTTGCGTTCAGCAGCCGCGAGCGTCTGCAGGACTTCGCGCAAGCCTTGCAAAAGGTCATCGATCGCCACGACATTTTGCGCACGGCGGTGCATTGGGAAGGGCTGGACGTGCCGCTGCAAGTGGTTTGGCGTCAGGCGCAGTTGCCGATGGAAGAGGTCGTGCTGGCAGACGGCGCAAGTGATGCGCTGCAGCAATTGCACGAACGTTTCGATGCGCGGCATTTCCGTCTGGACGTCCGGTGTGCGCCGATGATGCGTCTGGCCTACGCATGGGACGAGGGCGGTCAGCGCGTGGTCGCGACGTTGCTGTTCCATCACATGGCGCTGGACCACTCGGCGCTCGACGTGGTGCGTCACGAACTGCTCGCCTGCCTCACTGGCCAGGCTCAATCGCTCGGGCGCCCAGTGCCGTTTCGCAATTACGTAGCGCAAGCGCGACTGGGCATCAGCGAAGCCGAACACGAGGTTTTTTTTCGCGAGATGCTCGGCGACATAGCCGAGCCGACCCTGCCCTACGGTTTGCAGGATGTGCAGGGCGACGGCCTCGGTATCGCCGAGCTGAGCCTGCCGGTCAACCCATTGCTCGGCCAGCGTTTGCGCGCACAGGCGCGGCAACTCGGGGTGAGTGTCGCGAGCCTGTTTCACCTGGGCTGGGCGCAGGTACTGGCGGTGCTCACCGGCAAACAAAACGTAGTGTTCGGTACGGTGCTGATGGGGCGTATGCAAGGCGCTGAAGCCACCGAGCGGGCGTTGGGAATTTTCATCAACACCTTGCCGCTGCGGGTCGATGTCGATGCACAAGGCGTGCGTGCGGCGGTGGAGGCGACCCACAAACGCTTGACCACATTGATGCGCCACGAGCACGCGCCACTGGCACTCGCCCAGCGTTGCAGCGGCGTGGTCGCACCGACACCGTTGTTCAGTGCCTTGCTCAATTACCGCCACAGCCACACGGCGGCGACGGCGAGTGCCGAGACCCAGGCGGCGTGGGAAGGCATCAGCACGATCAGCTCCGAAGAACGCACCAACTATCCGCTGACCCTGAGCATCGACGATTTCGGCGATGCCTTCAGCCTGACGTTGCTGGCCACTACCGAGGTCGATCCACAGCGCATCTGCGATTACTTGCACTGCGCCCTGGAGAGTCTGGTGCTGGCGCTGGAGCAGGCGCCGGACACCGCGCTCAACCAGTTGCCGATTCTGCCGACGGCCGAACGCGAGCAGGTGCTGTTGGCGTTCAATGCCAGTCACGCCGATTTCCCCGTGACGTTGACCATTGCCCAGCGTTTCGAGGCGCAAGTGGCGCAGCGGCCCGAAGCCGTGGCCGCGCAATACCTCGGTGAGCAAACGAGTTACGCCGAACTCAACCGGCATGCCAACGCCTTGGCTTATCATCTGATCGCACTGGGTGTGAAACCCGATGATCGCGTCGCCATCGTCGCCCGCCGTGGCCTCGATACGCTGGTCGGGCTAGTGGCGATTCTCAAGGCCGGTGCCGGTTATGTGCCGGTCGACCCGGCGCACCCGGCCGAGCGTCTGCACTACTTGCTCAGCGACAGCGGCCCCGTTGCAGTGCTGACCCAAAATAATCTGCGGGAACGCTTGCCGGCGCTGGCGGTGCCGGTGATCGATCTTGACCCGCGCACCTGGCCGCTGAGCGAAACCCTTGATCCGCAGGTGCCGGGCCTGACCGCCGCGCATCTGGCCTACGTGATCTACACCTCTGGCTCCACCGGCCTGCCCAAAGGGGTGATGGTCGAACACCGCACCTTGTCGAATCTGGTCGATTGGCATTGCAGCGCGTTTGATCTGTGCGCCGGTCGCCACACTTCAAGCCTTGCCGGGTTCGGTTTCGACGCCATGGCCTGGGAAGTCTGGCCGGCGCTGTGTGCCGGCGCGACCCTGCATCTGGCACCGACTCACGAGGGCACCGAGGACATCGATGCGTTGCTCGAGTGGTGGCGCGCGCAGCCACTGGACGTGAGTTTCCTGCCGACGCCCGTCGCCGAATACGCCTTCAGCCAGAACCTTGAACACCCGACGCTGCGCACACTGCTGATCGGTGGCGACCGCTTGCGCCAGTTCAGCCGCAACCAGCAATTCGACGTGATCAACAACTACGGCCCGACCGAAGCCACCGTGGTCGCCACCTCTGGGCGAATCGAGGCAGGCGATGCCTTGCACATCGGCAAACCGGTGACCAATGCCACGGTGTATCTGCTCGATGAACAGCAGCGCCCAGTGCCGATTGGCGTCATGGGCGAGTTGTATGTTGGCGGTGCCGGGGTCGCTCGCGGCTATTTGAACCGTGCCGACCTGAGCGTCGAACGCTTCCTCCACGACCCGTTCCGCCCCTTGCCGAATGCGCGCATGTATCGCACCGGCGATCTCGCACGCTGGCGCGCCGACGGCACGATCGAGTACCTGGGGCGTAACGACGATCAGGTGAAAATCCGTGGCGTGCGCATCGAACTCGGTGAAATCGAAACCCGCCTCAATCAGTTGCCCGGTATTCAGGAAGCCGTACTGCTGGCGCGTGAAGATGAACCCGGCCAGCCGCGACTGGTGGCGTATTTCACCGAGCAGAGCCAGGTCGAACCGTTGGCCGTGGCCGAGTTGCGCGCGCACCTGTTGACCCAGTTACCGGATTACATGGTGCCGGTGGCCTTCGTCAGACTCGACGCACTGCCGTTGACCGCCAATGGCAAGGTCGACCGCAAGGCCCTGCCGAAACCCGAGCGAGCGGCGCTGTTCACCCGCGAATACGAGGCGCCGCACAACGAACTGGAAAGCGCCTTGGCACAGATCTGGGCGCAGGTGCTGCAAGTCGAGCGAGTCGGGCGTCAGGATCATTTCTTCGAACTCGGTGGTCACTCGCTGTTGGCCATGCGCATGGTGTCCCAGGTTCGCCAGCGTCTTGGCGTCGAGCTGGCGCTGGGCGATCTGTTTGCCAACGCCGAACTGGCTGCGGTTGCCGAGGCGGTGGCGCAAGCCGGGCGCAGCACGCAACCGGAGATTGTCGCGGTGGCCCGAGACGGCGCCTTGCCGCTGTCGTTCGCCCAGCAACGCTTGTGGTTTCTCGCACAAATGGAGGGCGCCAACACCGCGTACAACATTCCCATCGGCCTGCGCCTGCGTGGGCAACTGGATGAGCATGCGCTGCAACAAGCCTTGGCGCGTATCGTTGCGCGTCACGAAACCCTGCGCAGCCGTTTCGCCCAGTTCAATGACCAGGCGCAAGTGCTGATCGCCCCGGTCGACAGCGGTCTGCTGCTGCGTGTTGAAGACCTGCGCCAGCATCCGCAAGCCGACCAGACCTTGGCGGCGCTGATTCAGGGCGAGGCCTCGGGGCCGTTTGATTTACAAGACGATGCGCTGATTCGCGGCCGCCTGGTGCGGCTGGCCGACGATCATCATGTGCTGTTGCTGACCCTGCACCACATCATCTCCGATGGCTGGTCGATGGGGGTTCTGACCCGTGAACTGATGGCGCTTTATCAGGCGTTCAGCCTCGGCCAACCAGATCCACTGCCGCCGCTGGCGTTGCAATACACCGACTACGCGGTGTGGCAGCGGCGCTGGCTCAGTGGTGAGGTTCTGGAGCGTCAAAGCGAGTATTGGCAACAAACGTTGGCGGGTGCTCCGGCACTGTTGACGCTGCCGACTGATCGCGTGCGCCCGGCGCAGCAGGATTACGCCGGCAACACCGTCGACGTGGTGCTCGACGAACGCCTGAGCGCCGGGCTCAAGGCTTTGGCCCAGCGTCACGGCGTGACGATGTACATGCTCATGCTCGGCGCATGGGCGAGCCTGTTGAGTCGGTTGTCCGGGCAATCGGAAGTGGTCGTCGGTTCGCCGGTGGCCAACCGGACAAGGGCCGAAATCGAAGGTTTGATCGGCATGTTCGTCAATACCCTGGCCCTGCGTATCGATACCTCGGGCGCTTTGAGCACCGAGGCGCTGCTGGCGCGAGTCAAGGCGCGGACGCTGGATGCGCAGGCGCATCAGGATCTGCCGTTCGAGCAAGTGGTGGAAATCACCAAGCCTGCGCGCAGCATGGCGCACAGCCCGTTGTTTCAAGCGATGTTCAGTTGGGACAGTGGCCACGGTGCCAGCCTGAGTCTGGGCGAGCTGACGCTGGAAAGCGTTGCCGAACCGAGCCACTTTGCCAAATTCGATCTGTCACTGACGCTGGCAGACGCGCCGGACGGGATACGCGGTGTGCTGGAGTACGCCGTTGCCTTGTTCGATGAGTCGACTATTCAACGTTACGTCGGCTACTTCCAGCGCCTGTTGCAGGCCATGGTCAGCAACGATCAAGCGGTGTTGGAGCAGGTGACGTTGTTGGCGGACGATGAGCGTCAGCATCTGCTGGTCGATCTGAACGCAACCACGGTCCCCCACGATCTTGAGCAGACTGTTCATGCTCGCTTCGAGACGCAGGTGTTGCGCACGCCAGACGCGGATGCCGTGGTGGCCGGTGAATTGCGTTTGAGTTACGCCGAGTTGAACCGTCGCGCCAACCAGCTCGCCCATCACCTGCGCCAGTGCGGCGTGGGCCGCGATTCGCGGGTGGCGATCTGCGTCGAGCGCGGGCCGCAATTGCTGGTCGGTCTGTTGGCGATTCTCAAGGCCGGCGGCGCTTATGTGCCGCTGGACCCGGGTTATCCCGCCGAACGTCTGGCCTACATGCTTGAGGACAGCGCGCCCGTGGCGGTGCTGGTGCATGCGCCGACGCGTGCGCTGATCGGCGAGTGGGCCGGCGTGTTGGTCGATTTCGACCATTGCACCTGGCAAGACCTTGCGCAAAGCAATCCGCAGGTGCCAGGCCTGAGCGCTGCGAACCTGGCCTATGTGATTTACACCTCCGGCTCCACCGGCACGCCGAAGGGCGTGATGGTCGAGCACCGCAACCTGGGCAATCTGCTGCACTGGAGCGCCAGCCTGTGTCCGCTTTCTACCGGCGCCACGCTGTTGCAGAAAACCCCGCTGAGTTTCGACGCCTCGGTGTGGGAGCTGTTCTGGCCGTTGAGCTGCGGCATGCGTCTGGTTCTCGCCGGCCCGGACGACCACCGCGATCCAGCCGCGCTGGTGCAACTGATTCGTGAGCAACAGGTCAACGTCGTTCAGTTTGTGCCGGCGCTGTTGCAGCAATTCCTTGAAGTGGCAGAGGTGGGCGAGTGCAGCAGCCTTACCGATGTGTTCTGTGGTGGCGGTGCGCTGACGGCCGCGTTGGTGCGCAGCGTGCGCGAACATCTGCCGCAGGTGCGCCTGCACAACGTTTATGGCCCGACCGAAGCCACCGTCGACAGCACCGTATGGACGCTGGAGGCGAATTCGCCGGTACCGCAAGGCGCGCCACCGATTGGCAAACCGCTGTGCAATACCCGCGTGTACATCCTTGATGTTCACCAACAACCGACGCCATTTGGGGTGGTCGGCGAGATGTATCTCGGCGGCGTGCAGGTGGCGCGGGGTTATCTGAATCGGCCTGAGCTGACCGCCGAACGTTTCCTCGACGATCCGTTCAGTGATCAGCCTGGCGCGCGCTTGTACCGCACCGGCGACGTCGCGCGGTATCTGGCCGATGGCAACATCGAGTACCTGGGGCGTAATGACGATCAGGTCAAAATCCGTGGTTTGCGCATCGAACTGGGCGAGATTCAGGCGCATCTGGCGCACATCGACGGCGTGCGTGAAGCGGCGGTGCTGGCCCGTGAAGACTTGCCGGGCGATCAACGGCTGGTGGCGTATTACAGCGGCGAACTGCTGGAAATCGATCAGTTGCGCAGCCAACTGCTCAAACACTTGCCGGATTACATGGTGCCTGCCGTGTTTGTGCATTTGCAGGCCTTGCCGCTGAGCCCCAACGGCAAACTGGATCGCCAAGCCTTGCCTGCTCCTGACCAGACTGCGCTGCTGAGCCGGGAATACGAAGCTCCGATCGGTGAAGTCGAAACCGTGATTGCCGCGATTTGGGCCGAGTTGCTGAAGGTCGAGCGGGTAGGGCGCTTCGATCATTTCTTCGAACTGGGCGGTCACTCGTTGCTGGCGGTCAATCTGGTTGCGCGCATGCGTCGGGCCGGCCTGTCGGCGGATATTCGTGTGCTCTTTGGCCAGCCGACATTGGCCGCGCTCGCTGCGGCTGTGGGCGGCGAACCTGATGCGGCGGTGCCGGCAAACCTCATTGCGGCCGATTGCCCGCGCATCACGCCCGAATTGTTGCCGCTGGTAGCGCTGGACCAAGCGACGATCGACCGTATCGTTGCGAGTGTCCCCGGCGGTGCGCGCAATGTTCAGGACATCTACCCGCTGGCACCTTTGCAGACCGGCATCCTGTTCCATCATCTGTCGGCCGCGCACGGCGATCCATATGTGCTGCAGGCGCAGTTTGCCTTCGCCGATGAACAGCGTTTGCAAGTGTTCACTGATGCCCTGCAACGGGTAATCGAACGCCATGACATTTTGCGCACGTCGCTGTTCTGGGAGGGGCTGGAAGAGCCGGTGCAAGTGGTCTGGCGTCAGGCTTCGCTGGGCTGCGAGGCCTTGCTGCTGGACGGCGAAGCGGGCGATGCGCTGAGCCAGTTGCGGCGCCGCTTCACCATCGATAGCTACCGCATGCCCGTCACCGAGGCGCCGCTGATGCGCGTGGTGCACGGCCGCGATGAGGCCAATCAACGCGTGGTGGCGTTGCTGCTGTTCCATCACCTGGTGATGGATCACGTGGCGCTGGAGGTGTTGCAGCACGAGATGCAGGCGTTTCTGCTGGGCAACGACGGGCTGCTGAGCGAACCGGTGCCGTACCGCAATTACGTGGCGCACACCCGTTCCGGCCTGTCCGCGCAAGCGCACGCCAGTTTCTTCGGCGAGATGCTCGGCGCTGTTGATGAGCCGACCTTGCCTTACGGGCAGAATCTGGCCAGCGATGGCCCTGCACAAGAGGCGCAACTGGACCTGGAAAACGCGCTGAGCCACAGCATCCGTCAGCAGGCCCGGCGTTTGGGGGTCAGCGCCGCCAGCCTGATGCACCTCGCCTGGGCACAGGTGCTGGGGCAATTGTCCGGACGCGACGCCGTGGTGTTTGGCACGGTGTTGCTCGGGCGATTGCAGGGCGGAGAAGGCGCCGAGCGGGCGCTGGGTGTGTTCATCAATACCTTGCCGCTGTGCATCGAGCTGAACGCCCATAGCGTCAAAGGCGCCGCACTGGCGACCCACGAACGCCTGAGTCAGTTGCTGGCCCATGAACATGCGCAACTGGCGCAGGTGCAGCAATGCAGCGCCATGCCGGCGGGCACACCGCTGTTCAGCACGCTGCTCAACTATCGTCACAGCGCCCCGGTCGGGCCGATATCGGCTGAGTTGCAAGCGGCGTGGCACGGCATGCAATTGCTCGCTGCCGAGGAACACACCAACTATCGCCTGACTCTCAGCGTTGATGATCTCGGTGAAGACTTCCGCCTGAAGGTATTGGCCGGGGCCGGCATTGATGCGCAGCGTATCTGCGGGTACATGCAGGGAGCGTTGATGACGTTGCTGGAGGCACTGGAGCACACGCCGCACGTGGGCTTTGACCGGTTGTCGATCCTGCCGACGCCAGAGCGTCAACAGCTACTGGTGAGTTTCAACGCTACCGAGGCTGACTACCCGCGTGGGCTGACGATTGCCCGGCGCTTCGAGTCGCAGGTCACCGAGCGTCCGCAGGCTATTGCAGCGGTGTTTGCCGGACAGCCACTGACTTACTTGCAGCTCAATCGCCAGGCCAATGCCTTGGCACATCACTTGATCGCCATCGGGGTGAAAGCCGATGACCGCGTGGCCATCGTCACCCGCCGGGGCCTGGATACATTGGTCGGGCTGGTCGCCATCCTCAAGGCCGGCGCCGGCTATGTGCCGATCGATCCGGCGCATCCTGCCGAGCGGATCAGTTATTTGCTGAACGACAGCGCACCCGTCGCGGTGCTCACGCAAAGCGATCTGCACGAGAGACTGCCGCAACCGGGCGTGCCAGTGATTGATGTCGATCTGTGCGCATGGCCGGCGCAGGCGCAGCACAACCCTGCGGTGCCGGGCCTGAGCGCTGCGCATCTGGCGTACGTGATCTACACCTCGGGTTCGACCGGCCTGCCCAAAGGCGTCATGGTCGAACATCAGACGTTGTCCAATCTGGTCGACTGGCACTGTGAAGCGTTCGATTTACGCGCCGGCAGCCACACCTCAAGCCTTGCCGGATTTGGTTTCGATGCGATGGCGTGGGAAGTCTGGCCGGCCCTGTGCGCGGGCGCGACCCTGCACCTGGCCCCAACCCATGACGGCGCTGAAGACATCGATGGGTTGCTCGACTGGTGGCGTGCGCAGCCGCTGGACGTGAGCTTTTTGCCAACACCGGTCGCCGAATATGCGTTCAGTCAGAACCTCGATCATCCGACCTTGCGCACCTTGCTGATCGGTGGCGATCGCTTGCGCCAGTTCAGCCGTCAGCAGCGCTTCGCCGTGATCAACAACTACGGCCCGACCGAGGCCACCGTAGTCGCGACTTCCGGGCGTATCGACGTTGGCGCGGCGTTGCACATCGGCAAACCGGTGGCGAACGCGGCGGTTTACCTGCTCGACGAGCAGCAACGGCCGGTGCCGATGGGCGTCATGGGCGAGTTGTACGTGGGCGGGGCCGGTGTGGCCCGGGGTTATCTGAACCGCGCCGACCTGACTGCCGAGCGCTTTCTGCACGACCCGTTCAGCCCCTTGCCGAATGCGCGCATGTACCGCACCGGTGACCTTGCCCGCTGGCGCGAAGACGGCTCGCTCGATTACTTGGGACGTAACGACGACCAGGTGAAAATCCGTGGCATGCGCATTGAGTTGGGCGAAATCGAGACTCGCCTCAATCAGCTCCCCGGTATCAACGAAGCGGTGCTGCTGGCCCGCGAGGACCAACCCGGCCAGCCGCGACTGGTGGCCTATTTCACCGAACAATCGGGGGCCGAACCACTGGCGGTGGGCGAGTTGCGCGAGCATCTGCTGACACAGTTGCCGGACTACATGGTGCCGGCAGCGTTTGTCCGGCTTGAGGCTTTGCCGCTGACCGCCAATGGCAAAGTCGACCGCAAGGCATTGCCGAAACCGGATCTGGCCGCGCTGCCGACCCGCGAATACGTGGCACCGCAAGGCGAGCTGGAAACCGCACTGGCGCAGATCTGGGCTGAAGTGCTGCAAGTCGAGCAGGTCGGCCGTCACGATCATTTCTTCGAACTGGGTGGTCATTCGCTGTTGGCGATGCGCATGGTCTCGCTGATCCGTCAGCGCCTCGGCGTCGAACTGGCGCTGAGTGATCTGTTTGCCGATGCGCAATTGAGCGCAATCGCTGCAGTATTGAACCGCGCCGGGCGCAGCGCGTTACCGGAGATTTTGTCGGCACCGCGTGATCAGGCGCTGCCGATGTCCTTCGCCCAACAACGCCTGTGGTTTCTTGCGCAAATGGCGGGTGGCAACTCGGCGTACAACATTCCTCTCGGTTTGCGCCTGCGCGGTCACCTCGACGTCGATGCCCTGCAATCGGCGCTGGCGCGGATCGTCGCCCGCCACGAAACCCTGCGCAGCCGTTTCATCCGCATCGACGACAGCGCACAGGTGTCGATTGCCCCGGTCGATAACGGTTTGCTACTGCGCGTAGAAGATCTGCGCCAACAGCCGCAGGCCGAGCACACCTTGCAAGTATTGATGGCGCAGGAAGCCTCGACAGCGTTTGATCTGCAGAATGATTCGCTGATTCGTGGGCGACTGGTGCGCTTGGCCGACGATCACCATGTGCTGTTGCTGACCGTGCACCACATTGTCGCTGACGGCTGGTCGATGGGCGTGCTGACGGCTGAGTTGATGGCGTTGTATCAGGCGTTCAGCCAGGGACAGCCTGACCCGTTGCCAGTCCTGACGTTGCAATACGGCGACTATGCCGTGTGGCAACGGCGTTGGCTCAGCGGAGAGGTGCTGCAGCGGCAAAGCGAGTATTGGCAGCAGACCCTCGAAGGTGCGCCGGCCTTGTTGACGCTGCCCACCGATCGCCCGCGACCGGCACAACAGGATTACACCGGCGGCAACGTCGAAGTGCTGCTGGACCAGCGTTTGAGTGCGGCGCTCAAGGCCTTGAGCCAGCGTCACGGCGCGACCCTGTTCATGACCCTGATGAGTGCCTGGGCGTTGCTGATGAGTCGGCTGTCCAGGCAATCCGATGTGGTGATCGGCGCGCCGGTGGCCAACCGCAGCCGCGCTGAAGTCGAAGGCCTGATCGGCATGTTCGTCAATACGCTCGCCGTGCGCATCGACACCTCGGGCGCGCCGAGCGTCGAAGCGCTGCTGGCACAGGTCAAGGCGCGGACACTGGAAGCGCAGGCGCATCAGGATCTGCCGTTCGAACAAGTGGTGGAAATCGTCCGACCGGTGCGCAGCCTGGCGCACAGCCCGTTGTTCCAGACCACGCTAAGCTGGGACGGCAGCGTTGGCCCGCAACTGGCCTTGGGCGAGCTGACGCTGGAGGGTGTTGCCGGGACCGGCGATGTCGCCAAGTTTGACCTGACGCTGACACTGGGCGAGGTCAACGGAGTGCTTCGCGGCACGCTGAACTACGCCACGGCGCTGTTCGATGCGCTGACGATCAAGCGCTACATCGGCTACTTCGAACGTCTGCTCGAAGCGATGATTGCCGATGATCAGACGGTGCTGGAACGTGTGCCATTGCTGGCAAACGATGAGCGCCAGCGTTTGCAGTACGACTTCAACGCCACGGCGCGAGGCTACCCGCAAACACTGACCGTACACGGGGTGTTCCAACAGCAGGCAGCCGCGCATCCCAAAGCGGTGGCGGCCGTGCATGGCGCGCATTCGCTGAGCTACTTTGAACTCAACGCGCAAGCCAACCGCCTGGCCCATCACCTGATTGCTCACGGCGTGCAGCCGGGCGATCACGTGGCGATCCTGCTGCCGCGTTCGCTGGAGTTGCTGGTCGCGCAACTGGCCATTGCCAAATGCGCGGCCGCTTATGTGCCGCTGGACATCAATGCACCGAGCGAGCGCCAGGCGTTCATGGTCGAGGATTGCCGCGCGGTGGCGTTGTTGACCTTGAGCGGCGAAGTCATCGACTACGCCGCGCCGCGTATCGACCTCGACAGGCTGACCCTCAACGGCCAGCCGACGCATAACCCGAACCTGCTGCAGTCGTCCGAGTCGTTGGCGTACATCATGTACACCTCCGGTTCCACCGGCACGCCGAAAGGGGTGATGGTGCCGCACCGGGGTATCGGCCGCTTGGTGCTCAACAACGGTTACGCCGATTTCAATGCGCAGGATCGTGTGGTCTTCGCCTCGAACCCGGCGTTCGATGCGAGCACCATGGACATCTGGGGGCCGCTGCTCAATGGCGGTCGCGTGGTGATCATCGACCATCAAACCTTGCTCGATCCGCATGCCTTTGGCCGTGAACTGAGCAGCAGTGGCGCAACGATCCTGTTCGTCACCACCGCGCTGTTCAATCAATACGTGCAACTGATTCCGCAGGCGCTCAAGGGCCTGCGGATTCTGCTGTGCGGCGGTGAACGGGGCGATCCGGCGGCGTTTCGTCGAATGTTGGCCGAGGCGCCAACACTGCGCATCGTGCATTGCTACGGCCCGACTGAAACCACCACCTACGCCACAACCTTTGAAGTGCGCGAAGTGGCAGAAAACGCCGAGAGCGTGCCGATTGGCGGGCCGATCGCTAACACGCAGGTTTACGTGCTTGATGCGTATCAGCAGCCGGTGCCGATGGGCGTGACCGGCGAGCTGTATATCGGCGGGCAGGGCGTGGCGCTGGGGTATCTGAACCGGGCGGATCTGACTGCCGAGAAATTCCTCTGCGATCCGTTCAGCGAGATCCCGGGCGCGTTGCTCTATCGCACCGGCGACCTCGCGCGCTGGCTGGCGCCGGGGCAACTCGATTGCATCGGGCGTAACGACGATCAGGTGAAGATTCGCGGTTTCCGCATCGAGCCGGGAGAAATCGAGAATCGCCTGCTGAATTGCCCGGGGATCAAGGAAGCGGTGGTGCTGGCGCGCCGCGACGGACAGGACTCCCCGCGTCTGGTGGCGTACTACACGGCGCACGATGAGCACTTGGACAGCGCTGAACTGCACGCCCAAATGCACGCGCGACTGCCGGAATACATGGTGCCCACCGCGTGGGTGCAACTCGATGTATTGCCGTTGAACAACAACGGCAAGGTCGATCGCAAGGCGTTGCCGGCACCGACGCAGGAGGCACTGCTCAGTCGGGCCTACGAGGCACCAGCCAATCCACTGGAAGCAAGCCTGGCGCAGGTCTGGGCCGAGGTGTTGCAGGTCGGGCAGGTCGGTCGCTATGACAACTTCTTCGAACTCGGCGGCCATTCATTGCTGGCCATGCGCATGCTCTCCCAGGTGCGCCAGCAATTGGGCGTGGAGCTGGCGCTGGCCGATCTGTTTGCCAACCCGGAACTGGCGGCGGTCGCCGAAGTGTTGAGTCAGGCCGAACTCAGCAGCTTGCCGCCGATTCTGCCGGCGTCGCGCGATCAGGTGCTGCCGTTGTCGTTCGCCCAGCAACGCTTGTGGTTCCTCGCGCAAATGGATGGCGGCAACACCGCCTACAACATTCCTCTGGGCTTGCACCTGCGTGGCCGACTCGACGCCGTGGCACTGCAACGGGCATTGGCGCGAATCGTCGCTCGTCACGAAACCCTGCGCAGTCGGTTCACCCAACTGAACGACGAAGCACAGGTGCTGATTGCCTCGGACGACAGTGGCCTGACGCTGATTGTGGAAGATTGGCGGCAACAGCCGCAGACCGAGGAGGCCTTGCGTGCTTTGGTCGACGCTGAAGCGCGCGGACCGTTCAACTTGCAGGACGACCCGTTGATTCGCGGTCGGCTGGTGCGTGTGGCCGATGATCACCATGTGCTGTTGCTGACGATGCATCACATCATCTCTGACGGCTGGTCGATGGGCGTGCTGACCCATGAATTGATGGCGCTGTATCAGGCGTTCAGCCACGGCGAGGCCGATCCGCTGCCGCCGCTGGCCCTGCAATACGCGGATTACGCGGTATGGCAACGGCGCTGGCTGAGCGGCGAGGTGTTGCAGCGCCAGAGTGATTACTGGCAGCAGACCTTGGCCGGCGCCCCGGCATTGTTGAGCCTGCCGACTGACCGACCACGGCCGGCGCAACAGGATCACCGCGGCGGCAGTGTCGAGGTCGTGCTGGACGCGCAGACCAGCGCCGGTCTCAAGGCGTTGTGTCAGCGCCACAGCGTGACGCCGTACATGGTGATCATGAGCGCCTGGGCGATGCTGCTTACGCGTCTGTCCGGGCAGTCCGATGTGGTCATCGGCTCGCCAGTCGCCAACCGTACCCGCGCCGAAATCGAAGGGTTGATCGGCATGTTCGTCAACACCCTGGCGCTGCGCATCGATACCTCGGGCGATCTGACGGGGGCAGCGCTGCTGGCGCGGGTCAAGGCCCAGACTCTGGCAGCGCAGGCGCATCAGGATCTGCCGTTCGAACACGTGGTGGAAGTCACCCGACCGCTGCGCAGCCTTTCCCACACACCGTTGTTCCAGACGTTGCTGAGCTGGGACAGCAGCGTGGCGCCAGCCCTGGCACTCGACGAGCTGACGCTGGAAGGCGTGGCCGGGGAAAATCACTTTGTGAAGTTCGACCTGTCGCTGAGTCTGGGCGAAAGCCAGCACGGGGTTCGTGGCTCGCTGCGCTACGCCACCGCGCTGTTCGATGAGTCGACCGTGCAGCGTTTTGTCGGTTACTTCCAGCGCTTGCTGGCGGCGCTGGTCAGTGATGACCAGGCGGTGTTGGCGCAAGTCGAGTTGCTGGCCGAGGATGAACAGCAACGCCTGCTCGGCGACTTCAACGCGACGGCGCTTGATTGCCCGGTCGAGCAACCGGTGCAGAGCCTGTTCGAAGCACAGGTGCGGCGTCAGCCGGATGCCATCGCCGTGCAGTCGGGCGAACACAGCCTGACCTATCGCGAGCTGAATGCCCGTGCCAACCGCCTCGCGCATCACCTGCGTGAGCAAGGCGTCGGGCCGGACGCGCGGGTGGCGCTGTGCGTCGAGCGTGGGCTTGATCTGGTGGTGGGGCTGCTCGGCATTCTCAAGGCCGGTGGCGCGTACGTGCCGCTGGATCCGGCTTATCCGGCGGAGCGCCTGGACTTTATGCTCAGGGACTGCGCGCCGGTGGCGGTGCTGGTGCAGACGGCCACGCGATCGCTGTTTGCCGAGGCTGGGGCAGTGTTGATCGACTTTGACCAATGCACCTGGCACGACCAGTCAGAAAACGATCCGCAAGTGCCAGGCCTGAGTCCTTCGAATCTGGCGTACATGATCTACACCTCAGGTTCGACCGGCACACCAAAAGGCGTGATGCTCGAACATCGTGGTTTGTGCAATCTGGTGCATTGGGGCTCGCAGATCTGCCCGCCGACTCCGGATGGCGCGTTGTTGCAGAAAGCGCCATTCAGTTTCGATGGTTCGGTGTGGGAATTCTTCTGGCCACTGACGGCCGGTGTGCGTCTGGTGCTGGCACGGCCGGGAGGTCACCGGGAACCGGCGTATCTGGCGCAAGTGATTCGTCAGCAGCGGGTCACGGTGGTCAAGTTTGTGCCGGCGCTGTTGCAGCAATTTCTCGAGCTGCAAGACGTCAGTGAATGCACCAGCCTCACCGATGTGTTCTGCGGTGGCGGCGAACTCACGGCGGCCCTGGCCCGCGAAGTACGCCAGCAACTGCCGTGGGTACGCCTGCATAACGTGTACGGCCCGACCGAAGCCACGGTCGACAGCACCGCGTGGACACTGGAACCGCACATGCCCGTGCCATCCACCGAATTGCCCATTGGCAAGGCCATCTGTAACACCCGTTTGTACGTGCTCGATGCGCATGACCAAGCGGTACCGCTCGGTGTTATTGGCCAGTTGCACATCGGCGGCATCGGCGTGGCGCGAGGGTATATGGGACTGCCACAGATGCAGGCCGAGCGCTTTATCGACAGTCCGTTTGTGGCCGGTGATCGCTTGTACCGCACCGGCGATCTGGTGCGGTACCGCGCTGACGGCAACCTCGAATTCCTCGGGCGCAACGACTTCCAGGTCAAGCTGCACGGCTTGCGCCTGGAACTCGGTGAAATCGAAGCGCGTTTGATCCAGCACCCGGGTGTGCGCGAGGTGGTGGTGCTGATGCGCGACGAGCGTCTGGTCGCGTATTTCACATTGCGCGAGGGCAGCGCTGCTCCGGCTATCGACATGCTGCGCGCGTTCATTCTTGAGCAGTTACCCGAGTACATGGTGCCGGGTGCGTTTGTTGCGCTCGACGTTCTGCCCTTGAGTCCCAACGGCAAGATCGACCGTCAGGCGCTGCCGGCGCCGGGCCTCGACGCGGTACTCAGTCGACATTACGAAGCACCTGAAGGCGAGGTCGAAACCGTGTTGGCGCGGGTCTGGGCTGAGGTGCTGAATGTCGAGCAGGTCGGACGCCACGACAACTTCTTCGAATTGGGCGGGCATTCGCTGTTGGCGATTCGTCTGGTCAACCTGCTGCAACGTGCGGGGCAGCAGGTGACGCTGGCGGAGCTGTTCCAGCGTCCGAGTGTCGAGTCGCTGGCCGCGCTGCTCGGTCAACGCCATGCCGCGCCCGAACAGCCGGAAGGACTGGTCGTGGTGCGGCCGGGCGAGGGCGGCGATGCGCTGTTCCTGATCCATGAGTTCAGCGGCAGGGAGGTGTATTTCCCGGCATTGGCGATGCACATCGAGGGGCAGTTTGCGATTTACGGTTTGCCCGGTGTACCTCTGGGTCAACCGCAACTGCGTACCCTTGAATGCATGGCCACGCGGATGGTCGGGATTATCCGCGCGGTACAACCCCATGGGCCGTATCGTCTGGCCGGGTGGTCGTTTGGTGGCTTGCTGGCGTATGAAATCGCTCAGCAGTTGCTTGGTCTCGATGAGGCGGTGGCGTTTGTCGGCCTGCTCGATACCTACGCGCCGCATCCGGCCAGTCAGGATAAAACCCGCTGGAGCGGCGCGCATCGCGACAAGCGTCAGTTGCTGGAGCACTGCCGCGCGCGTTCGCAGATGCGCGGTGCAGAAGGGCTGCCGGCGTTGGCTGAGGTCGAGCGGCTGGAGGCTGAAGTCGAACGCATTGCATTCGATGAGCTGTTCCAGCGCTGCTGCGAACAGCAATTGCCTGACCCGGAACTGGCCGCACTGAGTGCAGCGGATGCCTGGAGTTACTTTGATCGTGAGGCCGCTCATGGCCTGGCGCTGGCGCATTACCGGGTCAGCCCGGCCAGTCAGCCGGTGCACTTGTTCCGCGCTCAGGCACTGATGCCGGGGCAGGCGCAGCCGAGTCCGACCCGTGGTTGGGAAAACAAGATCAGTACAGGTTTGCTGCGCTGCATCGATGTCCCGGGTGATCACCGCAGCATGATGAAAGCTCCGGATATTCAGGCGCTCGGTCAGGCCTTGAGTCAGGCGATGGCCGCTGCGCAGGTCCCGGAGCCAGAGGCCTATCAGCCGCTGTTGACCATTCAGAGCGGGCACGCCGGGCATGCGCCGATCTTCTGCGTGCCTGGGGCGGGCGACAGTGTGACCGGGTTCATTCACCTGACCGAGGCCTTGGGCCCGGAGTGGCCGATCATCGGCCTGCAACCGCGCGGGCTCGATGGCAGCGGCGTGCCGCACCGCCAGGTTGAAGCGGCAGCGAAGTGCTATCTGCAAGCGGTCGAGCAGTTGTACCCGCAAGGTGCGGTGCACCTGATCGGCCATTCCTTCGGCGGGTGGGTCGCGCATGCCATGGCCGCGCAGTTGCAGGCGGCGGGGCGTGAGGTGGCGTCATTGACCCTGATCGACAGCGAATCTCCCGGCGGCAACGGTACGGCGGGCAAACCGTACACCACGACTGCCGCACTGGAACGCTTGATCGAGACGCTGCAACTGTCCAGCGGCAAGTCGTTGGGCATCGACCCGCTGGCGTTCGCCGAGGCTGACGACACCACGCAAATGCGCCTGTTGCACGAGGGCATGGTGCGCGCCGGTGTGTTGTCTGCGCGTTCGTCAGCGCAGGCCATGCACGGCCCGGTCCGCACTTTCGCCACAGCCTTGCGCACGGTCTATCAACCGCAGTTGGCCTACACCGGGCCGGTGCGGCTGGCGCTGGTCGATGACCCGACGCTGGATGCGTGGGGCAATCAGCGCGAGCAAGCGGCGATGGTCGAAGGCTGGCAACGCCAGGTGACGGATCTGGCGGTGTGGTACGGGCCGGGCAACCACTTCACGATTCTCAAGGCGCCCAACGTTTTCAGTCTCGCGGCGTGGTGGCATGACGGCCTGAAAGTGCCGGCCGGCCAAGTGGTTTCCTGATTGTTGTTTATCTACCAGAGCCCGGCCGCTGGCCGGGCTCACCCCTGAACGGACTTGTGGTTATTTATGGAAAAGTCGAAGTTGCGCAAAGTCGGTATGGGATTGGCGTTGGTGGCAGTGGCGGGATTGGCGTTCTACGCGGTGCAGGCACCGGCTGAGGCGCCGCAGTACCTGACTGCCCCGGTGGAACGCAGTGATATTGAAAACGCGGTGCTCGCCACCGGGTTGCTCGAAGGCATCAAGCAAGTGGACGTCGGCGCGCAAGTGTCGGGGCAATTGAAGTCGCTCAAGGTCAAGGTCGGCGACAAGGTGAAGAAAGGGCAGTGGCTGGCGGAAATCGATCCGCTGGTGTTGCAGAACACTTTGCGTCAGGCCCAGGTTGATGAGGAAAACCTGCAAGCGCAAAAACGCGCGACCCAGGCTCAGCTCAGGCAGACCAAAGCGATTTACGAGCGCTACAAGAACTTGCAGGACGACGCGTCGATCTCGCGCCAGGACTTCGAAACCGCCGAATCGGATTATCAGGTGCAGCAGGCCAATCTGATGTCGCTGGATGCGCAGATCAAAAGCGCGCACATCCAGATCGACACGGCCAAGGTCAATCTGGCGTACACGCGGATCGTCGCGCCAATCGATGGCGACGTGGTTGGCGTGGTAACGCAGGAAGGGCAAACGGTGATCGCCAGTCAACTGGCACCGGTTCTGCTGAAACTGGCGGATCTGGACACCATGACGGTCAAGGCGCAGGTGTCCGAGGCCGATGTAATTCACATCGCCCCGGGGCAAGAGGTGTATTTCACTATTCTCGGCGAGGACAAACGTTACTACGCGAAACTGCGCGGCACCGACCCGGCGCCACAGAACTTTCTTGAAACGCCGCCCGCCGGCACGCCAAAGCAAAGCAGCGCGGTGTTTTACAACGCTTTGTTCGAGGTGCCCAATCCCGATCATCGCCTGCGCATCTCGATGACCGCGCAGGTGCGCATTATCCTCGACACCGCCAAGTCGGTGCTGACCGTGCCGGTGGCGGCGCTCGGTCCGCGCAATGCCGACGGCAGTTTCCCGGTACGCGTACTCGACGCCAAGGGCCACGCGCAGTCGCGCAACGTGCAGACCGGGATCAACAACAACGTCAAAGTGCAGATCAACGCCGGTCTGGCAGAAGGCGATCGCGTGGTGATCGGTGATCCGGTGAACAATGTGGCGGGGGCCTGAGCATGACTGAGCCACTGCTACAACTGACCGGCATCACCCGCAGTTTCACCGCTGGCGACCGCGAGTTTCTCGCGCTGAACAACATCAATCTGACGATCAATGCCGGGGAAATGGTGGCGATCATTGGTGCCTCCGGTTCTGGCAAATCGACGCTGATGAACATCCTCGGTTGCCTTGATTACGCCACCGCCGGCAGCTACAGGATCAACGGCCAGGAAACCCGCGATCTGGACAATCAGGCCCTGGCCGAGCTGCGCCGCGACTACTTTGGTTTCATCTTCCAGCGTTACCACTTGCTGCCGCATTTGAGCGCAATGCACAACGTCGAGATGCCGGCGATTTACGCCGGTACGCCGCAGCTTCAACGCCATGCCCGTGCCCGTGAGTTGTTGGCGCGACTGGGTCTGGAAGGCCATTTGACGCATCGGCCGAGCCAGCTCTCCGGCGGTCAGCAACAGCGCGTGAGTATCGCCCGCGCCTTGATGAACGGCGGCGAAGTGATTCTCGCCGACGAACCGACCGGCGCCCTCGACACGGCCAGCGGCAAGGAGGTCATGCGCATCCTGCTGGAGCTGCACGCGGCGGGGCACACGGTGATTCTGGTCACTCACGACCCGAAAGTGGCGGCCAATGCCGAGCGCATCATCGAAGTCAGCGACGGCGAAATCCTCAGCGACCGCAGCAACGAACGCGATACCACGCACCTGCTCAGCGAAGAACCGGTGGCACCGAAAGCCACCGCTTCGCGTCGCCTGGTCGCCAGTCTCGGGCTGTTCAAAGAAGCGTTCGCCATGGCCTGGGTGGCGTTGATCTCGCATCGCATGCGTACCTTGCTGACCATGCTCGGCATCGTCATCGGCATCACTTCGGTGGTGTCGATTTCCGCAGTTGGGGAGGGCGCGAAGAACTACGTGCTCAAGGACATTGCGGCGATTGGCAGCAACACCATCGATGTCTATCCCGGCAGCAGTTATGGCGACAAACGTGCCGCCGCCATTGAAACGCTGACGCCGGCCGATGTCACCGCGCTGAATCAGTTGTACTACGTCGACAGCGCCACGCCGATGATCGGCCGCAGCCTGTTGTTGCGTTATCGCAATATCGACCTGGATGCGCAGGTCAACGGCGTCAGCGATCAGTACTTCAAGGTGCGCGGGATCAAAATGGCCGCGGGCATCCCGTTCAGCGAAAGCGATGCGCGGCGCCAGGCGCAGGTGGTGGTTATCGATCACAACACCCGGCAGCGTCTGTTCGGGCAAGACGTCGATCCGTTGGGCCAGGTGATCCTGATCGGTAACCTGCCGTGCACGGTGATCGGCGTGGCCGCGCAAGATAAAAGCCTGTTCGCCTCGGGCAAGACCCTCAACGTCTGGGTGCCCTACGAAACCGCCGCCGGGCGGGTGTTGGGCCAGCGTTATCTGGACAGCATCAGCGTGCGCATGAAGGACGGCCAGCCGAGCAAAGTGGTGGAAGAGCACGTCACCCAACTGCTGCTGCAACGCCACGGCACCAAGGATTTCTTCACCAACAACCTCGACAGCGTCTTGCAGACCGTGCAGAAAACCAGCCGCTCGCTGGCGTTGCTGCTGTCGCTGATTGCGGTGATTTCCCTGGTGGTCGGCGGTATCGGGGTGATGAACATCATGCTGGTGTCGGTGACTGAACGGACCCGTGAGATCGGCATTCGCATGGCGGTGGGCGCGCGGCAGTCGGACATTCGTCAGCAGTTTCTGGTGGAGGCGGTGATGGTGTGTTTGTTGGGCGGGGCGATCGGCATTTCCCTGTCATATGCCATCGGGCATTTGTTTTCGGTGTTTATCAAGGAGTGGGAGATGGTGTTCTCGCTGGCGTCGGTGTTGACGGCGGTGGTGTGCTCGACGTTGATCGGGATTGTGTTCGGGTTTGTGCCGGCACGGAATGCTTCGCGGCTTGATCCGATTGAGGCGTTGGCGCGGGATTAAAAGCGGCCCTCACCCTAGCCCTCCCGAAACGTCGGACCGCCCGGAGGGAGAGGGGACTGACCGGGGTGTTTGCTGAAGATGCACCGACGTGAACTACCGAGTCGAACTCAGGTTTTGCAAACCACAAAGATCGGGTCCCTTTCCCCCTCGCCCCCCTTGGGGGGAGAGGGCTGGGGTGAGGGGGGGTAATCCCGCTGACACACCGCAAAACCTGAAATCCTCGTTATCCCTGCGTATCAAGCCGCACTCGACGCCAACGTCTCCAACGGCGAATACATCCAGCGCATCAACGAATGCCGCCCGCTGATGCCCAATTTGATCGCCGCGCGTTTCAGATAACTCTCCACGGTGTTGACCTTCAGCGCCAACTGCTCGGCCAGTTCCGGCGCCGTGCGGCCGGCGAGCAGGCCGACGCAGACTTCGGTTTCGCGGTTGGACAGGCTCAACCCCAGTTGCTCCAGGCGCTCGTCGAAGCGCAGGCGCAAGGTTTCCAGGCCGCTGCCTTCGGCTGCTTCGGAGGGAATTTGTGGATCGGGGGTGGCCGGTTGCAGGGCGTTGATGTGTTTTTCCACCATCGGCAGCAGCACCGGGGAAATGTCCTGTAACAGGCTGCGTTCCTGCGCGGAGAAACGCTGTGATTCGCCGTTGCGGTACACCGAAATCACGTAGCGATAGCCGTCCTTGCGCCGGGTCAGGTGCAGTTGCGAGGCGTCCGCGCTGGTCGTGGCCGGCGGGTTCTGTAAGTGGTGGGCCGCCGCACTGTGTTCGGAAAACACCGTTTCGGCGAGCAGCGCCGACTCTTTCAGCGGCTCCGGCTCACTGCGGCTCGACGCGCGGCCCACCGGTTCGACGCGCATCTGCCGGATGTGCGTGGCGTCTACCGCCAGTTGCGTCAGGATCAGGTCATGCAACATGCGCGGAAAGTGCCGGCTGCCGGTGCTGGCGATGACCTTGCCGATGTGGGGGAACAAGTGTGAATTCATATGCGTGTCATCCCTGAGAGGCGTTAATTCAAAAACGTCTGCGGTACCGTCGACGATCTCCTTGGTCGACGAAAAACCGCAGACTTGGATCCTATCCTAGTACAACGTTTGAGCGACGGTTTAATGAAGGTGTTATTAGCTAATAACCCTGAATTTACTGGCTTCAATGCGGGAACGAAGGGAATACCCTCGTTGAATTGTCCTGTTCAGGTTGACGGTAAAACCCATTTCAACCGATTTATCCCTCTTCGATGCGTCAGTAACCTGTACACAACTTGAACGCAACAACAACTTTCCAACATTGAAAAGGGACGCCCACCATGACCACTCCAACCTACAACCGCCTGAACAAAGACGACGCTATCGTGCTGCTGGTCGACCACCAGACCGGGCTGATTTCCCTGGTTCAGGACTTCTCGCCAAACGAGTTCAAGAACAATGTGCTGGCCCTGGCGGATCTGGCGAAGTTCTTCGAACTGCCGACCATCCTCACCACCAGTTTCGAACAAGGCCCGAACGGCCCGCTGGTACCGGAACTGAAAGAGATGTTCCCGGACGCGCCGTACATCGCTCGTCCAGGTCAGATCAACGCTTGGGACAACGAAGATTTCGTGAAGGCGATCAAAGCTACCGGGCGCAAGCAGATCATCATTGCCGGTGTAGTCACGGATGTTTGCGTAGCGTTCCCGACCTTGTCGGCGCTGGCGGAGGGGTTTGATGTGTTTGTGGTGACTGATGCGTCTGGGACCTTCAACACCACCGTGCAGCAAGCCGCGTGGAGCCGCATGACCCAGGCTGGCGCACAGATGATGAACTGGTTCTCGGTAGCCTGTGAGCTGCACCGCGACTGGCGCAACGATATTGAAGGCTTGGGCAATCTGCTGTCGCAGCGGATCCCTAACTACCGCAACCTGATGAACAGCTACTCGGCGTTGACGGCTCAGCAGAAGTAAGCCGACGCGACCGAAAACAGAAAGCCTGCTTTGAAAAGCAGGCTTTCTGTTTTTGTACTTAACGCTGTCCTCAAAATTCGGGCGTGTACTTCACGCTGAACATCACATTGCGCGGGTCACCAAAGTTGTTGTTGCCGTTGAGCTGGTTGTACGCGGCGGTGTAGTAGCGCTTGTCGAACAGGTTGTTGGCGTTCACCGCCAGGCCGATTTCCTTGCTCAACTGGTAACCGAGGCGGGCGCTCCACACGGTGTAACCGCCGACATCGTAAGTGTGTTCATAACCGAGCGTATGGCTCTGGGTGGTGAAGCCCAAACCTGTGCTGACGCGTTCCCAGTCGCCGCTGAACTGGTAATCGCCCCAGACCCGCAGCATGTGTTTCGGCGTCCAGGTGCTGAAGACCTTGCCTTCGTTGTCCGGGTCATCGAGGTACTTGGTGGTGTTATAGGTGTAGCCGGCGAACAGTTGCAGGTTGTTCAGGACTTCGCCGCTGATCTCGGCTTCGATCCCCTGGCTGCGGACTTTGCCGGCGGCGTTGGAGCAATACCAACCGTCGCAGACCATGCCCGACGCGAGGTCGTTGATGGCGCGGTTTTCCTGGTCATAGCGGAATAGCGCCAGCGAGGTATTTACCCGGCCATCCATCAATTCGCCCTTGAGGCCGACCTCGTAGTTGCTGCCAACCACGGGCTTAAGCGTGGCGCCGCTCGCGTCGCGGTTGGTCTGTGGCTCGAACACATCGGTGTAGCTGGCGTACACGGCCCACTCGCGGCTCAAGTCGTAGACGATGCCGGCGTACGGTGTGACGACGCCGGTTTCCGTCACGGTGCTGTCCGGTTGCGCGATCGCAGGGTTGAAGGCTCTTTGCGTCGCGTACTGATAGCTGTAGTCATACCAGCTGACGCGCGAGCCGAGCACCAGGGTCAGCGGCTCGATCGGCTTGATCCGCCAACTGCCATACAAACCTTTCTGGCGGATCTCGTATTTGCTCGGCGTGGCTTGACCGCCCGCTGTGTTGAGAATCCCTTCGTAGCTGATGTCCGGTCGATCGTGATCGATGCCGAAAATGGTATCGGTGGTGTTGTTATTGAAGGTTCGGGCGATTTTGTCGTCGCTGGTGTATTTCGAGTAGTTGCCGCCGAGCATCACTTCATGGGCCATGGACAAGGCTTCGAAGTGGCCGGTGACGTTCATGTCGAGACCGAGCTTGGTCGCGTCGAAATCGGTGACGAAATCGGCGTATTGAATGCCGCTGCCATCGGCGTTGATCCCGTCGCCGCTGGTTTGCAGGCGCTGGCTTTTGCCCTTGTTGGTTTCGTCCATGCGCACCGCGCCGACCTTGAACGCCCAATCGTCGTTGAAGCGGTGCTCGAGATCGGCGTAAAGCGTGGTGACGTCGATGTCCAGATGGTTCCAGCGTGCGCCGCCGTAGGTCGAGCGCGGCACATTCAGCGGCTTGCCGTCGGCGTAGCGGGGCAGGCCACGAATCATCGGGCGTGACTCGCCATCGGAGTTGCTGATGGCCAGACCGAGGGTGGTGTCGTCGCTTAGATCGAAGTCCAGTGCGCCGTAGAGCGAGTGGGTTTTACTCCATTCGTAATCGACGAACGACTGGCTCTGGTCTTCGTCGGCGACAAAACGACCACGTACCGTGCCGCTGCTGTTCAGCGGGCCACCGGCATCCAGTTGCAGGCCGTAGTGATCCCACGAGCCGGCCTTGCCGGTGATGGTCACGGCGGGCTTGTTCTGGCCGCGCTTGCGCACCAGATTGATCGCGCCGCCGGGGCTGCCAGTGCCTTGCAGCAGGCCGGAGGCGCCGCGCAGAATTTCCAGGCGATCGAAGAAAATCAGGTCCTGTGTGGCCCAGTTGCCCAACGCGTAGGTGTTGCGCGGGATCGGCACGCCGTCGTACTGCCAGTCGTCGATCTGAAAACCGCGCGAGGTAATGATCATGCCTTTGCCCACGCCCTGCAGGCCGACCAGGCCGGTGGTTTTGTTGACCGCGTCTTTGAGATCGACGAGGTCCTGGTCGTCCATCTGCTTGCGGGTCATCACCGTGACCGATTGCGGAATTTCCTTGAGCGTGTGCGTGCCTTTGCCGATGGTCACGGCGCGCGCGGCGTAAGAGCCGGAGCCTTCGGTGGTGGCGTCGAAGCTGCGTTCAACGATGTTGGTGGCATCCAGTTGCAACGCCGCATTGCTGTCGATGGCGGGCTCGACACTGAAGTTGCCTTGCCCCGTGACGCGTAGCTGCAAACCACTGCCCGCCAGTGCTTTTTGCAGCGCTTGCTCGGCCGGCATTTGCCCGATGACCGCCGGCGCACGTTTACCCTGCACCAGCGCCGGCTCCAGGGAAATGATCTGCCCGCTCTGGCCGGCAATGGCGTTGAGCGTACTGGCCAGAGGGCCGGCCGGCAGGTTGAACGTGAGGTCTTGCGCCAGCGCTGAAGTCGTCAGCGTTGCCAGCGCAATAGCGACGGAAAGGGTACGGGGCCACGAGTTGAACACAACGTTCTCCTGTTTTTGTGAAAGTGTCAGGAGATAGGTCGGATGAGAAATGAAAACCGGACACAAACAAGAATGGTTTTCATAAATAATTTTTGCGCATCAGTTTTTGCCGATCAACGTCAGCCATGGGCTGTAGTGATCCACGCGAATCGGCAGGGTCTCGGCCAGTGCAGCGAGGGTTCGTTCGGGGTCGTCGAGCGGGAATACGCCCTGAACGCGCAAGTTGCGCACGTCGGGGGCGACGCGCACGAAACCGCGACTGTAAGGACGTAAGGCGTCAACGACACGATCCAGCGACTCATCGAGAACGTTCAATCGGCCGTTCAACCATTCGGCGCGGCGCTGCTCATCGCCGCTGGCGAACGTGATGCTGCGTGAAGAGAGCACAACGGACTGACCTTCCCGCACCACTTGCGCGGTGCCATCGAACAGCCGCGCTTCGACCGAATGTTGCAACACTACAAGACGACTGGCGTGTTGTTCCTGAGCAACGAGGAATCGCGTGCCCAACGCGCGCATTTCGCCCTCGGCGGTGCGTACGATCAGCGGCCGGCGCGGGTCGGGGGCGACATCGATGATCAACTCACCGTGACGCAGAATGACCACGCGTTGCTGGTCATCGAAGCGCAGATCCACGGCGCTGTCAGCGTTCAGGCTCAGGCGACTGCCATCGGCCAGATTGAAACTTTGCCGCTGGCCGCGTCCGGTATGCAGATCGGCCAGCAGCGACTCGCCGAACTGGCTTTTGCTACCAAGCCACAGACTGCCACCGAGCAAACTGATGCCGGCGAGCACGCGCAGTGCATCGCGGCGCGAAGCGTGTGGCTGCAAAAGCACTTGGCGAGCCTCACTGGCCTGACCGGGCAAACGTCGATCGAGGGCGCGAACGGTGTTGAACGAGCTACCGAGACGGTCCTGCAATTTCTCGAAAGCCTGACTGTGCGCCCGGTCCATCGCCAGCCACGTATTGAAGCGTTCTTGCAACGCTGCATCAGGCGTACCGGCGCGAAGTCTGACCATCCAGTCGATGGCTTGCTCGCTGACCGCATCCAGGCATGGCTTGCTCATGGCGCCATCTCGCACAGATAACACTGACGCAACGCCTGTTTCATGTAACGGCTCACCGTGCGCTCCGAAAGCCCCAGTTTCTGCGCAATCGCCACATAGCTCAGGCCATCCAGTTGGCTATAGAGAAAGGTGGTTTTGACGATCAATGGCAAACCGTCGATGGCGCGGTCGATGGTGACCAGCGCTTCAATCAGTTGCAGCTGTTCCTCGGGCGAGGGCGCCAGTGCCTCGGGCAGTGCCGACAAGCGCTCAAGGTAAGCCAGTTCCAGCTTGCGCCGGCGGTGACGGTCGAACATCAGCCGTCGGGCAATGGTCGACAGATAGGCGCGCGGTTGCTCGATGCTGTCCGGATCGACACGCGCCGCCAGCAACTGGCAAAACGTATCGGCAGCCGTGTCCTCGGCGTCCGCGTGGTTGCGCAGGTGTCGATTGATGTGCTGCAACAGCCAACGATGATGATCGCTGAAAAAGAATCCCAGCTTGCTGGACGGAGGAGAGTGCACGGGTGGGCTTTCTGGATGTTAGTGAGAATACATCTCAATATTACCCGTGCGCAGAGAGTCAGTGCAATCTGGCCTCAGGATTCAGCATTGACCACGACTGCGCCGCTTTCAGGCTGACGGCCATTGCGCTGGGTTTCCGGCACCCCGACCCCAAGCAACACCACCGCCACCGCCGCAATCCCAGCCAGTGTCAGAAACGCCGCGCTGTAACCGGCTTCCTGCACGACGAATCCGGCGAGGCCGTTGCTCAGTGCCGCGCCCAGCCCGAACACCGTGGTCAGTGCGCCAAGGCTGACGTTGAAGTGGCCGGTGCCTTGGGTGAGGTCTTTGACCATGATCGGAAACAAGGCGCCGAACAGACCGGCGCCGACACCGTCGAGCAGCTGCACCGCGACCAGCCAGTAAGCATCGTCCGACAGCGTATAGAGCACACCGCGCAACGGCAGGATCAGGAATCCGGCCAGCAGCAGCGGCTTGCGTCCCCACAGATCGGCTTTCGCCCCGACCAGCAATGCCGCCGGCACCATCACCAATTGCGCCGCGACGATGCAGGCCGAGGTCAGCGGGGTCGCCATCTGCAAATTGGCTTGCGCGAGTTTTTGACTCACCAGCGGCAACATCGCCGCATTGGCGAGGTGGAACAGTGCGCAGCAAATGGCGAACAGCAACAGCGGCCGGTTGCTCAGCAGCACCGACAAACCGGAAGGCTGGCGGTGGCTGGCGTCGGCCGGATCCAGTCCACGAGCCAGATCATGGTCGATGGCGGCTGGCGAAACGCAGGCGATGGCAATGACACTGGCCAACGCCATGGCCGCCATCAGATAGAACACTGCCACCGGGCCGAACAGGTAGGCAAATATACCGGCCAGCAGTGCGGCGCAGGCATTGCCGGCATGGTTGAAGGTTTCGTTGCGCCCGGTTCGGCGCGTAAACGCTCGCGGCCCGGTCATGCCCAAAGTTATTGCGCAGATGGCCGGGGCGAATATCGAGGCGGCCATTGCGCTCAAGGTTTGCGTCAGCGCCACCCAAGTGAACGACGTCACGAACGGCAGCAGCAGGCAACTGCCGGTTACCAGCAGCGCGGCGATCGCAATCAACGCACGTTTGCGCCGGCTGTTGTCGACCCAGGCACCGGCGGGTGTCTGGGTGATCAGCGCGGCGACCCCGGCGATGGTCATCACCAGCCCAATGCTGGCCGGCTCCCAGTGATGCACTGCCAACAGGTAGATGGCCAGATAGGGGCCGAGGCCATCGCGCACGTCGGCGAGGAAAAAGTTCAGGCTGTCCAGGGACAGGTTGTTGCGGCGATCGAGGTCGGCGGCCACGGCGGTGTCTTCAATGTTCGAGGTTTGCGGATGGATTCAACCTCAGCAAGCCTAATGACCTGCGGCCACGAATATAAGTTGCAGGCCGCTGCCGTGTCGTTGTGAAACAACGCCAAGTGGCTGAAAACGACGTTCCGTCATACGTTTGCTGCACGTTCGACGCGCTACTTGTATCCTTGCGCCGGTCGAGGACATACGACCGCTGTTATTGCCTTGAATCAGTAACGGCCGGAACCGGAAACCGGACTTTCCATTAGGTACTTTCGTGAAGCGTGATACCCACCTCGTCATCCTCTTGCTGCTGGTCATCGGCTGCTCCCTGGCGTCGCTGACCATCTGGAAAGTGCTGTCTTCGCGCGATCGCGCGCTGGAGGAAGTCAACGTGCACGGGTTGAACCTGACCCAAGCACTCGAAACCTATTCCGAAGGCATTGTCCGGCAAAGTTCGCTGCTGTTGCTCGGGCTGGTCGAACGCCTGGAAACCGAAGGCAGTGGTCCCGCGCAGATTCAGCGCCTGAGTGCCCTGATCAACCGCCAGCAACCGCTGATGCCACAGCTCAGCGGTATCACCATCTATGACCGCCATGGCCATTGGCTGATGTCGTCGAACCGGCCGATTCCGGTCGGTGCCAAGAGCAGTGATCGAGCCTATTTCATTCATCATCGCGCCGATCCGAGCCGCGAACCCTTTATCGGGCCACCGATCCGCAGCCGCTCTAATCAGGAGTGGGTGATCACCGTCAGCCGCCGCTTCAACGATGATCGCGGCGAGTTTGCCGGGGTCGTCGCCGTGACGCTGGGCGTGGAAAACTTTCTGCGCCTGTTCGGCAAACTCGACATCGGCCAGGACGGTGCCATCGGCTTGTCCTATACCGACGGTACGTTGCTGGTGCGCTACCCCTTCCGCGAGCAGGACATGGGCCGCAACTTTTCCAAGTCACCGATCTACGCCAAGTACCTGGTCGATCAATCGGTCGGCACCGCGTCTTATACCTCCAGCCTGGATGGCGTCGAACGCCTCTACGCCTTCCGCAAAAGCGAGAAGTTGCCACTGATCACCACGGTCGCCATCGGCAAGCGTGAAGCGCTCAAGGCGTGGCGAACCGAGGCACTGCTGTCGGCGGTGGTGGTGGCGGGGCTGTTGGGGCTCACCGGTCTGATCGGTTGGTTCTTGATCCTCGACATCCGCCGTCGAACCCAGGTTGAAGGCGAACTGCGCATCGCTCAGCAGCAGTTGCTCGGCTCCAATCGGCAACTCGAGTTGTTGGCCATGAAGGATGCGCTGACCGGGCTGGCGAATCGACGCTGCTTCGACCAGACCCTGGCCACTGAGGCGCGTCGGGCAAAGCGCGACGGTTCGTCACTGGCCTTGCTGATGATCGATATCGACTATTTCAAGCGCTTCAATGATGCCTTCGGGCATGTTGCCGGCGACGCTTGTCTGCAAACCGTCGGTAGCGTGCTGGATGAGTGTGTGCGGCGACCGTCGGACCTGGTGGCGCGCTACGGCGGCGAAGAGTTCGCCGTGATCATGCCCGACACCGATATGGCTGGCGCTGCGGTGGTGGCGCAGCTGATTATCGAGCGCCTGCAGCAAGCCAACATTGCCCACCCCACCAGTCCGGTGGCTCGTGTGAGCCTGAGCATCGGCATCGCCGCTGCGCACGGTCCGCACCTGGAGCCGGTGAGCGCTCTGATCGAGTGCGCCGACCAAGCGCTGTATCAAGCGAAAACGGCAGGGCGCAACAGGTTCATGACATCCGCTGCGCAACCCTCACTCAACGTCGATGGACAGCAGGCCACCGACTCGTGACACCAGCGTGTCGACGGCAAACGGTTTGGTCAGTACCTGCATGCCCGGGCCGAGCTGACCGTTGCCGATCACTGAGTTTTCCGCGTACCCGGTGATGAACAAAGTCTTCAGCCTCGGCCTGATTTCCCGGCCCGCATCGGCCATCTGCCGGCCGTTCATGCCGCCCGGCAAGCCGACATCGGTGATGAGCAAATCGATGTGCGCGCTGGAACGCAATACTTCCAGTCCCTCAACGCTGTCGGCCGCTTCGAGCAGGTTGTAGCCGAGGTCTTTCAGCACGTCTTTGAGCAGCGTTCGAACGGTGGGTTCGTCGTCGACAATCAGGATGGTCTCACCGGCCTTTGCCGGCAGGGTTGCCGAGTTTTGCGTGTCATCGTGATTGCGTTGCGTTTCGCCGCGGTAGCGCGGCAGGTAAATGCAGATGATGGTGCCTTGCCCCACGGTCGACTGCACCCGCACCTGGCCGCCGGATTGCTTGGTGAAACCGTAGATCATCGACAGCCCCAGCCCGGTGCCCTGGCCCAGTGGTTTGGTGGTGAAAAACGGGTCGAAGGCCTTGGCCATGACCTCCGCACTCATACCGGTACCGGTGTCGGCAACCGACAGGCACAGGTATTGCCCTTCGGGCATCTCCCTGATGCGCGCCGATTCAGCATCGAGGGTTCGATTGGCGGTTTCAACGGTAATGCTGCCGCCATCGGGCATCGCATCGCGGGCGTTGATGCACAGGTTGAGCAAAGCGTTTTCCAGTTGGCTGGCATCGACCAGCGCCGGCCACAGATCGGCGGCAACGACTGTCTTCAGGCGAATGCTCGGGCCGACGGTGCGCTGGATCAGTTCGGTCATGCCGGCAATCAGCGCGTTGACTTCAGTCGGCCGAGGATCGAGGGTCTGCCGGCGGGAGAACGCCAGCAGGCGATGGGTCAGGGCGGTCGCGCGTTTGGCGGCGTCCTGGGCGATCAGCATGTATTTGTCGATGTCCTTCAGACGACCTTGGGCGATGCGTTTTTCCATCAGCTCCAGAGAGGCACAGATCCCCGCCAGCAGGTTGTTGAAGTCATGGGCCAGACCGCCGGTGAGTTGCCCTACGGCTTCCATTTTCTGCGATTGGCGCAACTTCTCTTCGGCCTGCATCAGTTCTGCGGTGCGCGCCGAGACCCGTTGTTCCAGTGTGTCGTTGAGCGCTTTCAAAGCGGCGGTGACCCGGTCGCGTTCGTCTTCGACATTGCGCCGGTCTTCGACATCGATCAGCACGCCGGGAAAGCGTAAAGGCGTGCCGTCCTCGGCGCATTCGACGCGTCCGTTGGCTTCGATCCAGGTGTATTTGCCATCCGCACCGCGCACTCGGTACTGGTGCGAATAGGCGCCACCGCGGGCAAGGGCGTCATTGATTGCCACTGTCAGCCCCTCGCGGTCATCGGGGTGCACGGTGACGACCACTTGCTCCAGGCTCAGACCGTCACGGCCCAGTGCCGGGTCAAGGTTGAAGACCCGGGCGAAAGCTTCGTCGACGTAGAAACGATCGGTGGGCAAGTGCCAGTGCCAAGTGCCGATAATGGCGCCGGCGGCCAAGGCCAGTTGGACCCGTTCGACGTTTTCCCGAGCGATCGCCTCGCTTACGCGCAAGCGTTCCTGCGCGTCGCGGCGCTCGGTGACGTCGCTGAAGAAGATCGCAATCTGTCGATCGGCCGGGTCACCGACACGGACGGCGCGTACGTCGAACCAGCGTTCGAAGGTGTTGGCGTAGTTCTCGAAGTTTGCCGGCTCGCCAGTCTTGGCGACGTGGCCGTAGGTCTCGAACCAGAATTTCTCCAGGTTGGGCGCGAACTCGGTGACCCACTTGCCCCGCAGGTTGACCCCGGCCTGACGCTCGAACGCCGGGTTGGCCTCAACGAAGCAATAATCGATGGGATAGTCGTCGGCGTCGAATTTGACTTTGACGATGGCGAACGCGGCTTCGATGGTTTCCAGAATGGTGCTGAAGCGCTCTTCACTCTTGCGCAGTGCGGTTTCGGCACTGCGTGAACGGGTCAGGTCGAGCATGGCCCCGATCATGCGTTCGGCTTTGCCGTCGGCATTGCGGATCAGATGCCCGCGGTCGAGCACCTCGGCGTAGGATCCGTCCTGACAGCGGAAGCGGTACTCGGCACTCCAGGTGGTGCCTGTGCCCGCCATCGCCGCCCGAATCGAAGTCTCTACCCGCGCGCGATCCTGCTGGTGGATCTGCGCAAAGCGCCAGTCACACGTCGGTTCGATGGCGCTGGGGGCATAGCCGTACGCCTGTTCCAACGCGTCGTTCCAGACAATCTGATGGGTTGTCAGATCCCAGTCCCAGACGGCGTCGCAGGTCGCTTTGACGGCCAGGCGCAGGCGCGTGACCTCGGACTCAAGCTCCTCGCGAGTAAGCTGTTTCAGGATATCCACCCCTCATGCCTTGATTATTGGTCTGCGTTCAATAGGCGTGTTTCAAGCGAACACCCAGGTTGCTTCGTAAGCTTTGTGAGCCATTGACCCGGGGCGTCCTGTTTAAGTTGCACGCGAGGCACGGGCGCGTGCGTTTTCATAACGAGTCACCGTTATCCAGCGTGTCGAGCAACTGTTGGCCGCGTTGCCACAGTGCCTGTTGTTTGGCTGGCGGCATGCGGTCGAGGTTTTTGTACATCATCGCCATGCGCTGATTGCCCCGTAGAAGGTCGGCGTGGCGCATCAGGAAATGCCAGTACAAAGCGTTGAACGGGCAGGCGTTGTCGGCTGTGGTTTCGCGCACCGAGTAAGCACAGTCGCGACAGTAGTCGGACATCCGGTTGATGTACTGGCCGCTGGCGCAATAAGGCTTGGAACCGAGGTAACCGCCATCGGCGTGCATGACCATGCCGAGGGTGTTGGGCAGTTCGACCCAATCGAACGCGTCCATGTAAATCGCCAGATACCATTCGCAAATCTGCTTCGGCGCGATGCCGGCGAGCAGGGCGAAATTGCCGGTGACCATCAGGCGCTGGATGTGATGGGCGTAGGCGTGTTTGAGGCTTTGGCCGATGGCCTGGCGCATGCAATTCATTTTGGTTGCACCGGTCCAGTAGAACTCCGGCAATGGCCGCTGGTTGGCAAATGCATTGCCCTCGGCGTACTCGGGCATGTGCAGCCAGTAAACGCCTCGGACATATTCGCGCCAGCCGATCAGTTGGCGGATGAAACCTTCGGCAGCATTCAGCGCAATGCTGCCGGACCAATAGGCCGACTCCACATCAGCGCAGAGCTGGCGCAGGTCGAGCAAGCCAATGTTCAGAGCTGCGCTGATACGAGCATGGAACAGAAACGGCTCGTCGCTGGCCATGGCGTCCTGATAGTCGCCGAAGCCGGCCAGGGCGTAGTCGAGAAAGTACGCCCAGAGCGCCTGCGCATCGGCGTGCGTCACCGGATAGTTGAAGTCCTCCAGACTGCCGTAATGACTGGCGAAACGGTGTTTTACCAAGGCGAGGACTTCGACGGTGATTGCATCGTTGGCAAAACCGGCCGGGTAGGGTGCCTTGACGGTTTTCGGCAAAGCTTTGCGATTCTCGGCGTCAAAGTTCCACGCGCCGCCGACCGGCGTGCCGTCACCGTTGAGCAACAGGCGACTTTTGCGGCGCATCTCGCGGTAGAAGAATTCCATGCGCAACTGTTTTTTGCCTGCGGCCCAGGCGCGAAACTCATCGCGGCTGCACAGAAATCGGCCGTCGGCGTGCCAGTGGATCGGCACACCACAGTCCTTGAGCGATTGCTCCAGGCGCCAGTCTCCGCACTCCGTCACGTGCAACTCGCTGGCCTGCAACAAAGCCTGCCAGCGCTTCAGCTCGCCGGGCACCGAGCCGCTGTTCTGCGGGTCGTCGAGGGCCACGTAATGCACGTGGATGCCTTGGTTCTCCAGCGCCTGAGCAAAGTGACGCATGGCACTGAAAATCAGCGCGATCTTCTGCGGGTGATGGGCGACATGGGTGGCTTCTTCCATGACCTCGACCATCAGCACACGGTCGTGTTCGCTATCCAGTCCGGCCAATGACGCCAGATCAAACGATAACTGGTCACCCAGCACCAGGCACAACCGACGGGTTTTGTTCATTTCACGAATTCAACGTAATGAGCAGCAGGCTGCTGAGTGGACGTTTATGTATTAAGTCCAGATAGTTGTACAAATTGTAGTATGTGTATAGGTTTTTTGTAGGGGATTGCGCAATTCAGAGCAATTGCGAGGCGCGCTTGTGATGAACGCTCCCGCTGTTGCAGGAGCGCCTTACGCTGTCAGGAAGGGTTTAGCCGGTATAAACGGGGTAGTCGGTATAGCCTTCGGCGTTGCCGCCATACACCGTCGCCGGGTTCAGTACATTCAACGGCCAGTCATTGGCAATGCGCGCCGGCAGGTCGGGGTTGGCCATGAACGGGCGGCCGAACGCGACCAGATCCGCCAGCCCGGAGTCGAGCAGTTGCGCCCCGGATTCGGCGGTGTAGCGCCCGGCGTAAATGATCGCGCCGCTGAAGGTTGCGCGTACTGCCTGACGAAACGTCAATGGCATCGCCGGGGCGTTGTCCCAATCGGCTTCGGCGATCGACAGATAGGCGATGCCCACGTCCTGCAGCACTTTGATCGCTTCGATGTAAGTCGTGTGCGGGTCTTCCTCGACCATGCCCAAATAGGTCCGCGCTTCATCAGTGGTGGTGAACAGCGGGGCGAAGCGCACGCCGACTTTTTCCTTGCCGATGCATTCGGCAACACCGGCCACCACTTCGCGCAGAAAGCGCAGGCGATTGTCCAGCGAGCCGCCGTACTGATCGGTGCGCAGGTTGCTGTGGGCCGAGATGAACTGGTTGACCAGATAGCCGTTGGCGCAATGCAGTTCGATGCCGTCGAAACCGGCATCCATCGCGTTGCGCGCAGCCTGGATATACAGCTGCACCAGCTCCTGAACTTCATCAGTGCTCAGTGCGCGAGGTGCTGACGGTGGAACCAGTTCACCGGCGCCGGGCGCGGTTTCGATAAACACGCTGACGCGGTCGGTGGCCACGGCGGAGGCTGAAACCGGAGCTGCGCCGTTGGGCTGCAACGCGGTGTGCGAGACACGGCCGACGTGCCACAACTGGGCGAAAATCACTCCGTCCACGGCGTGCACGGCGTCGGTAACTTTGCGCCATCCGGTGATTTGCTCAGGCGTATGAATACCCGGCGTCCACGCATAACCCTGGCCACGAGGTTCGATTTGTGTGCCTTCGGTGACCAGCAGACCGGCGCCGGCGCGCTGTTGGTAATACTCGGCCATCAGCTCGTTGGCGATATTGCCCGGTTGCGTGCTGCGCTGGCGGGTGAGGGGCGGCAGGACGATACGGTTTTTCAGGGTGTGATGACCCAGTTTGGCGGGGGTGAAGAAACTGCTGTGGTTCATGGATGACCTTGCTCGTGGCTTATTAGACCAGTCGTCTATTGGTTGGGCGAAAAAATAACGCCGGGCAAGACGCACCGGCGTTTGGAAGGGGTGTACGAGGGTTTAGCCGAGCATCTTCAGCAGTTTCTCGGCGACGGCGGCGGAGCTGGCCGGGTTCTGGCCAGTGACCAGTTGCCCGTCGGCGACCACATGAACCTGCCAGTCAGCGACTTTCGAGTAATAACCACCGAGACGCTGGAATTCGTCCTCGATCAGGAACGGCACCACGTCCGTCAGGCCGACTGCTTCTTCTTCGGCGTTGGTGAAACCGGTGACCTGGCGATGCTGCACCAGCGGTTTGCCGTCCGCGGTCAGGACATGACGCAATACACCGGGTGCATGGCAGACAAAACCATGGGGTTTGTTGGCGCGGTCAAACGCTTCGATCAACGCGATCGACTGCTTGTCTTCGGCCAGATCCCACAGCGGGCCATGGCCACCCGGGTAAAACACGGCATCAAAGTCATCAGCGTTGACATCGGCCAAGCGGCCGGTGTGGGCCAGTGCCTGTTGTGCGGCCGGGTCCTGGCGGAAGCGATCGGTCTCGGCGGTTTGAGCATCAGGCTCATCGCTTTTCGGGTCGAGCGGCGGCTGGCCACCGGCTGGCGAAACCAGGGTGACGTCGGCGCCGGCGTCCTTGAAGGCGTAGTAGGGCGCGGCGAATTCTTCCAGCCAGAAGCCGGTTTTCTTGCCGGTGTCGCCGAGTTGATCGTGGGAAGTCAGAACCATCAAGATTTTCATAGAGCACCTTGCGTAGGTTGGGCGTCTTCGATTGGGCGAAACATTCGCGCATCGGCCACACCGGTCAGAAAACGTTTGTCGGGGCGCAGCATAGATTCCAATTAGACCAGTCGTCTAGTAATTTTTTATCCGAAGGTTTTTCATCGACAGGTATGGCAAACTTCCGTTCCTACGAAAATACGACTGGTCTATTGCCTGGTAATTCGCGCCCCATGAAACCGACCTACGACGACACCCGCCAACACTTGCTCGACACCGGCCACCGGATGATGGCCGAAAAGGGCTTCACCAGTGTCGGCCTCAACGAGATCCTGCAAACCGCCGGTGTGCCCAAGGGTTCGTTCTATCACTACTTCAAATCCAAAGAACTGTACGGCCAGGCATTGCTGGCGGATTACTTCGTCGATTATCTCGCTGACATGGAACGGCGCCTGACGCTGCCAGGCCTGAGCGCCTACGAGCGGCTGATGGATTACTGGCAGGGCTGGCAGAACCGCTGCACCCTCGAAGGCCACGGCGATGAGTGTCTGGTGGTGAAACTCAGTGCCGAAGTCGCCGACCTGTCGGAGTCGATGCGCCTCACCTTGCGTGATGGCGCCGAGCAAGTGGTGGCGCGCATTGCGCTTTGCATCGAACAAGGTCAGGCCGAAAACAGCCTGCCCAAAGGCGATGCCCGGCATCTGGCGGAAACCTTGTATCAACTGTGGCTGGGCGCGAGTTTGCTGAACAAGTTGCAGCGTACCGGGCAGTCGCTGGAGACCTCGATGGCGATGACGAAAAAACTATTGCACGTTTGACCAAGGTTCTTGTGCGACGCAATGGGTGACCTGCCTGTCGGCACGCGATCGGTTAAACATACGAATGGGAATAAGTTTCAATACCGTAACGCTTGGTATACCATCGCCGCGTTTTGCTGGCGGTTTTACCCTTCGTTCTGGCCTATTCGTAAGGTTTCATTTCATGCGTCGTACTCTGCTTTCAATTTGCGTGCTGCAGGCGTTGTCCCCTTCCTCATGGGCCGAACAGGCCGAATCAACACCCGCAGCGCTAGAACTGGAGGCGACCGACGTGGTCGGTACAGCGGATTACGAGCGGGCCGACGGCCCGGTGCAGGGTTATCGCGCTACACGTTCCGCCAGCGCCACGCGCACCGACACCTCAATCCATGAAACCCCGCAATCGATCAGCGTAGTGACCAAAGATGCGGTCGAAGACCTCGGCGCCACGCGTCTGCAAGACGCGCTGGATTACGCCGGCGGCGTGGGCCGCGCGAACAATTTCGGCGGGCAGGGCCTGACCACTTTCACCGTGCGCGGTTTCACCACTGGCGAGTTCTACCGCAACGGTTTCCCGATCAATCGGGGCTACCCGAACATGCCCGACGCCAACACCATCGAGCGTCTGGAAGTATTGCGCGGGCCGGCAACCATGCTCTATGGCCGTGGCGATCCCGGCGGCACCTTCAACGTGGTGTCCAAACAGCCGTTGGCAGAGCGCACGGTCACGTTGGGCAGTCAGTTGAACGATCAAGGCATGAAACGCGGCACGCTGGACGCCTCCGGCCCGCTGGATGAAGAGGGGCGTCTGGCCTATCGACTGAACGTGGTGGGTGAGGGCGGCGACACCTTCCGCGATCATGTCGAGACCGAGCGCTACGGCGTGACGCCGGTGCTGACCTGGCAGGCCAGCGATGCCACGCGGGTGATCTTCGAGGGTGATTTCATGCGCAACAATCACCCGCTGGATCGCGGCGTGACGCGTTACGCCAAACAGATCGGCACCGCCTCGCGGGATACGTTTTTCGGTGAGAAAGACGCCGGCAAATTGCACAACGACAACAACATGGCGCAACTACGCTTTGAACATCTGCTCAATGATGACTGGACGCTGGGCGGTGGTTTCCAGTGGCTCGACGGCTCGCTTGAGGGCAATGCGATCGAGGCCAACGGCATTGCTGATGACGGTCGAACCCTGGGGCGTAACTTCAACTACCGCAAACTGGAGTGGACCGACAAGGACACTCAACTCAATCTGACCGGTCATTTCAGTACCGGCGGCTTGCAGCACACCTTGCTGACCGGCATCGAATACGAAGATTACGATTACAAGTCGATCATTCAGCGCTCCAGCGGCGCGGTCGGCGCCTACCCGATCGATATCTTCGATCCGGTCTACGGCCAGCCGCGTCCGGCACTGACGCGCACGCCAACCCACGACAAGGAAAATCTCAAGACTTACGCCGCGTTTGTGCAAGATCAGGTCGCGTTGACCGAGCGTCTGAAGGTCTTGGCCGGCGCACGTTTCGAGCGTTTCGAGCACGACTATGAAACCTATGTGCCGGGCGGCAAAAACTGGCAGGCCAGTGACAACGCGGTGACCCCGCGCCTCGGCGTGACCTACGACCTGACCGAGACCCTGGTGATCTACGCCGATACCGCGCGCTCGTTCAAGCCCAATACCGGCGCGAGTCGTACGGGCGGAGGCTTCGCACCGGAGAAGGGCAAGTCCTACGAAATGGGCATCAAGTGGGAAGCGCTGGACCATCAGTTGAGCGTGGATGCGGCGATCTATCAGATCGAAAAGCGCAACGTGCTGACCACCGACCCGGTGGATTCGACCTTCAACGTCGCCGCCGGAGAAGTGCGCAGCCGAGGTTTTGACCTGAACGTCGCCGGCAACCTGACACCCGAGTGGCGGGTGATCGGCGGCTACGCCTACGTCGATGCCGAGGTGATCAAGGACAATGTGATCCGCTCTGGCACGCGCCTGATGAACATTCCGCAGAACAGCTTCAGCCTGCTCAACGTCTACGAGTTTCAGGACGGTGCACTGAAAGGCCTGGGCCTGGGCACCGGACTCAAGTACGTCGACCAGCGTGCCGGGCAAACCGCCAATACCGCGTTCTCGATGGACAGTTACACCGTTGTCGACCTGCTCGGCTTCTACAAGGTCAACGAGAAAGTGCGGCTCAACCTTGACCTGAAAAACCTGTTTGACTGCGATTATGAAGAGGGCGCGTTCGGTAACGTCTACGCCTATCCAGGTGCCCCAAGAACCGTGCAGGTGGGGATTTCCTACACCTTGTAAACCGAGCTCGATGCTGCAACCGCAGCCCCTCACCCCAGCACTCTCCCGGAGGGAGAGGGAGCCGACCGAGGTGTCTTGCGTTATGCATCGACCTGAAAGATCGCGTCGATTACGCGGGCATCGGCAATGCTTGGCGGTATTGAATTCAGCGGCGCTATTGCACGTCGGCGTTCATCGCCAATGTCCCCCAATCGGTCCCCTCTCCTGAGGGAGAGGGCTAGGGTGAGGGCAGCGGCTTCGGCACATGCCCGTTAGTGAGCGGGTGCTCGAACGCAGGATGCAGGCGGCGCGCAATTTCCTGCTCAACAGCACGCGCTCGGCGAGGCGGCGCGATTGTGGTCGCTAGAGATTGTCCTTTTTGAGTTGACGGATAAACGCTTTTCAGCCGATTTATCCCGTCCCTGTGCGTCAGTAATCTGTACCCAACTTGAACGCAACAACAACTTCAAAAACTCAAAAGGGACGCACACCATGACCACTCCAACCTACAACCGCCTCAACAAAGACGACGCCATCGTGCTGCTGGTCGACCACCAGACCGGCCTGATTTCCCTGGTGCAGGACTTCTCGCCAAACGAGTTCAAGAACAATGTGCTGGCCCTGGCGGATCTGGCGAAGTTCTTCGAACTGCCAACCATCCTCACCACCAGTTTCGAACAAGGCCCGAACGGCCCGCTGGTGCCAGAGCTGAAAGAGATGTTCCCGGACGCGCCGTACATCGCTCGTCCAGGCCAGATCAACGCCTGGGACAACGAAGATTTCGTGAAGGCGATCAAAGCCACCGGCCGCAAGCAGATCATCATTGCCGGTGTGGTAACGGATGTCTGTGTAGCGTTCCCGACCTTGTCGGCGCTGGCAGAAGGGTTTGATGTGTTTGTGGTGACCGACGCTTCCGGCACTTTCAACACCACCGTGCAACAGGCTGCATGGAGTCGCATGACCCAGGCCGGTGCGCAGATGATGAACTGGTTCTCGGTAGCCTGTGAGCTGCACCGCGACTGGCGCAACGATATTGAAGGCTTGGGTAATCTGCTGTCGCAGCGCATCCCCAACTACCGCAACCTGATGAACAGCTACTCGGCGCTGACTGCTCAGCAGAAGTAGCCTGCGCGCTGCAAACGAAAGCCTGCCCTGAAAAGCAGGCTTTTATTGTTTGTGTTGCGCCGATTTAATCAGCCTTAACCGGCCCACTCATCACGAAACTGCAGCAGAAAATCAACAAACGCCCGCACCCGTTGCGGCACATACCGGCCATGCGGGTAGAGCAAGGTGTAAGGTCGCGAGCGCCCGGCGTACGGCTGAAGAACCTCGACGAGGCTGCCGTCCGCCAACTCCTTTTCGACAATGAACTTGTAGGTCTGGAAGACCCCGGCACCGTGTTTGGTCAAGGTAACGCCACCGAGCACATCGTCAGAGCAGGAGTAGCCGCCGTCGGAGATCACTTCACGGTCTTGGCCGTTTTCCTGGAACAGCCAGGAGATCCGCCGCCCGCTGCTCGGCAGTTCGAACTGAATGCATTCGTGTTGCACCAGGTCTTCCAGAGTCTTCGGTATTCCAGTTTTTTTCAGATAGTCGGGGGAGGCGACCACCACCAGTTTTGCATCCTCCAGCAGTCGCGCGACCATGGTCGAATCTGGTTGCGCGCGGACGCGGATCGCCAGATCGTAGCCTTCACCGACAAAGTCGATATTGCGGTTGCCCAAGTGGATATCGACGGTGACGTCAGGGTAGAGCGCGCGGAATTTTGGCAGCAGTGGCAGGATGCGATGATGCCCGTAAGTGGTGGGCAGGCTGATGCGCAACAGCCCTGAGGGTGACGACTGTGCGCCCATGACTTCTTGTTGCGCTTCGACCAGTTGCGTCAGCGCCTGGCTGCACTGGACGAAAAAGTTTCTGCCCGCTTCGGTCAAGCGAATGCTGCGCGTGGTTCGGGCAAACAGGCGCGAACCCAAGCGCTGTTCCAGACGCAAAATCGACCGGCTCACCGCTGCCGGCGTCACACCCGCAAGCTGGGCGGCGGCGGTGAAACTGCCGGCTTCAGCGGCGAGGCAAAAGAGTTCGATGCTGCCTAACTGCAAGTCTTCAAAGTGGCGCTTCATGGGATAAGCCTGAGGATCAACTGACGGTTCATCTTCAGGCTTATCTCATGAAGCGGCACCGCCGGTACACACCGACGATGCAGCAGGGAGGAGTCAATGGCCAGCGCTTTGACCACCGTCGACATGGAGGATTTCGCCAGTGACGAAGTTCGCGCCGTCCAGGTAGAGGATCGCCTGCACGATGTCGTCGATCTCACCCATATGCCCGACCGGGTGCAGGCTGCCGAGGGCGGCGTGAGTTTCTTCGCCGTGCATCGGCGTTTTGATGATGCCGGGCGATACCGCGTTGACCCGAATACCACGCTTGGCGTACTCGATGGCCAGAGACTTGGTCGCCGCGTTGATGCCACCCTTGGTCAGCGAAGCGAGCACCGACGGTACGCCGTCAATCGCGTGGTCGACCAGGCTGGTGGTGACGCTGACGATATGGCCGCTGGCGTTTTTCTCCATTTCGGCAATCGCCAGTTGCGAGATATGGAAGAAGCCGCTCATGTTGGTCGCCACCACTTGTGCGTAGTCTTCCTTGCTGTATTCAGTGAAAGGCTTGGCGACAAATATCCCGGCGTTGTTGACCAGCGTATCGATACGGCCGAAATGTGCGACGGCTTCACGGATCACGCGCTCGGCGGTCTGCGGGTCGGCGATGTCACCGGCGACGGCGAGAATGTCCGGGTCAGTGGACGGTTTGATCGAGCGGGAGGTCGCGACCACCTGATAGCCGCGCTCACGGAATCCCTTGACCAGGCCTGCGCCAATGCCTTGCGAGGCGCCGGTAATCACTACAACTTTCTTGGACGTGCTCATGATGTTTCCTCATGCAATCTGGATGGTTTGAATAAACGGATTTCGAAGGTCAGGCGTGAGCCGCAACCTGTGCTGCCTGACGTAGCGCTTGCTCGTAATAAGCAACGGATTGGGAACCGGGGATGACCTGTTTGTCGTCGATCACCACGGCCGGAACCGAATCGATGCCGCGTTGCTGATAAAACCGTTCGAGTTCGCGCACTGGCTGGCTGAACTCAGCGGTGGCCAGAAGCGCTTGCGCACGCGGGCCGTCGAGTCCGACTGCTTCTGCCAGCGTCACCAGCGTGGCGTGGTCATTCGGGTTCTTGCCGTCAGTGAAGTAAGCCTTGAGCAAGGCCCGCTTCAACTCACGCTGACGTCCTTGTGTGGCGGCCCAGAACAGCAGTCGATGGGCGTCGAAGGTGTTGTGGAAATGGCTGCGTTTTTCCAGGTCGAAGTGAAAACCGATCTGCTCGCCGCGTTCGATGATCATTGCGTTACGGTCCGCCACTTGCTCAGCGCTGCGCCCGTATTTGCGCATCATGTGTTCGATGGCGTGTTCACCTTCGGCGGACATGTCCGGATTCAGTTCGAACGGTTTGTAGGTCAGTTCCACGTCGACTTCGCCTGCCAGGTTGCGGATCGCTTGCTCCAGAGCGGTGGCGCCCAACGCGCACCAGGGGCAAACGACATCCGAGACGAAATCGATTTTCACGGCCCGGTTCATGACTGCGAGTCCGCCAACTGTTGGCGATACTCGGTGGTGGTGATGCCGGCATAACCCCAGTTATCGGTGTCGACTTCTTCGATCACGATATGGGTGAGTTTCGGATCCTTGTGCAGCACCCGCTCCATCGTTTCGGTGATTTCCTTGATGACCTGGGTTTTCTGCTCCCGGGTCACGCCGTCACGAGTGATACGTACGCTGATGAAAGGCATTTGGGGTATCTCCAGTCGCTGGCCCGTCGGAGTGATGGGCGGCTGTTGGAGAGGACTTTAAGAGGCAGGCGGGAATTGATAAATGGGGCTTGAGGTACATCATTTGTGATGTGGTGTATCAAATGAGGGCGTGAAGATTCAGGTTATCCTGGCGCGAAACGCTGGCGCTCAGGCCAGCAGTTCGTTAATCCAGCGTGCTTGTCGGGTGATGTCCTGCAGCTTTTGCTCAGGCAGATTGTGCTGCACGCGAGCGAGATGGCTCAGGGTCTTTTGCTTGTGGCGGAGTTTGTGCTGCCACTTGGTCAGGAATGCGGGGCTGCGGGCCTGCATCTGCAAGGGGCCGAAGTACAGCTCCTTGTCGGTATAGGTCACCGGTTCGGCACGTTCGGCGACGATGATTTCGTAGTCGAAGCGGTTTTCCCGCAGCACTTCTTCGCTGAGGATGCGGTAGCCGTTTTCCATCAGCCACTGGCGCAAGGGTTGTTCACCGCCGTTGGGTTGCAGGATCAGACGTTCCTGGCCGCTGAGGTGAGCCTTGCCGCTGTCGAGGATGTCGCGGATGGTTTCGCCGCCCATGCCGCAGACGCTGACGGCGGTGATGCCATCGCAGGCTTTGATCGCCGCCAGACCATCAGCCAGGCGCACGCTGATGTGCTGTTGCAGATCGTTCTCGCGCACGGTGCGTTCGGCCGCGTGGAACGGCGTCGCCGCAACCTCGCCAGCCACCGCCGCAGTGATCAAACCACGACGCATCAGTGCCACCGGCAGATAGCCGTGATCCGAGCCGATATCGGCCAGTCGCGCACCGGCAGGTACGTGGGCAGCCACGCGCTCGAGGCGCATGGACAATGTCTGTTCGTTCAACGGCAACCCCTTAATGGCAGGCAAAGGGGTGCGACTCTGGCGAGCAACGCCGGGCCTGTCAAATCCCGGCGACGGAATTCAATGGCCCATTGGCCGAGCTTAATGGCCAATGGGCGCTGAGGTTTAGCCGGCCAACGTTGCGTTATCGATCACGAAACGATACTTCACGTCACCCTTGAGCATGCGCTCGTATGCGTCGTTGATCTGGTCGGCGCGGATCAGTTCGATGTCGGAAACGATGCCGTGCTCGGCGCAGAAATCCAGCATTTCCTGAGTTTCCGGAATGCCGCCGATCATCGAGCCGGCAATCGTGCGGCGCTTCATGATCAGGTTGAACACATTCGGCGACGGGTGCGAGGTGGCCGGCGCACCGACAAGCGTCAACGCGCCATCACGCTTGAGCAGCACCAAGAATGCGTCGAGATCGTGCGGCGCCGCGACGGTGTTGAGGATCAAGTCGAAACTCTTGGCGTGGGCGGCCATTTCTTCGGCATTACGCGACACCACCACTTCATCGGCACCCAGCGCTTTGGCCGCTTCGCGTTTGGATTCGGAGGTGGTGAACGCCACAACGTGGGCGCCCAGGGCGTGGGCCAGTTTGATGCCCATGTGGCCGAGGCCGCCGATGCCGACCACACCGACTTTTTTGCCCGGGCCAGCATTCCAGTGGCGCAACGGCGAGTAGGTGGTGATGCCGGCACACAGTAGCGGTGCGACGGCGGCCAGTTGCGCTTCGGGATGACGGATGCGCAGCACGTAGCGTTCATGCACGACGATGTTTTGCGAGTAGCCGCCCAGCGTCCAGCCCGGTGCATCCGGGGTCGGGAAGTTGTAAGTGCCGATCATGCCGTCGCAGTAATTCTCCAGCCCGCTTTCGCAGTCATCGCAATGTTTGCAGCTGTCGACGATGCAACCGACGCCGACCAGATCACCGACTTTGAAATCCGCGACGTGCGCGCCGACAGCCGAAACACGACCGACAATTTCGTGCCCCGGTACGCACGGGAACTGCGTACCGGCCCATTCCGCCCGTACCTGGTGCAGGTCGGAATGGCAGATGCCACAGAACGCGATATCGATCTGCACATCATGGGCGGCCGGCGCGCGGCGGTTGATCTGCATCGGCTCAAGGGGTTTGTCGCCAGCGTGGGCACCGTAGGCTTGAACAAGCATGGGAACATCCTCAATCGGTTTGTGGTAAGGCATTGTTGCTTTTTCAGGGCCGCGGGCAGTAGTGCATTCCTGTGCAATCCTTGCCTGATCCTGTGCGTCGTTGTGACATTGCGCGGACAGACGCTCGTGGCGTTTGCAGGTAATCTCCCGGTTCACTGACGACAACAAAATCAAAACAGGAGTCATTGATGCAACCAATCCGTCTCGGTCTGGTGGGCTACGGCAAGATCGCCCAGGATCAACACGTCCCGGCGATCAACGCCAATCCCGCTTTCCACTTGGTCTCCGTCGCCACTCAAGGCAAACCCTGCGCGGGCGTGGAGAACTTCCAGTCCTTGAGCGAGTTGCTGGAAAACGGTCCGCCGGTGGATGCGATTGCCTTCTGTACGCCGCCGCAAGGTCGTTTTGCGCTGGTGCAGCAAGCACTGGCCGCCGGCAAGCACGTGCTGGTGGAAAAACCGCCGTGTGCCACCTTGGGCGAGGCGCTGGCGCTGGTCGATCAGGCTGCCGGGCAGGGCGTCAGCGCCTTGTTTGCCTGGCACTCACGCTACGCGCCAGGCATCGAAGCCGCCCGCGACTGGCTCGCCTCGCGCACCCTGCAAAGCGTGCAGATCGACTGGAAAGAAGACGTGCGCAAATGGCACCCCGGTCAGGCCTGGATCTGGCAACCCGGCGGCCTCGGCGTATTCGATCCGGGCATCAATGCCTTGTCGATCGTCACTCATTTGCTGGCACTACCGTTGTTTGTCGAATCGGCTGAACTGCGCGTACCGAGCAACTGCCAGTCGCCGATTGCTGCGTCGATCAAAATGGCTGATGCGCATCAACTCGATGTGCGTGCGGAGTTCGACTTCGACCATGGGCATGATGAGCTGTGGAGTATCGAGGTGCGTTGCGCTGAAGGCGTGTTGCGCCTGGATAACGGCGGCGCGTTGTTGAGCATTGACGGTGTGCGCCAAGCGGTGTCGGAGGAGGGTGAGTACGCAGCGGTGTATCGGCATTTTCAGCAGTTGATTGGCGACAAGGCCAGTGACCTGGATGTGCAGCCGTTGCGCTTGGTGGCGGACAGTTTTTTTGTGGGGAGTCGGGTGTTGGTTGAGGCGTTTTACGACTAGTGCACCTTCAGCGCTCACCGCTACACACAACGAAAAAAGCCTGCCCTGAAAAGCAGGCTTTTCGTTTGTGGCGTGACCGTCAATGCGACGAAACATACTCCGACGGTGTGGTTGGCAATGGCAGTGCATACGTTGCCTTCATCCATTCGATCTCTGCCTGTGGCGTCCTGCCGAAGAAGCGTTTGAACTCGCGACTGAATTGCGAAGCACTTTCATAGCCCACGTTGAAGGCGGCTGCCGACGCACTCATGGCCTGGCGCAACATCAACAGGCGCGCCTGATGCAAACGCGTCGACTTCAAATACTGCATGGGTGAGGTGTCGGTCACGCTGCGAAAGTGCAGGTGGAAGTTCGGCACGCTCATGCTCGCTTCATGGGCCAGTTGCTCGACGTCGAGTCGCTGTTGATAACAACTATGGATCTTGCGGATCGCACGACTCACTTTGCCGAAATGTCCCTGCCGGTTGAGCGCGGCGCGCATGGAGCCACCTTGCTCGCCGGTCAGGATGCGGTAATAGATTTCCCGCAACAGTGCCGGCCCGAGGATTTGCGCTTCGCCGGCAACGCTCATCGCTTCCAGAAAACGCAGGGTGGTTGCCCGCAGTGAAGCGTCCATCGGCGAGGCATACATACCTTTTGGCGGGGCATCGCTTGGGCCATGCACGTCATCCACTTGCAGCATCAACCCACTGGCCAACTGGAAATCGAGGTGCATGTAGATCGCGAGCATCGGCTCGGTCTCAGTGGCATCGGTCTCCATGGTGAAGGGGATCGGCACCGAGACCACCAGATAATGCTGGGCGTCATAGACGTAGGTGTCCTCTCCCAGATAGCCGCGTTTGCGGCCCTGGCAGAGAATCACGATGCCGGGGTCATACAGCACCGGGGTGCGCGTCAGGGGGCGATTCGAACGCAGGAAGCGCACGCCTTCGAGGGCGCTGAGGTTGTAGCCCTCGATCGGTGCGAGGGCTTTCATGAGCTGCACCATGCGCGCGGTGCCTGCATCGACCTGCGTCATCACATCCTCTCTCAATGATCGGTGGACCGGCTCAGCGCTTCCCATTGGTCAATCTCGCTGGCAGCATTTTTCAGTTTGTCACGGACCAGACGCAAGGCGTCACTGCCCAATAGCAAATGGGCCGGTGGTGTCGGACTGGCGATGATCTGCAGCATCGCTTGGGCAGCCTTTTGCGGGTCGCCGAGTTGCTTGCCGCTTTTCTCTTCGCGGGCTTTGCGGATCGGATCGAAACTGGCGTCATAGTCGGCAATGCTGCGCGCGGTGCGTTGCATCGAACGGCCCGCCCAATCCGTGCGGAACGAACCCGGTGCGACGGCAGTGACGAAGATGTTGAACGGCTGCAGCTCCTTGCTCAGGGTATCGGAGATCCCTTCGAGCGCAAATTTGCTACCGCAGTAGTAAGCGATGCCCGGCATGGTAATGCTGCCACCCATGGAGGTGATATTGAGGATATGCCCCGCACGACGCTGGCGAAAGAAGGGCAGAAACGCTTTGATCACCGCCACCGCGCCGAACACGTTGACGTCGAATTGACGACGCATGTCTTGCAGCGGTGATTCTTCGAAAATGCCTTCGTGGCCATATCCGGCGTTGTTGACCAAAACGTCGACCGGACCGTGAGTGGCTTCGACCTGCGTAACGACGCTGTCGATCCGCTCGAAATCAGTGACGTCCAACACCACCCCGTAAGCGTTGTCCGGGGACAGTGCCTGGAAGTTTTCCAGATCTGTTTCATTGCGCACAGTGCCGATGACACGGTGGCCGTTGGCAATGGCTTCTTTGGCCAGCGCATGGCCGAAACCGCTGCTGACGCCGGTGATGAACAGGGTTTTAGCGTGAGTCATGTCGAGCTCCCATTGGGTCAGGTCTGAGTCCATGGTAGCGATCAGCAAACGGGGCACCTATGCCGGTTTATCTTCGAGCATTGCCTATTCCTATCGGGCTGAACGTCTACGACGGACGCCATTAAACAGAGAAAGACTGCCATGACGGACGCGCCTCGATACGAGCTCAAGAGTGACAGGACCGGTCCCCGAAGATAGTAACGGCGTGCTCGTTTCAGCTCGTGCTCGCGAATTGTCTCGCAACAGACACCGGCTTCACATTCCTTCGTGGCTGGTCGACAATGCGCGCTCTGTTCCGGGGTAGTTCAGCGGTGGAACACTCGGCTCTTAACCGGGTGGGCGCTGGTTCGAATCCAGCCCCCGGACCCATTACATTGCAGGGTCACAAGGAAGTATGTCCAGGGACGACGGTGAGTTCGGCGAGCACGATGGCGTGAATGCAGGTTATGCGGTGTTCCAGCTCTCACGAGCATTGACCGCTACACAGCGCGACGCTGACCCGCAGGCACGCGACCGGGTCGAGCGCTGGCAGCGGGTGGTCGAACACCTGATGCAGGGCAGCGCACAGTACGGTTCACGTGTACCGTTCGCCGATTTGCCGCAGTGGGTCACGCTGGACGTGGCGACGGGTGGATTTGCCACCGGGCAACTTCCGGCCGGTGGTGCTTTGACTGCCTATGAACGTCACTTGGCCGCGTCGATCCCCGGTATTCGCGCTGGTCATGAACGGTTCGATCTCAATATCTGGCATCTGTCGGATGTGGGCGTCGCGACGCTGCAAGAGCGTTTGGCGAACGGAACCTATCAGATTGACGTTCCGGAGGAAGCCGCACTGCTGACAGTGTCATGGCTTTTGCGGCATCAGCGTACTGACGAGGCGCGAACGCTGATCGAGCGGATCGCGCCTTTCTTCGATCGCCTGCGTTTCTTCCCGACTGCCGTTGACGAGCGGCCGATGTCCACGGCTGAGGTGCATGTTTTTGATAGCACCAGTGTCAGGCAGCGGCTGAACCGGCAATTGGCTCAACCGCGTCTGGCCGTCCAAAAGCATGTAGTTGAAAATCGTCTGCCTCTCTACGATGCTGCGGTCTCACTGTTTCTTTTGACCTGTCAGGATGGCTGGCCCTGCAAACACTATCCTGAAGGCTGGTTCGAACGCGCAACGGCACTCGAGGCGCAGATCGCTCGGAACTGTAGCGTTGAGCGCCGCGTCAACGGTCCCTTCAAGACCCGGGCGGCGGAACTGTTTGCGTTGCTCGGTCAGTGTTTGCGCGATCAAGCATCATTAACGGGCCGCCAGGTCGGTCGCATCCGGCGCATTGTTGATGACTTTGTGGCCAAACACGGGCATCCCGATTCCGTGGCACATTCCCTTAAACGAGCAGAGCAGCGCCAACATGTGGCGGCCCCCGGGCATCATTTGATCGCCCGCGCTGTCTCGGCACGTCTGGCAAGTTACCCGGGTTCGGACGGCGTCAGTGACTTTTCGCCGCTGCTTGAACCGATCACCGATGAGGAGGCGAAGCGTCACCGTCTGACCCTTGGAGCGATGATTCCGCCTGCGGTTCGCCGCCGCCTCGAGCGTTGCCGCAAGGGGACCATTGCCGAGTTGATTGATCATGGCTTGATCTCATCCGCCGATACCGTGGCGCAGGTTCTGCCTGCAATGACAGCGCAAATTTGTAGCAGCGTATACCGGGACGGGATGCTGCAGTCGTTGGCGGGTGCAACGTATCGCGCCTTCCGTCGTCGGCGCTCGTTGCTGCTGCTTAACCTGCAAAGTCAGGTCAAAATTGCCGAGCTGCCGTGGGTCGCGGCTTTAGAGGGTGAGCGTGAGGCGAGTGCTATTTCCGCCACGGGTGCCAGACAGGCGTTGGTCGAGGCCTCTGCAATGACCCTGTCGGCGTTTCCGCAGGCCATTCTTCCGAACAAGCTACTGCAGGAGTTTGTTTCACTGGCTGAAACGGCGAAGCTGGATCTTCCTTTCGTCGATGAGGTGGCGGCTGACATTTTCATGGGCGCTTTCTCCAACAAGTTCGCGAGAGCGGCCAGGCAATCGGCCAGATTTATGGCCGGGACGCTTTACGCTCGTTATTACGACATTGATACGGATGGCCTGGCAGGCCTTCCCGATCAGCGCCGATCACGGCGCAGAAGCAACAGCCGTGATGCATTGGCGACGCTGTGCGCGCAGCGTGCAAACGCCACCTTTGGCACGTGGCGGCCAGCGATCAACGGCACGATACTCGAACAGCAGCAGATTCTGACGACGCAAAACCTCGCGCTCCTGTTCGGCGAATTGAACCTGAAAACACTGCTGCATCATCGTTTGAGCGCGCTGGCGCTGGCGTGCTTCGAGTGGATTTGCAAGCGGCAACAAATGCACATCACGCATTACCATGCGCGTCTGGTGATGTTGAAAAACACGGCGTATGCCTGGCGTCAGATGATGTTTTACTTGTCGATGCTGGATGGCGAGCTCTTGCGTGCTGCACTCAACAGCCTCGAATCGCATTTTGCAGCGCAATCCAGCGAATTCCGCGAAAGGTTTCTGCCTGCCATGATTGGCTTGCGTGTTGCCGCTGCCGGGCATCGGCTGACGTTGAGTCGCCAGAAAGAAGAGGGCGCGAGGGTTTTTCTGGGATGGACCATTGAGCGGCACTGGTTAATGCCTTTGTAACGCCTGCCGATCTGCCAGTGCGCGGCCACCAGCCTGCGCCGGAAAGCAGGCTGGTGGGTCAGAGACTTCCTTTCAGAAACGATCGAGCCTGTAATGTTCGTTGAGTGGTAGCCGGCAGGCCTCTTTTGCAGTCGCAGGCAAAACCATCCGCACCACCATCTCCGCCGTCACCGCCGCCTGCGTCAGCCCCAAATGCTGATGCCCAAACGCAAGCAACACCTTGCCCTCACAGACCTGATCAATCACCGGCAACGAATCCGGCAACGACGGTCGAAAACCCATCCACGGCGTCGCTGCTTCAGCGCTCAGATCCTTGCGAAACAAGCCCTGACTCAACCGGTGCAATTGCCACGCGCGTTCCATGCTCGCTGGCTTTTCCAGCCCGGCGAACTCGACGGTGCCGGCCAGGCGCAAGCCTTCGGACATCGGCGTCATGATGAACTTGCGCTCCAGTGAGGTGACGGGGAAGGGCAGTCGGTCATGTTCCTGCGGCAGCATCAGGTGATAGCCGCGCTCGGTGTCCAGTGGGACTTTTTTGCCGGTGAGGGCGGCGGTGAGTTTTGCTGAATGTGCGCCGCAGGCGATCAGGACGCGGCTGGCAGTCAGGCCGCCATTGCCGGTGGTCAGCGTAACGCCGTGCTCCTGCACGTAGCCGCCCTGAACCTCTTGCTGGACAAAACTCACGCCACTGGCCTTGGCCGCTTCGACCAGTTCGCACACCACGCGGAAGGGATCGATAAAGTGCCCGGTGCGTGGAAAGAACAAACCGCCCTGGATCTGTTCACTGAGTTGCGGCGCGGTTTCGCGGATGGCGCCGGCCTGCCAGTAATCGACCGGGACTTGCTGCTGATGCAGGCGAGCCTGTAATGCCTGGATGGCCTGACGCGATTCGGGGCGTTCGAACACCAGCAGCGAACCATCGATCTTCAGCAAGTCCGGCCTCTGGATGTCGGCGAGCAAGCGCTGCCAGGCGTCCAGGCTGTCTTCATTGAGCGCGCGTAAACCTGCCACGGTGTTCTGAAAAGGCGTCGGGCGCAGATTCAGCAGCAGGCGGGTGAACCATGGCAGCGCACGCGGCAGGTATTTCCAGTCCAGGCGCAACGGCCCCATCGGGTCCATCAGCATGGCCGGCAGGCGCTTGAGGATGGACGCGTCTGCAATCGGAAACACCTGCTCGGTCGCCAGATGCCCGGCGTTACCGAACGAGGCGCCATGGCCGGGTGGCTGCTGATCGATGACGACCACGCGCAACCCTTGGCGAGCCAGGCGCAGTGCGCAGGCGACGCCGATGATGCCGGCGCCGACTACAGCGATGTCGTGGGAGACGTTATTGGTCATGGTGCTGCGCTTCCCTTTGCCCATCGAGCAGACGGCGCAATTGCAGCGGATTGCCGTGTTTCAGTGCGTCAGGCAACAAGCTGTCGGGGAAATCCTGATAGCACACCGGGCGCAGGAAACGCAGGATCGCCGCGGTCCCGACCGAAGTCGTACGGGCGTCGGAGGTGGCCGGGAAAGGCCCGCCATGCACCAGCGCGTCACACACCTCGACGCCGGTTGGCCAGCCGTTGACCAGCAACCGGCCGGCCTTGCGTTCCAGCGTCGGCAACAATGCACGCGCCTGTTCCAGGTCTTGCTCGTCGAGTTGTAACGTGGCGGTCAACTGGCCTTCCAGGTGTTCGGCGACCTGGCGTATTTGCGCTTCATTGCTGCATTGCACGATCAGCGCCGCCGCACCGAAGGCTTCGGCTTGCAGGCGGTGATCGGCGAGAAAGTCGGCGGCTTCGGTCACGAATACATGGGCCTGGCATTGATTCGGGCCGTTGCCGGTCTGACCGATGCCGGTGATGCGCGCAGCGGCATTTTCGGCCAGTGCATTCACGGCCGATTCGTAAGCGCTGAAGATGCCGGGTGTCAGCATCGTCTGCGCGGGGCTGCGTTGAATCAGCTCGGCGGTGGCGGCGATGAACGTGTCCAACGCCGGTCCTTTCAATGCAATCACCAAGCCCGGATTGGTGCAAAACTGGCCCGCGCCTAATGTCAGCGACGCCACAAACCCTTCTGCCAACGCCTGCGTGCGATTGTCCAACGCCGCTGGAAACAGCAACACCGGATTGATCGAACTCATTTCCGCGTACACCGGAATCGGCTCGGGCCGCGCTTGCGCGGCTTGCATCAGCGCCAGACCGCCGCTGCGCGAGCCGGTGAAACCCACTGCTTTGATCCGTGGATCAGTGACCAGCGCAATGCCCACTTCGCGGCCGGAACCGTACAGCAACGAGAACACGCCTTCCGGCAAACCACAGGTTTTTACCGCCCGAGCGACTGCGCGGCCGACGAGTTCGCTGGTGCCGGGATGCGCACTGTGCGCCTTGACGATCACCGGGCAACCGGCGGCCAGCGCCGATGCGGTGTCACCGCCAGCCACGGAGAACGCCAGCGGGAAATTGCTCGCGCCAAACACCGCGACCGGCCCCAGCGCGATCTGCCGCTGACGCAGATCGGCGCGCGGCAACGGCTGGCGTTGCGGCTGCGCGCTATCGACACGCACATCCAGCCATTCACCGGCGCGGACCGTGCGGGCGAACATTCTCAGTTGTTGGCAAGTACGCCCGCGTTCACCTAGCAGACGCGCGTGCGGCAGGCCGGTTTCCGCGTGGGCGCGGTCGATCAGTTCATCGCCGAGCCCTTCGATTTCTTCGGCAATGCTTTCCAGGAATTCGGCGCGGACATTAAGCGCTTTCTCGCGATAAATATCGAACGCGGCCCAGGCTAGGGCGCAGGTCTGATCGACATGCTCGGCCGATCCACCGGCGTACCCCGGTTCCAGCGTTTCATTCGTAGCCGGATTGATCCCGCGAATAGCCTCGCGATTACCCGCAACCGAGTGCTGCCCGATCAGCATGTGGCCCGTCAGAGTCATGGTGTCTTCCTGATAAAAAGGGAAATGCCTGCCGCGTAGCACTACGCATCGCGGCAGGTGAGGCTGAGGTGTCAGGCGAAGTTCTGTTCCGCCGACCAGTTCTCGTACCAGTGACGGAACAGCGAATACTGCTTCTCGGCATACCGCCGCTGCGAGTCGCTCAACGCATCGGTTTCATTGAAGTGCAGGGTGTATTCCTTGTCGCCGTTGAGCACCATCAGGTGTTTGTAATACAGCACCAGATCGCAGCCCTCATCGAACGACGACAGCACCGCCAGCGCCGATTCCAGTTCCCGCGCCTGACGCCGGGCCTTGGCGTCACCTTTGGCCGCTTGCTTGCTCAGCGCGACCAGTTGCAGCACCTCGCGGGGCAGAGCGTTGCCGATACCGGTGATGGCGCCGGTGGCGTTACAGTTGACGAAACCGTGCACCACTTGCGTGTCGACGCCGACCATCAAGGTCACGTCATCGTCCTTGGAGGTGATGTTTTCGGCGGCGTAACGCAGGTCGGCGCCACCGCCGAATTCTTTGAAACCGATCAGGTTCGGGTACTCGCGGCGCAGTTCGAAGAACAGGTCAGCGCGGGTGGCAAAGCCGTAGTAAGGGCTGTTGTAGATCACCGCCGGCAAATTTGGCGCGGCTTGCAGAATCGCGGCGAAATGGGCCTTTTGCGCGGTGACCGAAGCGCCGCGAGACAGCACGCGGGGAATCACCATCAAACCCTGCGCGCCGACTTTCGCCGCATGGGCCGCGTGGGAAACCGCTTCGCGTGAGTTCACCGCGCCAGTGCCCACGATCGTCGGAATGCCTGCCGCGACCAGACGCGCCACGCCTTCCTGACGCTCGGCTTCGGTCAGCAGCGGCCAGTCACCCATCGAGCCGCAATAAACCACGGCGCTCATGCCGATATCGATCAGCTCGCGACCCTTGGCCACCAAGGCATCGAAGTCCGGTTTGCGCTGGGCGGTGCACGGGGTCATCAGGGCCGGCATGCAACCGGTGAAGATGTTGTCGCTCATTGTTTTAACTCCTTGGCACATCATTCAAATTGAGGTGAAAAGTCAGCGTGGCGGTTCAGATGCCCCACGCGAACGGGTCTGCTTCGTCGATCAGCAAGGTGCTGTCTGCGGTCATGTAAGCGCGGCCGGTGATGAACGGGCGCACTCGTTCGCCGTCCCATTCGAAGCGGCCTTCGAACTGGCTGCCGGTGATGCTTGCCTGCACCCAGGTTGCGCCGGGTTGCAGCTTGTCGTCGGCGGCCAGACAGGCGAGTTTGGCGCTGGTGCCGGTGCCGCACGGGGAGCGGTCGTAGGCTTTGCCGGGGCACATGACGAAGTTGCGGCTGTCGGCCTGATCGTCATCGGCGAACAGTTCGATGTGATCGATCACCGCGCCGTCCTCGCCGTAAATGCCTTGGTCTTCGAGGGCCTTGAGCATCGCCCAGGTGTACGCCGTGAGGTGTTCGACGTTGTCCATGGTCAGCGTCTGGCCGTGCTCGGAAACGAGGAAGAACCAGTTGCCGCCATAGGCGATGTCGCCGAATACGCGGCCGTAACCCGGTACATCCACCGGCACCTGTTTGCGATGGCGATAAGCGGGGACGTTGCCCAGGGTGACGGTTCCGTCGTCATGCAACGTGGCGCTGACCGGGCCGACCGGGGTGTCGATTTTGTGCTCGCCCGGTTCGATTTGCCCCAGGTACTGCAGCGAGTTGATCAGGCCGATGGTGCCGTGGCCGCACATGCCGAGGTAGCCGGCGTTGTTGAAGAAGATCACCCCGCAAGTGGCGTCCGCCGAGACCGGTTCGCAATACAACGCCCCGACCAGCACATCATTGCCGCGCGGTTCCAGCAGGCAGGCGCGGCGCCATTGATCATGTTGAGTGCGCAGCGCATCGCGCTTCTCGACCATGCTGTTGCCGGGCAGCTCGGGGAAGCCGTTCATTACCAGGCGTGTCGGTTCACCGCCGGTGTGGGAATCAATCACGTGTACTCGTTTCATGAACATGTCCCGTTGGATGATTTCAGTAGGCGCCAGCAGGGCGCGCAGAGACGGTCGAGGCGGGGGCAGCGATTTCGCTTTCCTCGTCGTCCTCTTCCAGGCGCAGCAGATGCGCCGGTACACCGGTCGCCGCGCCCCAGTAGTAAATGCCGGTGGCACATGCCGCGACGACAAGGGTGTCGAATGGATGGGCGAGGATGCCGAGGCCGCCGAAGGTGCCGAGTTTCGACAGCACAATGGTCACCGCGTAGAAGGCGATCAGCCACGCCGAGGAACGCACCTGGCGCGCCAGATTCAAGTGGGCGGTTGGCACAAATCGACCGCACAGCAGATACACCACGAACATCAGGATCTGCAGACCGAGCAGCCACGACACGGTGCTCCAGCCCGACCAGTAGACGATCAGCGCGGCGATGATGAACGACACCGGCCCGAGCACGCCCATGCACTTGACCCGGAACGGCCGTGGCATGTCCGGCGCATTGCGGCGCAGCGCAGCCACCGACACCGGCGCCACGGCATAGCTCAATACCAGCGCGGCGGAGACCACGTTGATCAGCGCCTCCCACGACGGGAACGGCAACGTCCAGAACACCGACAGGGCGAAGGTCAGCCACAGCGCCGGACGTGGGATGCCGGATTTTTCGTCGATGTGGGTGAAGACCTTGAAGAAGGTGCCGGTCTGCGCCCAGCCGTAGATCACTCGCGGGGTGGCGTTCATGTAGATGTTGCCGCAGCCGCTTGGCGAGATCACCGCATCGGCGACCACCAGATACGCCAGCCAGCCCACGCCCAGCGCTAGCGCGATGTCGCGGTACGGCAGGGCAAATTCCTTGCTGATTCCGGCCCAGCCGTTGGCGAGCATTTCCGTCGGGATGCTGCCGAGAAACGCCATTTGCAGCAGCACGTAAATCAGTGTCGACAGCAGCACCGAGAGGATCAACGCAATGGGAATGGTGCGCTGCGGATTTTTCACTTCACTGGCCACCGAGATGATCGGCGTCAGGCCCAGATACGCGAAAATGATGCCACCCGCCGACACGGCCATCTCGACGCCGGACAGGCCAAACGGGGCAAAGCCTTGCACCTCGAAGTTGGCCGGTTTGAAGAAGGTGAACAGCACCCCGATCACCAGCAGCGGCACGATGAATTTGAACACGCTGACCAGATTGTTGGCCTTGGCGAAGGTCTTCACGCTGCGGTAGTTGAGCAGGAAGAAAATGCAGAGCAGACCAAACTGCACCATCCACCCGAGGATCGTCGGATCGCCGCTGCCAGCCTTGGTCAGCTCGGGAAACCACGCCGCTGCGTATTGGCGCGAAGCGACCACTTCAATCGCGACCAGACTGGAAAACGCAATCAGGGTGATAAAACCCATCAAGTAGCCGAGCAACGGCCCGTGGGAGTAAACCGGATAACGCACCACGCCGCCGGCACGCGGCAGTGCAGCGCCGAGTTCGCAATAGACGATGCCCAGCAACAACACGGCGAAGCCGCCCAGCAGCCAGGAAAAAATCCCCGCCGGCCCGGCAATGGCGGACACATGACTGGCCGCGAACAACCAGCCGGAACCGAAGATCGCCCCCAGCCCGATAAATGTGAGGTCGATCAGTGAAAGCTGTTTTTTGAACTTGCCTTGGCCTGACATGGCATCGCCTTCTTGTGAGTTATTGGATAGGCAGTTGTGTCACTGGGACGGCCAGACTTTGAACTCATCGACCTCGCGGCGATTGATGTTTTTTGCTGGCTTCGATGACGAAATCAGCACAATGACGCCGATAAAACATGGCCCTCGACACGCCGCGAACGATGCTGCAATCTGCGGGCGAACGGCGCATGGCGGGCATTTGGTCTGTCCACGTTACGAGGGGAATCTTTGATGCAGCAGGCGTTTTCGATCCTGGCTCAAGGCATGAATGGCCAGCGTCCGCAGACACTGGAGGAACTCTTGGCCGGCGCGGCGCTGTTGTTGCCGATGCTTGATGTGATCCCCAATGCGGCGATTTTCATCAAGGATGTGCAGGCCCGATACGTGCTTGCCAACCGCACGCTGGTGCAGCGCTGTGGCTTGAAGGATTTGCGTCCGTTACTGGGCAAGACCAGCGCGCAGGTGTTTCCGGCGCAACTCGGGCCGGGCTACACCGAGCAGGATCGCAAGGTGCTGGAGGAGGGTTTTGTGCTGGAGGATCAGCTCGAACTGCATCTGTACGGCAGCCGCGAACCGGGGTGGTGCCTGACGCACAAGCAGCCACTGTATAACCGTGACGGGGTGATTATCGGTCTGACGGGGATTTCGGTGGACCTGCAATCGGCCAGTGAAACCCACCCGGCATTCGAGCGGCTGGCGGCTGTCGATGAGCATATTCGCGCGAATTTCAATCGCCGCGTGACCCTCGGTGAACTGACCCGCATCGCCGGCATTTCCGTGGCGCAACTGGAGCGTTACTGCAAACGGGTATTCCACCTGACGCCACGACAGATGATCCAGAAAGTACGCCTGGAGCACGCGCATCGATTGCTGCACACCGATCTGCCGATAACGGACGTGGCGCTGCAATGCGGCTACACCGATCACAGCGCGTTCACGCGCCAGTTCAAGGCGTCGACCGGGTTTACGCCACGCGAGTATCGGCAGGCCACTTCACCCTGATCAAGTGACCATTGAAGATCAATGCAGGCGCTGCCGAACCTTCGGCAACTCCTGCGTCGGCCTGGGCCGACCTGCGGTGCTTGTCAGGAAAATCCTACAGGAGTACAAATGTACTCCATGACGAACCTGACTCCCCGCCGTACTGCCATTCTGACTTTTATCCGCGATCGAATCGCCGAACACGGTCAGCCCCCAAGCCTCGCTGAAATCAGCGAGGCTTTTGGTTTTGCCTCGCGCAGCGTGGCGCGCAAGCATGTACTCGCGCTCACCGAAGCCGGGTTTATCGAGGTCAATCCGCATCAGGCCCGGGGCATTCGCCTGCTCGGGCAGCCGGCGCGCCCGGAATTGCTCGACATTCCCGTGCTCGGCCGCGTCGCTGCCGGTGCGCCGATTGGCGCCGATGCCGACATCCATAGCCGCTTGCTGCTCGACCCGGTGCTGTTCTCCCGCACGCCCGATTACATGCTGCGGGTGCAGGGCGATTCGATGATCGAGGATGGCATTCTCGACGGCGATCTGGTCGGCGTGAAGCGCAATCCCGAGGCGCTCAACGGCCAGATCGTCGTAGCGCGCCTCGACGGTGAAGTCACCATCAAACGTTTCGAACGGCTGGGCGATGCAGTGCGGCTGTTGCCACGCAACCCGGCGTATCAGCCGATTGTCGTGCGTGACGATCAGGATCTGGCCATCGAAGGGGTATTTTGCGGTCTGGTGAGGCAAGGCTGATGGGCGCCGTCGTTGCGTTGGATACGCTGTTCAATGGCGGCCAGGTCTGGAAAGGCCGGCCTGCGCCACCGGCCGCCAGCCCGCAACCGACCGGCCACGCCGCGCTGGACGCGGCACTGCCCAGCGGTGGCTGGCCGGAAGCGGCGTTGAGCGAAATCCTCCTGGCCGGTCCCGGTGTCGGCGAACTGCAGCTGGTCTGGCCGACGCTGGCGCGGTTGTCGGCGGCGGGCGAGCGCATCGTGCTGGTGGCGCCACCGTTCGTGCCGTACCCGCAGGCGTGGGCAAGCGCCGGGGTCGATCTGCGCCAGTTGTCGGTGATCCAGGCCACCGAGCGCGATGCCTTGTGGGCGGCGGAACAATGTTTACGTTCGGGCAGTTGCGGCGCGGTGCTGTGCTGGCCGCACAAGGCTGATGATCGCGCGTTGCGCCGTTTGCAGGTGGCGGCGGAAACCGGTCAGACCCTGGCGTTTGCCTGGCGGCCGTTGAGCGAAGCGATCAACCCGTCACCGGCGGCGTTACGCATTGCCATCGACGCCAGACCTGCACAGTTGCGCGTACTCAAGTGCCGTGGCGGGCTGGCGCGTACGGCACCGATTGCCTTTGCTGTGGGGCACTGAGGTCACCATGCGCTGGGTGTGTATCCTGTTTCCGCAATTGGCCCTGGACGCCGTGCTGCGTCAGCGTCCCGATCCCGATGAACCGTTGGTGCTGCTTAACGGCCCGGCCCAGCGCCGGGTGTTGCAAGCGGTCAACCCGGCGGCGCGCAAGCTTGGTTTGCGCGCAGGCCAGTCGATGACCGCTGCGCAGGCGATGAGCAAAGGCTTTGCCACGGCTGATTACGAGGCCGCCGAGGTTGAACACTGGCAGCAGTTTCTCGCCGCGTGGGCCTACCGTTTCAGTTCGCAGGTCAGCGTGCATTACCCACGCACCGTGGTGTTCGAAATCGAATCCAGCCTGGGTCTGTTCGGTTCGTGGGTGCAGTTCGAAGCACGACTGCGCCAGGAACTGACCGATCTGGGCTTCCGCCATCGCATCGTCGCGGCACCGAATCCCGTGGCGGCGCGGGTGCTGGCCAACGCCTATGACGGCTTGGTGGTGCCGGACGGCGAGGCCTTGCAGCATCACCTCGGTCAGTTGCCGGTCGACCGTGTCGGTCTGGAGCCAGCGGTGGCCACGGCGTTGTCGCGCATGGGCCTGCGCAATCTCAGTCAGGTGCAGAGCCTGCCGCGTCAGGCACTGGCCCGACGGTTCGAAGCGCAGATGCTCAAACACCTCGATACTTTGTTCGGTGCCCGGCCATTGGCGCTGGCGTTTTACCTGCCGCCGGATCGTTTTGATGTGCGCATTGAACTCAACTTTGACGTGCAGTCCCATCAGGCACTGTTGTTCCCGTTACGCCGTTTGACCGGCGATCTGTCGGCGTTCCTCTGCGGGCGTGACAGCGGCGTGCAGCGTTTCGATCTGCACCTGGAACACGCCGGGCTCCCGGACAGCATCATCAAGGTCGGCCTGCTCAGCGCCGAACGTGATCCGGCGATGCTCTTCGAACTGGCGCGCGGACGGCTGGAACAGGTGCAAGTCGAGGCGCCCGTGCGCGGCTTTCGTCTGCGCGCCGAGGACCTGCCGAGTTTCGTGCCGCAGTTTCAGGAACTGTTCGACGACCGTCCGCAGCAGACCTTGCCGTGGGAGCAGTTGCGCGAACGCCTGCGTGCGCGCTTGGGCGATGACGCGGTGCAGGGGTTGCGTTTTCAGGCCGATCATCGTCCCGAGTGCGCGTGGCAGCACGGCGTTGATAAACAACGCTGCGCAGGCTTGCCGAACGTGCATCGTCCGGGCTGGTTGCTCGGCGAGCCACAAAGCGTGGCGGAAGGTTCGGCGCGGATTCTCATGGGCCCGGAGCGCATCGAATCCGGCTGGTGGGACGGTGACGACGTGCGCCGTGATTATTACCTGATCCAGAACCGCGCCGGTCAGCAGGGCTGGGCTTATCGGGCGGTGGGTGAGGGCGGTCCGCTGTGGCTGCAGGGCTGGTTTGCATGAACGACGGTTATGCCGAACTGCATTGCCTGTCGAACTTCAGTTTTCAGCGCGGTGCGTCCAGTGCGCTGGAACTGTTCCAGCGCGCAAAAAAGCACGGCTATCAGGCACTGGCGATCACCGATGAATGCACGCTGGCCGGGATCGTTCGGGCCTGGCAAGCGGCGAAATCGGTGGAGCTGCCGCTGGTCATCGGCAGCGAAGTGCGTATCGAAAACGGCCCGAAACTGGTGCTGCTGGTGGAGAATCTGGCGGGCTATCAAGCGCTGTGCGGCCTGATCACCCGCGCCCGACGGCGCACGCAGAAGGGCCAGTATCAGGTGCTGCGCGAAGACTTCGCCGAGCCGTTGCCGGGGTTGCTGGTGTTGTGGGTGCCGGACTCGCTTGATGACGTGGAGGAGGGTTGTTGGCTGCAGCAGACCTTTGGCGAACGGTTGTGGCTGGCAGTGCAATTGCATCGTGGCCAGGATGATCAGCAGCGGTTGGCGGCATTGTTGGGGCTGGCCGCCGAGTTGCAGATTCCGGCCGTGGCCAGCGGCGATGTGCACATGCACGCCCGTGGCCGGCGTGCCTTGCAGGACACCATGACTGCGATCCGTCATCACGTGCCGGTGGCCGAGGCGGGGTTACGTTTGCACCCCAATGGCGAACGGCATTTACGCAGTGTCGAGGTCGTGCGCGAGTTGTATCCGCAGGCCTTGCTCGATGAGTCGGTGAGCCTGGCCCGGCGCTGCACCTTCGACCTGGGCGAGTTGCGTTATCAGTATCCGAAAGAGCTGGTGCCGGAAGGGCACAGCGCCAGTTCCTGGTTGCGCCATCTGACTGAAGAAGGCATTGCCTGGCGCTGGCCACAGGGGCCTCAAGCCAAAGTGCTCAAGCAGATCGACGATGAACTGAAGCTGATCGCCGAACTCGGTTACGAAAGCTACTTTCTCACCGTGCACGATGTGGTGCACTTCGCCCGCGAGCAGAAGATTCTGTGTCAGGGCCGTGGTTCGGCAGCCAACTCGGCGGTGTGTTTTGCCTTGGGCATCACCGAAATCGACCCGGATCGCACCACGCTGCTGTTCGAACGCTTCATGTCCAAGGAGCGCAACGAGCCGCCGGACATCGACGTCGACTTCGAGCACGAGCGCCGCGAAGAAGTCCTGCAATACGTGTTTCGCCGTTACGGCCGTGGTCGTGCGGCGCTGACGGCGGTGGTCAGCACCTACCACGCTGCCGGCGCAGTACGCGACGTGGCCAAGGCGTTGGGCCTGCCGCCGGATCAGATCAACGCACTGGCTGACTGCTGCGGCCACTGGAGCGATGAAACACCGCCGGTCGCGCGTTTGCTCGAAGGCGGTTTCGACCCGGACAGCCCGGTGCTGCGCCGAGTGCTGAGCCTGACCGGGCAGTTGATCGGTTTCCCCCGGCACCTGTCGCAGCATCCCGGCGGCTTTGTGATTTCCGAGCAGCCGCTGGACACGCTGGTGCCGGTGGAGAACGCCGCCATGGCCGAGCGCACGATCATTCAGTGGGACAAGGATGACCTCGATGCAGTCGGCCTGCTCAAGGTGGATATTCTCGCCCTCGGCATGCTCAGCGCGATTCGCCGCTGCTTCGACCTGCTGCGCCACCATCGCAATCTGGATCTGAGCCTGGCGACGATTCCAGCCGAAGACAAACCGACCTACGACATGATCAGCCGCGCCGACACCATCGGCGTGTTCCAGATCGAGTCGCGGGCTCAGATGTCGATGCTGCCGCGCCTGAGACCAGCGAAGTTCTACGATCTGGTGATTGAGGTGGCCATCGTCCGCCCGGGACCGATTCAGGGCGGGATGGTGCATCCGTATCTGCGTCGCCGGAACAAGGAAGAAGAGGAAACCTACCCGTCACCAGAGCTCAAGGTTGTTCTGGAAAGAACCCTTGGCGTGCCGCTGTTTCAGGAACAGGTGATGCAGATCGCCATCGTCGCCGCCGATTACAGTCCTGGCGAGGCTGATCAGTTGCGTCGCTCGATGGCTGCGTGGAAACGCCACGGCGGACTGGAACCGCACAAGGAACGCCTCGCCGCCGGCATGAAGAAGAACGGCTACACGCCGGAGTTCGCCGCGCAGATTTTCGAGCAGATCAAAGGCTTCGGCAGCTACGGTTTTCCTGAGTCCCACGCCGCCAGTTTTGCCTTGCTGACTTACGCCAGTTGCTGGCTCAAGTGCCACGAACCGGCGGCGTTCGCCTGCGCGTTGATCAATAGCTGGCCAATGGGCTTCTACAGTCCGGACCAGATTCTCCAGGATGCGCGCCGCCATCAATTGCAGATCCGCCCGGTCGACGTACGCGCCAGTGACTGGGATTGCAGCCTGGAAACCACCACGACGGCGCAACCGGCGATTCGCATGGGCCTGCGGATGATCAAGGGCTTTCGCGAGGACGATGCCCGGCGCATCGAAGCGGCGCGGGCGCGCGGGGCATTTGCCGATGTCGCCGACCTGGGCGAGCGGGCGGCGCTCGACAGTCGGGCGCAGGCGTTGCTCGCCGATTCCGGGGCGTTGCGTGGCCTGGCCGGACATCGGCATCGGGCGCGCTGGGAAGTCGCCGGGGTGCAAAAACAGCTGGGCCTGTTTGCCGGGTTGCCGAGTCAGGAGGAGCCGGAGGTGGTACTACCCAAACCCAGCGTTGGCGAGGATCTGCACGCCGATTACAGCACCGTCGGCACCACGTTGGGGCCGCATCCGCTGGCACTGTTGCGCGGCGAACTCAAAGCCCGGCGCTGCCGCAGTTCGCAGGAGTTGCTTGAAGTCGAACATGGCCGACCGGTGAGCATCGCCGGGCTGGTGACTGGACGGCAACGACCGGGCACCGCCAGTGGCGTGACCTTCGTGACGCTGGAAGATGAGTTCGGCAACGTCAACGTGGTGGTCTGGCGGGATCTGGCCGAGCGTCAACGGCAAGTGCTGGTGGGCTCGCAACTGCTGAAAGTCGACGGCCGCTGGGAGCGCGAAGGCGAAGTGCGCCACCTGATCGCCGGCCGCCTGAGCGACCTCAGCTCGCTGCTCAATGGCATCCGCGTGCAGAGCCGCGATTTCCACTGATCAACACAACCCTTGTAGGAGTGAGCCTGCTTGCGATAGCGGTGTGTCAGACAACATCAACGTGAATGACACACCGCTATCGCGAGCAGGCTCACTCCTACAGGGGTTTTGCTTATGTTCAGACGGCCAATTCATTGGCGTCAAAAAAGCCTGTCGCGAATGATGGCACTTTGTCATAATGCCGCCCCTTTTCAGCTCCCGAGCGCCTTGCCGTGTCGGGGCATCCCCGTTTTTCAAAAGGAATACTCAGTGAGAATGATCTCCCGGATGCTGGTCTCAGGCGTTGCGATTGCCGTGCTCGGCACGATTGCCGGCACACTCGCCGGTTGCGCCACTGAAAGCTCCCGCGCGCTGCCGGTGGCCAAGGTTGAAAGCGCCACACAAGTCTGGACCGGCGTTCGTGTGCCGATGGCCGTGGGCAAGTTCGACAACCGCTCCAGCTATATGCGCGGGATTTTCTCCGACGGCGTCGACCGTCTCGGCGGTCAGGCCAAGACCATCCTGATCACCCATTTGCAGCAGACCAACCGCTTCAGCGTGCTGGATCGCGACAACATGGGCGAAATCCAGCAGGAAGCGGCGATCAAGGGCCAGGCTCAGCGTCTGAAAGGTGCTGATTACGTGGTGACCGGCGACGTCACCGAGTTCGGCCGCAAAGAGACCGGCGATCACCAACTGTTCGGCATCCTCGGCCGTGGCAAGACTCAGGTGGCCTACGCCAAGGTCAACCTGAATATCGTCAATATCAGTACCTCCGAAGTGGTTTATTCGACCCAGGGCGCCGGCGAATACGCCTTGTCCAACCGCGAAATCATCGGTTTCGGCGGCACCGCTGCCTACGACTCCACCCTCAACGGCAAAGTACTGGATCTGGCCATGCGCGAGGCGATCAATCGTCTGGTCGATGGCATGAACGCCGGTGCCTGGAAACCGGGCAACTGATCGACGCCCATTGCAAGGAGCAACACCCATGAATCTGACTTTGTCGCGCGCGCTGATGGCGCTGACGCTGGCCGCCAGCGCCTTGTTGGCCGGTTGTGCCCCCGGCCCGCAAACCCTGTACCAGTGGGAAGGTTACGAGCCCCAGGTCTACGAATACTTCAAAGGCGAAGAGCCGAAAGAAGCCCAGGCCGAAGCGCTGGAACGTGACCTGCAGAAAATCCGCTCCACCGGCAAGGCTGTACCGCCGGGTTACCACGCGCACCTTGGCCTGCTCTATCTGAGCATGGGCAAGGACGACCAGATGGTGCAGCAGTTCAAAACCGAGAAAACCCTGTTCCCCGAGTCTGGGACGTACATGGATTTCCTGCTCAAAAACGCCAAGACCGGAGACGCGAAATGATCGCGCGCACCTTGAAACTGCTGGTCGCCGGTCTGGCCCTGACCGTGCTGGGCGGCTGCGTTGCGCCCAAGACCGTGGATTACTCGGCCTACAAACAGGCGCGGCCGAAAACCATTCTGGTGCTGCCTCCGCTGAACACTTCGCCGGATGTGAAGGCGTCGTACAGCCTGTTGTCGCAGGTGACCTTCCCACTGGCCGAAGCCGGTTACTACGTGCTGCCGATTGCGCTGGTTGATGAGACGTTCCGCCAGAACGGTCTGAGCACCCCGGACGACATCCATCAGGCACCGCCAGGCAAACTGAAGGAAATTTTCGGTGCGGACGCTGCGCTGTACATCACCGTGACCGAATACGGTACGCGCTACATGGTGATCAGCAGCGAAACGGCAGTGACCGCGACGGCGAAACTGGTCGACCTGAAAAGTGGCACGACGCTGTGGACCGGTTCGGCCCGGGCGTCGAGCGAAGAGGGCGGCAATAGCAATGCCGGCGGTATCGTCGGCATGCTGATCTCGGCGGCGGTGAAGCAGGTCATCAACAGCTCCACTGATGCCGGCTACCCGATTGCCGGTGTGGCGAGCAATCGTCTGCTCTCGGCCGGACACCGGGCAGGCCTGCTGTACGGCCCGCGTTCGCCGAAGTACGGCACTGACTGAACCCGGTAATGATCTTTCCCACGCACTGCGTGGGAACGATCAAATGTACGCGTGAGCCTGCTCACCGCCCCCCTCCCGGTACATGTGTCCTGCTTGCAACGAGCAGACAGGTAGCGCGACGCCGCCTCGATGGGTGATCCGCACACAACATGCAATCAAGACCCTGCATCTCGAAGCCGAAGGCTATATCCTGCGTGGCACTCAGTTGCTCGACGTTAAAGGAGTGCCCAAATGACCGAAAAGAAACCGGAAACCACGGTCGACCGCGTCTACCAAGGGGTTTACGAGGCGATCAGCAAGCGTTCGTTGCGCCCGGGTATGAAACTGGGTGAGGCCTCGCTGGCCGAATTATTCAATGTCAGCCGCACGTCGGTGCGCGCGGCATTGAAGCAATTGGAGGCCGATGGACTGGTCACTACCGAGCCGAATAAAGGGGCATCGGTGTCGCTGCCGAGCAATGAAGAGCTCCGTTCGCTGTTTGAAACCCGCCGGCTGATCGAGATCGGCATCGTTACCGAACTGTGCCGGCGCAAGGACAGCGCGGCGATGCAGGATTTGCGCGAACACCTGCTGCTGGAAGATGAAGCCCACGCGGCGGGCGATCACGAACGGCTGATCCATCTGCTCGGTGAGTTCCACATCAAACTGGCGTGCAGCCTGAATAACCCGGTGCTGCTCGACTGGTTCCAGAAACTGATCTCCCGCGCTTCGTTGTACGCTGCAGCGCTGGACGACGACAGCCATGAGGTCTGCCGCGACAACGAACACCTGCGCCTGATCGAATACATTGAGGCCGGCAATCAGAGCGCCGCCATCGAGCTGACCTGCACGCATCTGAACGGCATCGAGAAGGCCATTCTCGACGCCGCCGCCAAAATGAAAACCGGCTACCACCCGCTCAAGCACCTGATCGGGGTTTAGGTTCCGGGCGCGGATGAAATCGGCTATATATCATATGAAACCAACGCGACTGGAGGCGCTCGAAACAGACGGGCGTCGCGTCGTTATGGCGTCGCGATTTATCGGGCAATCACCACAGGACACTGAGTCAGTCGATGCAGTTTTTATCCGATAGCCATGATTGTGACGGCTGGAAAGGCGAAATGGCCGGGCGCATCTGCGCGTTCGACTGGAGCCATACTGAACTCGGTCCGCTGAACAGTTGGCCGGCCAGCCTGTGCAGCGCGGTGCAACTGATGCTGGCGTCGCCGCTGCCGATGGTCATGCTCTGGGGCCATGCCGGGTACATGATCTACAACGATGCCTATTCGAAATTTGCCGGTGGTCGGCACCCGTATCTACTCGGTGCACCGGTAGAGCTGGGCTGGCCGGAGGTCGCCGATTTCAACCGGCATGTGGTCGATACCTGCCTGGCCGGCGGCACCTTGTCGTTTCGCAATAAAGAGTTGGTGTTGTTGCGCGATGGCGTCCCCGAAGACGTCTGGATGGACCTGTATTACAGCCCGGTGGCCAATGATGACGGCAAGCCGGCCGGGGTGATGGCGATGGTGGTGGAAACCACCGAGTTCATGCACTCCGAACGCCGGCGTCAGGAAGCTGAAAGTGCTTACCGCGCCGACAACGAGCGGGTGCGTCTGGCGCTGAATGCCGGGGCCTTGCTCGGCTCGTTTGTCTGGGACGTGAAAAACAATACGTTGTCGGCAGACGAGCGATTCGCCCGCACGTTCTCCTATCCGCCGGATCAGGATCTTAGCGACCTCCCGCAGGACATCGCCGAGTCGCGCATTCATCCCGATGACGCCGCCTGGGTGCAGGAGCGGGTCGTCCATTCCGTGCAGACCGGTGAGCCGTATAACGCCGAATATCGCGTGCGGCGCAGTGACGGCAGTTATTCCTGGGTGTTGGCCAGTGGCGCCTGTGAGTTCGACGAGCAGGGTGCGCCGTTGCGCTTCCCCGGCGTTCTGATCGACATTCATGAACGCAAGATTGCCGAAGAATCCCTGCTCAAATTTACCCGCAACCTCGAACAGCGCGTGGGCGAAGAGGTCGAGGCGCGGCTGGCGGCTGAAGAGCAGTTGCGCCAGTCACAGAAGCTTGAAGCGATTGGTGGCCTGACCGGCGGCGTCGCCCACGATTTCAATAATCTGTTGCAAGTGATCGCCGGCAATCTGCATCTGCTCGCGCGCCATGAACCGAACAATGCCAACGTGCAGCGCCGCGTCAGCGCCTCGCTGGCCGCGGTCGAACGCGGCGCCAAGCTATCCTCGCAATTGCTTGCGTTCGCCCGGCGCCAGCCTTTGTCGCCGGCGGTGTGCAACCCGCAGCAGATTTTCGAAGGCGTCGGCGAATTACTGCAGCGTGCGCTGAGTGAGACCATTCAGATCGACGTGCAACTGCCGCAAAAGCCGTGGCACATCAACGTCGACCGCAACCAGTTGGAAAACGCCATTCTCAACCTGGCGATCAATGCTCGCGATGCGATGAAGGGCGAGGGCACCATTGCGCTCAGCGCTGCCAACGTGCGACTCGAGCGCGAGTTCTGTGCCGGTAAAGGCATCGTTCCCGGTGAGTATGTTCGCGTCGCGGTCAGTGACTTCGGCGCCGGCATCCCGCCGGAGATTCTCGAGCAAGTATTTGAGCCGTTCTTCACCACCAAGGCTGACGGTCAGGGCACCGGGTTGGGCTTGAGCATGGTGTTTGGCTTCGTCAAACAGAGCGGCGGGCATGTCGAGATCACCAGCACCCTCGGCGAGGGCACACGGGTGCAGTTGTACTTCCCGCGCAGTCTGCGGCCGATCCTTGATGAGGCGCCCAGCCTGCAAAGGCAGCAGAGCGGCGGCCACGAAACGATTCTGGTGGTCGAGGACAACGACGCCGTGCGCGCTTCGGCGGTCGAATTGTTGCGCGAGGAGGGTTATCGCGTGCTGACCGCCGGTCATGGCGATGCGGCCATGCAAATGCTCCTCGAAGGTGTCCAGGTTGATCTGATCTTCACTGACGTGGTCATGCCGGGGCTGATCAAAAGCTCCGACCTGTTCGCTTGGGCCAAGGTGCAGACGCCGCCGGTGGCGGTGCTGTTCACCTCCGGGCACACCCGCGACATCATTTCACGCAATCACCAGTTAAGCCCTGACACGCACTTGCTTGGCAAACCGTACAGCCCGGAAGCCATGTTGCAGATGATTCGGGTGGTGCTCGGTAGCTGAGCGTAGAACATTCCTTCACCAAGGCAGGTCGATGACTTCCAAACGCACCTCCAAAGCGCCCGCCGGCATGGTCCGGGTACGTGGCGCCCGTGAACACAACCTGAAGAACGTTGATGTCGACATTCCCCGCGATGCGCTGGTGGTGTTCACCGGGGTGTCCGGGTCTGGCAAGTCGTCACTGGCGTTCTCGACCTTGTATGCCGAAGCCCAGCGCCGTTACTTTGAGTCGGTGGCGCCGTACGCGCGACGGCTGATCGATCAGGTCGGCGTGCCGGATGTCGACTCCATTGAAGGCCTGCCGCCAGCCGTGGCCCTGCAACAGCAACGCGACACGCCAAGTACGCGCTCGTCAGTGGGTAGCGTGACCACGCTGTCGAGCTTGATCCGTATGCTCTATTCGCGTGCCGGCAGTTATCCGTCGGGGCAACCGATGTTGTATGCCGAGGACTTCTCGCCGAACACCCCGCAAGGCGCGTGCCCGGAGTGCCATGGCTTGGGGCGGATGTATGAAGTCACCGAGGCGCTGATGGTGCCGGACCCGAACCTGACCATCCGCCAGCGCGCGGTGGCGTCCTGGCCGCTGGCGTGGCAGGGGCAGAACCTGCGCGACATCCTTGTGACCATGGGCATCGACGTCGACATCCCGTGGAAAAAGCTGCCGAAAAAGCAGCGCGACTGGATTCTCTTCACCGAAGAAACCCCGACCGTGCCGGTGTACGCCGGGCTGACCCCGGAAGAAACCCGCGTCGCCCTCAAACGCAAGATGGAGCCGAGTTACCAGGGCACCTTCAGCGGCGCCCGGCGCTACATTCTGCACACGTTTACTCACTCGCAAAGTGCGCTGATGAAAAAGCGCGTTTCGCAGTTCATGCTCGGCAGTTCTTGTCCGCTGTGCGATGGCAAACGCCTGAAACGTGAAGCGTTGTCGGTGACGTTTGCCGGGTATGACATCGGCGAGCTGTCGCAGATGCCATTGCTGCAAGTGGCCGAGGTGCTGCGGCCGGTGGCGGCGGCCAGCTACCTCGAACACGCTGAAGAAACCGGCGAGACCTTAAGCCACGCGCAAACCCGCGAGGCCCGCCAGCAGCGCGTGGCCCACGGCGCCAGCGGGCACGGCAGCGCACCAGACGTGCGCCACACGCCAAACCTGTCGCTGGAGAAACGCCTGGCGGCGCAGCGCATCGCCGAGGATCTGCTGGAGCGGGTCAGCACCCTGACCGATCTGGGCCTCGGTTATCTGGCGCTGGAGCGCAGCACCCCGACGCTGTCGTCCGGTGAGTTGCAGCGCTTGCGCCTGGCGACGCAACTGGGCTCGCAATTGTTCGGGGTGATCTACGTGCTCGACGAACCCTCCGCCGGTTTGCACCCGGCCGATGGCGAAGCGTTGTTCGAGGCGTTGCAGCGCTTGAAGGCAGACGGCAATACGTTGTTTGTGGTCGAGCATGATCTGGAAACCATGCGCCGCGCCGACTGGCTGATCGACGTCGGCCCGGCGGCGGGAGAGCAGGGTGGGCAGGTGCTGTACAGCGGCCCGCCGGCAGGTCTGGCCGAGATCGAAGCGTCGCAGACGCGAGCCTATCTGTTTGCCGAATCGCCGCGTCAGACACGCGCCGCGCGCAAACCGACGGCGTGGCTGAAACTTGATGGCATTACCCGCAACAACCTGAACAATCTGAGTGCCGAATTTCCTTTGGGCTGCTTCACCTCGGTGACGGGCGTGTCCGGCTCGGGCAAGTCGAGTCTGGTCAGTCAGGCGTTGCTGGATCTGGTCGGCGCGCAGTTGGGCCGTCCCACGCAGGAAAGCGAGCCGGAAGAACTCAGCCTTGAAGACGACGCACCGCAACTCAGCAGCGGCCAGGTCACGTCGGGGCTGGAGTCGATCAAGCGACTGGTGCAGGTCGATCAGAAACCGATCGGCCGCACGCCACGCTCCAATCTGGCCACTTACACAGGGTTGTTCGATAACGTGCGCAAGCTGTATGCCGCGACCGACGCCGCACGGGCTGCCGGCTACGACGCCGGACAGTTTTCCTTCAACGTCGCCAAGGGCCGTTGCGCCACCTGCGAGGGTGAAGGTTTTGTCAGTGTCGAGTTGTTATTCATGCCCAGTGTCTATGCGCCGTGCCCGACCTGCCATGGCGCACGCTACAACCCGCAGACGCTGGCGATTCTCTGGCAGGGTTTGAGCATTGCGCAGGTGTTGCAACTGACCGTGGAGGAGGCGGTGGAAGTCTTCGCCGAGCAATCGGGGATTCGCCGTTCACTGGAAGTGCTGCGTGACATCGGCCTGGGTTATCTGCGTCTGGGTCAGCCGGCCACCGAGTTGTCCGGTGGCGAAGCGCAGCGGATCAAACTGGCCACCGAATTGCAGCGCAACCAGCACGGCGCGACCTTGTATGTGTTGGACGAGCCGACCACCGGGCTGCATCCGCGCGATGTTGATCGGTTGCTGGAGCAACTGGACACGCTGGTGACGGCGGGGCACACGGTGATTGTCGTTGAGCACGAAATGCGCGTGGTCGCGCAGAGTGACTGGGTGATCGACATTGGACCTGGGGCGGGGGATCAGGGCGGCAGGATTGTCGCTGCCGGCACGCCGCAGAAGGTCGCGGCGAGCAAGAAGAGCAAGACTGCGCCGTTTCTGGCTCGGGCTTTGAGCCGATAGGTGTGTTGGCAGGGCTGACGTCTTCGTCGGAACGCCGCCCGGAGCAAGCTCGCCCACCCATATCCCGCGTGCACGCCGACCCCTGTAGGAGTGAGCCTGCTCGCGATAGCGGGGTGTCAGCCACAGATGAATTGGCTGACCTGACGCCATCGCGAGCAGGCTCACTCCTACAGTGGATCTGTGTTCGACATCAGTTCCTGTGGGTCCTGCAGTCAGGCACTATCGAGCGTGCGGCGGACCTTGTCGAGCAGTTCACTGATCTGAAACGGTTTGACCAGCATGTCCATGCCACTGCCCAGAAACACCTGACGATTGATCGCTGTCTCCGCATACCCGGTCATGAACAGAATCGGCAATCCGGCGCGCCAGCTCCGCGCAACATCCGCCAACGCGCGTCCACTCATGCGCGGCAGGCCGACGTCGGTCAGCAGCAGGTTGATCGATGAGTCGTTCTGCAGCCGTTCCAGCGCCGTTTCGATATCCGCCGCCTGGGTGCAGCGATAACCCGCGTCCTCCAGCACTTCGGTGACAAACATGCGCACCGACGGCATGTCCTCGACAATCAGTACATGTTCGCCAGTGCCTTGCGGATCGACCACGGGTGGGGGAATGTCGGCGCCCGTCGGGTCGGTGGTGGCCGGCAACATGATGGTCACTTCGGTACCGCGTCGCGCCACGCTGCGGATATGCGCGTCACCGCCCGACTGACGGGCGAAACCGTAAATGGTCGACAACCCCAGCCCGGTACCCTGGCCCAACGGTTTGGTGGTGAAAAACGGATCGAAGACTTTATCGATCACGTTGTGCTCGATCCCGGTTCCGTCGTCACGCACTGACAGTGCCACGTAAGCGCCGTCGGCCAGATTCGGATCGCCATGGGAATAGGCGGCGTAGGTGCTGACCCAGATATTGCCGCCCGCTGGCAGCGCATCGCGGGCGTTGATCACCAGATTCAATACCGCGCTTTCCAGCTGCACCGGGTCGACCAGGGCGATCGCCGGTTTGTTGGTCAGCTCAAGCTTGAGGCTGATGCGTTCACCGATGGTGCGCATCAGCAGTTCTTCCAGCGAACGCACGTGATCGTTGATGTCCACCGGCCGCGTATCCAGCGGTTGCTGACGGGCGAAGGCCAGCAAACGATGGGTGAGGGACGCCGCGCTCATCGCTGAATTCAGCGCCGCTTCAGAATAAAACTGCACCTTATCCAGACGTTGATCGGCGACACGCTTCTGGATCAACTCCAGGCTGGTGATGATCCCGGTCAGCAGGTTGTTGAAGTCGTGTGCAATACCGCCGGTGAGCTTGCCCAACGCATCCATTTTTTGCACTTGCAGCAATTGCGCCTCGGCCCGCACACGTTCGGCGGTTTCCTTGGCCAGTTGCGTGGTGGTGTCGTCCAGACGGGCCAGATGCGAACGCTCGCGATGGCGGTGTTCCGTGACGTCTTCGACAAATACCAGGCTCAGTTCGGGCGTGCGGTACGGCGAAATCTGCCACTCGGTTTCACGAATCTCGCCCTGCACGCGCATGTTCAGCGTGCCTTTCCAGCGCTCGCCATCGACCAGGCGCAGGCGCAGTTCATTGAGGATTGCGCTCTGCTCCTCGGCGAAACATTCACGCAGGGTTTGCGGGTCCTGATTGTCGAGAATCAGTTGTGCGAAGGCATGGTTGCATTCGTGCACCTTGAGGCTGGCATCGAGTACGGCAATTGGCGCGGAGACATTGACGAAAATCTCGCGGAACCGCGCTTCACTTTCACGCAGGGCGTTTTCCGTGTCGCGCACCCGCAACAGCGTGCGCAGGGTCGCCAGCAGTACATCCGGGTCCACCGGGTGAATCAGGTAGGCATCGGCGCCGGCATCGAGGCCGGTGATGATGTCACCGGTCTGGATCGACGCCGCGGACACATGGATCACGGGCAGCAGCGCGGTGCGCGCATCAGCGCGCAGAATGCGCACGATATCGAAGCCACTCATGTCCGGCAGATTGACGTCGAGAATCAACGCATCGAGTGCTTCGCTGTCGATCAGCGCGAGCCCGTCGCCGCCGGTCCCGGCCTCAAGGACTTCGTAACCGTGCCGCTCCAGCCGTCGACGCAGGGCGTATCGGGTGGCGACGTTGTCGTCGACGATCAACAGGCGGATGTCACGGTTCATCGACGTTCTCCAGAGCGATCGCCAGTGGAATGATCACGAAGAAAGTCGAGCCGACCCCCGGCGTGCTTTCCAGCCCGACTTCACCGCCGAGCAGGGCCGCGAAGCGTTTGCACAGTGACAGGCCCAGCCCGGTGCCGCGCAGACGTTTCTGCAGCGGCGAGTCGACCTGGGAAAAGTCCTCGAACAATGCACCATGCAGCTCGGCAGCGATACCGATTCCGGTGTCACTGACGGCAAAACGGACCTTGTCCACGCCTTCGAGGCGCGCGGACACCCGCACTTCGCCACGGGTGGTGAACTTCAGCGAGTTGGAAATGAAGTTGCGCAGGATCTGCCCAAGCTTCTTGTCGTCGGTGTACAGGCGCGGCAAACCGATCGGTTCTTCGAAAATCAGGTCCACGGCGGAGGCATCGACGATCGGCCGGAACATCCCGCGCAGTGCCGAGAACAGGTCGAACATGTCGAACCATGCCGGGGAGATGGTGATGCGCCCGGCCTCGATCTTCGCCAGGTCGAGCAGGTCATCGACCATGTTGCTCAACTCGCGGGCAGCGGTGCTGACGAACGCGACCTGCTTGTGTTGTTCAGGGCTGAGCGGGCCGTCGAGTTCGTCGGCGAGCAGGCTGTTGATGCTGAGGATCGAGCCTAAAGGCGTGCGGAATTCGTGGCTCATGTATGACAGGAATCGGCTTTTGAGATCCGAGGCCTGACGCAATTGCTCGGCCTGAGTGTCGAGCTCGGCGTACAGCGCGAGCACGCCCTGATTGGTTTCATCGAGTTCTTCGCGCAGTGCGGCGGATTCGCTCTGCAACTGCGCAATCAACGCGGTCTGTTCGGCGCTGCTCAAAATCGGTGACTCAGCCATGGGCGGCCTCCAGGGCAACGACCAATACTGTTGCATCGTCACGCCCGCGACTGAAGTCGCGGTGCAGGACGCTGGCTATCACAGCGGGGTGGCGATGCACCAGGCCGGGGTAGTCTTGTAGATTCCAACGGGACTGCAAGCCGTCGCTGTACATGATCAATAGATGTCCGTTCACGTGAGCATAGTCAAAAGGCCGGGCTTTTCGGTATTGCACGCCGACGATACCTGGGTGCGAGGCCAGACCGCGCGATTTGTCGGCGGCGATCAGGCTGGCGCCAATATTGCCCACGCCAGCGAAGGTCAGGCTGTCGCGACTGCCGTCGAACTGGGTAAACGCGACGGCGCCGCCACGTGTGCCGATCATGTCGCGATGCATGTCTTCCATCAGCATCACCGGGTCGGCAAACGGTGTCAGGGCAAAGGCTTGCGCCCCCGCACGACCGGCGCGTTCGGCTTCCTCGCCATGCCCGAGGCCATCGATCACCAGTGCGCTGATGCTGGCGCCTTCATACTTCAGGTGCCAAACGTCACCGCACGCCGGATCGTTGTGTAACGAGTGCTGGCTGACGCCATAACGGATATCCGGATCGCGGTCGGTACGCGGGTAAAGACGCGCCAACAGTACCGCGCCACGTGCGTCGGCATAGACGTCAAATACCTCGGTCTGCCGCGAAACTGCGCCGAGGCCGATACCTTGTGTGCCACCGGTGGAAAATCCGTCGGCCATGCAGGCCTCCAGATCAAAGCCCTTAGCGCGATCCACCGCGAGCATTTCGATGCCGAAACCCGTAAGCCGTGGTAATACCCGCAGATGCAGTGCGCCGTGAGTGGCATGTTTGAGCACATTGCTCGCCAGTTCAGTGGCAACCAACGCGACGCGTCCGGCATCGCGCTCATCAAAGCCATGCTGTTCGGCGAGTTGCTGCGCGGTGCGCCGGGCATAACCGATCTGACTGCTGTCTTCGATTGGCAGAACCTGGGTCAGCGACCCGACGATATTCATGTCCATCGGGTGATCGTTATGCGCGTGCCTTTGCCGGGCTCGGTGTCGAGTTCGAACTCTTCAACCAGCCGTTTCGCCCCGGTCAGGCCCAGCCCCATGCCGCTGCCGGAGGTCCAGCCGTCGGTCATCGCCAGTTTGATGTCGGCAATGCCCGGACCTTCATCACGAAACGTCAGGCGCAGACCGACCTTGTGATCCTCATCGAGAATCTGCCAGTCCATGTCGCCGCCGCCCCCGTAAACCATGGTGTTGCGCGCCAGTTCGCTGACCGCCGTGACCATTTTCGTCAGGTCGATCAGGCGCATGCCGCATTCGGTGGCCAGTTTGCGTGCTGTCTGGCGCGCGAGCACAACGTCCTGCTCGATGTGAATGGGTTGAGTACCGCTGCTGCGAACGGTCATTGCCGATCTACTCGTTCCTGCAGCAGCTTCATCCCGCGCTCGACGTTCAATGCCGTGCTGACCCCAGGCAGGGTCAGGCCGAGTTCGACCAGGGTGATTGCCACGGCCGGCTGCATGCCGACCAGCATGGTTTCGGCGTCCATGATTTTCGACAGGCCGGAGATCGTGCTGATCATCCGGCCAATGAACGAGTCGACCATGTCCAGCGCCGAGATGTCGATCAGCACGCCCCGCGCCGAGGTCTTGCTGATGCGCTCGGACAAGTCGTCCTGCAGGGTGAGGGCGAGTTGGTCATGCATATCGACCTGAATGGTCACCAGCAGGAACTTGCCCATCTGGAGAATCGGGATACGTTCCATGCTTATACCGTCTTGACGAGGCTGACACCCAGACGGGTCAGGGCCAGTTTCAATGCGTCGGCCAGATTGGCCTTGGTCACCACGCCTTGCAGGTCGAGACCGAGGTGGACGATGGTTTGCGCGATTTGCGGACGCACACCGCTGATGATGCAGTCGGCGCCCATCAGGCGGATCGCGGTGACGGTTTTCAACAGGTGCTGGGCGACCAGGGTATCGACGGTCGGCACGCCGGTGATGTCGATGATGGCGATTTCCGAACCGGTGTCGACGATGCGTTGCAGCAGCGATTCCATCACCACTTGCGTGCGCTGCGAGTCGAGGGTGCCGATCATCGGCAGCGCGAGCACGCCGTCCCACAGCTTGACCACCGGAGTGGAGAGCTCCAGCAGTTCTTCTTGCTGGCGCTTGATCACCGCTTCACGGGATTTCTGGAAGGTGCGGATGGTGTGCATACCGAAGGCGTCGAGCAGCTCGGAGATTTCCCAGAGTTGTTCGGCGAGCAGCGCAGGCTGGTCTTTGTAATGGCTCTGCAGCAGGTTAAACAGCGGGCCTTTGAGGGCGAAGATGAAACTGGCGGTCTGCTGCGAATCCTGGCCGAGCAGGGCGCGGCTGTGGGACAGTTTTTCGAGAAACTGACGCGTGGTTTCCCAGCCCGGCGCGGCCACATTGGTGCCGTTGTCGTTTTGCAGACCACTGATCACCAGTTGCAGGAATTCGCCGGTTTGTTGCTGTATGTCGTGGCCTTTCAGATTACGCGTGGCACCGCTGGCTTCCAGTCCGTTGACCCATTCACTCAGCAGCTGTGCTTGTTTGTTTTTCATCGCATCGAGTGTGCTGTTCTGCAGTGCTGCCATGTGCCTGTTGCTCCGTCGCGAGTTGGGGGGCGATGGTGAAAAATGACCGCCGCGGAATGATCGACATTTGCCGTTCGAAATAGTTGTTCGTTCTTGCACGTATATTTTTGATCTGGCGCAAGGAACGTCCCGGTAACTCTAGTCGGCGTGGCCGGGTGCGGCGAAGTTTTGAACGTTGACGCGGGGCAGGCTTCGAATCTTCAAGGCCCGGCGTGTTTGCGTCGGGCTTGATTTGACGAGCGAGGTGGTCATGAACGAGCAAAAGAATCAGCAGAGTCAATCTGGCGAACCGATTAACCGCAACGATCCAGCGATTGACCCGCAGGTCCCGGAGCAACCGACGCCGACGCAGCAGCAGGGCGAGGATGATCAGGCGCAGAGTGCCGACCCGGCGGTGGATCAGAAGAACCGGCATACGGACAACGACAACGAGTTCAGTCCGGGCTTCAAACCGCAGCCGGATCGGGCGAAGCCGGGGGAGGAGACGGATGCGGATATTGATACCGATGGCGGTTGATTTTCGGCGGATACGACAGGGCCGCATCTATTGGATGCGGCCTTTTTTTCGCTTTAGTGTGGTGGTGTGGCTGATATCGATCCCCCTCACCCCAGCCCTCTCCCCCAGGGGGGAGAGGGGAAAGGGAGCCGATCTCGGTGCCTTTCAAAAGCTGAGCTCAACTCGAGATCCCAGGTCGGCGGCTGTTCAGAACCTGAGTTCGACTCGAGACTTCAGGTCGAAGTAACCCGAGCATCCAACACGGTCGGCTCCCTCTCCCTCCGGGAGAGGGCTGGGGTGAGGGTAAGGCTTTTACTTGCTCGGATGTTTAGCCTGCAATTCCTTGGCGGCAGCGAGATGTTTTTCCAGCGCCGGCAGCATTTTCTGCGCAAACGCCTTCAATTCAGGGGCGCCTTTAACCTTGTCATCGGTCACGGTATTGGCTTCTTTCTTGAACAACTCAATGGTCTCTTCGTGCGCCTTCACCTGATTATTGGCGTAAGCGGCATCAAAGGACTCCTCGCGCAGGTCGAGGATCTTTTCCTTGGCCTGTTTGACCAGGGTGGTGGTGTCCGGGACTTTGATGTCATTGGCCTTGGCGATGCTCGCCAGTTCATCGTTAGCCTTGCCGTGATCGGTGATCATCATGTTGGCAAACGCTTTGATGTCAGCCGATTGGCTTTTTTCCAGGGCGAGGCGGCTGGTTTCGATTTCGGCAATACCACCGGCAGCGGCGTTATCGACGAAGTCATTGTCAGTCGCAGCGAAAGCGCTGCCCATGCCGCTGCTCAACGCGACAGCCAGAACCAGATGACGCAGGTTGAATCCGTCCATTGGTGTATCTCCACGCAGTTTTTGTTGGTGTTAACCAATGGAGGGAACACCGCGAGCAAAGGTTTGATCGCATTTGCGACAGGGCGACGAACGGGCACCGCTGGTCTGACAGGTGGTCGACAGAACCGTGCAACCGAGGCCATTCTGATAACTGGCCAGCGCAATCGGTCGCGTTGGCCAGCCGATCAACTGACGGAGGTGTTCCATGCCGGTGACCCATGATCTGTTACAGGACTTGAAGCTTACAAAGGAAGAGATCCAGCAAAAACGCACCGCGGATCCACATCTGGATGCACTGATCAACAAGTATTCCCAGGCGGACGCCGAAGTAGTCAAGGCCGAGACTGCCACCTCGGATGCTCCCAGCGACGACACGCTGAAAAAACTCAAAGAGAAGCGCTTGCAGGTCAAAGACAAGATCGTCGAGCAATTACAGGCGCGATCCTGAAACCCGGTTCATCCGCCGACCTGCGGTTGCGGATTGACGGGAACGACAGCCACGACCGGCACCTCGAATGTACAGAGTCTTCCATCCGACTCATTGCGAGGTGCCTTATGAACGATCCCAAATTCCCCAGTGAAGAGCAGGGCGCATTCGACCCGGTTCCCACGCATCCTGAACCGAACAGCCCGGCGCATACCACGGCCAATCCCGACGAGCCGGATGAAGATCTTCCCGAGGACGAAGATCCGGACAAGTTCGACAAGTCCAGCAACTGACAGACCGTCTTCGCGAGCAGGCTCGCTCCCACAGTGGATTGTGTTGAGCCCAAATGCTGTGGTCAGCAAATAACCCTGCGGGAGCGAGCCTGCTCGCGATGGCGTCAGCGCATTCACCACAAAGTTGCCAGATTCACTTCAGGGCCACATCCAATGGCATCCGCGCCATATGCGTCGCCTTCAACGAGCCGAAATACAACCACGGCCCATACTCGCGCACCGTGGTAATCGGCGAATAGTTGCCACTGCTGGCATCCTGCAAATTGGCAATTACCTTGCCCTCCAGATCCAGCCCCAGGACAAACCCGCGCTTCTCCACCGGTTTCGGCAACAGCGTCAACGCCCGCACGATCATCTTGCGCACGAGCGGATGCCCGGCGGTATCGTCGAGCAGAGCATTGCGCGGCGCATACAACGCCACCCAAAACCGATTGCTGCCATTGAACGCCAGGTTGTCCGGCAGCCCCGGCAAGTTATCGATAAACAGGTCGTGAGTGCCGGCTTTCGGCCCGGTCAGCCAATAGCGGCTGATGCGATAGGCACCGGTTTCGTTGACCAGCACATAGGCGTCATCCGGGCCGAGGGTCACGCCGTTGGCGAACTCCAGCTTGTCCAGCAGGACACTGGTTTTGCCGCTCTGGAAGTCATAGCGCAGCAGGCGTCCATCGCCGCCGTGCTCGATGATTGCTTCGCCGTCATGGCCATAACCCCAGCGGCTCGAAGCATCGCTGAAATAGGCGTAATGCCCGGACTTGTCGATGGCGACGTCATCGGTGAACCCGAACGCCAGACCATTGGCCGCCGTGGTCAAAGGCACCAGCTGACCCTGCGCATCAAGGGACAGCAAACCCTTGACCGCATCGGCAATCACCAGCATGCCGTTCGGATGCCGGGCCAGGCCCAGCGGGCGGCCACCGGTGTCGGCGAGTACTTTGCGTTGCTGGCCGTCGAGACTGGTGCGGATCAGTCGGCCGTCGTGCAGCCCGGTGATCAGGAAGTCACTTTCCAGCAGCAAGGCTTCCGGCCCTTCGATGTCGCTCGGCCCGATCTGCGCTGCGCCTTTGAGTTTCTGGTTCTCGGCGTAGAGACCTTCTGTCAGCGATGGCGCTGGCGGCGGCGTCCAGGCCACGGGTTCGACCTTGGTGGGCATCAACAATAAAAAGCCGATGACGATGAGGACCAGCAACAACAGCAGATGTCTCAGCTTCACGCGCTGGCCCTCGCCGAGGCCAGGTAGCGGGCGGCCATGTCGCGCAGCGCCAGCATCGATGCGGCGGATTCGCGCTCGATGCGCCGTTTGAGCAGCAAGCGATTGGCGATGCGCATGCCCAGTCCGTCGAAGCGATAATCCAGCGTGCGCACAAACCGTGTGCCGCTGCCCTCGGGGCTGCATTCATAGGTCAGCAGCAGCGACAAACCATGATCGCCCTGCGCCCGCGCGCACCAGCGCCGGCCGGGCAGGTATTCGGTGACTTCCCAGCGCAAATGGCCCGCGCGCCCGCCGGCATGAATGTCCTCTTCGAAGCGCGCGCCGGCATGCAACGGGCCTTGCGCACCGTCGATTTTCAGCGACGAGGGGTGCCACTCCGGCCAGCGACTGACACTGGCGGCATAGGCCAGCACGGCGATAGGTTCACCAGCGATATCGATCGGGTGTTGCAGGCGGGTCATGGGCATTTTCGAATCGCTCAAAGGGGTGGTTTCCGGCTCCCGGTAAAGGGTGCCAAACAGGTAGTCCATCAGCGGCAAAACGATGTTGAAATTGCGCTCCTGCATGCGCTCGCGGCGGTGATGCAGCTCGTGCAAGTGGCGCATCTGGCGGATCCACGGCAGGCGGGTCAGCGGGTTGTGCGGCGGCAGGTGTTCGCAGGCGTGGAATATCTCGTAAGTCAGATAACCGAGGACCATGCAGCCGCCAAACAACCCGGCCATGTTGGCGTTTACCTGTGCGATCAGCCACCACAGCGGCAGGGTGATCAGCAGTGTGTGCAGCACGATCAGCCACGCGGGGAACAGAATCACTCGCCAGTCGCGGGCGCTGTCGTAGGTCATGTGGCCGGGGGTGAAGAAACTGTGATGATCGCCGGCATGCCGGGCGTAGAACATTTTCGCGAAGGTCTTTTTGTGGTGGCCGAGATGACGATGGACCATGTACACGGCGAAATTGAAAAACAACAGGGTCAACGGCACCGTCAGCCATTCCAGCAGGCTGACCTGCTGCACGCTGCTCCAGAAACCACCAATGGCCAACACACCGAACAGCAGCACGAAGGCGCCGTGCAGCCACGGGTTGTACAGCGGATGAATGGCCGCACGATAGCGGCTGCGAAATGCCTCGGTGGTCTGCCTCACTGCATCACCTGCGGGATTGTTGTTGTACCCGGCAGATTAGCCGATCCGGCCGTATGTGCAGGCCGGACCGCAATGGCACATGCGCCATGATCGGCTGTGAAGCCGCCGCTTCAGCTCAGCGGGTTCCAGCGTTGCGACCAGTCATCATCGGTGCGGATCACTTCGCGCAGCAGATGGAAGGCTTGCTGCAGCGTCGCCGAATCGCGATCGCGTGAGTACACGAGGTAAGTCGGATAGCCGAACTCCGGAGCTTTGGTCACTGCTTCGAGGGCGCCGCTTTCCAGATAGGTGCGGACCACGCGGGTACGGAAATAGCCGCTGCCGCCGTGTTCGAGAATGTACTGCAGGGCCAGCGGGCCGAGGTTGAAACTCAGCGCGGCTTTGGCTTTTTCCGGCAGGGCGGAGTCATGCTGGCGGCGGAAGTCCGGGCCCCAGTCGATGTAGACGTAGGGATCGGGACGATCGGGGGCTCGCACCAGGATCAGTTTTTCTTCCAGCACTTGCTCGACCTGCAAGCCTGGCCAGTATTCCGGCTGGTAGACCAGTGCGGCGTCGAGCACACCGAGTTCGAGTTGGCGCAGGAGGTTTTCGCCGTCGCGAATTTCCATGCGCAGGGCATGCCCCGGAATCTTCTCGCGCAGTTCCGCCGCCCAACTGAGCATCAACGGGTTGCACAGGCTGACTTCGCCGCCGATGTGCAGCACGTTGTGATAGCCCTCGGGCAGCGGCAGGTCGCGGCGCGCGGCTTCCCAGGTTTGCACCAGTTGATTGGCGTAAACCACAAAAGCCTCGCCATTGGGCGTCAGTTTCGCCCCGGCGCGGTTACGCACGAACAGCGTGCTGCCCAGCTGACTTTCGAGTTTCTGCACGCGAGCGGTTATTGCCGTTTGCGTGACGAACAGCTTCTGCGCCGCCGCGGCGAGGCTGCCGTGGCGGACGATTTCCAGAAAGGTGCGAGCGAGATCGATGTCCATGGGCGGGCCGGTGTTTGAGGTGGCGGGCATTGTAAAGGCAAAAGCCCCTCACCCTAACTCTCTCCCGGAGGGAATGGGGACTGACCGAGGTGTCTGGCGTCATACATCGACCTGAAAGATCGCGTCGATTATGGATTCAAAGCAAGACTCTCAGGTCGGTGAAGATCGCCAATATCCCCGGCTCGGTTCCCTCTCCCTTGGGAGAGGGGAAGCAGTCACCGCGAAATCAACTGGCCAACTCAACCGAACGCACCCGCGCCCACTCTTCAATCAACCGCGCCGGCGTGCCACACACCTTGCGTTTGAAGACAAAATTTCGGCACTTCTCGGCAAACTGATTACGGTTGTAGAGCATGTCTTCCTGCATCTCCTGCAGCTCGGTTTCGCGGCATTGCTGGATCAATACCTGATCAACCCGCGCCTTGCGCTCGCGTACCGCCGCGTAAGTCGGATCGCTCACCACGCTGTTGGCCCGTTGCAGCAACCACAGGGCAAACTCGTCCGGGCAGCGCGGGCCGACTTCCTGAACCATGCCCAGTTGCCACGCCTGTACCGCGCTTACCGGCAGGCAAGCCTGGGTCAATTGCTCGGCCATTGCCGGACCGACGGCGCGGGGCAGGCTGTAGGTCCAGTATTCGGAGCCGTACAAGCCCATGCTCTTGTAATGCGGATTGAGCACGATATCGGCGCGGGCAAAGACAATGTCGGCCGCCAGCGCAAGCATCACACCACCGGCGCCCGCGTTGCCGGTAACGCCACTGACCACCAGTTGCCGGGCCGTCAGCAGTTCTGCGCAAACATCATCGATTGCCTGAATGTTCGCCCAGGCTTCGGCGCCAGGATCCTGCGCGGCCTGAATCACGTTCAAATGCACGCCGTTGGAAAAACTGCCGCGCCCACCCTTGATCAACAACACCTGGGTATCACGGGATTTGGCCCAGCGCAGCGCGGCGACCATGCGCTGGCACTGCTCGGTGCTCATGGCGCCGTTGTAGAACTCGAAGGTCAGCTCACCGACGATGCCGGATTCCCGGTAGCGGATCGGTTGATAGGCTTCGTTACTGAACGGCTGCGTGGCGATCGACCAGTCCAGCACAGGCACCTCGGCCAGTTGCCCGGCCAGCACGTGCCGCGCCGGTTGCTTGAAGGTCTCTTCGCCAGGTTGCGGTTTGCGCCGTAGCGCGCCGATCCACAGGCTTTGATCACCGGCGGCGACCAGCACCGCATCGTCATGCACCGCGAGAATCTCGCCGGGCATGCCGCTACGCGAATCCAGGTGCGCGTCGTACACGTAATACTGACCGCCGGCGAGGCTCGCCAACACGCCGGGCTGGCCGTCGGCAGCATCGATGCAGCGTTTGATGAAGCGTGCGCAATCGTGCCAGCTGAAGCTGCGGTCGACCTGTTTCATGTTCGGCTGCAAGCGTCCGCGTACTTTTGTATCGGCATAGTCGAGGGCAACCGGTTCAAACCCTTCGATGAATTTCTCCACCACTTCGCGAATACAACGAATCGCCGCATCACTGACCCGGCCGTTGTACAGCTCGGATTTGCGCAGGCCCGCCGGCAGGTTGAATTCGCAGGTTGCCCACACCGGGCCGGCATCCATTTCCTCAACTGCCTGCAACGCGGTGACGCCCCAGCTTGGCAGTTCATTGGTAATCGCCCAGTCGAGGGCACTGGCGCCCCGATCGCCGACGATACCCGGATGGATGATCACCACTGGCCGTTCGGTGTTGCTCCACAGCGCCTGCGGCACGCGGTCCTTGAGGAACGGGCAGATCACCAGATCCGCGCCGCTGTGTTCGATCTGTTCGCACACGGCCTGTTCATCGGTAAACAGCACAACGCTGGGTGAGTGCCCGGCCTCGCGCAGTTCCAGCCAGGCGCGTTGAGTCAGGCCGTTGAACGCTGACGACAGCAGAATGATGTTGAGTGATCGCATGATTGCTCTTCCTTGAGTGGATTCGGCCGTGGGCTCTCGCTGAGCCGTCCCTGGCCTTCGATTGAGCCGCGAGATTAATCAGTGACCACCCACGCGCCAGTGATCGAGGTCAACGTTCTGTCAGCCAATGTTTCTGCGGCGACCAAGCTCCTTATATTCAATGGTTTGAATCTGGTTATTTTTTATTGCTTAAAGTGTGGCCGGGGCTGCTGCGCAGTCGCGCCTGGCTTAGAGCCAGACGGGCGGCAGTGGTGGCTGGATGTGAGTGATCACTGCGGCGGCTGATGGCAGGATTTTTGTGTTTACGTCCTACGGAAAATGCAGGGTTTTGCGGCAAGCAGGGGATATTTCCGACGACCTTTTCAGGTTGGTCGTCGGAAGCGCGATCTATAGCATCGGTCCTGACATTGAAGTCGCTGAGCGGCTTGAACGCTCAGGCTAACGGATCAAGGATTAATTATGCGTACCCCACACATTGAGCATGAAACCTCTGTTTATTCCCTGCGCAATTTCTGGATCGACGATCGCGCCAGATGCCCCATGGAGGATATCGCGATGCCCACACCAAAAGCGCCCCGGCTGACGGGGCTGAAGAAGGTCGCGGGCAAGCCTGTCGATCTGCTCGTGAACGGCCAGAACATCGGTGACGATGCCCTGCTGATCATCCGCCTAACCGACGAGGGCTTTGAGCTGAGCGATGTCGTCAACATGCTTTCAACTTGCGAGTTGTATCTGCGTGAAGACATGGTCAAACGTATCACCGGCAAGTCTGTAAGAACCGTGCGCCGGCTCATGAAGGAAGGCAAACCGGTACGGCTTGACCCGCAGCAGAGTGTCGTCGCCTACCAATATGCGCTGGTACTGGAGATGGCCACTCGGGCATTCGCCGGGCAATCGCGGGCGGAGGCTTGGCTGCAGAAACCCAGCCCTTATCTGAGCGGCCGCGTACCGTTGGAATTTATCCGACATCCACTGGGTTTCCAGATGGTGGAACAATATTTGTGGCAGATCATGTCCGGGGTTTACCCATGAATCCCTTGCCTTGGGACGAGCACTGGTATGCCTGGCGGCTGGATCCCGAGGTTTACGGGACTACGTGGGACAGGGGGATAGGTTCAGAACTGAATGGAGGTCGATGGAATGTGCCTGGCCGGCGAGTCGTTTATGCATCAGTCGATCCGTCTTCGGCCATTCTGGAGGTGGCAGCCAATAACAGTTTTGATGCGCTCGACAGTGAGCCGTACGTGCTGACGTGCTTTGAAGTCATCAGCGATGCCAAGGTCAGAATCGTGCAGCCGGAAGAGGTGCCGAATCCGTACTGGTTAAGCCCCGCCCGACCTTCACCCAATCAGCAGTTGTTTGCCGAGGCGCTGCTGGCCGAACATCCGTTTGTGCTGATCCCCTCGGCGGCGACTCGGTATTCCTGGAATCTGCTGGTGAGCTGCGAGCTGGCAGAGGGGCAGTTCAAAATGGTCTCTCAAGAAAGGTTTGGCCTGGATACCCGGTTGTTGAAGGACATGGCATTGGCCTGACAAGCAAAGATGCTGTTCATGATTCAGTTTTTACCCGTCAAATTACCTTTGAGCCTGGCCTTGCGGCTGGCCATGAACACGCTGCCGGCCATTGCCGTCGAAGGCATGGCAACAGAATGTGGGAGCGGGAATGCGCAGTAAATTTGAGCGCGCGAATGAAAAAATCCCGCCATGAAGGCGGGATTCTTATGCCGCTGAACGTCGCTATTACGACGGGAACAGCTCGGACAGTTTCATCGACAGCATCATGTCGCCTTCAACGCGCAGCTTGCCGCCCATGAACGCCTGCATGCCGTCGGTTTCGCCGCTGACGATACCTTTCAGGGTTTCGCTATCCAGTACCAGCGTGCAGTTGGCGTCCGGGTTCTCGCCTTCCTGGATATCGCAGGTGCCGTCTTTGACGATCAGCGAGTACTGCTTGTCTTCGTCAGTGATGTTGAAACCGAAAACCAGATCCAGACCGGCAGCAGCGGCTGGGTTGAACTTGGCTTGCATTGCTTTTACGGCATCGGCTACGGAGGTCATGGTTCGATCCTTATGAGGTTGATTACAGCAAGGTTCACAGTTAACCGGACTCAACGGAAAGTGATGAGTTCCGGAGCCTTCAACAGTTGCAGATGTGCATGACTGTTAAAGGAAGCCAAAGCCACCTCGCGACCGCGGAACTTCAGCTGGTTGAGCGAGGTGTTGACGATTTGCCAGTTCAATTCAAAGGCCTGTCTGGCAGGCATTTGCGTAATGAGGTGGAGCAGGGCGGTGATGGTGCCGCCGGAGGTGAACACGGCGATTTTCTGTTTGTCGCCAGCCTGTTCAAGAATTCGCTGCAGCCCGGCCTGAACCCGTTCGACGAAACCCAGCCAGCTTTCCAGCCCCGGCGTGTCAAAAGTGCCGGCCAGCCAGCGCTCGATGATCAAGGCGAAAATCCGTTGGAATTCGCCACGGTTCTGTGCGGCGTTGCGCAGGATGTCGAGGGCTTCCGGCTCGTCCGCCAGCATGTCCGGGAGCAGCGCGCGAATGACCGCGTCGGCATCGAATTCGTTGAACGCAGAATCGGTTTCCAGGGTCGGCACCGGCAGGCCTTTGGCGGCGTATTGCGCCAGCGCGCTGGTGGCCGTGTGCTGTTGGCGACGCAGGTCACCGGCGAGGCAGCGATCGAAGCTGATGCCCAGTTCAGCGAGGTGCTGACCGAGGATTTCTGCCTGACGCACACCGGTCGGCGACAGGACGTCATAGTCGTCTGCACCAAAGGAGGCCTGGCCATGTCGAATCAAGTAGATGCTGCCCACGTCCGCGTCATCCCGGTACGTTGAAGGTTGTGGCGAGGTTATGAGGATGACGGGTAGCTGTCAATGAAAAAACATACGCTTGTTTGAAATGCCCGTTACAGGGGTGTTGCCAGAGGTTTCACGGCTGGCCGACAAGCTGACGCATGGGTATGCTGGAGCCATCCCGCGTGTGTCTCACTTCCGCGCATCGTTTAAGGAGTCTTTGTGGAGTTTTTCACCGAATACGCCAGCTTCCTGGCCAAGACCGTCACCCTGGTAGTCGCCATTCTGGTGGTGCTTGCCAGTTTTGCCGCATTGCGCAGCAAGGGCCGGCGCAAATCGGCCGGTCAGTTGCAGGTCAGCAAACTCAATGATTTCTACAAGGGCTTGCGTGAGCGCCTGGAGCAGACGTTGCTCGACAAGGATCAGCTCAAGGCTTTGCGCAAGGGCGAGGCCAAGTCCGAGAAAAGCGCGAAAAAGCAGAAGAAACAGCCTGAAGACAAATCGCGTGTGTTCGTGCTGGATTTCGACGGCGACATCAAGGCCTCGGCCACTGAAAGCCTGCGCCATGAAATCACCGCACTGCTGACGCTCGCCACGCCAAAGGACGAAGTGGTCCTGCGTCTGGAAAGCGGCGGCGGCATGGTTCACAGCTATGGTCTGGCATCCTCGCAACTGGCGCGTATCCGCGAGGCCGGCGTACCGTTGACCGTGTGCATCGACAAGGTCGCGGCCAGCGGCGGCTACATGATGGCGTGCATCGGCGAGAAGATCATCAGCGCGCCGTTCGCGATTCTCGGCTCGATCGGCGTGGTTGCACAGCTGCCCAACGTCAACCGCTTGCTGAAGAAACACGACATCGACTTTGAAGTCCTCACCGCCGGTGAGTACAAGCGCACCCTGACCGTGTTTGGCGAAAACACCGAGAAGGGCCGGGAGAAGTTTCAGGAAGACCTGGACATCACCCATCAACTGTTCAAGAACTTCGTGGCCCGCTATCGCCCGCAACTGGCGATTGACGATGTGGCCACCGGTGAAGTCTGGCTCGGCGTCGCCGCGCTGGATAAGCAATTGGTCGATGAACTCAAGACCAGCGATGAGTACCTCGCAGATCGGGCGAAAAAAGCCGAGGTCTATCACCTGCACTACGCCGAGCGCAAAAGCCTGCAGGAGCGTATCGGCATCGCCGCCAGCGGTTCGGTAGACCGTGTGCTATTGAGCTGGTGGAGTCGGCTGACCCAGCAGCGCTTCTGGTAAATCGAGCAGGCATAAAAAAACGCCGGTCACATGACCGGCGTTTTTTTGTCCGCAGCAAACCTTCAGCGGCGACGGAACAGCGGCAGCGGTTCGTCGGTGGCGGCCTGATAGGTCACCGAAAAGTCCTTGAGACCTTCCAAAGCTTCGTACGGGTCTTTGTCCGCACGCACGGCAAAGGCGTCGAAACCACAGCGGTGCATGTAGAACAGCTGATCGCGCAGCACGTCGCCAATCGCCCGCAGTTCACCTTTGAAACCGTAACGGTCGCGCAGCAGGCGGGCGTTGGAGTAGTTGCGGCCGTCAGTGAACGCCGGGAAATTCAGGGCAATCACCTGAAACTCAGCCACGTCGTCACCGATTTCCTCGGCTTCTTCGTCGGCGTCCAGCCAGACACCCAGACCACCGTCGCGAGCCTTGAGCATGCGACTATGTTCACGCCACAGCTGCAGCGGCACGATCAGGTCGTCGCAGTTGCTGATTTCGTCGATGTTGAAATCCTTGGGCAGCAAGTGCCAGGTTTCGTCGACGACCGCGTTGTTCTTAATGATTCGCTGCATAGACGCGTTCCTTGAAGAGGTCGATGCCAATACGCTGGTAGGTGTCGATGAAGCGCTCGTCTTCAGTACGTTGTTCAACGTACACGTCGATCAGCTTCGAGATCACGTCCGGCATGGCTTCCTGGGCGAAGGACGGGCCGAGGATCTTGCCCAGGCTCGCATCACGGCTGGCACTGCCGCCGAGGGAAACCTGATAGAACTCTTCGCCTTTCTTGTCCACCCCGAGGATTCCGATGTGGCCGACGTGGTGGTGACCACAGGCGTTCATGCAACCGGAGATGTTCAGGTCCAGTTCACCGATGTCGAACAGATAGTCGAGGTCGTCGAAGCGACGCTGGATCGACTCGGCAATCGGGATCGACTTGGCGTTGGCCAGCGAGCAGAAGTCACCGCCAGGGCAGCAAATGATGTCGGTCAGCAGGCCGATGTTCGGCGTGGCGAAACCGCCTTCACGTAGCTCACCCCACAGGGCAAACAACTGGCTTTGCTCGACGTCGGCAAGAATGATGTTCTGCTCGTGCGAGGTGCGCAGTTGACCAAAGCTGTAGCGGTCGGCCAGATCGGCGACGGCGTCGAGCTGCTTGTCGGTGATGTCGCCCGGGGCAACGCCGGTCGGCTTCAGCGACAGGGTCACGGCCACGTAGCCCGGCTTTTTGTGCGCCAGGGTGTTGCGGGTGCGCCAGCGGGCGAAGCCTGGATGCTCTTTGTCCAGCTCGGCCAGTTGCGCGGTCTGGTTGTCCAGCGCCTTGTAGTCCGGGTCGACGAAGTGCTTGGCGACGCGATGCAGTTCGGCTTCGGTCAGTGTGGTCTGGCCACCGCGCAGGTGTTCCATTTCCGCATCGACTTTCTGCGCAAACACTTCCGGCGTGAGGGCTTTGACGAGGATCTTGATCCGCGCCTTGTATTTGTTGTCGCGACGGCCGTAGCGGTTGTACACACGCAGGATGGCGTCGAGGTAGCTCAACAGATCCTGCCACGGCAGGAATTCGTTGATGAACGCGCCGACCACCGGAGTACGGCCGAGGCCACCGCCAACCAATACGCGGAAACCCAGCTCGCCGGCGGCGTTGTGCACCGGCTCAAGGCCGATGTCGTGGACTTCAATGGCCGCACGGTCAGCGGTCGAACCGTTGACGGCGATCTTGAACTTACGCGGCAGGTAGGCGAACTCCGGGTGGAACGTGGTCCACTGACGGACGATCTCGCACCATGGGCGCGGGTCGATCACTTCGTCCGCAGCGACACCGGCGAACTGGTCGGTGGTGACGTTGCGCAGGCAGTTGCCGCTGGTCTGGATCGCGTGCATCTGCACGGTGGCCAGTTCAGCCAGAATGTCCGGGATGTCTTCCACCGCCGGCCAGTTGAACTGCACGTTCTGCCGCGTACTGATGTGGGCGTAGCCCTTGTCGTAGTCGCGGGCAATCTTGGCCATCATGCGCACCTGACGCGAAGTCAGTTGGCCGTAAGGTACCGCCACACGCAACATCGGCGCGAAGCGCTGGATGTACAGGCCATTTTGCAGGCGCAGGGGGCGGAATTCTTCTTCGCTCAGCTCACCTGCCAGATAGCGTCGGGTCTGATCACGGAACTGCTTGACGCGGTCCTCGATGATCCGCTGATCGTACTCGTCGTATACGTACATATAAGTCCTGTTCTCAGGCTTGGGCCATTCGGAGTAGCACTGCGTTTTCGCTTGCTGGAGTCCGATTGTGCCTCTGCAATTCTGCGCGCACGGCCGCGCACTCCCTAACGGAGCCGGGGCAATATACCCGTTTGCAGTTATGCGCAAAAGTGATGTTTGAGTATATGTAAAGAACCAAATCGCCTAACGAGAATGGCTGTCAACTAACCCACATTTGTCGTGCGGACAATCATCGTCTTAACTGTGGTCGAGTCTTTCTGCAATCACCGATAAAACCGACAAGAGGCGATGCAATGAGCAATCCGACCAAGGCAAGAAAAAGCGACAGCAGTGTCGATGCGTGGGCCATTTTGTTCCTGATCATTCTCGTAGTAGGGACAGCGGTATTCTGGGTCAGTCATCAGTAAACGACCCATCCGGGCCCGCTTCCGACAGATTGTCGGACAAAAAACGGGATCAGGCATCAATAGCCGATGGAACGAGGGCTATAATGCGCGGCCATTTTTCCTTGGGCCTGGATGCTTCATGTTCAAGTTTGTCCACATCAGTCTTCTGTTGTTCGGCGCGCTGTTTCAGACCGGCGCGCGGGCAGAGTCTGTGCTGTTTTTGAATCCGGGCTCGACGCAGGAAGCGTTCTGGGTCAGCTATTCGCAGTTCATGCAGGCGGCCGCCCATGATCTGGGCATCGATCTGCAGATTCTCTATTCCCAACGTCAGCCCGAACTGACCCTGGCTCAGGCGCGCATCGCGTTGCAGGGGCCGAATCGTCCCGAGTACCTGGTGTTCGTCAACGAACAATACGTCGCCCCGCAAATTCTGCGTCTGGCCGAGAACAGCGGCGTGAAGCTGTTCATGGTCAACGCGGCGCTGACACCTGACCAGCAAGCGCTGGTCGGTGAGCGGAACGACCGCATCGGCAGCCTGGTGCCGAACGACGAGGAGGGCGGTTACCTGATGATGAAGGAACTGATCCGTCTGCATCCGCCGACGCCCGCTGCTGAGCCGATTGAAGTGTTGGCGTTCTCCGGGTTGAAGGTCACCCCCTCGGCACAATTGCGCGAGCGCGGCATGCAGCGGGCGTTGGCCGAACATCCACAGATGCGTCTGCGGCAATTGGTCTACAGCGGCTGGACCCAAGAGCGCGCCTATGAGCAGGCCAAACAGCTGTTTGCCCGCTACCCGAAGGTGTCGCTGGTGTGGTCGGCCAATGATGAAATGGCCTTCGGCGCGATGCGCGCTTACGCCGAGACCGGCAAAGTCCCAGGCAAAGATGCCTTGTTCAGTGCGGTCAATACCTCACCGGCGGCCTTGCAGGCGTTGGTTGACGGGCGCCTGAGCTCGCTGGTCGGCGGGCATTTCACCCTGGGCGGCTGGGCGTTGGTCGAGTTGCATGATGTTGAGCAAGGCGTCGATTTGAATCGCTACGGCGGCCGTGACCGGCAGATTCCCTTGTTGCAATTGATCGACAAACCGCACGCCCGGCAAATGCTGGCCATGGGCACGTCGCCTGACTACGGCGTGAATTTCCGCAGGCTCTCGGCCAAGGGGCAACCGGCGTCGTATCGCTACCCGTTCACCTTGCAGACACTGATGCGCTGACCGCGTCAGCCCCCGGCAAAATGCAGCACCAGTTTGACGATGGCAAACAGCGTCAGCGCAAACACCGCCGTGAACAGAATGCCCAGCATCACGAAATGGCTGGGTTTGCCATGGGTGAAGTCCCTTGCCCGGTTCTTGCCGCTCTGCACCCCGAACGCCGCCGCCATCACGCTGTGCAGCATCTGCCAGAAGGTCGGCGGTTTGTTGTCGACTGGATCGTCCATAAATCCCTCCGCTGAAAGTTGTGCCTCTCAAGCATAGTCAAATAGCGCTCGGCTGTTCGCAGACACGTCGTTACAACTGCTATAACCCTGTACCGCTCAACCCACCGATACAAGTGATGTGCTGTCGCTCCATTTATAGGAGCGATGTATGTCCCCCGATTTCCTTATTCCTCAAGCCACGGACAAGCCTGCACCACCGCCTGCTACCGAGAGCCTGCACGGGCCTTTTCTGGAGGCTGCGGTGCCGCCATGGCTGATCGGTGCTTCTGCCCTCAGAAAGGCCGAGTTCAAACAGGCGAGGACCGTCCTGCCGCACTGGTACAGCGCGATGGCACCGGCACAACGTCGTATTTTGCATGAAACCTACAGACACAGTTTCAGCACGCAAGCGCGATTGGACCAGACCATGGCGGCGTTCAAGGACATTGATGCGTTCGCTCGACCCATGCTGATGCAGGCGCTGAAAAGCCGTTTTCAGGTCGAGGTTGATGTCGACAAAACCCTGTTATGCCTCCGGCGACCCATACGCGCCGGTATCCTCGGCGAGGAAATCGGAACTTACGAATCCTTGACGCTCCCTTTGCTGCAGGCTGCGCTGCACAACTTTGAAAGTGATGAATGTCGGTACGGGGCGTTTCACCATAGCTCCGGGTTTGCAATCCAGAACCCTGCCACGGAGGTCTGCACGGCTGTGCCGGTAAACGTGTCGGTCAGAAACTTTCTTGGCCTGTGCCGTGAACTGGATATCGGTGCGAAGTATCAGGCCTATCTCGATTCGTTTTTCCATCCCAAAAACCCCAAGGCCGAGGCGAGGTTGCGCCGGCGGTTCATTGCCAGCCAAAAATCCGCCATGCGCGCGGCGGCTGATCGAGCTTTGTTGACCAAGGACATTCTGCCGGAAGACCACGCGATGATCATTTCTGTCATCAGAGGTGAGCGACATCCCAGAATCGGTCGCAATCAGGTCTGGTTTCAGGACCTGAGCCTGATGAGGCACAGGCTGGTGGGGTGTGTTGCGTTCAAGATCGCCGAAAGGAATCGCCCCACCGAGGCAGTGATTCTTTATGTGCCGAATGATCCCGTACATCCGCTGAAGCGCTATACCGGCACGCAAATGCAGAGCACCTTCAAGCGGCTGCTTACCGCTCGCGTTCAAGGGCAGTCGCCAGATATCGGTCCGACGCCTTACCAGCGGTTTATGAGCCAGTTCTTGCCCTACGAAAAACGTCCTTACTATTTCAGCCAGTTCGTGAAGGTTGCCGACTCTGCGACCGATTGGCTGACGTCGCCCTGGCGCAAAATACTGGAAGTCACACTGACCGCTATCGAGATCTGGAAAACCTCACCCAAATACGAGAAGAGGGTGCCGGAGCCCGATCCATTTATTGCCGCCACGTTGATGTCTCACGTGCAGGCTTTTCCCTGGGCTGCCAATTCCGACCTCTGGACCTATCTCTACGAAAAGCACCGCGAGAAGGTCTTCGCGGATGCCCGCTGCCACGCGGTTCCAACCGCCGACGTGGACGCCAGTGCACGAAACGCCAAACTGTCAGGCCTGCTGCAATTCGGACTCCTGGCGCTGAATGTGGCGTCGATGTTTGTGCCGGTGTTGGGCGAGATCATGCTCGTGGTGATGGCTGGCCAGTTGTTGTTCGAAACCATCGAGGGCGTGGTCGAATGGAGCGAGGGTGACAGGCACGCCGCCAAGGCGCACTTGGTGGATGTGGCGGAAAACCTCGCGCAGATCGGTGTAATGGCGGCTGCCGGCGCGGGTTTCAGATGGCTGACGGCGGTAAAAGCGGAGCCGCTGATGGAGCAACTGCACCCCGTGACTTTGCCCAGCGGCGAAACCCGATTGTGGAAGCCCGACTTCACTGGCTATGAACAGCACCTTACGTTGAGTGGATCAGTGCGGCCGAATGCACAGGGGCAGTACCGGATCGACGGCAAAATCTGTTTTCGCCATGGCGGCAGGTTCTACGAGCAGATACTCGACGAGTCAACCGCTCAATGGCGGCTCAAACATCCCACAGATGCCGACGCTTACCAGCCCGTCCTGAGTCATAACGGTCAGGGCGCCTGGCGGCTGGCGCTGGAACAGCCGATGAACTGGGAGCGACTGACACTGCTGCGGCGCATGGGGCACATCACCGATGACTTCAGCGATGAATCCCTGCTGATGCTGGCCGATATCAGCGCCGTCAGTGACAACGCCTTGCGCAAAATGCACATGGATCATCTGCCGCCACCTCCCGAGTTGCACGACGCGATGCGTCTGTTTCGCGCCGATAGGGGAGCCAGGCAAATGATCGAGCAACTGCGCGGAGCGAGGCCCATTGATGAGGGGTATCTGTACGCACTGCCTCTGGTCACCGAAATGCCACACTGGCCGGCCGATCGGATACTGGAGTTTTTCGTCGGTGCCGAGGGCGAAGAATCGTCGACTCGGTACGGTGCGCAGACAACCCTGCCCGGGTTTGATCCCAAACCGGTCATCCGTATCAGCCGTGCGCAGGTATTGAACGGAGAAATGCCTGCGCGAATTCTGGCAGCGCTGCAGGAAAACGAAGTAGGCCAGCTACTGGGCCCGGCCGACGCGCAGTTTCGTCCAGCGAGGCCAGACGCATTCAGTCGCAGGCTCGCCGATTATGCCCATACACGTCAGTCGGCCATTTTCGACAGTCTTTACAGAGGCAGCGAACCGCTCGGCATACGTGGGCGCATGCTGCAGCGTGAATGTCCCGGACTCAGCGATGCGGCCGCACAGGATGTGCTCGATCATGCAACGGCGGCGGAACTGGCTCGAATGGACGCTACCGGGCGATCCCCTTTGAAAATGCTCGAAGAGGCTCGCTGGCATGCTCGTCAAGGCCGCCAGGTTCGTGCGCTCGCCGGTTTGCACAGCGAGACCCTGGCTTCAGCAGACAGCCGAAGGCTGGCACTGTTTGCTCTGGAGCAGTTGCCAGGATGGCCGCAGACATTGCGCCTGGAAATTCGCGAGGGCAGCACAACCGGCGCAGTGCTCGACAGCGTCGGTGAGCCAGCGGCACCGGTCAAACGCTATCTGGTCAAGAATGGGCCTGCTTATCAGGCCTTTGGTGATCGCGCAGAAGCGCTCAGCAGGATGTCGGGTGCAGAGGACAGTTTCTATCATTCGCTCCTGCAGGCGCTGCCCGATGACATACGCCTGGCCATTGACTTGCCGGAAGGAAGCCCTGGCAGCGAACTGCAACATAAAATTATCGGCTCGGCCCATGCTCATCGGCGTCAAGCTGCGCACGTTCTCGCGCCGCAAGCCAAAGCGTTCAAACCACCGGTGCGGGTGAGCGCAAGGCTCAAGGGCTATTACGCCAGTGGCCGTGGCCCAAGCCTTGCGCCATCGCTGGAGTCACGGGTGGCGCATCTTTATCCGGAGGCGCAGCAGGCCGAGGCGTTCCTCACCCAGCAACGCGGCAGAAGTAATGCGCAGATCTTCCGCGAACTGGAATTCCGTCGGTTGGATTGGGAAAGACTCGATACCACCCTTGAGCAATGGCAGGCCGGCCCGACCGGGAGCCGGGCCGCGCTGCACAGGGCGCAAGTTGCTCAGGCACTCAGAAATGCCTGGCGCAATGGCCCGCTGGCCGGGCAAGTGGTCGAAGCCGGGCGTCTCTCGCTGGTATGCGATGCGCCGTTGCCTGCGCTCTCCACACGTTTTGCCCATATCAATGAACTGTCCGTGGCGGGGCTGGGCATAACGGATACCCATGCGGACGGTTTTCTGGTGGCCTTCCCGAATGTCACGGATTTGTCGATCGGCGAGCTGGGGCAACAGACTGATCGCCCCACGTCGGTGGCCGGCGCGCTGACGACCCTGCCGGAGGCGGTCGGCCGGATGCCCGGACTGACCCGGCTGCGTTTTTCCACCGATGCGGCGTTACTGGCGCCAGGCTTTTCTCAACGGCTCAGCTCGCTTGTCAGGCTGGAAGCGCTGCGCATCGATTATTCAGGAGTCGACTCAGCCACCCTGCATGAACTTGACCTGACGCCCTTGACCCGCCTGCGCAGCCTGCGCATTGACGCGCCCCGTGCCTTGTGGCGATGGCCCGCGTACGTCGAGCGCCTTGAGCATCTTGAGCGTCTGGATTTGACGCATACGTTGATAGAGACGCTGTCCGAATCGATGTATCACGATCACGAGCAACTTTGGGCCGGGCTGGCGCTCGACTGGTCGAGGGTGACCCCGGCAACCTTCCGGCGCGCTTACGAATACGTCAGCCAACATTCCGGCCCACTGGGCCACCTGCTCGATCTGCATCAGATGGTCGGCGAGTTCTGCCGCACCGAGCTCGATACGATGGCGCCAATGCCGAGTTTCACTGACCCGTTATCCGAAGCGTTCAACGCGACCTGGGTGACACCGCAGGCAAGAGTTACCGCCATCGAACAGCTTCGGGCGGAGCATGAAGCCATTTTCGCTGCGTTCTACACACCTGCCTTGCGGCATGGAACACGCTATGCTGCCCTTCGGCGGCAATGGTCCATGGGGCCCAGCGCCGACGTTGTGAACGCGCTCAAAACCAACTGGTATGGCACGGTTCGCCAACGGTACGGCCTGACCGCCAACGTGGCGACATTTGAACTGCCAGTTAACCGGTCAGGCCAAGCCGTATTGACGTCTGCAGACTGGATCACCGAATTGCCGCCACTGCCGGCAGGCAGTTTCTCCCACGTGCGTACACTGCGCCTGGGGAGGCTGGACGTCCCCATTGAACAGGCTCGGCACTTTCTCCGCGCATTCAGTCATGTCGAATCACTTGAATTCAGCGGTAATACCTTCACCGAGCTGCCCTTTGCGGCGGATGAGCTGTCAGCGCTGACGCATCTGGATGCATCGGGCAACAGGATTGAGGTAACGCCTGTCGTGCAGCGGCAGATCAACGGGTTGCAGCGTCTCAGTAGGTTGAATCTGAGTAACAACCCGCTGGGCAATATCGATGTCAGCCTGTTGAGCCGATTGCGTGCCCTGGGCCTGAGATCGACGCAGTTGCGCGCCTGGCCCGCCGGTGCCGAAAACCTGCCTCGGTTGGCGTGGCTCGACCTGCGAGACAACCGGATCTCGTCACTGCCACCGTCGGTGTTGACCCATCCCGACGCGCTGATGAGAGCCAACCTGGCCGGTAACGTATTCAGTCCTGAGGGTGAAGCAAGCCTGCACGGGGCGCTGCAGCGAATCGAGCAGCAAAGGGGGCTGGGGCAGGGCACGCTGGCACGGTTCGCTGCAGAACCGGTGCCGGAGCTTTTCCCTCCTGCGGAAACAGGCTGGTCGTTTATCGACCTGATGTTATCGCTTCCAGAAGCCGCGACGGTGCTTCAAGGGCAAACGGGGCCCTCGGCGCAGTTGCAACGTTTGACTCGCATCATGCCGGTCGAGCAAGCGCGACTTCACTTGCAGAATCTGCGGGCGTCGGGGGCGAGCGATGCGCAGATCGAAGCACGGATCACCGAATGGCAGCACCTTTGCGAGGCATTGGTCCGTCGAGCGAATGACTGGCTGTATACCCGCGAAGTGCGCACGGGCACGTACAGGATCAATGCGCGAGACCGATCGGTCGCGGCGAGGCGCCTCTTCGAAGCCTGGCTGGACGGACTCACAGAGCATGTCGACAGAGCCCGGCTGGACCTGGATTTCCAAGGCCTGCAAACCGGTGATTTGCCGGAGCTGGCAGTGCCGATCCCTGCAGTCAGAACGCTGGATCTGAGCGGCGTGGGCATGACCACACGGGGTTCGGACGGTTTTCTCAGGGCTTTTCCCCACGTCGAAATCTTGTATATCAGTGGCAATCCCCTGGTGTCGGTGCCTGGGCCGGTACTGCGGATGCAGCATCTTGAACGCCTGGAGATGCAGTATTGCGATCTCGCGGACGCGACGGACCTTTACCCGTTGATGGCCCGTGCGCGCCTTCGCAGGCTGGATGTCGGCTACAACGAACTTCGGGTATTCAACCCGCCCGACTTTGGCGCCGTCCAGACTCTGGACTTGCGCTATAACCACCTGACCGCATGGCCTGGCCGTGTATTCGAGGCACCCCAGTTGCACAGCTTGAACCTGAGCGGCAACGAACTCACACACATTCCCGGGGAATTGTTCAGCGGCGAACACGAGCGTCTGATCCAGGGGACTGATCTCTCCGAGAATCGACGCTTGTCCCTTTCTGCTTTGCAGGACATGCGCCGCTATACGCGTGAGCAGTCGGCGTTGCACGTGCTGGGAATGTCACGCCGAAACATTGAGACGATGATCGAAACACACCTTTTCGGCGATCTGTTCGGTGGCGCAGAACCGGCAGGCATTCCCGAAGACGCCGCCGGCAATGTGGACTTGGACGATCCTGACGCTGCTGTGCAGCCTGTCGAAGAGGTCCTGGATCCGCTCAACGATGTGGCACCGAGATCAAGAGATCCGTGGCTCCAGCACAGCGATGTGACGCTCGCGGCTCGCAGAGCGGACATCTGGGGGCAACTGGCGCGAGAACCCGATCACCAGCGTTTTTTTCAGCTGCTGCGTTTGTTGCGCGACACGGACGACTTCCGGCTGGTACCGGCCGACCTGACACGCAGAATGTGGGATGTCATGCAAGCAGCCACGGAGAACAGCGAATTGCGCCAGTTGCTGTTTCTCGGCGCTGAAAGCCATGGCACGTGCCCGGACGGGCGGATTCTGACATTCAGCGATCTGGAAGTGCGGGTGTCGGTGTATCGGGCACTGCACGACATCCCGGTGCATCGGATGGCGCTAAGGGGCCGGGCGTTATTGCGTCTGTCCCGGCAATTGTTTCGTCTGGACAGGATCGAGACGCTGGCTGACGCCGCAGGGCGGGGCAGGGATCGTGCCGAGGTGCGCCTGAAATATCGCATCGGCCTGACCGGTGGTTGGGGCGATGGGGTGGATCTGCCCGGGCAGCCGACATACATGCTCTATGACGTACCCCTCAGCGGTGAACTGCTGAATCAGACCCGGGCCTCGATCCTCGAGGCGGAACGGACTGACGCACTGCCACTGAGCATGATCGCCCGCGATTACTGGATCACCTATCTGGAGGAACGCCTTCCGCTGGAGATGCAGGCAATAGATTCCGCGGTTGATCAGCAACGCCAACAGCGCTGGAGTGTGTTGGATGATCGACTTTCTCGGGGTGAAATCGATGCGCGACAGTACGATCGGGAACTGGATGATTTGGGCAAGGCGATGGAACGGCTGCTCACCCAGAAACGGCTCGAGCTGACACGTAGGGAGATCATCGATCTGCAGAGTTTTGCCGATGAGGCCGAAGAAGGTGATCGAATCACGCCGAAACCGGGACCATCGAGCCGCCCTTGACGGGGGCAGACTGGCGTTGAAGATTGCGCCGTGAGTGATACATATCAGGTTACTCACGGCCGGACCGGCAATAACCGGATACCGCAAATCCGCTGACGGGATATGGTCTGCTGATCGCTCCATCAACTAGGAGTGATCATGATCGCTATCCCTTCCAACCCAGAGACGACGCAAGCTGCGCCGCTCGCTCGAGCTGCCGCTGACAGCCAGCCGACAACGCTCAATACAACGCAAAGCCTGCACCGCGATTTTCTCGAAAAGTCGATCCCGACGTGGCTGTCCAGCGCTTCGCCGCAACGGCGCGAAGCGCTCAAAACCGTTCCGACTGCGCTGCCAGCGTGGTACCTCGACGCGACGGCGGCACAACGCAAGACGCTGGCCGACAGCATGAAGGCCAGCGTTGTCGCCCAAAACGATCTTGATAGAACCATGGCGACCCTTCAGGACGTCGAGACATTTGCCAGGCCATTGCTGCTCAAAGCGCTCAAGGACCAACATCAATTACGAATCGATGTCGACAAGACGCTCCTGTGCCTGCGGCGTCCCGTCGAACTGGGTGTTGAAAAGATCGAGCTGGCGTCCTTCGAGGTCCTCAAGCTTTCGATGCTGGACGCAGCGCTGCACAACTTCGAAGCTGACGAATGCAAGCAGGGCGCTTTTCACTCGACGTCAGGTTTCGTTGTAGCAACCTCCACCCCTGGTACATTCGATTACGTGAGCATCGGCCTGACGGTGATGCAGTTCCTGACGCTTTGCCGAGAACTGGATGTCGGCAAGCAGTATCAGACCTATTTGACGACATTCTTCCACCCGGCCGATGCTGTGGCAGAGGCGGTGCTCAGCGAGCGCTTCATTGCCAGCCAGAAGGCGACGATGCGCGCCGCAGCCGATCAGGCGCTGTTGCAAAAAGACATTGAGCCGGCGGATCACGCAATGATTGTGTCGGTGATCCACGGCAACATGCACCCGTGGATGGGCGAGAAACAGGTCTGGTTCAGTGACCTGGGCGTGATGAAAAAAAGGCTGACCGGCTGCGTGGTGTTTGTCATTTGCCAGAAGTACCGCTACAGCGACGAGCTGATCCTTTACATCCCTCACGATCCGGAGCACCCGCTCAAGCGCTATACCGTCCAACAGCTGCGCGATGAGTTCAAGCGCTTGCTCACCGCCCGCGATCCCGCACAAGCGCCAGGCGCGGAACCGACCGCGTACCAGCGTTTTCTGAGCCAGTTTCTGCCGTATGACCAGCGTGCGTATTATTTCAGCCAGTTCAGACAAAAAGCGGCCGGTTCACCGGGCGATGTATGGGCAATATGGCGCTCGCCATGGCTGGCTGTGGCGCAGGTGTTGGCGGGCGGTTCGGTGTTCACCCGGATCCGTGAACTGCCACCCGAGCGTGAGATCAGGTGGGATCCTGTGCCTGATCCTTACATTGCGCCATCGACGTTCGGTCGCAGCGGCCGGGGGATTTGGGCGCCCAATGAGGATCTCTGGCAATACCTTTACACCCAGAGCCGTGCCAAGGTATTGGCCGATGCACGAAGCCATGCCGTGCCAGCGGCAGATGTCGATGCGAAGGCCCGTGACGCCAAGCTCGCTCAACTGCTGCAGATCGGCATGCTTGGCCTGAACCTTGTCTCGATGTTCGTGCCGGTGCTGGGCGAGGTCATGATGGTGGTGATGGCCGGGCAGTTGCTGACTGAAACCCTGGAAGGCGCGATTGAATGGAGTGAGGGTGATCGTCGGGCGGCGAAGGATCACCTGATCGATGTCGCGGAGAATCTGGCGCAGATTGCGTTGATGGCGGGAGTGGGGGCCGGGGTGCAGAAAATCTCTGGCGCCAGAGCCGTGCCGATCATCGAGCGGCTGCAGTCGGTGAAATTGCCCAACGGCGAAACTCGCCTGTGGAGAGCCGACCTTAGAGCTTACGAGTCCGCTGTCACGCTGTCAGACAGCCCCGGCCCGAATTCTGCCGGCCAGCATGTGCTGGAAGGTCAAACCTTCATACGCCAGGACGGCAAGGTCTACGAGCAGTTTTACGATGAGTCGATCAGCAAATGGCGCATCAAGCACCCTACCGATGCCAGCGCCTGGCAGCCGGTGCTGGAGAGCAACGGACGCGGTGCCTGGCGGCACACGCTGGAGCGGCCGCGGGATTGGGATCGTCTGACCCTGCTGCGGCGCATCGGCCACGCAACCGAAGCCTTCACCGACGCGCAGTTGATCAAGGCTGCCGATATCAGCGGTGTCACTGACGCCACTCTGCGCAAGATGCACGTCGATTCTGCGCTACCACCACCGGAACTGACGCAGGCCATGCGCGTGATGCAGGCGGATAGCAACGCGGCACTGGTGGTTGAACAGTTGCGCGGGACAAAACCGATCGACGAACTGTATCTCTTTGCGTTGCCGCTGATCACCGAAATGCCGCGCTGGCCGGCGAACCGGGTGCTGGAAGTATTCGACGGCGAGCAACTGTCCGGCAAGTCGGTCAGGTATGGTTCCGTGCGGCGGTTTCGCGACGTCGGCGTCAAGGCACCGATTCAGATATCGCGGGCCGATATTCTCAGCGGTGGCCTGCCAGCACACATCCTCGCGGCGCTGGACGAGTCAGAACTCACCCGGCTCCTGGGCGAGCAAGGTGCACGCGTGCGCGATGCCCGGCCGGCAGAGTTCGGTAAGCAGATCGCCGACTACGCCGACACTCGTCAGCCGGCGATCTTCGACAGCCTCTACAAGGGAACCGATCCCATCGATTCTCGGGTTGCGCGTTTGCAGAAGGCCTGCCCTGGACTCAGCGAACCCGCGGCACAAACGGTGCTGGCCCATGGACGCTCCGATGATCTGGAGCGACTTGACTCAGGCCATCGAGTGCCGCTACGCCTGCTGGAGGAGGCACGCTGGTACGCGCGTCAAAGCCGACAAGTCGCGGCCTATGTCGGTCTGCGCAGTGAAAATGTCGCTTCGGCGGACAGCCGGCGCTTGGCGTTGCATACGCTGGAGCAGTTGCCGGGTTGGGCCGACAGCGTTCGCATTGAAGTTCGCGAGGGCAATGACGCCGGCATGCTGCTCGACAGCATCGGCAGTGAAACAGCCAGCGAGAAGAAATACCTGATCAAGAAAGGCGCTCAGTTTCAGGCGTTCGACGAACGTGGTCTTGCACTCAACAGCCTGCCTCGCAAAGGCGACAACTTTTACTCATCGATCATGTATGCCTTGCCTGATGACGCGCGCCGCAGCCTCGGTGTGCCCGAGGTGGGGCAGTCCGCCCGGTTACAGAAAAAGATCATCGATCATGCCGATCGGCATCAGGCAGATACGCCTGCGCTGCTCGCGCCACAGGTCAAATGGATCAAGCCGCCCGTGCGTGTGAACGCTACGTTGATCGGTTACCCCGCGAGCGGACGCGGCGCCGGGTTGCAAATGAACCTGACCGCTCATGTGTGCGATGTCTATCCGCAGCTTACCTACGAACAGGCTAACGGTTTCATTCTCGAGCAGTACCGGACGGGTAAAGACGACAACGCGATTTTCCAGCTGTTGCAATCACGCCGCCATGAATGGCAGCAGTTGAATACGACGCTGGATGAATGGGCAGGCACATCCACGGCGGCGCCTTGGGAACGTTCCGCAACGGATCACAAGTTTCGCGCCGCGCAAGCGCTGAAAACCTGCTGGCGCAACGCCTTGTCCACTGGAGTTTCAGGTGCCGACGAACTCTCGATACTCACTTATGACCCCCTGCCAGAGCTGAATGCAGACTTTGCCCATGTGCGTAAACTTTCAATTGGCGGCAATGGCATCACCGACGCCAATGCGGACGCCTTTCTGGCGCGATTTGCCAACGTGCAAACGCTGTCGCTGGGGGAGCGTGGCAGTCTGTTTGGCGCCTACATGGCGCAAGAGCAGGCACTGACGACCTTGCCTTTGACTGTGACCCGGATGTCTGCACTGAAGAAGCTCAAGTTCAGGACGTCAGTCAGGGTGATGGCTTCCGATCTATCGACAAAATTGAGGACGTTGACCGCCCTTGAGGAACTTCATCTTGATTTTTTCGACGGTCGGAGCCATGCCGCTGGCCTGGATCTGACGCCCCTCAAACGCCTGAAGAAACTCAGGATCGAAGCGTCGGGCCTGACGCAATGGCCGGCCTATGTGCAGCAACTGCCTGAACTGGAACGACTGGACCTGACGCAGACAGCCATCACATCCATTCCACAATCGCTCTATGTCGGACACGAAAAACTCTGGGCAGGCTTGTCGCTGGACTGGTCCAGGTTCTCTCATGAAGCGTTCAAACCTGCTTACGACTATGTGAAAAACTACATGGGGCAGTGGCGACATCTGGTTGATCTGGACTTGATGGTTCGCCGCTACTGTGCCGGAGAACTGCAGTTCCTGACGGGCGAGGCCGGCCGCCTCAATCCGTTGCCCGAGCGCATCATGACACTCTGGAATACCCCGGAAACCCGACTCAAGGCTGTGGAGATTCTGCGTGTGGAGCACACCGCAATTTTCCGCCAGTTCTACGAGCCCACCGCATCTGATGGATTGCGTAATGCAATTCCCGCCGCCCGCTGGCAAGCGCAGCCCAATGCACGGGTGGTACGTGCTCTGGAAAAGAACTGGCGTGCAGCCATACGCAGGCGCTTTCGCTTGAATGACGACGTTCGTCCTTTCAATGGGACGAACTGGGCATCAAGCACCGAACTCGACGATGCCGGCGTGTTTGAACTGGTGGACACCGCATGGGTACAGGGCGAAGAGTCGGTCAGGGAACTGCCGCAATTGCCAACCGGTGCGTTTGCTCACGTACAGAGTGTGCGGCTGGATCGGTTGAATGTGCCGATCGACCAGATTCGCGATTTTCTCCGGGCATTCAGTGGCACCACGAGTCTGCAAGTCACCGCCTGTGGATTGACGGAACTGCCGGTCCGGCCAGCCGATGCAACCCACCTGACGCAACTGGATTTGTCTCTCAACTTTATAGCCGTTACCCCTGAGGTTCAGAGCCAGTTCAATGCCCTGAACAAACTGGAACATCTCAATGCCCGGCTCAATCGCCTGGACACACTGGACGTTTCTCGCCTGACCGGGCTCAAGACGCTGAACCTCAGCGTCAATGGATTCAATCAATGGCCGACTGGGGCGGAAAGCCTGCCGCATTTGCGAACGCTGGATTTACGTCATAACACCATCGAGTCGCTCCCCGAACAGGTGCTTGTCAACGACGCTGTGCTGCTGAAGACCCGCCTGCGGAACAACCGCTTCAGTACTGCAGGCGAGGCGGACATGCGGGCGGCGCAGCGCCGGATTGAAATGTCCATTGGATTGCCGGAAGGCGCCTTGCAACGGTTCGACGCGCAATCGGCGTCATTGCCGGCCGATTCAAGCGGGACCCCGCCGGAAAGTGCACTGGAGCGTGCCGGTCAGTTGTTAGCACTCCCGCCTGTCTCTGCACCCGGCGTCGGTTCCGACATGAATGCCCGTGTACTGGAGATATTTCCCTCGCTGACGCTTGAACAAGCGCAAGCCAGCGTTGCCCGATTGCGCGATGAAGGCCTGTCCCCGGAGCAAATGGCGGACAGGCTGACCCAGTGGCGAGCAAGTGACGAGACGCTGACGCGTGAGTTGAACGGCTGGATTTTCGGTGCGACGCAAGGGCCTGGTGAAAGCGTGTCATCGTCCACAAGGTTCTTCGACGCGACGCGGATCCGCGCTTGCTGGCGGGACGGGCTCACTGCGCTTTCCGAGTCCGCCGGACAGACGCTGAGCCTTTCAGCGGGGGCCATGAGCGATCTGCCCGCGCTGTCAAACGTGTTTGCCCATGTGCGGACACTGGATCTGACAGGGATCAAGTTTTCAGTTGATAGCTTCAACCTCTTTTGCCCGGCGTTCCCTGAGTTGACCACCCTGAGACTCAACGCCAATGCCCTGGAACAGCTGCCGGAAGCTGTCGGTCGTTTGAACCGTCTGGAACGTCTGGAGTTGAGCGGTAATCGGCTGGCCGTGGCACAAACCGTGTATCAGCACGTGGGCGGGACGCAACTGCGCTGGCTCGACCTCAGCCACAATCAGCTGGAGGAGTTCAGCGCCATCGCCTTCGCCCGTCTGGAGACGCTCAATCTCAGCCAGAACGGTCTGGATTTCTGGCCTGACGGCGTGCTCGATCTGGCGCATTTGCAACGACTGGACCTGTCGGGCAACAACATCATGGTCTTTCCGGACCGACTGCTGGATGGCAACCATCAAGCGCTGGTGGACGGCACCGACCTGTCCGAAAACTCCCTGTCGCTCAATTGCCTGCAGCAACTGCGGGAATACAGTGCGGCCAACGCAGACCGTGATGTCATGGGTTATTCCCAGGCTTTTCTGCAGCGTGAAATTGCCGAACGCGAATTGGAGACCGACAGCGATTCGGATTCTGGCTCCGGTCAGGGATCGGATTCGGATTTGGGTTCCGACAGCGATGGCCCCAGTGGGGGTGGCGGTTCCCGGCGGGTTGATACGCATGCCGCTGTGGAGGCAGCGGAAGTGATTGCCGATCCGGAGCAGGATGTGGCAGTGCCAGCGATGGCAATCTGGATGACGTACACACATGCAGATGCGCGTGCCGCGCGGCAGGCGCTATGGCTGCAATTGGCTGATCAGGACAACCATGAGTCGTTCTTTCATTTGCTCTCGACCTTGCCCGATACCCTTGAATTCCGGTTGTCCGGCGTTGATTTGACCCATCGGGTCTGGCAAGTCATCGAGGCCGCCACGGAAAACGCCGAGCTGCGAGAGCTGTTATTTCTCAACGCCGAGACCCACGGCACCTGCGGCGATGGCCGGATCCTGTCATTCAGCGAACTGGAAACCCGCGTCTATGAATACAACGCCCTGCGCGATATTCCACGACACCGCCGGGAGCAACGCGGCAGGGCCTTGCTTGAGCTGACGCGACGTCTGTTCCGCCTGGAAAGGGTCGACCGGCTGGCAGAAGCCGCGGCGAAGAACAAGGATCGGGCGGAAATCCGTCTGCAATACCGGATCGGCATGACCCGAGGCTGGCCGGACGGGCTGGATTTGCCGGCGCAACCGGAACACATGCTGTACGCCGCACCGATTCGCGGGCAGCAGTTGATCGACGCGCGCACGTCGGTGCTCAGGGATGAAGCATCCGAAATGTTTCTGGAAAATCTGATTTCACGCGATTACTGGATCCGCTACCTGCGCGATCGCCACAGCGAGGTGTTCGAAACGCTCGAACTCAACGCCAGGAGGCGGCAGGAGGAGGTGGAGGATACATTTGCCGACATACACAGCAGCGCTTATCTGGAAGCAGTGGATTCACTTCAGATCGAACTGGCAGAAGCTCGCATCGATGCACTGAAGGCACTGACGCGTACGGAGCTGGCTGCGCTGACGACAGTCCGCGAGGCGGAGCCGCAACCCGGCCCATCCTCGCCACAGTCCGGCCCTTCCTGGCGCCGTGACAGGTAATTGAGTGGACCTGAGAGCAGGGCGCTCTCAGGTCCGTTGCGCAACTTAACTGTCGTAACCCAGATTCGGCGCCAGCCAGCGCTCGGTCACGCTCAGCTCCTGGCCTTTGCGCGAGGTGTAGCTTTGCACCTGATCCTTGTCGACCTTGCCCACGGCAAAGTACTGCGCTTGCGGGTGGGCGAAGTACCAGCCGCTGACCGCAGCCGCCGGGAACATCGCGTAGTGTTCGGTGAGGAACACACCACTGCGACCGGCGCGCATTTCTTCGGCTTCCGGATCGAGCAAGGCGAACAGCGCCGCTTTCTCGGTGTGATCCGGGCACGCCGGGTAACCCGGAGCAGGGCGGATGCCGCTGTATTGCTCTTTGATCAGCGCGTCGTTATCGAGCACTTCGTCCTTGGCATAACCCCAGTGTTCTTTACGCACTTGCTGGTGCAGCCACTCGGCGCAGGCCTCGGCCAAACGGTCGGCCAGGGCTTTGACCATGATCGAGTTGTAGTCGTCGCCAGCGTCTTGATAAGCCTTGGCCACTTCTTCGGCGCCGATGCCGGCGGTGGTGATGAAACCACCGACGTAGTCGGTCACTTCGCTGTCCTTCGGCGCTACGAAGTCAGCCAGCGAGAAGTTTGGTTTGCCGTCGGTCTTGATGATCTGCTGGCGCAGGTGATGCAGCTTGGCCAATGGCTTGCCATCATCGCCGTACAGTTCGATGTCGTCGTCATGTACTTGATTGGCCGGCCAGAAGCCGAACACCGCACGGGCGCTGATCAGCTTCTCGTCGATCAGCTTGGCAAGCATCTCCTGCGCGTCCTTGTACAACGCGGTGGCGGCCTCACCGACCACTTCGTCTTCAAGGATGCGCGGGAACTTGCCAGCCAGGTCCCAAGAGATAAAGAACGGCGTCCAGTCGATGTATTCGGCCAAGACCTTGAGGTCGATGTTGTCCAGTACCTTGCTGCCGGTGAAGGTCGGTTTGACCGGCTGATAATTGGCCCAGTCGAACTGTGGTTTCTTGGCGATGGCCGCTGCGTAGCTCAGGCGCTCGGTGCGGGCGCTGCGGTTCGAGGTACGTTCGCGCACATCAATGTATTCCAGACGCGTCTTTTCGACGAAACCGGCCTTCAATTCTTTCGACAGCAACTGCGTCGCCACGCCCACTGCACGGGAGGCATCGGTCACGTAGACCACGGCATCGTTGCTGTACTTCGGCTCGATCTTCACCGCCGTGTGCGCTTTGGAAGTGGTCGCGCCACCGATCATCAGCGGCAGATGGAAGTCCTGACGCTGCATTTCACGAGCAACGTGAACCATTTCGTCCAGCGACGGCGTGATCAGGCCGGAGAGGCCGATGATGTCGCATTTCTGTTCTTTGGCCACCTGCAGAATCTTCTCTGCCGGGACCATCACGCCGAGGTCGACGATGTCATAGCCGTTGCAACCGAGCACCACGCCGACAATGTTCTTGCCGATGTCATGCACGTCGCCTTTCACGGTTGCCATGAGGATCTTGCCCTTGGCTTCCGGCTTGTCACCCTTTTCCAGTTCGATGAACGGGATCAAGTGCGCCACGGCCTGCTTCATCACTCGCGCGGATTTCACCACTTGCGGGAGGAACATTTTGCCGGCGCCGAACAGGTCGCCGACGATGTTCATGCCGGACATCAGCGGGCCTTCGATCACTTCGATCGGGCGGGCGAACGACTGACGCGATTCTTCGGTGTCTTCAACGATGTGCGTGGTGATGCCTTTGACCAGCGCATGTTCCAGACGCTTGTTGACCTCCCAGCTGCGCCACTCTTCGGTCTCGGCTTCCTTGACGCTGCCGTCGCCCTTGTACTTGTCGGCGATGGCGAGGAGGGCGTCGGTGCCTTCTGGCGTGCGGTTGAGGATCACGTCTTCCACGGCGTCGCGCAGCTCTTGCGGGATCTGGTCGTAGATCTCCAGCTGCCCGGCGTTGACGATGCCCATGGTCAGGCCGGCGCGGATTGCGTACAGCAGGAACACCGAGTGGATCGCCTCACGCACCGGATTGTTGCCGCGGAACGAGAATGACACGTTGGACACGCCGCCCGAGGTCAGCGCATACGGCAGTTCGTCGCGGATGTAGGCGCAGGCGTTGATGAAGTCCACCGCGTAGTTGTTGTGTTCTTCGATGCCGGTGGCGACGGCGAAGATGTTCGGGTCGAAGATGATGTCTTCCGGCGGGAAGCCAACTTCGTTGACCAGAATGTCGTAGGAGCGTTTGCAGATTTCTTTCTTGCGCGCTTCGGTGTCGGCCTGGCCAGCTTCGTCAAACGCCATCACCACCACGGCCGCGCCGTAGCGTTTGCACAGCTTGGCGTGATGGATGAACTGCTCGACGCCTTCTTTCATGCTGATCGAGTTGACGATGCCCTTGCCCTGAATGCACTTGAGACCGGCTTCGATCACTTCCCATTTCGACGAGTCGATCATGATCGGCACGCGGGAGATGTCCGGTTCACCGGCGATCAGATTGAGGAAGGTCACCATGGCCTTCTTCGAATCGAGCATCCCTTCGTCCATGTTGATGTCGATCACCTGCGCGCCGGCCTCGACCTGTTGCAGGGCGACTTCGAGGGCTTCGGTGTAGTTGTCTTCACGGATCAGGCGGGCGAACTTGGCCGAGCCGGTGATGTTGGTACGCTCGCCAACGTTAACGAACAGCGAGTTGCGATCGATAGTGAACGGTTCCAGACCCGAGAGGCGGCAAGCCTTCGGAATGTCCGGAATCTGACGCGGCGCGTAACCGGCGACGGCTTTGGCGATGGCTTCGATGTGCCCCGGGGTGGTGCCGCAGCAACCGCCGACGATGTTGAGGAAGCCGCTCTGGGCGAATTCTTCGATGACTTTGGCGGTTTCCGACGGCAGTTCGTCGTACTCGCCAAACTCGTTAGGCAGGCCGGCGTTCGGGTGCGCGGAAACGTGGGTGCTGGCCTTGTTCGACAGCTCTTCCAGGTACGGACGCAGCTCACTGGCGCCGAGCGCACAGTTGAGACCGACGGAGATTGGCTTGGCGTGCGCCACCGAGTTCCAGAACGCTTCGGTGGTTTGCCCGGACAGGGTCCGGCCGGAGGCGTCAGTGATCGTGCCGGAAATCATGATCGGCAGTTCGATGTGCAGCTCTTCGAACACGCCTTGCACAGCGAAGATCGCCGCTTTGGCGTTGAGGGTGTCGAAAATGGTTTCGATCAGGATCAGATCCGCGCCGCCCTCGATCAGGCCTTTGGTGGCTTCGGTGTAGTTTTCCACCAGTTCATCAAAGGTGACGTTGCGGTAGCCCGGGTTGTTGACGTCGGGCGACAGCGAGCAGGTGCGGCTGGTCGGGCCGAGCACGCCGGCGACGAAACGCGGCTTGTCCGGGTTCTCGGCGGTCTTGGCGTCGGCAACCTTGCGGGCCAGACGTGCGCCTTCTACGTTTAACTCGTAGGCCAGTTCTTCCATGCCGTAGTCGGCCATGGAAATGCGCGTGGCGTTGAAGGTGTTGGTTTCGAGGATGTCGGCACCGGCATCCAGATAGGCTTTCTCGATGCCGCCGATCACGTCCGGACGGGTGATCACCAGCAGGTCGTTGTTGCCCTTGACGTCACTCGGCCAGTCGGCGAAGCGTTTGCCGCGATAGTCCTGTTCTTCGAGCTTGTAGCTCTGGATCATCGTGCCCATGCCGCCATCGAGTATCAGGATGCGCTCTTTGAGAGCTTGCTTGAGAGCTTGAAGGCGGACGCTGCGATCGGACATTTGGACTACTCGGAAAGACCATTACGAAGGAGCGGGATCATAGCAAACCTGTGCGCTTTTAGAGCATGTAGGGCTTTTGCATGAATATCACTCATGTTGGTACGAGCGTCATACTGTAGAATCGTGGCGTTTTTTTCAGGATCGGGATCAAGGGCATGTCGTACCGCGTCATCAGCATTTTTTTGCTGCTTTTAAGCTGGGGCGCCGTTGCGCAGGAACCCACGATCTCATATAGCCGTGATATCCAACCGATCTTCACCGAGAAGTGCGTGGCTTGCCATGCCTGCTACGACTCGGCCTGCCAGTTGAATCTGGGCAGTGGCGAGGGCGCGGCCCGTGGCGCGAGCAAAATGCCGGTGTATGACGGCGAGCGCACGCAAGCGGCACCGACCACTCGGCTGTTCTACGACGCCTTTGGCAAACGTGCCTGGCAGCAAAAAGACTTCTATTCGGTGCTCGATGCCCAAGGCAGCCAGGCTGCGCTGATGGCGCGCATGCTTGAACTTGGGCACAAGACGCCACTGACGCCGAACGCCAAGCTCCCGGAAGACATCGTGCTGGGTCTGAACCGCGAGAACCTGTGCGCGATGCCCGCCGAGTTCGAAGGCTACGCCGGCGCGCATCCGAAAGAAGGCATGCCGCTGGCGGTGACCGGGTTGACCGATCAGCAGTACCAGACGCTGCAACGCTGGCTGGCGTCTGGCGCGCCGATTGACGAACAAGGCCTGGCACCGAGCGCCAAAGAGGCGCTGCAAATCGTCCAGTGGGAAAACCTGCTCAACACTCCCGGCGCACGGCAAAGTCTGGTCGGTCGCTGGTTGTACGAGCATTGGTACCTTGCGCATATCTATTTCAAGGACGGCGAGCCGGGCCATTATTTCCAGTGGGTACGTTCGCGCACGCCGACCGGGCAGCCAATCGACCTGATCGCCACGCGTCGCCCCAACGATGATCCGGGCACTCAGGTGTATTACCGCTTGTGGCCGGTGCAAGGGGTGATCGTGCACAAGACCCACATCACCTATCCGCTGAGCGCGGCGAAGATGGCGCGGGTGAAAAGCCTGTTCTATAGCGGCAACTGGCAGGTCAATGCGTTGCCCGGTTACGGCCCGCAGAGCCGTGCCAATCCATTCGCGACGTTCGAAGCGATTCCGGCGCAGGCGCGTTATCAGTTCATGCTCGATAACGCCGAATACTTCGTCCGCACCTTTATTCGCGGCCCGGTGTGCCGTGGGCAGATCGCAACCGACGTGATCCGCGACAACTTCTGGGCACTGTTCCAGGCGCCGGAACACGACCTCTATATCACCGACCCGAACTATCGCGGCCAGGCCACGCCGTTGCTGGCCATGCCGGGGCAGAATGACGACGTCGGCAGCGTCCTCAGCCTGTGGCACAACTACCGCAACAAACGTAACGAATACGAAGCCTTGCGCCGCGACAGCTACGCCGATGTGCCTGCGCCGAGCTGGTCGACCCTGTGGGCCGGCAACGACAACGCGTTGCTGAGCATTTTCCGCCACTTCGACAGCGCTTCGGTGACCAAAGGCTTGATTGGCGAGGTGCCGCAGACGATGTGGCTGTTCGACTATCCCTTGCTCGAACGCACCTATTACCAGTTGGCGGTCAACTTCGACGTGTTCGGCAACGTCTCCCATCAGGCGCAAACCCGCCTGTATTTCGATCTGATCCGCAATGGCGCCGAGCAGAACTTCCTGCGCCTGATGCCCGCCGATTCCCGCGAGGATTACCTCGACGATTGGTATCAGAGCGGTGGCCAGTTCAAGATGTGGCTCGACTACGAGGCGATTGACGACGACAAACCGACTGCGCTGAAACTCGACGAGAAAGACCCGAAATACGACTTTGCCATGCAATTACTGGCGCGTTACGGTGATCTCAATGCGCGGCCTGACCCGATCAACCGCTGCGACGGCGCTTACTGCTCGCGGCCGAATATCGACCCGGCGCTGCAAAATGCCGAACAGGCGTTGAGCCGCCTGACCTCGCGTCCGGCGGCCGGCTTGAAGGTCATCGACCAATTGCCGGAAGCCACCATGTTGCGCATTGAAACCGCCAACGGCAAACGCGAGGTCTACAGCCTGTTGCGCAACCGCGCGCACAGCAACGTGGCGTTCCTGCTCGGAGAGTCGCTGCGCTATCAGCCTGGGCTGGACACGATGACTATTTTTCCGGGCGTGCTCAGTAGTTATCCGAACTTCATCTTCAACATTCCGGCCGATCAAGTGCCCGAGTTTGTTGATGCAATGGAAAACGCCAAGGACGCCAATCGTTTCGAGAAAATCGTCGAACGCTGGGGTATTCGGCGCAGTCACCCGCAATTCTGGTTCTATTTCCACGATCTGAGCCAATACCTGCACGAAACCGACCCGGTGGAAGAGGGCGTGCTGGACATGAACCGCTACGAGAATCTTTGATCGTTCGTGGGCAGGTGCTGTATGAGCAGGGTTCATCTGCCTTATGTCGGTGCTGCGCAGATTCTTCTGCGCAGCACCGACGTGCCTGACTACCGGCTAAGTCGGGGCGATCAAGGTTTCATGTGTTTCCAGTAATTGGCCCCGTAATCGAGAAACAGCTCGCTACCCGCCGGGATCTTTTCCCACGAGACAAAAAACACCATGTACTTGCCGACGCAGATCGATCCGACGTTCTCGATGCCTATGTTGGCCTGGCCGGGTACGTTGATGGCATTGATCAGGCTGAGCACGTTGCTGTTGCCGTGCCCGCTCAGGGTGGCGTTCTTCGTTGCCGTTTCGTACAGATAGGTGCTGACTTTCTCTCTGGATTTTTCAAGTATTTCCGCGCGCAGGGACTTGCCGGTGCGGTGCAGCTTGCCGATGTAAGGGCCCAGCACTTCATAAGGTTCGATATCGACCTTGGCAAACACTGATAAACCCCGCTCGGGACCTTCGGTCGGTCTCCTCACTTCGAAACGCTGCGTCAGCCTGTCATGGTGCCGACCTTCGTCGGCGATCCACTCGTGGATATCCTCAGTGATGCGGCGGGTCATTTCCTTGAGTCTTGCACCCTGAAAGTGCGTTAAGAGCCGATTGGCGTCGGTGATCGCGATTTTTTCAATATCGCCTTCCAGCTTTTTCGTCAGGCTTGTCCGCACATCCTCCGGATCCTGGAGAATGGGCGCGTTGTTATTGATGTTGTGCCCAAGCGAAGGGGTCAGATCCTCTGGCAGGGCGGCTGCCATGTCATCCAGTCGCGGACGTTTGGAAGGGCCCGCCTTGGGTGGCGAGGGTGGCCCGTTGCCGTGCACAGTTGACTGTTCAGGTAGTTGCCAGGGCGCTGATTTTCTCGCTGTGCCGGGGGGTAGTGATTTGCGCGCGAACATTGCATTCGAGTCGACGGCAGCGAGCAATTGCAGGGTTTCCGGAACGGCGCTTCTCAGTTGCCCGGCGTCATCGACGAAGGTTGCCCAGAGCACGGGATTCAAATCGTTTTCAGCGACAAACGCGTTCATCGTGCTGGCCGACCGTGTCTCATCGTAGCGCGCTCGCCACTGCTCTAGATGTGCCGGGGTCAGAGGGGTGAAAGTCTGGTTGTTGGCATATTTTGCCAGCACTGTTCCCGGTGCTCGGAAGGTGCCATCCATGTTGACATGGGCGAGGAAATCCTGCGGGTCAAGGTTGTGCTCGGCAGCGAACCCTTCGCGGGTCAGACGGGTGCGGCTTTCCTGTGACAGCGTTCGCCAGTTCTGGAGATGGTCGAACGCAATGGCCGTACGAGCGGTATTGGCCTGGTCGAGCATTTGCTGGCCAAGGGGTTTCAACTGCCCTTGTGTGTGGACGAACTGCTGAAACGCCGCCCGATCCAGCCCGTACTTCTTCGCAAATGCCTTTATGGTCAGATCGAGCATCACCTCGCTGAACTGCGACCACTTTTGCAAATGCAAGGGTGTTACTGCGTTAGGCTGATCGGGCGCTCCGCCTGAAACCCTGATTTCTCTTGTGTACCAATGCCCGGGCCTCACCGACGACAGGTTGATCGACAGGTCGCGGTTGGTTTTCGGGTTGACCAACACGACAGAAAAGCTGTTTTCCCCCGTCTGCGCCGTTTCTGCGATAAACCCGTAGGAATTGTCCCTGATCTGGTAGACGGCGATGGTGCCGTGCTCATCCACGTTGCAGATGAACTTCTGGTTATAGTCGGGGCGAAAGAATATGCCGCGCGAGTCAGCCTTCAGTCCCTGAATCCAGTGTGGTTCTACCGCGTATTGACGTATCAGAGGGCTGCTGTTGCTGATTACCGTAACGGGTTGCCGGTATCGCGGGCCGAACGCTTGATGGGTGACGGGGTCGATCAGGCGGAAGTCGGGAGCTTCGGCGGTGCCGACATTGCGCATGGGAATATCGGCGATGCCTTCCACGGTGAACAACTGGTCGCCAGCCTGGTGCGGCACCCAGGTTGCCGGATCGACCGACTGGAGATGGCGTACGGCAATGGTGCCGTCGCGCAGGTGTGCGATGCCCATCCGTACATGCCGCAGGGTCACGTTACTCAGTTTGCCGAGAGCAAAGCGACCCAGTCTGAGCAGCCCGATAACGCTCTCCAGGGGATTGAGCTCCCGAAGCGTGGAAACAAGCAAAGTTCGCGTCATGGCGGAGAGTTTTGGCAAGGCAAGACGCAGTCCGAGCCTGCCGGCGCCGGATAACAGGCGAGTACAGCCCGCTACGTATTTGCCGACGGGCAAGCCGAAAGACACCACATCGGTAAACAGGCCCAGGCCACCGGACTCGATGCGTCGAGAATCACCCGATGTCAGGTCTTCGATGGAACCCCAGAACGGCACGAACATTTTTCCCCAGAAGGTGATGTCTTCAATAAAGTCCCGACCGATGTCCATGCTGCGCGTCGCTTTACGGGTCTGTTCAAGAAGCGCTGACTCATCTTTGAAGAACAGCTCTCTGGCGATCATCGCGGCCAGCTTTTCAGCTCGCGCAGACGTCAGGTTGTTCGCGGCAAAGGGCAGCGTCCTCGCTGCCACATCTGGGGAGCGCGGTTCGATCGCAACGGCCTCGAATGTCTCTGCGATCTGTTCCACGATCAATGTCGCGTGCTGGTTTTCTCTGGGTTTCGAGCCATCGCGGTAGGCTTCCCAGTCGAAGGGCAATTCAGTGCCTTTTCTGAAGGAACCCCGGCTGGTCCGGCTGCTGGAGCCGATCTTCTCGACAACAATTTCACCGCCTGTTTGCAGCGACTTCATCTCTTTGCGCAGGCGCACAACGCCTGCGAACGGGAAGACTTCAATGTAACGAGGGTCGGTCGGGTAGGCGGGGTTGACCGTGCGCAAAATAAACCCCGAGCGCGCACGAACCGCGTCGGTGTTCGTCCGGTTCTCATGCTCCACCTGAGTGTCATGCAGTGGCAGCCTTAACGAGTAAACGACTACTTCGTCGCGCTCCAGATCAGTGCCGCAGGCCGGCAGGTACTGGCTCAGCAATGCTTTGATCAGTGTTGCGTAGGCGGCTCGCGGGGTATCCAGCCAGCTGCGGAATGCCTCGTCGAATGCCGTGTCTGTTTCGTGACGAAAGCGGCTCGGGGGCCTGAGTGTCAGGTTTTCCATGGCACTGACCATGTCGCGTTCGTGTTGCTCGAGTGTCTGCACTGCCAACTCGACTTCGCTCAGCGAGTATGGGGTGTGACGAAGTCCCAGCAGCCCCGTTTCCACCGACCAATCCAGCGCAGCACGCGCTTTGGCTGCCGTTACCAGCCGCTGTTGCCCGACATCGTTGGCATGCGCCTGGTAATGCTCGGCTGGCAGGTTGAGCAGTTGTTCGAACGTCATATACCGGGATGACCCGGGAGCGATGGTCTCGGCCAGAATAAAGCCGCTCTTGAAATTGACCCAGGTGCTGGAAGTGCCGTAGGGAAGATCCTCGGGAATGTCCTCGACCCAGGCTTCGCTGGCGATATTGCTTTTGAAAATGGCGACTGCCAGTAATGCGGTGGTGCGGTTGACGCAAAGCGTTCGTTGGAAATGCTCGACCAGCGATTGACGTATGGAAGAGTACCGGCTTCCGGTTTCGATAAGAATCTGCAATTCGTTTCGATAATGACTGTGGGGATCGGGTTTTACCTCTAACCAAAGCGCGCGCCACAACAGTTTTTTCAACACCCCAGGGGGGCACTGCTGGTTGTCGCCTGCACCGTACCAGTCCAGTTCGTTGGCAATGCGTTGGGCCAGTTGCAGGTTCTTTGCAGAGCCCAGAACGGTTTCCAGAAGAGCGACAGGGATGGTGTTGGCAAGTTTGTCCAGTTTGTCATTGAATCTTTCCGGCAACAGGTTTGCCAACAGTGAGCGGGATGTTTCCAGTTTAATCTGGCGAACAATGCGCATGATCGCTTGATCACCCGCAGCGCCCAACAGGTGCTCAAGGTCACTGACGTGTCCGTCATGTCCAAGCAGCCACAGTGCGCGATGGTCAACCAGATTATGGAGAAGGCGTTGCCAGCCGGCGCTGGTGGCAGGCTGCATCGGTTGCAGCGAGTAGTAGGCAAGCACCAGATCGAGCCTTACCGAGCCGTCGCTGTTGACGCCGTTGCCGACTTTACGGTGAATATCCAGCAAGACATCGACGTCGATAGACCAGTAGATCGGCACCTCTCTGAGAATCACCGAGTGACCGGCTATGGTGAAAACCTCCGGGGGGGAGGGCGCTGGCGTTTTGGCGGAGCTCAAGTGGAACGATACAAGGTCATACAAGAAGTCATTACCTAAAGGCGATTTATCGACGCCGATCGGCGTTGAAATATGCCTGATGAAGTCTTCATCCTTTTCCAGCTTGTTCAAAACACGAAATGCTTCCTTGCATTCCCGCCCCAGCGCAGAATTGGCTGGAGGGTGATAGTAGAGGTCGCGTACATCACTGTTGAAATGCTCACCAACGAGCGTGTGCAGGTAGCTGATCAGGTGGTTGATATCCTGTAGTCTGCGCGGCGGCGTTCGGCTATAGAACCTTGATAACGATGTATTCATTAAGCGCCTTTGAAATAAGTGCGATGGAAACTTGCAAGTAAACGAAGGCGGTGAATATATCGGCCGAAAAAATCCCCGAGGCATACATATATATGCTTGGTGCTTGTTTCAGTATCCATTTGTTTACGTGGCAGCCCGCTGGCAGAAGCAGGCCTGACGACGCCACGAGGCGCTGGGTGGAATGACGAATCCGGCATTTTCCGACAAAAATACTAGGACTTTGTCAGCCGCGTCATTTGGCGTAAACTGCGCCCAAGCCTGCGAGGAGTTTCCATGACCGCTATTACCATTACCGACGCCGCCCACGATTACCTGGCTGATCTGCTCTCCAAGCAGAACACCCCGGGCATCGGCATCCGCGTCTTCATCACCCAGCCTGGCACCCAGTACGCTGAAACCTGCATTGCCTACTGCAAGCCGGGCGAAGAAAAACCTGAAGACACCGCGTTGGGGCTGAAAAGCTTCACCGCTTATATCGATCACTTCAGCGAAGCGTTTCTCGATGACGCCGTTGTCGACTACGCCACCGACCGCATGGGCGGCCAGCTGACCATCAAGGCGCCGAACGCCAAAGTACCGATGGTCAACGCTGACAGCCCGGTCAACGAGCGCATCAACTATTACCTGCAAACCGAAATCAACCCGGGGCTGGCCAGCCACGGCGGTCAGGTCAGCCTGATCGATGTGGTTGAAGACGGCATCGCCGTGTTGCAGTTCGGTGGCGGTTGCCAAGGCTGCGGCCAGGCGGACGTGACCTTGAAGGAAGGTATCGAGCGCACCTTGCTCGAGCGTATTCCTGAGCTGAAGGGCGTTCGCGACGTGACCGACCATACGCAGAAAGAAAACGCCTACTACTAAGGTGTTCGCTGCGGACATGAAAAACGGCGCCCCGTGAGCGCCGTTTTTTTATGGGTGACATTCAGGAATGCATTCGCGAGCAGGCTCGCTCCCACCTTTGAAATGCGAGCAAGTGTGGGAGCGAGCCTGCTCGCGAAAGGGCCTTTGATCGTTCCCACGCTCTGCGTGGCAATGCAGCCCGGGACGCTCTGCGTTCCAATTTATGGTCTGTAGAGGTGAGCATGCCCGGCGCGATACAGCGATGACTCGCTAAACACCTCGCTGCCCAGCACTCGGCCCACCAGAATCAATGCCGTACGCCGAAACCCTTTGGCCTCAACCTTTTCGGCAATATCCGCCAGCGTCCCCACCACCCAATCCTGATCTGGCCACGTCGCCCGGTGAATCACCGCAATCGGGCAATCCGCGCCGTAATGCGGCAGCAGCTCCACCAGAATCTTCGGCAAATGGTTAACGCCCAGATGAATTGCCATGGTCGCGCCATGCTGCGCCAGACTGCCAAGTTCTTCGCCTGCCGGCATCGCGGTCTTGTCGGCGTAGCGAGTCAGAATCACGCTTTGCGACACGTCCGGCAGCGTCAATTCCGCGCCAAGCAGCGCCGCACAAGCTGCGGTGGCCGTCACGCCGGGAATGATCTCGAACGGAATATCCAGCTCACGCAGATAACGGATCTGCTCGCCGATCGCGCCATACAGGCTCGGATCGCCTGAGTGTACCCGCGCCACATCCTGGCCCTTGGCATGCGCGGTTTTGATCAGTTCGATGATCTGTTCCAGATGCAGTTCGGCGCTGTTCACCACCGTTTCGGCTTGGTGGCCGTCGAGTACCGCCGCCGGCACTAGCGAGCCTGCGTAGATAATCACCGGGCAACTGCGAATCAGCCGCTGGCCTTTGACAGTGATCAATTCCGGGTCGCCGGGGCCGGCGCCGATGAAGTAGACGGTCATCGTTGAATCCTGAGTAAAAGAGGGCACGACCGCGTTGCAGATGAACAACGCTCATGATCAATGGCGGGGATTATCGGGATTTTACGCCGCGCCGGCCAATGCCAGCGTGGCCTGAGCGTATTTTTGCCGGGAAATCAGCAGTTTTGCCGGTGCCTGAATCAGCTGTTCAGCGAGCGCAAGCGCGGCACTTTCGGCGACGCCGTAGCAACCGGTGCGTTCGTAAGCAATCTGTGAATGGTGGCTGAGCCGCTGTTGGTAGCTGGCCAGTTCGTCACTGCTGAAGTACAGCAGGGGCAGAGCCAGTTGTGCAGCAAGTTCTTGCAGGCCGGGCTCGTCGCGCTTCAAGTCGATACTGGCCAACGCTTTCACCGCCTCAAGCTCAATGCGATGCGCCTGTAACGCTTGATCGAGTAACGCGCGCAGCGTGCTGGCCGGGCAGCCGCGCTGGCAGCCCAGGCCGACCACGAAGGTCGGCGCTGCGCGGTCATCAGTCATGCGTGGTATTGACCAGCGCTTTTGCGGCGGAACAACCAAGCGCTGATCAGGCCTAGGGCCAGCCAGAACGCTACGTTGGTCAACTGCGAAGCGATTTTGAACTGAGCTTCGAGTGCTTCGGGGGCGAGCATCGAATGCACTTCCGGTTGCGGTGCGCCGATCACGTGGGGCACAGCGAGGATGGCCACACCGAGGACCTTCATCAGCCAGTGACGGCTGAACGCGATCAGCGACAGACCTACAGCCGTCGAAGCGGCCGCGCCGATCCACCACATCTGGCGCGAGGCCAGATCAGCGGCGGCGGTGCCCGGCAGTTCTGGTGGCAGGCCCAAGGTCGGAGCAAGCACGAACGTCGCGTAACCGGCCAGGCCCCAGAGCAGGCCCTGCGAAGTTTTGGTCGGCGCGCGCAGGGTGTAGAGGCCGGCGAGCATCAGGGCGAAACCGACGGCTACGACCAGATTACCGCCAGTGGTCGAGACTACGCGTTGCCAGCCGTCTTCCGGCTCCCAGGCTTCGGCATCGTGGGTGTGTGCAGTCACGCCAGCGGCGTGTTCGTGAACCGCCACCGGCTCGGACTTCTCGAAGGTTTCCGCCTGCAGAATCAGCGGCGAGACCCAGAAACTTTGCAGCAGAGTGAGGAGCAGGGCGGCCAGCAGACCAGAGAAACCTGCAGTTTGCGCGATACGCTTGATCATGTCGGCAGGTCTCAATGGCACGGGAACGCGGCGCTGTGGCGGGTATCGTGGGCGGCGTTGTGCACCGCTTCGATGTGCGAGAACCCGGCAAAGTAAACCAGACTGGCGCCGAGGATCGACGCAAAGACTGCGGCGGTCAGGCGTTGGCTCAGGGTGGTGGTGCTGGCGATTTTGTCCGTGTTGCTGCCGGTGCTGCTGATGATCGACATGGCGCTTCCCTCTGGAGTGTCAGCGGGTGAATAGAGCGCATGAAAACCCCTGCGGGTCGGGCTCGCAGAGGTTCGAACAGCGCCCGCCCACCGCGGGTTTGTTATGTGCAGCGCCGCACAAATGCGGGCTGTGTGTTGCGGGCCGGTCTCCGGGCTCACGAGGGGTTGGCGTCAGGCCGACCTGCAAGCGTCACCTTCCCATACCGTATCGGCACAGTGGTTTTGACGCTTCGCTCGCTTACCGTTGCGGGGGCAGCACCGGACTGACATGGGCTTGAGTAAAGCACATGATTCACCGGTTTCCCGTTTCACCCTGTGAAGGGCACCCGTAACAAGTTGTGTAGGAGAGCATGGGCGGGGGATTTGAGTCAATCGGCGCCTAGCGCATGATCAGCAGGACGTACACCCCCAGCGCCATCAGGAACGCATAATAGGATTTGATTCGCGTCAGGCTCAGCAGCCACGCCAACGCCACCGGCAGGATCCATGGCATGGCCGCCAGGTGCTGGCTGGCCAAAGGATAGAGTGAGACCGCCAGCAGGCTGACGAGCATCGCCACCGATGTGTATTTTCCCAGACGATCGATGAAAGCGCGGGCAGTTGCCGAAAGCCGTTCGACATCGACGGCCAGCGGTAGCAAGCGGCAGGCGATCGAAACCAGCGCGCAAATCAGTACGTACAGCCAGAAAGTACCAGGTTCAATCATAGACATAGCTCGTCAGAACGGTGATGGCTAGCACCAGCAGCAAGCTGACCTCGCCCAGCCACAGCAAGCTCGCGGCGGTGGCCAGGCCGGCAATCCATTGCGCATGGAAGCTGTGACGGTCGCGGGCCATCTTGCCAAGCGAAGCGCTGATGAAAATCGCGATCACCACACTGACGTGATCCATCACTGCGTTGTCGGCCACGCTGGCGAAGCAATACCCGACCACGGTGCCAAGCAGGGCGGCGGCGTACAGCAGAAAGCACACGGTGTTGGCATACGGGCGGCTGATCGGTTGCTGATCCTTGCGGATCGACATCAACGTGAAAGCCGCATTTGCCATCACCGCCAGGGCGGGGACGAACGCTTTGACCGGGCCCTGGAGGCTGGATTTCAGGCTCAGTGTGAAGACCAGAAAACGCAAGTTGATACTCAGCGCCGAGACCAGCACGCCAAAGGCGTTAAGCAGGTGTGCGGGGGTTTCCAGCAGCGTCAGTTGCAACGGCGAGGCCATTACCGTACCGCTGAAAACCACCATGGCCGGAAGATCCAGACCATGGCGGCGCCCGAGCATGCCGATCAGGGTGAAGGTCAGCAGCAGCGAGAATACGAACGGTAGCGCATCGCGGATACCGGTCGCGATCTCGCTGCGCGACGCCGGTTTTGCCAGGTTCGACTCAACCAGCATGAGTGCTGTGCCGCGAGCCGGCCAGCAATTGCTCTACGCCGTTCTTGTAGGCCAGGGCTTTTTCCAGGTAGTACTCGGTGGAGAAGCGCGGAATGAACTCTTCCACCACGGCCACACCCCGATAGCCGTTGACCGCGAAGCGATTGAGCACATCGCTCAGGCGCAAGTTGCCTTCGCCAATCGGCAGATGTTGATGGTGGGTGTTGTTGAGGTCGGCAATGTGCAGATGCCGGGTAACCGGCGCCAGATCGGCAATGGCTTTGAACAGGCTTTCACCATACGGCAGCAGTGAGCACAGATGCGTCACGTCGATGGTCACGAAGCATCCGGTTTCCTTGTGAAAGCGCAGGTGTTCCTCGACGGTGAAGACCGGGAATTTCGGCCGCTGACCGCCCATGTTCTCCAGGCACAGGGCGATGCCATCGGTGTTGCAGCGCTTGGTCACCTCGTTGATCGCTACTATCAGGTTGTCCAGCAGTTCGTCGTTTTCCAGTTGATCTTTGTAGCCGGGATGAAAAGTGACGCTGGTGGCGCCGGCCTCGTGGGAAAACTCCACGGCGGCACTCAGGCAGTCCACCGCTTGGGCACGTTCGGTCAAATCCGGGGAACACAGGTTGTACTGGCGACCCCACCATCCGGCGTGGACGGTCAGCGTAATGCCATTGTGTTCGGCGAAGCTGCGGATTTTCCCGGCAAGCTCAGACCGGTCTTCGGCGCTCAACGACCAGAAGGTTTTTTCGGCGTCTTCGCCGATCTCGAACTCGACCGCTTGGAAATGTCTGGCCAGATCGGTGATCGAACCCAGGATGTCTGCAGGGTTGTCGTAGACATTGGTGGAAAAGGAGATCATCGGGAAGTGAGCGCTGATCGGGCCTTCGATGTGATATAGCGGGTCTTTACGGGTCATTGCGCTGGTCCTTGCGTAGTGAACTCTGGGTGGGTGATCGCGGCGTTGAAGTCCGCCGGGTCGTCGGCGTCGCTGCAGCCCAGCAGCGTATAGCCGTGGCGGTCTGCGGAACGGCTGATGCTCTGGCCGAACTTGTCGGGGTTGAGGTTCACGCGTAATGCAAACGGGTGTTGCAGCAGGCGTGCCTGGAGCTGTTGCGGATCGGCGGTCGGGGCCGCCTCGATGTAGCGGATCGCCATTTTGGCGTAGGTTTTCTCGGGCGTCGGCAGTGACGTGCCGGCCATCGCGGCGATGGTGCTGGCTGCCAAATGCACCCCCGTGGTTTTCCAGACCATTTCCCAGATCTGGTCACCGCCGAAGCGGGTTTGGGTTTCGATGAATTGCAGGCGTGAACCGTCCAGCTTGATTTCCGTGTGGGCAGGGCCCCAGCGGTTGCCCATTAGCCCGAGCAGCCACAGCACCGCTTCTTCGATCTGCGCGGCGGTTTTCTCGTCGAGCCCGGCAGGAAAGTCATGCCCGGTTTCGACATAACCGGGGGCACCGCTGGTGTATTTGCGCGTGATGCCGAGAATCCGGTGCTGGCCATCCAGGCTGAGGGATTCAACGCTGTATTCGTCGCCGCTGGCGAAGGCCTCGATCAGATTGTTTCCCTCCAGCGAGAGGTGTTCGACATCCACGGGCCTGTCTATGGCATAGACGCCCTGGCTGCCCGAACCGTTGACGGGTTTGACGATAGCCGGGCCATGGCGCAGTACGAAAGCGCGAGCTTCGGCACCATGGTTGATAGCGGCAGTGGGCAACTCGTAGCGACTGCCTTTGAGCAATTGGCGAAACAGCAGCTTGTCGCGACTGACTTCCACACTGCGCAGGTTGTTGTGGACGATGCCCAGACGTTCGCCCAAGCGTGACGCGGGCAGCAGGCCCAGTTCCGAAAACGAAACCACGGCATCGAATGGCGATTGCCGGTGCAGCCGTTCTACGATCGTGCTGTAGGCCGGCAGATCGGCGATGTCAGGCGTCAGCACTAGCGTTGTGCGCTCGCGCTGATAGTCAGATAACTCGCCGGGTTGCTGGACGAGAGTAAATCGAAACTGCCGCGCAGTATCCCAATCCAGTCCCGAATCACGCCCGCCGATTAGCAGAATGTGTTTGGTGTTCGCCGCCGTGGGCTGCTCGCCATAGACATCAATGTCGCTGACGGCGAGCAAGGATTGTCGCAGGCGGGCGGTGTCGGGTTGCCTGAACTCGATGTACAGGTAGTTCTGAAAACCGTTGCTGACCGGCCCGATGGCTTCGCCCGGAGTGACGTAGGCGTACCAACGCTGGAAGCCTGGCAAGCGGCAGATCCGGTCGGCGCCGTGCAGTCCGTCATAGAGCCGGTCTGTGCGGGCGAAAGGGGTGGCGATGCCGAACGCATCCGGCGCTTCGCTGGCGCTGGGCAGAGGTTCGGCGGACAGCGCGCGGTGGTAGCAGACATCCAGCGCCAGCCCCCAGGCTTGACGAATCACATGAGTCCGGCTGCCGCCGGGGCGTGCGCCGACTTCGAGAACTCTTGGCCCGCGGGGGGTGAGAATGAACTCGACATGGGCAAACGTGCCTTTGAGCGCTAACGCTTTCACGGCGTCATGGGCCAGACGATGGCAACGCTCCTTCAGCGCTGCGTCGGGCTCCAGCAGCGACGGCGTGTAGCGGGCGAAATGGTGAAAGTCGCCGCGATCGATATCGACGCCGGCAATCACATCGACGATCGGAAAACTGCTGATCGTGCCGTCGGCGGCAATCGTGCAATCGATGGAATGGTTGGAACCCTGGAGAAATTCCTCCAGCAGCAGTTGATCGGTTTCGCGGCTTTTGCCCGCCACATAGCGCTGCAGCGCCGGCCATTCATGACGGGCGTAGTCGAGCAGATCCTGCCGATCGTCGATGCAGCGTACGAACAGGCTGCTGTAAAGTTTTGCTGGCTTCAGGATGAACGGGTAGGGCAGCTCGCCCGGGCGCGCCAGCAGGTCGTCGATACGAACCTGGCGAGAGACCACGTGCAGATCCAGGTTGCGCGACTGTTGGAAGCATTGGCGTTGCAGTACCTTGTCCAGCGTGTTTTCCACGTTACGGTGCAGGTGGGCCAGCGCCGGCAGCGCCGCACACAGCCGCCCCGTGATCGCGACATAGCCTTCACGGAAATTCAGGACACTGGTGAAGCCGTGCTCGTCCAGCAACTCTTGCGTCAGCTGGATCAGATCCGGGGTCAGCCCTCTGGAAAAATCGTACAGCGCCACCGGCGAGATCTGTTTCGCATCGGCGATCTTGCTGGTTTTGCGACTATCGGCAATCAGCAAAGGGGTGATGCCCTCGGCAATCAGGCCCTCGTATTCTCCGTCACGAATATTGCCGATGATCAGGCAGGCCGCTGCATTCATTAGTCAACCTCCTGATCGAAGCTGTAGTGGACCCGGTTCAGGCGCTGGCAAATGTGAGCCAGACGAATCCGGTCCACGCCGTTGGCGCCACCGCTCAAGACATTGCGAATGATGTGCGCCAAGGCATCCAGGTCTTCGCTGCTGATGCCCAGACGAGTGATTTCCTGCAGACCGAAGCGCAGGCAGTCGCGGCCATTGATCTGTTTATTGTTGATCCGGATCCCCAGTTCATTGAGCTGCTGCGCCGCTTGCCGGGCCAGTTCGCCTTCGAGCAACAGCAGGTGCGTGTCGGAGGGGTGCAGCGTCCAGCCCGGCAGGTCGGCGAGTGCGTCGTGCAACTGGCGAGTATTGACGCACATGCGTTGGGCGTAGGCCTGGCCGTAGCGCTGGGTTTCCAGCAGGCTGACGAACAGTTGCAGCAGACCGGGCAGATTGGGCGAGGACACCAGCGCACCGCTGAGCGTTTGCTCGATCCGCTGGGCCAGATCGGCACGCCGGCAGACGATCAGTGCCCGGTGCGGACCTGCCAGGGATTTGTGGGTGTTGCCTTGAAGAATATCCGCCCCCTCGTCAAGCGGGTTGGGAAAGGCCTTCCCGGCGATGAGGCCCAGAGTGTGCGACGCATCGTAGATGATCAGTGTCCGCTCAAAGCCCCGGCGGTTCAGCAGCGCGCGCAGTGGTTTAAGGGCGATTGCCCGTGTGGTCAGACCATGGTCGAGCAGTACGGCTGCCGGTTGTACACCGCACGCCTGGAGTTGCCGATCAACATCCCCGAGATCAATTTGTCCGTCAGCCGTCAGTTTCAAAAAGACGCTGTGCCGGCCCATCTTCTGCACCAGAGGCCCGGTTGCGAAATGCCCGCCGCTTTCGGGCGCCAGTGATAATACGCAGTCGCCCGGCTCGGTCAGGGCGGCCAGCACGCTCAGCGTGCAGTGCACGCCGGAGAGCACGCGGTATTCGACGAACGGCGCGTTGAACATTGCCTGCACGGCTTGGGTCGCCAAAACCTTTAATGTTTCGACTTCGGGGAAGTGTTCGACCTGCATACCATTGAATTCGGCGGCATAGCATTGACCGTCAATGGCCTGTGCATTGAACAAGTAACGCTCGTAATGACGATTCTGTCCTAGCGCGCGTGCAGTCTCGGACAATATGTTTTCATTGGCGGTCAGCGATAGTGTGGAAGTTCTTCGTGCGCACGCCTGTTGAAACTGTTCAATGATGAAGTTGTGCGCGAGGGGGGTACTGACTGAAAGTGCATGAGTCGAATGATTCATTAGTAGTCCGCCAGGTCGAAGTCGATAATCAACATATCGCGACTGCCGCGATCCGAATTAATGCTCGATGTTTGCAGTGGGGAAACTTCATGTAGAAGTATTCGGTCATTCAAGACGACGGTTTCCAGATAGTCAGTCAAAGTTGCACTGAATACTTGGCGACCTTCTTCATCAAATATCCGGCTTTCGCCACCGATGACATGCTGACGTTGAATCAGGTGTTGAAAGACAAAATCGTGCCCGTCGCGGTGTCGGCCCTCAGGGGTGGCCTGGCCAGCATTGCCTTGATCGCAGAGGATACGGAACTGATGGCAGGTCACGAGCCAGTCGCGCGGGCCCAGCGCCATGTCCATCAGTGCCAGGTCGGCGGCCAGCAGTGTCTGCAGAATCGGGGAGTCAATGAACGTCGCCTCGCAGCGGGTGTAGGTGCGCTGCACCCCGCCCAACAGCGGGTTGTCGGTCTCGGCTTGAAAAAAGTGGCAGTCTTGCAGCGCCGTCCACTGGCGTTCCCGTTGGCGATACTGGAACTTGCAGATGCGTCGTTCGCGAAGACCGTTCTCTGCGCTGAGGTACGCATCGGTATGCAAATGCTCCCAGGTCGCATCGAATGTCCGGCATGCTTCGCGTCCCAGCAGCGCAACATCCAATGCTGGATAGTGAACACTGTGCGCATAGTGGCAATTGCGCAGTAGTTCGGAAAGTTCCTTTAGTCCGGCATCACTTGAAAGCCGTAACGTAGTCCGGCATCACTTGAAAGCCGTAACGCGTTACCGGCACTCATGTTGTGGATACCCATGGGTGCAGGAAAGAAACAGGCAGAATCAAATACTGATAATAATCAGCCATGCAAGAAATCCTTTCTTGAGAGACTCATAGTCCTTGTGCGAACTCATCGTTCATATCTTGTATTTATTTATCAATTGGGTTTTTGTAAATATATGTAATCGAATGCGCGCAGCCGCTCTATTTCAGGGTTTAACTCGGTGGTGGTTTTTTTATGTAACGGATAGAGCATGTAAGACATAACTTACAACTACTTTTTAAGTGAGAAGTGTTCGCGATCATTAGATGAAAAAGTTGCTGCCCTTATAACCACAATGATCCAGGCGTTGACCCGCCTGCCGTGCATGCGTAGCCTTGCGCTTTCGAGGTTCTTCGGCGCTTGCTGAAGCTAAGAAGGGAACGCGGTCAATGCCGCGGCTGCCCCCGCAACTGTGAACGGTGATGTTCGCTGCCACGCCACTGCCAGCTCAATCGATGAGCCAGCGGGAAGGCGCAGCAAACGCCAGGCCCAGCGCCTGAACACCGTCAGCCAGGAGACCTGCCTCGTCACAGATTCTCACTACAACCGGGCGGGGTGATCCGGTGGCGAACGCTTCCGGCGCGCACGCGCGTTGTCGGTTCTCGTCCCGTATGCCCGCCGCTTGCCAAAGGGCATACCGATGAAAACACTGGCCAAACTCCCCGTCACCATCGTCACCGGCTTCCTCGGCTCGGGCAAGACCACGCTGCTGCGCCACATGCTCGACAACGCGCAGGGCCGTCGCATTGCGGTGATCGTCAACGAGTTTGGCGAGTTGGGCATTGACGGTGAAATCCTCAAGCAATGCACCATCGGTTGCACCGAAGAAGAAGCCACCGGCCGCGTTTACGAGCTGGCCAACGGCTGCCTGTGCTGCACCGTCCAGGAAGAGTTCTTCCCGGTCATGCGTGAACTGGTTGCCCGTCGCGGTGATCTTGACCATATCCTTATTGAAACCTCGGGCCTGGCTCTGCCAAAACCGCTGGTGCAAGCCTTCCAGTGGCCGGAAATCCGTAGCGCCTGCACCGTTGACGCGGTGATCACCGTGGTCGACAGCCCGGCCGTCGCCGCTGGCACTTTCGCCGCGTTCCCGGATCAGGTTGATGCGCAGCGCAAACTCGACCCGAACCTCGACCACGAATCGCCACTGCACGAACTGTTCGCCGATCAACTGGCCAGCGCCGACCTGGTGATCCTTAACAAGGCCGACCAGACCAGCGCGGAAGACCTCGCTCGTGTCCGCGCTGAAGTCGCCGAAGAGCTGCCGCCAGCAGTGAAAATCATCGAAGCCAGCAACGGCCGTCTGCCGCTGGACGTACTGATTGGCCTCGGCGCCGGCTCCGAGGAACACATCGACAGCCGCCACAGCCATCATGATCACCACCACGGTGAAGGCGATGACGACCACGATGACCACGATCACGACGCTTTCGATTCGATCTCCATCGAACTGCCACAAGCCGACGAAAGCCTGTTGCTCGACGCCCTGACGCAACTGGTGGTCAAGCACGGTATCCTGCGCGTCAAAGGTTTCGCCGCCATTCCGAACAAGCCGATGCGCTTGTTGATCCAGGGCGTGGGCACGCGTTTCGACAAACATTTCGACCGCCAGTGGGGTGCTGATGAAGCGCGCGTCACGCGGCTGGTGTTGATCGGTCAGGAACTCGACGCCGCGCAACTCGAAGCGCAACTGCGCGCTGCGCTCAGCGTTTAAGCCATGCACCTGCTCAGGACTCAGCCCGGCGGTTTCGTCTCGGATGACAACATTGCCGACCTTGGCCAAACCCCCGCCGAGCTGGTGATCCTGTGCAGCGGCGACTCCAGTCTCGCGCTGCTCGCCGAAGCCGCGCAGCAGTTGCCGGAAGATTACCCGAGCCTGCGTCTGGCCAACCCGATGCAGGTGCAGAATCACGCTTCGGTCGATCTGTACGTCGATGAAGTGCTGCGCCACGCCAAGGTGATCCTGATCTCGCTGCACGGCGGCATCGCCTATTGGCGCTACGGCGTCGAGCGTCTGATCGAACTGTCCGAGCGCGGTGTGCAGGTGATTCTGGTGCCGGGCGATGACCGTCCTGATCCGGAACTCAGCGACCTGAGCACCGTCAACGCTGTGGATCGTGATCGCCTCTGGCAATTCCTGCGTCAGGGCGGGCTGGGCAATGCACTGGATTTCTTCCGCTGCATGGCCAACCGTTGGCTCGCCCGTGATTACTCGTGGGACGAGCCGCAAACCCTGCCACGCACGGCGATTTACCACCCGACTAAAAACACCGCTGCACTGAGTGACTGGCAGGCCGAATGGCTGCCTGAGCAACCGGTCGCGGCGGTGCTGTTTTACCGCTCGCATCTACAAGCGGCGAACACCGCGTTCATCGATGTGTTCTGCCAGCGCTTGCAAGCGGCGGGGCTGAATCCGCTGCCGATCGCGGTGGCCAGTCTGAAAGAACCAGGCTGTCTGACGGTGGTCGAGGACTGGCTGGACGAGGTCGAGGCCGGGGTGATTCTCAACACCACCGGTTTCGCTCAATCCAGTCCGGAAGCGCCGCATCTGCGACCGTTTCGCCGCAATATCCCAGTGATCCAGGCAATCTGTGCGCAGGACAACGAGCCCGGCTGGCGCGACAGCGAGCAAGGCCTGGGGCCACGGGATCTGGCCATGCACATTGCCTTGCCGGAACTCGACGGGCGCATCATCAGCCGGCCGATCAGTTTCAAGGATCTGGCCTGGCGCAGTGAGCGCAGTCAGTCCGATGTCGTCTGCTACCGCGCGCAACCTGAGCGCATGGATTTTGTCGCTGAACTGGCGCGGCGCTGGATTGATCTGGCGCGGGTGCCGAATGGCGAAAAACGCATCGCATTGATCCTCGCCAACTATCCGACCCGTGATGGGCGCATCGGCAACGGTGTCGGTCTCGACACGCCGGCGGCGGCGCTGAACATCCTGCGTGCATTGCAGGCTGAGGGATATCCGCTCACCGCTGAACTGCCGAATAGCGGCACCGAGTTGATCGAGCAATTGCTCGGTGGCGTCAGCAACGATCTCGACACTATTGATCTGCGTCCGTGCCAGCAAAGCCTGGCGATGGACGCTTATCTGACGATGTTCAACGCGCTGCCCGAGGCCAATCGCAGCGCTGTGATCGAACGCTGGGGCGCGCCGCAAAACGATCCGATGTGCCGCGACGGTCGCATGATGATTGCCGGTCTGCGCTTCGGCCTGACGTTTGTCGGTATTCAGCCGGCGCGCGGTTATCAGGTTGACCCGAGTGCGGTCTATCACGACCCTGATCTGGTGCCGCCGCACGCTTATCTGGCGTTCTATTTCTGGTTGCGCAACACCTACGGCGCCCACGGCGTGATCCACGTTGGCAAACACGGCAACCTCGAATGGCTGCCGGGCAAAGGCGTCGGTCTTTCGGAGAATTGCTGGCCGGATGCGTTGCTCGGGCCGCTGCCGAATATCTATCCGTTTATCGTCAACGATCCGGGCGAGGGCGCGCAGGCCAAACGGCGCACGCAAGCGGTGATTATCGATCATCTGATGCCGCCGCTGACCCGTGCCGAAACCTACGGCCCGTTGCGCAATCTGGAGCTGCTGGCCGACGAGTATTACGAAGCGCAGCTGCTTGATCCGCGCCGCGCCCGTGAACTGCAGCGCGACATTCTGCTATTGGTCCGCGAGACGCAGATCGACCGCGAACTGCAACTCGATGCGGCGCTGGACAGTGATGCTGACGCGGCGATCTGGTTGCCGCGCCTGGATACGTATTTGTGTGATTTGAAGGAATCGCAGATTCGCGATGGTTTGCACATTTTTGGTGAATCGCCGACGGGGCGTCTGCGGATCGATACGTTGCTGGCGCTGCTACGGATTCCGCGCGGAGACGGGAAAGGCGCACAGTCGAGTCTGCTGAGAGCACTGGCCAAAGCATTCGAACTCGGTTTCGACCCGCTCGATTGCGCGCTGGCCGATCCATGGACCGGTCCTCGCCCGCCAGAGCTGCAATCGCAAAGCGATGAAGTCTGGCGTAGCGCCGGCGATACCCGCGAACGCCTCGAACTGTTTGCCACCCAACTGATCTCCCAAGCCCTGCACGATCCATGTGGGAGCGAGCTTGCTCGCGAAGGCGTCGTATCAGCCAACACTTCATTCACTGACATACAGCTTTCGCGAGCAAGCTCGCTCCCACAGGGATCGGGGTGGTCTGATGTAAATGCGATCATCCAGTCCCTGCGCGAAGTCGTCGCCCCACGCCTCGATGCCTGCGGCCCCGCCGAAATGCGCGGCCTGCTCGACGCCCTCAGCGGTCGCTTCGTCCCCGCCGGCCCCAGCGGTGCCCCCAGCCGTGGTCGCCTTGACGTGCTGCCCACCGGCCGCAACTTCTACTCGGTCGATGTGCGCAACCTGCCGACCACCACCGCGTGGCGCATCGGTTTCCAGTCGGCGACATTGATTCTGGAACGGCACCTGCAAGACCACGGCGATCACCTGCGCCAGCTCGGATTATCCGTGTGGGGCACCGCGACCATGCGCACCGGTGGCGACGACATCGCCCAGGCCATGGCACTGATGGGCGTGCGTCCGGTGTGGGCCACCGGCAGTCAGCGCGTTGATGATTTCGAGATTCTGCCGCTGAGCCTGCTCGACCGTCCGCGCGTCGATGTCACGCTGCGAGTCTCCGGGTTTTTCCGCGATGCCTTCGCCAACCTGATTCGCCTGTTCGACGCTGCCGTGCAAGCGGTAGCCGCGCTGGACGAGCCGGATGATCTCAACCCGTTGGCCGCGAAGGTGCGTGCCGAGCGCGAGGCGCTGCGGCAATCGGGCCTCGATGAGGACACCGCGCGGCGTCAGGCCGGATGGCGGATCTTCGGCGCCAAACCCGGCGCGTACGGCGCAGGCGTGCAGGGCGCCATCGACGGTCGCTTGTGGCAGAGCCGTGAAGATCTCGCTGAGGTTTATCTGAACTGGGGCGCTTATGCTTACGGCGGTGCCGACGAAGGCACCGCTGCGCGCGAGCAATTCGTTCAGCGCCTGAGTCAGGTACAAGCGGTGCTGCAGAATCAGGACAACCGCGAGCACGACCTGCTCGATTCCAATGATTACTACCAGTTCCAGGGCGGCATGCTCGCAGCGGTGGAAAGCCTGCGCGGTGAAGCGGCGGCGAGTTATCACGGCGATCACAGCCAGCCTGATCTGCCGAAGATTCGCACCTTGAAAGAAGAGCTGAACCGGGTGATCCGCTCGCGAGCGGCCAATCCGAAATGGATCGACGGGGTCAAGCGCCACGGCTATAAAGGCGCGTTCGAAATGGCCGCGACGGTTGATAACCTGTTCGCGTTCGATGCAACGACGCAGTTGATCGATGACCACCAGTACGCGTTGTTGGCGGATGCCTACTTGCTCGATCCGGCGACGCGGGATTTTGTGCGAGAGCATAATCCGCATGCGCTGCGCGATATGACCGAGCGCATGCTGGAGGCGCAGCAGCGCGGGATGTGGCAGGAGCCGGGGGCTTATAAAGAGGCGCTGGAGAATCTGCTGTTGGATATTGAGGAAGATATGTAGCCGCTCAAAAGCTACCCTCACCCCAGCCATCTCCGGAGGGAGAGGGGGCCGATCTCTGTTGCTGTCAAAACTTGAGTTCGGCTCGATATATCAGGTCGGCGTAACTCGCCAGAACACCTCGGTCAGTTCCCTCTCCCTCCGGGAGAGGGCTAGGGTGAGGGCCAGCCCAACTGACACCCCACAACCATCAAGCACACCAATGACCACGACAGAGAAAACCCAAATGACCGACACCCCGCATTTCCCGCTCTCCGCCGTGGTCGGCGCCGATGACCTGAAACTCGCCCTGTGCCTCACCGCCATTGACCCGAAAATCGGCGGCGTGCTGATCGAAGGCCCGCGCGGCATGGCCAAATCCACCCTGGCCCGGGGCCTGGCCGATCTGCTCGCCAGCGGTCAATTCGTCACCTTGCCGCTGGGCGCCACCGAAGAGCGTCTGGTCGGCACCCTCGATCTCGACGCCGCCCTGAGCGAGGGGCGTGCGCAGTTCTCGCCGGGTGTGCTGGCCAAGGCTGACGGCGGCGTACTCTACGTCGATGAAGTCAATCTGCTGCCCGATCACCTCGTCGATCTACTGCTCGACGTCGCCGCCAGCGGCACCAATCTGATCGAGCGCGACGGCATTTCCCATCGGCATTCGGCGAAGTTCGTGCTGATCGGCACGATGAACCCGGAAGAGGGCGAGTTGCGTCCGCAACTGCTCGACCGCTTTGGCCTGAACGTCGCCCTCAGTGGCCACACGGCACCGACCGAACGCGGACAGATCATCCGTCGGCGACTGGATTTCGACAGCGACCCGCAAGCGTTCTGCGCACAGTGGCAAGCCGAGCAGCAAGCCTTGCGTGCGCGTTGCGAACACGCTCGTGATGCCCTGGCCAATATTGCGCTGGATGATGCCGCACTGGCGCAGATCACCGAGCGTTGTTTCGCCGCCGGGGTTGATGGTCTGCGTGCCGACCTGGTCTGGTTGCGCGCGGCGCGTGCCCACGCGGCATGGCGCGGGGCAGGGGGGATTGCCGAGGAAGACATCGACGCTGTCGCCGAGTTTGCCCTGCGCCATCGGCGCCGTGAGCAAGCGCCATCGAGTCCGCCGCAACCGGCCGAGTCGCCGGCCACGACTCAGGCATCACCGAGTGAAGGGCAGGGCCAGTGGGGCGACATGCCGGCGCCAGCGCTCGCTACCGGCACCCGCCGCGAAGTGCCGAGCTGGCCAAAAAAGCGTTAGGCATTCGCCCCCGATCCGACGCGGGGGCGAATGCCAGACCCCGCGCCGGTCGGCTGGACAACGGACGCCAAGGCAAGCGCCATAAGGCGCGCAGCGGTACGGTGAATTGGCCGGGCACGTTGCTCAACGGGCGTCCCCGGACGCGTGAAGATTTGCTGTTTCAACTGCGCACGCGCTCACCGCATGAATTGTGGCTGGTGATCGTCGATGCCTCCGCCTCGACCCGCCGCCATCAGTCCTTGAGCGATGCCAAAGGTTTGCTCGCGCAATTGTTCGATGATGCTTACCGCCAACGGGCGCGACTCGCATTGTTGACGGCCAGTGGCTCGGTGCCGAAATGGCAGGTGCAGGGATTGAAGGCGTCCAGCGGCTTGCGGGTGTGGCTGGATGCTTTAGGTGCAGGCGGTGGCACGCCGTTGCTGGCAGCGCTGGAGCAGGCCGGGCAGTGGCTGACGGTGCGGCGCAAGCGCTTTCCTGCCGAGCAGCAACGCTTGCTGGTGGTGACCGATGGGCGTTTGAAACAGTGGGCGGGCTTGCCCGCGCTGGGGTGTCCGGGGTTGCTGATCGATATCGAGCGTGGGCCGATCCGGTTGGGCCGGGCCAAGGATCTGGCGACGGCATTGGATGCGCAGTATCGACATATCGATGAACTGATTTCCCTCTGATACTTTCTGTGTCTGGTCCGGCCTCATCGCGAGCAGGCTCACTCCTACAGGGGAACGCATTCCAAATGTAGGAGTGAGCCTGCTCGCGATTGCATCGACCCGCTCTAGAGCCGAACAACCACAAACCGCATCGCTGCACTATGCTGCCCCCAGCCCAATCACAAGGAGTGAGCGATGCGCGTTCTGGTGAAAAACCCTCAAGACGACTTCCGCGTCAAAGCCTACGCCGGCACCAACGGCGTGCTGCTGGCCATGGATCTGGCCGAATCCCGGCGCCAAGGCCTGCTCGGGTTTGCCATCGAAAAGCAGCAGGGCGCCAAACCGTGGTTGTTCCTGTTCAACAGCCTGACGTTCCCTGGCAAAGCGCATACCTTCCCTCAGTTCCACGCCACCCCAAGCGATAAAGCCCCGCTGCAGAAATTTCGCTGGGCCGATTACGCGGTCAATCCGGGCATGACCCTTCACTATCGCGTGCATCTGGCCTACGGCACTGCGGATGCCGTGCAGTTGGGTGAGTCGCTGGAACTGACGATCACCTCCGATGACGGTCACCCGAGCAATCAAAGCGTGATATTCAACCGTGCGGTCGCCGCCAGTCAGGCATTCCAGCGCAAGTTTCCCGATCTGGACGCGCAGATCAGCGCCAACAAAAACATGCCCATCGAATCCTGGCCCGATGCCGCGCGACAGTGGCTGGAAAACGGTTTGCTCGGGCGCTTGCTGGGGTTTATCGAGCGTGCGGTCGATGGTCAGTGGGCGCTGGACATCGCGATTTACGAGTATCAGTTGCAGGCAATCGTCGATGCGGTGAACGCGGCGTTCACGCGGGGCGTACAGGTGCGGGTGCTGTATCACGCCCGGCCCGATGATGAAGACACCACGCTCAACGAAGCGAGCCTGGCGGCACTGCCTCCCGCGAGCAAACGCGGGCGAGTGACCCACAATATCTTTCACAACAAATTCATGGTCCTCAGCCGCGTCGATGCCAGCGGCACTCGTCAGCCTGAAGCGGTTTTGTGTGGCAGCACCAATTTCACCGCCAACGGAGTTTATCGTCAGGCCAACGTGGTGCATGTGCTGGACGATGCATCGATTGCCGCCAGTTATCTGCAAACATTCGAGCAGATCTGGGCGCAGCCGGATGATATCGGCGTTACCCGTGACTGGATTACCGAACACAACCCGATGAATCCGCAGCAACCTTTGTTCGCCGGGTTCTCACCGCGTACCGGCGGGGCCGATCTGCAGGCATTCGTGCGGATCATCAGCGCGGCGAAAAAGGACGTGCTGTTCGTCACCGCGTTCTCGCTGCCGGATGCGATTCTTAACGCGTTACTCGGTCAGCCCCACGACGACATTTTGCGTTATGGCCTGCAGAACACTGCCAGTCGAATCACCGGTTTTCACGCCGACCGCAGCGCCGAATTCGCCGCCACCGCATTGCTCAACACCGGGCTGGAAGGCTGGCTGCGCGAGAACATGAAAGGCCAGAAAGGCAATCTGCTGGTGCACACCAAAGCCGTGGTCACCGACTTCACCACAGACACACCAACGATCATCAGCGGCAGCCACAACCTCAGTGTTTCGGCGAGTAATGGCAACGATGAAAACTACCTGATCATTCGCGGCGACACCGATCTGGCGGATCGTTACGGGCTGGAGCTGCTGCGGTTTTATGAGCATTACCGCTTTCGTTATTTCGCGAAGAAGCTGGCGTTGAAGCAGGTGAGTCCGTTGGCGGTGGATGACCGTTGGACGAATGACTATTACATCGAAGGGGATTTGCGGCAGTTGTCCCGCCTACGCTTCGCTGGCCGCTGACATTGCCCCTGTAGGAGCTGCCGCAGGGGAATCCGGAGAGCTGTTACAAATTTGGAAATGATTTGCTGCTGTAGGAAATGTTCCCAAAGCCTGTACGCTCCAAGGCCATTTTTCATTCAGGATTTGCATGAACACCCTCTCGGAGCCTCCCAGTCGCACCTTCCCCTCGCGCCATGGCGCGGTCTTGACGCACTCGCAGCATCCGGTTTTCCGACATCCGACTATCGTTGCTAACGCGGCCCCAGAGCCTTCGCGTTGCGCTTTGCCGTGTCCGGCAGCCTGAATTCATCGAGAGAGATAGAGACGTTTTATGGAATGGTTAGCGGATCCCACAGCCTGGCTGGGCTTGTTGACATTGATCGTGCTGGAACTGGTGCTGGGTATCGACAACCTGGTGTTCATCGCAATTCTGGCAGACAAGCTGCCACCGCATCAGCGTGACCGCGCGCGGATTATTGGTCTGTCGCTGGCGCTGATCATGCGCCTTGGCCTGTTGGCGAGTATTTCCTGGCTGGTCACCCTCACGCAGCCATTGTTCGAGGTGTTCGACAAGAGTTTCTCTGGTCGCGACCTGATCATGTTGTTCGGTGGTGTGTTCCTGCTGTTCAAAGCGACGATGGAGTTGCATGAGCGATTGGAAGGCCACGTTGGCGAACGCTCGAGCAACACCGCCTATGCGCTGTTCTGGCCGATCGTTGCGCAAATTGTGGTACTCGACGCGGTGTTCTCGCTGGATGCGGTGATCACGGCCGTCGGCATGGTCGATGAACTGGCGGTGATGATGATCGCGGTGATCATCTCGATTGGCTTGATGATTGTCGCCAGCAAACCGCTGACGCGCTTCGTCAACGCGCACCCGACGGTGATCATGCTGTGTCTGGGCTTCCTGATGATGATTGGTTTTGCCCTGACGGCCGAAGGTCTGGGCTTCCACATTCCGAAAGGTTATCTGTACGCCGCCATCGGTTTCTCGATTCTGATCGAGGTGTTCAACCAGATAGCCCGGGCTCGCCGCAAGCGTTCAATGCAGGGTTTGCGGCCGATCCGCGAGCGCACGGCGCACGCGGTCATGCGCTTGCTGGGTGGGCGTAAACTGGCGGCGGAAGAGGTCGGCGAGGAAATTTCCGACCTGCTCGACGACGGTGACGCGCCAAGTGCCGAACTTTTCGACCGTCGCGAACGGGTGATGATCAGCGGCGTGCTGCAACTGGCCGAACGCCCGATTCGCGGGCTGATGACCGTGCGCGCCGATGTCGACACGCTTGATCTGGCCGATGATCGCGAGGCCATTCGTACACGCTTGATGCACTCGTCCTACTCGCGTCTGCCGTTGATTCGTAACGGTGCGGTGGATGAGCCGTTGGGCTTCGTGCACAAGAAAGAATTGCTCAAGGAGTACCTGGCCGGGGCCGAGCCGAACCTGGAACACCTGGCGCGCAAGACCATCAATTTGCTCGATAGCTATTCGATCCTCAACGCGCTGGAGCAAATGCGCGCCGCCTCGACGCACATTGCTTTTGTGGTCAACGAGTTCGGTGATTTTGTTGGTGTGTTGACCATGACCGACATCCTCGAATCGATTGCCGGTGAGTTGCCCGATGCCAGCGAAATCGAAGGCCCGGATGTCGTTGAGGAGCAGGGCGGTTATATCGTCAGTGGTGCGTTGAACCTGGCGCGTGTGCGCCAACGCACAGGGTTTGGTGCGGCACCGACCGAGGATTATCAGACCATGGCCGGGTTGGTGATGAGCCTGCTGGATCGATTGCCGGTCATTGGTGATCGTCTGGAGCTTGAGGGTTGGCAGATGACGGTCAAAGCGGTGGAAGAGCGGCGGGTGACGCGGGTGCTTTTGGAGCGCGCGCCAGCGTAATCCTTGAGTTCTCTACTAACTGTGCCGGCCTCTTCGCGAGCAAGCTCGCTCCCACCTTGGAACGCGTTTCAAATGTGGGGGCGAGCCTGCTCGCGAATGCTTGGGTTCAGGCACCGCAGTATTCACTGATGAAAAGTGTAGCGATCCTTCCCATATGCTTTGACGCAAACAACACCTCTTGCGCCTTGAGCAGCGCCTGATTCAGCGAATCGCAATCCTCGACCCGGGTCTCACCGATACTGGTGGTCACCGGTCGAAGAATTTCCGCAGGCGAGCACGCGCAACGGTGCGCAAAGTGCGAAGAGTCTGCCGCAGCCAAGGCAGATCATGTATTCGTTTACGGGGCGCGCTGGGTGCTTTGGTCTTGCCGATGTGCTCGGCGAAATCCCGTGCGAGGGTTTCTTCGGTGCCGATGCCTTTGAGTTTTTTCACCAGTCTGCCGTTCTTGTAAAACAGTACGGTTGGCGTCCCGGTGACCAGCGGATGACGCGCTGTTTCTCTGGTATTGAGCATGTAAATATTGGCGCGATGCCGATACGGCTCGGCCGTCTGACGAAAGATCGGCCCGGCCCACTCGCAGGCGGGGCAATGTTCGTTGGCGAAATAAAGAATCACTGGACGCCAGGTTTTCAGGGCTTTGCGGTAGGTGGGGGCCAACGTGGAGAGAGGGATATTCGCACTCATGAGAATCTCCTTTTCGAGTACAGCAACACCTATAGACGGTAATCCAGTGCAAGCCATGCGCCTACTGTCAGAGTTGACAGGTGTAACCCGCCTGGTTTTGTGCCATGCGCCCCGAAATGTGGCGCGAATACCCGGAGTGTGTGGCCAACGGTAGCGTGTATTAACCGCGCTCTTGGTAACGACGCGACTGTCCCTTTCTGCATCTCTTTGATTTCGAAGACATTTAGATCTTCTGCAGATTCTCACCCGATCCTGTGGCACACTTTCTGCTGTCTATTCCGTAGTAACAAACCGTGTTCCGGTATAGCGGAATAAACACCATCCTGGAGTGCTTGCCATGCATCGCCGTCCTTCGTTGTTCAAAGCGTGTGTTTTTGTTCTTGCGGCTTCGTCCGCTGTCATGGGTATGGCCCAGGCAGCCGACAGCAAGCTCGACAGTGTTCTGGCCCGTGGCAAGTTGATCGTGGGCACCGGTAGCACCAATGCGCCGTGGCACTTTCAGGGCGCGGACGGCAAGTTGCAGGGGTTTGATATCGACATCGCCAGGATGGTGGCCAAAGGTCTGTTCAACGACCCGAGCAAGGTCGAGTTCGTCGTGCAGTCGTCCGATGCGCGGATTCCCAATCTGCTCACCGACAAAGTCGACATGAGCTGCCAGTTCATCACCGTCACCGCCAGCCGTGCGCAGCAAGTGGCGTTCACCCTGCCGTACTACCGCGAAGGCGTCGGCCTGCTGCTGCCGAACAACAGCAAGTACAAGGAAATCGAAGACCTGCAAGCCGCCGGCGACAGCGTCACCGTGGCGGTGCTGCAGAACGTCTACGCCGAAGAGCTGGTGCATCAAGCATTGCCAAAAGCCAAGGTCGATCAGTACGACAGCGTCGACCTGATGTACCAGGCCGTGAACTCCGGCCGCGCCGATGCCGCCGCCACTGACCAGTCTTCGGTCAAATACCTGATGGTGCAGAACCCTGGTCGCTATCGCAGCCCAAGCTACGCATGGAGTCCGCAAACCTACGCGTGTGCGGTGAAACGCGGCGATCAGGATTGGTTGAACTTCGTCAACACGGCGCTGCATGAAGCCATGACCGGCGTTGAATTCCCGACTTATGCGGCGTCGTTCAAACAATGGTTCGGCGTTGACCTGCCGTCGCCTGCGATCGGTTTCCCTGTCGAATTCAAATGATCCCGAGAGAGTGGGGCGATTAAAGTCGCCCCGCTCAAGGTACTGCTGACCATGAACTATCAGTTGAACTTTGCCGCCGTGTGGCGCGATTTCGACACCTTGCTGGCGGGGCTCGGTCTGGGCCTTGAACTGGCCTTGGTGTCGATCGCCATCGGCTGCGTGATCGGCCTGCTGATGGCGTTCGCCTTGCTCTCGAAGCATCGCGCCTTGCGCGTGCTGGCCTCGGTGTACGTCACGGTGGTGCGTAACACGCCGATTCTGGTGTTGATTCTGTTGATCTACTTTGCGTTGCCGAGTCTCGGGATTCGCCTGGACAAGATCCCGTCGTTCATCATCACGCTGTCGTTGTATGCCGGGGCGTACCTGACCGAAGTGTTCCGTGGCGGTTTGCTGAGTATCCCCAAAGGCCAGCGCGAGGCCGGGCTGGCCATCGGTCTCGGCGAGTGGCAGGTCAAGGCCTACGTCACCGTGCCGGTAATGCTGCGCAATGTGCTGCCGGCGCTGTCGAACAATTTCATTTCGCTGTTCAAGGACACCTCACTGGCCGCCGCGATTGCGGTGCCGGAGCTGACCTATTACGCGCGCAAGATCAACGTCGAAAGCTACCGGGTAATCGAAACCTGGCTGGTGACCACGGCGTTGTATGTCGCGGCCTGTTACCTCATTGCCATGCTGCTGCGTTACCTCGAGCAGCGTCTGGCGATCCGCCGATAGGAGGCTGCGATGTACGAATCTCCCAGTTGGTTACATGAATTGTGGGTCGCGCGTGAGCCGTTGTGGCAGGGCTTTCTGACCAGCGTGCAAGTGTCGGCGCTGGCGATCCTGCTCGGCACGATGCTCGGGGTGGTCGCCGGTCTGGTGCTCACGTATGGCAAGTTCTGGATGCGCGCACCGTTTCGTTTCTACGTCGACCTGATTCGCGGTACGCCAGTATTTGTGCTGGTGCTGGCCTGCTTCTACATGGCGCCGGCACTCGGTTGGCAGATCAGCGCATTTCAGGCCGGGGCCTTGGGCCTGACGCTGTTTTGCGGTTCCCACGTCGCCGAGATTGTTCGCGGTGCATTGCAAGCCTTGCCGCGCGGGCAAATGGAGGCGAGTAAAGCCATCGGCCTGACGTTCTACCAATCCCTCGGCTACGTGCTGTTGCCTCAGGCGCTGCGGCAGATCCTGCCGACCTGGGTCAACTCGTCCACGGAAATCGTCAAGGCTTCGACCTTGCTTTCGGTGATCGGCGTCGCCGAATTGCTGCTCAGTACGCAACAGATCATCGCTCGGAACTTCATGACCCTGGAGTTCTACCTGTTCGCCGGTTTTCTGTTCTTCGTCATCAACTACGGCATCGAATTACTCGGCCGGCACATTGAAAAGCGGGTGGCCTTGCCATGACTCAAGCTCAAGTTTCCCCACAGAATCAGGCGTTGCTGGACATCCGTGGCCTGCACAAACAGTACGGCGCAGTCGAAGTGCTCAAAGGTGTCGATCTGAGCATGCAGCGCGGCAACGTGGTGACCCTGATCGGCTCCAGCGGCTCGGGTAAAACCACGCTGCTGCGTTGCGTGAACATGCTCGAAGAATTCCAGGGCGGGCAGATCCTGCTCGACGGTGAATCCATCGGCTATGACGAGGTCAACGGCAAGCGTGTGCGGCATGCGGAAAAACTCATCGCCCGTCATCGTGCGATGACCGGCATGGCGTTCCAGCAATTCAACCTGTTCCCGCATTTGACCGCATTGCAGAACGTCACCCTGGGCCTGCTCAAGGTGAAGAAAATGCATAAGGATGAAGCCGTGGCGCTCGCCGAGAAATGGCTGGAGCGCGTCGGCCTGCTGGAGCGACGCAATCACTTTCCCGGTCAGTTGTCCGGCGGTCAGCAACAGCGCGTGGCGATTGCCCGGGCGATTGCGATGAACCCGAGCCTGATGCTCTTCGATGAGGTCACGTCGGCACTCGACCCGGAGCTGGTTGGCGAAGTGCTTAACGTGATCAAGGGCCTGGCCGAAGACGGCATGACCATGTTGCTGGTGACCCATGAGATGCGTTTTGCCTTTGAGGTCTCGGACAAGATCGTTTTCATGAATCAGGGGCGGATCGAAGAACAGGGGCCTCCCAAGGAACTGTTCGAACGCCCGCAATCGCCGCGTCTGGCTGAGTTTCTGAAAAATACGCGGTTTTAATCTTACGTTTTCACATCAGGAGAAACACCCATGAGCATTACGCGTTACGGCACCGGCAGCACCGCCGCTGGCGGCCAGCCACGTCCCTTCGCTCGCGCCGTTGAAGCGGATGGCTGGCTGCATGTGTCCGGCCAGGTGCCGGCGGTGGATGGCGAGATTATTGTGGGCGGTATCGTCGAGCAGACCCATCAGACCATGAAAAACCTGATCGCGATTCTCGAAGAGGCCGGGTATGGCCTGGAAGATGTCGTGCGTGCCGGGGTGTGGCTGGATGATCCGCGTGATTTCAGCAGTTTCAACAAGGTCTTTGGCGAGTACTTCAAGCCTGAACACGCACCGGCGCGGGCCTGTGTGCAGGCGAGCATGATGGTCGATTGCAAGGTCGAGATCGACTGCATCGCGTACAAGAAGAAGGCTTGAAAATTGCTGTGTTGCTTAGGCCGCAGCCCCTCACCCTAACCCTCTCCCAAGGGAGAGGGGACTGATTTGTATCGATGCAGGTTTTGGCGGCTGATCACAACATGTGCATCGATACAGTCAGGCTCCCTCTCCCTCTGGGAGAGGGCGGGGGGTGAGGGCAGCAATCCAACTGACACAACACCAAGGGCCAGTTACCATCCGGCGACTTTGAATGGGAACCACTGAAATGACCGAAGACACCATCAAACGCCGGGCTCGCGGTCTGGACCGGGCGTTCGATATTCTCGATTTCCTCAAGGAGATCGGCCAGCCGCTGCGCCCCAACGACATCGCCAACGGCATCGGCAGCCCGAAATCCACGGTCTACGAACTGGTTGCATCGTTGCTGGAACGACGGATTCTGGAGCCAGTGGGCAAGGACGGTCATGTCTACCTGGGTCGGCAGCTGTACTTCCTCGGTCAGGCGCATTTGCGTCATTTCGACCTCAGCCGCGAGGCCGATCATGCCTTGCAGGAAATCGTCAGCCAGACCCGTGAAACCGCGCAGATGTGCCTGCTCAACGGGCGCAAATACACGGTGGCGTTGATGAAGGAGGGCGAGCGGCATTTCCGCATTTCCTCTGACATCGGTGAAAACGCACCGATCCCGTGGACCGCTTCCGGGCGCCTGCTGCTTGCGCATTTAAGCGATCAACAGATCATCGACCTGATCGACGAAGACGACTACATCCTGCCCGATGGCGAACGCCTGCCGCTGGAGCGTTTTCTGGCGGAAATCCGTCAGGCCGGCATCGATGGTTTCTTCTCCTTCGACAGTGTTGCCGACACCTTTACCCATTGCTTCGCCGCGCCGGTCAAAGACACACAAGGCGTGGCCATTTGCACCTTGTGCATCGTCGCGCCACGGGCCGATGCGAAAAACAATTACGACGACTATCGCCGGGTGCTGATCGAGAGCGCCAACAGCCTCGCCCGGCGAATCAACGAATAACCGCGGCTGGCTGCAGCCGCGAATGTGAGGAGTTCGACCATGACGACTGCCATCAATACTGCTGGAGAAAAGGGCGACGCTGCCATCGGCGCGCACCTGGCGCGTGACGTCAGCCTGCCGGCGCTGGTGCTGCATCGTGCAGCGCTGGAGCACAACATCCACTGGATGCAAAAGTTTGTCAGCGACAGCGGTGCGGAACTGGCGCCCCACGGCAAAACCAGCATGACCCCGGCGCTGTTCAAACGTCAGCTCGACGCCGGCGCGTGGGGCATCACCCTTGCCAGCGCGACCCAGACCCGCGCCGCTTATGCCCATGGCGTGCGTCGGGTGCTGATGGCCAACCAATTGGTCGGCACGCCGAACATGGCGTTGATTGCCGACCTGCTGGCCGATCCGTCGTTCGATTTCTATTGCATGGTCGATCACCCGGACAACGTCGCCGATCTCGGCGCGTACTTCGCCTCGCGCGGGGTGAAGCTGAACGTGATGATCGAGTACGGCGTGGTCGGCGGGCGTTGCGGTTGCCGCAGCGAGCAGGAAGTCATCGAGCTGGCCAAGGCAATCAGCGCGCAACCGGCGCTGGCCCTGACCGGCATCGAAGGTTACGAAGGGGTGATCCACGGCGATCACGCAGTCAGCGGCATTCGTGAATTTGCCGCGTCGCTGGTGCGCCTGGCGGTGCAGTTGCAGGACAGCGGCGCATTCGCCATCGGCAAGCCGATCATCACCGCCTCGGGTTCGGCCTGGTATGACCTGATTGCCGAGTCGTTCGAAGCGCAGAACGCTGCTGGACGTTTCCTCAGCGTGTTACGCCCGGGCAGCTACGTGGCGCACGACCATGGCATTTACAAGGAAGCGCAGTGCTGCGTACTCGACCGCCGCAGCGATCTGCACGAAGGTTTGCGTCCGGCGCTGGAAGTCTGGGCGCACGTGCAGTCGCTGCCCGAGCCGGGTTTTGCGGTGATCGCACTGGGCAAGCGTGATGTTGCGTTCGATGCCGGTTTGCCGGTGCCGTTGCTACGTTACAAGGCGGGTGTGGTGCCGGCGCTGGGCGATGATGTCGGTGCGTGCAAGGTCACGGCGGTGATGGATCAGCACGCGTTCATGACGGTGGCGCCGGGCGTTGAGTTGCGCGTGGGCGACATCATTTCCTTTGGTACGTCGCACCCGTGCCTGACGTTCGACAAGTGGCGTGTGGGGTTGTTGGTGGATGAAACGCTGTCGGTGATCGAGAGCATGGAGACTTGTTTCTAAAGCTTGAGACCGCGTCGCGGCCATTCGCGAGCAGGCTCGCTCCCACCCTTGGAATGCGTTTCCTTGTGGGAGCGAGCCTGCTCGCGAAGGCGCCAGTCCAGACACTCGCGAATCAACAGAGACACCACAAGATGAACACCCTCAGCCCCCTGGGCCCGAACACCCCACGCATCGCCCTGATCGGCGAATGCATGATCGAACTGCAGCAACGCGCCGACGGCAGCCTGCAACAAAGCTTCGGCGGCGACACCCTGAACACCGCGGTGTATCTGTCCCGCGCCATGGGCGAGAAGGCCCAGGTCGATTACGTCACGGCACTGGGCGATGACAGTTTCAGCGACGCCATGTGCCGGATCTGGACCAGCGAAGGCATCGGCCTGGATCTGGTGCAGCGTCTGCCGGGGCGTTTACCGGGCCTGTATTGCATTCAGACCGATGCCAGCGGCGAGCGGCGTTTCCTCTATTGGCGCAACGAAGCGGCGGTTCGTGACTGTTTCACCACGCCGGCCGCCGCGCCGATTCTGGCGGCGTTGCCGGATTACGATGTGTTGTATTTCAGCGGCATCACCCTGGCGGTGCTTGGTGCGCTCGGCCGGGAAAAGCTCATCCAGACCTTGATCGAAGCGCGGCAGCGGGATGCGCGCATCGTCTTCGATAACAATTACCGGCCACGCCTGTGGGCCTCGGTAGAAGACGCGCGGGCGGCTTATCGCAACGTGTTGCCGTACGTTGATCTGGCGTTGCTGACGGTGGATGACGAACAGGCGCTGTTCGGTTTCGCCGATTGCGCGGCGGTGTTTGCCGCTTATGCGCAGTTCGGCACGCCGGAAGTGGTGCTCAAGCGTGGCGGCGAAGCCTGTTTGATTCAGTGTGATGGTGAAGCGTTCGAAGTGCCGGCGCTGAAGGTCGAGAAGGTGGTGGACACCACGGCGGCGGGGGATTCGTTCAGTGCGGCGTATCTGGCCAGTCGATTGCTGGGCGGCAGTCCGGTGGAGGCTGCCGAGGCCGGGCATCTGCTGGCGAGCCAGGTGATTCAGGTGCCGGGGGCATTGATTCCGAAACAGGCTTGAATGACCGCTTGCTGCGCAATCGGTTCGCGAGCAGGCTCGCTCCCACAGGGGGAGTGCATTCCAAATGTGGGAGCGAGCCTGCTCGCGATAGGGCCCTAAAGCCAAACCTTCAATCCCGGTAAAACACCTGCACCAGGTGATACCCGAACTTGCTCTTGATCGGCCCATGCACGGTGCGCAGCGGCTTTTTGAAAATCACCGCATCAATCGCGCCGACCATCTGCCCCGGCCGCACTTCACCCAGATCACCGCCGCGCTTGCCGGACGGGCAGGTCGAGAATTTCTTCGCCAGCACATCGAACGCTTCACCCTTGGCGATGCGTTGTTTGAGCTGTTCGGCCTCTTCGGCGGTTTTCACCAGAATGTGGCGGGCTTGGGCTTTCATCGTGCGATACCTGATAACGGGGTGACGGCGGGGCGCGGATTATGCCTCAAGTCACGGGGTTTGGCTGATCATCGTGCGGATCTTGCTGGCCAGCAGCTCAATGGCAAAGGGTTTGGCAACCATGTCCATGCCATCCTCAAGAAACCCCTGACGCTCGGCGGCTTTCTGCGCATAACCGGTCATGAACAACACCTTGAGACCCGGCCGATGCTGGCGGGCGATCTCCGCCAGTTGCCGGCCGTTCATGCCCGGCAGGCCGACGTCGGTGACCAGCAGATCGACGCGTAGATCGGACTCCAGCAGGGGCAGGGCGGTCTTGGCATCTTCGGCTTCGTGGGCCTGATAACCCAACTCCCTGAGCAGATCGAGCACCAGCATGCGCACCGCCGGGTCGTCCTCAACCACCATCACGGTTTCACCTGTCGCTGTCGCCGACGGTTGTTCAACGGCGACGATGGCCGGCCGTTCCGGTTCGACGCCATACAAGCGCGGCAGGTACAAGCGCACGCAAGTGCCCTGGCCCGGCAAGCTGTCTAGGCTGACATGACCACCCGACTGCTGGGCAAACCCATAAATCATCGACAGCCCCAGCCCGGTGCCCTGGCCGATGGGCTTGGTGGTGAAGAACGGATCGAAGGCCTTGGAACGCACCGAGGGCGTCATGCCGGTGCCGTTGTCGCTGACCGCCAGCATCAGGTAATCGCCGGCCTTGACCGGTTCGAGCGTGGTGATGTCGCTGCCGTCGAGGTAGACGTTGGCCGTTTCGATCACCAGTTCACCGCCATCGGGCATCGCATCACGGGCATTGATGACCAGGTTGAGCAGGGCGTTTTCCAGCTGGCTGACGTCGGTACTGACCGGCCACACGTTCTCGGCCAGACGCAGGGTCAGTTCGATCGGATCGCCCTTGGTACGGCGGATCAGGTCTTCCAGCGAGTGCACCAGTTCATTGGCGTCGAGGGTTTTGCGATCCAGCGACTGGCGCCGCGAGAACGCCAGCAATCGATGGGTCAGCGCTGCCGCACGGTTGGCCGATGACACGGCGGCTTCGGTAAAGCGAGCAATCTCGTCGGCCCGGCCGTTGGCGATGTAGCGTTGCATCAAATCGAGGCTGCCGATGATGCCGGTGAGCATGTTGTTGAAGTCGTGGGCGATACCGCCGGTGAGCTGGCCGACAGCCTCCATCTTCTGCGCGTGGCGCAAGGCATCTTCGGCGCGCTCGCGTTCGAACATCTCGTTCTGCAAACGCTGGTTGGCCTGGGCCAACTGTTCGGTGCGGGCGCTGACCCGTTCTTCCAGGGTTTCGTTGAGATTGCGCAAGGCTTCTTCGGTTTTCTTGCGCTCGGTCTCATCGATCACAAAGATATAGAAACCACTGATCGCGCCGTCGGCGGCGTAACGCGGCAGGTAATTCATCAGCGCGTGGCGATTGCTGCCATCGCGGTGCGGGGTATACAGGCTGAATGAGCACGGTCTGCCGGCCAGCGCCTCGGCAATGTAGGGCAGGCGCAGGAAATACGCTTCTTCACCGATGACTTCGCGAATCGTGCGCCCGTAGAGTTCCTGGGGCGTGAGGCCGTACCAGTCCAGATAGGCCGCGTTGTTCAGGCGGAAACGCTCTTCACAGTCGACATAACTGATCAGGATCGGCATGGCGTTGATGATCAGTTGCAGTTCGGTCTGGCTCTGGCGCAACGCCTGTTCGGTGTGTTTGCGCTCGGTCAGGTCCAGCGCCGCGCCGAGAAAGCGCATGGGCCGGCCATGATGATCCTTGTAGCAGCGCCCGCGGGCGAACACCCAGCGCACCTCGCCATCGCCTTGCTGCAAGCGATACTCCTCAGCGTATTCGGTGCCGTGGGTGATGCAGTGCTTGATGCTGCGCGCAATCATGGCGCGGTCTTCCGGGTGCACGCCTTGCAAGTAATCGCTGATCGGCAACCGGCCGGCGAGGCTGGGGTCGACGCCATGCAATTGGGCGAAATGCGCATCGGCGATAAAGCGGTCTTCGCCGATGTCCCAATCCCAGGTGCCGACAGCATCGGTCGCAGCCAGGGCCAGTTGCAGGCGCTCTTCGGTTTCCCGTTGGGCTTTGAGGCTTTCCTCCGAGCGTCGCTGCAGTTCCAGAGCGATGCGGCGGCGTTCGTTGGTTTCGATGGCGGTGACGAGGATTCCGGCGACTTGCGCGGTCTCATCACGAATCGGGCTATAGGTCAGATCCAGCCAGAAGTCGGATTCTCTGCCGTCTCGTTGCAGGGTGAAGCGTCTTTCGCTGTAGGTGCGAACCTGGCCCTGTAGGACGGCGCTGTAAATAGGGTCGGTAAAGTCGCGAAGTTCCGGCCAGATCTGGTGCGCAGGCTGTCCGAAAGCGTGCGGATGCTTGTGGCCGGCAAGCAGGGCGAAACCGTTGTTGTAGATCTGCGTGAGCTGCGGCCCCCACAACAACAGCATCGGCATTGGCGAGTGAATCACGATGTCCACCGCGGTGCGCAGGCTCTGCGGCCAGTTGCCGGCAGCGCCCAAGGGGCTGCGGCTCCAGTCGGTACGGGCGATCAGTGCCTGTGCGTCGTCGGTGTTCGGTACAGCATTCATTACATCAATCCTGAGCGTGGTTCGTTGAGGCGACGTCTATCATTGTTGCAGTTGATCTGCGCCAGGCGCAGGCCGTTGTCTGTTCATTGAATGCTTCGCGGGTGCTTTTTGCCATGGAAATCGATGCACTGTTGTCAATTTTGTCCAATAAAAACGGTTCGGACCTGTTCCTCTCCACGGGCGCACCGCCCAGTGCGCGCATTGACGGCGTGCTCACAGTGTTGAGCGAACGCCCGTTCAAGAACGGTGAAACCGCGGCCATCGGCGCCTCCCTGATGGACGCCGAGCAACGACGGGAGTTCGACCGGGATCTGGAAATGAACCTGGCGATTTCGCGAGCGGGCATCGGGCGTTTTCGCGTCAATATCTTCAAGCAGCGCAACGATGTATCGATCGTCATTCGCAATGTCAAACTCGACATTCCGCGTTTTGCCGATCTGAAATTGCCGGCAGTGCTGCTTGACACCGTCATGCTCAAGCAGGGGTTGATCCTTTTTGTCGGGGCCACCGATTCGGGCAAGTCGACCTCGCTGGCCGCGCTGATCGACCACCGCAACCGCCATAGCAGCGGGCACATCATCACCATCGAGGACCCGATCGAGTACATCCATCGCCACCAGCGCTCGATCATCAATCAACGGGAAGTCGGGGTCGATACACGCAGCTTCCACGCGGCCCTGAAAAACACCCTGCGCCAGGCACCGGACGTGGTGCTGATCGGCGAAATCCGTGACCGCGAAACCATGGAACATGCCCTGGCGTTCGCCGATACCGGGCATCTGGTGCTCTCGACGTTGCACGCGCACAACGCCAATCAGGCACTGGATCGGATTATCAATATGTTCCCGGAAGAACGGCGACCACAGTTGTTGCATACGCTGGGAAACAACCTGAAAGCATTTATCTCGCAACGCTTAGTGCGCACCATCGATGGGCAACGCAGGGCGGCTGTCGAGGTGCTGTTGGGCACGCCAACTATCGCAGATCTGGTTCGGCGCGGACAGTTCGAGGAGCTGAAACCGATAATGGAAAAATCCACCGAACTGGGTATGCAGACATTTGATGCGGCGCTGTACGCATTAGTCGCTGAAGGTGAAATCAGTGCACAGGAAGCTTTAAAGAATGCAGATTCGGTGAATAATCTGAAGTTGCGGATGAAACTTTCTGAAGAGGCAGATGTTGGTAATGATTCAACGTCCGAAGAATGGGGGTTGATCGATTAATGCTTTCTTGATTGTTTGTGGGGGGGGGGCTTCCGGAAATAGTTATTCATGTTTTTTAGATGGATTGGTCGTATCAAAGAAAGTAGAACGTCATCGCGCTGAAGTTGTCAGCTAATTAACTTGATGAGGTTCTAGTATGAATGATAAGACGCGGAATAAAACGTTCTGGTCTTCGGCTGTTGCTCTTTCCGAATGGAAGAGCAGGGATGAAGCCGATGCCGTTGAGCGTCAATTGGTTTTGGCTCAACTAGAGGGCGCGTTAAGCCAATACACGGATGATCAAAAGATCAATTGGTATGGGCATGAAGTAGAGTTGCAAGCCGGATCGTCGTTGTTCGAGATCTATAATCCCGGCAGCCTTTTGCTTAATGAGTTGCTTGCTACCGGCCCGGTATTCGGTGCGATTGCCAGGGAAGATGCAAGCGATCATGACGGACTTCTGCGCGTTACGCCCGACGGCAAGATGGAAGTCCGTGCGGTCAGGGGGTGGGTGGATCTGGTCGCGGCGCGGCACTTTGAATACAGTGTTCCGACACAATCTGCACTGACGTTGATTTCGGATATAGCAAAAGTGGCCGGTGGTTATATATGGCCTGATAACGATATAACTCTCGATCAATGGTTTCGCTTTCATGACATAAATTTGCCCGACAACAAGGCGAAGGTCAGGAATTTGATCGATTTGTTCAAATTTGATCCGCCAGTGCCAGAGCCGGGCAACTACTGGGAGCATTTTCAAACCGAAGATCCGGCATTGGTCGTATTAAGCGAGGAGCAGTTTTCAGCTATTCGTAATGCGACTGCCAAGTTGATGCCCAACAGAAAACTTCTCACGGCCCTCTACAATGTTACCGGTCGCGCCGCCGTCACACATGAAAGTGCGGCTCAACGGGTCATTGAACTCGTCAATCATCCGATTGCTCTGAATCTCGCCGGTGACTACCTGAAAGAACTGGGCTGGTTCGGTGTGAACGAGGGACAGCAGGCTTCCGATGACATTCTCCGGCAATTGCTGATGACGGCGATATTGCTCGACCTTGATCCATCGATTGGTCACGGCATACAACGTAATCGCGTGGTCGGACTTGATCTGTATGCGCCGAAAAATGTTGATCGTCACCCCTCGGTCATACTTGAGGCGCTGACGGCTGTGCTGCGAACCCGACAATGGGTTGAGGCTGGTCTGGAGCCGTTGGTTGCCCACTTGCTGTTGGCACGCAACGCACCCGAGTTTCTGGTCAGGGAGATTCCCTCGTCGGTTACCTTGGGTTCGATTGGATGGATCAATTTCTGTCGCGCCGTCATGCTGGTCGAGACACTGAAAACCGGTGCGACGCGTGGTATGACCTATGCGCAGGTCATGGCGTATGGCGAACTTGAACCGGTCAGTGAGTCGCAGAAACACAAGCGTGACCTGGCCATGATTGAGCCGATCGTCGATTGGGCATTGATCAACCAGGTTGTGACCGCCGCTGAACTCGAGCAGGCCGAGCAAACCACTACCCGACTTGCAATTGACGCATTCGAGCGCCACTCGGAAACGTTCTCTCAAATCGCCAAGGCATTTTCGACGCCGTTACCCGACAGAGCGAAGATTGCCCGATCCGCTTTGCAAATCGCCGCGCCTGGTTGCGACAGCCTGGACGAGAAAGCACTGTCCGAGAAAGGCGGACAGCAAGTCATGTCGATGGTCGACTTGCATCAATCAGGTGATCTGGTCTCTGGCCAGTGGGATAGACGTACCGTGCGCCTGGTCACTAACGGTGTCCCCAGGCCGGCCGTCAACTACAACCCGTCCGGTGTTAGCCTTTACGCGCGTTACCCGAACTTGTTGAAGCTAGGATCCTGTGACGAGGAGATGGATCGTCAGTTGGCTGTGCATTTCAATGATTTGAACAGCGCCATGTTGTCTAGCGTGAAACTGGCTTTGGCGCAGATGCCAGAGGCGGATTTGCAAGTCTTCATGAATGCCGATATTCACTTCCTGACCGTACGCGAGTCCGCCATTTATTTTAAATCGCGCGGCGTGGGCGGGCCCCTGAAAATTGATCTTGAGCAGGAAACAATGCAAAGCAGAGATGCCGCCACGGGACGTTTTGGCATTGTGATGTATGCGTCTCACGAGAATGCGGACATCTGCTACGAACTGTTCACATCGCGCGCAGAGACTCGAAAAAATGACGCCTTGGCGGCTTTCATCAAGCAAGAGCGAAAACTGCGACAACGTTCAAGAATGAGCGCCAGCGCGGATCTAACGTTTCCACTGAGCATCACCGCGACGCAACTTCTGCCGCTTGATGTAAAACGCTATACCCATGCGGCAGCCGAGGACTCTTCGATCACCAGCAGCATGGCGATTATCGATAATTTTGGCCTGCTGAACGCACCGCGAGCACCTTCGAAGCCAAAGCCGGGGTTCTATCAAAAATTCAACGACCCGAATATCGAACGTATCGCCACGTTCCTGGTTAAAAATCGACCTTATCTGAACAAAAACGAGCTGAGAGAACTGGTGCGCGTCCCGACTCCGCTTGAACTTTCCAGGGAGGAGGGCGAGCGATTGCTGACTTACTTCATCGACCTGGTGGTGCCTTTCAAAAAATGCATCGAGGATATTGCCTCGGGTGAACATGACAAGGTCGTCGACGGAGTTTACGGATGTCTGATGGATGGCATCGGCCTGGTGGGCACGGTGGCAGGAGCCACCTCCAAAGTCTTGAGTATTTCGGCGAAGGCTATTTCAACCACATCCAGGGCGGCGCGTTTTACCCGATTGGCATTCACCTCGGCCGTTTCCCTTCTCAACCCGCTGGATGGGGTGCCCTCTGGCATTCAGGCGGGCGGAAAACTGGTGAATAAGGGCTTGTTGCGTTTTAGCAAAAACAGCCATGAACTGGTTGCCAGGGCCAACAGCCAATTGCACAAACTCAGTGGTCGCCGGCAGTCCTATGATTTGCTCGGTGCGTCGCAAAGTACCCATTTGGGGTTGGGTCACTGGCAACCTCGCGGCACGCCTGGCAACGTTGTTGTTCTGGCGGCTCGCAGTGGCAACGAATGGTACGCCTTGAACCGCCGTGGCAAGTTGTGGGGTCAACCGCTGAGCGGCTTCGCCTATCAAACGCCCTTGCAGTTGCCGTATTCAACCAAGACACTTCCCGCGAGCTACACGCGCAACTTCATCGAAACAAGTCTGCCTCGCGCTCGGGCGAAGATTGACAACGCTATTGCTGCGATCAGCCGACATGAGTTCAAGCGAGACGGCGATCTGCTGATGAAGGCACTGTTCGGTAACACGCCGCAGGTAGCGACTGATCGACTGGTGAATTATCTGCGCTTGATTCGCTTTGATTTCGCTGGCTTCTCGGTGAGCAATACGCTTCTCGATGCAGTGAAGCATAACGAGACACTCGCCTCTTTTGATGTGAACAACTACAAGCGATGGAAAAGTGCCAGCTCCAACGACGCATCTGGTATAGCGTTTATCGAGATTTATACTCAAAACCTGAACAAACACTTCGTCAATCTGGGCTTCAACCATGACGTGGTGGCCGATGACCTGATCCATGAACTGTTCCATGGCAGCGCGCAGACCGTGGATGTCGGCTACGCCACGGACACAGAGCATGCAAGCCACAGCGGGCAGCGACTGGATGTAGCACAACTGCTGAATCTTGCGTCGGGCAACCTCCCTGTCGCGGACTCGATCGCTGGCAATCATGCGGTATCCAAGGCCTTTGAGAATGCCGACTCGCTGGCAATTGCCACTTCGTTACTGAGTCAGATGGCTACGGACAAAACGACATTCGACCGCAACATGACGATCATTCGCAGCGCACTCGATGCCAGTGGCGGTAGAGCGATTGGTCAGCCAGTTGTGATTACGCTGAACAAACCCCGCTGACGCCAGGCGCTGTCGCTGACGCTTGTTGTCAAAGCGTCAGCGCCGGGTTCAAACGCTCAGTTCCAGCCGATCCCGAAACTGCTCCAGCGCTTCGGGATTGGCCAACGCATCGGTGTTTTTCACCGGCCTGCCGTGCACCACCTCGCGCACTGCAAGTTCGACAATCTTGCCGCTGATGGTGCGCGGAATGTCCGTCACCGCAACGATCTTCGCCGGTACATGCCTTGGGGTGGTATTGGCGCGGATCTCCTGACGGATGCGTTGCTCCAATGCGTCATCCAGTGCCAGCCCTTCGCGCAACTTCACAAACAGCACAACCCGCACGTCATCCTGCCACTGCTGACCGATAGCGACGCTGTCCAGCACTTCGCTGACTTTCTCGACCTGCCGATAGATCTCCGCTGTGCCAATGCGCACGCCACCCGGGTTGAGCACTGCGTCAGAGCGGCCATGGATCAGCATCCCGCCGTGAGGCCGTTGCTCGGCATAATCGCCCTGTGCCCAGACCCCGGGAAACAGGCTGAAATACGATTGCCGCAATTTTGCGCCGTCCGGGTCATTCCACAGGCCAATCGGCATGGCCGGGAAATGCCGGGTGCAGACCAGTTCACCTTTTTCACCAAGCACCGGTTGGCCGGCGTCATTCCAGACTTCGACCGCCATGCCCAGGCTCTTGCCCATGATCTCGCCGCGCCGCACCGAGGACAGCGGATTGGCGTTGACGAAGCACGAAACGATATCAGTGCCACCCGACATCGACGCCAGGCATACATCCGCTTTCAAATCGCGATAGACGAAGTCATAGCTTTGCGGCGATAACGCTGAGCCCGTGCACAGCAGCGTCTTCAGGCTGCCCAGATCATGACTTTCCCGGGGCTTGGCGCCGCTGCTTTCCAGGGTGGCGAGAAACTTGGGGCTGGTGCCGAACACGCTGATGCGCTCGTCGTCGATCAAGTCGAGCAAACGCTGGTTGTCCGGGTGAAACGGCGAGCCGTCGTACAGCACCACAGCGCTGCCGACCGCGAGCGCCGAGACCAGCCAGTTCCACATCATCCAGCCGCAGGTGGTGTAGTAGAAAAGTCGATCGCCGGGGCCGAGATCGCAATGCAGGCCGTGTTCCTTGACATGTTGCAGCAACACGCCGCCGGTGCTGTGGACGATGCATTTCGGCACGCCGGTGGTGCCGCTGGAATACAGCACGTACAGCGGATGATGGAACGGCACCGGGACAAAGTCCGGTTCGCCACCGACCTGATAAAAGTCATCCCACAAAGTCACTTCGGCGGGAGTCTTGTAAGCCTCGACACGGGCCTGCAGCTCAGCGTAAGGCACGATGATCAACTGCTTCAGCGTTGGCAGTTGCTCAAGTATTCCGTTGATCTTGTCGGTCTGCGCGATGACTTTGCCGGCATAGCGATAACCGGCGCAGGTGAGCAGCACCTTGGGTTCGATCTGGCCGAAGCGATCGATCACCCCATGGGTGCCGAAATCCGGCGAGGAACACGACCAGATCGCACCGAGGCTGGTGGTAGCGAGCATCGCCACCAGGGTCTGCCAGGTATTGGGCATGCAGGCGGCGACGCGATCGCCAAGACCAACACCGGCGGCGCGCAAACCGGCTTGAAATCCGGCGACATGCTCGGCGAGTTCGGCCCAGGTCAACTGCTCGCGTTGACCGTTTTCCGCCACGCTGATCACCGCCACGGCATCGTCACGCCGCCGCAGCAGGTGTTCGGCGAAGTTCAGCGTGGCGCCTGGAAACCACTCGGCGTCGGGCATCTTTGAGCCTTCGCGCAGCACGGCATCGGGTTGCGTGTGGAAGCGGATATCGAAGAAGTCGACAATCGCCTGCCAGAATTCCGCGCGCTGCTCGACGCTCCATTGGTGCAGGGCAGGGTAATCGTCGACTTTCAGTGAATGGCGTTGATTGACCGCACGACGGAAGGTGTCCATGCGCGACTGGGCGATACGGTTGGCGTCGGGTTGCCAGAGGATGTCGGACATTGTTTGCCTCTTGTTTTATTCATGCACACAGCTTGGGCGGTTCACCTATCCCCTGCAGGAGTGAGCCTGCTCGCGATAGCGGTGTGCCAGAACCGTAAAAGTTAACTGACACAAAGCTATCGCGAGCAGGCTCCCTCCTACAGGGACGCAGCATTACTGCGCCAGCCACCCACCATCAATATTCCACGCCGCGCCGCGCACCTGGCTGCCAGCCTCGCTGCACAAAAACAACACCAGTTCGCCCAGATGCTGCGGCGTCACGAATTCCAGCGATGGTTGCTTCTCGGCCAGCAAATCATGCTGCGCCTGCTGCGGATCGACCCCCTTGGCCGCACGATCATCGATCTGCTTCTGTACCAGTGGCGTGAGCACCCAGCCCGGGCAGATTGCGTTGCAGGTGACATTGCTGGTCGCGGTTTCCAGGCCGACCACTTTGGTCAAGCCGATCACGCCGTGCTTGGCGGCGACATACGCCGCTTTGCCGGTCGAACCGACCTGGCCATGCACGGAGGCGATATTGATGATCCGCCCCCAGCCTTTGGCGCGCATTCCCGGCAAGCTCAGACGCGTGCTGTGAAATACCGAAGACAGGTTGATGGCAATGATCGAGTCCCAGCGCTCGACCGGAAAATCCTCCACGGCGGCGACGTGCTGGATGCCGGCGTTGTTGACCAGAATGTCGACACCGCCGAATTCGCGCTCGGCGTAATTGATCATGTCGGCGATCTGCGCCGGGTCACTGACATCGGCCGGATGATGGCCGACCTTGCCGCCGAACCGGGCGACTTCGGCGATGACTTTCGACGCATCGCCAAAACCATTGAGAATCAGATTCGCGCCAGCCTTGGCCAGGCTCAGTGCGATGCCCAGACCAATGCCGCTGGTGGAACCAGTCACCAGCGCGGTCTTGCCGGAAAGAGTCGTCATGAATACCTCACACAATGCCAGTGGCGTAGAAGGTGCCGATCACTACGAAAACCGCCAGGGTCTTGATCAGCGTAATACAGAAAATGTCTTTGTAGGCTTCGCGGTGGGTCAGGCCCGTCACCGCGAGCAAGGTGATGACCGCGCCGTTGTGCGGCAGGGTGTCCATGCCGCCACTGGCCATCGCGGCGACGCGGTGCAGCACTTCCAGCGGAATGTTCGCGGCGTGGGCCGCACTGATGAACTGCTCGGACATCGCCGCCAGCGCAATGCTCATGCCGCCGGAAGCGGAACCGGTGATACCGGCCAACAGGGTCACGGTGATGGCTTCGTTAACCAGCGGATTGGGAATCTGCTTGAGCCAGTCCGCCAGCACCAAAAAGCCTGGCAGCGACGCGATCACCGCGCCGAAGCCATACTCCGAGGCGGTGTTCATCGCCGCCAGTAATGCGCCGCTCACGGCACTTTTGCTGCCTTCGGCGAGCTTGCTGCGAATCGCCTGAAAGCCAAACGCCAGCACCATCAGAATGCCGACCAGCAAAGCCGCCTGCACGGCCCAGATCGCCGTCAGTTTGGCGATCTCGGTGGTCACCGGAGCCGCCATGCCCGGCAGCGCGAGACTGTGGGTCTTGCCGTACCACTGCGGAATCCATTGGGTGAACAGCAGGTTCATGATGCCCACCGCCAGCAATGGCGACAGGGCAAGCCATGGGTTTGGCAGTTTCAGATCTTCAGCGGTTTCCGGCTCGTTGCGCAATTCAGTGCCGTAGCCTTCGCCAGCACGTTGCGCCTTGTTGCGTTGCCGCTGCAGAAACAGCATGCCGGTGCAGAACACGAAAATCGTGCCGATCACACCCAGCCACGGCGCCGCCCATGCGGTGGTGTTGAAAAAGGTGCTGGGGATGATGTTCTGGATCTGCGGCGTGCCGGGCAGGGCGTCCATGGTGAACGAGAAAGCGCCGAGAGCGATGGTGGCCGGGATCAGCCGCTTGGGGATATTGCTCTGGCGGAACATCTCGGCAGCAAACGGATAGACCGCGAAGACCACCACGAACAGCGACACGCCGCCGTAAGTAAGCAGAGCGCAGACCAGTACGATCACCAGCATCGCTTGCTTGGTGCCGAGCAAGCGAATGGCCGCCGCGACAATCGAACGGGAGAAGCCCGACAGTTCGATCAACTTGCCGAACACGGCGCCGAGCAGGAATACAGGGAAATACAATTTGATGAAGCCGACCATTTTCTCCATGAACACCCCGGTGAACGCAGGGGCGACGGCGGAAGGGTCGGTGAGCAGAACGGCGCCGAGGGCGGCAATCGGGGCGAAGAGGATAACGCTGTAGCCACGGTAGGCGGCCAGCATTAGCAGCGCCAGGGCTGCCAAGGCAATGATCACACTCATGGTGTGTCTCTCCAGAATTGTTATTTTTGTGGGTAGAACGGGTGTGGGAGAGGTGTTAGCGAGATCTGTGCCAAATGTTTAAGTGATTGAAATATATGAAGTTAAGCTGAGCTCTTGAGTCGCAAGCGCTTTATTTGTCTCTGTTTTGAGATAGCGTTGATTGATTTGGCGTCATCGCGAGCAGGCTCACTCCCACAGGGGTGATGTGTACACCCGTCAAACTGTAGGAGTGAGCCTGCTCGCGATGAGTGCGAAGCACTCCCGGGTGCCTATCTACATATGGAGATCTATGTCTCTGTGTAGAGACTCAGCCAATCCCCAACGCCACCATTTTCTTGTACAACGTCGATCGCCCAAGCCCCAATCGAGCCGCCGCTTCCGGCACGTTCCCGGTACATTGCGCAAGAGCTGCCTGAATCAGTTGCCGATCAAATCGCTCCCGCGCCTGCGCGTAAGTCTCGGTCGTCATCGCTTCAGCCATCGACGCCAGCGCACGTTCAACCGGCGTCACCGTGCCAATCGCCGCACGGATATCCTGCTCGGTCAGCATCAAGTCATCACTGAGCAACGCCGCCCGTTCGAGCACATTACGCAGTTCGCGAATGTTCCCCGGCCAGGCATGCTGGCCGAGCAACGCCAGCGCATCCCGGTGCAATTCGTGTTGGCTGCGCAGTTCTTCCAGAATCGCTTCACTGAGCGCCGGCAGATCATCAAGACGTTCACGCAATGGTGGTACCTGAATCGGCAACACATTCAGGCGATAGTACAAATCGGCACGAAACTCGCCGCGCTTGATCGCTGCTTGCAGATCGGTCGAGGTGGCAGCGATCACGCGCACGTCGCTCTGAATCACCTCGTTGGAGCCGACCGGTTCGAACTCCTTTTCCTGCAACACGCGCAGCAGTTTGCTTTGCAGGGGCAGTGGCATGTCGCCGATCTCGTCGAGGAATAACGTGCCGCCCTGGGCAATCTGCAACTTGCCGGTGCGACCCTTGCGGTCAGCGCCGGTGAACGCGCCCGGTGCCGTGCCGAAAAATTCCGCCTCCAGCAGTGCCTCGGGAATTGCCGCGCTGTTAATGCTGACGAATGCTTTGTGCGCCCGTGGCGAGGCACTGTGAATCGCTTGGGCCAGCAGCTCTTTGCCGGTGCCGGTCTCACCGAGCAGCAATACCGGCGACTCGGCGCTGGCGCTGCGCCGGGCGCGGCGTTTGACTTCAAGGCTGGCGGCGCTGGTGCCGATGAAATGGGCGAAGTTGTATTTGGTCTGCCGGGCGCGCAGCAGAGAACGGGTCGAGGCCAGCTCTTCCTGCATGCTCAAGTAACGTTTGAGCATCGGTGACAACGTGCGCAACTCGTCGAACAGGGCAAAACCGATCGCGCCGATCACCGTGCCGGCGTCATCGTGGATCGGCAGACGCATCACCACCAGAGGCTCTTTAGGGGTGTCCTGCATATCGAGAAGAATGGGCCGCCCGGTACGCACTACTTCGCGCAACAGACTGCCAGGGATCACGCTCTCACAAGGCTTGCCGATCGCGCCTGCCGCCGATTCAAGACCGAAGCGCCGGGCGTAACGCTCGTTCATCCAGACGATGTTGGCGTCGCGGTCGACAATCACCGTGCCCTCGCTGGATTGCTCGATGATCTCGAACAGCGAACGGATCGCCAAGGTGCGAACCCGTTGGTAGTCCTTGAGGCTTTCGGTGGTGTTCATCTGACAGATCCTGAGGATATTTCGCCTGTTATGACGCCATCGCGAGCAGGCTCACTCCTACAGTTGAAACGCATTTCATTGCAGGAGTGAGCCTGCTCGCGATGAATTCGACACAGTTGTTCGACGTGCCCGGGATTATGCCTACCCCGGATGCGCCGCCGCCAACAGCTCTTTGGTGTACGGATGCTGCGGCGCATCAAACACCTCATGGCTGGCGCCACGTTCGACCACTTTGCCGTCCTTGATCACGATCATGTCGTGGGCCAGCGCGCGCACCACCGCCAGGTCATGGCTGATGAACAGATAGGTCAAACCGTGTTTTTCCTGAAGCTGACGGAGCAGGGCGACTACTTGTTTCTGTACCGTGCGATCCAGCGCCGACGTCGGCTCGTCGAGTAGAATCAGCGCCGGTTTCAGCACCAGAGCTCGGGCGATAGCGATGCGTTGGCGCTGGCCACCGGAGAATTCGTGGGGATAGCGATGGCGACTTTGCGGGTCGAGGCCGACCTCTTTGAGTACACGGATGACTTGCTCATCGCATTCATCAGCCGTCGACTCGCAGTGCACTTCCAGGCCTTCGCTGATGATCTGCGCGACTGACATGCGTGGGCTGAGGCTGCCGAACGGATCCTGAAACACCACCTGCATCTGTCGGCGCCATGGGCGCATTTGCTTCTGATTAAGACCGTCCAGTGCCTCACCCTGAAAGCGGATACTACCTTCGGAGTCGAGCAGACGCAGGATCGCCTGACCCAGGGTCGACTTGCCCGAACCCGACTCGCCGACGATGCCCAACGTCTTGCCACGCTGAATGCTCAGGCTGATGCCATCCACCGCGCGCAGGTACTGTTTGCGCTGGAACAGACCGCCACCGACGACAAACTCAACCTTGAGATCGTCAACTTCCAGCACGTTTTCGCGCTCATCCCGAGGCAGTGCTTCGCCTTCGGGCTCGGCGTTGAGCAGCACGCAGCTGTAAGGATGCTTCGGTTCGGTGAACAGGGTTTCGCAGGGTGCCTGCTCGACGATTTCCCCGGCCTTCATCACGCACACGCGTTGCGCAATGCTGCGCACCAGATTGAGGTCATGGCTGATCAGCAGCAGCGACATGCCCAGGCGCTGTTGCAGGGATTTGAGCAGCAGCAGGATCTTGCGCTGCACGGTCACGTCGAGCGCGGTGGTCGGTTCGTCGGCGATCAACAGCTCCGGTTCGCAGGCCAGGGCCATGGCGATCATCACCCGTTGTCGTTGTCCGCCGGAAAGTTGATGCGGATAGGCCTTGAGGCGTTCCTTGGGTTTCTGGATGCCCACCAGACCGAGCAGTTCGAGGATCCGCGCCTGCGCTGCTTTGCCACCGAGGCCACGGTGCAGCAGCAGGGTTTCGCCGATCTGTTTTTCGATGGTGTGCAGCGGATTCAGCGAGGTCATCGGCTCCTGAAAAATCATGGCGATGCGGTTGCCACGCAATTCGCGCAGGACCTTGGGGTCTGCACCGATCAGCTCCTGTCCGCGATAGCGAATGCTGCCAGCGGTTTGCGCTTCGCTTTCGGGCAGCAATTGCAGAATAGAGTGGGCGGTCACCGATTTGCCCGAGCCCGACTCGCCAACCAAGGCCAGACACTCGCCGGGGCGGATGTCCAGGCACAGGTCGCGCACTACGGTCTGGTCATGGAAGGCAACGTTGAGGTTGCGGATTTCAATCAGGTTGTCAGTCATGGCCACGCTTCAGGATCGAGGGTCGAACGCGTCACGCAACGCTTCGCCGATGAAAACCAATAAAGAAAGAATCAGCGCCAGGGTGAAAAATGCCGTCAACCCGAGCCACGGTGCTTGCAGATTCTGTTTGCCCTGGCCGATCAACTCACCCAGCGAGGCGCTGCCGGCGGGCATGCCGAAACCGAGAAAATCCAGCGCGGTGAGGGTGGAAATCGCCCCGGTCAGAATGAACGGCAAGTAGCTCAATGTTGCATTCATGGCGTTGGGCAGAATGTGTCGGAAGATCACCTTGCGATCGCTCAGGCCCAGCGCGCGGGCGGCTTTGACGTACTCCAGATTACGTCCGCGCAGGAACTCGGCGCGCACCACATCCACCAGCGCCAGCCATGAGAACAGCGCCATGATCCCCAGCAGCCACCAGAAATTCGGCTCGACGAAACCGGAGAGGATGATCAACAGGTACAACACCGGCAGCCCCGACCAGACTTCCAGCAAGCGCTGCCCGAGCAGGTCGACCCAGCCGCCGTAGTAGCCCTGCAATGCCCCGGCGGCGATGCCGATCAGAGCGCTGACAAAGGTCAGCATCAAGGCAAACAGAATCGACACCCGAGCACCGAAAATCACCCGCGCGAGCACGTCTCGCGCCTGATCGTCTGTGCCCAGCCAATTGACCGCCGTCGGCGGGCTCGGCGCCGGTTTGTTGAGGTCGTAGTTCGGCGTGTCATCGCTGAACGGAATCGGCGGGAACAGCAGCCAGCCACCGTCCTTGCGAATCAGGTTCTGCACATAGTCGCTGCGGTAATCGGCCTGGAACGGCAGCTGTCCGCCGAACTCCTGCTCGGTGTGGCGCTTGAACACCGGGAAGTACCACTGGTCCTGATAGCTGACGACCAGAGGCTTGTCATTGGCGATCAACTCACCACCCAGTGTCACCACAAACAGGCCGATAAACAGCCATAACGACCACCAGCCACGACGGTTTTTCTTGAAGCGCTCGAAGCGCCGGCGGCCCAGAGGCGAGAGCTTGAACATCAGGCGTTCCTCGCAGCGAAGTCGATACGCGGGTCAACCAGCGTGTAACACAAGTCCCCCACCAGTTTTATCAGCAGGCCGAAGAGGGTAAAGATGAACAGCGAACCAAACACCACCGGATAGTCCCGCGAAACTGCTGCTTCGTAGCTCATGCGCCCAAGACCATCGAGGGAGAAGATCACTTCGATCAGCAAGGAGCCGGCGAAGAACACACTGATGAATGCCTGAGGGATGCCGGACACCACCAGCAGCATCGCGTTGCGGAACACATGGCCGTACAGCACGCGACGCTCGCTCAGGCCTTTGGCGCGCGCGGTCACCACATACTGGCGGGTGATTTCATTGAGAAACGAGTTTTTGGTCAGGATCGTCAGTGTGGCGAAACCACCGATCACCAGCGCCGTCACCGGCAGCACCAGGTGCCAGAAGTAGTCGGCGATCTTGCCGAGAGTCGACAGCGATTCGAAGTTGTCCGACACCAGGCCACGCACCGGAAACCAGTTCAATGACGTGCCGCCGGCAAACACCACGATCAGGAACATCGCAAACAGAAACGCTGGCATCGCGTAGCCGATGATGATCGCCGTGCTGCTCCAGATATCGAAATGACTGCCATGGTGCACGGCCTTGCGGATCCCCAGCGGGATCGACACCAGATAGGTGATCAGTGTCGCCCATAGCCCGAGGGAAATGGTCACCGGCATTTTTTCCAGGATCAGGTCGGTGACTGTCGCGCCACGGAAAAAGCTTTTGCCGAAATCCAGTTGTGCGTAGTTCTTCAGCATCAGCCACAAGCGTTCATGGGCCGGTTTGTCGAAGCCGTACTGTTTTTCGATGTCCTTGATCAGTTGCGGATCGAGGCCGCGACTGGCGCGGGAAGTACCGCTCATGGTTTCGCTGGCACCGCCGCCGACACTGGCGCCGCCAATCCCTTGCAGGTGGGCGATGGCCTGTTCCACCGGACCGCCGGGCGCGGCCTGGATAATCACGAAATTGACCAGCAGGATGATCACCAGCGTCGGGATGATCAGCAGCAGGCGCCGCAGTATGTAACCCCACATCAGTGCGGCCCTCCGGGTCTGCCACGGGCAATTTTTTCCGCGGTCATCTGCTGATTGGTCAGCGGTGTGCTGCTGATTTCCCACCAGCTCTCGATGGCTTCGTCATTGCTGGCTTGCACCGACGGAATGCCGAAACGGTTCCACCACACAGTCGAGGTGCCCGGTGGATAGTAGTTGGGAATCCAGTAGTAATTCCATTGCAGGACCCGGTCCAGGGCGTGCGCGTAATGCAGCATGTCGGACTGGGTGGAGGCGCGGATCAGGCCGTTGATCAACGTATCCACGGCAGGATTTTTCAACACCATGTAGTTGTTCGCGCCCGGGTCGTTGGCCGACGCGGAGGCGAAGTAATTGAGCAATTCGCCCCCCGGCGAGGTGCTGACCGGGTAGCCGGTGACGATCATGTCGTAGTCGCGGCTCATCAAGCGATTGACGTATTGCGAGGAGTCGATACGGCGAATGTTCAGATCGATGCCGATCTGTTTCAGTGTGCGCTTGTAGGGCAGCAACAAGCGATCCATGCCGTTCTGACTGACCAGGAAGGTGAAGCTCAATGGCTCGCCCTGGGCATTCACCAACTGATCGCCATCCGGTTTCCAGCCCGCCTGTTCGAGCAGTTCGAGGGCTTGCAGCTGTTTGTCACGGATGACGCCGCTGCCATCGGTTTTCGGCGCTTCGAAGACTTTAGTGAAAACCTCGTCGGGAACCTGGCCGCGCAACGGTTCGAGGATTTTCAGTTCCTGCGCATCGGGCAGTTCGCTTGCCGCCAGTTGCGTGTTGGAAAAGTAGCTCTGCTGGCGGATATACATACCGCGCATCATCTGCCGGTTGCTCCACTCGAAGTCCCAAAGCATGGCCAATGCCTGGCGTACGCGGCGATCGGCGAACATCGGTTTCTGCAGGTTGAACACAAAGCCTTGGGCTGACTGTGGCGCCTCGGTGGCCAGATGCGCCTTTTGCAAGCGCCCGTCGCTGAGTGCAGGGCTGTCATAGCCGATCGAGTAGCCAGTGGCCGAGAACTCGCGGTTGTAGTCATAGGCGCCACCGCGCAGCACTTGGCGGGCGACGTCGGTATCACCGAAGTACTCGATGCTGAAGTGATCGAAATTGTACAAGCCGCGACTGACCGGCAAATCCTTGCCCCACCAGTCGGCGTTGCGCTCAAACGTGATGCTGCGCCCCGAATCGACTTTGCCGACTCGATACGGGCCGCTGCCCAGGGGTGCTTCATAACCGCCGCCGCCGGCGAAATCGCGACTCTTCCACCAATGCTCGGGGAATACCGGCAGGGTCGCGATGTCCAGTGGCAGGGTGCGGTTTTCATTACTCTTGAAGTCGAAGCGCACGGTCAGCGGCGCTTCGACTTCGACGCCTTTGACGTCGGCAAACTGGGTGCGATAACGCAGGCTGCCCTGGGTCATCAATAAATCGTAGGTGTAACGCACGTCTTCGGCGGTGATCGCTTTGCCGTCGGCGAAGCGAGCCTTGGGATTGATATAGAAGCGCAGCGACAGACCATCGTCCGAGCGTTCCATCTTTTGCGCGACCAGACCGTAGACCGTGTAAGGCTCGTCGAGCGAACGCTGGGCCAGCGGCGAATAGAGCAAGCCATCGATCTGAGTGACGCCGATGCCTTTGTCTATATAAGGAAGGACATGGTCGAAATGGCCAATCTCGATGGCCGAGCGGCGCATCGTCCCGCCCTTGGGCGCTTGCAGGTTGGTGTAGTCGAAATGACTGAAGCCGGCAGGATACTTGGCAGGCTCGCCATAAACGGTCAACGCGTGTTGCGGTGCAGCGTTTGCGCCGGTGGCGCCCGTCAACAGGGCGAGGGCGGTGAGCATCAATGTGGGGAAAACCAGTCGCATTGTCAGCCTTGGAACCGGGAAATCGATAAGCGCAAGTTGTACGCGAGAGGCGCGTCAGTCGCCAGCCGTATATGTAACTGAAACACAACGGCCCACCAGAAGGCGGGCCGTTGGCAAGCAATCAGGCGACGGATCAGTCCTGACGGCTGGTGACTTCCAGCAGGTGATAACCGAACTGGGTTTTTACCGGACCTTGCACGACGTTGATTGGCGCGCTGAAGACCACGGTGTCGAATTCCTTGACCATCTGGCCAGGACCGAACGAACCCAGATCACCGCCCTGACGGCTCGATGGGCAGGTGGAGTTGGCCTTGGCAACTTCGGCGAAATCAGCGCCGCCTTCGATCTGGGCCTTGAGTTCGTTGCACTTGGCTTCGCTGGAAACCAGGATGTGGCGGGCAGTGGCTTTAGCCATGGGGAAACTCTCCAATCTATTTCAGTAAAAGTGTGGAGCCTACCGGATTCAGTGGGCGAATTCTCGGCAAAGTTCCGTTCGGTTGTCCGTGGCTTTGATCAGAGATTCGCGGCTCGCAGACGTTCAGCATGTTCGACGTACAGCTCAATCGGGTCGGGCAGTGCGGTTGCCGTGCTGGCCGTGCGGCGCAGGCTGCCCAGATGGTCCAGCGGGTAGTCGGAGCGGATCACTTGCCCCAAGTGAGAACTGAAGCGGCCAACGAAGCCGTCATTCTGCTGCGTTTCGGTCATGAAGTACTGCGATAGCGCGTGGCAAATGCTTTGGGTTGGATCGAGTGTCGACGGGCTGTTGGCCGGCAGGACGCCGCTCCATGAGTAATAACGTATGCCATTGACCTGTTCCGGGCCTTGTCCGCCCCAAGTGCTGGGCAATCCCTGCGGAAACTTGTCGTTGAACTCGCCTACACCTTCGGTCGTCAGTGCATTGAGCGCCGCCAGTGCGTTCTGCGGCAAGGTGACACTGCCACTGAGCAACGATAGAAAATCGGCAAATAGCGTCGCTACATTTTGGGCGACGATCTCCGGCAGCCGCCCGGGTATCAGGGCCTTACGCAGAAAATCGGCCAGTTCCGAACCGTGATTCGGGCCGCTGACGGAGGTCACGGAAGCGACGGCGTGTGGCGCAAGCGCCGCAGCGTATCGAGCAGCGAGTGCTCCCTGACTGTGTCCTATGAGGTTGACTTTGTCTGCACCTGTGCCTCGCAAGACACGATCAATCTGTGCAAGCAATTGTTCACCCCTTGTTTCGTTTTTATGGGTGGCAGAAAGGTGCGGAACAAACACTCGGCTGCCGGCCGTTTTCAGAGCGTCCTTTACGTCATGGAACAGCTCGAAGTGACCGATGCGCTCGAATCCGAACAGGCCATGTACCAACAGGACGGGATAGCGAGTTGAAGCATTCCGTTGCATGTTCTTACCTTTTTCGCAGAAGTTCATCGGGGAATCCGGAGGCCACTCTAAAACACTCATCCAGCCGAAGAAGTAAGAAGGGGCTTCTCTTGGCCGTTGAATCTGGACTAGTGGCTGTACGAATTTTCAGATACTTATGAAATCCGAATCGGAAGTTGAGGACATCTTTCGCTCGGTTGATGGCGTTTTTGCGTAGTTTGCCTACCCGGTGGGAGGCCTTTGCCGGATGTTCGCGGCGGCTGAGGCTGACATCGAAAGTGTGTGCAATAGCGTTCAATGTTGGCTGTCGACGCCGCCCATGAAAGCGGCGTTCTTTCCAAGGAATGGAGCTACCAATGCACACGCACGAAGTCGAGTTTTGCTACCGGATGCGCCACCCCGCCAGCCCCTGTGTTTCGAACGAACTGCTGCCAGCGGCAACCGTTGATAGTCTGAAGGGGGCGGTGCTTGATCCTTCGCTGGGCAAGGTCGTTGTCCGTATTGCTCCTTATGCAAACATGAGCTGCGGCGATCAGTTGCTTTTGAGTTGGGACGGCCTGGACATAGAGGGCTTTGCTTATCAGCATGAAATGGTTCGCTATATCAGCGAAGCCCAGGTCGGCAAAGACATCGTTTTCGTGATCAAAGGCCTGCACATCGCTGCACTGGATGGCGGTTCGCTGGCGGTCTACTGGAAACTGCTCAGTGCGCGCTCGGCTGAGCCGGCGGTGTCTGCCCGTGTGCATTTGTCCGTGGGGGATGTCCGGCCACAATTGCTTGCGCCGATTGTCGAGGGGGCGATCGGAGGGGCGCTGGATCCGGCGCGGGTGCCGGACGGCACGCTTATCGTGCTCCAGCCTTATGCCCGAATGGCGGCGGGGGATCGAGTCACGTTGCTGTGGGGCGCTGACGCATTGTCCGCAACGTTCAGCGACAGCTTGAAGGTCGAAGCCTTTGCTGTCGCAGACGTACTGTCATTCTGGGTTGAAGGGGCGCACATCGCTGCTCATCTCGGCGGCGAGGTGGTGGTGCGCTATCAGGTCGAGCAGGCGGGCGGAGTCATCCGAGAGTCCGAGGCGGCAAGAATTCTCGTTACCCCGTTCCTGCGGGGAGAGCTTGATGCTCCCGATGTGCTTGAAGCTGAAGACGGCGTGCTGTTGAAAGAGGACTCCGTCGATGGCGTCACCATCGTGATCGGTAATGCCCGGACGCAGGAAGGCGAGTTGGTCTATCTCAAGTGCGACGGGGAACTGTTCAATCATCGGGATGACCGTGAAATCACTCGGGAGACGGCGGGGAAGCCGCTGATCTTCATTGTGCCGCACCGATTCTGGCGTGAGCACCATGGCACGACCGTGCAGGTAGCCTACACGGTTGAACGTCTGGACGATGTCAGTCAGACGTCTGCGGCCACGCAGGTGCGAGTGGAGGGTTAACGCGGCGTGACCAGCCCTGCGGTTTGCAATAAATCCGCGGGGCTGGCCGGATAATCAGCCTTTTGTCTGTGTACTGAGGCGTTGAGAGGCGTCCAGCAGCAAACGCTCCGTTGCGCTGAAACCGAGGCAGCCATCGGTAATCGAAACGCCGTAACGCAGGGGTTCGCTCAGCGGCTGGCAGCCCTCGAACAGGTGAGACTCGATCATCATGCCGATCAGAGAACGGTCACCTTGCAGGCGTTGCTCAAGCACTTCGTTGAAGACGCCAGGCTGGCGTAGCGGGTCCTTGCCACTGTTGGCGTGGCTGCAATCGACCATGATCCGGCTCGGAATCTTCAGGCGATCCAGGTCGGCATGGATTTTGGCCACGCTCTCGCGATCATGGTTCGGCCCTTTATGGCCGCCGCGCAGAACCAGGTGGGTGTCGGGGTTGCCTGGCGTTTGAATGATGGCTGGATGGCCCTGACTATCGACGCCGAAATGCCGGTGCGGATGGGCTGCCGAACGCATGGCGTCAACCGCAATGGCGGCACCGCCGTCGGTGCCGTTCTTGAAGCCGACGGGCATGCCCAATCCACTGGCCATCTCCCGATGGATCTGCGATTCAGTGGTACGCGCGCCGATGGCCACCCAGCTCAACAGGTCATCGAAGTAACCGGCAGCCATGGGTTGCAGCAGCTCGGTGGCCACCGGCAGTCCGAGGCGGATCATTTCCAGCATCAGCTCACGCGAAAGCGTAAGGCCGCCAGCCATGTCATCACTGCCATCCAGATGCGGGTCGTAGGCCAGACCTTTCCAGCCGACCGTGGTGCGCGGTTTTTCGACATAGGCTCGCATCACCAACAGCATTTCGCCGCTGACTTCCTCAGCCAGTCGAGCGAGCTTGCCAGCGTATTCGAGTGCGGATTGCGGATCATGGATAGAGCAGGGCCCGACGATGACCAGCAGGCGCTGATCCTGGCCGTTGAGAATGGCGCGAACCGCCTGACGGTGGGCGGTGACTTGCTGACTCAAGGCATTGCTCAGGGGCAATTGCTGTTTGAGTTGCAACGAGCTGGGCAGACGCAGAGTCAATGCTTCGTTGGCAGGATTCAGGGTGGACAGCGGCAGAGCAGAAACGGACGAGTTCATATTCGGTCTTCCTGGGCTGGCGGCGGGTTCTCCCGCTCGCTCGGCCCTACTGGGGTGTTCGACAATTGGCCGTATTGGCTACGTGTGTGTGCTTGCCACCTGTAGGTGACCGATCGGAGGCGGCAGGCTGTCCCGAGCGGAAGCTGGTAAATCGCCAGGCGTTAAAGCTGTCGTAACGGTAATAAGTGGCGTAGTTCATTTCGTGAATCCTCAAAGTGTCTGGTGTGTTGCTGAAAAATTTGGGGCTGAAAAAACAAAACCCCCGGTCGGGAGGCCGACCGGGGGTTGAGAATTCTCTGGTAGGCGACCCGTTGTTATGGGCGCCGTTTGGGTATCAGGCGCGCCAGTGGCTAAACCAATACCCAAAATAAAAGCTGACCGGAGCGCAAACGTCATTCACCCGGGCAGCCGCAACCGAGCGCAAGGCGCTGGCAGTACGAAGCTGTGAGAGGGCGTTGAACATGGTCTGTCTCCAATGAATGGGCCGAGCTTACTAGAGGCCGATACGCCTCAGCAATCAGAAATTGCTATCGCGTAATCAACAAAACATCTATTGCTAGCGTCGCGCTGGAGTTGTGACATTCTGCACTTCGCTTGATGACCAAGGATGAACCGTGTCGACACAAAACATTGCTGCTGCCCAGTCTCTGCTCATTGCCGGTGATCTGTTGGTCATGGCCGAGCGTGTCGTGGGTGCGTGGCTGGGGCGAATTGTTCCTGTAGTGCAAGCCTGATGACATTCCACTTACGATTGGCGGTTCCAGAAGATCTGGCGTTTGCCCGTGATCTTACCTGTCAGAACATGCTGCGCTACTACATTCGCCATGGCCTGCTATGGCAGGACGAAGCGTTCGACGTGGCATGGTTGGGGCGGCAAAACTGGCTGATAGTGAAGGGTGATGTGCCAGTGGGCTTTCTCAGTCTCAGTCGGGATATGCGCGCGCTGTACATTCGTGAACTGCAAATTGCTGAAACGTATCAGGGGCAGGGTGCTGGTTCTTGGGCGATCGATCAGGTTATCGACATGGTTCGCAAAGAAAGACGCCCGGCTCTACGCCTGACCGTATTCGAGAATAATCCGGCGAGAAACTTGTATGAGAGAAAAGGACTACAGGTTCAGGGCGCGGACGAGTGTTTTCTGCGAATGCAGCTTGATATCAGTACACATGTGCGCTGAAACCCACGGCCGGCAAGCCTTCAATGATGAATTGAAACTTTTTAAATGACGCTTTCCGCTAGGTCTGCGTGGCACTTTTTGCTAAGGTGTCCGGCATCCCAATATGACCATATCGCGAGGTGTCTGCTTGATTAGGGTGCTAGTGGTCGATGACCATGATCTCGTTCGTACAGGCATTACACGTATGCTGGCCGATATCGATGGCTTGCAGGTGGTTGGCCAGGCCGAATCCGGGGAAGAGTCCCTGATCAAGGCCCGAGAGTTGAAGCCCGATGTGGTGCTGATGGACGTCAAGATGCCTGGCATCGGCGGCTTGGAAGCCACGCGCAAACTGTTGCGCAGTCATCCGGATATCAAGGTGGTCGCGGTCACGGTGTGTGAGGAAGATCCTTTCCCGACACGCTTGTTGCAGGCCGGTGCTGCGGGTTATCTGACCAAGGGCGCGGGTTTGCCGGAAATGGTCCAGGCGATTCGCCTGGTATTTGCCGGTCAACGCTATATCAGTCCGCAGATTGCCCAGCAATTGGCGATCAAATCCTTCCAGCCCTCCAACGACTCTCCCTTCGATGCCTTGTCCGAACGCGAAATTCAGATCGCCTTGATGATTGTCGGCTGTCAGAAGGTACAGATCATTTCCGACAAATTGTGCCTGTCGCCGAAAACCGTGAACACCTACCGCTATCGTATTTTCGAGAAGCTTTCGATCAGCAGCGATGTCGAGTTGACCCTGTTGGCGGTTCGTCACGGCATGGTTGATGCCAGCCTCTGACCATGACTGAAACATTCGATTCCGGCGCGTTTCTGTCGACAGTCAGCGGGCGCCCAGGCGTCTATCGCATGTTCGACAGCGATGCACGCCTGTTGTACGTGGGCAAGGCCAAGAACCTGAAAAAACGCCTGGCCAGCTACTTTCGCAAAACCGGCCTGGCGCCCAAGACTGCCGCGTTGGTGGGGCGCATTGCGCAGGTCGAAACGACCATCACCGCCAACGAAACCGAAGCGCTGCTGCTTGAGCAGACGCTGATCAAGGAGTGGCGGCCGCCGTACAATATCCTGCTGCGCGACGACAAATCCTATCCCTATGTGTTTCTGTCCGACGGCCAGTTTCCGCGCCTGAGCATTCATCGCGGTGCCAAAAAGGCCAAGGGCAAGTACTTCGGTCCCTATCCGAGTGCCGGCGCCATACGTGAAAGCCTGAGTCTGCTGCAAAAGACCTTCTTCGTTCGGCAGTGTGAAGACAGCTACTACAAGAACCGTACCCGTCCATGTCTGCAGTATCAGATCAAGCGCTGCAAGGCGCCTTGCGTGGGGCTGGTCGAGCCTGACGTGTATGCCGAAGACGTGCGCCACTCGGTCATGTTTCTTGAGGGGCGCAGTCACGCGCTGACCAACGAGCTGTCCACGGCGATGGAGGAGGCGGCGATCAACCTGGAGTTCGAACGAGCCGCCGAGTTGCGTGACCAGATCGCGCTGCTGCGCAGGGTTCAGGATCAACAAAGCATGGAAGGCGGCACAGGGGATATCGATGTCATCGCGGCATTCGTCAACCCGGGTGGCGCCTGCGTGCACCTGATCAGTGTGCGTGGCGGACGCGTGTTGGGCAGCAAGAATTTCTTTCCGCAAGTCGGCATCGAAGAGGACGTGTCGGAAGTCATGGCCGCGTTTCTTGGCCAGTATTTCATCAGCAGCCCTGAGCGCGATTTGCCGAGTGAGCTGATCGTCAACGTGGTGCATGAAGATTTTCCAACGTTGATCGAAGCGATCCATGAGTTGCGTGGTCGCGAGCTTGCCATCAGTCATCGGGTGCGCGGTACGCGGGCACGCTGGCAGCAACTGGCCGTCACCAACGCCGAGCAGGCGTTGGGCGCACGCCTGGCCAACCGCCAACACACCGCCGCGCGCTTTGAAGCCTTGGCCGAAGTGTTGAATCTGGATGAGCCGCCGCAACGCCTGGAATGCTACGACATCAGCCATTCCAGCGGTGAGGCGACGGTTGCTTCTTGTGTGGTCTTTGGCCCGGAAGGCGCGATCAAGTCGGACTACCGGCGCTATAACATCGAAGGGGTCACGGCGGGTGACGACTATGCCGCCATGCATCAGGCCTTGACGCGACGCTTCAGCAAACTCAAGGAAGGCGAGGGCAAGTTGCCAGACATCTTGCTGGTGGACGGTGGCAAGGGCCAGCTGTCGATGGCTCGCGATGTTCTCAACGAGTTGGCTGTGCCGGACCTGATCCTGCTCGGTGTTGCCAAAGGCGCTACTCGCAAGGCGGGCTTCGAAACGTTGTATCTGAATGATGCGGCGCATGAGTTCACCTTACGTGGCGACTCGCCGGCGCTGCACTTGATTCAACAGATTCGCGATGAGGCGCACCGCTTCGCGATTACCGGACACCGCGCACGCCGAGGCAAAACCCGCCGTACGTCAACGCTGGAAGGCGTTGCCGGCGTTGGGCCGACCCGACGTCGCGACTTGTTGAAACATTTTGGTGGATTGCAGGAGCTCACTCGTGCAAGCATCGAAGAGATCGCCAAAGCCCCGGGGATCAGTAAAAAGCTCGCAGAGTCGATTTATGCGAACCTGCATAGCGAGTAGAATGCCCCTTCACCTCGTAGCCAGTTGTGCCGATGAATATCCCTAATCTGATTACCGTTCTACGCGTCCTGCTCATTCCGATCTTCATTTTGCTGTTCTATCTGCCTTATCAGTGGAGTTACATGGCCTCCGCCTCGGTGTTTGCCTTTGCAGCAGCGACGGATTGGCTGGACGGTTATCTGGCTCGACGTCTTGAGCAAAGCACTCCGTTCGGGGCGTTTCTCGATCCGGTAGCCGACAAGCTCATGGTTGCGGTGGCTCTGGTGCTGCTGGTTCAAGAGCACGGCAATCTCTGGCTCACTCTGCCGGCTGCTGTCATCATCGGTCGCGAGATTGTGGTGTCGGCCTTGCGTGAATGGATGGCCGAACTCGGCGCCCGTGCCCACGTAGCCGTTTCAAATCTGGGCAAGTGGAAAACCGCGGCGCAGATGCTTGCGCTGGTCATTCTGTTGGCCAACCCGAAGGACTTCAGTTTCTGGGTTATCTTGGGTTATGCCTTGCTGATGGTCTCTGCCGGCCTGACCTTGTGGTCGATGGTGCAGTACCTGCGCGCCGCCTGGCCGCACCTGAAGACTGATGTTGAAAAGAAATAAAACTTTTTTGAATCAAGGGGTTGACGGAGCTTCTTAATTCTATAGAATGCGCATCACCAAGCGGGAATAGCTCAGTTGGTAGAGCACGACCTTGCCAAGGTCGGGGTCGCGAGTTCGAGTCTCGTTTCCCGCTCCAAGTTTGTACAGTGTTTGTTGTTGTGCTACTGACAGCAGATACTTTGAGGCCGAGTAGCAAAATGGTTATGCAGTGGATTGCAAATCCACCTACGCCGGTTCGATTCCGACCTCGGCCTCCACTATAAACAAGCTCCGTAGATCCATGATTTACGGAGCTTTTTTATTTGCAAAGTACCGCAAGATTTGGTCTTGAAAAACGGTCATTGCAAACTTGCTTCACCGGGAAGTGATGTATATATTTCCCGCACTGCTGTTCAAGGCTTGATCCTGTCAGGATCGCGACTGTGCAGCAGAAGACAGCAGCACCGCGCTACCGCCCGAATGGCGAAACTGGTAGACGCATGGGACTTAAAATCCCCCGCTCGTAAGGGCGTGCCGGTTCGATTCCGGCTTCGGGCACCATCTTAAATCAAGGGTTTGCCGGCGAAAGCTGATGCAAGCCCTTGTTTGTTTCTGGTCCGCAATCATTTGGTTGGCATTGCTGTTTGCCCTTGCGATTCCTGATGTATGGCTCGGTCATTATCGCGGTCGTACACTCAAGTTGATTCCCCGCCTGCAAAATCTCACGCTGGACTCTGCCTTTTCTGCACCTGCCTTGGCGCGCAAATCTCGCCTCTGAAACTCAGCCTTAAGCTGCCCGGCAGCTTCCTTGGCCAGGTCAAACCTTCTGCGCAACATTGCTCCCTTCATCGGCGTGCCATTTGATTTGCTGCTATGGCGGCTGACTTTTCAGGGGTGGGGCTTAAAAATGTCTGGTTTATGTCGGGCGCACATCGGCCGATATTTAAAGTCTCGATAGTGCAATCACATCGTTTTTCTGAACTAGAGATGGGACAAATATGGAGCAGGAGAACCGTGTTCTAGTTGTTCTCAGCGTTTTCGCTATTTGATTCTGGGATGGATGGTAGGCGCATCTGTTGTGGGCGCATTTTTGCGATTTAAAGGCGAGTGGAGTCAGTTTTGGACATCTGTAGCGGCGCAAGCATGGTTTACGCAGGCTGTCTTCGCTTATGTTCGGGGTGGCTGGGTAGCTATCGGACCCGGTGGGTTAGCGAAGGATGCGAACCCTGTGGGTAGGGCTGTACTGGCTGCAGTGGCGCTGGGGTTTTACTTATTGATGTTTGGTTACGAAGGTCATAAGCCCGACTCAATTCATGAAAGACGCGCCTCAGACTGGACGATGCCTACGCGTGAGGAGATTGGCAGATCCTCTGATCAGAAATGATTGATACCGGCGCCTGTTGCTGATCCTGTCGCACGACTCCTGAACGGCCTCCGCGAGCGTCGCAGATATTGGGAACGGGATGTTATCCAACAAAACCTGGATGCACTCATCCATTCCGCTGGTTGCCGTTGGGCGCGGAGTGGAGTGCATTCGGGTGGTGTGCAGCAGTTTGATACGAGGCGGTTGTCATAGCTCGCAGATTCATCCAAGTCTCTCGAATGCCCAGCGGCTAATATCTGCAGGCTGCATGGCGTTACGAAAAGATACCCGGACGTAGCCGGGCTTGTAGGGATTAATTCAGCGCGAATCCGCTTCTTTCGAAGAGCGAGAAGAGGATCTTTCACTCCGTCTCCGAAGCCAGCTTAAGAACGCGTGCACCGGATGCAGGAAGGCCACAAGCACGCCGATGAGCATGATGATGAAGATGGCCACAAGCGGGATGCTTTCGTGCGAGAACATGGTGGGTTACTCCTGTAGTCACTATGTCGGAACCCGCAGCCTAGACGCATCGAGCCATGTTTTCGATGAACGTATATTCATCCTTCAGCGCCTCGGTTGTGCTACAGCGAGGCTCACCAGTCAGGCGGTATCTGGAAATCAGCGTGCAACCAAAAGACCCTCCCGAGTTGGCTGGGTTATTTGAAATTTCGTTCGTAAAACATTCGCTGTATCGCCGCGCAACCGCCAGACAAAACCATTTGCTCAATGCTAAACCCGCTTGTGAAGTGCCTATTCGGGTATTAGCCCCCGGCAAACTGTGCGTCCGCCGGGAACCAGGCGCGTTTAAGGCATCAAGACAGAGTCGACAACGTGGATCACGCCGTTTGACTGCATCACGTCTGCGATGCTGATACTTGCCTTGCCGCCTTTGGCGTCCACCACCCATAACTTGCCTTCGTACAGCTTGATACTCAGCGCCTCACCTTGAACGGTTTTCAGCATAACGGTGCCGCCGTTCTTTTTGGCCTCGGCCATTATTTGTGCAGATGTGTGAGTGCCGGGCACAACATGGTAGGTCAGGATTTTTGTCAGATCGGCTTTGTGTTCAGGCTTTACCAGCGTGTCGACGGTGCCTGCCGGAAGCTTCGCAAACGCTTCGTTTGTCGGAGCGAAGACGGTGAATGGACCTTTGCTGTTGAGTGTATCAACCAGCCCGGCAGCCTTGACCGCCGCTACAAGTGTCGTGTGATCCTTCGAGTTGACTGCGTTCTCAACGATGGTTTTAGTGGGGTACATCGCTGCGCCTCCGACCATCACCGAGTCGGCGGCAAAGCTGAGTGTTGCAGTTACGCAGAGAATGGCGAAGCAGGCTGCTGCTGAAATTTTTTTGTAAAAGGCATGCATGATGTATCTCCTTGGCTCTTGTGCCCTCCGAGTGAGGGTATTGAATCTACGAGCCAGCGATCAAAATGGATGCATCGGTTGTTGAAATGATTTTGTGAGTGCTGCCCGTGTCAGGCTTTTGTCCTGGTGCTGGTGGTCGCTCATAAAGGCATACCGGTTTCGGCCACCCTGAATGGCAAAGGCCTGCATGAGTTTCCTCATGCAGGCCTTTTTTGTGCCTTGCTTATACCCGCTGCTAGACGAATGCTTGCCCGCTAAAGCCGCGAGGCAAACGCTGAAGGCCGGCCATTGCAGTCAGGCGTTCGATCCATTCTGCGCGCCAGTTGGTTGCGCCGTGGGAGGTTTTGGCCTGACGGGCCATCCGGCGGGTGGCGTTGCGCTGATCCTTTCGCGCCTGTTTGTAGGCATCGGTATTGCGGCAACTGCGGCACTTCACGCGGTTGAGTTCGCGGCTTGCCGACAGTTGTTTGCCTTTATGGCCGCAGGCCAGATGCCCGTCGACGTTGAAATGGATAACCATAACTGTCTCCTTTGCGACATGTATAAGTTACGACAACTCACGCACGGCAACCGTTCGCCATTTGGGTGCAGGCCAAAAAAACACCCGCATGCGGGCGGGTCAGGGCGTTACTTTGCAAAGGAGTGATTTCACTGTCGTCGCGCAGATGCAGTCGTCACGTGAAAAACTGGAAAAATAGACATTACGGGCAGACACAAGCGCGGTGACTCCTGTGTCACCGCTAATGAGCAAATTCCTGACACCCTGGCCGGGTCGAGGTCATCTGAACCGAGGCAGTGGCCGATCAACAGGCTTTAGCGCCGACAGCGTGTTGCGAATCAGCGGAGCATCCTTCTCGATGTCGTTCAGCCGGTCTCGGATGCGCAGGGCGGTGGGGTGTCCACCTTGGTGATCGACCCAGTCGGCGATCTCTTTGCAAGCGGCGGCGAGGCGCGCTTGTCGAGCGTCGAGCAGGGTGAGGAGGGTGGTGATGGACTCTTTTTCGGACATGGAACACCTCCGTTCTATGAAACCTGAGCTGCAGCAAAAAGCCCGCGTGTTGCGAGCCTTCTGCCGTGGGGCGCTGCTCCTTCAGCTGGTTTCAGTATAGACCCGCTTCTGATCGGCATCAGCCTGAAGACTGGCGGGCCGCTGATGGGGAACTCGCTGCGTTGAGGCGTCTGCATTCAACTCGTGCTTCACCCTCCGTGTCGTAGCCATCGCCGATGAAACCGCCCGTACGTGTGTCGCAGATGCGAAACCAGCTAGTGGCTTTGGCGGGATCATGCTGGCTGTCTTCGGCACGTCGACCGTAAATAATGATCTTGTTGCAACGCTTCACGACGAAAATGTCTTCCATGGCGTCACCGCAGCTGATTCGTGTCAGATCAACTATAGAAGCCCTTGGCAATCGTGCAAAAAATAGGCAGCTCAGCTCGTCGGTTGCCAGCGCCAGCCTCCGGGGTGCCAGGTCAAACAATGGCTTGGGTTTAACGCCTGTAGAAACGTTTGATCGTGGGAAACCGCGACAATCGCTCCGGGAAATGCCTGCAAGGCGTGTTCGAAAGCGTGCACCGACGCCAGGTCCAGATGATTGGTCGGCTCATCCAGCAGCAGTAATTGCGCGGGCGTCTTGCGCCATAAGGCCAGCGCAAGGGCTGCTTTCAAACGTTCGCCGCCACTGAGTGAGGCGCACGGGCGGTTAACGCGTTGTGCGTCGAGTTGCAGGTGAGCGAGAAAGCTGCGCAACTCACCTTCGCTCAAAAGTGTTTGCTGTGCCTGTAACTGGTCGACAATCGATGTGTGCTCATCCAGCAGCTTCAGTTGTTGGTCGAGAAAGGCAAAAGGCACGTGGGTGATGCACTCGCCACTTACCGGCGCCCATTCACCTGCCAGCAATTTCAACAGCGTCGATTTGCCACAACCGTTGTGACCGCGGACAGCGATGCGCATCGGCCCTTGAATGGCGAGGTCAAGGCGGGTGGTGGGCGCATCTGCCGGTAACCAAGGCAAGCACGCGTCGATCAGTGTGCACACCCGTCGATTGCTCGGCACCACGCTGCCCGGCAGATTGATCAGCACGCCGTCGGCGGGCAGGACGTTTTCGTACGCTTCGCGAACACGCTGATCCAGATCGGCCTTGCGTGCCTGGTGGCCGACTTTTACCTGCCCCATGATGTCCCGCGCAGCGGCTTTCAACGCTGCCCGCTCGAAGCCCGAAACGTTGGCACTTTGTGCGTGGCGACGGCTGCCGGCCGCATGGCGCTGGATCGTGTCGTGCTCGCGTTGCAGCCGCGTACGTTCGCGCTGACGTTCGATACGGGCCTGATCGAGCTGTGCCTGAGCCGCCTGTTGATGGATCCTGCGTTGCTCGGTGAAATCCGCAAACCTTCCGCTGAAAACTGTTACTCCCAACGCCGTGAGTTCGACAATTCGCTGCATCTGCTCCAGAAGCTGGCGGTCGTGACTGACGATAATCAGGCCGCCACGCCAGCGCTCAAGCAGGCTCATCAGCCATTGCCGACCGGCGCTGTCGAGGTGATTGGTGGGCTCGTCGAGCACCAGCAAAGGCGCCTGACTCAGCAGTGCGCCGATCAAAGCGATTCTGGCTTGCTGGCCACCGCTGAGGTGCTCGGTCAGATCCGACCCGGTGAGGTCGGTCAGCCCGGCTCCATCGAGCATCTGGCGCAAGCGTTCGGCCAGATCCCAGCGTTCATCAATGAGGTCGAAGTCGTGCGCAGTGGCAGCACCGCATCTTAGTCGCTCCAGTGCGCTAAGCGCCGGGGCCGTCCCCGTTGCATCGGCGACGGTTTGCCCAGGTGTGGCGACGAACGTTTGTGCGACGTAATGCACGCAAACCGAGCGTGCCACGCTGCCGGTGCCGGGTTGCAATTGCCCGGCAATCAAACGTGCAAGCACACTTTTGCCAACACCATTGCGCCCGACGATCGCAGTCGGTTGATGATCGAAAGTCAGGTTCAGGTCTTCAAACAGTGTTGCGCCATTGGCGAACTGAAAGCCCAGTTGATTCAGGGAAACGAGTGCGGGTGTACGCGAGACGTGAGTCATCGGCACCTCCAAAAAATGTCGTGAAAACTGACAAGCGCCGAGAACGGCGTGTCGCGATTACATTTTTAGAAGGCTGGATTGTTCACTGCTGCGGTCGTCCGAAGGAGGAGAGGTCGCTAGCCTAGATGACGCTCCCTTGCGGATCAAGATGCATCGGTCATCTCGCTCATTCGCTCGAGAAACATCGCCAGTGCCACTTCCTCCGCACGCAGGCCTTTGCGCACGCGCGGGCGAGGCAGTTCAGCGAGGGCGCCGAGCATGAATTTCTCCACCACGGCGGGGTGGATGTAGCATTTTCGGCACACCGCCGGGGTGTTGCCCAACTGCTTGGCGACGCCTTTGACCATCTCCACCACATGCCGCTTGGCCTCGGTCTCGGACTCCCATTGCAACTCGCGCAATACCGCCAACGCCAAGGCACTGCCGGCCCAGGTGCGGTAATCCTTGGCGGTGAAATCGGCGCCGGTCAGGGTTTGCAGGTAGGCGTTGACGTCGGAAGAACTGACGGTGTGTCGCTCACCGTTTTCGTCCAGATACTGAAACAGGTTCTGGCCGGGAATCTCCAGGCAACGCTTGATGATGCGCGCCAGACGCCGATCCTTGACGGTGATCTGGTGTTCGATGCCGCTTTTGCCGCGAAACTGGAACAGGATCGCGCTGCCGTTGACTTCGACATGTCGACTGCGCAGGGTGGTCAGGCCGTAGGAACGGTTGTCGCGGGCGTATTGCGTATTGCCGACCCGGATCAATGTGGCGTCGAGCAGGGTGATCACCGTGGCCATGACCTTGTCACGACTGAAGCCGGGCGCGGCCAATAGCGCCTCCAGTTGCTTGCGCAGTTTCGGCAACGCGAGACCGAACTCACGCAGGCGCGAATACTTGTCGGCATCGCGCACTTCCCGCCAGCGCGGGTGATAGCGATATTGCTTGCGGCCACGGGCATCACGGCCGGTGGCTTGCAGATGACCGCGCGGATCCGGACAGATCCACACATCGGTATAGGCGGGTGGTACGGCAAGGGCATTGATGCGTTTGATTTCATCCTGATCACTGATGCGCTGGCCTGACGGCTCGAAATAGCTGAACTTGCCACGCAGCTTTTTGCGGGTGATACCGGGCTGGGTGTCGTCGACGTAATGCAGGTCGGATGGCAGGTCGGCAGTCAGCACGGTGTCGGGCATGGCAGTTTCCTTTGATGGCGCGGCGGTCTGGAAAACGATTGACCGCATGCCATTGCCGTGGTGCCGAATGATTTAAGCGAGGACTGCGACCGCTTTGATCTGCGCCCATAAATGCTGGCCCGGATGCACGCCCAACTGGTCCCGGGAATAGCGTGTAATACGCGCGAGCAGCGGGGTGCCGCCAGCATCAAGGCGAATCAACACGTGGGCGGCGTTGTCCGCCGATTGTTCGCTGACCACCGTCACCGGCAGTCGATTGAGGATGCTGCTGAATTCGCTGTTCTGCAGGCTCAGGCTGATATCCCGCGCGTGTACTTTGCAGCGCAGGGTCTGACCCGGTTCCATTGGCGCGTGCGTCACACGGATGCTCATCTCGGTGGCCGGCAATTGCAGGCTCAGCAGTTGATATTGCGCATCGTAGGCGCAGACCTGACCTTCAATGATCACCCCGGCGTCATCGCCCATCGCCATCGGCAGGTCAAGACGTGCGAGGGTTTCGCCAATCGGGCCGCTGGCCAGCGCTTTGCCTTCGCTGAGCAAGACCAGATGATCGGCCAGTCGCGCCACTTCATCCTGGGCGTGACTGACGTACAACAGCGGAATGTCCAGTTCGTCGTGCAGACGTTGCAGGTACGGCAGGATTTCACTTTTGCGCTGGCTATCGAGAGCGGCCAGCGGCTCGTCCATCAGCAGCAGTTTCGGGCTGGTCAGCAGGGCGCGGGCGATGCCGACACGCTGGCGTTCGCCTCCCGACAAATGCTGCGGATGACGTTCGAGCAAATGGCCGATGCCCAAGAGTTCGGTGGCCTGCGCCATGTCGACCCGACGCTGGGACTTGGCGATGCGCTTGAGGCCGAACTGCAGATTGGCCAGCACCGACAGGTGCGGAAACAGGCTGGCTTCCTGAAATACATAGCCGAGCGCGCGTTTGTGTGGCGGGACGAAAATGCCGTTATCGCTGTTCTGCCAGACTTCATCGTTGATCTGGATAAAGCCATGTTCAGCGCGCTCAAGCCCGGCAATGCAGCGCAGACAGGTGGTTTTACCCGAGCCGGAGTGGCCATAAAGCGCAGTCACGCCACGGCCTGGCAAATGCAGGTCGACATCGAGGCTGAAGTCCGTATAGACCCGTTTCAAACGCACATCAATCATCGATCAGCTCCAGCCTGCGCGGGTCTTGCGGCTGGAGTACAGGGCCAGCAACACCAAAAACGAAAACACCAGCATCGCCCCGGCCAGCCAGTGAGCCTGCGCGTATTCCATCGCTTCGACGTGGTCATAAATTTGTACGGAAACCACGCGGGTCTTGTCGGGAATGTTGCCGCCGATCATCAGCACTACACCGAACTCACCGACGGTATGCGCGAAACCGAGTATCGCTGCGGTGATAAAACCGGGGCGCGCCAACGGCACAATCACGCTGAAAAACGTGTCCCACGGATTGGCGCGCAAGGTCGCGGCCACTTCCAGGGGGCGGGTGCCGATCGCCGAGAACGCGTTCTGCAACGGTTGCACCACGAATGGCATGGAATAGATCACCGAACCGATCACCAGCCCGGTGAAGCTGAACGTCAAAGTGCCCAGGCCCAGCCATTGGGTGAATTGGCCGAGAAAACCGTGCGGCCCCATCATCAGCAACAGATAGAAACCGATTACGGTCGGTGGCAGTACGAGGGGCAGGGCGACGATCGCCCCGAGCGGGCCGCGCAGCCATGAATCGGTGCGCGACAGCCACAGGGCGATCGGCGTGCCGACCACCAGCAGGATCGCGGTGGTCAGGGACGCCAGTTTCAGGGTTAGCCAGATCGCCGCGAAATCGGCGCTCGTCAGTGACATTTTAGAGCTGGTAACCGTAGGACTTGATCACCGCAGCGGCTTTCGGGCCCTTGAGGTATTCAACCAAGGCTTTGGCGGCGGCGTTGTCTTTGCCTTTATTCAGAATGACCGCGTCCTGTTTGATCGGGTCGTGCATGCTCGCAGGGACGATCCATGCCGAACCGCTGCTGACTTTGCCGTCCTTGTAGATTTGCGACAGGGCGACAAAACCCAGCTCAGCGTTGCCGGTCGAGACGAATTGGTAGGCCTGAGTGATGTTCTGGCCTTCAACGATCTTGGCTTTGGTGGCGTCGGTCAGTTTGAGTTTTTCCAGCACTTGCGTGGCTGCCAGACCATAGGGCGCGGCTTTCGGGTTGGCGATGGAAAGGTGCTGGTATTCGTTCTTTTTCAGCACTTCGCCTTTCGCATCGACATAACCTTCTTTCGCCGACCACAACGCCAGCGTGCCGATCGCGTAGGTGAAACGCGAACCTTTGACGGTCTCGCCTTCTTTTTCGAGTTTTTCCGGGGTGGTGTCGTCAGCGGAGAGGAACACTTCGAACGGCGCGCCGTTCTTGATCTGAGTGTAGAACTGGCCAGTGGCGCCATAGGCTGCGACCAGTTTGTGCCCGGTGTCTTTTTCGAAATCGGCGGCGATGGCCTGGATCGGCGCGGTGAAGTTGGCTGCCACTGCCACCTGCACTTCATCAGCCTGAACTGCGCCTATGGCGAAGACGGCGAGCAAAGAGGCCAGGCAACCAGGGGCAAGACGTGAGGCACGAATGGTCATGTAACAGCTCCGTTATTGACGAGTGCAGCGGGCAGCTATTGTTTGAAGTGGGCTGCGCCGATGCGAGGGGTGAATTCGCTATATAGCGAAATATATAGCGAAATGCCGCCAAACAGGAAGTGTTGGTTAAAACCAGCGCGAGGATGTTTGAATCTTCGCGCTGTGCAGCTTCAGCGGCGAGCGAGTTTTGCCAGTGCGCCTTCGGCCAATTGTCGAGTCAGTTCAGCGCTACCGAGGTCTTTGCCCAAGGTGAATGCCTGACCGGCCCAGAGGTTGGCAAACTCTGCTTCGTTGATCGCTCGCAGCGGCATCAGCGCACCCCCGGCCAAGGGAAATGCAGGTGCCTGGGGCGAAATCGGGCCCAGCTCACGCATGACGCGGTTGAGAATGCCCCGTGCCGGCCGCCCGGTAAAAATATTGGTGATCGCCGTTTCGCTTTCCTTGGCGGTGCGCAGCGCCTTGTGGTGAGCGGCGCTGACTTTTGCTTCCGGCGTGAACAGATAGGCGGTGCCGACCTGTACCGCTGAGGCTCCCAACATAAACGCCGCCGCCATGCCGCGCGCATCGGCAATTGCCCCGGCGGCAATCACCGGTACGCTCACCGCATCGACCACCTGAGGCACCAGGGCAAACGTGCCGACCTGACTGCTCAGATCATCACTGAGAAACATGCCGCGATGGCCGCCGGCCTCGTAGCCCATGGCGATAATCGCGTCGCAGCCGTTCTGTTCCAGCCAGATGGCTTCATCGACCGTCGTGGCCGATGAGAGAATTTTCGCCCCGGTTGCCTTGACCCGCTCGAGCAAGGATTTCTCTGGTAGACCGAAATGGAAGCTCACGACTTCAGGTCGAAACTCTTCCAGCACTTCACAGGCAGCCGCATCAAACGGTGCCCGATTGGACACCGGAGTCGGTGCGGTGAAATCCACGCCCAGTTCGCGGTAATACGGTTCCAGCAAATGCTTCCAGTCACGTGCACGTTGCTCATCGGCTGCCGGGGGCTGATGGCAGAAGAAGTTCACGTTGAAGGGCTTGTCGGTGTGCTGGCGGATGGTCTTCAGCTCTTCGCGCAATTGCTCGATGCTCAGCATCGCCGCCGGCATCGAACCCAGGCCACCGGCATTGCACACGGCGATGACCATGGACGAATTCGTCGCACCGGCCATCGGGCCCTGGATGATCGGCAATTCAATGCCGAGCAGATCAAGAAGACGGGTGTCTGGCCATTGGCTCATGAGGGCGGTTCTCCGAACGGTGTAGCGGGCAGGGGGCAATACCGGTTTTTAGCAGCAAAACCGGATTCGGGGCCAGTTGGAAATTCAGAACAACCCATGCAGTTTTTCAGCGTCGATGACATCCGCCGTTCTTCGGCCTCCAGAAGCGTAATGAAAATTGCTGGTACGCCGGTGGTCGCGCGCAATGGCGGACTGTTTGAAAATTTCGGCGAAACCACGACCGTCGAAAAAGCATAGATGCGGGCCATGGAAATGCCCGGCGAATTCGCCGATTGGCGCAAAGTCGAATGTGGCAAGGTGTTGCGATGTGCTATTTCAAGGCACGACATTCTGAAAACAGTCCAGCGAGGCAGTCATGTTTAACGCCATTGTGATCGACAAAGACGACAGCGGTTACCGCGCCAACCTGCAACAGGTCAACGAGGAGCAATTGCCTGAAGGCGATGTCACCGTGGCTGTTGCGTATAGCACGCTGAACTTCAAGGATGGCTTGGCGATAACCGGCAGCAGTCCGGTGGTGCGCAAGTTTCCGATGGTGCCGGGGATCGATCTTGCGGGCACCGTGGAAGCCAGTTCACACCCCGACTATAAGGTGGGTGATCAGGTGCTGCTCAATGGCTGGGGTGTTGGCGAGAATCACTGGGGCGGTCTGGCGCAGAAGGCGCGACTCAATGGTGATTGGCTGATTCCATTGCCCAAGGCCTTTACGGCGGCGCAAGCGATGGCTGTCGGTACGGCCGGTTATACGGCGATGCTGTGCATTCTGGCGCTCGAGCGCAATGGCGTGACGCCGGAGCAGGGTGAGGTGTTGGTCACGGGGGCCAACGGCGGTGTCGGCAGTTTTGCCATCGCCCTGCTGAGCAAACTCGGCTACCGCGTCGTCGCGTCCACCGGCCGGGTCTCCGAGCATGAATATCTGCAGCAGTTGGGCGCCGGCGAAATCATTGACCGTGCGACGTTGTCAGCGCCCGGCAAGCCACTGGCCAAAGAGCGTTGGGCGGCGGTGATCGATTCGGTTGGCAGTCACACCCTGGCCAATGCCTGCGCGAGCACCCGCGCCGAAGGCACCGTCGCCGCCTGTGGTCTGGCCCAAGGTATGGATTTCCCGGCGTCGGTGGCGCCATTCATTTTGCGTGGTGTGACGCTGGCCGGCATCAATAGCGTGACCCAGCCCAAGGCGCGCCGGCTGCAAGCATGGGAGCGTCTGAGCAAGGATCTGGATTTCTCGCTGCTGGCATTGATCAGCCACGAAATCGGCCTGAGTGAAGCCATCGAGGCGGCGCCAAAACTGCTCGCCGGGCAACTTCGCGGACGGGTTGTGGTGGACGTCAATCGCTGAGGTTTTCAGGTTGCGTAGCATCGATTGACCCTTCACGCCGGCGTCTCGCGTTCAAGCAACTGACGCTTGCGCTCGACCCCCCAGCGATAACCGGAAAGGTTGCCATCGCTGCGCACCACGCGGTGGCAAGGGATCGCCACTGCCAGGCGGTTGGCCCCGCATGCCTGAGCCACAGCGCGCATGGACGTCGGCGCACCGATGCGCTGGGCAATTTCGGCATAGCTGGCGGTGCTGCCGAGCGGAATCTCGCGCAACGCTTGCCAGACACGTTCCTGAAACGCTGTCCCCCGCACATCCAGTGGCAGATCCAGGCCAATGGCCGGCGCTTCGATAAAACCCACGACTTTGGCGATCAACTGTTCAAACCCGCTGTCTGCGCCAATCAGGTTGGCGTTGCGAAACTGATCCTGCAGGTCGCACACCAGTTGATGCGGGTCGTCACCCAGCAAAATCGCGCACACCCCACGCTCGCTTTGCGCCACCAGAATTGCGCCCAGCGAGCATTGGCCTACGGCAAAATGGATGTCGTTGTTTTGACCGGCAGCGCGGTAGTCGCCAGGTTTCATACCCAGCAGTTGGTTGGCTGATTCGTAGAAGCGGCTGTTGGAGTTGAAGCCTGCGTCGTATAGAGCATCCGTCACCGAATTGCCGTCCGCGAGACGTTCACGCACTCTGCGCGAACGATGGGCGGCGGCGTAGGCTCTTGGCGTCAGGCCAGTGGCGGCTTTGAACACGCGATGAAAGTGAAACGGGCTCAAACCGGCCGTCTCTGCGAGCTCGTTCAGAGCGGGCGGATTTTCGGCCATCTCGATTTGCCGGCATGCCGTGGCGACGGTCGCGGCATGCTGCGCGGCGACATCACTTTGATCCTTGCTCGCACGTTTGCTCGGCCGATAACCCGCGGATTCGGCCTGCTGGGCGGTGTCGAAAAACTCGACATTCTGCGGTTTCGGCAAGCGTGCCAGGCTGCTCGGGCGGCAGTAGATGCCCGTGGTTTTTACCGCATAGACAAACTGCCCGTCCGCCTGCGGATCCCGTGCAAGCACGGCGGCCCAGCGCGGATCATGTTCGGTATCAAGCGGGGTCGAAAGCGTTTTCATGATGAGTAATCCGTTGACCTGTTTGATTCAGGTTAACCAGCCTCGCCAGGCACAACACTCCGGGCCTTGCGGTCAAATTTTTCGGGTTCAGCGAGCAACCCGAAACGTCAGATTGATCCGCTGTTGACCCAGGCGCGGATGCTGACTTTGCTTGATTGGCAATACGCCGTGGTAGCGCAATCGGTCGACGCCGCCCCAGACCACCATGTCACCGTGCAGCAGCGGAATTCGCCGGGTCTTGTCGCTGCGCGTAAAACCGCCGAACAGAAATATGGCAGGCAATCCGAGTGACAGGGAAACGATCGGCGCGGCGTAGTCCTTTTCGTCTTTATCCTGATGCAATGACATTTTTGCGCCGGGGACATAGCGATTGATCAGGCAGGAATCTGCATTGAAGTCAGAAAAACCAGCTCGCTCGGCTGCCGAATGCGCCAGCGCAGCGAAGGATTTCGGCATCTGCGGCCAAGGCAGCCCGTTGAGCGGGTCGACACCCGAATAACGATAGCCGCTGCGATCAGTGATCCAGCCCCACTCACCGCAACTGCTGGTGCCGACTGACATGCTGAAACCGCCCGGTGTGACCATGTGGCGCAAGGGGGCCGCTGCAAGAACGGCGTCCAGTGCCGGCAGCAATTGATTGACAATCGGCAGGGCGAAGCCGCGCAATAGCCAGGATTGTTCGCCAATCTGTTCGGCTCGGGCTTGTTGTTCGGGTTCGTGGTCAGCGAACAGGTCGAGAGTTGTTGAGGACATGGCCATCAGGTTGCGTCGTGAAAGATGATGCCTAGGGTATGCCTTTTTCCACTGTGCAGGCGACTGACACCGTGGCGCATGGTCACCCGATAGTCGCCGCGCACGCCTCTGACCGGGCGCTGGTTGACGGCAAAAATCAGCGCATCACCTTTCGTCAGGTCCAGCACGTGCGGGCGAGATTGCATGCGCGGGCGCTGCTCGGTGAGAACGAACTCTCCACCGCTGAAGTCTTGCCCGGGTGCTGACAGAAGAATCGCCACTTGCAGCGGAAAAACCGATTCGCCGTACAGGTCCTGATGCAGGCAGTTGTAGTCCTGCGGGCCGTACTGCAACAGAAGAGGGGTAGGGCGTCGTTGACCGGCGGCATGGCAACGCTGAAGAAACTCGGCGTGGCTCGCCGGAAAACGCTCGGGCAGGTGCATGCGTTCGTACCAGCGATTGGCCAAGGGGACCAGGCGCGGATACAAGGCGCAGCGAAGGCGTTCTACCGGTGTCGGCAGGGGATATCGAAAGTATTTGTACTCGCCGCGACCGAAACCGTGGCGGGCCATGATGACCTGCGATCGAAACGGTTCGGTCTGTGGATACAGCGCACTCAGGTGATCGCAGGTGTTGGCCAGCAGCAGCGAACGGATGATCGCGTAGCCGTCCTGATCCAGTTGCTGCGCAATGCTTGCCCAGTCGAGCGAATCCAGACGCGAGGGTGACATCGACATACTGACTCCTTGACGCTTGGTCGAAGAAAGTCAGTCTAGGCAGGACGTAGCGGCAGAACACTCCGCCGCTTGCGGTCGAATTCCTGTCGATGCTTACAGCGCTTTGCTGACGGCGATGTCGCTGATCACGTCGTCGCTCTGGCCGTGAAGGGCATCCAGAGCAGCCTTGGCTTCTTCTTCAGTGCCGTTTTCCAGTTGCGCGAACTCGAAGCGGCGTTCACCGTTGAGTTTGTACTTGATGACGTATTTGGTCGTTTGGGCCACGGTCATGCATTCCTTTCTGGTTGAGCGACGTGTCTCAGCTGAGTTTAGTGCTGGAGCGACGGATGATCTTGATCGAGTGAGTCAAAGTCGGCTTGCGGGTAACGCTGATCGCGCGGCGGTTGACGGTGTCGATGGTGATGTTCCAGAAACCGGTGCTCGGCGCGGTGATACGGGCCGGGAAGGTGTCGAAGGCGCCGCCGTGATAGGTGTGACGGCCGCCGTTCTTGAAGCTGCGGAAATTGGCGTCGTTCATCAGACGGATGTTGCACATTTGCGAGCATTGGATGACGACGATGTCGTCTTCGTTGAGGTGTTCGCGCTGGTGAATGAATTTCATGGGCGCCTCCAGAAGGGCTTTTTCTACAAAATCAAAACGATAGCTTGTCGATTGGCGCAGTTTATCAGCCCGCACGGGTTATTATCTGGCCGTCGGGCGTTGGTTTGACAATTTTGAACAGATATTCGCAATCGGATGCGGGTTAAATGCAGAAGGCCCCGGAGAAAAACGGCATTTGTGCTGTCGGACGGTCTTTAACGGAGGTTTTGTATGAAGTGGGGTGTGGTGTGTCTGCCGTTGATTCTGGCTGTGGGTGGTTGTGCGAGTGTTTCCGAAATCAATGAAACGCTGCCGACCATGAGCGTGATCTCCGGCAAGAAACCCCATGAATATGCCCAGTGTCTGGCCGATAAACTGGCAGACAGCCGCGGCGCGCTGCAAGTGCAGCCGCACAAGGACGGGGTTCGGGTCATCGTGCCGGGGAAACTTTCCACGGGTGCAGCCGCGGTGTTTGATATCGAAGATCGCTCCGGTGGCAGCAGCATCAAGTTGCATGAGCGCATGTCGAATGTGCCGGTTCGCCCGCGTGACGTGCAAAAGGCCGCCAATGCGTGTATTTCCGGCTGATAGACTGACCGTCATCAGCACCGATGCCGTCGCAGTCATGCTGTGACGGCATTTTCATTTCTGGAGTCGCGATGAAGCGAGAGCAAGTACGGGAGCGCCACGTAGAGGGCCTGATCTCTGCCACCCATGTCATCCAGAACCCGGCGAATCCGGGTGAATGGATCGTGTTTTTCAAGAAGAGCGCCGGGCGCAGCTACTTTCTGGTCGACGATAACGACGAAGTCGAATCCTTCAACCGTCTCGACGATCTGATCGAAGTCGTTCGTGGACTCGGGATCAAGTTCGCCGAAATTCATATGTAAGGTCTATTTGCAGACCACGACAACGCTGCGGTTCTTGTAGTTGCCGACATCAACGCCCAGGGTTTTGTCGCTTTCCTTGGGCTGGGGTGTGCCGTCGGTGCCAACGATTCGGTAGCCAGTGCCCGCGCAGGAGGCATCGGCTTTTTCATAGCAGGTCGCCCAGGAATTCGCTTCACCGGAGCAATCGATCGACAGCCCCTGTTCACCATTGTTCAGGTATGTGGGTTGGGAGGTGGCGCAACCGGCCAGTGCCAATACCGCAATCAGGGGCAGCCATTTTTTCAGATTCATGTTTGTGGTCTTCAGCGAGGAGGGACTAGACGCTCTGACAGCGCCGGTGTGAAAAGGTTATAGCGTTTGGCCACTTGTTTGTAGGTGGGCACAAAAAAGCCCTGCGCAAGGGCAGGGCTTGGGGCGTCGCAGTCGATCAGTCCTGATCTTTGCCACGGCGCTTGGCCGATGCCGGAGTGTCGGTGAACACTGCCGCTACATCGGTCGCCATTTGTTCGCTGTCGAAAGGCCCGGCGATGTGCTCGCCATTGGTCGTGGTCAGCGTCCACTTGCCGTCTTTCTTGTCGATCACATACCCGTTGACGATTTTTACCGCGGCCATCTATCTGTCTCGTTCGCTGGTTCAAAGGCGCCATGATACCGGCAAATGCTCGCATTGGGGGGCGATGAGCGTATGGTGATTCAGTTTCTCGGCTGCTTTGAGCTACGCTGATCTGGCTGCGCCAGGATGTCGATGGAACTATCGGCGAGAATATTTCTCTATGTTGGCATCGGTTAGCCAGTGCGGGGCATTGTAAGGTGCACGCCGCCTGATTAGACTGCGCCGAAACTCGTACACACAGCCCTTTCAAGGACTTATATGATCAAGAAATGCTTGTTCCCAGCAGCCGGTTACGGTACTCGCTTCCTGCCAGCGACTAAAGCCATGCCTAAAGAAATGCTGCCGGTGGTAAACAAGCCACTGATCCAGTACGGCGTTGAAGAAGCTCTGGACGCTGGCCTGACGGAAATCTCCATCGTGACCGGTCGTGGCAAGCGTGCTCTGGAAGACCACTTCGACATCAGCTACGAGTTGGAAAACCAGATCAAAGGCACCGACAAAGAGAAATACCTGGTCGGTATCCGCAAACTGCTCGACGAGTGCTCGTTCTCCTACACCCGTCAGACTGAAATGAAAGGTCTGGGCCACGCGATCCTGACCGGTCGCCCGCTGATCGGTGACGAACCATTCGCCGTGGTCCTGGCGGACGACCTGTGCGTCAACCTCGAAGGCGACGGCGTGCTGACCCAGATGGTCAAACTGTACAAGCAGTTCCGCTGCTCGATCATCGCCATCCAGGAAGTCGATCCACAGGAAACCAGCAAGTACGGCGTGATTGCCGGCGAGATGATCCGCGACGACATCTACCGCGTTCACAGCATGGTCGAGAAGCCAAAGCCGGAAGACGCGCCGTCGAACCTGGCAATCATCGGTCGTTACATCCTGACTCCGGACATCTTCGACCTGATCGAACAAACCGAGCCAGGCAAGGGCGGCGAAATCCAGATCACCGACGCCCTGATGAAACAAGCCCAGAACGGCTGCGTCATGGCCTATAAGTTCAAAGGCAAGCGTTTCGACTGCGGTGGCGCTGAAGGCTACATCGAAGCAACCAACTTCTGCTTCGAGAACTTCTACAAGACTGGCAAGGCTTACTAAGAGCGCTTGAATTGTCTGTCAGAAAAACCCGCTTCGGCGGGTTTTTTCATTTTGCGCCCCCATATGATTGGCAGCGCTTGCCCAATGGGTGGCTGCAGGTATGCTGATCCCCTGCCGAGGAGATAGAAATGGCCTACGATTTTGACCTTTATGTGATTGGTGCCGGTTCCGGCGGTGTGCGCGCTGCGCGGTTTGCGGCCGGTTTCGGTGCGAAAGTGGCGGTGGCGGAGAGCCGTTATCTGGGCGGGACCTGCGTTAACGTCGGCTGTGTGCCGAAAAAGTTGCTGGTGTACGGCGCGCATTTCGCCGAAGACTTTGAGCAGGCGTCCGGTTTTGGCTGGAGCCTGGGCGAAGCGAATTTCGATTGGGCGACGCTGATCGCCAACAAGGATCGCGAGATCAATCGCCTCAACGGCATCTATCGCAACCTGTTGGTCAACAGCGGCGTGACCTTGCATGAAGCGCACGCGAAGATCGTTGGCCCGCATGAGGTTGAAGTGAATGGTGAGCGTTACACCGCGAAGAACATTCTCATCGCCACCGGCGGCTGGCCGCAGATTCCGGAGATTCCGGGGCGCGAACACGCCATCGGTTCCAATGAGGCGTTCTTCCTCAAGGAGCTGCCAAAGCGTGTGCTCGTGGTTGGCGGCGGTTACATCGCGGTCGAATTTGCCGGGATCTTCCACGGCCTGGGCGCGAACACCACGCTGCTGTATCGCGGCGATCTGTTCCTGCGCGGCTTCGATGGTTCGGTGCGCAAGCATTTGCAGGAAGAGCTGACCAAGCGTGGCCTCGATCTGCAGTTCAATGCCGACATCGCGCGTATCGACAAGCAGGCCGATGGCAGTTTGAAAGCCACCCTTAAAGATGGTCGTGTGCTGGAAGCGGATTGCGTGTTCTACGCCACGGGTCGACGACCGATGCTCGACAATCTGGGCCTGGAAAATACCGATGTGCAGCTCAATGACAAAGGCTTCATCAAAGTCGACGAGCAGTATCAGACCAGCGAGCCATCGATTCTGGCGCTGGGCGATGTCATTGGTCGTGTGCAACTGACGCCGGTGGCGCTGGCTGAAGGTATGGCTGTGGCGCGACGTCTGTTCAAGCCAGAGCAATACCGTCCGGTAGATTACAAGATGATCCCGACGGCGGTGTTCAGCCTGCCGAACATCGGCACGGTCGGTTTGACCGAAGAAGAAGCGCGCGAGGCTGGCCACGACGTGGTGATTTTCGAAAGCCGGTTCCGGCCGATGAAACTGACCCTGACCGAGTGCCAGGAAAAAACCCTGATGAAACTGGTGGTCGACGGCAAGACTGACAAAGTCCTCGGCTGCCACATGGTCGGCCCGGACGCTGGTGAGATCGTCCAGGGCCTGGCAATTGCGTTGAAAGCTGGCGCAACCAAGCGCGACTTCGACGACACGATCGGGGTGCACCCGACGGCCGCCGAAGAATTCGTCACCATGCGTACGCCGGTCGGCGCTTAAGCGTCTTTCGGCTTGGCCGAGTCTGGCGCTGCCGCAACGGCAGCCGCCAGACGCTGGTTTTCTTTCAGGCTTGCCTGAGCCTTGTTCAATTCCTTTTCCAGTGACTGGTTGAGCAGCGTCTGTTCCTCGACGCTCTGCTTGAGTGTCTGGCTTTCCAGCGTGGCCACGCGCAGGCGTTCCTGGAGGAGGGTGCGTTCGCTGTCGACGCGGGTCGTTTGCTCGAGCAATTGGTCCTGACGCTGATTGCTCTGCTTGAGCTGATCCTGCAGCAGACTCAGTTCGCGCTGCGTGCCACGGTTTTCCGTGAGCAGGCGTTCGTTGTCGCGGTGCAGTTGCGTGATCTCGTCCTGGCGGACCAATGCACTTTGCTGCGCCTGACGCAATTCGGCCTGAATCTGCTGCACCTGCGCTTCGTGGCGGCTCTGTTCCTGCTCGCGCTGCTCTTTGGTGGCGTTGCGGTAGTGCTCCAGCGCGTCACGGGCATGCAGGTGTTTTTCTTCCAGCGAGCGGATCTGCTCGTCCTTGTCCTGCAAGCGCAACTCAAAGTCGGCCAATGCCTGATTCAGCCCGGCATTGCGGGTCTGCTCGGTCTGCAGCATCGAGCGTGTGTTGTTCAGCGCTTCGGATTCACGCGCCAGTGCAGCGCCTTGAATGTCGTGCTCGTGTTCGAGCTTTTCCAGTGCCTGACGCGTCTGTTTCAGCTCCGACTCCAGTGCTTCGCGCTGCTCCTCAAACTGCTCGCGGGCTTGCTCGATGGGCTCTTGCGCTTGTTCTTTGAGACGTTGGGCGAGCCTGGAGACGAGGGCGGTCAACTCGTCATCGATAGGCTCAGCCGAGGCTTCAACGGGCTGGGCGCCGTCATCCAGTTCTTTCAAATAGCGATGGATCGTGGTTTTCGAGCCGGTGTTGCCCATTTCAATGCGTACTGCATCGATGCTCGGGTGTTCGCCACGGGCGAGGATCGCTGTGCGCGCGATCTGCACCAGTGCTTTGGTTATGCCGCCACGGGCCATGTGAGCTCCTACGTTTACGTACTGTGGTACATGCCACTAAAGTACGCAGTGTACCATCTCAAAAATAAAGATAAACCTTTGATATTGAAGACGCGGGATATACTGGTATTACCCAGTGTCAGGCGGCAAAATACGCCTTTGCATTCCTGCATCAGTACGCCAGCGAGAAAACAGCCCATGAGCGATCTGGATCGCTATCTGCAAGCCGCCACCCGTGACAACACGCGCCGTAGCTATCGTGCGGCCATCGAGCATTTCGAAGTTAAGTGGGGCGGGTTCTTGCCGGCGACGGCCGACAGCGTCGCGCGGTATCTGGTAGCGCACGCCGAAGAGTTGTCGATAAACACGCTGAAGCTGCGTCTGTCGGCGCTGGCGCAGTGGCACAACAGCCAAGGGTTTGCCGACCCGACCAAGGCGCCGGTGGTGCGCAAGGTTTTCAAAGGGATTCGGGCTTTGCATCCGGCGCAGGAGAAACAGGCCGAGCCGTTGCAGTTGCAGGATTTGCAGCGCGTCATCGACTGGTTGGAGCATGAGGCGCAAACCGCAAAAGAGCAGCAGGATCGTCCGTCACTGCTCAAGGCCTATCGTGATCGCGCCTTGATTCTGCTGGGCTTCTGGCGTGGCTTCCGCAGCGATGAGCTGTGCCGCCTGCAAATCGAACATGTGCAGGCGCATGCCGGCAAAGGCATCACCTTGTATTTGCCACGCAGCAAAGGTGATCGGGAAAATCTCGGGCAGACCTGTCAAGCGCCGGCGCTGCTCAAGCTCTGTCCGGTCCAGGCCTACATCGACTGGATCACCGAGGCGGCGCTGGTGCGCGGCCCGGTTTTCCGCAGCATCGACCGCTGGGGCAATCTGCACGAGGAGGGCCTGCACGCCAACAGCATCATTCCTTTGCTGCGCCAGGCGTTGCAGCGTGCCGGCATTGCCGCCGAAAACTACACCAGCCACTCCCTGCGCCGAGGCTTTGCCACGTGGGCGCATCAAAGTGGCTGGGATCTGAAATCGTTGATGAGTTACGTCGGCTGGAAGGATATGAAGTCGGCGATGCGCTATGTTGAAGCCAGCCCATTCCAAGGGATGGCTCGGATTACGGATAACCCGGCTTCGTCGTAGATATCGTTTTCTTCTATTAATACAGTCGGCTAATAGCGAAAACAAATCAGCAGCATCAGGTTTGCCAATGAGCCATCCGTCGAGTGAGTGGGTAGGATTCACCCATCGAATTCACAACCCTGACGGAGAGTCATCAATGCCTATCATCAACAGCCAAGTAAAACCGTTCAAAGCTACCGCGTTCAAAAACGGCGACTTCGTTCAAGTCTCGGACGCTGACCTGAAAGGCAAGTGGTCGGTCGTATTCTTCTACCCAGCCGACTTCACCTTCGTTTGCCCAACCGAACTGGAAGACCTGGCTGACAACTACGCTGCCTTCCAGAAACTGGGCGTTGAGATCTACAGCGTTTCCACCGACACCCACTTTGCCCACGCTGCCTGGCACAACACTTCGCCAGCCATCGGCAAAATCGAATACACCATGATCGGCGACCCGACCCACGCCATCTCCCGCAACTTCGACGTGCTGATCGAAGAAGCTGGCCTGGCTGACCGTGGCACCTTCGTGATCAACCCTGAAGGCCAGATCAAAATCGTTGAACTGAACGATGGCGGCGTTGGCCGTGACGCTTCCGAGCTGCTGCGCAAGATCAAGGCTGCCCAGTACGTTGCTGCTCACCCAGGCGAAGTTTGCCCAGCCAAGTGGAAAGAAGGCGAGGCCACTCTGGCACCGTCCCTGGACCTGGTCGGCAAGATCTAAGTCTGTGACACGTAACGCAGGGCGGTACGCCGCACCTTCTTAAGTACGCTGCACCGCCCAATAAAAATGCCCGGGCGAGTTTCGCTCGGGCTTTTTTTCGCCTCAAATAAAGGAAATCGCCCGTATGTTGGACGCCAATCTTAAAGCCCAGTTGAAATCGTACCTGGAACGGGTCACCCAGCCGATCGAGATCGTTGCCTCCCTCGACGACGGTGCGAAATCCCGTGAAATGCTGGAACTGCTGAAAGACGTTGCCAGTCTTTCGAGCCAAATTACCCTGATCGACAGCGGTGACGATGCACGCAAGCCATCGTTCTCGATCAACCGCCCGGGCGCCGACATCAGTCTGCGTTTCGCCGGCATCCCGATGGGCCACGAGTTCACCTCGCTGGTGCTGGCCCTGCTGCAAGTCGGCGGCCACCCATCGAAAGCCAGTGTTGAAGTGATCGAGCAGATCCGCTCGCTCAAAGGCCAGTTCAGCTTCGAGACCTACTTCTCGCTGTCCTGCCAGAACTGCCCGGACGTGGTCCAGGCGCTGAACCTGATGGCCGTGCTCAACCCGAACATCCGCCACGTCGCCATCGACGGCGCGTTGTTCCAGGACGAAGTCAACGATCGCAAGATCATGGCCGTGCCGAGCATCTATCTCAACGGTGAGAACTTCGGTCAGGGCCGCATGGGCCTGGAAGAGATTCTGGCCAAACTCGACACCGGTGCCATCGAGCGTCAGGCTGAGAAAATCAGCGCCAAAGAGGCCTTTGATGTGTTGGTCGTCGGTGGTGGCCCGGCCGGTGCGTCGGCAGCGATTTACGCTGCACGTAAAGGTATCCGCACTGGCGTCGCCGCTGAGCGTTTCGGCGGCCAGGTGCTCGACACCATGGCCATCGAGAACTTCATTTCCGTACAGGAAACCGAAGGGCCGAAATTGGCCTCGGCGCTGGAAGAACACGTCAAACAGTACGACGTCGACATCATGAACCTGCAACGCGCCGACAAGCTGATTCCGGGCAAGAACGGCGAGCTGCATGAAGTCCGCTTCGCCAGCGGCGCGACCCTCAAAGCCAAGAGCGTAATTCTCGCGACCGGTGCGCGCTGGCGTGAAATGAACGTGCCGGGCGAGCAGGAATACCGCAACAAAGGCGTGGCGTACTGCCCGCACTGTGACGGTCCGCTGTTCAAAGGCAAGCGCGTGGCAGTAATCGGCGGCGGTAACTCCGGCGTTGAAGCGGCCATCGACCTGGCCGGCATTGTCTCGCACGTGACGCTGCTGGAGTTCGACGTACAACTGCGCGCCGACGCCGTATTGCAGCGCAAACTGCACAGCCTGCCGAACGTCACGGTGATCACCAGTGCGCAAACCACTGAAGTCACCGGCAATGGCGAGAAGGTCAACGGCCTGCGTTACAAGGATCGCAACACCGACGAGCTGCGTACTGTCGAGCTGGAAGGGATCTTCGTGCAGATCGGTCTGTTGCCGAACACTGACTGGCTGAAGGGCACCATCGAGTTGTCACCGCGTGGCGAGATCATCGTCGACAACCGGGGTGAAACGTCGATCCCGGGCATCTTCGCTGCCGGCGACGTGACCACCGTGCCGTACAAACAGATCGTGATCGCGGTGGGCGAGGGCGCCAAGGCTTCGCTGAGTGCTTTCGATCACCTGATCCGCACTTCGGCTCCGGCGTAAGCGTCCAGCCAGAAATGAAAAAACCCGTGAGCGATCACGGTTTTTTTTATTGCGCGTAAAAACGGCCCCTCACCCCAGCCCTCTCCCGAGGGAGAGGGAGCCGACCGAGGAGTCTGAAGTGATACGTCGGCCTTTAAGAGCTGATCGATTATGGATTCAACGCCAATCGTTCAAGTCGGTGTAATTCTTCAATCTCCCCCAATCAGTTCCCTCTCCCTATGGGAGAGGGTTAGGGTGAGGGGCTTTTCAGCTTTTACAGCGGCGCAGGCTGAATGATCTCGACCCAGTAACCATCCGGATCCTTGATGAAGGCCAGGCTCTTCATGCGGCCATCGGTCAGGCGCTTCTGGAAGTCGCAGCCCAGTTCTTCAAAGCGCGCACAGGCCGCGACGATATCCGGCACCGAAATGCAGATATGACCAAAACCACGCGGGTCGGTATTGCCGTTGTGATAGGCAAAATCCGCATCGTTTTCGGTGCCGTGGTTATGGGTCAGTTCGAGAATGCCCGGGATCGACTTCATCCACTCAGTGCGGGCAGCCGCGTCGGCCGGGATCTGTGCTTTGTCGACCAGTGCGAGGAAGTACAGGCTGAACTCGGCTTCCGGGAAATCGCGTTTCTCCACCAGCGTGAAGCCCAGGACGCGGGTGTAGAAGTCTAGGGATTTAGTGATGTCTTTGACGCGCAACATGGTGTGGTTGAAAACGAAGTTGCGGGTTGCGCTGTCTGGGGTGGCGGTGACGCCGGGGAACGTATTGAGTTCGTGCAGGCTCATGAGCCCTCCAATAACTATGGGCGAGTGAATGGACGCAATGATACGCATGCCTGTCGGCCTCGCCAAATGAAAGGGCAGGCTTGCCCTGCGTGCGGGCGAGGCTCAGACTTTACGGCTCAATCTGCGAGTGCGTCCGGCAATGATCCGACTGTTCAAATCCGTGTTTGTTTTTTTTGTGTTGTCGCTTGTGGCGGTCTGCGCGTCAGCGGACGAACCAGGCATTACCTGGCCAGCCGGTTGGCAAGTCGAGGCGCTGCCCGAGGCAGCTGCAAAGGTTTCCCGTCAGCGCGCGGTCAAGAATGACGCCGATGGCAATCAGGTGATGGTCATGGAATTGACCATGACTCATGTCGAAGCAGGGCATCAGGTCAATTTGCAGGGCGTGCTGCTGGAGATGCGCAAGTCGATACAGAAGGACTTCTTCCAGGGCGGTTACCAAAGTGTCTGCAACAAAGTGCATCCGGCGACGCTGGGTACTTTGCCGGCGCTGGAAACCACTTGCACCATCACCGAAAACGGTCGGCATGTGTTGTCGCAAACCCTCGTGGCGGCAGTCGAGGCGGACAAGGCTTATGTTCTTTCCTACGCCGGGCAAGCTGAGATTTATAAGGCCAGCGCAGACGAGATAGTGGCGCTGAGAAACAGCTTGAAACTTTAAGGCGCTGTACTCTTCACGGAGAAGGTTAGATACCCGAACGGATTAAGCACAAAGTTTAATGGCGACCTTGATCGCAACATCGCGCCGCAAAATGTTTAGCTTTCTGACTCAGCAACGTTACAGAAAACCCGCAACTTGTTCGATGAAATTCATTTCATTTGTTAGATATTGTCAACAAAAAAAGCCCTGCGTTATGCAGGGCTTTTTTGTTGGCGTTGGATTAACCGCGCAACCAGGAATCAACGGTGGCTGCACCGTATTGTTCCTTCCAGGCTTTCAGGCCACGGTGATTGCCGCCCTTGGTTTCGATCAGTTCACCGGTATGCGGATTCTGATAAACCTTGACCACGCGAGCGCGGCGGGTTTTAGGGGCTGCAGAGGTCTGCAAAGCGGATTTTGCCGGGTTCGGATCGAGGATGGCGACGATGTCCTTCAGGCCTTTGCCGTAGGTTTTCATCAGCCCCTGGAGCTTTTCTTCGAATTCGATTTCTTTCTTGAGCCCGGCATCGTTCTTCAGCGATTCCAGCTGTTTGAGCTGTTCCTGAAGGGCCTTTTCAGCTGCACGAAATTCAGCGAGTCTGGACAATATCTTTACTCCAATAGTGTGTTTGGCTGATACCAACCGCAAACAAAGCTAATAAGCCAAGAGCCTTGAAGCGACTCGGTGATAAATGGCTCCCCTGCCAATCTTGCTCAGGTTGAAAAAATTGTAGTAGTTAATGCGCCAAGAGTAAATCCTGATGTTGTCCTCATGTAACAACAGCGGTCTTTTGTATCAATTTGGTGCGCTTGGTCGGTACGCTCGTCTTAATCCGGCTTAGTTAATGGTGAGTTAACGCGCTGATGAATTCCGCAGCCGGCATCGGTTTGCCGAACAGATACCCTTGCAGGAAGTTGACGTGATGTGCGGTCAGATAATCGGCTTGCGCCTGAGTTTCGACACCTTCGGCAACAATACCCAGATCAAGCTTGGCCGACAGGTCGATAATGGTATCGAGAATGTGTCGGGACAACGCATCGACACCGATCATGGCGACGAAACTCTGATCGATCTTGAGGAAATCCACATTGAATTTGCGCAAGTAGCCCAGGCTTGAGTGGCCGGTGCCGAAGTCGTCAATCGCGATCTTCACGCCCAGCGCGTGCAGTTGCTCGAACAGCTGGCGAGTGATGTCGGTCGGCTCGATCAATTCGCGCTCGGTCAACTCCAGCACCAGGTTGATGCTGTCGGCGGCGAACGCGGCGAGGAACGTGCGGCAGTCCGCTACCAGTTCCAGATCCTTGCAGTGGCTGGCGGTGATATTGATGCCGATATGAAACGGCGGGGTGAACGTTGCTGACAACGGCCCCAGCAGCGCCGCGGTTTGTTGCATAAGTGCGCGAGTCATCGGCACGATCAGACCCGAATGTTCGGCAAACGGAATAAACAGATCCGGACGCACCAAACCCTCTTTGGGGTGAGTCCAGCGCATCAATACTTCGGCCCCCGACCATGCCTTGCTGTCGCCATGCACCACGGGCTGAAAGTAAGGAATGAACTCGCCGGCCTCGAGCGCCCGAAGCATCTCATGGCTCGGAGACGTAGAGCGCCTCTGCAAGACATGACCGATGGCCCCCGACACCACGCCAAAAAAGATCAACAGACTGAACAGCGGCGGATACTCATCGGCCATGTAGCGCCAGATTTCGCCCTCGGGAAACCCCGCAGAAACGCTGAACGCATAACGCGAAGAATCCAGTGTGTGTTGTGCTATTGGCAACGCGGGGAGGGCGCCAGTGTGTACTTTGCCGTCGGCCGACAGCCAGTTGTCGCCCACTTGCAGCACCAGCAACATGTGCCGGCCGATCAGACGCAACATGTTGCTTAGATGGTAGCCGTCGAGTGTCGTCAGTGCGCCGCCGCGACCCTCGCTGAGCCGATAGACCAACAGAGCGGTGTTGGGTGTCACCGGGTTGCCATTCATCAACCACAACTTGCCCTGGTTGTAGTCGCCGGCGTTGACGGCTTCTTTATAGTCGCCAAACAACGAGCTGCAATAGAGGTTGTCGTCCCACACCAGATTGGTCGAGCGCACGAACGGGCGGCGGGTCACTTGCTCGCGCAAGGCGAGTTTGACGTTCTCACACGTCTGGCCGGCCAGTGGCAGCAATTCATGGGCGGCCTGGGCGGTGTTGTCGAGCATCAACTCGAATTGGCGCAACGCCTCTTCGGCAGTCTGACGTGAACCTTGCTCCAGCGTGCGTTCGGCCTGGATATAAAGAATCGCGCTGCCCAGCAGCACTGGAAGCAAACCGCTGAGCAGTGTGAAAACCATGCGGGTGCTGCGCTTGCGGCGGGGTCTGACGGTCAACGGCATGGGCGCATCCTGTCGCGGTGGAGTGGGACTTTCGAATGCAGGCCGGGAACGGCGCGCCGCTGAAAAACACATCAGCCAGAGGGGAGAATAGAAGGCGGAAGGCGCTTGCGCCGCTTATCAGTACTTCATCCGCGTCGCCAACTCGATAAAGGCCAGGGTGGCAGGGGACGACTGGCGCTGATCGAGGACGGCAAGCCCGATCTGACGCTGTACAACGGGCAGCAATGGCTTCTTCACGTAGCGAGGTGAGGCATCGTCCGACAATGACCCTTCGGCGACAATCGTGATGGCATCGCCACGGCTGACTGTGTCGAGGGTGCTGAGCAGTTGCGAGCAGCGATAGCGAATGTTCGGTTGCAAACGCGCGGCCATGAACAACCGCGAGACCAGTTCCGAAGAACCGGCCTCGGTCAGCACGAATGGGGCGTCGCACAATTCCTTGAGGCTCAATCCGGAGCGGGCTGCCAGGGGATGATCCACTGGGAGCAGGGCAACCATCTGATCTTCGATCAAAGCGAACGTGTCGAAGCGCTCTTCGGGCAGCACCACGAAACCGATGTCGATCCGGCGCTCTTCCAGCCATTGAGTCACTTGACGGTCCGGGCCTTCATCGATATGCACCTCGATGCCCGGATGCGCCTCTCGATAACGCCGCAAAATATTGGGCAACAGTTTGATCGACGAAGTTGGCCCGAACGAGCCGATGCGCAAGGTGCCGCTTTTCATACCGCGCGCATCGGCGGCTTCCTGACGCAAGGTGTTGGCCAGACCGAGCATGGCGCGGGCGCGCAGCAACAGTTGCTCGCCGATGTCGCTGAGCTCCACTGACGATTGATGCCGACGCAGCAGCTCGACCCCCAGTTCCTGCTCCAGCGCCTTCATCGCGTGGGACACCGCCGACTGTGAAATCCCCAGCCGATGTGCCGCGAGGGTGAAACCGCGCAGTTCGGCGACCAGCGAGAAGATTTCCAGTTGGGTGAGGGTCATGAGTATTTGCTCATTTTACGATGACGGGGAATGAGGTGAATGATACGGCATTCCTCACATTCCCGGGTCTGGAGCGTCATGCGCAACGTCGAACAACTGCACACAACATCATCCGACATACCCGTTTACCTGACTCTGGCGGTGGTCACCATGATCTGGGGCGGGACCTTCGTCGCCGGACGCTTTCTGGCCGGCAGCCTGAGTCCGATGTTCGCGGCCAGCCTGCGTTTCTGCCTGGCCAGTGCGGCGTTGCTCGGTTTCTTGTGGCTGGCGCGGATCCCCTTGGCGCGGCCGGCCCCACGGCAGTGGTTGCAACTGATGCTGTTGGGATTCTTCGGGATTTTCTTCTACAACCTGTGCTTCTTTTACGGCCTGCAATACATCAATGCATCGCGCGCCTCGTTGATTGTCGCGTTGAACCCGGCGGTGATCGGTCTCGCCTCGTGGTGGTTGTTCAAAGAACGCCTGGGCCGGATGAAAGTCGCCGGCATCGCCACCTGCATTGTCGGCGCCGGTCTGGTGATCGTCAGTCGCAATCCGCAGTTGCTGGCTGCAACGCCTGATGCATGGATCGGTGATTTGTTGATTCTCGGCTGTGTGCTGGGCTGGGGTGTTTATTCGTTGTTTTCCCGTGAATTGAATCAGACGCTGGGGCCGGTGCAGACCGTGACGTTCTCGATCCTGATCGGCACGGTCATGTTGTGGATTGTCGCGGTTGTACGCGGCGAGGTGAGCTGGCAGGCGCTGAATAACCTCGGCCTGCCGCAATGGCTGAGTCTGATCTACCTCGGCGTCTTCGGCTCGGCCCTGGCCTACATCGGCTACTACAATGGCCTGCGTAAAATCGGCGCGACGCGCAGCGGCGTGTTTATCGCGCTCAACCCGCTGACGGCAGTCATCCTTGGCGCGTTGCTGTTGGGCGAACAACTGACGCCGGCCATGTGCCTCGGTGGTGCGCTGATCCTGGGCGGCATCTACCTGTGCAACAAACCCCTTGCAGCGGGCGCAAAAAAGCGGATTTTATAGAGAGAGCAGACAAGCCTATTTACGCTGTGTAGAATCGGGTTACGCATACAATAATAATCGTCTTCTGGCAGCAGAAGCCTCGCCCGCAAGAGCCTTGGGTCGACAATGAAGATATTCGGGTTTCAACTGATCTACGGTGACTTCCTCGCCCGCAGTGTGCGTGGCATCTCCTGCGCGCCACCCACCGACCTCGCATGACTGACAAATAACCCTGGTTAATTGATAAGAAATGATGAGGCGCCACCATGGCAGATTTATACGAAAACCCAATGGGCCTGATGGGCTTTGAATTCATCGAGCTCGCATCGCCGGTGCCTGGCACCCTGGAGCCGATCTTCGAGATCATGGGCTTCACCAAAGTTGCGACCCACCGCTCCAAGAACGTGCACCTGTACCGTCAGGGCGCGATCAACCTGATCCTCAACAACGAACCTAACAGCGTCGCTTCGTACTTCGCCGCCGAACACGGCCCATCCGTGTGCGGCATGGCGTTCCGCGTCAAGGATTCGCAAAAGGCCTACAACCGCGCACTGGAACTCGGCGCTCAGCCGATTCATATCGAAACCGGTCCGATGGAGCTGAACCTGCCGGCGATCAAAGGCATTGGCGGCGCGCCGCTGTACCTGATCGACCGTTTCGGCGAAGGCAGCTCGATCTATGACATCGACTTCGTGTTTATCGAAGGTGTTGATCGCAACCCGGTCGGTGCCGGCCTGAAGATCATCGACCACCTGACCCACAACGTCTATCGCGGTCGCATGGCCTACTGGGCGAACTTCTACGAGAAGCTGTTCAACTTCCGCGAGATCCGTTACTTCGACATCAAGGGCGAGTACACCGGCCTGACCTCGAAAGCGATGACCGCACCGGACGGCATGATCCGCATCCCGTTGAACGAAGAATCGTCCAAGGGCGCTGGCCAGATCGAAGAGTTCCTGATGCAGTTCAACGGTGAGGGCATCCAGCACGTTGCGTTCCTCACCGATGACCTGATCAGGACCTGGGATCAGTTGAAGAAGATCGGCATGCGTTTCATGACCGCGCCGCCAGATACTTACTACGAAATGCTCGAAGGTCGCCTGCCAAACCACGGCGAGCCGGTTGATCAGCTGCAATCGCGCGGCATCCTGCTCGACGGCGCCTCGGAGCAAGGCGACAAGCGCCTGCTCCTGCAGATCTTCTCGGAAACCCTGATGGGGCCGGTGTTCTTCGAATTCATCCAGCGCAAAGGCGACGATGGTTTCGGCGAAGGCAACTTCAAGGCCCTGTTCGAGTCGATCGAGCGTGATCAGGTGCGTCGCGGTGTACTCGCTACCGAGTAATCGGCCACTGAAATGAAAAAATCCCGGCCTGCAGAGATGCAGTGCCGGGATTTTTTTGCTTCATACAAAACCTGTGGGAGCGAGCCTGCTCGCGAATACGTCCGTTCAATCAGCAACGGTGTTGAATGAAAGATTGCATTCGCGAGCAGGCTCGCTCCCACATTTTTGTAGTTGCAGTCAGGGGCGGCGCTGGCGCATCAGGTGTTTGAAGCCTTCGAAGACCAGCACCACAACCGCCAGCCAGATCGGAATGTACGTCAGCCATTCCCCGGACTTGATGCTCTCACCGAGCAACAGCGCCACGCCGAGTAACAGCACCGGCTCAACATAACTCAACAAGCCAAACAGACTGAACGGCAGCAAACGGCTGGCAATGATGTACACCACCAACGCCGACGCGCTGATCAATCCAAGCAACGGAATCAGCCACATCAGCCCCGGATATTGATCGAACACGGCCATGCCTTGCTCGCCACCCTGCACGAACCAGTACGCGACCGGCAACATCAGGGTCATGTCGACCCACAATCCGCCAAGGTTGTCAGTCTTCAGGTATTTGCGCAGCACGAAGTACAGCGGGTAGCCAACCACGACCACCAGTGTCGCCCAGGAAAACCCGCCGACCTGATACAGCTCATTGAGCACGCCCAGGCTGGCGAAAAACACGGCGATTTTTTGCAGGTACGACAGGCTCTCGCCGTAGGCAATCCGCCCGGTCAGCACCATCGCCAGCGGCAGCAGGAAATAGCCTAGCGAGACGTCGAGGCTGTAGCCGTTGAGCGGCGCCCACATGAACAGCCACAGTTGCACACCGAGCAGGGCCGCCGAAACGATCAGGCCAGCAATCAATTTCGGTTTTGCCGCCATCAACCGAACCAGCTCCAGCACCCGCCGCCATTCCCCGGACACCAGCATGAACACGGTCATGCACGGAACGGTCAGCAGCATTCGCCAGCCAAAGATTTCCACGCCACTCAACGGCGTGAGCAACGAAGTGTAGTAATACATGACGGCAAACAGCACTGAGGCTGAAACCGATAGAGCGATACCTTTAGACAAACTGTCCTCGCGGGTTGGTGGTCAAACGGGGCGCGAAGGATACGTGGTTTTTGTGCTGAATATTGGCCGGGTGATCAATATTCCCCACATCCTGAAGATAATCACAAAACCTGTGGGAGCGAGCCTGCTCGCGAAAGCGCTGTGCCAGGCAACGCAGATGTTGAATGTGCCGGCCTCTTCGCGAGCAGGCTCGCTCCCACAATGGATTTGTGTTGCCCCCACAATCTGCTGACGCCACTGCTTGCTGGCTTGTGCGGCTTTCAGGACTGAAGCGGTTTACGCCCCGACACAAAATGGCTCACATCGTTGAACCCCGGCGTCGACGCATGCCCCGGCGTCACCAGCGAGTCGATAAACGCTTCATCGTCCGCCGTGATCTTCACGGCCTGCGCCTTGGTGTACGCATCCCATTGCTGCTCCGTCCGCGGGCCGACGATCGCCGACGTCACGGCACTGTTGTTCAATACCCAAGCGATCGCAAACTCCACAGTTCCGACGCCGCGCTGCTCGGTGTACTGCTGAATCTGCTGGGCAATGCGCAGCGATTCTACGCGCCACTCGGTTTCCAGAATGCGCTTGTCCTGACGCCCGGCGCGGCTGTTGGCGTCCGGTTGGACGTCCGGCGCGTACTAGCCACTGAGCACGCCACGGGCCAGCGGACTGTAAGGCACCACACCAAGGCCATAGCTTTGCGCTGCTGTGATCTGCTCGGTCTCGGCCTGACGATTGACGATGTTGTACAACGGCTGGCTGATCACCGGGCGGTCAACACCGAGTTTATCGGCGATACGAATCACCTCGGCGATCCGCCAGCCGCGATAGTTGGACAACCCCCAGTAGCGAATCTTGCCCTGACGGATCAGATCGCCAATCGCCGACACACTTACTTCAAGCGGCGTGTTGTGGTCTTCGCGGTGCAGGTAATAGATGTCGAGATAATCAGTGCCGAGCCGGGTCAGGCTGGCATCGATGCCATTGAAGATGTGTTTGCGGCTCAAACCGCTGCGATTCGGCACACCGTCCACCGGGCCGAAACCGACCTTGGTCGCCAGCACCCATTGATGCCGATGCCGGGCTATTGCTTCACCGACGATCTCTTCGGAACGGCCGTTGGTGTAGACGTCGGCGGTGTCGATGAAATTGATTCCCTGATCCCAGGCCTTGTCGATGATGCGCAGCGAATCCTCGGTGCTGGTCTGCTCGCCAAACATCATCGTGCCAAGGGTGAGGGTGGACACCTGCAACCCTGAGTGACCGAGTGTGCGATAGCTCATGCCGAAATCCTTTTGTCGGTGGGGAAGGGTTAATCAAATACCAGAAGCGCTGAAGCCGGCCAACCGTTTTGTCCAGAAAGTATTCTTTCAGAACTCCATCGGAACATGACCATTCGTCGTGACTGTCAGATCTGACAGTAGGCAGATAAGTGGCCGTTCAGGCCTGATCCTCAACGACAGCCTTGTTGAAAAAGGCCCTGTCTTTTCTTGAAATCAGGAGCGCTTTCATGAACACACAGTCTTTCGATGAGGTATTGCCCGAGGACGCCGAAGTAAGCCTCTACGCGCCGCAACTTCCGGACAGCAATACATCTGTGGCCGGTGCCGATTGCGGTATCGCCAAGGCGTTTTACGATCTGCGACCGAATGGCGCAACAGTCATTATCAACCCGGTTCTGGCGCAGCAGCCAAGGGATACGTTTTCAATCCACGTGAACGGCATTATGCGGGTCGACAGCCAGCAGTCCCAATCCACGGATGACGCAGTGACCCTGCATATTCCCAAAAACCTGCTGCGATCCGATCCGGGCTTCGTCAATGAGCTCACTTACACCGTCAAACGCACCACGGGCGCCGAAGAGACCTACGAGCCGCCATGGACGATCCTGTACAACGCCATCCGCCCCGGGATGGAGGACAAGAACGGCGATGAAGGACACTCCGAACTCGAGTTAGGACTGCCTCGGGATGTGCTGGAAGACGGTATCGATGCTGATCGAGCTGCACAGGGCGTGCAGGTCTGGTTCTCCTATCCCTATTGCCGGCCGTACGACCGGATTGTGCTCAACTGTAATGGCCATGATGTTGAGTGGGAGGTGCATCCGGACGAGGCCCCGGCGACACCGACCAGTACACCCACTCGCATTGGGCGTCTGTTGGAAAAAGCCGATCTGGAGGCGGCAGGTGATCATCCCCAGTTCTCTTTTACCTATACGGTGTTCGACCAGATTGGCAACGGTGCCGATTTGAATTCGCCGTGGTCGGCGGCGATCCGCGTTGTTGTCGATCTCAAGGGCACACGGATGGCCGCCCCCGATATTGCCGAAGACCCGGATGACCCGCACGACGCGCCGGATACCATTGACCTGAACAAACTGGGCAACAAGGATCTGACCATCCAGGTGCATGTCCTGGAACCTCTCTGGGCCACCAACGACACTGTCCGCGTGAAATACACCGCGACGCCAGGCAGTGGACCCGTTGTCGCACATACGGTGGAAGAGCAGGTCGGCAGGCTTCCTTTTGTGCACAGGTTGATGATTCCCAATGCCAAGGTCATTGGCGACAGCGTGATAGCTGCGCTGTATGAGCAAGTACGTGGGGGAGTCGTTATTGCAACATCGAAAGTTGCACGGGCACGAGTGATTGTGAAACCCGTTATTTTGGAAGTTAAGAACTCGTCCGGAGCGGACGTGCAGAACGGCGGCACGGTTTCGGATAATAAAGTGGTGTTGTCAGGTTCTGCGCTGGCGGGGATGGTGTTGCGGGTTTTTGATGGCGAGGCGTTTGTTGAGGAGATTCAAACCGGAGCGAACTATAAGTGGCAGAGCAAGTTGCTGCCGATTGCGGTGGGGCTGCACAGCTTTACGGTGAAGGAAAAAACCGGGAATCAATTTGAATCGGATCCATGGCGGTTTGAACGGTTGGCGTTGAGCATTGACCGGACGCAGATGAAGCTGGACGGTTTCTCGGTGAAGGTGCCGCAATGGCCGAAAACCGGGGAGGATTCGCTTGGTAATACGGGTGTTCGTGTACCGACGGGTGGGGTTCCGCCGTATGACTATGCGTCATCGGATCCGTTGACTGTGCCGGTGACTGCGACAGGTAAGGTGACAGGACTCAAGCAGGGTGTGGCGACGATATACATTACGGATCGGGAGGGTGAGACGGTCAGTTACCTAGTGGCTGTTACGAATGTTTATAGGTTGCAGATCAGCAATGAGAAGCTGTATGCGAATGCCGCTATTGACTGGATGAACACCCTGGGAGGTCAGCATGTTTATAACTCTATGTTTACACTAGATGTACTTCGGGTTTACGTGCCAGTTCTTCCGGAGACTATTACGACATGTCATACCAGCGGTAATTGGTATACCTATATGAGGCCAAACTTTAGCTTCTATGGCTACCAACCGGTGCAACTCTTAACGGCATGGTGTTTAACTCCGCTATAGGCTCAGCGGGTTTATTGATCGTTCCCATGCTCTGAGTGGAAATGCCTCAACGGACGCTCCGCGTTCGGCTCTGTATGGGACGCGGAGCGTCCCGGGCTGCATTCCCACGCGGGGGTGGAAACGATCAAAGTACGCAATGGGGAAAGTGATTTATCTGGCCAGCCCTGCGCAGCGTTGTTGCAGAAAACCCTGCAACACCCTGACCCGTTCCGACACCTGCACCCGATGCGGACACAGCAAATTGAACGGTGCACTTTCCCCGTCCCAATCATCAAACAACGTCACCAACTGCCCAGCGCGGACATCTTCGGCAATGTCGAGCCAGGCCTTGTACGCAATGCCATGCCCGACCAGCGCCCAGCGGCGGGCGACTTCGCCGTCATCGCTGAGGTAGTCGCCGTGTACTTCCACTTCCAGCGTTTCATCGCCGCGGCTGAAACGCCAGCTGTTGTAGGGGCGGCCATTGCGTAGATAGAGCAGGGCGCTGTGCTCGCTTAGTTCGCCGGGATGTTGCGGGCTGCCATGGCGCACCAGATAGTCAGGGCTGGCGCAGGCGACGCGGCGGTGTTGCGGCAGAATTGGCAACGCCACCAGCGTCGAATCGCTCGGCACGCCGAAGCGCAGCGCCACATCGACGGTTTCGCGAAACAGATCGGCATGCCGGTCATTGAGCAGCAGTTGCAGTTGAATATTCGGGTGCTCGCGCTTGAAATCGTCGAGCCATGGCAATAACACGTTACGCCCGAAGTCCGACGGCGCCGCCAGTTGCAACACACCGCTCAGGCCTTGGCTTTGCTGCTTGAGTGCCTGTTCGCCCTCGGCCAGGGCCGCCAGCGCCAGACGTACGCTTTGCAAATAGCAGCGACCTTCTTCGGTCAGACGAATGCTGCGTGTGGAGCGTGCGAACAACCGGATGCCGAGGCGGGTTTCCAGGCGTTTCAACGCGATACTGGCGGCTGCCGGCGTCAATTCGAGCGCACGGGCGGCAGCGGAAATGCTGCCGGCATCGGCGACACGGACGAAAATCTCCAGATCGAGAATTGAGCTCATTGCTAAAAATCCTTTAAAGATCTTTGTGCTTTTGCGGGATTTTTTGGTGATTGGCAAGGGTGGAGACTGCAATCAATCAACAATTGCAGGAGAGACGCATGAGCTGGACATTCGATCATCTGGCGTTCAATACCGCTGACGGGCAGACGTTGCAGGAAGATTTCGCCAAGTTGCTCGGGTTGAAGCCGGGCCGTCGGCCGCCGTTTCCGTTTCCCGGTCGCTGGCTGTATCAGGATGAACACGCCGTGGTGCATGTGATCGAGCGGCCGTTGCCGGATGACACTGAATTGAGCCACATCGCTTTTCGTACCGATGAGCCGGCGCAAACGGTGTTGCAGCGGGTGCGTGAGAGTGGCTTGCCATATCAACTGGCGCAGGTGCCGGGCGAGGGGATTGCGCAGATTTTCGTGCAGATGCCGGGTGGTCTGGTGATTGAGCTGGACGCATTAGAAGCCCCTCACCCTAACCCTCTCCCAGAGGGAGAGGGGACCGACCGAGGCGTTTGAACGAGGTACGCCGACGTGCAATACCGAGTCGAACTCAGGTCTTGAAAAGCACCAAAATCGCCTTCCTTTCCCCGAGTCGAACTCAGGTCTTGAAAAACCCGCAGATCGGCTCCCTTTCCCCCTCGCCCCCCTGGGGGAGAGGGCTGGGGTGAGGGGGCAAAGATCTCCAGAACACCACAAAAGCCCAGCCGAAACCCCAATAAAAAACGACCCTGAACAGGGCCGTTCTTCCATCCATCAAAACCTCAAGCGCGCAACGTCCGCGTCATACGCAACGCCAGCAAACTCCCACCGACAATCACCCCCGCCAGCAGATACAACGCCGCATCCGTCGAGCCGGTGCTGTCCTTGACCCAACCCACCAGATAAGGGCTAAGGAACCCAGCCATCTGCCCCATCGAGTTGATCAACGCCAGACCACCCGCCGCCGCACCGGCGCTCAACATGGCCGTCGGCACCGGCCAGAACATCGGCAGACCCGTCAACGCGCCCATGGTGGCAATGGTCAGACCGAGAATCGCAATCGCCGGGTTAGCCGCGAAGTTCACCGCAATCACCAGACCGATCGCGCCCATCAGCATCGGCACCACCAAGTGCCAGCGACGCTCCTTGCGCAAGTCCGCCGAACGCCCGACCACCAGCATGAACACCGCCGCCAGCAGATACGGAATCGCACTCAACCAACCGATCACCAGGTTATCGCTGAAGCCAAGGTTCTTGATAATCGACGGCAGCCAGAAGTTGATCGCGTACACGCCGCTCTGGATGCAGAAGTAGATCAGGCCGAACGCCCAGATCGCCGGGTTCTTGAACACCGCCAGCAGCGAGTCGGAGGTGGTTTTCGGTTTGTTGGCCAAATCTTCGGCCTGATCCGCCTCAAGCACCGCACGTTCGTGCGGGGTCAGCCACTTGGCGTTGGCGAAGCTGTCGCTCAGCAGGAAATAGGCGAGGGCGCCGAGGATGACGGTAGGAATGCCTTGCAGCAGAAACATCCACTGCCAGCCGGCCAGACCGCCCTGGCCCGCTGCGAAGTGATTGAGAATCCAGCCAGAGAACGGACTGCCGAGCAATCCGGAAACCGGGATCGCCGACATGAACAACGCCATGATCCGGCCACGGCGGAAGGTCGGGAACCACTGCGAGAGATACAGCACGACGCCCGGGAAGAACCCGGCTTCAGCCGCACCGGTGAACAGGCGCAGTGTGTAGAACTCGGTCGGGGTGGTGACGAACAGCAGGCAGGTCGACAGCGTGCCCCAAGTGATCATCATCACCGCGATCCAGCGCCGTGGGCCAAATTTGGTCAACGCAAGGTTGCTCGGCACGCCACACAGCACGTAGCCGATGAAGAAGATACCGGCACCGAGGCCGTACACGGTTTCGCTGAATTTCAGGGCGTCGAGCATCTGCAGTTTGGCAAATCCAACGTTGACCCGGTCGAGGTAGTTGAACAAGTAGCAGATGAAAATGAAGGGAATCAAACGCAGGGTGATGCGTTTGTAGACGGCGTTTTTACCGTCATCGATGGTCTGGGTAGCTGCGGCGCTCTGCGACATAGCGGCTCTCTCTTTATTATGATTTTTTGCGATGCAAAGGGTAACGTTGATCGCCCTGAGAGTCTCGGTCACCTTTGGCCGGATTGTCTTTGTGCCTGAGCACAGGGTTTGCCGCCAGACCCTGTGCGGGTGAACAACCGACCGCCGCGTTTTTCAAGGATCTTGCCCATCATGTTCGAACTCGATCACGACCTCGCCCAGGACATCGTCGACCGGGCCATGGCTATTTTGCCCTACAACGTCAATGTCATGGACAGCCAGGGGCTGATCCTCGGCAGCGGTGAACCGGAGCGCATCAACACCCGTCACGAAGGCGCGCAACTGGTGCTGGCCAACGGTCGCGTAGTCGAGATCGACGCGCAGACCGCTGTGCATTTGAAAGGCGTGCAGCCCGGGATCAACCTGCCGCTGTTGCTCGATCAACGCTTGATCGGTGTGCTCGGCATCACCGGTGAACCGGAGCAATTGCGCACTTACGCCGAACTGGTGCGCATGACCGCCGAAATGCTCGTCGGCCAGCGCAATCAACAGGCCGAGCAGCAATGGCGGCGCCAGCGTTGCGATGATCTGCTGGCGTTGCTGTTGAGCGAGGCGGGGGACTCGCCGCGTCTGGTCGATGAAGCGCAGCAACTTGGGCTCAAGCCGCAATTGACGCGAGTGCCGTATCTGTTCGAGCTGGGCCTTGAACATGGGCCGGGGCAAACCGTCGAGGCGTTGAGTGCCTGGCTGACGTCGCGTTATCCCGATAGCTGGTGCGTGAGTTCGGCGAAGTCATCGCTGTTGTGGTGCCGCCCGGCAAGTCAAAACGTCGAGCATGATCGCTTGCTGGAGAAACTCGACAGCCTCGGCTGGAAGATTCTGCGCATTGCCGTGGGCGGGCAGGCCGATGGACTCGCCGGGCTGCGCCGTTGTTATCGCCGCGTGGGCGACTTGCTCGCCTATGGTCGCGAAGTGTTGCCGCATTCGCGATTGCTGACGCTGAACCGCTATCGATTGCCAGTGATGTTATGGCGGCATCGTAACGATGATGCACTGGACGAGTTGCTCAAACCGCTGCGCAAGGTGATCGCCAAGGACGCCAACGGTCAGTTGCTGGCGACGCTGCGCAGTTGGTGCGAGCACGATGGCCAGAGTCAGGCCTGTGCCGATGCCTTGGGCATTCATCGCAACAGTTTGCGTTATCGGATGGAGCGGATTGCCGAGTTGAGTGGGGTTGATCCGCTGCGGCTCGATGGGATGCTGGCGCTTTATCTGGGGGTGCAGTTGCTGCCACAGACTGATCCGGGTTAATTGGGCGTCTTCAAAGACGCCATCGCGAGCAGGCTCACTCCTACATTTGCAATGCATTCCCCTGTAGGAGTGGGCCTGCTCGCGATGGCGACGGTACAGTTACCGCAGAGCCTTTTGTGAAAATGAACAATAAACGCCCCCGTCACTTGTGCAGCGGACAGGCGTCAAGGCGCAGGCCGACTGGCAGCATGAGGGGCATTGCAAACGGAGAATTCCCATGAAGATCGTCATCGCCCCCGACTCGTTCAAGGACAGCCTCAGTGCCCAAGGCGTCGCCGAAGCCATTGCCCTCGGCCTGGCCCAGGTCTGGCCGCAGGCAACGATGATCAAATGCCCGATGGCTGATGGCGGCGAAGGCACGGTCGAATCGATCCTCGCCGCTTGCGAAGGCGAACTGCGCCGCACCCGTGTTCGCGGCCCTTTGGGCACTCCCGTCGACGCCGCGTGGGGCTGGTTGCCGCATAACCACACGGCAATTATCGAAATGGCCGAGGCCAGTGGCTTGCAATTGGTACCGCTGGGGCAACGCGATGCCTGCATCAGCAGCACCTTCGGTACCGGCGAACTGATTCGTGCGGCGCTGGATGCCGGCGCGCAACGGGTGATTCTGGCGATCGGTGGCAGCGCGACCAATGACGGCGGCGCGGGGGCGGTGCAGGCGTTGGGCGTGAAGTTGCTCGATGCGCAAGGACAGACGTTGGTACCCGGCGGCTTGGCCTTGGCGCAACTGGCGCGTGTCGATCTGAGCGAACTCGACCCGCGACTGGCGCACGTGCGCTTCGATATTGCAGCGGACGTCAATAACCCACTCTGCGGTCCGCACGGCGCTTCCGTAATTTTCGGCCCGCAGAAAGGTGCCTCACCGGCGCAAGTGCAGCAACTCGATCAGGCCTTGGGGCACTTCGCCGAACTGTGCGCGCAGGCCCTGGGCAAAGACGTTCGTGACGAGCCGGGCAGCGGCGCGGCAGGTGGTCTGGGGTTTGCCGCCAAGGCATTCCTCGGTGCGCAATTTCAAGCCGGGGTTGAAGTGGTTGCCGAACTCGTCGGCCTCGCCGAAGCGGTCAAAGGTGCCGATTTGGTGATCACCGGGGAAGGGCGCTTCGATGCGCAGACCTTGCGCGGCAAGACGCCGTTCGGTGTCGCACGGATTGCCAAACAGCACGCCGTGCCGGTGATCGTCATCGCCGGAACGTTGGGCGAGGGTTACCAGGAACTCTACGATCACGGCATCGATGCAGCATTCGCCGTGACCAGCGGCCCGATGACGCTAGAGCAGGCCTGCGCCGAAGCACCGCGCCTGTTGCGCGAACGCGCGACGGACATCGCCCGTGTCTGGCAGCTTGCCGCGAAATCCTGAGCAAATCCTGTAGGAGCTGCCGAAGGCTGCGATCTTTTGATTTTGCTTTTAAAAGCTCAGATCAAAAGATCGTCCGATCGCGGCCCGAGCCATCGGCAGCTCCTACACAAAGAGATTAACGGTGTTTCATTGCTGTAACACTCGGAAAAATAGTTGCGATTGACCCGCAATCTTCCTAAAGCCTGGCCGATACAGCTAACAGGCGCGCACATAACTTCCTAAAACAGTGACGCCAGACTGAGCCCGCCCCCCTCGGGCCAGTGATGACGCATGGACGCTCGTAGTTTCTATCTTTCGAGAGCTCAACTATGTCCCTGCGTAACCTGAATATCGCGCCTCGTGCCTTCCTCGGTTTTGCCTTTATCGCCTTGTTGGTGATCGTGCTCGGCGTGTTCGCCGTCAACCGCATGAGCACTATCCGTCAAGCCTCGATCGACATGGAGACCAACCAACTGCCCAGCGTGACGTACCTTGGCGTGGTGACGGAAAACGTTCTACGTCTGCGGATTCTGTCGTTCCGGATTCTGGTCAACCGCGACCCTGCCGGTCTGCAAGAGGCGCAAACACGCATTGGCGTGCTGGTAGACAAGGTACGCAGTGCTCAGGCGAGTTACGCTGCGCTACCTGCCGAGGCCGATGAACGTGCCTTGTATCAGGCTTTCGCGACGACGCTCGACAACTACCTGCAAGCGCAAAACCAGATGATGGAGCTGTCGCGTCAGGACAAGGTCGATGAGATGCGCACGCTCATCAACACGCGGATCAAGGACGGCACCGACCAGATGGGCGAACAGCTCAACAAGCTGATTGCAATCAACGCCGCAGGTGCGAAAGTTGCCTCGACTCAGGCGGGTGAGCATTACGACAGCGCCATTACCGGTATCGTCATTGTTGCCGTGATTGCGGCGTTGGCGACGGTGTTGTTGGCACTGCTGCTGACCCGCAGCATCGTCACCCCGCTGAACCGCGCCGTACTGGCGGCGCAAACCATCGCCGACGGTAACCTCACCAAAACCATCGAAGTCGACGGCAAAGACGAAGCGACGCAGTTGCTGCAGGCGCTCGCCACCATGCAGAGCAACCTGCGCAAAACCATCGAACAGATCGCCGGCTCCGCCACGCAACTGGGCGCCGCTGCCGAAGAGCTCAGCGCGGTGACCGAAGAAGCCTCCCGTGGCCTGCAGCAGCAGAACAACGAAATCGAGCAAGCCGCCACCGCCGTCAACGAGATGACCGCCGCTGTCGAAGAAGTGGCGCGCAACGCCGTGTCGACCTCCGAAGCCTCGAACCAGTCGACTCATGCCGCTCGCGAAGGTCGCGACCAAGTGGTGAAAACCGTCGACGCCATCCAGACCATGACCCACGACGTGCAGAACACCGCGCAGATGATCGAAGGCCTCGCCGCGCAGGGTCGTGACATCGGCAAAGTGCTTGACGTGATCCGTGCCATCGCCGAACAGACCAACCTGCTGGCGCTCAACGCAGCGATCGAAGCCGCCCGCGCCGGTGAGGCCGGGCGCGGTTTTGCCGTGGTTGCAGACGAAGTGCGCGCGCTGGCTCATCGCACTGCGCAATCGACCCAGGAAATCGAAAAAATGGTCGCCGGCATCCAGAACGGTACCGGCGAAGCCGTTTCGTCGATGCAACAAAGCAATCAGCGCACCCAGACCACCCTGGAAATGGCCCGCGCCGCTGGGGTTGCGCTGGAGCAGATCACCCAGTCGATCCATCAGATCAACGAACGCAATCTGGTGATCGCCAGCGCCTCGGAAGAGCAGGCGCAGGTCTCGCGTGAAGTCGACCGCAACCTGGTCAACATCCGCGATCTGGCCACGCAATCGGCCGCCGGGGCCAACCAGACCAGCGCCGCGACCCACGAACTGTCGCGTCTGGCGGTGGATTTGAATGCCATGGTGGCGCGTTTCGTGATTTGAGATACGGTGAAGGCTGGAGACCGCGCAATCAGGAGACGTACATGCGCTATTCAGCCTTGACCCAACGAATCGCCGGGGAGGGAGCCGCTGCCTGGCAGATTCACGACCGAGCGCTGGAGCTGCGCGCCGAGGGTGTCGATATCCTGCTGCTGAGCGTGGGCGACCCGGATTTCGATACACCGCTGCCGATTGTCCACGGCGCGATCGACAGCTTGCTGGCGGGTGATACCCATTACTCCGAAGTGCGTGGCCGTTTGGCACTGCGCAAGCTGATTGCCGAACGCCATCGTCGGCGCAGCGGGCAAGCGGTGGATGCCGACCACGTAATCATCATGCCCGGCGCGCAATGCGCGGTGTATTCGGTGGCGCAATGTCTGCTCGATCCCGGCGATGAAGTGATCGTCGCCGAACCCATGTACGTCACCTACGAAGGCGTGTTTGGCGCGTGTGGCGCGACGGTGGTGCCGGTGCCGGTGCGCCCGGAAAATGGTTTTCGTGTCGATCCGGTCGACGTCGCCGCGCGCATCACCCCGAAAACCCGCGCCATGCTGCTCAACAGTCCAAACAACCCCAGCGGCGCGAGCCTGTCACTGCTGATCTGGCAGGAACTGGCGGCGCTGTGCATCCGCCATGACTTGTGGCTGATCAGCGACGAGGTCTATAGCGATTTGCTTTACGAAGGTCAGCACGTCAGTCCGGCGAGTTTGCCGGGCATGGCCGAACGCACGGCGACGATCAACAGCCTGTCGAAATCCCACGCCATGACCGGCTGGCGTATCGGCTGGATGATCGGGCCGAAATCGCTGGCCGAGCATTTGGTCAATTTGTCGCTGAGCATGTTGTTCGGGTTGCCGGACTTTGTGCAGAAAGCCGCGCAGATTGCGCTGGAGTCGGATCTGCCGGAAGTGACGCAGATGCGCGAGGAATATCGTCTGCGCCGGGACCTGGTCTGCGAGCGTTTGAATGGTTGTCCGGGGCTGTACCCGATTCGTCCTGATGGAGGCATGTTTGTGATGGTCGATGTGCGCCAGACTGGGCTGGATGCCCAGGCATTTGCCGAGCAGTTGCTGGAGGGCTATGGCGTGTCAGTGTTGGCCGGGGAGGCGTTCGGGCCGAGTGCGGCGGGGCATATTCGGATCGGGCTGGTGCTGGACCGGGTGAAACTGGCGGATGCCTGTGCGCGGATTGCATTGTGTGCGGCGCAGCTTTTACAGGCGCGCAGTGCGTGAAAGATCGCAGCTACCCGTAACGCTTGCGTGGTCATGCATTGCGAAAGCGGGAGCTGCCGAAGGCTGCGATCTTTTAGTCTTGATTCTCTGTGTGGTACTCCGGTATCAGGCACTCCGCGCTTCGGCCAGCGTGCCGTAATCCGTGTAACCCTGAGCGCTGCCGCCAAAGTAAGTGCTGCGATCCGCCTCATTCATCGGCGCGCCGGCCTTGAGCCGTGCGGCAAAATCCGGGTTAGCCAAAATAAACTGACCATAAGCTTCGAGATCGGCCAGCCCCGCAGCGACATCGGTGCCGATCTGATCGCGGGTACGTCCGGGCCGATTCAGAATCAGAGCGTGTTTCCAGAGCTTGCGAATGTCGAGCAGCAGCGGCTCGTTGCCTTGATCCATGATATGGAGATAGGCCAGTCCCAACGCATTGAGTTCGGCGACCAGATGGCGATAAAGATCCGGCCCATCTTCGCCCTCGTCGATGCCCCATAGTTTGATCCCGGGTGACAGGCGAATCGCCGTTCGATCGGCGCCGATTTCCTCCGCAACAGCCGCCGCGACCTCGATGGCAAATCGTGCGCGATTCTCGATCGAGCCGCCGTATTCATCGTTTCGCTCGTTCGCGCTCGGGGCAAAGAACTGCTGTACCAGGTAGGCGTTCGCGCCGTGGATTTCCACACCGTCCGCGCCAGCTTCGATGGCGCGGCGCGCAGCAAAACGAAAGTCGGCAACGGTCTGGTGCACTTCTTCAGTGGTCAGTGCACGCGGTTGCGGAATGTCTTGCATGCCCTTGAGCGTGAACATCGGCGTATTCGGAGCGATCGCGGAGGGGGCGACACCTTGGCGATGATGCGCAGTGTTGTCCGGATGAGACATGCGCCCAGCGTGCATCAGTTGAATAAACAGTGTGCCGCCCTTGTCATGTACCGCCGTGGATACATTCTTCCAGCCAGCAACATGCGCATCGGTATAGATGCCCGGAGTCGTGAGATAACCCTGGCCATCATCAGAAGGCTGAGTGCCTTCAGTCACAATCAAGCCTACAGAAGCACGCTGCGCATAGTACTCAGCGGCCAATGCGCCCGGTGTGCCATCGGGTTCTGCGCGACTGCGGGTCATCGGTGCCATGACCAGACGGTTGTTCAGGTTAGCGCGGCCAATACGTACGGAAGTAAACAGCTGGCTCATGGTGGATCCTCGCAGTGAGTAAAAAAGACTGAAAGAATCATCGCCGGCTTTGAATTTGGGATAAAGATGGTACTTTGGAATTTATTAATCCATAAGTGGCGCAATCAGCATGGAGCTTTTAAACGACATGGCCTTGTTCGTTGAGGTCGTCAGAGCCCGCAGTTTTCGTCGGGCCGCCGAAAACATGGGCATGCCGGGCTCGACGCTTTCACGCCGGATCAGCAGTCTGGAGAAGGCGATTGGCCTGAGGCTGCTGCACCGCACCACGCGAAAAATTGAAACCACCGAGGCTGGTCAGGTGTATTTCGAGCGCTGCCAGCGCATTGTCGACGAGGCGCGCCTGGCCCATGAACAACTGGGCGAGATGTTGGCCCAGCCCAGTGGCCTGCTGCGTGTTTCGATGCCAGTGGATTTCGCCAATATTTATTTGGCCCCACTGATCGCCGAGTTCGCCGGCCATTTTCCCGGTATCGACTTCGAATTCGACCTCTCCCCGAGACGTGTTGATCTGGTGGCCGAACCCGTGGATGTCGCCATTCGAATGGGGGAGCCGCCTGACTCCACCTTCATCGCTCGTCCACTGGCGCGACTGCCGCGTTACGTCTACGCCTCACCGGGTTATCTGGCGCTGTTCGGCGAGCCGAAAACCCCGGCTGAACTGACACAGCATCAGTGTTTGCGCTTGAGTTCCGCGAAGACAGACACCTGGTCGTTGCACCGAGCGGAAGAAATGGTCGACGTCAGTGTGGGCGGACGTTTTGTGCTCAACAGCGTGGGTATGCTCAGGCGTCTGGCGGGACTTGATCTGGGTATCGTCATCATGGAGAGGGAGATTGTTGCTGACGACCTGGCAAGCGGTCGCTTGCGTCAGATATTGCTGGAGTGGCAGGCCAGCGCAGTGCCGGTTTACGCAATAACCGAGACGCGCCTGTTACCGGCAAAGACGCAACGATTTATCGAGTTTCTGCGCGAGCGAATGGGACCATCCCGTTGAAACGCTATTACCTGCACTGATTCTGGGACTGGCAAACCAGCTCCCACCATGATTTCGGATGGATGTTTATCCTCAACCCTGTGAGAGCCAGTCTGTCAGTCATGAGGCCAGACCAGCCACGGAAAATCTCAGCCCTGCCAAGCCGATGGATTCACCAGATTCGCCGGTTTCTCGCCATTCAACGCTGCCAACAGATTCTCCACCGCACAGCGCGCCATCGCCTCACGCGTTTCATGCGTCGCCGAACCCATGTGCGGTGTTGCCACCACATTATTGAGCTGCAACAACGGCGAATCGTGATTCAGTGGCTCACGCTCGAACACATCCAGTCCTGCGGCACGAATCCGTTGATGACGCAGTGCATCAATCATCGCCGCCTCATCCACCACCTTGCCCCGCGAGATATTGATGAAGATGCTTTCCGGGCGCATCAGCGCAAACTGCTCAGCGCCAATCAACTTTTCGGTCTGCGCTGTCAGCGGCAAGGTCAGGCAAATGAAGTCAGCTTGTTTCAGCAGATCCTCAAGGCTGCGGTATTGCGCATCGAATCGCGCCTCGACCGCCGGTTTGCGCGACTGACTGTGATAGATCACCGGCATGCCGAATCCGAAATGCCCTCGCTGCGCCAGCGCTTCGCCGATGCGGCCCATGCCGATAATCCCCAACGTCTTGCCATGCACGTCGGTGCCGAAATGCGCCGGGCCGATATTGCGGCTCCATTGGCCGCTGCGCACCATGTTCGCCAGTTCCACCACACGCCGGGCGGCGGCGAGGATCAGGGCGAAACCGGTGTCGGCGGTGGTTTCGGTGAGCACGTCCGGGGTGTTGCTCAGGAGGATCTTGCGCCGGCTCAGGTAATCGATGTCGTAGTTATCGACGCCGACTGAGACGCTGGCGATGGCTTCGAGTTGTGGTGCCAGATCAAGCAACGCCGCATCGAGTTTCAGGCTGGCGCCGAGTAAACCGTGGGCGCGGGGCAGGGCATCACGCAGTTGCATGAGGCCGTCGGCGTCGATGCTGTTGATCAGCGTCACTTCGCACTGTTGCTGCAGACGCGCCATCAGCGCGGGTGAAAGTTTCTTGTACAACACGACCTGTTTTTTCATGGCAGAAGTCTCTTCAGGAATGCGCTGGCACGGCACGCGTGGCAACGGCTTTGGCGACGGCGCGATCACTGGCGCCGGGCTTGAGAAAAATCGTCAGGACCACCGACAGCAGCAACGCGCCGCTCATCAACAGATACGAAGCGCCGGGCGAGCCGGTGGAGCTGTTCAGGTAACCGACCAGATACGAGCCGCCGAACGAGCCGAGCGCACCCATGCTATTGATCAGCGCCATGGCGCCACCGGCGACGTTGGCGGGCAGAATCTCCGGGACGATGGCGAAGAACGGCCCGTAAGGCGCGTACATGCACGCGCCGGCGATCACCAGCAGCGTGTACGACCACCAGAAATGTTCAGCGCCCAGTGCGTAAGAACCGTAAAACGCGATGGAGGCGATCAGCAGCGGTGGCCAGACGAAGCGTTTGCGCTTCTGCAACTTGTCCGAGCCCCACGACACCAAAAGCATGCCGATCACCGCCGCCAGATACGGCAGCGCCGACAGCCAGCCGGCCTCGATCATGTCCATTTGCGCGCCAGCCTTGAGGATCGACGGCAACCACAGCACGAAGCCGTAAACGCCGATGCTCCAGCAGAAAAACTGCAGCGCGAGAATGATCACCTTCGGCGAACGGAATGCCTCGGCGTAGTTCTTTACTGCTTTGATCCCGACCTGTTCGGCTGCCAGAGCACTTTCCAGATCCTGCTTTTCCTGCTCGTTGAGCCACTTGGCCTGCGCCGGACGATCATCGGCCAAACGCCACCAGATAAACGCCCACAGCACCGCCGGCAAACCTTCGATGATGAACATCCAGCGCCAGCTGAAATGCTGCACCAGATAGCCTGAGACCACCGACATCCACAGCATCGTCACCGGGTTGCCGAGGATCAGAAAGGTGTTGGCCCGCGAGCGTTCGGCACGGGTGAACCAGTGACACAGATAGACCAGCATCGCTGGCATCACCGCGGCTTCAACCACACCGAGCATGAAGCGGATGACGATCAGCCAATAGGCGTTGGAGACCACGCCGGTCAACGTGGCGAGGCCACCCCAGAGAATCAGGCTGACGAAAATCAGCTTCTTCACGCTGTGTTTTTGCGCGTAGATCGCACCGGGCACCTGGAAGAAAAAGTAACCGAGGAAGAACAGCGCACCAAGCATGGAAGACAGGCCCGGGGTGATCATCAGGTCGGCGGCCATGCCCGATGCGGCGGCGAAGCCGTAGTTGGCGCGATCCAGATACGCCAGGCTGTAGGTGATGAACACGATAGGCATGATGTACCACCAGCGGCGGGTGGCGAGGGTTGCGGTTTTCATGGGTCTTGCTCCTGAGCTTGTTGTTTTTGTCGCAGCAGGTTCAATGAATCGGTTGTCTCTCAGGGCCTCATCGCGAGCAGGCTCACTCCTACAGGGGAACGCATTTCAAATGTAGGAGTGAGCCTGCTCGCGATTGGCGTCTTCGAATTCGGTAAATAGTTCAGCCCGGGTCGGAAGGCCCTCCATATCCCCGCGACTCTGCACCGCCCGACTGCCAATCCAGTTCGCACGCTGCACCGCCTCGGCAAAACTCTGGTGCTCGAGCAGGGCACTGATCATCCCCACCGCAAAACCATCACCGGCACCGACCGTGTCGACGACATGCGGCACCGGCACACCGGCGACAAATCCCGATGCCAGATGCGTTCGGTAATAAGCGCCTTCCGGGCCAAGCTTGATCGCCACGGCCTCTGCACCTTGATCGAGATAAAACGCGGCAATGTCCGCCGGGTCTTCGAAACCGGTGAGCAAACGACCTTCGCTCAACCCCGGCAGCACCCAATGGGCGAGGGCGGCGAGGCGGTTGATCTCGCGGATCATTTCGCCCTCGCTAGCCCACAGGCTCGGGCGCAGATTGGGATCGAACGACACGCTGCGTCCGGCATTGCGCATGCGTGTCATCAATTCAAAGGACATCTCCCGCGCCGAGGCCGAGAGCGCTGGAGGAATGCCGGTGGCGTGCAGATGCCGAGCACTCAGTAAACTGGCCGTGATCGACTGCGGCGACAAATGACTGGCCGCCGAACCACGCCGGAAATACTCGACCTGCGGGTCGCTGCCATCGTCGTTGCGCGATTTGAACTGGAAACCGGTCGGGTGCTGTTTATCCACGTCAACGTGGCTGCAATCCAGGCCTTCCTTGATCAAGGTCTCGACCACAAAGCGCCCGAGCGAATCATTGCCGACCCGGCTCAGCCAGGCGACGTTGAAACCCAGACGCGACAGCCCGATCGCGACATTGCTGTCCGCCCCGGCAATCCGCTTGTGGAAGTGCTCGACCGCCGCCAGATCACCGGTTTGTTCAGCCACCAGCATCGCCATGGTTTCGCCGAACGAAAGAATATCGATCTCAGACATGGGCAGGCTCCAGTCGGGATTGGCCGAGGCGGGCGAGGGCGGCGACGTGCTCGGTGGTCAACTGCACCAGATCTTCGCCCTGCAACGGGTATTCGGCCGCGCGCATAACGCCTTGGGCCATGTGCCGCAACAGTTGTTCCCACAGATGCAGGTCACTGACGGCGGGCGGTACCGCGACCAGTTTGCCGTCGGCGCGACGGGCCACGGCTTTGCAGTGCACATAGCCGACATGCCGGCCGAGCAGGCGGGCGGCGCTGGCGGCGGACTGGTCCTGCCATTGCCAGTTGCCGATATCGAAAGTCATTTTGATCGGCAGGTTGTGCTGCTCGACGGCGGCAAAGAAGCGCTGAAACGGTTCGATGCGTCCGCCGTGCAAGGTCTGGTCGTTTTCCACCAGCAACTGCACCGGGCTGTGCTGCAAGCGTTCGGCCAAGGCTTGCAGATCATTGTTGTCGGTGAAGTAGCCGAGGGAAACCTTCAGCCATTTCGAACCGAACGCTTCGGCCTGTTGCAGCGCGGTGATCAACTCGGGATTAGGCTGCGCCTGCCCGGCCAGCCACAGTTCGGTCGGTGAGGAATAGATGCTTAGCAAGCCCTGCGCCTGCGTGGCCTGCGCCAGTTGCGCTGGGTCTTCGCGCGTCAGCAGCTCTTCGCGCCATTCGATGCGATTGGCCCCGGCGGCAGCCAGAACATCGATGAAAGCATCCTGCCCGCGCTGACGCACAAGCTCGGCGCCGTAGCTGGACAGACTGATGGAAACGGCGGGTTTATTCATTGTTATTGACCTCTGAAACCGGTTTCATTTTTGTTCAAAAAAATATCAGGTGTTTCTGTGTTGTCCTCTCGGGCGCTATCGCGAGCAGGCTCACTCCTACAGGGGAACGCATTCCAAATGTAGGAGTGAGCCTGCTCGCGATAGCGTCAGCTCAAACAACGCTAATCCCCAGGGTCGACCCACGCTCAACCAGCACCGGCGCAAAATCCACCACCCGCGCAACCGCGTCATCCCCACGCAAACGCTTGAGCAGACACTCAAACGCCCGCGCGCCAATCTCTGCCGTCGGCTGGGCCAGCGCGGTAATCCCGCTGCCCACCAACGGATACCAATCCAGATCATCCAGGGCAATCAGCCCGACATCCTCGAACAACCGCGCACCCATCTCCCGCAATGCCGTTGTGGCAGCAAGCGCTGCCACGCCATTGGCGCAAAACAGCGCTTTTGGGCCATTGCCGGGTGTGTTTAAAAAGGTTTGAAGTTGCGCACTCAGATCATCACCGGTTTCCAGCACCGCCCCGGTCAGGTTCGAGCGCCGAGCAATCTGCGCCTGAAAACTGCTGACCCGTTCAATCCGCGAACTGGTGCCGTCATAGGGTTCAGTCACCAGCACCAGATCCCGATAACCGCGCTGCTCCAAATGCGCCAGCGCCATCTCCACCGCTTGCGGGTTGTTCAGCCCGACCATGTCGCTGTCGAGCCCGTCGACCTTGCGATCCACCAGCACCAGCGGCATCTCGCTGCGCAACTCATGCAACTCGTCACGATGATGGCCAAGGGTGTTCACGATCAGCCCTTCGATGTTGTACGAGCGCAACAGCGCCAGATGCTGGCGTTCCTGCTCGTCATCGCGGTCGGTGTTGCACACCACCAGGCTGTAGCCGTGCGCACGGCAGGCGGTTTCCACCCCGTGCATCACGGCAATCGAATAAGGGTTACGGATATCGGCGACCAGCATGCCGATCAGGCGGGTACGCCCACGTTTCAGGCCGCGAGCCATTTGGTTGGGGCGGTAGCCGAGTTCGCCAATTGCCTGCTCGATGCGCAGGGCAATGGCATCGGAGAGCAGGGCGCGGTCATCGCCGATGAAGCGCGAGACGCTGGCTTTGGATACGCCAGCGCGTTCGGCGACATCAAGCATGGTCACGCGGCTGCGCTGGGCGGCGGAGAAATCGTTCACGGTCTGAAACCTTATTATTGGATTTATAGGTTCAATGTCTGCAAGCAGCACTGAAACCGGTTTCAGGAAACACCAAAAACAAATCTTCCGTCAAGTAAATGATCACCTGCCATCAACGGGCCGCCGACGGGCGGGGGTCCGTCAACCGAACAAACCGGCGGCGATATTGATCGAAAATCCCAGAATCGCGGTGTTGAATACGAAGCCGATCAACGATTGCGCCAGGACGATTTTGCGGATATCGCGGGTGGCCACGCCGACATCGGCAGTCTGCACGGCGACGCCAATGGTGAAGGAGAAGTACAGGAAGTCCCAATAATTGGGGGTAGTCAGCCCTTCGGCAAAGCGCAGCGCCGGCTCCTTGCCATCCCAGGTGTAATACAACCTCGCGTAGTGCACGCAGAAAATCACCCCGATCAGCAGCCACGAACCAATCACCGTCAGCGCGGTGAAACCGTAGTGCAGCAGTTTGCGCGTGGTTTCCAGGTCCTTGCTGCCAGCCAGCTCGAAGGTGATGGTCGCCAAACTCGCCAGCGCGGCGATGCACACCACGAACAGCACCAGCCCGGCATTTTCGTCTTCGACTTCAGCGATGCGTTTGACGTCCGGGGCCTTGGCGCGCACGGTCAGCCAGAACATCAGGATCAGGTAGGTCCACACGCCAGCGTTCCAGCCGATGAGGATTTTGCTGACGATGGAATCGGCGGGGACCAACAGACCGGTAGCGAGGCCGAGGAGGGCGGCGGCAGACAGACGAGGGTGGGTGCGGGCGAGGAAGCGCATGGGGACTCACGTTGGTGAACTGTCTCTGCACCATAGCGTACGCCACCCTGCTTTTGTAGGAGCTGCCGAAGGCTGCGATCTTTTGATCTTCTAAAAGCAAAGTCAAAAGATCGCAGCCTGCGGCAGCTACAGTTTGGATCAGAGGCGCTTAGTGAATCGTTGTACGAGCTTCATGACGACGACGAAGAAGACAGGTACGAAGATTACTGCCAGCGTGGCGGTGATCATCCCACCGATCACACCAGTACCGATCGCTTGCTGACTCGCCGAACTGGCACCCGTGGCAATGGCCAATGGCACCACGCCGAGAATGAACGCGAGCGACGTCATCACGATCGGCCGCAAGCGCAAGCGAGCAGCCTGCAACGTCGCATCAATCAGATCGTGACCTTCGTCATACAGGCTCTTGGCAAACTCGATGATCAGGATCGCGTTCTTCGCCGACAGACCGATGATGGTGATCAGGCCAACCTTGAAGAACACATCATTGGGCATGCCGCGCAAGGTCACTGCCAGCACCGCGCCGAGCACGCCCAGGGGCACCACCAGCAACACCGAAGTCGGAATCGACCAGCTCTCGTACAGCGCCGCCAGACACAGGAACACCACCAGCAGCGACAGACCGAGGAGGATCGGCGCCTGATTGCCGGACAAGCGTTCCTGCAACGACAACCCGGTCCATTCCTGACCCAGACCTTTCGGCCCCTGCGCCACCAGACGTTCGATTTCCGCCATGGCCTCACCGGTACTGTGGCCCGGCGACGGTTCGCCGGAAATCGCAATCGCCGGATAGCCGTTGTAACGGGTCAACTGCGCCGGGCCCTGAATCCAGTTGGCCTGCACGAACGCCGACAGCGGCACCATGTGCCCGGCGCTATTACGCACATGCATTTTCAGCAGATCGGCCACCTGGCTGCGTTGATCGCCTTCGGCTTGCACGACAACACGCTGCATGCGCCCCTGATTGGGGAAATCGTTGATGTAGCTGGAGCCGACGGCAGTCGACAGCACGTTGCCGATATCGGCAAACGATACGCCCAAGGCATTCGCCTGTTTGCGGTCGACCACCAATTGCACTTGCGGCGCTTCGGCCAGCGCGCTTTCGCGCACGTTCATCAGCACCGGGCTTTTCTCGGCTGCCGCGAGCAACTCAGTGCGTGCCTGCATCAAGGTCGCATGGCCAAGGCCACCACGATCCTGCAAGCGGAACTCGAAGCCGCTCGATGTGCCGAGGCCATCCACGGGCGGTGGCAGCACCGAGAACGCCATGGCGTCCTTGATTTCAGTCAGTGCGATATTGGCGCGATCGGCAATCGAGCTGGCGGCATCATCACTGCTGCGTTGCGACCAGTCCTTCAGCGTCGAGAACGCCAAGGCTGCGTTCTGGCCGCTACCGGAGAAGCTGAAACCGAGAATCACCACCGTGTCACTGATCCCCGGCTCGCCGGCGTTATGTGCCTCAAGCTGTTCAGCCACGGCCACCGTACGATTCTTGGTCGCACCGGGCGGCAGTTGAATATCCGTGATGGTGTAGCCCTGATCTTCCACCGGCAGGAACGAGGAGGGCAGACGCGCAAAGCACAGGCCCAGTCCAACCAGCAGCACAGCGTAGATCAACAGGTAACGGCCGCTGCGTTTCAACGCATAGCCGACCCAACCCTGATAGCGATCAGTCAGGCGCTCGAAGCGGCGGTTGAACCAGCCGAAGAACCCGGATTTTTCGTGGTGTTCGCCCTTGGCAATCGGCTTGAGCAGCGTCGCGCACAATGCCGGCGTCAGGGTCAGGGCGAGGAACGCCGAGAACAGAATCGACGTTGCCATCGACAGCGAGAACTGCTGGTAAATCACCCCGACCGAGCCTTGCATGAACGCCATCGGAATAAACACCGCGACCAGCACCAGCGTGATGCCGATGATCGCGCCGGTGATCTGCGTCATAGCCTTGCGCGTGGCTTCCTTGGGCGACAGGCCCTCGGTGGCCATGATCCGCTCAACGTTCTCCACCACCACGATGGCGTCGTCCACCAGAATGCCGATCGCCAGGACCATGCCGAACATGGTCAGTACGTTGATCGAGAAGCCCAGCGCGAGCATGGTCGCGAACGTGCCCATCAGCGCCACCGGTACCACCAGCGTCGGGATCAACGTGTAGCGTACGTTCTGCAGGAACAGGAACATCACCGCAAACACCAGCAGCATCGCTTCGCCCAAGGTGTAAATCACTTTGGTGATCGAGACTTTGACGAACGGCGAAGTGTCGTACGGAATCTTGTATTCCACGCCCGCCGGGAAGTAGCGCGACAGCTCATCCATCTTCGCCCGCACCAGGGTCGCGGTGTTCAGCGCGTTGGCGCCCGGCGACAACTGCACGCCGACAGCGGTGGACGGCTTGCCGTTGAGACGCGTACCGAACTGGTATTCCTGGCTGCCGATCTCGACCCGCGCGACGTCACCGATGCGCACGGTAGAGCCGTCGCGATTGGCCTTGAGGACAATGTCGGCAAACTCTTGCGGCGTCGACAACTGGCCTTTCACCAGAATGGTCGCAGTGATTTCCTGGCTGGACGGATTGGGCAGATCGCCGATGCTGCCGGCGGACACCTGGGCGTTCTGCGCCACAATGGCTTCATTGACGTCAGCCGGTGTCAGGTTGAACGCGATCAGCTTCTGCGGATCGATCCAGATGCGCATGGCCCGTTCGGCGCCATACAACTGCGCCTTGCCGACACCGTCCAGACGCTTGATCTCGTTCATCACGTTACGCGCCAGATAATCACTGAGCGCTACGTCATCGAGCTTGCCGTCGCTGGACGTCAGGGTGATCAGCAAGAGAAAACCGGACGAAACCTTCTCGACCTGCAAACCTTGCTGATTGACTGCTTGCGGCAGACGCGACTCGACCACTTTCAGACGGTTTTGCACGTCGACTTGCGCCAGCTCCGGGTTGGTACCCGGCTGGAACGTGGCTTTGATCGTCGCACTGCCGAGGCTGCTTTGCGATTCGAAATACAGCAAGTGATCGGCGCCGTTAAGCTCTTCCTCGATCAGGCTGACCACGCTTTCATCGACGGTCTGCGCCGAGGCGCCGGGATACACGGCGTAGATTTCGATTTGCGGCGGGGCGAGGTCGGGGTATTGCGCCACCGGCAACTGCGGAATGGCCAGCGCACCGGCCAACAAGATGAACAGCGCGACGACCCAGGCAAACACCGGGCGGTCGATAAAGAACTGCGGCATAGAAAAGCGTCCTGCTTACTGACCAGAGGTCTGGGCAAGTGGAAGAGGGGTGTCGTCGATCTGCACGGTTTCGCCGGGGCGGGCGTGTTGCAGGCCTTCGATGACGATGCGGTCGCCGGGTTTGAGGCCGCCGGTGACGATCCAGCGATTGTTCTGCACCGCGCCCAGTTGCACCGGTTGTTCGGCGACGCGCATCTGTTCGTCGACGGTCAGCACTTGGGCAATACCGGCGCTGTCGCGCTGCACGGCGCGTTGCGGCACGGTGATGCCGTTCTGGATAGTTGCCTGCTCGAGACGCACGCGAATGAAACTGCCCGGCAGCAAGTCGAGATCCGGATTGGGGAATTCGCTGCGCAGGATGATCTGGCCAGTGCCCGGGTCGACAGTGATGTCGCTGAAGAGCAATTTGCCTGGCAGCGGATACAGGCTGCCGTCATCCTGAATCAGCGTGGCTTTGACCTGATCCTGGCCGACTTCCTGCAACTGCCCGGAGCGGAACGCGCGGCGCAATTCGTTGAGTTCACGGGTCGACTGGGTGAGGTCGGCGTGAATCGGGTTGAGCTGCTGAATCAGTGCCAGCGGTGTGGTTTCGTTCTGCCCGACCAGTGCGCCTTCGGTGACCAGCGCACGGCCGACGCGACCGGAAATCGGCGCGGTGACGGTGGCATAACCCAAATTCAGTTTCGCCCGCTCGACGGCCGCCTTGTTGGCCGCAACGTCAGCGGCGGTTTGCCGGGCATTGGCGCGGGCGTTGTCGTAGTCCTGAGCGCTGATGGCCTTGTCGCCGATCAACTGGGCATAGCGCTGCTCTTGCAGTTTCGCCTGAAAGGCATTGGCTTCTGCCTTGCGCAGCGCAGCTTCGGCGCTGTCGAGGTCAGCCTTGAACGGCGCCGGATCGATGCGGAACAGCACGTCGCCCTTTTTCACGTCGCTGCCTTCGCGGAAAGTGCGTTGCAAGACCACACCGGCCACCCGTGCCCGTACTTCGGCAATCCGTGGCGCGGCGATGCGGCCGCTGAGTTCGCTGCTGATCGTCAGGGGATGCGCTTCGATCGTCTCGATGCGCACCGTGGCCGGTGGCGTCTGATCCTCTGCCTTCGAGGACGAATCACAGGCGCTCAGCGTCAGCGCCATCGCGATCAGGCCGAGCCCGGCCAGCAGTTTGTTCGACATGTACAACCCCCAATATTGATGTCCGCATCCTACGGGCAGACGCCGAGATTAGCGGTGAAGCTTTGTAGGCGCTGTGTGAAATTGTGTAAGGGTTTTGCTCAGGGATGGGCGAGGGCGTATATCCTTCAGGTCTTGAATTCTTTTGTGACGGTTAAACCGCTTTCGCGAGCAAGCTCGCTCCCACATGGGTTTTGTGAACAGTGCAAATCCACTGTGGGAGCGAGCTTGCTCGCGAAAGCGGTCTGACATCCACCACAGCAATATCTGGATCACCCATGCCCAACATCCTCCTGGTCGAAGACGACACCGCCCTCGCCGAACTGATTTCCAGCTACCTGGAGCGCAACGGTTATTCCGTCAGCGTGATCGGCCGTGGCGACCATGTGCGCGAGCGGGCGCGGGTCAATCCGCCGGATCTGGTGATCCTCGACCTGATGCTGCCCGGCCTTGATGGCCTGCAAGTCTGCCGTTTATTGCGCGCCGATTCGGCGACGCTGCCGATCCTGATGCTGACGGCTCGCGATGACAGCCACGATCAGGTGCTGGGCCTGGAAATGGGCGCCGACGATTACGTCACCAAACCCTGCGAGCCGCGCGTGTTGCTGGCCCGGGTGCGCACCTTGTTGCGCCGCAGCAGTCTCGGTGAACCGTTGACCGCCAATGACCGCATTCTCATGGGCAATCTGTGCATCGACCTGTCCGAGCGCACCGTGACGTGGCGCGATCAGCCGGTCGAGCTGTCCAGCGGCGAATACAACTTGCTCGTGGTGCTGGCTCGCCATGCAGGCGAAGTGTTGAGCCGCGATCAGATCCTGCAACGCCTGCGCGGTATCGAATTCAACGGCACCGACCGCTCGGTGGACGTGGCGATTTCCAAGTTGCGCCGCAAGTTCGACGACCATGCGGGCGAGGCGCGCAAGATCAAGACCGTGTGGGGCAAGGGCTATCTGTTCAGCCGCTCCGAGTGGGAATGCTGAACTGATGTTTCGCATCCTGTTTCGCCTGTATCTGGTGACGATTGTCTCGTACAGCGCAGCGATCTATCTGGTACCGGATCTGGTGGTCATGGCCTTCCGGGATCGCTTCGTCACTTACAACCTCGATTATTCGCGCGGTCTGCAATCGCTGATTACTCGCCAGTTTCACGCCGTGCCGCAGGAGCAGTGGCCGGCGCTGGCGGCGTCGATGGACAAGGATTTCCAGCCGCTGCACATCGTCCTCGCGCGGATCGACGATGCCGGGTTCACCGCTATCGAGCAGCAACGCCTGCGCCGTGGTGAAAACGTCGTACGCATTGGCGACTGGGGCTGGCGCACGCTGGCGGTGACGCCGCTGGACGACACCACCGCCGTGCAAATGGTCGTGCCGCCGGACCCGCTGGACGTCAATCTGTTGTACTGGAGCATCAACGTGCTGATCGGCGCGAGTCTGCTCGCCTGCCTGTTGATGTGGCTGCGCCCGCACTGGCGTGATCTGGAACGGCTCAAAGGCACTGCCGAACGCTTCGGTAAAGGTCACTTGAGCGAGCGCACAAAAATCGCCCCGAGCTCCAACATCGGCAGCCTCGCCAATGTTTTCGACACCATGGCCGGCGATATCGAAAACCTGCTCAATCAGCAACGTGACCTGCTCAACGCCGTGTCCCATGAACTGCGTACGCCGCTGACGCGTCTGGATTTCGGCCTGGCTTTGGCGCTGTCCGATGACTTGCCGACCGCCAGTCGCGAACGCTTGCTGGGACTGGTCGCGCACATTCGCGAGCTGGATGAACTGGTGCTGGAGTTGCTTTCCTACAGCCGTTTGCAGAATCCGGCGCAACTGCCGGAGCAGGTCGAAGTGTCGCTGGATGAGTTCATCGACAGTATTCTGGGCAGTGTCGATGAAGAGCTGGAGTCGCCGGAGATCGTCATCGATGTGTTGCTGCACGGTCAGCTCGAACGCTTCTCGCTCGATCCACGCTTGACCGCGCGGGCGATCCAGAACCTGCTGCGCAACGCCATGCGCTATTGCGAAAAACGCATTCAGATTGGCGTGCAGGTCAATGCCGAGGGCTGTGAAATCTGGGTCGATGATGACGGCATCGGTATTCCCGATGATGAGCGTGAGCGGATTTTCGAGCCGTTTTATCGACTCGATCGCAGCCGCGATCGGGCTACGGGTGGGTTTGGGCTGGGGCTGGCGATCAGCCGTCGGGCACTGGAAGCACAGGGCGGCACGTTGACCGTTGAGTCTTCACCGCTGGGCGGAGCACGATTCCGGTTGTGGTTGCCCACTACCGTCTAACCTGCGAATAACCCCATGTAGGAGTGAGCCTGCTCGCGATGACGGTGTGTCAGGTTGGGCAAATTTGACTGACACATCGCCATCGCGAGCAGGCTCACTCCTACAGTGGTTTTTGGATGTACATAGAATCTATGAACACCCGAAGCCCCTGTGGGAGCGAGCTTGCTCGCGAAAGCGCTGGATCAGCCACCATCTTCACCGCTCGGTGTACGCGATCTCGAGACGGCGAAGGCCTACCGCTTTCTTACACTTTCAGCAGTTGTGAACGCAGCAGTCCCGCATGTTGCTCAAGTTCTGCCGCCGAGGTACGTCCGATCAACATCCATGCATGTTCACGTTCAGTCCAATACACCACATTCATCTCATGCCGACGCTCGTGCGCCAGCGGCTGACTGCCGCTGTTCGAGCGGGTCACACACAGTGCCAATGGCCCATGTTTGGCATCCAGATAAACGATCTGCGCAATCGGCACGCCGTCGTACTCGAGCATCTGCGCTCGTTTGAATTCGGCACCAGACAACTTCAAATTAGCTGGCGAAAGGTTCAGGCCAAGGCGTGCATCAATCGTGCGCAATTGCGCGCGTTGGTTCGCCTCGTCGGTGGGCAGATGATCAAGCGTCTGCGGCACATACAGCGCCATGTAATCGCCAACCAATCCGCGCCAGTTGTTCGATTGCGCCGCACGCCAGCCGAGGAATAACCGGTCGGCCAATACGCCACCGGCCACTAGCGCTGCGGCGGCGCCACCGATAAACCAGCGGCGGTTGAAGCCCGGACGCTGCGGCGAAGGAATTGCATCCAGCCGCGCTTGCAGGCGATCCAGCGGTGCCTGTTGCGCCAGTTCGTCATAGGCATTCTTGTACGGCAAGTTGCTGCGGCTGAGCCATTGCACGCGCAGACTCAGCAGTGAGTCTTCGGCAATGGCGTTGTCGAGTTGATGGCGATAGTCGCCGTCGAGTTCGCCGTCGAGGTAGGCGACCAGTTGCTCATCCGAAGGTGGGTTCATGATCGGTCTCCTTCGGTGGACTTCGGCACTGCCTGCAACGGTGGGTATTCGGCGAGTTTGAGGCGGGCGGTGGCCAGACGGCTCATGACCGTGCCGATCGGCACTTGCAGGATTTCAGCGACTTCGCGGTAGGACAAGCCTTCGACATAGGCGAGGTAGACCGTTTCGCGCTGGGTCTCGGGCAGCGCATCGACGCGGCGGATCACTTGCGCGGCCATCACATGCGTCTGCGCGGCGTACTCACCATCAAACGCCAGTTGGCCGTCGGCATCGACCTGGCCCGCACCCTGACGCACGCGCCGAGCGCGCACTTCATTGAGCCAGATCGAATGCAGAATGCTCAGCAACCAGCGATCCATACGCGTGCCGGCGATGTACTGACTGGCGCGCTCCAGCGCTCGCACACAGGTGGCTTGCACCAGATCCTCGGCCACGTGCCGATTGCGCGACAGCAGTAGCCCGTAGCGCCACAGTCGCGCCAGGTGCTGCCCGAGTTCTGCTCTGAATGCCTGATCGTTGAAGATGATGGCGGCCCTTATAAATGCTCAGGTTTTCGATGAGTCGTTGATGGCTTCGGCCAGGTCCTGGTATTCCTCGCACGACGTGCCGCAAATCGATTGGATCTGCTGCAACTGCTCCTGCGCCAGGTCAACGCGGCCTTTGATCACATAGGCCTCGCCGAGGTATTCGCGCACTTGCGCGTACTGCGGGTCGAGTTTTACCGATTGCAGGTAATAACCGATGCCCTCGTCAGTGCGCCCCAGCTTGCGCGTGGCGTAACCGCGATAGTTGAGGGCCTTGGCGGTGTGCGGTTGCTTCAGCGTGTCGAGCAGCGCCAGGGCTTCTTCATAGCGACCGGCCTTGGCAAGGCGATAGGCGTAATCAGTACGGTCGGCATCCGAAAGTGCTTTGCTGACTTGCATCACACACTTCTGCGTTTTGCTGTCCCAGACCTGGCCTTTGGGGCATTCCGGCTTCTGCACCGGCGCGTCTTCATCGCCATTGGCCAGGGCCAATTGGCTGGACATCGCCGCGACCAGTAACAACGGGGCGGCGAACATAACGGAACGGATAGTCATGGGCAAGGCTCCACAGAAAGTTATGTTTCACTTTGAACACCACAGGGTGAATTTTTATTCATTGCTTTATCAGTGACTGTTCAAGGTAAGCGTAAATTCAAGCGCTATGCTCGGGAGCGTCTGCCGTCGATCCGATGTTTTGCCGTAAGGAGAGTTGCCATGACCGATCACGTCCATCATTCAGCCGCTGCCGGCTACAAAAGCGCTGCCGACACCTATGTGAAAGGTCGGCCGGACTATCCACCGCAGGTCAGTGAGTGGTTGGCCGCGACGCTGGGCCTGGATGGGCACAAGACCGTGATCGATCTGGGCGCCGGCACCGGCAAGTTCACCGGCCGTCTGGTGGCGACGGGCGCGCAAGTGATCGCGGTTGAACCGGTGCCGCAGATGCTGGAAAAGCTGTCTGACGCCTGGCCTGATGTGCTGGCCGTGAGCGGCACGGCGACCGATCTGCCGTTGCCGGACGCTTCAGTCGATGCGGTGATTTGCGCGCAAGCGTTTCACTGGTTCGCCAGTGCCGAGGCGCTGATCGAAATCGCTCGAGTACTCAAGCCCGGAGGCAAGTTGGGGCTGATCTGGAACCTGCGTGACACCGACGTCAGTTGGGTGCCGAAACTGGACGCCATCGTCAATGCGCTGGAGGGTGACACACCACGCTATTACACCGGCGCCTGGCGTAAAGCGTTTCCGCATCCGGCATTCGCGCCTCTGCAGGTCGAGCGGTTTCACCATGGCCATACCGGCTCGCCGGAAGACGTGATTCTCAATCGGGTGCGCTCCACCAGTTTCATCGCCGCGCTGCCAGAGGCGCAACGGGCGAAAGTCGATGAACAGATTCGTGCGTTAATCGCCACAGAGCCGGAACTGCGTGGGAGGGATGTGGTGACGGTGCCGTATGAAACGGTGGCGTTCGTCGCCGTAAAAAAGGGCTGAATCCCACGACATTCCAGTGCAGGAGTGAGCCTGCTCTCGATAGCGGACTGTCAGTCACCTCATCTTTGGCTGACACTCCGCTATCGCGAGCAGGCTCACTCCTACAGGGTTTTCAGGTGTTCATAGTATCTGACTGAACTTTTCCACCGCCTTGCGCCGCTCGCGAATCCCACGCACCACCAGATACAACAACGGCCCGATCGATACGAAAACCGCCGTCAACAACAAATATGGCACCACCGACCAAACCGACTGCCCACGCGACCGCGCATCCTTAACCATCCAGATACCCGCCAGCGCGGCCAGCAGATACAGATCAATCACCACCTGCGCGGTATCGGGCCGCGACATCAGGCTGATGCCGAAGTCGATCAACGACTGTTCAGCCTGGAGCATCACCGAAACGGTGTAACCGCTAAACGCGAGCAAAGCCGTGAGGGGCAGGGCGATCGACATCATGCATTCCTTCCGTGGTGTGATGAGAGAGTCGCCAGACTAACGCCGCCGCGCAAAATTGGCCATTGACTTGCCAGCACCGCGCAGGCTAATTTCCAGCCCATGACTTCGACTGTATCGCGTTGCCAGCCAATGATTATTACCGCCATTCCTCATTTGGCGGGCTAGCTCACGACTGCAGCACCCAACCCGCCCTAGAGGCGGGTTTTTACTTTCTGTCTCCGGGGTTTTTGAAATGTGGCTCATGTAGGAGCTGCCGGAGGCTGCGATCTTTTGATCTTGTTTTTGATTTAGAAAAACCAAAGTCAAAAGATCGCAGCCTCCGGCAGCTCTTACAGGGACCGTGTGAATTCTGCCAAGGAGATGTTCATGAGTTACACATACGATCAGCAAACCCTGCTTGAGCACTACGTGAAAAAAATCCTCGCCGCGCCGGTGTACGACCTCGCGGTGCGCACGCCTTTGCAAGCGGCGCCGGCGCTGTCGGAGGCGTTGGGCAACCGGATTCTGCTCAAGCGCGAAGACCTGCAACCGACGTTCTCCTTCAAGATCCGTGGCGCCTACAACAAACTGGTGCAACTCAGTGACGAACAGAAGGCGCGCGGGGTGATCACCGCATCGGCAGGCAATCACGCGCAAGGCGTGGCGTTGGCCGCACGCGAGCTGGGGATTGCGGCGACCATCGTCATGCCGGCGACAACGCCGGAACTGAAAGTGCTGGGTGTGCGCAGTCGCGGCGCTGAAGCATTGCTGCACGGCGAGAGTTTCCCGTTCGCGCTGGCCCATGCACTGCAACTGGCGGAACAGACCGGGCGCACCTTCGTGTCTCCGTTCGATGACCCTGAGGTGATCGCCGGGCAGGGCACCGTGGCGATGGAAATCCTCCGCCAGCATCAAGGCACACTGGATGCGATTTTTATCCCTGTGGGCGGTGGCGGTCTGATCGCCGGAATCGCGGCCTACGTCAAATACCTGCGCCCGGAAGTGCGAATCATCGGCGTCGAATCGGAACATTCAGCGTGCCTGAAAGCTGCGCTGGAAGCTGATCAACGCGTCGTGCTGCCCACTGTGGGGACGTTCGCCGATGGCGTGGCGGTCGCGCAGATCGGCGCGTTCGGATTTGAGGTCTGCCGCTTTTGCGTCGACGAAGTGATCACCGTCAGCAACGACGACCTCTGCGCAGCGATCAAGAATATCTACGACGATACCCGCTCGATCACCGAACCTTCCGGCGCCTTGGCCGTGGCCGGGATCAAGCAATACGTAGCGCGAACCGGGGTGCGCGAGCAGACATTTGTGGCGATCGACTCGGGCGCCAATATCAACTTCGACAGCCTGCGCCATGTCGCGGAGCGCGCCGCGTTGTGCGGCGTCTCGGCATGAAGCGGCTTACGGCAGCAAAGGGCGCAGGAAGCTGCGCTCGTAGCTGACGATAAACTTCTTCTCGACAAGGCTGGCCACCAGTGCGGTGCTTTCCGGATCGGTCATCGCGATGTGCCGATAGCTTTCGTAATCCGCCAGTGACGGAAAACTGAACAGGCAATAAGCGATGTTGCTCGCGCCTTCGGACGGCAAAAAGTAGCCGTGATGCGTGCCGCCCAAGCGCTCGACGATGCCAAGCCAGGCCTTGGCGTAGGCCTCGAACTCGGGCAATTGGTAGGGATCAATGACGTATCGGACGTGGCAGGTAATCAAGCGACGCACTCCTTGGTCGGGTTATTCCTGCAGGGCTGTACCGACTTTGTCCGACGCCGACCAGATGCGATAACGCACCTCGACGTCCGACGGCGCATACACCACGACCGGCAACTTGCTGTTGTACCGCAGCATGAAACCGTCACCGACGACCGGCACGAACGCGCGTTTCTTCTGGCTGCCGGGCGGGCAGGCCATCATCGTGCTCATCGGCCCGATGACTTTTTCCAGCCGATAGAACGGATAACCCCAGCCTTCAAGATTCTTCTCATCGAGAACACCGCCCAAACGCTGGCGATTGCAATCCACTTCCAGAGTTTTGCCGGCGAGGATTTCCACCTGGAAGTTCTCTTCCTGCTCTTGCTTGGGCAAGTGAATAACCTGGCGGGTGAAGCCGGCTTCAGCCTTCGGGAACGGCGCGACGTCTTCAAGTTTGGCGGCGTGGGCGAGGGTGGACAGGCTGGCGATGAACAGCCCGGTGGTCGCGTAAACGCGGAAAGAACCCATGGAAGCCTCCGTGCGGGTGTAGGGTGGAAAACAGGCATTCTTACCGTCATGGGCCGTGATTGCAAACCAGCGTCGAGTTGCAAATTGCAGTGCCCGCCGAGGCCATTCTTGCAATTTGCAAGTAGCCAAATACTGGCACCGCCGCCAAGTGCTTGATTTCATGAGGGTGAAAATGAACCGATGAAAGGCACGCTTTATGCGTCTTTTCAGTGCGGCGCACCGGCCTTGGGCGCCTACACTCCAATGGGCATTTCGCAGTACCACCGCTTGTCGCACCAGGGAAACAGCGGGGACACACCCGTGCAGGGGCAGCAACGGTCAGCGTGAATACTTGATTGGCATCTCACAGTAAGGAGAGGGTTTCGCCATGTTTCTGTCTGCCTTGGAACTACGCAATATCATTGAAAGCAGTTTTCTGCCGAAACGCTGCCAGTGCACGCTGTCGCCGGACTTGTCGATGACCGTCAAGGTTTTCGGCGATCACCAGACCGATCAGGTCGATCTGCTGGTCAGTGGCATCGACGCCAGCCATCTCAATGGCTGTCGTGAAATCAATGAACTGATCGCCGGGCTGCGCTCGGATCTGAACCAGCAAACTGTGCAACATCACTACAGCCCTCGCTCCAGAGTCGTTTAACGCACCGTTTCACCCAGTTCGACCGTCACGCGCCGGGCCTGCACAAAACCAAGGCCCAGCGCGAACTCGACCAGCACCGCGAGCAAAATCCCGGGGCCGGCATGACCGTTGAGCCATTCCGCAAACCCCAGCACCGCCAAACCAAAACAACCGACGATAAATCCGTTGCTCAGCGCATTGCGCCCCAGCGACGGCGGTGCGTTGCGCACCAGATAAAACATCACCCCCAACGCCGCAAACAGCACCGCACTGCGCCGCGCGACAAACCCGGCAGCGTCGGAGTACTCGATGCTCCAGATCGCCAGCAGCCTCTCCGGGAAAACGCCCCAGGCCAGCGCCAGCAAAAAACACAACGAACACGTGAAGCCCGACAACGAGCGAAACGACAACTGCATGGCGAATCCTTGCGGCAGTGAGGAGGGCTCCGAGCATAACCGCCGAAACTCCCCACGCCTACCGCAAACCCGCAAATCAGACGTTTCTGTCAGTTCTGGAAGTTGCACGCGTCAGACAATTTCCGGTAGCTGATTTCTTCAGGCTTACCGGCATTGTCGATGTACTTCATATCGGCCGTGACCACTTTGCACAGTTGCGTTGGCGGCTCGGTCAACGACACCACTTTGGCCACATGCAGCGGCATGCCGTACTCATACGGCACGGCTTTGGAAGTGGCAGATGTGTCATTGGCCTGGGCCAGCCCGGCAAACGCGGTGCAGGCGAGGGCGGCGGTGAGCAATAAAGGACGAATGTTCATGAAAGGACTCCCGAGTGGCGGTTCTAGAGTTCGGCGTGATGCACCCGAACCTGCCGCACTGGGCGACAGCCAAAACGGCTGAGGGCGTGCGGTTCAGTAGAGTTTTTGACCACGGCGTTAAGGGATGGTTAACCGAGCTGAACGCCGGCTGTCAGGCAGTGCGGCGGTTTTCTCAGGAAGGTTTGGCGAATTCCTACAAAGGCTGGTGCCTTGTCTGCTTTCGGCGGTTGGAGCGGGGCGGTTATTGTCGGTTGCCGCTGCAAAATCAGTGGTTCGGGTTTGGTCACCTGAGAAAAGTTCATTGCATATGTGCCATCATTTGCACCGTTCGGATTTCACGATCCGTGAAGTGCATAGCTGTGGCGGCTGTGTGCAGGACGCCTTCGGGCGAGCTGAGTTTGAACTGTTCTCGGTTGACCAAGCCTGTACACGGCCGCCTCCCACCGTTTGGTCACGGCTATGGCGGTTACCTTCTAATACAGTTGAGTAACTCAGAATGCCAATAATTAAAACGCTACAAAACCGCTATCTCCCCCTCAGCAGCAACGTCACCGAAACCCCGACACTGCTCATCGACACCCAAGCCAACCCGAAAGACATCCTCGAAGCCGCCGTCCAGCGCGTCCGCGCCGCCGCCGACCTGCTCGAAACCCTGCATTGCCTGTGCTTCAAGCACGCCGACGTGCAAGACATTCCACACATCACCCATGCGCTTTACCTGCTGACGCAGGATGGCAATGACTTGCTCCAGGTCGCACAGCAGCAAATGTTGAACTGGAAAGCGCCTGCTTGAGTTCACCCCTCAAAAAAGCCTGCCGTCGAAAGAAGGCAGGCTGAGGGGCTGCGGCATTCGAAAAGCTCATTGTGATTGCAGGCTGCGAGCGTATTCGACCAGATCTTTGGGGTAGACCATGTGATCGATTTTGCTGTCGTCTATACCGTATAGAAATGCAATTGCTCCAGCCTCTATAGCCCAGTAACCGACGTAGTTTCCATTTTCTCCCTGCAGATGTAAGTCGTGCCATGGGGCTTGTTCAAATGCTGAATACCATTGGCAGCAGTATTGCTCTAGGCGCGAGGATGCTTCCTCTTTGCTTTCTGCGTAGATGGCCTGAACTAAAGGGGTATAGATATCGTGAAACCATTGGTCCACATCTTTTCTGTCGGGTAATAATTTAATTAGCAGGTCTTCAAATAAAGTATCACTGCCGACATAGCCCGCATCGTCCAATAATTTTACAAAGCGCTTAAGAAGGTCGGTACGATGCAGTAATACACAGAAGCCTATAACTTGTACGCACTCTTCATAGAGGTAGGGCCAGTCATCAATCGCGAGTGGTGATATTTCAGGAGTGTTTTCGAATGCGGCAAGTTTTGCTTGTCTGGTCTCGTACTTATCAATCAAGTCACTTAAGAGGGGAGGTAATGAAGTGATCTCTTCGCCCGCAGTATAAGCCGCCAAAAGCCGGTCAAGCGCGAGTTTTTGCAAATGCCGAGAGCGAAGTGCTGCCTCTTCCTCAGGGGAGTCTGACTCAAAGGTGTTTGTTTTCAAGAAATCTATAACTTCGTCGTGCTCTCTTAGGAAGTTCTTGTAATGAGTCTCGCTGAAGAATTTTTGTCTCTTTTTCACGTCTCTACACCCCCGCTTGCTTTAGTCGGCTTGCGCCGACGTAAACCAATTTCCTGCCATGACTACTGGATAGGCCAGCATCTAAACGAGCGCCCCTGGCTTATTAGAAAGTTGATGGTTTCTGGCATATTCGACCAAATCCTTAGGGTATATCATGTGGTCTATTTTGCTGTCATCGATGCCGTATAAGTAAGCAATAGCACCCGCTTCGAAAGCCCAATATCCGACGTAACTTCCTTCCTCGCCATCGTGGTGCGTGTCATGCCATGGTGCCTGCTCAAAGGCGGAATACCAGTTCTCGCAGTAATTGCTTAGAAATCTGGATGCCTCATTCCTATCTTCAGCGTAAATGGCCTGTATCAGCGGCGTGGAGACATCGTGATACCACTGATCGATATCCGCCCGCTCAGGTAACACCTTGATCAATAAGTCTTCGTACAGAGTATCCGTATGGGCATATCCTGCACTATCGATTAAAAAGACAAAGCGTTTTAGCAAGTCAGTGCGATGCAACAAGATGCACAGGCTTATGATTTGCAGGCACTCTTCATATTCATCTGGCCAGTCATCAATAATCAGAGGAGAGATGTTAGGTATCTGCTCATAAGTGGCCTGATATTTCTGGAGTTCCTCATAGCTGGCAATCAGCGTTTCCAGAGGCTGCATCAGAGTTTGTATATCCTCTCCGGCAGTGTAGAGCATAAAGACATGCTCCAAATGGAGGTTTTTAAAGTTCCTGGCTCGTAGAGACTTCTCTTGTTCAGGAGAGTCTGCTGTGAATAGTTTGTCCTTCCAGAATTCGAATTCTTCGTCGTAGTTTGTCAGGAAGTTTTCGTAATGTACTTCAGTAAGATATTTCTGCCGTATTTTCAAGTGTCATGTCCGTGACGAATATCGTACTTTAGATTTAAGGCTTTTTGGCTTGCGATCTCGCGTACCCGACGAGATCCTTGGGGTAGACCATGTGATCGATTTTGCTGTCGTCAATGCCATACAGAAACGCTATAGCCCCAGCTTCCAAAGCCCAATAACCACAGTAACTGCCTTCGTCACCTTGTTTGTGCGAATCATGCCATGGAGCGTGTTTAAATGCCGGATACCAATTTTCGCAGTATTTTTTTAATAGATTTGAAGCTTCGTCTTTATCTTCTTCGTAGATGGCTAGGACGAGGGGGGTGTAGACGTCGTGGTACCAACGGTCAACATCGTATCGATCGGGTAGAAGCTTGCAAATAAGGTCTTCATACAGCGTGTCGTCGCCGGCGTATCCTGCAGGATCAATAAGTGCAACAAAGCGTTTTAGTAAATCGGTGCGATGGAGAAGTATGCATAAACTAAATACTTGAACGCACTCTTCGTACTGATCTAACCAGTCATCAATGGTTAACGGTGTTATGTTCGGAATGCCTTCATGGATAGCCAGTTTTTCTTGAAGTGTTTCGTAGCCGTCGACAAGACTTTCCACCAGTGGGATTAGAGTGTTTATTTTATTTCCGGCTGTGTAGCGGATAAGTATTTCTTTGAGTATCAATTTTTGGAAGTGACGAGCTCTCAGAGACTTTTCTTGGTTCTCTGAGTCTGCCTGAAAAGTATTTTCTTCGAAGAAAAAAATTGTCTTTTCCTTGTTTCTGAAAAAATTAGAATAGCGTGCATCGCTCAAGAACTTCTGCCGTGTACTCATATCGATTCTCTTCCTCAAACCCCCGGCGCCTTTATTCTTCAGTCGCCCAATACCAAATGGTTTCGCACCGTTTGTAATCACTAAAAATAGGCATTGTTTCACCCAGGAGGAAGTAACGTCTCGAGTTCGCTTGTGCGGGTGTATACCAATAACCAGTCATACTGCATGGTTGACCTGCATCTATACGAGCAATTTGATATTCATCAAGCGGTTGATGGTTTCTGGCGTATTCGACTAAATCTTTTGGATAAACCATATGATCGATTTTGCTGTCATCGATGCCATACAAAAAGGCGATAGCCGCGGCCTCGATTGCCCAGTATCCGACATAGTTTCCTTCTTCGCCCTGCAGATGAGTATCATACCAAGGAGCTTGTTTAAAGGCTGGGTACCATTGGGTGCAATATTCTTTTAGAAAATTTGTGGCTTCTTCTTTGGTTTTTGCATATATGGCTTGCACTAGGGGAGAATAAACATCGTGGTACCATTGGTCTACATCAGTTCTACCAGGTAATATTTTGCAGAGTAGATCTTCGTACAGTGTATCGTCGCTCGCATACCCAGCATTATCTATCAGATTAACAAAGCGCTTAAGCAGGTCTGTGCGATGTAATAGGATGCAAAGGCCTATAACTTGCACGCATTCCTCATACTCGTGTGGCCAATCGTCTATTGCGAGTGGTGAAGTTTCAGGAGTTTGTTCAGATGCGGCTAGTGCCGCCTGCCGGATTTCATATTTTTCAACTAGACATTCAAGCTGAGGAATCAGCAATGATATCTCTTCACCTGCTGTATACATGGCCATTAGCTTTCGAAGTGCTAAGCGCTGAGCAAATCTTGAGCGAAGTGTCGCTTCACCTTCGGGGGTGTCGGACTTGAATTTCGTTGCCTTTAAAAACTCAGTCGCGTTACCGTGCTCTCTCAAGAAATTCTCGTAATGGGCGTCACTGAAGAGTTTTTGTCTTTTTCGCATATTTTCATGCCTGAACTTGGCCGCAGCGGCCAAGTCTCCGCAGAGCAATAGTTAATTGTAAAATTTAAATGTGTTTTCTGCGTGATTCGTCCAACACCTAAAAGTTAGCGCTGCCGAACGATTTATTCTTCTCCCGACCAATACCAGAGTGTATCGCCCCAGTCGGAGTCATTGAAGCTAGGCATTAACTCGCCTTGTTTGAAAAATTTTCTCGAATTTGCTTTAGCGGGAGTGAACCAGTAACCATCTTTTGTGCATGGTTTATTTGACTCGATACGGGACGGGGGGGCGATGCTCTCATTTTGATCAAAACGCTCGTACCAAAGGTTGGTACTATGCTCCTCGAAGCAGTTTCCATAGGGAGAATAATGATGGAGTTGATCGGGTTCAGGATTTCGGAGTAATTTCAGAATGCGATTAACCGCGATGTACGAGTCGAGACCACCTTCACCTATCGGGCCTAACTCAGGATACTCGCCTGCTTGAATAATTACTCCGTTATCATAGTTGACAATATCGATGTTCCCACTTCCGCTTAATTTTTGTCGCAGAACGGACTCTCCGCCTAGGTTCTCGATGAATGAATTTCCAATAATCGACTGCCAGTTAACTCCCTTTATATGGTTGACCAGTTCCGATGCCAAACTATGAGGCATGGAGTCGACGTCCAATCCGCTATATTTTTGAGAGAGTTCAAATTCTATGGGCATATAGCTGTCGTAGTCGAACGGTAATATGCTCGATAAACCGCCATAGCCATGCTCTGCTTCGACCTGATTGCAAAGGTACGTTACCCATGCTTTGTAATTGCCGCGCCCTTCGTCTGTGGTAATGAACTCCCAGGGGAAGACCAACTTTATATACGAGCGTTCGCTATCCTCGTGTATTTCTCGAGAATTAAGCGTGGAAATTCCATAGCTTGCGGCCTCTTTGGTACTAGTGGCACTGGTCAGGTGCAGCTCGCAACGGTCATTACCAGATGATGTCTGGATTTTGGTGATGGCTTTTTCTAATGTTGTCGACGTTAGTGTTTTATAGCTGTCCTGAAGCAAACCCTTAAGATTGGCTCCGAATTCATCATGGAATCTTCGAAAGCATTCGATTATTTTCAACTTTTTTTCGGCTGTGTAACCGTCTTTAAAGTAAACCGTAGCGATCACGCCAAGTCTCACTACTGAGGTTCCGTCCGCCAACTCAAACGACAAATCTGGCGCATTTTCCACAAGCTTTTCTAGTTTATTCATTTTCTAATCTCAATGTGCTGCTACGGCCGGTCCGACAGCTAATCCGGTGAAGGCCGCAGCCGAGCTCGCTACGGCTCCAGTAACACTTGTAGTTACGCTTGCCACTGCAGTGCCGACTGCTGCTGCGCCAGCACTCAGAATTGCAGCTAATGTTCCCCAGGCTGCGATAGCCAAGCGCACTAATAGCAAGAAGCCTGACACCAACGCTGCGGGAATCCCCAAACTGACTAGTCCCGCACCGATCGCTACCACAACGACAACCGTTGCCGCAGCTATGCCTAAATCAATAAGCACTTGAACCCAGTTGATTTTTTTCAGCATCTCCAAGGTGACATCGGTGTAGCGCTGTACTTCCAACCAGATTGCTCTCAACTGATCATCCGTCCAGCTTAGAATCTGCCCGCCTTTTTCACTTAACCATTGCCAAGTATTCTGGCTTTCGTTCCGTACCCACTCACCTTTAGCGTCAAGCCATGTTATGGCTTCGTGCAAATGCTGCTGTACATCCTCAGATAGTTGGCGAATACCTTGTGCTCCTTGCTCCAACAAACTGTCGACAGCGCTTTGTACTTGTTGAGTCCAACTTTCGATGTGAGCAGGGCGGGCTGTAGGTTCTGGCCCGTAGGCAGGAACCGGAACCGGGGCAGGCCGTGGTGGGCGACCGGGATGCTTTGGTGGTAAGAGAGGAATCCATTTGGCAGGGTCAGTCGCTCGGGTTGGCCTCTGCTCCCTATTGTATTCCTGATCTCGTTCGCGATCCTCGTCGTCCCGGCAGTCACTTACTTCAAGTACCGCAAAACGGTTTTTTTTTCCCGCAATACGCTCGTAGTCTTGGCGTTGATCCTGAGATAAAAAGTCCTTGGGGAATTTGACCTCTACGACTCGTTCAAGATTGTCTTCGTGCTCCGCACCATCATGGTCGAGGCTTTTTGTACCCGGCCAGCGCGTCTTAGGATTTTGGACAATGATCACGTCAGGGCGGCGTAGCAATCCTGACGTTCTTCCACTTGGGAAAAAAGTCATGGTGTGGCGCCGATCGGGATCAGGTTTTTGGTCTCGGAACAAAGATGTACTCAGAAACGGAATAGGAGGCTTAGGTCTTTTGGGAGACATATCAAAACTGACTTCTGCCTTATAGTCCCAACGGAAGTCGTGGCGATATTCATCAGCTTTGATAAGTCCACTCATAACAAGCTGTTTTAGCTCAACATCAGTGACGCCGCCGTCCTTGAGAGGCTTGACGGTTAATCTGGGAAAACGAGCAGCGTACCTCGCTTTTTCCATCAGATAGCCCTGATTGTGAGGTGCGACCGTGCCAATCGTCACTTCGCCTTTAATACTGGTGGTTGTGCAACTCTTTGGAGCTTCGGGTGGTTGTATGACCGGCATTTAATTACCCTCCGTGGTGGCCCTATAGTCCAGCGTCATTTCCGTAGGAGCACTTTCACCTGCTCTGATTAAAGGCTGTTTAGGCTCTGGTTTACGCTCTGGAAGAAAAAGCTCGACTTCTGCTGGTTCTGCACTACGCGCCAAGAAAGTTTTTCCCTCGTGATCCGTAAAACCTGCGACTTTCGTTCCATCTGCAAGCTTTAATGTATAGGGGCTTCCTATAGCCGGCTCACCCGATTCCTCATCGAGGAGTTGGTATCTTGCTTTATGACTTCGCGGCGCCGATTCTAATAATTTTCCGAATTTGTCCTTGTCTGCCAACCCCGGAATCAACGGCACCAAAATCCCGATCCCTGTGCCCACGCCAGGCGCGCCGCCGGTATTGACCTTCACTTCTGCGCCGCTGATGGTCACGCCGCCGGCGTCGACCTTGACGAAACTGCCGCCAGCCTTGGCGGTGAGTTCCATGCCGGCGTCTACCACGACCTTGTCGCCGGCGTGGTAGTGGATTTCGCTGCCGGCTTCGACGAATTGAGCGGTGCCGATTTTTACGTGCTGGGTCACGCCGACGGTCAGGTGCTCGTCGGCGCGCATTTCGCTGATGCGGTCCAGATGGGTGATGCGGTGTTCTTCAACCTTGAATTCGCTCAGCGTATTGGCTTCAACGGTGTCGTGCCGTTCGTTGCCGACGCGGATCTTCTGGTCGTGCTCGATGTTTTCGTCCCAGTCGCGTTGGGCGTGGATGTAGATTTGCTCGACGCCTTTCTTGTCTTCGATGCGGAACTCGTTGTAGCCCTTGCCACCCGGTGAACTCAGGGTTTTGAAGGTGCTGCGGGTTTTGTTCGCCGGCAGGTCGTAGGGGACGACGTTTTCCTTGTGGTAAAGGCAACCGGTGACCAGTGGCTGGTCGGGATCGCCTTCGAGGAAGGTGACGAGGACTTCCATGCCGATGCGCGGGATGGCGATGCCGCCGTACGCGGCGCCGGCCCAGCCGCTGGCGACGCGCATCCAGCAGGTGGTTTTGTCGTTGGACTGGCCGTCGCGGTCCCAGTGGAATTGCACTTTGATGCGGCCGTATTGGTCGCAGTGGATTTCTTCACCTGCCGGGCCGGTGACGACGGCGGTCTGGCTGCCGAGGACTTTTGGTTTCGGGTGTTCAAGGGCAGGGCGGTAGTGCGCGTCCCACGGGGTGGCGAGGAAGCTGTTGCGGTAGCCCTGGTGGAAATCGCTTTTGTTGTCGGTGACGTCGCTGGTGACGTTTTCGCCGAGCACTTGCGGTTGTTTGCCTTCGTGGAAGACTTCCAGCAGCAGCCACAGTTCATTCCACTCGGCGCGCGGGTGTTCAGCGAGCGTGAGGAAATGGCCGCTGGTGAGGGTCGGTTCGTCACCTTTGCCTTCGGCGAGTTTGTAGTCGCTGCGATGGCGTTCCAGCGCGCGGGTGGAAAGGAACTTGCCGCGCTCGCGGGTGGTGAAGCGGCCGGGGTAGTCGTAGTCTTCGAGGTCCGGGGCAAAGGTGCTTTTCGCCGTGCCTTCGGGGAGGATCTGCGGTTTTTCGAAGTCGTAGTCGCGGCGGCTGACGCGCGTAGTGCGGGTTTCCAGACGCAGGTTGAAGCGTTTGATCACCGGTTTGTCGGCGGCCATGCCGGAGTCTTGCTGGTAGCTCACCGGTTTCAGCTTGCGGAACACGGTCTGGTCGTCGCCGAACACCAGTTTGTGGCCGCTGCTGCTGTGCTGGAAGTGGAAGTGAATGCCTTCTTCTTCGCACAGGCGCTGGATGAAATGCAGGTCGGATTCGTCGTACTGCACGCAGTACTCGCGTTCCGGGTATTCGGCGTTGAGCTGGAAGCTGTAGGCGTCGGCAAGAATGCCGCGATCCTCAAGCACCTGAGCGATGATCTTCGGCACGGTGAGTTGCTGGAAGATCTGCTGATCGTGGTTGTGCCGCAGGTAGGCCAGTTGTGGCACCAGGCTGAGGCTGTAACGGGTCAGGGTCTTGCCGGAATCGCCTTGCTCGATGCGATAGACCAGACCGTGGATCTTGCCTTCGCCGGTCGGGCCGAAAGTCAGGACGCCGGGCTTGTGCAACAGCTCTTCGAGTTTGAGGTCGGGGCGCGCGCTGACGAGTTCGAGGTCGAAACGGAACGGTTGGTTGAGGGCTTCGCGACCGGTGAAGCTGAGGACTTGCAGGTCGGCGTTGGCGCCTTCAAGCGTGAGGGTAATGTGGGTTGCGTTGGCGTCCAGCATGCCTTGAATTCCGTCCGTTGAATAAGCAGGTGACGGATGATGGAGGATTCAGCGGCCTCGTTCAAGGCACAAAAGCCGTAGGTCTGGCAGGTTTGCGGTATAGGGAAAACCCTTAGATGAGGTGTTTGGCCCAGTGAAACCGGGCATTTGCTGTGAATTGGCGTTGATTGCCGGCAACTTTTCCCACGACCCTGCGTTGAAGAATCGTCAGTCAGATTCAGACTAAAGTCGCCTGTAGCACGTCAAAGCCATCTGCCATCATTGCCGCTCACCCCTGCGTGTTCACTTTCTCCTGGTTCAATTCGACCCGGGACGGGAGCTATTTTTCTGGCTTGTTGCGCGCTTGCGCAAACGCTGCATTGTTGGAGTTTTTCATGCGCCCCCCATTTCCCCTCATTACCCCGCGCCAGTCGTTTGGCTTCGGAGCCGTTGTGCTGTGCGCAGGTTTTACCGCACAGGTTCAGGCCAGCGGATTTCTTGAAGACACCACGGCGAAAATCGAATCGCGCACGGTGTACTTCAACCGCGATTTCCGTGATGGGCACACCACGAACGATCAGGGCGCGTCCAAGCGTGAAGAGTCGGCACAGGGCTTTATTCTCAACCTGCAATCGGGCTACACCGAAGGTACCGTGGGTTTTGGTATTGATGCGCTGGGCATGCTCGGCTTTCAACTCGATTCCAGCCCGGACCGCAGCAACAGCGGCTTGTTGCCATCGAGCGGCAACGACCCGCGCGGCTCGAAAGGTCAGTACGCAAAAATGGGCCTGACCGCCAAGGTCAAAGTCTCTGACACGGTGCTGAAGTACGGCGCGTTGCTGCCGGATCTGCCGTTGCTGAAATACAACGACGGACGTTTGCTGCCGACCCTGTTCAACGGTGCCATGCTGACTTCTAAAGAGGTGAAGGATCTGACCTTCATGGCCGCGCGCCTGGACAAGTACACCGCGCGGGATTCCACCGATTCGCAAGACATCCGCGTGCACTGCAAGAACAAGCGCTACGCGTGCAACACCACCGCCGACCATTTCGAAATGTACGGCTTCGACTACAAGATCAACGATCGCCTGACCGCGCAGTATCACTACGCCGAACTGGAAGACATTTATCGTCAGCACTTTGTCGGGCTGTTGGGTAATCAACCGTTAGCTGGCGGTGTACTTAAAGCGGATCTGCGCGTGCTGAAAAGTACCGACAGCGGTGATGCCAAGGCCGGTTCCATCGATAACCGCGCGTTGAGCGGCATGCTGTCCTATGCGCACAGCGGCCACACGTTCAGCGCCGGTTGGCAGCGCATGAACGGCGACAACTCGATGCCGTACCTCGATGGCAGTAATCCGTATCTGGTCAACTACGTGCAGGTCAACGACTTCGCCGCCGCGCAGGAACGTTCCTGGCAGTTGCGTTATGACTATGACTTCAAGGCTATTGGCATAAACGGTTTGAGCTTCCTGACCCGCTATGTGAACGGTGATCACATCAAGGTGTTGGGCAGTGATCAGGAAGGCAAGGAGTGGGAACGCGACAGCGAGTTGAAGTATGTGATTCAGACGGGCACGTTCAAGGATGTGAGTCTGCGTTTGAGGAATGCGACTTACCGGACCAACTATGAGAAGTTTGCCCGGGATGTGGATGAGACGCGGTTGATTGTGAGTTACAACTTTTCTGTTCTGTAGAGCCAGAGGCGACGCTGCCTCTGGCCGATGATCAGGTCAGGGCAGTGTGCTTATAAAGGCTCTTATGTTAGGGCCCGCCTGAAACGATCCGACAGCCTCCAGCGCCGAGTTAGATATTGCTTCTCCCACGTATTCGTCACTCCCCGCAGTGGGTTGAATACTGTTCAGACCACCATTCGGGTTCCAGGAAAATACGGTATTGGGTATGGAGAGATTTTCAGAGGCGCAAGTCATGAGCGCTGTGTCAACGCTCAGGGCCAAGGCATCCACCCGGCAATTATTGAAGTTTTGCGGCGTAGGCAGAGGGTCTGCATCGGCCGTTGAGGTGCGCCAGAAAGCCGGAACTTCCTGATTTTGTGCCACCAGGACTTTAACGATGGCGGAACCGTTGTTATTCAAGAATGCGACTTCGACCGAATAGTTTTCGGTGGACACCAATGTTTTCGCCTCGGCATCAGGTCCTGACCAGTAGGTCGCAGCGGTAAAGTTGTTGGCGTAATGGCAAGTGCCAGCAGCTTGACTCTTGCTATTGATGCCGACCACGTCACAAAACGTCGCTGCTGGGGGGAGTTTCAGCGTTTTCATGACGTACTTTGTGCCATTGAACGTGGCGATTGTAGCTTTGGGGTTTCCCAGCAGATGTGGGCAATTGAGTGCTACGAGCGTGGAACTATCAGCATTGGAATCAGCAATAGCGGCGACCCGACAGTTGTCATTTCGGAGTGAGACCTGGATCGGTTCACCTCCTTTCTCAACGCGCCACACCACAGCGGTGTTACCCAAAAGGGTGATGCTTTGGCCCGCCACATTGCCAAAGAGTGTCGAGGCGCGCAGTTCTGCTCCGGTATCAAGCGGCAAGGGTTGCAGGCGCTTGGGCTCGTCTTTGGGGAAAGCTACGCGCCAGAACACTGGTACTTTGCCCAAAACCGGTCCTAGAAGTTGATCACAAGTTCCCGTCATGATGTTCTGTGACAGAAAACTACTGTCGCAAGAGCGATTGGCCTGCAAAGGTTTGAGGTTTATCAGCTCGGTCGGATTTGCATTTCTGAACCAGGCCTTTTTCACTCCGCCAACCACGCAATAGCCCAGAACGCGGGATGTTTCCAGCACGCCAGATGCTCGGCATTCTCCCGTGTCAGGACCAACAGGTTGCGGTTGGCTAGCCTGTACGTTGTTTACCAAGGTGAACATGGGTAGCAATGATGCGACGGCGATAAGTGGTTTCACGAACGCGCTCATAAGGTTTTCTTCCATGAGTATTGAAGGATCGCCAGCGCTCTCCTGTATCCAGTAGATAAACAAAAAACTCCCCTGCCTAGCTGTCAGAGTTGACAGCTAGGCAGGGGAGTTTTTTTTCGTATATGGAGACACCCATATCGCCGATGCCGACGCTGCTGAAGGCGATTTCCGTGTTTACAACCAATGCCAGAACCGGCTCCAGAACCCCCGATTCAAATCTTCCTTGCACCCGGCATATTGCCGCGCGTACACATCCGAACGGTTCTGCACTTTGCGCGCCGTTGGCATCAGCCAGGCTTTGCTCGCATAGGTCTTGTTGCGGAATCCGCCCCAGCCTTCGTGGTAGTTGAGGTATTGGTTATAGGCGTCGTACTTGTAGACGCCGTTGATCGAATAGGTCTTGTCCATGTACCAGCCGACAAAGTCGATGGCGTCGTCGAAGTCTTCGCGGTCGGCCCAGTTGCGGCCGGTGCTCTTCTGGTAGTCGGCCCAGACTTCATCTTTGGCTTGCGCATAACCCGAGGCGGTCGAGACGCGGCCCCACGGGATCACCCACAGCAGGTATTTACGCGGGGTCTTGGCGTCGTAGCGGTAGCCGGATTCCTGATACATGATCGCGAAGGGCACCTGAATCGGTACGCCCCAGCGTTTTTGCGTGACTTGCGCAGCGTCGTACCAGTCGCTTTTTTCGCGGAAGATTTCGCAGATGTCTTCCGGCGAGCGGGGCGGCGAGGTGCCGCACCCGCTCAGTAGCGTTGCGAGTGTCAGTAGTCCAAGCGTCTGCCTGTAATTCAAAAGCCGTTATCCCGTCGTGCGCAAAAAGGCCGACAGTCTACGCGCTCAGCTCAATTGATGACGATAGGGCAGATCCGGACCAGTCTTGCTGCAGGTCAGCGCGGCGGCTTGCACGGCGAACCTGAGCATGGCGTCGACCTGCTCGCGAGCGAGTTGCTGCACGCCTTCGACCGAATCCAGTCCTTGCTCGGTCAGCCAGGTGATCAGCGCAGCCTGGAAGGTGTCACCGGCGCCTACGGTGTCGGCGATCTTTACCGAGGCTGCCGGTACTGACCATGTGCCGTGTTGGCGGCTGAACACAGTGGCGCCGTCGCCGCCACGGGTGAGGAAGACGATCTGGCAGCGCTGTTCGAGCCAGCCCTCGATTACGCGTTGCGGGTCCTGTTCGGGGTAGAGCAGGCTCAGGTCTTCGTCGCTGACCTTGATCAGATCGGCCAGCGGCACCAGCGTCGCGATGCGTTCGCGCCACAGATCAATGTTCGGCTCGGGATTGAGGCGCACGTTCGGGTCGAGGGTAATCAGGCGTTTGCCGCTTTCGCGTTGCACCAAGGTCAGCAAGGTGTCGCCGATCGGCTGTACCACCAGCGAGAACGAGCCAATGTGCAAGCCGCGCACCTCAGGACCCAGCGCTGGCAGATGCGCCAGACTCAGCTGCCGGTCGGCGCAGCCTTCACCGCGAAAGCTGTAGTGCGGCGAGCCATTGGCACCGACGGCGACCATGGCCAGCGTGGTCGGTGCGGCGAAGTCCACCAGATAGTCCGGGCACACGCCTTCGTCCTGCAGCACTTGCTGCAAGCGGCGGCCGAGGTAGTCGGTGGACAGTCCGCCAAACAACGCCGAGTCCACGCCCAGACGGCGCAAACCGACGGCGACGTTGAACGGCGATCCGCCGGCAATCGCCTTGAAATTCACTTTTGAGGCCAGACCGCTGGCGTCGTCTTCACTGAAAAAATCAAACAGGGCTTCGCCACACACCAAATACATAATTGTTTGCTCTTTATAGGGTTGCGACATGCTGTTGATAGCGTTCATAGGCCTGCTGAAACGCCGCGACGTTGGCGGCAATCGGCAGGGTTTCACTGCTGGAATCGAGTTTCACGCAGCGCTGGCACAGGTCGGCGAGGGTGTCTTCGTGGCCGTTCGACCAGGATTTGCACCACGCTGCTTGAATCGCCGCGCCAAGGGCGGCAGCTTCGCTTTGTTCGGTGCAGATCACCGGGGTGTTCATGATGTCGGCGACGATCTGCCGCCACACCGCGCTTTTTGAACCGCCGCCGATCAGGCAAATGCTGCGGCTTTGTAAACCATTGTGGCGGAGCAAATCCAGCCCGTAGCGCAAACCGAAGGTGGTGCCTTCGACGGCGGCGCGGCACAGATTGGCCTGGGTTAGGTTGTCCAGCGTCAAGCCGTGCAGACTGCCGGTGGCATGGGGCAGGGCGGGGACGCGTTCGCCGTTGAGAAACGGCAGCATGCTCACGCCGTCAGCGCCGATGGGTGATTGCGCGACGAGGTGGTTGAATTGCTCCAGGTCCAGATTGAACAACTCGCGAATCGCGCCGGTGGCGTTGGTCAAGTTCATGGTGCAGATCAGCGGCAACCAACCGCCGCTGGACGAACAGAACGTCGCGACCGAAGCGTCCGGGCTGACTTTCGGCACCTCGGAATAGGCGTAGACCGTGCCGGACGAACCGAGGCTCATGGTGATCGCGCCGGGCTGAATATTGCCGGTGCCGATGGCGCCCATCATGTTGTCACCGCCGCCGCTGGAGACCAGCGCATTGGGGTTGATGCCGAGGTGTTCGGCGATGGTCGGCAGAATGGTGCCGACGCTTTGGTGCGCATCGATCAGCTCTGGTAGCGCGGCTTGCAGGCGACCGCTGGCGTCGATGTCGCGCAGCAGTTGCAAGTCCCATTGGCGGGTGCGCACGTTGAAATACCCGGTGCCGGAGGCGTCGCCGTATTCGCTGCAGGCGCGGCCGGTCAGCCAGAAGTTCAGGTAGTCGTGGGGCAGCAGAATGCGTGCGATGCGAGAAAAGACCACGGGGTGCTGCTCTTTGGTCCAGAGCAGCTTCGACACGGTGTAGCCCGGCGCGATAACCACGCCGAGGCGTTCCAGTGAGCCTTTTTCACCGCCCAGATGAGTCAGTAGACGGTCGTTTTCGGCGCTGGTTTCGGTGTCGCACCAGAGCTTGGCGGGGCGCAGGACTTCACCTTGATCATCGAGCAGGACCAGGCCGTGTTGCTGGCCGGAGACGCCGATGCCGAGGATCGACTGGCCGTCGACATTCGCCGCCAGTAATGCGCGGCGGGTGGCGAGGGTGAAGGCGTCCAGCCATTGCTGGGTGTCTTGTTCGCGGCGGCCGTTGGCGCCGCTGATCATCGTGTGTGCGGCGGCGCCTTGGCCGAGGACTTGACCGCTGGCGGCGTCGAGGATGATGGCTTTGGTGCCTTGGGTGCCGCAGTCGATGCCTAGGAACAGTTGTTGTGTTGTCATGTGTGGACCACTCGGGTGTGGTGAAGATCAAGAGCTTACCCCCTCACCCCAGCCCTCTCCCCCAAGGGGGCGAGGGGGGAAAGGGAGCCGATCGGGGGGCTGTTCAAAAGCTGAGTTCGACTCCGGTTTTCTCAACCGTGGCTGTTCAAAATTTGAGTTCGACCTCGGTTCTCTCAAACTGGGGCTGTTCAAAAGCTGAGTTCGACTGCGGTTCTCTCAAACCGGAGCTGTTCAAAACCTGAGTTCGACTGTGGTTCTCTCAAACCGGAGCTGTTCAAAACCTGAGTTCGACTCCGGATATCTCAATCAGGGGCTGTTCAAATCCTGAGTTCGACTCCGGACGTTCAGGTCGATGTAACTTGCACAAACCACTCGGTCAGTTCCCTCTCCCTCCGGGAGAGGGCTAGGGTGAGGGGCTTTTCAGGCGAGAATCCGCTCCAGCGTCCGCGTCACACCCTCTTCGCGCAAGCTGTTGCAGCACCACTCAAACGCCGCGACAAACTCCGCCGAACGCGGAATCGCCGTGCCGAAAATCTCTTCAACCGCCAACAACCGCTGAGTCATTAAAGCATCGTCCGCCACCAACGCCTGACAAAACGCCGCGCGCGGATCAGGAATCGAGTAGGTATCACCATTCTCATCCACCCCCTTCAAATACAACGCCCACGCCGCCACCACCAACGCCGCGCGCTTGGTCTCCTGCCCATCAGCAATCAACCGGTTGATCGTGGGAATGGTGAACTTGGGAAACTTCGACGAACCGTCCGAACACACCCGTTCCAATTGATCGGCAATCGCCTGATTGGAAAACCGCGCCACCAGTGTGTTTTTGTAATCCGTCAGATCAATGCCCGGCACCGGCGCCAGTTGCGGGGTCACGTCCAGGTCCATATAGGCGCGCATATAACGCACGAACAGCGGGTCATTCATGGTCTCGTGCACGAACCGGTAACCCTTCAAAAAGCCCAGATAGGTCAGCGCCAAGTGGCTGCCGTTGAGCAGTTTGATCTTCATTTCTTCGTAGGGCGAAACATCGTCGGTGAACTGCACGCCGACCTTTTCCCAGGCCGGGCGCCCGTTGACGAATTTGTCTTCCAGCACCCACTGCACAAACGGTTCGCAGACCACCGGCCAGGCGTCATCGACGCCGTGTTTGTCGGCCAGTTGCAGGCGATGCGCGGTGCTGGTCATCGGCGTGATGCGGTCGACCATGGCGTTGGGGAAACTGACGTTGGCGTCGATCCAGCTGCACAGATTGCTGTTTTGCAGCGTGGCAAACGCCAGCAGCGCCTTGCGCGTCACGGCGCCGTTGTGCGGCAGGTTATCGCAAGACATCACAGTAAACGCCGGAATGCCCGCCGCCCGGCGTTTTTCCAGGGCTGCACACAAGAAGCCGAACACGGTCTTCGGGTTTTCCGGGTGGGCCAGATCGTGCTGAATTTGCGGCAGGTGCGCCATGAATTCGCCGTTGCTGTCATCGATGCAATAACCGCCCTCGGTGATGGTCAGCGAGACGATGCGAATCTGCGGGTCGGCGAGTTTGTCGATCAACGCCTGAGCGCCGTCCTCGGCCAGCAGCATGTCGCGAATCGCGCCGATCACGCGCACTTCGGTGTCGTCGCTGTCGCCGAGTTCGAACAGGGTGAACAGGTAATCCTGCTCCTTGAGATCGTCGCGGGCGCGGCGGTCTTCGGCACGCAGGCCGACGCCACAAATGGCCCAGTCGAGGGCTTCGCCGGTGTTCATCAAGGCGTCGGTGTAATACGCCTGATGTGCGCGGTGGAAGCCGCCGACGCCGATGTGAGCGATGCCCTGGCGCGTGTCGCTGAGGCTGTAGGCCGGCAGTTGCACTTCGCTGGCCAGACGATGGAGATTCTGTTGGTTGAGTTTCATCGGGAATTCTCGAAGTCAGGCCGCAGCGCGCAGCGGACGGGTCAATGCGACACCTTCGGCATCGAATAAATGGCAGTGCGCCGGGTCGAGGTGCAGGCTCAGTTGTTCGCCGTAACGGCTGGCCAGATCACCGCGCACGCGCATGGTCAGGGCTTCGCCGGCGTTGGTGGTGACGTGGCAGAAAGTGTCGCTGCCCAGGCGTTCGCTGACGTCGGCGGTGACTTGCAGCGTGCAGTCGCCCGCTTGCGCCAGCTCCAGATGCTCCGGGCGAATGCCGAGGGTCACGGCGCTGCCGACACTGAGGTTGGCGGCATTGAAGGGCAGGGTGATGCGCGTACCAGCGTCCAGAGACACTTCGCAGCTCTGGCCGTCGACGCGGGCAATCTTGCCTTTGAGGAAACCCATTTTCGGCGTGCCGAGGAACCCCGCGACGAACAGGTTCGCCGGGTTGTGATACAGGTCCAGTGGCGATCCGACCTGTTCGATCTTGCCGCCATTAAGCACCACGACCTTGTCGGCCATGGTCATCGCTTCGACCTGATCGTGGGTCACGTAGATCATCGTCGCTTGCAGGTCTTTGTGCAGGCGCAGCAACTCCAGACGCATCTGCACGCGCAGCGCGGCGTCGAGGTTGGACAGCGGCTCATCGAAGAGGAAGATTTTCGGATTGCGCACGATGGCGCGACCGATCGCAACGCGTTGACGCTGGCCACCGGAGAGCTGTTTCGGCTTGCGTTCAAGCATCGGCCCGAGTTCGAGAATCCGCGCCGCTTCGCCGACTTTCTTCTCGACTTCGGCTTTCGGCACGCCGGCCAGATCGAGGGCGAAGGACATGTTTTTCTTCACGGTCATGTGCGGATACAGCGCGTAGGTCTGGAACACCATCGCCAGATCGCGCTTGGCCGGGCTGACTTCGGTGATGTCGCGGCCATCGAGTTCGATGGTGCCGTCAGTGACTTCTTCCAGGCCCGCGATCAGGCGCAGCAGGGTGGATTTGCCGCAGCCCGACGGGCCGACGAAGACGACGAATTCCTTGTCGTTCACTTCAAGGTCAATGCCTTTGATGATGGAGAAACCTTCGAAGCCTTTTTGCAGATTCTTGATTTTCAGGTTGGCCATGATGATGGGCCTCCACAATTTATTATTCAGATGAACCGGATCGGCTTTTCTGTAGGAGTGAGCCTGCTCGCGATGAGGCCGTTTCAGCCGACATCGTTGTTGAATGACACTCCGCTATCGCGAGCAGGCTCACTCCTACAGGGGAATGTGTAGGGTTCGGGATCTTCATTTCACGGCGCCGAACGAGAGGCCGCGCACCAGTTGTTTCTGGCTGATCCAGCCGAAGATCAGAATCGGCGCACACGCCAGGGTCGACACCGCCGACAACTTGGCCCAGAACAAGCCTTCAGGACTCGAGTAAGAAGCGATCAAAGCAGTCAACGGCGCGGCCTTCGACGAGGTCAGGTTCAGCGACCAGAACGCCTCGTTCCAGCACAGAATCAGCGACAGCAGCACGGTCGAGGCGAGGCCGCCCTTGGCGATCGGCAGCAGCACGCGAACCATTTCCTGCCACAGCGTGGCGCCGTCGAGGCGGGCGGCTTCGAGGATGTCTTTGGGGATGTCCTTGAAGTAGGTGTAAACCATCCAGACCACAATCGGCAGGTTGATCAGCGTATAGATCACGATCAGCGCGATGCGCGTGTCGAGCAAGCCGAAACTCTTCGCCAGCAAGTAGATCGGCATCAGCACGCCCACCGGCGGCAGCATCTTGGTCGAGAGCATCCACAGCAGCGTGCCTTTGGTGCGCTGGGTTTCGTAGAACGCCATCGAGTACGCCGCCGGCACCGCGATCAGCAGACAAAGGGCCGTGGCGCTGAAGGAAATCACTACTGAATTCCAGGCGAAACTGAAGTAATCGCTGCGCTCATTGATGTGCAGATAGTTTTCCAGCGTCGGCGTGAAGATGAACTGCGGCGGCGTGGCGAAGGCGTCGATTTCGGTTTTGAAACTGGTCATCACCATCCAGAAGATCGGGAAGAAAATCACGATCGCGATGGCCCAGGCCAGGGTGCCGAGCAGCAGGCTTTGCAGCCGGCGGGATTGTTGAAGAGTCATGGCAGGCCTCAGGCTTTGTCAGTCAGGTTTTTGCCGATCATCCGCACCAGAATGATCGCGGCGATGTTGGCGATGACCACGGCAATCAAACCGCCCGCCGAGGCCATGCCGACGTCGAACTGCACCAGCGCCTGGTTGTAGATCAGGTAGGCGAGGTTGGTCGAGGCGTAGCCGGGGCCGCCGTTGGTGGTGGTGAAAATCTCGGCGAATACCGACAGCAGGAAGATCGTTTCAATCATCACCACCACGGCAATCGGCCGCGCCAGATGCGGCAGGGTCAGGTGCCAGAAGATTGCGATCGGCCCGGCGCCGTCGAGGCGTGCGGCTTCCTTCTGCTCCTGGTCGAGGGACTGCATGGCCGTCATCAGAATCAGGATGGCGAAGGGCAGCCATTGCCACGAAACAATGATGATGATCGACAGCAGCGGGTAGTGTGCCAGCCAGTCCACCGGCTGCGCGCCGAACAGCTTCCAGATGTAGGCGAGGATCCCCGAGACCGGATGAAAAATCAGGTTCTTCCAGATCAACGCACCGACCGTGGGCATGATGAAAAACGGCGAAATCAGCATGACCCGGACGATGCCGCGCCCGAGGAATTCACTGGCCTCCAGCAAGGCACTGATCAGCACGCCGAAGACCACGCTGATCAGCAACACGCTACCGACCAGCAACAGCGTGTTGGTGGCGCCGGGCATGAAGCCCGAGTCGGTCAGAAAGTAGCTGAAATTCTCCAGCCCGACGAACTGGTTTTCACCGGGGTAGAGCAGGTTGTAGCGGATCATCGAGAAGTAAATGGTCATGCCCAGCGGCACGATCATCCACAGCAGCAACAGGGCCACCGAAGGGCTGACCAGAAACCAGCCGGGATTGCGTACGCGAACTTTGCGCGCAGGTGTCGACAGGTCGAGGTGGGCTTTGGCAGTTGAAGTATTCATGGCGATCACAACCGAGTCATACAGACCTATGAAGATCTAATGTAGGAGTGAGCCTGCTCGCGATGGCGGTGTGTCAGTCACCGTCTGTTCAGATTGAAAACCGCCATCGCGAGCAGGCTCGCTCCTACAAAAGGCAGGAGCGAGCTTTGCGGGTTACTTGGGATAACCGGCGCGCTTCATCTCGCGTTCAGTGGTTTGCTGCGCGGCGGTCAAGGCTTGATCCACCGTGGTCTGGCCGATCAACGCTGCCGAGAACAGCTTGCCGACCTGGGTGCCCACCGCCTGGAACTCTGGAATGGTCACCAGTTGAATGCCGATGTACGGCACCGGTTTCAGCGTCGGTTTGCTCGGATCGGCCACTTTCAGCGATTCCAGCGTGACCTTGGCAAACGGCGCGGCGCTCATGTAGGCATCGCTGTAGGTCGAGGCGCGGGTGCCTGGCGGTACGTTGGCGATGCCGTCAGTTTTGGCCACCAGCTCGCCATATTCTTTGGAGGTCGCCCAGGCGCTGAATTCTTTGGCGGCGTCTTTGGCTTTGGAGCTGGTCGGAATCGCCAGCGCCCACGAGTACAGCCAGGCCGAGCCTTTGTCAGTCACTTGATGCGGGGCGAAGGTGAAGCCGACGTGATCGGCGACCTTGCTCTGGGTCTTGTCGGTGACGAACGAACCGGCAACGCTGGCATCGACCCAGATCGCGCATTTGCCGCTGTTGAACAGTGCGAGGTTTTCGTTGAATCCGTTGCTGGAAGCGCCCGGCGGGCCGGATTTCTTCATGGTGTCGACGTAGAAATTCAGCGCGTTTTTCCATTCCGGCCCGGTAAATTCAGGCTGCCATTTCTCATCGAACCAGCGCGCGCCATAGGCGTTGGCGACGGTGGTGATCAGCGCCATGTTCTCGCCCCAGCCGGCCTTGCCGCGCAGGCAGATGCCGTACTGTTCCTTGTCCTTTTTCGTGAGCTTTTCGGCGAAACCGGCAATCTCTTCCCAGGTCGGGCGCTCGGGCATGGTCAGGCCGGCATCCTTGAACAGGTCGGTGCGGTAATAGGTGATCGAGCTTTCCGCGTAGAACGGCAGGGCGTACAGCGAACCCTTGACCGACAGGCCTTCACGCACCGACGGGAACACATCGTCGAGGGCGTAACTGGCCGGCAGATCCTTCATCGGTTCCAGCCAGCCTTTGGCGCCCCACAGTGCCGCTTCGTACATGCCAATGGTCAACACGTCGAACTGGCCACCCTGGGTGGCGATGTCGGTGGTCAGGCGTTGACGCAGAACGTTTTCTTCCAGCACCACCCAGTTGAGATTGATGTCCGGATGCTCGGTCTCGAAGGTTTTCGAGAGCTTTTGCATGCGGATCATGTCGCTGTTGTTGACGGTGGCGATGGTCAGGGTCTGGGCGCCAAGGCTGACGCTGCTGAGGGTCATGCAGGTGAGGGCAAGCAGAGCTTTTGCAGTCGGTTGCATCGTGCACTCCTTTTCTGCACCCGGAGGGTTACAGAAGGACAGTTATTGTTTTTGTGTCTTCCTGTGCAGGAAGAATGTGCGCTGATTACAGCCTTCAATCGCAGGGCTGACAAATCATCCCTAGCACTTTTATCGATACTTTTTTGCACTGGGCTTTTGTGGGGTGAGCGCAGGGAAGGGGTTTGCAGCGGGGAGCCGCTAATGAATACGTACAGGTTTCAGAGCATTGCGAGGTCAATTGTGGGAGCGAGCTTGCTCGCGAATGCGTTGTATCAGTTTGCAAATTTGTTGCCTGACACGCCGCTTTCGCGAGCAGGCTCACTCCTACAGGGGAATTGCGTTGTCAGTGGTGGTTCTGCTCGGTCAGGCGCTGCACGGCGAGCCGCCGGTAGTGCGACGGCGTCATACCCTTGAGCTGCTGAAAGCGCCGATTGAAGTTGGAAATATTGTTGAACCCCGATTCAAAACACACTTCGGTCACCGGTTTGTCGCCATCAGCCAGCAACTCGCAGGACTTGCTGATACGCAGCCGATTGACGAACTCGATGAAATTGCGCCCGGTGGCCTGTTTGAATACGCGGCTGAAATAGGTCGGCGTCATGCCCAGATGCTCGGCCACTTCCTCCAGTGAAATGTCGCGGGCGTAGTGGCTGAAGATGTAATCGACCGCGCGGTTAGTGCGGTCGATATTGTGTTCATCGGCCAGTTGCGGCGTGGTCGCACCGGACAGCAATTGGAAATCATCGCTCGCCGCGAGCAACTCCATCAGGATGAAGAAGTGCCCGAGGCGGGTGATGCCCTTGCTGTCGGCGATACGCTGCATCAACGTCATGGCCTGGCGGATCGTGCGCTTGCAGCGAAACTCGATGCCGTACTGCGCGCGCTCCAGCAAGGGCGCCAGGGTTTTCAGTTCGGCAAACACCTGGTGGCCACTCTCGAATAACTCGTCGGTGAAGTTGACCAGCATGTCGCGCTTTTCCACGACCTCGTCCTCGGCGACCTGACTGATCCAGTTATGCGGCAGGTTGGGGCCGGTGAGAAACAGGGTTTCGGGATAAAAGTTGCCGATGTAGTCGCCGATGAACACCTTGCCGGAACTGGCAACGATCAAGTGCAGTTCGTATTCCTTGTGAAAGTGCCAGCGCACCAGCGGGCATGGAAAACCGTGCTGGCGATAGATGATGGACAGGCCGTTGTGGTCATCCATCAACTCGTACGAAGGGTCGGTCACGCGGGCGGTTCGGGTCATGGCGGGGCACTTTTGTTGTTCTCCCGGCCGATCATGCCTCTTCCGGTTCTTGTGTGCCAGTGCCTGAAAACGTGCCGATCAGGCGTTAGGCCGACGCACCTTGAGCAGGTTGGCTGTGCGGCAAAACTCAACGATTCGCGACTCTTCGATGAAATCGACATTGATGATATTGCACTTCCGCGCCCAGTCACTTTTGGCTGGATCAAACCAGTCGTCGAGCTCGGAATGAATATCTACCGGGCCACCGACCGCGCTGTAGCTGGTGGCAGACAGCGACCAAGGGGCCCAGACGTTGAACGAGTTCTTCATTAAATTGCCAATGAATTGCTGTAACTCACTGGCGCTGGTAATTCCATTTCCCGACCACTCATGATCGATCGAATCGATAAATATACCGCTGTGAAGTTGCTGGTGAGAGCGCGCAGCGACCAAGACTCGCTGAACAGGGCTGATACGCTTTAGTTGCTCCAGATTAAGCGTTCGGTTGTTTCGCGGGATCAGTCGTTTACCCATTAGATGAAGGATCATGTCGTTGAAGAACTTGTAATCGAAGTTATCGCCAGCCAGCTCATGAAAGTCGACGATGATGAACTCGTTGGGGTTTCTGTCGAGAAAATTATTGATGTCGGTCACCAAATGTCCCAGTGTCCTGGAATTACGGTAACCATTGTGATGCATTTGGAACTTGCCAAGACCTTCGGCTTTTGCATCGTAGGTCAAACGTATGTCAAGTACTCTGGAGCCGTGCTGGAGCTGGTGGTAGAACGTATTGTGCTGACACGCCAGCCAATGGCGCGGCGGGCCGAAAAAGGGGTAGGAGGCTTGCCAGTCACTGCCTGCGTTGTGTGTGCCGGGCAGCGTCAGTTCGAAAAGCGACAGGGTGTCGATAGCGGGGGTCGCAGTCATCCATTGATGATTACTGTATTGAATGTCCATTGTTTAAACCTGCATTAACTTGTTTTAGGGAAAGGCGCTACCGAAAGGGTTTATATAAGTAGCGCTTGCAGGTTTTTATAAGGGGGATGTTGGTTGTGGGCAATCTGGAAATTGATGCAGTTTGTTTGGTGTTTTTGTCTGCGTGCTGTTATTGGTTTTTATCAAGAGTCTTTGTCGTGTTCGATATGACGGTTTTTTGCTTCGATCCATTGCGACATGTATTGCGTACTTTTATGCGAGTGATGACGAAGCATACTTCCTGTGAAGTTGCTGGCTCTCAGGTTATGCAAGTTCTGTTGGCAATAACGCAGCTTTTCGATCAGCGCCAAACCGTGTACGGATTGCGAGTAGCGTTCATTGAGCAGCGTATATCCCGCTTGACTGGCTTCCTGCCAAAGCATCTCGTCCTTGTATAGCGCCACGGCACTGTTGGCCAACTCAACAGCGCTGCTTGTGACCGCGCCGGGCCAGGCGTGATCGCCATGCATGCCCTCGGCGCCAACCGGTGTCGTGACGCTGGGAGTACCACAGAGCATGGCGTCGATCAGTTTGCCCTTGATCCCGGCACCAAAGCGCAGGGGCGCCAGACAAACCCGTGCGGCAGACATGACCTGCAAGGCATCTTCGGCCCAGTTCATGATGTGGAAACCTTCGCTGGCGTTATGCAGCGCCGTGGCTTTGGGCGGCGTATAAGCGCCGTAGATGCGCAATTGTGCCTGGGGCAATTGTTGGCGAATCAGCGGCCAGATCGTGCTCTTCATCCACAGCACTGCATCCCAGTTAGGCGCATGGCGGAAGTTGCCGATGCTCAGGAAGTTTGCCCGTTCTGCAAATGTTGCAGGTGTGGCCGCAGGCGGGTCGATCATCAGCGGACACCAGTGCAGCAATTGCCGGGGCAGGCCGAACTGCTCGATCAGCAGTTCGATTTCGACTTCGGAGATCATCAGGTTCAGATCACAGCGATACAGAGCGGCGATTTCGCGTTTGGCCAGATCGGTCTCGGCCATCAACGCGAACTCGTCGCGCAGTGCCGGGGCAAATACATCACTGAAATCATTCTGGTCCGGATTGACCTTGAGGCGAGACTTGAGCCGCTGGTGACGCGCATGCCGCAGACTTTGCAAGTCGGAAGTCTCCAGCACGCGTAGTGCCTGAGGGCAGTGTTTTTCAACTCGCCAGCCAAACTGTTCCTCCATCATGAACTGGTCGAACAACACAATGTCCGGTGCCAGTTCACTGATGAAGTGATCAAAACTGCTGTTGTTGAGTTCGATGGCGACTTCGCGGATGCCGAGAGCAGCAAGATCTGCTTTGTGCTCGCCGGGGCCGGCCGGGCTGCTGAAGGTAATGTCCCAGCCTTGTTGCAGGAATGTTTCGAGGATCTGCATGACGTGCCCGCTCGCCGCTGAAGAGCGCGGCTCTGGCCAGACGTAACCGATGACCAGGACTTTGGTGGCGGGAGGCTGAATCATGCGAGTTTTTCCTGTGCAGCAAACGAGGGATGCGATGAAGGCGCAATTAAACCATGGCAGGGGCGGTATTTAACACTGTCATCAACATGCTGGGCTTTACGGTAAAAATGCAGGTGAGAGGGTTGTTCTGCTATTGATTGATGTAAGTGTTGTGCAAGATTTGCTAATGGTTATTAGCTTTATGAGTGTGCGGCAGTATTGATAGTTTTGCTTGCGCCACAGTCGTTGAAAGATGCCGTCCGCGTTTTAGTATTGTGCGCAGGAGAATATATGAACAATCAACTGTCCGGGCTTTATGCCGGCTCCGAAAAATCGTTACTGTGGCTGCTGGACCCTTTCGCAAATGCCGATGAGACGCCAGTATTGTCGAGGGCGAGAAACGCCAGTTCGGTCTTGTCGTCAGGGGATGTTGTGGAAGGCGTCAATGTAAAAGATCTGGCTCAGGAGATACTGCAAGGGTGTGCCGCAGTTATGGATGAGGTGAGTTTTGATCCTGCTCATTTCATTCGCGAGCGTATTGATGAAACTGTATTGGAAATTGTCATTGAAGACGATGTTCGCAAGCGTATTCGGCATGATTCCGCTGTCAGCGTTAAGTATTACGAGTTGGAAGCGCCCAAGCGCAGCGACTCGCTCCAAGGAGAGAAAAAAGCGGTTGTCTGGAAAGAAAAAGCATTCACTCTCGCAGAAATCTGCACTGACTATCACGTGCGTGTTCTCAAAGGACTCTATGGGGTGACCATTCAATGGCCTTCCTATTATCCGCAGAAACTCAGGGAGGTGTTCAATGATGCGGACTATCAAGAGGACTTTAAACAGTATGTAAAAGATAACTTGCAATCGCCTGCGGTTAGCGCATTTGGCCGCTTATTGAAAAAAACAGAGCTGAACAAGTTGGTCGTGGAGTTCATCAAGAGCGGTGCTCGCTCCCAGGATGATCAAGTCATCGCTTTCGAGTACCTCAAAGGCACGATTCCACCACGCTTGCTTAACTTGCACAGCGATCCGGATTTGAATGTAGATAACGCTGTCTTTATCGGACGAAGCAATCTGGACCGTGGCCTGGTGTTTTTCCTGGGGGAAGACAGTGCGGCCTTCGAGTTTCCCGCCGGACATGATGCCCGTGGGCGTTTTGTTGAAAATAACCAAGACTTCCAGAAGCGCCTGCTCAAACGCGTGCCGTTACGCGATCAACAGAAACCGTATGTTCGTGATTTCAAATATCGCGGCGCAGAATTTCCCGTGTTCGTCACCCGTGCCAACTACCGGGAATTGGTATTTCGATCCAGTTCGGATATCGGTCAGGATTTGTTCGATCGTCAAATCGCGCGGGCACTTGCCGACATCGATACGCTCGTTTCAACGGAAGCCGAACGCTGGACCGATTTTGCATTGGAGGCGGCCGGTTATCTCCTGCAATGTGTTGCGTTTGCCGCCTCGTTGCCTTACGGCGGAACGGCGGCATTCGCGTCTGCTCCGATTCGCATGCTGATTCCTTTTCTCCTTGGACTCGGGGCTTCCGCGACCGATTTGATTCGTGCAGAGATATCGGATGATCCTTCCGAGACCGAGCGGTTGCGGATCAACGCCGCGATCGGTTTGCTGGCCGAACTTGCAGGCCCGATAGCCGAAAGGCTGATCGGCAAGACATTGTCGCTTGCGCTCAAGAGAGACGTGGGGCGCCGGGTGCTCCAGGCGCTCAAAAACAGCAATCGGCCTTCGGTCTTTCGCCGCTCGGCGACACGGCTGCGTCAACAGTTGGCGAGCACGACAGGAAAAGAGATTCCAGACGCGGCCAAAGGCTTGCTAGTTGCCAGTTATCTCGCCGAGTTGTCAGGCGGCCCGAACGTAGCGCAAAAGCTGGCAACGGAGACGCGGGTCATCCGCTTGTCCGGTCCAGAAAAGGGCTTTGTTTATCAGGGGTTCGTCTTTCGGGGAGACATGCGAAACCCTTCACTCATCTTTCAGAAGGGATTTACCCAGCGCGCACCGATCAAGCACCTCGATCAGATCAACGGTTTGAAGGGGGGATATGGTGGGGCTCATGACGCACTCAGTCCTGATGGCGCGGGTATTTCCACTTCGGCATTCTATAAAAAGGACGGGGCGGGAGCCTTTGTCTATGGGGGACAGAAGGGTGGATTTACCTATTTCATCGACGCACGCCAGGTGGAAGGCTTTCATTTATACGCCAACACCGAACTGGCTTTTCGCCCCAACTCAGGCTTGAAAACCCTGCCGCCGCTGGAGATCAATTATGGCGTTGACCTACCACCGGGTCTGATTCTGGGCGCCTATGACCCGGCCGGTAACTTCATCGCCAATCCCAAAGCGATCAATCGGGCCATTGCGGCGAGTGAAATCAACCCGCTGGCGGGAGCGGGCCGGGATGTGGGCAACACATTACGTCAGCCATTTGCTGACGGAGAGTTGTTGTCACCCGTCGATTTCGGCAACGAAGCGCTGAACGCGCAGGAAGCGCTTGTGATGGCGGCTCAGTCTGCGGCGGAGGGCATGCGACCTGCGACAGGGAAGGTTGATAGCAGTGATATCAGTGCCTTCCGGGAGCGGCAGAACGCTAAACGAGATCGCTTGAACGCGAGAAACTGACACCTCAGGAAACCTCTGCCAGTTCGCGGTAAAGCATTTTGCCGATGAAGAAATGGCAGTCGTGCGCCGGACTGGCATCCATGGGCTCGACAAAAACAAGTGTTGCGGGGGCACTGGCAGCGGCTGAGGCAAGCGAATATCAATATGCAGGAGTCGCACAAAGCTATTCGGTGAACGATACGCTTGATGTACCTATTGAAGAATGCTCTTGACTTTGTCGCGTAATTGATCGATGGAAAATGGCTTGCCGATAACATGCATGTCAGCAGGAGCATCAATGTTTTCGGCATAACCACTGGCAAACAGAATCGGTAGGGCGGGGTGCAGTTTTCGTGCTTCGTTTGCCAGTTCGCGGCCATCCATACCAGGCAAACCGACATCGGTCATCATCAGGTCAACCTCTTTGGTGGCGTCCTGGAGAACCTTCAGAGCCTGTTCGCTCCCATCTGCTTCGAGCACCTCGAACTCCAGCTCCTCCAGCACATCGACGATCAGCATGCGCACGATGTCGTCGTCTTCTACGACAAGGATGGTGGGGGCGGGGGTAGACATATTAAGGCTCTCGAAAGTCAGTTCAGGGTCGCCGGTCGATCAAAAGTGCCGGGCTCTTTCATCAGTAAGTGGCGCAGTGCCACAAGTTCCCTGCCTGGGACAAAAAAAGCATAGCCGCAGACGGGGCCGCAAGGATAACTGTTCAAGGCTGTAAAGGTGCTGGTGCATGTAGGAATTTGCGGCGAAACGTGTGAGAAAAATGGATCCACGCCGTCGTTTTGGGGCAAACTGCCGGTTTTTCAACAGTTCGACAAGGCTGCCCCATGTCCTCTCCGTCTACGGTTGATGAGCAACGGTTTCGCAAACTCCTGAGTCGCAACATCAGTCTGCCTTTGGGCGTCGGTGTGCTCAGTGCCGTGTTCTTCGTGTCGCTGATCACTTATCTGCTGTCGGTCATCCAGTGGGTGGAGCACACCGACCGGGTGATCAATAACGCCAACGAAGCGGTGAAGCTGACCGTGGACCTTGAAACCGGCATGCGTGGTTTCCTGCTCAGCGGCGACGAGCATTTCCTCGACCCGTACGAAACGGCCAAGCCGCGTATCGCGGTGGCGCTCAATACCTTGCTCGAATTGACTGCTGACAACCCGGTGCAAACCGATCGTCTGCGCCGTCTGCAAGCTTTGCAGGTTGAGTGGTCCAATTACGCCCAGTCGATGATCGATCTGCAGCGCTCCAGTGGCGACTACCGGGGCGCGGTCAAGGCGGGACGCGGCAAACGCCTGACGGACGAGATCCGCAAGCAATTCGAAGACGTCATCGAGACCGAACAGGTCCTGCGCACCACGCGTAACGAAGACGTGCGCCGCACCACGATCTGGAGCATCAGCCTCTATCTGGTGTTCATTGCCGCTATCAGTGGCTTGCTGGCCTATATCGGCCGGCGTGATCTGGTCAACCTGTCGACCAACTACAGCGCCAACCTTGCCGCGCAGCAAGCCAGTGCCGAACGTCTGGAGCAGCAGGCGTGGTTGCGCAATGGTCAGACCGAGCTGGCCGAGCAGGTGCTGGGGCAACTGACGCTGAATCTGCTGGGGCGCAATATTCTGCAATTCTGCGCGCAATATCTGGGCACCGCCGTAGCCGCGCTGTATGTGCGCGAAGAACATGGCGGCCTCAAGCGGGTGGCTACTTACGGTTTCTCCCGCGAGCAGGAAGAACAAGATCAGTCGATCTACAGCGGCGAAGGCATTGTTGGCCAAGTGGCGCAGCAGGCGCGGTTGATCCGTCTGGATTCGGTGCCGTCGGACTACTTCAAAGTCAGCTCAGGGCTTGGCGAAGGCTTGCCGCACAGTGTGCTGGTGGTGCCGACCAGCGATGACGATCGCGTCAATGGTGTGATCGAACTGGGTTTCCTGCGCCCGCTCAATGATCGCGATGTCGAACTGCTGGAGCTGATTGCCGGCAATATCGGCACGTCCATCGAGGCTGCGCGCTACCGTCAGCGTTTGCAGGAAGTGCTGGCGGAAACCCAGCAACTCAACGAAGAGTTGCAGGTGCAGCAGGAAGAGTTGAAAACCGCCAACGAAGAACTGGAAGAGCAGTCGCGGATTCTCAAGGAATCCCAGGCGCATCTGGAAACCCAGCAAGTCGAACTGGAACAGACCAACGAGCAACTTGCCGAACAGGCGCAGACGCTGGCCGAGCAACGCGACGCCATGGATCTGAAAAACACCGAACTCAATCAGGCTCAGGTACAACTCGAAGAGCGCGCCGAAGAGCTTCAACGCTCGAGCAAGTACAAGTCCGAATTCCTCGCCAACATGTCCCACGAACTGCGCACACCGCTGAACAGTTCGCTGATTCTGGCCAAGTTGCTCGCGGAGAACCCACAGGACAACCTCAGCGCCGAACAGGTCAAGTTTGCCGAGTCGATCTACTCCGCCGGCAACGATCTGCTCAACCTGATCAACGACATTCTGGACATCTCCAAGGTCGAGGCGGGCAAGCTCGAAGTGATTCCGGAGAACACCAGCGTGGCGCGTCTGGCCGATGGCCTGCGCAGCGTGTTCGAACCTTTGGCGGCAGACAAGCAGCTGACCTTCAGCGTCGATGTGCAACCTGGCGCACCGGGCATGCTCTATACCGACCGTCAGCGGCTGGAGCAGGTGATCAAGAACCTGCTGTCCAACGCCGTGAAGTTCACCGAGAAGGGCGCGGTCAGCCTGACCGTCGCCGGCCAGCCGGATGATCGGGTCGCGTTCATCGTGCGCGATTCGGGTATCGGCATCGCCGCCGATCAACAAGAGAGCATTTTCGAAGCCTTCCGCCAGGCCGACGGCACCACCAACCGCAAGTACGGCGGCACCGGTCTGGGCCTGTCGATTTCGCGGGATCTGGCGACCTTGCTTGGCGGTTCGATCAGCGTCAGCAGCACACCGGGGCAGGGCAGTGTGTTCACGTTGCTGCTGCCGCAGCAGTTCAACGAGTCCAATGAAGTTGCGTTCGCACCGTTGACCTTTACCCCGCCAGCGGCGGTGGCCAGCGCGCCACTGGCGCCGGTTGTTTCGCCGTTGGCGCCGGTGCATATTCCGCGCTTCGCCGATGACCGCAACAAGGCGCCATTCGCCACGCGCTGCATTCTGGTGGTGGAAGACGAGCCGAACTTTGCGCACATCCTCTACGATCTGGCGCATGAACTGGGCTATCAGTGCCTGGTGGCCCATGGCGCGGACGAAGGTTACGACCTCGCCAAAGAGTTCGTGCCGGACGCGATCCTGCTCGACATGCGCCTGCCGGATCACTCCGGCCTCACCGTGCTGCAACGCCTGAAGGAACACGCTGGAACCCGGCACATCCCGGTGCATGTGATTTCCGTCGAGGACCGTGTCGAAGCGGCAATGCACATGGGCGCGATCGGCTATGCGGTCAAACCGACCACCCGCGAAGAGCTCAAGGACGTGTTCGCCCGTCTCGAAGCCAAGCTGACCCAAAAGGTCAAACGCGTGCTGTTGGTCGAGGACGACGATTTACAGCGCGAAAGCATTGCCCGTCTGATCGGCGACGAAGACATCGAAATCACCGCCGTCGGCCTCGCGCAGGACGCGCTGGAGCTGCTGCGCACCACGATCTACGATTGCATGGTCATCGACCTGAAGTTGCCGGACATGCTCGGCAATGACCTGCTCAAGCGCATGTCCACCGAGGACATCTGCTCGTTCCCGCCGGTTATCGTCTACACCGGGCGCAACCTGACCCGCGATGAAGAGGCCGAACTGCGCAAGTATTCGCGCTCGATCATCATCAAGGGCGCACGTTCGCCAGAGCGCTTGCTGGACGAGGTCACACTCTTTCTGCACAAAGTCGAATCGCAGTTGTCCCATGAACGGCAGAAGATGCTCAAGACCGCGCGCAGCCGCGACAAGGTCTTCGAGGGTCGCAAAGTGCTGTTGGTGGACGACGATGTGCGCAACATTTTCGCCCTCACCAGTGCCTTGGAGACCAAAGGTGCAGTCGTGGTCATCGGCCGTAACGGGCGTGAGGCGATTGAAAGACTCAATGAAGTCGAGGACATCGATCTGGTGCTGATGGACGTGATGATGCCGGAAATGGATGGTTTTGAAGCCACCATTGAAATCCGCAAGGATCCGCGCTGGCGCAAGCTGCCGATCATCGCGGTGACAGCCAAGGCCATGAAAGACGATCAGGAGCGCTGCCTGCAGGCGGGCGCCAATGATTACCTGGCCAAGCCTATCGACCTGGATCGCCTGTTCTCGCTGATTCGCGTGTGGTTACCGAAGATGGAACGCATTTAGTGGAACGCAGTACACCAGCCGAACGAAACAGTGAAATCGAACTGCGCTTGTTGATCGAGGCGATTTACCTCAAGTACAGCTACGATTTTCGCGATTATTCCGGCGCTTCGATCAAGCGCCGGGTGCAGCACGCGCTGAGCCAGTTTGAGTGCGCGACCATTTCGGCCTTGCAGGAAAAAGTTCTGCATGACCCGACAGCGTTCATGCAGTTGCTGCAATTGCTGACAATTCCGGTCAGCGAGATGTTTCGCGACCCTTCGCACTTTCTCGCGATCCGCCGGGAAGTGGTGCCGCTATTGCGCACTTATCCGTCGATCAAGATCTGGATCGCCGGGTGCAGCACGGGCGAGGAGGTCTATTCGATGGCGATTCTGTTGCGCGAGGAAGGCCTGCTTGATCGCACGATCATCTATGCCACCGATATCAACCCACGCTCGCTGGACAAGGCCAAGCAGGGGATCTTCTCGATGGAGAATGTTCGTGCGTACACGGCCAACTATCAGCAGGCTGGTGGCCAGCGCTCGTTTGCCGACTACTACACTGCAGCGTACGGTTACGCGATTTTCGACAAGAGCCTGTGTGAGAACGTGACCTTTGCCGACCACAGTCTGGCGACGGACAGCGTGTTCTCCGAAACCCAATTGATTTCCTGCCGCAACGTGCTGATTTATTTCAACAAGAAACTGCAGGATCGCGCGTTCGGGTTGTTCCATGAATCGCTTTGCCATCGTGGCTTTCTGGTACTCGGCAGCAAAGAGACACTGGATTTTTCCAGTTATGCCAACCAGTTCGAAGCGCTGGTGAAACAAGAACGGATCTACCGCAAAACATGAACGAGGCCGTGGATTTACCTCGCGTCGAGGCGATTGTGGTCGGAGCTTCCGCCGGTGGCGTCGAGGCGCTGCTGAGCCTGCTCGGACCGCTGCGCCGAGGCTACAGGTTGCCGATCATTGTGGTCCTGCACCTGCCCGAAGAGCGCCGCAGCCAATTGGCCGAGGTCTTCTCCCGGCGTGTGGAGATGCCGGTGCACGAGGCTGCCGACAAGCAGGACATCGTTGCCGGCAATGTGTACTTCGCCACGCCGGGTTATCACCTGTCGGTGGAGCAGGATCGCAGCCTCTCGTTGAGCCTGGAGGAGCGCGTGCATTATTCACGGCCATCGATCGACTATCTGTTTGAGTCGGCCGCCGACGCCTACGGTTCTTCCTTGGCCGCTGTACTGCTGACCGGTGCCAATCACGATGGCGCGCGCGGGTTGGCCGAGGTCAAGCGCTGCGGCGGTTTGACCATCGTCCAGGACCCCGAAGACGCGCAAGTCGCCACCATGCCCTTGGCTGCATTGAAGATTCAGCAGCCGGATCATGTCCTACCCATTCACGGCATCGGCCGTCTGCTTGTCGAGCTGGAACGAATCGCATGCTGAGTAATATCCAAGCCAAACTGCTGATCGTCGACGATCTGCCGGAGAACCTGCTGGCGCTCGAAGCGCTGATCAAGCGCGAAGACCGTACCGTCTATAAAGCTCTATCGGCGGATGAAGCGCTGTCGTTGTTGCTGCAACATGAGTTCGCCATGGCCATCCTCGACGTGCAGATGCCGGGCATGAATGGCTTCGAACTCGCCGAGTTGATGCGTGGTACCGAGAAAACCAAGAATATCCCGATCATTTTCGTCAGCGCCGCCGGCCGTGAACTGAATTACGCGTTCAAGGGTTACGAGAGCGGGGCCGTGGACTTTCTGCACAAACCGCTGGATATCCATGCGGTCAAAAGCAAGGTCAATGTCTTCGTCGATCTGTACCGCCAGAGCAAAGCGCTCAAGCAACAGCTCGAAGCCCTGGAGCAGGCCCGTCGCGAGCAGGAAGCGCTGCTGCAACAACTGCAGAACACCCAGCTGGAGCTGGAGCAGGCCGTGCGCATGCGTGATGACTTCATGTCGATCGTTGCCCACGAAGTGCGGACGCCGCTCAACGGCCTGATCCTCGAAACCCAGTTGCGCAAGATGCACCTGGCCCGTGACAACGCCGCCGCGTTCACCCTCGACAAGATGCACGCGATGGTCGACCGCGATGAGCGGCAGATCAAAAGCCTGATCCGCCTGATCGAAGACATGCTCGACGTGTCGCGCATTCGCACCGGCAAATTGTCGATTCGACCGAGTCGTTTCGATCTGGTGCAATTGGTGAGCAACCTGCTGCAAAACTTCGCACAACAGATCGAAGCCGCTGAAACCGAAGTGTCGTTTACCGCGCCATCCCCGGTAGAAGGCCTTTGGGACGAGTTCCGCATCGAGCAGGTAGTCACCAACCTGCTGACCAACGCTCTGCGCTATGGTGGTCGCAGCCCGATCCAGGTGCGGGTTTACTGTGAAGGTGATGAGGCGCGGGTCGAGGTTCAGGACCGCGGCATCGGCATCAGCCAAGAGAATCAGAAGCGTATTTTCCAACAGTTCGAACGGGTTTCCGCCAAGACGGTAGTGGCCGGGCTCGGGCTGGGTCTGTTCATTTCCGAGCAGATCGTCGCCGCCCATGGCGGTTCCATCGTCGTCGAGAGTGAAATCAACGAAGGCGCCCTGTTTCGCGTTTGTCTGCCAATTCAGGAAAACGGCATATCCGACGCAACCTCTGATTGACCGTACGGTCGTATCAGCAGCTATTGACCGAACAAAGGCTTCCCATGAGCTCAGATGCACAAGATGTAGTACTCGTCGTCGAGGACGAACCGGTTATCTTGATGGTCCTGACGGCTTACCTGTCAGGGGAGGGGTATCGCGTGTTACAGGCCGAAAACGGCGAGCAGGCGTTCGAGATTCTTGCGAGCAAGCCACATCTGGACATGTTGATCACCGATTTCCGTTTGCCCGGCGGTATTTCCGGTGTGCAGATCGCCGAGCCGGCGGTCAAATTGCGCCCGGACCTGAAGGTGATTTTCATCAGCGGTTATCCGCAGGAAATCCGCGAAACCGGCAGCCCGATCACGCGCAAGGCACCGATCCTGGAAAAGCCGTTCGACCTGGATGTCTTGCAGGAAAAGATTCAGGAATTGCTTGCCTGATATCTGTGTAGGAGCTGCCGCAGGCTGCGATCTTTTGATCTTGATCATCAACATCAAAAGATCGCAGCCTGCGGCAGCTCCTAAAGTTTCAGCGTTCAGCGTTTTCAGCTCTTGATCATCTCCCGCACCTTGGCGGTCAGCAGGTCAAACGTGAACGGTTTGGTGATCATCTGCATCCCCGAATCGAGGAACCCGCCACGCACCGCTGCGTGCTCGGCGTATCCGGTGATAAACAGGACCTTCAGACCTGGCCGATATTGTCGACCAACCTCCGCCAGTTGCCGACCGTTCATGCCCGGCAGACCGACATCACTGATCAGCAGATCGATGCGCTGCGTCGAGTTCAGAATAGGCACCGCGCTGTCAGCATCCCAAGCCTCGACAAAGGCATAACCCAACTCACCGAGCACTGCGCAAACCAGCACGCGCACGGCCGGGTCGTCCTCGACAATCAGCACGGTTTCGCCGTCAAGCGCATCCGGCAATTGCGGAATATCGGGGACGGGGCTGGCCAGTTCTTCGCCGCGAAAGCGCGGCAAGTACAGTCTCACTGTGGTGCCTTCATCGATCTCGCTGTCGATCGAGACATGGCCGCGTGACTGCTTGCTGAAACCGTAGATCATCGACAGGCCCAGTCCCGTGCCCTGGCCGATCGGCTTGGTGGTGAAAAAAGGGTCGAACGCACGGTTGATGACACTTTGTGGCATGCCACTGCCGTTGTCGGTGACGCTGAGCATCACGTAATCACCGGGTTCGAGGTTGTTGTAGGCCTCGGTGAATTGGCGCTTGAGCACCTGGTTGCTGGTCTCGACCACCAGTTTGCCGCCGTCGGGCATCGCGTCGCGGGCATTGATCACCAGGTTGAGCAGGGCGCTTTCCAGTTGATTGGGATCCGCCTCCGCAACCCACAGATTGTCGTTGAGGCGCATGTCCAGCTGAATGCTTTCGTTGAGGCTGCGTTGCAGCAACTCGCCCATGGACTGCACCAGGGTGTTCATCTGCACGGCTTTTGAATCGAGCGACTGCCGACGGGAAAACGCCAACAGGCGATGGGTCAGACCGGCGGCACGGTTGGCCGAAGTCACGCCCAGATCGATCAGGCTGTCGAGGTCATCGGTGCGACCACGGGCCAGACGTCGACGCAACAACTCAAGACTGCCGATGATGCCAGTGAGCATGTTGTTGAAGTCGTGGGCGATACCACCGGTGAGTTGGCCGACCGCTTCCATTTTCTGCGATTGGCGCAGCGCTTCTTCGTTGTGGCGCAGTTGTGCGGTGCGCTCTTCGACCTGTTGCTCAAGGGTTTCCAGGGTCGATTGCAGGCGCCGTTCGCTCTCACTCAGATCGATCAGCCGGTCGCGGGCTTCATATTGTCGTCGGCGGCCGCGCAATGCGGCGGAAACCATACTGACCAGCGTCGCCGGATGAAACGGTCGCTCAAGGAACGTCACGTTACCCAGCAGATCGCTGAGGCGCGAGGAGGGGCCCTGTTCCTGGCCGCCGTGATGGGTCAACAGCACAATCGGCAGATCCGACCAGGCAGGTTGCTCTTCCAGATACAGGAACAGCGCTTCCAGTTCCGGCCCGCGCAACGCTTCAGCGGCGACCAGCAACAGACCGGCACCGATTTCCAGTTCCGTACACAACGAACTCAGACTCGGAGTGACGACTCCACCGTAACCCGCCTCGTTGAGGATCATCTGCGCAATCTGGCTGTCGCGACCCACAGGCGCGAGAATCAGCGCCCGTTCGGCCAGCGGAACCTGGACCGTCACAAGCGCTCTTCCTGCAATAACGGGTTACTCGCGCCGAGGTAGGTCGGGACACCGCGCAGTACACCCTGAAAGGCTTCCAGCGGTTCGCCGATGGTCATGCCTTGCGTGGAAATGCGGTATTCACGAATGGTCGATTCGTGGCTGCCGGTGCGTTTCTTGATGATCGAGATCGCGCGGCGGACTTTGCCCAGTGCTTCGAAGTAGCGCAACAGAATCACCGTGTCAGCCAGATAAGTAATGTCGACCGGCGCTTGCATGTCGCCGACCAGACCATGCTGGGCAACCGTCATGAACGTCGCCGCGCCTTTGCGGTTCAGGTACAGCAACAGTTCGTGCATGTGCAGCACCAGCGCGTTTTCTTCCGGCATTGCCGCCTGATAGCCGTTGATGCTGTCGATAACCACGGTTTTGATTTGACCTTCATCGACGCAGCGCCGCACGCGGTGGGAGAACTCGCCCGGTGACAGTTCGGCGGCGTCGACCTGTTCGATCAACAGATTGCCGGTCGCCTGCAGGGCCTTGAGGTCGATGCCGATGTTTTTCATGCGCTCAAACAGCAGGCCCAGTTCTTCATCGAAGATAAACAGCGCGGCTTTCTCGCCACGGAGCACGGCAGCGGCGGCGAAGATCATCGAGATCAGCGATTTACCAGTACCGGCAGGGCCGAGAATCAGCGTGCTGGAGCCGGTCTCGATGCCGCCTCCGAGCAGGGCGTCCATTTCCGGGATGCCACTGGACAGTTGCAAACGCGCATAGTCGCCACGGTGTTCAGCCGCCACCAGACGCGGGAACACGTGCACGCCGTCGCCCATGATGGTGAAGTCGTGGAAACCGCCGCGATATTTCTGGCCTCGGTACTTGACCACTCGCACGCGTCGCCGCTCGGCGCCGTAGTTAGGCGTCAGCTCTTCGAGGCGGATCACCCCGTGGGCCACACTGTGCACGGTTTTGTCTAGGGATTCGGTGGTCAGGTCGTCAAGCAGCAGGACCGTGGCGTTGTAGCGCACAAAGTAATGCTTGATGGCCAGAATCTGTCGGCGATAACGCAAAGAGCTTTGTGCCAGCAAACGAATCTCCGACAGGCTGTCGAGCACCACACGCGTGGGTTTGAAGCGTTCGACCGCTTCGAAAATCTGCTTGGTGGCTTCGCCCAGTTCCAGGTCGGAGGAATACAGCAGGCTCTGTTGGTGTTCAGCATTGAGCAGGCTTTCCGGGGGCGTCAGCTCGAAGATCTTGATGTTGTCATCCAGCGTCCAGCCGTGGGACGACGCCCCTTGCCTCAGTTCGCGCTCGGTTTCCGAGAGCGTGATGTACAACGAGCGTTCGCCGGCTTTCGCGCCGGCCAGGAGAAAATGCAAAGCGACCGTGGTTTTGCCGGTTCCGGGTTCGCCCTCCAGCAAAAAAACATGACCGCGAGACAAACCACCGGCCAGGATGTCATCCAGACCCACAATGCCGGTAGCGGCTTTCGCACTGATCAACTCGTTAGAAGTAGACAAAAAATGCCCTCTCATGACTAAGGGAAGCGAGGCCGCCAACTAATTGAGCGGCCTGATTAACTTGACCCTGTGGCGTGATGGCAGTTCCGAAATTCCTTGCCGGATGTGTCCAACGAGCGGTCAAAAGTACTTCAGAGACCTTGCTGTAACGCAGGATCATCCGGGTTCAGCTGCTCCAGTTGCGCCAGCAGGATCTGCACATTCTGCAGTTGTCCGCTTTCCTTCCAGTAATTGATCAGCAAGACCCGCGCCTTGCGGTCGGCGGGGTGGCGCTGGACGATTTCCTGCAGCTGCTTCTGCGCCGCTTCCAGTTCTTCGGCGCTGTGCAGGGTGGTGGCGAGGTCGTAGCGATAATCCTTGTTGTCCGGCTCAAGCTCCACGGCTTTGGACAAACCGAGCAGGGCGTATTCGCGCTGATCGTGGTGCAACAGCCAAAGGCCCAAGGCGTGTTGCAGATAAGCCGAGTCTGGTTGTGCCTTGAGTTGCTGGCCCAGCAATTGGCGGGCGGCATCGGTTTGGCCCTGGCGATCGAGGACATCAATCTGCATCACCAGCGCCTGCAGATTGCCGGGATCCATGCGCAGGGTATTCTCAAGCGCAACCTGTGCCTCCTTGAGTTCGGCGTTGTGCAGATGCAGTCGGGCCAGTTGGGCGTAGTTGGCAGCGCTTTCCGGCAGTGCCTTGAGCGTTTGCTCCCAACCGTCGATCGCTTGTTGCAGCGGCGCGAAATACAGCCCCAGCTCATCCGGGGTCAAACCGAGCAGGGCGTTGATCGCGGCGAAGCGAACAGTTTGATCCTCATCCTCGAGCATTGGCCCGAGCAACAGGCTTCGTTGCCCGCCCGGCACCAGTCCGACCACGCTTTTGATCGCCGCCAGCCGCACGGCGGGGGATTCGTTTTGCAGGTCTGTGTCGGCCAGCTTCAACGCCTGTGGACTCGGGTAGTTAGGCAGCTCGCCATGCAGCCACACGCGGCGCTTGACCGAAATGTCCGGACGGCCCAGTTGTTGATACAACTGACGCGCCGCGCCCGGTTGCCCCTTGCGCGCGGCATCCAACGCCTCGCTATAGCCGTGTTTGATCGCATCAGGTATGACCGGCACGGTGCTGCGCACGGACAACCACGCGACAATGACGACAAGCACAAGGCCCAGGCTGATAAGCAAGTAGCGGCGAGACTGAGGCATGCAGGTTTCCGAAACAGGCGTTCTTGAGCAGAGCGGCAAGCTTCGGTCAGCTTCGGCCATGAGTCAAACTCTTGCATGCGAATCGCCCTACAAACTGCGTCGACTCAGTTACCCGTCAGGCTTTCGTTGCAGTGTCTACGCTTGCAGAAGTCGCTTCGATGAGTGTGCCCATGCAAGCCCTGTTCAATTACTTCAAGGCCGTGATTCACCCTGGTCAGGCCGTCCTGCTGTTTGCCCTGCGAACCATTGCGGCGGGGTTGCTGACGCTGTATCTGGCGTTTCTGTTCGATCTCGATCAGCCCAAGTGGTCGATCATGGCGGTGGTCATTGTCAGCCAGCCCTTGGCCGGGATGGCGCTGGCACGCAGTTTCGGCCAGGTGATCGGCACGACGCTTGGGGCAGCGGTGGCAGTAGTGATCATGGCGATCTTTCCCCAGGCCCCGCTGCCATTCATTACCACCCTGGCCCTGTGGCTGGCGCTGTGCACGGCCGGCGGCACGTTGCTGCGCTACACCAGCTCGCAAGCGTTTGTACTCAGTGGTTACACCGCTGTGGTCGTGGCGCTATTGGCAATTCCCGACCAGGACGGCACGTTTCTGTTGGCGGTAACCCGCGTCACGGAAACCTTGCTGGCCGTGGCGTGTGTATGTGTGGTCAGTCTGCTGACGGCGCGCCCACAAGCGGTGGCCAAGGGGTATTTCGCCAAAGTCGATCAGGTGATCAAACTGGCCGCCAGCCATGCCGCCGCCGTGCTTCGTACGGAAGAAAGCGAAGCGGAGTTCCAGCGCCGGCAAATGCAACTGCTCGGCGAGATCAGCGCCCTTGAAGGCCTGCGGCGGCACTTGTATTTCGATGCGCCGCGCTTGCGCAGCGCCAGCCATCTGGTGCTGCTGTTGGGCAACCAACTGATGCTGCTGACCTCTCGGTTGACCGCATTACGTCATCAGCGCGAACTGCTTACCGAACGCTGGGAAGGCGATCTGCCGGTGGACATCCAGCGCTTGCGCGCCGAAGAACTGGCGCTGCTCGACCAGTTGGCGGAGCAGGGGCGAGCGTTGCCCGAACCCGCACGCCAGCACTTCGTCAAGCTGCAACAACAGTTCGAGGCGTTGGCGTATCAGGCCGAGCAGTTGACTGAAAACATGAGCGCCACCTTGCGCTCGCTGGCCTGGGCGCTGCGCTGGGAACAGGCGCGGCTGTTGCAGCAACTGGAGCAAGTCCTTGAGCTGAGCGATGCGATTCAGGAAGGGCGTGAGGCCAGCTGTCTTTATCGCGGTCAGGTCAGCCCTCTGCATCTGGATTTCACCCTGGCGTCGATGAATGCGATCCGTGCGTTCACCGCGCTGCTGGTCGCCGGATTGATCTGGATCGAAACCGCGTGGGACGGCGCGCGAGGCGGGATGATTCTGGTGGGAATCCTCTGCTCGCTGATGGCAACGTTCCCGCGCCCGCTGATGGCCGCGCAGAGTTACGCCCGTGGCCTGGGGCTGGCGCTGGTGGTTTCGGCGCTCTACCAATTCATGCTGGTGCCGGCGATCAGTGATTTCGAGCTGCTGGCAATGCTGCTGGCGCCGCTGCTGTATGTGATCGCAATCGGTCTGGCCAGCCCGGCGACAGCGGGGATCGGCATGGGGCTGGGGTTGTCGAGTTTCCTGATGCTCGGTCCGCAGAATGTTGGTACCGGGCAGAACACGGCGATTCAATGGTTCGAATTTGCCGGCGCCTACGTCAGTGCGGCCATGCTTGCCCTGATCGTTTACGCGTGGATTTTCCCGTTTCGTCCGGCGTGGCGCCTTCGCCGTTTGTATAACGAAGCGCGCGAGCAGGTGTATGCGCTGACCAAAGCCCCCGCGACCGATGAGCAACAGTTTGCCTTTGAAAGCCGCATGGTCGATCGCCTGACCAGCATGCTCGGCCTGCTGCCGGCGGTGAACAGCCGGCCCATGCAGCAACTGTATGAAATCAGCCTGGCTTGCGTAGCTCTGGGTGTAGCGATGCATCAATTGCGGCAGCAGGCACACAACAATGCATTGCTGACGGACGCTTTCAATCAGCGTCTGGCTTCGGCCGTGCGCAAGACCGGGCGCTTTGTCGCCGGGCGGCAGGACCTTCAACTGGCGCCATTGCTGGCCACCCTGCACACATTGGGCGACGAGCTGGATGAATTGCATGTCGCCAGCCATGAGCATGTGTGGTCGCTGTTTCGTATGCGCGTGGCCCTGCTGATCGTGGTGTCATTCCTGCAGCGCCATGGTGACGCCATCCAGCATTCTGTTCCGGAAGGAGAAGCCGCCCTTGCCCATTGATTTCGAGATTGGCGGTGTCTATCTGCCGCCCATCGCTCAGGCGCTATTGTTGGCCATCCCGATATTCATGCTGCTGGACTGGGGATTGCGGCGTCTGGGCGTGTTGCGTCTGGTCTGGCATGAGGCGCTGTTCGAGGGCGCCTTGTATGCCTGTGTGTGTGCCACGCTGATTTTGCTGATGGGAGCCTGATGCCTTGAAAGTGCTATTCACGCGATTGATTACATTGGCGGTGGTGTTGCTGGCGATCGTACTCGGCTGGTTTGCCTGGGAACATTACACGCGCGCGCCATGGACTCGCGATGCCCGGGTCAGGGCAGACGTGGTGACGCTGTCGGCGGATGTGTCGGGGCGTATTGTCAGTCTGGCGGTGCAGGACAACCAGCATGTGCAGAAGGGGCAGCTGTTGATGGAGATCGACCCGGCGCGCTACCGCCTGGCGGTAGAGCACTCGCGACGTTCGGTGGAAGTGGCGAAGGCAACGCTGGGGCAGTCGCAAGCGGCCATTGTTGCCAGTGAAGCCTTGCTCAAACAGCGGCAAAGCGAAGAACGTCGGCGGCGTACGCTCAAGCAGGGTTTTGCGATTTCCGGGGAGGAGTGGGAGAAGTCCAGCACCGATGTGGCGGTGGCCCAGGCGGATCTGCTGCGTAATCAAGCCAATCTCGGCCTTGCAGAGGCGAACGTGCAGTTGGCGATTGCCGCACTGACCCAGGCCGAACTGGATTTGCAGCGCACCCGCGTCGAGTCCCCAGTCAGCGGTTACGTGACCAACCTCCTGACCCGTGAGGGTGACTATGCGGTGAGCGGCGGTGCTTTGTTGGCGCTGGTCGACAGTGACTCGTTCTACATCAGTGGTTATTTCGAAGAAACCAAGCTGCCACGAATCGGCGAGGGCGATCGGGTACGCGTGCAATTGATGAGCGGGGAGACGTTCGGCGGCACGGTGCAAAGCATTGCCTTCGCCATTGCCGACCGGGAAAACGCACCGGGCAGCCGGCTGCTGGCCAACATCAATCCAAGTTACACCTGGGTGAAACTCGCGCAGCGGGTGCCGGTGCGGATCGAGATCGATGGCGACTACGCCGGCAAAAATCGCCTGCGTGCAGGTACCACAGCGACCGTCACCGTGCTGGAAAACACCCAATCTGAAGAACACCGTTAACCCTGTGGGAGTGAGCCTGCTCGCGAAAGCAATGGATCAGCCCCGATGGGGTCGCCTGACACACCGCATTCGCGAGCAGGCTCGCTGCCACAAGATTTCATTGATCAAAAATAAAAAAAGCCCCGCGACCGAATGATACGCGGGGCAAAAAAATTGGTTGGTTGCGGCCAACCAAAGGAGCTCTTTAACAATCGATTACTTGCTGGCGACAGTCTCCGGTTGCCAGCCGCCGCCAAGGGCCTTGTAGATCGCGACGATGCCGCGATACAGGTCGACTTCGGCCTGGGCCTGGCTGTCTTCGGCGTTCAGACGTTCACGCTGAGCGTCGAGCAGCACGAGGAAGTCCGTGGTGCCCTCGCGATAGCGGATTTCAGCCAGGTCAGCAGCCTTGCGGCTTGATTCACTCTGACGGATCAACGAGATCAGGCGTTGCTGGCGTTTGCCGTAATCGCTGAAAGCGTTTTCCGACTCTTCCAGGGCCAGCAGCACTTGTTGCTCGTAAGTCGCCAGTGCGCCTTCGGCATCCGCATCGGCGCCGCGCAAACGGGCACGCACGCTGCCTAGATCGAACGCGGCCCATGTGATGCTCGGGCCAAGTGCCCAGGCGTTGGCCGCCGAGGAACCGATTTGCGAACCACGCCCGGCTGTCCAGCCGAGGAAGCCGCTGAGGCTGACCCGTGGAAACAGATCGGCTTTCGCCACGCCGATACGCGCCGTGGCCGAAGCCAGATTGCGTTCGGCGCTGAGAATGTCCGGACGACGCTGCAGCAGTTCGCCCGGGTCACCGATCGGCAATGCTTTGGCAATCGCTGGCAAGTCTTTTGGACTCAGATCGACGGTCAGCTTGTCCGGACGCTCACCGAGCAGGGTGGCGATACGGTTTTTCTGCCGAACCTGTTCCGCCTGCAATTGCGGCACAGTGGCTTCAACGTTGGCCAGACGCGCATCGGCGCGCTCGACATCGAGCTGATCACCGACACCGGCGTCTCGCAGGCTGATGGTGATCTTGCGCGACTCTTCTTGGTTTTTCAGGTTGGCCACGGCGATCTTTTCGCGCAGTTGCGCACCACGCAGTTGACCATAAGCGTCTACCAGTTCGGCAATCATGGTGACTTGCAGTTGGTACAGATCGGCTTCGGCGGCTTGCTGGTCGGCGTCGCTGGCTTCCAGATTGCGCTGGATGCGACCAAACAGGTCGAGTTCCCAGGCCATGTCCAGACCGAGGTCATAGCGTTCGCTATTGACCCGGTCAGTGGTCTGGCCGGGAATTTGACCCTTGGCCAGATCACTGCTGGCGCGGCTGGTGATGGTCGGCATTGCATCGTTGCTGGCGTCGTCGCGGATCGCCCGGGCGGCTTTCCAGCGCGCGAACGCCACGCGCAGTTCACGGTTGCCTTGCAGCGATTGGGTCACCAACTGGTTGAGGGTCGGATCGTCGAATTGCTGCCACCAGATGCCTTCGAATTTAGAACGGTCGAAGTTCTTTTGCCCGGCGGCGCCGTCGGTGGCGGCCGTGATATTGGCTGCCTCCGTGGCTGGGGTCTTGTAGTCGGGGCCGACGGCGCAGGCACTGAGGGCCAGCACCAGCAGACTCGGCAGGAAGACTTTCAGACTCATTGTTGCGCCTCCAGTTTCATGGCCTTGGCCGCTTTGCGGGCCTCACTGCGTTCAACGAAGTTACGGATCAGTACGTAGAACACTGGCGTCAGCAACAGACCGAAGAAGGTCACCCCGAGCATGCCGGAGAACACCGCCACACCCATGGCGTGACGCATCTCGGCACCTGCACCGCTGGAGAACACCAGTGGCACCACACCCATGATGAACGCGAAGGAGGTCATCAGGATCGGCCGCAGACGCAGACGGCAGGCTTCGAGTACCGCCGCGAGCGGATCGAGGCCTTCTTCCTGTTTGTCCTTGGCGAACTCGACGATCAGAATCGCGTTCTTACAGGCAAGTCCCACCAGTACGATCAAGCCGATCTGGGTGAAGATGTTGTTGTCACCGCCCGAGATGATCACGCCGGTGATGGCCGACAGCAGGGTCATCGGCACGATCAGGATCACCGCCAGTGGCAGGCTCCAGCTTTCGTATTGAGCGGCGAGCACCAGGAACGCCAGCAGTACGCAGAGCGGGAACACGAACAGCGCGGTGTTGCCGGACAGGATCTGCTGGTAAGTCAGGTCGGTCCACTCGTAGGTCATGCCGTTTGGCAGTTCATCCTTCAGCAGTTTCTCGATGGCTTTCTCGGCCTGGCCGGAGCTGTAGCCCGGGGCAGCCGCGCCGTTGATTTCTGCAGTGATGAAGCCGTTGTAGTGCATCACGCGATCCGGACCCGAGGTGTCGCTGACCTTGATGAAGGTCGCCAGCGGGATCATTTCGCCTTTGTTGTTACGTACTTTCAGCTGACCGATCTGATCGGATTCGAGGCGGAACTGCTGCTCGGCCTGAACGTTGACCTGATAGGTGCGCCCGAAGCGGTTGAAGTCGTTGGCATACAGCGAACCCAGGTAGATCTGCAGGGTGTCGAAGATGTCGCTGACGGCCACGCCGTGAGTCTTGGCTTTTTCACGGTCGATGGCGGCATCAACCTGTGGCACGTTCACGGTGTAGCTGGTGAACAGCCCGGCCAGTTCCGGCACGCTGTGGCTTTTGTTGATGATGTTCATGGTCTCTTTGTACAGCTCGTCGTAGCCCAGGTTGCCCCGGTCTTCGATTTGCAGGCGGAAACCACCAATGGTGCCCAGGCCTTGTACCGGCGGTGGCGGGAAGATCGCCATGTACGCCTCTTGAATGTTCGCGTACTGGCCGTTCAAGGCCCCGGCAATCGCACCGGCGGACATGCTCGGGTCTTTACGCTCGTCGAACGGCTTCAGGGTCACGAAGACGATGCCGGCGTTCGGGCTGTTGGTGAAGCCGTTGATCGACAGGCCCGGGAACGCTACGGCGCTTTCCACGCCTGGCTGTTTCAGCGCCAGGTCGGACATGCGCTTGATCACGTCTTCAGTGCGATCCAGGCTCGAAGCGTCCGGCAATTGCGCGAAAGCCACCAGGTATTGCTTGTCCTGGCCCGGTACGAAGCCGGTCGGCGTGCTGGAGAAACCGAAGAAAGTCAGCACCATCAGGCCTGCGTACAACAGCAGGGCGATGCCGCTGCTCCGGATAACCCGGCGCACGGTGCCGACATAACCATGGCTGGCACGGTCGAAGAAACGGTTGAACGGACGGAACAACCAGCCACCGAAGATCTTGTCGAGCACTTTGGAGAAGCGGTCTTTCGGTGCGTCATGGCTTTTCAGCAACACAGCGGCCAGTGCTGGCGACAGGGTCAGCGAGTTGAACGCCGAGATCACGGTCGAGATGGCAATGGTCAGTGCGAACTGCTTGTAGAACTGCCCGGTGAGGCCGGAGATGAAGGCCGCCGGAATGAACACCGCACACAGCACCAGAGCCGTGGCCACGATCGGGCCGGTCACTTCACGCATGGCGCGCTTGGTGGCTTCGACCGGATTCAATCCGAGCTCGATATTGCGCTCGACGTTCTCCACCACCACGATGGCGTCGTCCACCACGATACCGATCGCCAGTACCAGGCCGAACAGCGACAAAGCGTTGAGCGAGAAGCCGAACAGGTGCATCACCGCAAACGTACCGATCAACGACACCGGCACTGCCACCAGCGGAATGATCGAGGCACGCCAGGTTTGCAGGAACAGGATCACCACCAGCACCACGAGAATCAGTGCTTCGAAGAGGGTGTGAACGACCGCCTCGATCGAGCCTCGTACGAAGATCGTCGGGTCATAGACGATGCTGTAATCCATGCCTTGCGGGAAGTTTTTCTTCAGCTCGTCCATCTTGCCGCGAACTTCGTTCGAGATGTCGATGGCATTGGAGCCTGGGCGCTGGAAGATCGGAATGGCCACTGCCGGTTGGTTGTCCAGCAACGAACGCAGCGCGTATTGACTGGAACCGAGTTCAACGCGAGCGATGTCTTTGAGACGAGTGATCTCACCATTGTCGCCTGCGCGAATAATGATGTTCTCGAACTCTTCCTCGCTGACCAGTCGGCCCTGAGTGTTGACCGACAGCTGGAAGCTCTGGGCATTCGGGGCAGGGGGCGCGCCCAATTGGCCGGCCGCGACTTGACGGTTCTGTTCACGAATTGCCGTGACCACATCAGTCGCCGTCAGATTGCGCGAAGCGGTCTTGTTCGGGTCAAGCCAGACACGCAGCGAGTAGTCGCCCATTCCGAACAACTGCACGTCGCCGACACCGTTCAGACGAGCGAGCTCATCCTTGATGTTGAGGATTGCGTAGTTGGACAGGTAGAGCATGTCGTAGCGCTTGTCCGGGGAGGTCAAGTGCACAACCATGGTCAGGTCGGGCGACGCTTTGTCGACGGTGATACCGATGCGCGTCACTTCCTCGGGAAGCTTCGGCTCGGTGCGGGTCACCCGGTTTTGCACCTGCACCTGCGCATTGTCCAGGTCAGTGCCCAGGGCGAAGGTAATGGTCAGGGTGATCTTGCCGTCGGCGGTCGACTGCGAGGACATGTAGAGCATGTTCTCTACGCCGGTGATGGCCTGCTCCAGCGGAGCGGCCACGGTTTCACCGATGACTTTAGGGTTGGCGCCCGGGAAGTTGGCACGTACCACCACGGTGGGTGGCACGACTTCCGGGTATTCGCTGATCGGTAGCTGGAACAGCGAGATTGCACCGGCGATCAGGATCAACAGCGACAGCACCGCTGCGAAGATCGGCCGTGAAATGAAGAATTGGGAAAAATTCATCGGAGTTGTCGTCCCTTAACCGCGTGGGGTCGTAGCGGCCAGCTTCACAACCGAACCAGACGCGCCTTTGGCAGGAGCGACTTTGGGCAGGTTGCTGGCTTCCAGCGCTTGACGTTGTTGAGCGAGTGCCGCGATGGTCTGTTCGCTGGCCATCGGCACCACTTCAGGGGTAACCGGGGAGCCAGGACGAACCCGTTGCAGACCCTTGACGATGATCGTGTCGCCCTTGTTCAGGCCGGTACGGACGATGCGCAGGCCTTCGATCTTCGGACCCAGTTCGACGGCGCGGTACGCGGTTTTGTTGTCCGCATCCATCACCAGTACGAACTTCTTGCCCAGGTCAGTGCCGACCGCTTCATCGTTGATCAGCATGGCGTTGTAGGTGCCGCTGCCGACCAGTTTCAGGCGTGCGTACAGGCCCGGGGTGTAGGTGCCATCGCTGTTGTCGAACACCGCGCGACCACGGATGGTGCCGGTTTTCGGGTTGACCTGGTTATCGACGAAGTTCATCTGACCGAGGTGCGGGTTGCCGTCTTCGTTGGACAGGCCCATGTACACCGGGGTGGTCGCGCCGCGCTGACCGTTACGGGCGAGTTGGGTGTATTTGAGGAACACACGCTCGTCGGCGTCGAAGTAGGCATAAACACGGTCGGTGGAAACCACACTGGTCAGCGGCGTGGTGTCGGCGGTCACCAGGTTACCGGCGGTGATCTCGGCACGGCTGACGCGGCCACTGATCGGCGCGGTGACACGGGTGAAGCTGAGGTTCAGTTTGGCCAGATCCAGTTGCGCTTGCAGGGCACCTACGGCGGCGCGGGCTTCTTGAGCGGCGCTGGTGCGCGAGTCGGCCAGTTCGGCGGAAATGGCGTTGCTGGCACGCAGGCGTTCACCACGACCGGCTTCGTTTTCACTGCGGGTGGCGTTGGCGCGGGATTGAGCGACCAGGGCTTCGAGGCGGCGTACCTCAGCCTGGAATGGACGCGGATCGATCTGGAACAGCAGGTCGCCTTTCTTGACCAGTGCACCTTCAGTGAAAGCGACGTCATCAATCTGGCCGGAGACCCGTGGACGGATTTCAACGGTTTCCGGCGCTTCGAGGCGCCCGGTGAATTCGTCCCACTCGTTGACCGGTTGTTCTAGCACCTTGGCCACGCTGACTTTCGCAGCGGGCATGGTGGCGGCAGTCTCCGGAGTCTTGCCGCAGGCGCTCATCACCAGTACGGCCAACATGGCCAACGGGAAGCGCAAATGTTTGAGTGACTGTTCCATGGATGCATCCGCCAATGTATTGAAGATGGGCGGATGATGCTCGGCGGGGTGTGATGGCACGAATCGAATGAAGCAAAGGTAACTATCATTCGGAATGATATAAGACCCGAACGAGCCCTCTAGCATGCACCTTTCGTTAGGTGGCTATCAATCTACTTGGTGGCAATTCTCTGTTGCCTGACCTGCAAAAGTCAGGAGAGAAGCTGCGCGGCGGGGATTATGCGCGGATTAAAAATGCCGAACCCGCCATGGCGGCGGGTTCGACAATGCGGTCAGAGTTTCGGCAACTGGCCGATGCGTCCGATCATTTCCGTCACGATCTGCAGATCCAGCTGGAATTGCTCCACAGTCTTGAACTCGCCATCAGTGTGACCGGTGTATTTCACATCCGGCATGGCCAGACCGAATTGCACGCCATTCGGCAATTCATGCACCGAGGTGGCGCCAGCGGAAGTGCCGAACTCGTGTTTCATGCCCAGATTTTCAGTCGATACCGCCAGCAGCGCCTTGACCCATTCACCTTCAGGGTTACGATACATCGGCTCGGCGATCGAATAGTCGAAGGCAACGGCTACATGGCTCTTTTTGCTCCAGGCCGCCAGTTTCTCAGCGATTTCAGCTTTGAGCTTCTCCGGCGACTTACCTTTCGGAACGCGCAGGTTGACTGCGAGTTTGAAAGCTTTTTCGTCCATGCCGACGTAGGTCAGCGAGGTCGTCAGCGGCCCCATGAAGGCATCGGAGAAACCGACATTCAACTTGTTGCCCAGGTAATCCAGACCCCAATTGTCGGCAGCGTAACGTGCGGCATCGGTGATGTGGTTGTGCTTGAACGCGACTTTGCCATCAAGGCTATTGATAAAGACCAGCATCCGCGCGACCGGGTTTACCCCGGATTCGGGCTCGGAGGAGTGCGCAGATACGCCAGTCACGGTGAGTTTGACGTCTTTGCCGTCGACCTTGGCGCTCACCTGGAAATCGCCGCCATTGCGTTTGGCAAACTCGTCACCGGCCTTTTGCAGACTGGCGGCCAGTTCCGCAGGCTTGTCGGTTACCAGGGTGGCGACCGACGCCGACGGAATCTGGTTGGTTGCCAAGCCACCGGTCATCGAGATGATTTCCGCGCCTTTGCCTTCACCTTTGCGCTTGGCAAAGCTGGCCATGACGGTGCCGTAACCTTTCTCGGCAATCACCACCGGGTAGCCGCCGTCCAGCGCCAGGTTGTAGTTCGGCGTCGGGTTGCGTTCGAAGTAGTAAGGGATCGCGTCGCCCGTGGTTTCTTCGGTGGTGTCGACCAGCAACTTGAAGTTGCGCACCAGCGGCAGTTTTTCTTCCTTGATGACTTTCATGGCATACAGCGTGACGACGATACCGTTCTTGTCATCCTCGGTGCCGCGACCGTACATGCGATCGCCGATCAGGGTGATCTTGAACGGGTCGAGGCGGGTGCCATCCTTGAGCACCCAGTTTTCCGGCGTCACCGGCACCACGTCGGCATGCGCGTGAATACCAACCACTTCATCGCCACTGCCATCGAGGGAAATCTCGTAGACGCGGTTGTCGATGTTGCGGAATTTCAGATTGAACGACTCGGCGAGACTTTTGATCTTCGCGGCGATCTTGATGAATTCCGGGTTGTCGTGCTGCTCAACGCCGTCCTTGCGAAAGGTCGGGATTTCCACCAGTTCGCGCAGGGTTTCAGTGGCGGCAGCGCTGTATTTCGCTCGCGTGTAGAGACCCAGCAGACGATAGATTTCGTTCTGCTGATCGGCGTTTAAAGTCTTGTTATCCAGGTAAGCGCCAATGGCCGGACTGATGTCGGCGGTCTTGGCCAGATCACTTTTGCTCAGGCTGCCGAGGAACTGACGGAAGTCTGTGGCTTTGTCTGCACTGTAAGTCTTGAGAATTTCAGCGCTTTGCTGCGGGGTGATATTGGCTTGCGCGGGCGCCGTGAACACGGCAAGGCCGGCCAGCATCAACGTGGTGGCAGCCAGTTTTTTGAAAGGGACATTCATTACGAAGGGCATTCCTTTGCAGGGCAGTGAGTTAGGCGTGCCTCAAGGTTGAGACACATACGCTTACAAGCTAACACCGTGCCAGAGCCTTGCGGGAGTCCTGAAAGGGGATGTGTCGCACAAAAATGCAAAAGAGGCGCACAAATGAAAAAGCCCGGAGAAGGTTTCCGGGCTTTTTGTGGGTGCTCACCTGACGATCAGCGCTTCTCCAAATCCTAGCGCCAGGTTCAGCAAAGCGCGGCTATCTGAAGATCTGTTCAATCATGGTCCTGGAGGGGATGAATAACGTATTTGTGTAATAGGCCTCATATCCATAGGCGGTTATGCGAACTTTGCACGGGATCGAAGTTTGCGACGTCAGCAACGGTTTGATGGCGTCGTAGTCATTCAAGTCGCGTTGCGTACCATCCGGATTGGTGTAGTAGAAGATCAGGTCGGAGGAAAACTTGTAATTGGGCCTGGCTTGACCGCTTGCGTTCACTCGCCCTTCGGCTTTTACCGCGATTGAATGCTCGGATGAGAACTCCATGTCGCGATTGAGGGAGCAGATCAGGGTAGGGTTGAGCTGGTTGGAGTTTTCGTAATCATTGAAAGCGTTCTGCAAATCCACAGTGGAGTTGAAGTGGGCCGTGAACAGATTGGCGGGGCCGAGCTCAAACGACGATAGCGTGAGGTCGGCGGGGGGAATGCTGGCCGTTTTTACGCAGCCGGAGCAGAGTAGAACGCCCAGGTATATGACCGCGCGGAAGCTGTTCATTGGCCGAAAATACCGTTGATTGAGTCAAAAATCAGATCGCAGGCGGACTTCGTCCCTTGCACAGGTTCTATAAACATCCAGTCAGCAGATGCATGGTGCCTATCAATGGTCTTGTTGATGGTCGGACCAGACTCGATCATCCAACGCTCCCCGAATTCTGCGACACCGTCAGATTGGTCAGGTGTACTGGCGTTGGCCCGGATGTTGATCCATGTTTCAGCGACAGGCGTTGGCTCCGAAAAATAGATGTCGGAACCCAGCCATACCAGGAATCCTTCACCCACTGGATCGAGTGTCACCAGATATTTGATGGTGTAACCGGCTTCGGAAAGGATCTGTGACAGATGTGCGCCGTTCCATCCGCCAAGGCTGTGGCCGACGATGTAAACCGGACAGGATTTGCTGGGAATGTTGTCGATGAAGTGAGTCTGGATATCGCCGGCCCCCCTTGCATCCTTATAACTTTTAGGGAACCCCGTGTATTTCGCCGGCAGCTTGGCGCTGCCCGCAATTTTGCCGTCGAGCTGTTTTTTTGCGTCGTCGATATTGTGGAACGCGCCTTGAAAATAGTATTTCTCTTGGTCGGCAGCCCCGCCGATGAAAAAAACGATCGCCTTCTTTACGGGAACGGGAGCGGTCTTTACCGACTGATCCTTCACGAGTGTTAACGTCGGCGTGACGGCCAGACTCGCGGTATTTCCATTGGGAAGCTGGATTTGCTCTGCCGGCATGTTTTCAATCTTCCAGAAATAGTTTGAAGGTTTCTGCCACGTGTGAACTCACGACGTGCGTGAACCCCAGCGAATCACTGGTGCCGTACTCGAAACTGCCGTCCGCGCGCTGAATCGCGTAGGCATGATTAGGCATGGGCTCACCGGTGCTTTCGTCGATCAATTTGATCTTGTCGCTGAAGTGCACCGGCATCGGCAGCAGACCGCTGAAAGGTGCCGAGACGAAGGTGTCGCCGATGATGACTGTTCCGGAACCGCCCACAACGATGTTGCCGTGTCCGCCCGTGCTGTCGATCGTCGCTGCATTCAAACCATTGATGAAAACGGTCGAGCTGACGCCTCCCGTGATCGGACTGCCACAAGCGGATTTGTCGGTCATCCGGGCGGCAGCAAGCCCGTCAAAGTTCACATTGGGCGAGCCACTGGCAATGGGATTCGTGCCATGTCCCGGAAGAGGGCAGCTAGTGGGGTCCGTGAGGCGTGCAGCAGGTTTTCCGCTCATGCGAAGTTCCGTTTCAAGAGGTCAGATCGGGCAGCCGTGATCAATAATATTCAGAACAGCCAGCGCGGATTCACAGGCTATCTGGATCGCCAAAAAACATCTGAATCCGCGACCGCAACCACCGCTCACCCGGATCATTATCCTGCGATCCACGCCAAGCCATGTGCAGTTCAAACGTACGTGTCGGCAACGGCGGATCTTCCGCCCGAACCCCACCAGCCGCCGTCAACGCGTCCGCCGTGTAATCCGGCACGGTCGCCACGATGTCAGTGCCCGCCAGCAACGTACTCAACCCGTTGAACTGCGGCACGGCCAGCACCACATGGCGCTTGCGCCCCAGTTTCTCCAGCTCTTCATCAATAAAGCCACTGAGATCGCCAGCAAACGACACCAGCGCATGCGGACGCGCGCAATAGTCATCCAGGCTCAACGGCCCCGGCACGGTATCGGCGCGCAGCAATTTTGGCGCGCTGCGGCGCAGGACTTTGCGCTTGGCATTGGCCGGCAGGTCTGTGGTGTAGCTGACGCCAATGGATATCTCGCCGGAGGCCAGCAGGCCCGGCATCAATATGTAATTGACGCGACGGATCACCAGCACGATTCCCGGTGCTTCCGCGCGCAGGCGCTTGAGCAGCATCGGCAGCAGGGCGAATTCGACGTCGTCGGACAGGCCAATGCGAAATACCGAGGTGCTGGTCGCCGGGTCGAATTCGGCCGCACGGCTGACGGCGGTCGAAATCGAATCGAGGGCCGGCGAGAGCAGGGCGAAGATTTCCACCGCGCGGGCGGACGGTTCCATGCTGCGCCCGGTGCGTACAAATAGCGGGTCATCGAACAGGCTGCGCAGGCGCGAAAGGGCCGCACTGATTGCTGGCTGACCGAGAAAGAGCTTTTCTGCCGCCCGGGTCACACTGCGTTCGTGCATCAATGTTTCGAATACGATCAACAGGTTCAGGTCGACACGACGCAGGTCATTACGATTCATCTGGAGTCCTGGCAGAGTCATCAAGCTTGACGAGAGCGGCCATATGAGAACAATGGCCGGCATGAATCTTACGGGGAAAGGCTGGTACTCTGCACCGGAAAATTCAGCTTGAGTGAGACGTTGGCAGCAGTTTTTTCATGGATTTTGCCAATGCCGCCCCTGGTGCGGAATCAATGACAGGCATGTCGACTATTAATAGCCACTGATAGTCTTGGGTCAAAAGCCCAGATAGAGTTCAGGGCATTAGAGGTTACTTTGACGAGGTTTGCGATGTCCCGCACGATCCGTTTTCACAAGTTTGGTCCGGCCGAGGTGCTCAAATGCGAAGAGCATGCGGCCGCTCAGCCAGGTCCTGGCGAAGTGCAGGTGCGTGTCGAAGCGATCGGCATCAGCTGGTATGACACCCTTTGGCGTCAGAATCTGGCCTCGTCTCAGGCGCGACTGCCTGCGGGTCTTGGTCACGAGATGGCCGGTGTGATCACCGCTGTCGGCGACGGTGTCGATGATCTGGCAGTGGGTGACAAGGTCGCCAGCTTTCCGGCTGAGAGTGCGAACGACTACCCGGTCTACGGCGAATCGATCGTACTTCCGCGTACCGCGCTGACCCGTTATCCGGATGTACTCAGTCCGATCGAAGCCAGCGTGCACTACACGCCGCTGCTGATCGCCTACTTTGCCTACGCCGATCTGGCGCGGGTCAAGCCGGGGCAGTTCGCGCTGGTCACTGACGCCAGCCATTGCGCCGGTCCTTCGTTTGTCCAGTTGGGCAAGGCGATGGGCGTGCGGGTGATTGCCGCGACCAAGGAGGCCGAGGAGCGCGAGTACTTGCTGTCGCTGGGCGCTGAGAAGGTCATCGTCACCGAAGAGGAAGATCTGTTGATGCGAATCAACAAGATCACCGACAACCGTGGTGTCGACGTGGTGTTCGACGGTCTCGGCGGCCCGCAGATGTCGCTGCTGGGCGATGTGCTGGCGCCACGTGGCAGCCTGGTGTTGTACGGTTTGCAAGGCGGCAACCAGACGCCGTTCCCGGCCTGCGCAGCGTTCCAGAAGAACATCCAGTTCTTTGTGCACTGCATCGGCAACTTCACCGGCAAGCCGGAATTGGGCATCACTCAGGATCACGTCGCCTTGCAACGTGCCTTGCGTGACATCAACCAGTTGACCGCTGACCGCGTGCTGCTGCCGCTCAAGACGCGTGTATTTCCGTTCAACGAGTTCGTCGAAGCACATCGTTACATGGACGAATGCCCATGCCGCGAACGGGTCGCCCTGCAGGTCGAATCGGCGTAAGCCCCTTTAATCAGAGTCCGTGGCCCCACGGACTCTTGTGCGTTTACCTTCCCCTCCCTGAAAAACCGAGCTCCCTGGCGCTATGCCCGGGTCCGTTCAGTAACTGAACTGGTTTTTGCTCTCTATCTGTATCTTCTAATCACAATATAAGCCCTGATAATTGAATGATTACTTTCATCTCAAGGAATGAGCCATGTCTGTGCATTCAATTTGTCCTGTTCGATATAACGCGTCGAAAACCGTTGATCGCGGCAACTTCTGTTTAATTGTTGTAGGGCTATTCGGAAACTGCTTCTCTTTTTCTTGTGCTCACTTGGCGTGGGACCCTGTGGGAAATTTCCTAGGACTGCGTTCCAAAAAAAATACCCCAGTGATTACAGAGGTTTGAGACCGTTTTTGAGCGGCGGAAGGCGCTTTGTCAGTTCAAGTGTTTCAAATAACTTCAAACTTGTAAGTGTTAGCATCTGAGCGTCTATTACTTATTGATCAATTGTCGCTGGGCTGATGTGTCAGTCATGCGCGGCATGAAACTTTTTATACCGGGTAAATACCGATGAGCACGATCCATGATCAGGCAATGAACTATGTCTACCAGCAAGTATTGCAACGTTTGCTGAGTTTCTTCTCGCGCGCAGAACGCACGGCGCTGCAGCTGCTGATCCAGCGACTGGCAGTGGCCGCCGGCGGCATGGAGAACATCGGTCATTTCAAGGTGCTGGTGAACCAGTCAGGGTCGCGCGACAGTTGTTACACGCTGGCGTTACTGCGGGCGGCGCAGTTGACCATCGCTGGCCGTTCACCTGCGACCTTTCAGTTGCGGGTGGCCAACCTGCGCTGGAACGGCAGCAGCCAGGTGTCCCTGCAAAACATGCATCGCAGCTACAGCGCACTGTTCCTGTATGACGATCCCCGGGTAGAACTGGTGATGGTCGACCACCGCGAGGTATTGCCGTTTGATCACCAGCTAGCGATAAGCGAAGCCGGTCGCGAGGCCAACCGTATCAACCTGCTGCTGATCGGGCATCGTCGAAGCTGGAACGAACCGCTTGAGTTATGGGATGACGCTTATCTGGCAACTGCCGAGTTCTATGGCCAGGTGGCCCGCTGGAACAATGGCGTCGATGCCATGGTCGGCAGTGAGTCCCCGTGTCGACAGAGCCACTTCCTCGAAGGGCTTGGGCGTGCCGCGCAGAAGGCTGAGATTGCCGCGCCACCGGTCAGTTCTTGCGGCTTTGAAATGCTGTTTACGCTGCTCGACGGGCTGGGCGGTGATTATTACCGTGAGTTTTATCCCGAAGAGGAGCGGGTGGCGTGGTGTCCGGAGGGTCAATTCGAGGCCTGTCGGCGTACCAGTTTTATCAGTATCAACGACATGATTGTCGGCAAACTCGAAGAGCGCTGGCCTTTGTTGAGTGATTTTCTGGGGTTTCAGGTTGACGATCTGACGTTTTATCAAGGTGATGACGAACACGTAGAGCCTAAGGTGGCTGCGCATTTGCGAGGTTTGCAGGCGCAACTCATCGAGGAGCGGAACTATGAGGACGGCGTCGGTGATTACCTCAAAAGCAGCCTGATAACGATGCGGCAAAAACAGGTCCCTGAACCGGTATGCGAACAGTTGCTGGCCAGCTTCGACAATCTGCAGGAACCCGGAAATCTGCGCGCCCAGGCGGAAAGCTCTCTGCTGGCCAGTTTTGAGCTGAATGAAATCCAGCTGACGTGCCTGATGTTTTCACCGTTCATTAATGCGGGGGCCGGACTTGAGCGATTCTTGCGCAATTGTCACCCCGGCATGTTGGTGGCATTGCCGGATCTGCACCGGGCGATGCAGGGCCTGCATGCGCCGGAACAGGTCATGAAATGGATGACGGATGTCAGTGGGCTGCCGGTCAGGTGGATTGTGCGCTTGTATGCAATGGGGCCGGTTCGTATGTCTGCGCCTGGAGAATCGGCCGCGCAGAGCGTCGGTGCGGTTGACGCGGCGGCCGAGCCGACCGCTGACCGATCGGCGGAAGGTTGATCGTGAGCAGCTTGCCTGGAGATGAACCCATGCCCACGGATACGGGGTTGTGAAGGGGTCGAGGGAGAATGACTTCGTTTATCAGGCGGTTTATCGATACCTGACGCTGCTGATAGATGAGGCGGGGAGCGGTGGGGCGGTGCGCCTGCCCTCACTCCGGCAATTGTCTGACCGGCTCAATGTGTCGATCTCGACCGTCCAGTACGCCTACTCGCTGCTGGAAAAGGAAGGTCGAGTCTATTCAATTGCCAAGTCCGGGTACTACGCGCAAGCGCTGCACATGATGGATTCGCCGGATAGCGGCAGTGATTTGCTGGAAACCGTTTACGTCAATGCCAGGCGCCCGGGCATGTGCGTGCTGAGCGCCGACGAGCCGGCCTCGCTACAGCCACTGGACAGCCCGTTATTGATGTTGGAGCGGGAATTGCTGCGTCAGTACCCGCGTCAGCCACATGCGTTGGTGCAACCTTGTGGAGAGCTGGAGTTGCGCACGGTGCTGGCCGCCCGCTACACCTCATCCACGGCCAATTACTGGCGAGCGGATGACGTCTATATCGGCGCAGACCTGCGCGGTGTATTGGAAATTCTGATTTCCGTGCTTGAGTTGCGTCGGGCCACCGTGGTCGTCGAATCGCCCTGTGACTGGGTGATCCTGCGTCTGCTGGAGGCCGCCGAAGTACGGGTCATCGAGTTGCCGTTGCTCCCCGGGGGCATGATTGATCTTCAGCGGCTGGAGTCGGTGCTCAAGAGCGAGACGGTGCGTTTGATGCTTTTGTCGTCAGTGTTGAGCATGCCCCGGGGCAGTCTTCTACCGCTGAGCAACCAGCAGGCAGTCGCGCATTTGCTTGGGCGTCATGGTACCTGGGTGCTGGAGAACGATTGTTACAGCGAACTCCATGAAGGCAATGACGCGCAACGGATGCGCGACTGGCTGGACCCCGATCGTTTAGTGGTGTTTTCCACGTTCGAAAAGTTCGTCGGGGCCGAGGCACCTTTCGGTTATGTGCTGTCGCGTCATTGGCGCAGTGAGTTGCAGCGGCATTTCCTGTTGCGCGCGTTTCGGTTGTCGCCGATTCGCCAGAAAGCCATTGCCAGGTTGTTGGGGGGAGGCCGACTGGATCAGCATTTATTGGTACTGCGGCGAATGCTCAAGGAGCGTCGTACGCAATTGATCGAATTGTTGCGCGAGCGTCTTGGCGATGCGATGCAGGTTGTCGAGCCCGAGGGTGGCGCGACCGTGTGGGTACATTCTCTGCGACCAGTGAACATGGCGCAGGTCTTCCAGCGATTGCTCAGACAGCAGATCGTTATTGCACCTGGCGAGCTATTCAGCCTGCAAAGCCTGCATGCGCACCATCTGCGGTTGAGCCCGCTGAGCCATGGTGACCATGACCTGGCCAGTGTGGTCGGGCTAATCGGTGACGCCTTGCGCCTTGCACCTGCTGACTAACGTTAAAAAACATCGGGAGAGTCCCGGATAGATCCCATCGCACTGCGGTCAAACTGCCAGTAAACTGCGCTCTATTCCTGAACCACTCTATTTCAGAGGTTTTGCATGACACTCAGTCCTTTTGCGGGCAAACCGGCACCGGCAGAATTGTTGGTCGATATCCCGCGACTGGTAACGGCTTACTACACTGGGCAGCCCGACGCCTCGATTTCCACTCAGCGTGTGGCGTTCGGTACGTCCGGGCACCGGGGCAGCTCGTTCGACTTGAGTTTCAATGAGTGGCACGTTCTGGCCATCAGCCAGGCGATCTGTCTGTACCGCGAAACCCAAGGGATCACCGGGCCGCTGTTTGTCGGCATCGACACCCACGCACTGTCGACTCCGGCCGGCGCCAGCGCGCTGGAAGTCCTGGCCGCCAACGGTGTGACCGTGATGATTGCCGAAGGTGATGAGTACACGCCGACACCCGCCATTTCCCACGCCATTCTGTGCTACAACCGTGGCCGTACTTCGGGCCTGGCTGACGGCATCGTCATCACGCCGTCGCACAACCCGCCACAAAGCGGTGGGTACAAGTACAACCCAACCAACGGCGGGCCGGCCGATACCCACATCACCAAGTGGATCGAAGCCAAAGCCAATGAATTGCTGGCCAACAAGCTGGCCGGTGTGAAACGCATCAGCTACGAGCAGGCGCTCAAGGCCAGCACCACGCATCGTCACGACTACGTGAACACCTACGTCGCCGACCTGATCAACGTGATTGACTTCGACGCCATCCGTGATGCCAAGCTGCATCTGGGCGTTGATCCGCTGGGTGGAGCAGGGGTGCGCTACTGGTCGGCGATTGCCGAGCATTACCGCCTCGATCTGCAAGTGGTGAACAAAGAAGTCGACGCGACGTTCCGTTTCATGACCGTCGACTGGGATGGCCAGATTCGCATGGACCCGTCGTCCAGCCACGCGATGCAAGGCCTGATCGGTCTCAAGGAACGTTTCGACGTGGCCTTCGCTTGCGACCCGGATCACGACCGCCACGGTATCGTCACGCCGTCCGGTGGACTGCTTGCGCCGAACAACTATCTGGCCGTTTCGATCGATTACCTGTTCCAGAATCGCCCGCAGTGGCGTGCGGATGCCGGCGTGGGTAAAACCGTGGTCAGCAGCGGTCTGATCGATCGCGTGGCCAAACGCTTGGGGCGTCGTCTGTACGAAGTTCCGGTCGGTTTCAAATGGTTCGCCGACGGCCTGTTCGATGGTTCGCTCGGCTTCGGTGGCGAAGAGAGCGCGGGCGCATCGTTCCTGCGCAAGGACGGTGGCGTGTGGAGCACCGACAAGGACGGTCTGATCCCTGCGTTGCTCGCCGCTGAAATGACCGCACGCACCGGTCGCGATCCGAGCCAGGCCTACAAGGCCTTGACCGATGAGCTGGGCGAGCCGTTCTCGGTACGTGTCGACGCCAAGGCCAATCCGGAGCAGAAAGCGTTGCTGAGCAAGTTGTCGCCTGCACAGGTCACTTCGACCGAACTGGCTGGCGAGAAGATCCAGAGCATTCTCAGCCATGCACCGGGCAACGATCAGGCGATTGGCGGTCTGAAAGTGATGACGGAAAACGGCTGGTTCGCCGCGCGTCCATCGGGCACTGAAGACATCTACAAGATCTACGCCGAAAGCTTTATCGGTGACGACCACCTCAAGCAATTGGTCGTCGAAGCGCAGGCGCTGGTGGATGGCGCAATCGCCGGCTGATGATGTTGGCGAGCGCATGAAAAAAGGGGCAACCGTGATGGTTGCCCCTTTTTTTGCCTGCCATTCAAGCCATCAGGCCAAATCCACCAAGACGATTTCGCTGTCCTCAAGGGCCGTAACGCTCAGCACTCGCTCCTGCGCTACCGCAACGCCGTCTCGAGCTTGTGCGCGCAAGCCGTTGACTTCAATCAGGCCAGTGGCCGGCACCAGATAGGCGCGACGGCCTTCATCCAGATGATATTCGGCAGTTTCGCCCGCCTTGAGGTTGGCTGCGACCAATCGCGCATCAGCGCGAATCCGCAGGCTCTGGTCATCGCCGTCCTTGCCGCTGGCCAAGGTGACAAAACCTTCGCGCTGGCCTTTTGGGAACGGTTTGGCTCCCCACGATGGGGGGGCACCGGTTTCTGTCGGCAGGATCCAGATCTGGAAAATCCTGGTGTCCTTGGCTTCCAGGTTGTATTCGCTGTGAGCGATGCCGGTACCCGCGCTCATCACTTGCACGTCGCCAGCTTCGGTGCGGCCCTTGTTGCCCAGGTTGTCCTGGTGGGTAATCGCACCTTCACGAACATACGTGATGATTTCCATGTCGCGATGCGGATGCTGGGGAAAGCCAGTGCCGGCTGCGATCACGTCATCGTTCCACACCCGCAGGTTGCCCCAGCTCATGCGCTGCGGGTCGTAGTACTCGGCGAACGAAAAGTGGTGATGGGCATCCAGCCAGCCGTGATGGGCGCCGCCCAGCGAGCTGAAGGGTCTGAGTTCAAGCATGATCGTCTCCTCAATAGGTTCGACGCGAGGCGTGAAGGGCGCACCCGACGTGAGACCGGTGGTTTATGACGGCTATCATCTATCAGTCAATAATCGATAAAAAGCGTAAAAAGTACGGCGTTATAATCGAAATGCTCGATAGGAAAATAGCTGTGAAGCATCTCATCCCACCTTCAGTTCATCGCCTAAACCAATGACCTGAAAGCATTTCGCTAGAACTGGGCGGCAAATAAAGACACCATAGCCGCTACAGCCTCACACACTGGAGCCCGTCAGCGTGGCGCAACACACCCCCGATCTTCCTCCCGAACTTCGCCCCTTGGCCGAGATGCCATGGTTCAAACGCCTGGCTGCACGCTTCTTCGGCCACGGTTTGACCCGACTGCGCGCGCAGCACCGTGCGTCGTGGTTGCACGGTCAGGCCGATGGTTTCCGCAGTGGGCATACCGCTGGCGTCGAATATGGCTTTAAGGAAGGCAAGCTTGAGGGGCTGGAAGAAGGCCGTCAGGTGCTGCTGATCCGTGACAGTCGTAACACTGAGCATCGCCCGCCCAGCGTTGATAATCATCTGTTCGATGATTGGCGCCTGCCGTTGACGGCCGAGCTGAAAAAGCGCATGAAGGCCGATGTTGCCCGTTTGTTGCCTGAGCATGCTCAGCCAAGTACCGCGCAATGGAAGATGATTTTCAGCGAAACCCCGTCAACATCAGTGGTTGCCGGCGCGGGCGCGGGTAAGTCCACCACGCTGGTCCTGCGTATTCTGTTGCTCAACCACTATCTGGGTTTTGAGCTGGATTCGATGACCGTAGTGACCTTCACCCGCGAGTCGCGCAAGGATTTCATCAACAAACTGATCGAGCTGTTCGCGCTCTGGGGGCGGGCGCTGAACCTGCGCCAGGCACGCGAGCTGGTGCGTACCTTCCACTCGCGCATCCTGCCGATGGTGCGCAGCTTGCCGGGTTTCGAGCGCTTGCAGGCCTTTGAAAACCTCAGTCATCGAGTTCAGGGGGCTGAGGAGGAGGTCGACAGTAATCCGTTCGACCTTCGCATCAACGATGCGCAACGTCAGCAACTCAACGCCTGCTATCACCGCTTGTTCAACGAGGACGAGCGTTTTCGACATTTGATTCAGCCACTGTCCCGCGCCGGTTTGCAGCTCAAGGAGCTGGAGCGTGATCACCCGGATGTGCAGAAGCGCGTCGCAGTAACGGAGCTGGCATCGCGGCGCGACGAAGAGCTGTGCGACGCCATCGAAGATCTGTGGTTCCGCGCGGGTGCCTGGCCGATCAAGGGCATTGAGCCGAATCGGCAGAGTTTCGATATCAACGGCGCGAAATTTCATTGTCATGGTTACATTCCGAGCCTGGATGCGTGGGTGGTGCTCGGTTTCGATCCGCGGGAAAACCCGCAGGTCAGCCGCCCAAACGCCAAGCTCAGCGTGCGCGCAGAGTGGGCAGTCAAGCGCACCCTGTTTCAAGCTTTCTGTCGTAAACCTTTGATTTGGCTTGATAGTTATGAGTCATCAAAACGTGTTCTGGCTACTTTGGCAGGCGATGCCAGTGCCGGGCCGGGCTTCGATTACAAGGTCAAGGGTGAGCTGGCTTCCGCGCCATTGCTCGACTGTTTTGTAGCGGCGGCAGGCTTCATCGAGAACCTCGGCCTGGATGTGCCTGACGCGGTCGGTCGCATGAGTTTCGCCAAGGACGACCCGGATCGTTTCTTCTTTGAAGCCTTGAGTCTGTTCTGGCGCGCCTTTGAAGATCATTTGCTCGATCAGAAACCACCGATCATGACCTACAACCGCATGTTCGCGCTGTTCAGCGAGCATTCACCGGAGAACCTCAAGCTGTTGAGCGACGAGTTACTCAGGCCGTTGTCGCACTTGATGATCGACGAATTTCAGGACGTTTCGCCACAGATCGTCTCGTGGATTTGCGCAAGTCTGACGGAAATCCGCAGTCGTGGCCCGGCCATGCACGTCGGGCGGGGCGCGCAGCGTTCGTCGTTGCTGTGCGTCGGTGATGACTGGCAGTCGATTTACGGTTGGCGCGGCAGTTCGCCGAGTTATTTCATGGCGTTCGACAAGGAGTTCCCGTCGCCGAGCACTACGCGGGTAATGCTCAGTGATAACTACCGCAGTCACCAGCACATCATTGATGCCGCTGAACATATCGTCCGCGCGGCGCCGGCGATTCCGGGCAAGAAAGCCAAGGCCAGCGGCGCACCCAAGCCGTTGCAACCGGTCAACGTGCTGGAACGCGACGATCAGGCCTTGGGCCAGCGCCTTGCCGAACATTATCGTCAAGGTCATTCGATCTTGATGCTTTATCGAAAAAGCAGCGATAAGTTATTGATTGAAGAGCATATTCAGTCTGTAGTTAATGTTGATTCGAGCTTGCCGTATGAAGCGCGACGCCTGAAGCAACTGACCTACCACAGCGCCAAAGGCTTGCAGGCTGACGCGGTGTTTCTGCTCGGTGATTGCCAGCATCTGACCAGTTCGCCCTACAAGAATCAGGTCTATCGCATGGCGGGCCTGGGCAAGTCGGGCGACAGCGAGCCCTACGACACGGCGCAAAAAGACGAAATCCTGCGCCTGGCGTATGTCGGCATCACGCGGGCGGTCAGCCATTGCTACTGGTATGTCGAACCGCAGGAAGCGCAAGCGGTGAACATGCCACGGGCGTCTGACCGGGTGGCCAAAGGCAAGCCGTTTTTCGTTGATCACCGCGCCGCCAAGCAAACCGCGTAAGCACAAAAAAGCCCGCATCGCTGCGGGCTTTTCGTTTTAAATCATAATCTTACGCGTAACTCTTGAGAGACTCCGGAGGAACGAACGCTTCCAGTTCGTCCTCCACAGCCTCGATGATTCGCTCGACATCCGCTGCATTCATCACCGTCGCGCACGGGATCCCGGCGATAGCGATCATGGTTTCGCCGCTGGCACGATCGAACAGTCGGGCGATCATACTGCCCGGTGCGTCCATCGTTGCCTCGAACCCCATCGGATGGAAATGCCAGCGCATCAACTGGCATGCGTTGGGAAACGTGACTTTGCTTGACCCTTTATTCATATGTTGCCCGCCTTCTTCATCGAGCGCTTCCGTTTGCTCATGTTAGGTGGGAAGAGCCTTCATTGGCTCAACCGGTGACTGACATTAAAAGTAGCATCCGCATGTGAAATTCCTGTGAGATTTTTCAGTTCATTTTGCGATTGCTTCGCATTTTTTGATGTAAGTCACGGCCTACGCAATCGTCGCCAAATGGCCACTACGGATTAGTCATTGAAGCCCGCGCCGAACTTCGGCAAGCTCGATTCTTTTGCGCCGAGCCCTTTATGCACGCCGACGACGACGGCCCAGAACAGACCCAGGCCACGGCGGCCACGGTCATGCGCTATCACCTGAGCTGGAAGCACCGCGACCTCGACAGCGTCATGGCGCTGTACCACCCGGACATCCAGTACAACGATTTTTTCCAGAACCGGGTGCTCGGTCTCGATGAGTTGCGTGAATACGTGCGCGTGAGTATGCCGCGCGAATCCGACGAACTGCTTGAGCATTGCGACCGCATTCGCGTCGATGGCAACACCGCGTTCATCCAATATGAAGTGACGCTGCGCGGTGGTGAAGGGTTGGTGTCGTTTCGTTCCAGCGAAGCGATCACGGTCAGGGACGGCCTGATCTGGCGCGTCAATGAATACGCTTCATTGGTGCGCGCGCAGTCCGCCAGCACAACGGTACCCAGTCAGCGTCCAGCGGTCAGCCGCCTGGGCCTGTCGCCGCGCCAGTTGAGCTTCATGGCCGAAGACCTGCAGCAGTACTTCGAAAAACAGCAACCGTACCTCGACCCCGAACTCGATTTGCAGCGGGTGGCGAAGGAGTGCGGGTATAGCCGCAATCAGATTTCCTATCTGCTCAACCAGGTGCTTGGGCAAAGCTTCTATCGCTACGTCAATCTGGCGCGCCTGCAACATCTGTTGCGCTCGCTCGATAACGCCACGCCGCCGGTGCGCATCGATGAACTGGCTTTCGCTGCGGGTTTCAATTCGTTATCGGCGTTCTACAGCTGTTTCCGTCAGCACACCGGCCAGTCGCCGAAGGCTTACGCGAAACAAATTTCTTTGCGGGCACGCGCGCAAGACATCCACTGAGCACAGCCACTAGGATCGACGCCATCGAAGGTTTTCAGTGGCGGAGTCTTGCATGCCGGCGTGGCGCACTATCAGTTTGTGGATGGACCAACTCGATGAGCCGCTGACCGCGCGGCCCGAGCTTGAGCGTGATCTGGACGTCGACGTGGCGATCATCGGCGCCGGTTACACGGGGCTGTGGACCGCGTACTACCTGAAGAAGCTCGCGCCGGGGCTCGACATCGCGATTGTCGAAGCACAGACCGCCGGTTTCGGCGCTTCCGGTCGTAATGGCGGCTGGTTGATGGGCAACCTGCTCGGCGAGGATCGGTTGTTGGCCGGCCTCTCGCCAGAACAGCGTCGCGCGTCCTTCGATCTGCTGCACAGCATTCCCGATGAAGTGGAAGTCGTCCTCGAACGCGAAGGCATCGATTGCGATTACCGCAAGGGCGGCGTGCTGTACTGCGCGGCGCGTTATCCGGAACAAGAAGCCTCACTGCGCGAGTACTTGGGCAAACTGCACGCCCAAGGCCTGACCGATGACGATTATCGTTGGCTCAGTCCCGAGCAACTGGCCCAGCAGATCCGCGTCGCCAAGCCTTATGGCGGGATTTACGCGCCGCACGTGGCGACCATCCACCCGGCGAAACTGGTGCGCGGCCTGGCGCGCATCGTGCAGAGCATGGGCGTGAAGATCTACGAAAACAGCCCGGTTACCCATTGGCAGTCGGGCAGTCTACGCACGGCGAAAGCCTGCGTGCGCAGTCGCTGGATCGTGCCAGCCGTTGAGGGTTATTCGGTGACCTTGCCACCGCTGGGGCGCTATCAGCTACCGGTGCAAAGCCTGATTGTCGCCACCGAGCCATTGTCTGCCGCGACTTGGGACGAAATTGGCCTGAGCCGTGGTCAGGCGTTCAGCGAATTCAGTCGTCAGGTCACTTACGGCCAGCGCAGCGCCGACAATCGGCTGATCTTCGGCGCCCGTGGCGGTTACCAGTTCGCTGGCAAGCTGCGCCATAACTTTGATCTGACTCGTGATGAAGTCGAGTTGCGCCGTTATCTGTTCGGCGAACTGTTCCCGCAACTGAAAAACGTGCAGATCACTCACGCCTGGGGCGGCAACCTCGGGATGTCCCGGCACTTCAAACCGCACATGCTTTGCGATCGCGCCAATGGCATCGCGCTGTCCGGCGGTTATGGCGGGGAGGGCGTCGGCGCGAGCAATCTCGGCGGGCGCACCCTGGCGGACTTGATTCTTGAGCGCGACACCGAACTGACTCAGCAACCGTGGGTGCTGCCGGATGGTGGCATTCATGCGCTGCGCGCTTGGGAGCCGGAGCCATGCCGCTGGTTGGGCTACAACGCGATCATCAAAAGTTTCGTCCACGAAGACCAGACCCTGGCCAACCCGGCGACCGCGCCATGGCGGCGCAAACTCGCCAGCCAGGTGGCGGGTTTCATGGAAGGCTTCATGCATTGAACGTCGATTTACTTCAAGAAAGCCCAAAAGACAGGTCAGACCATGAGCATTACCCAGTTTAAAAACACCGCAACCCTGCAACTGGATGAGTCCAACCCGGTGGCCGTGCCCCTCGGCGAGCCGGTGGCGATTGCTTCGACCACCAGCGTCGAGCGCGATGACGGCGTCGAAACCGGCGTCTGGGAATGCACGCCCGGGCGCTGGCGTCGGCAGATCACCGCGCAGGAGTTCTGCCATTTCATTTCCGGGCGCTGCACGTTCACCCCCGACGGTGGCGGCGAAACCCTGCACATACAAGGCGGCGACGCACTGATGTTGCCAGCCAACACGCTCGGTATCTGGGATATCCAGGAAACCGTGCGCAAGAGCTACGTGCTGATTTTCTGATTGTTTGATCCTTTGATTGCCTGCCAACAAAAAAGAAAACCCACACAGGAATCGATCCATGATCCGCAAGACCCTCGCTCTGGCACCGCTGATGCTCGCCGTTTCCCTTGCTCAGGCAGCGGAAACGGTCAAGGTTTACAACTGGTCCGACTACATCGCGCCGGACACCACCAAGAACTTCGAGAAAGAAACCGGCGTGGGGGTCACTTATGACGTCTACGACAGCAACGAAACCCTCGACGGCAAATTGATGACCGGTAAATCCGGGTACGACGTGGTGTTTCCGTCCAACCACTTCATGGCTCGGCAGATTCAGGGCGGGGCGCTGAAGAAACTCGACAAGAGTCAGCTGCCGAACTGGAAGAACCTCAATCCGGTGCTGCTCAAAGCGCTGCAGACCAATGACCCGAACAACGAACACGGCTTCCCCTATCTGTGGGGCAGCACCGGCATCGGCTACAACATCGCCAAGGTCAAAGCGGTGCTGGGCGACAACGCACCTGTGGATTCCTGGGACCTGATCTTCAAGCCCGAGTACATGGAAAAACTGCAGAAGTGCGGTGTGGCGATCCTCGACAACGGCCCGGAATTACTGCCGGCGGCGCTCAACTACCTGGGCCTGCCACACCACAGCAAGAATCCCGAGGACTATAAAAAAGCCGAAGCGCTGCTGATGAAAGTGCGGCCATACGTCAGCTACTTCCACTCATCGAAATACACCAGCGACCTGGCCAACGGCGACATCTGCGTGGCGGTCGGTTTCTCCGGCGACATCCTGCAGGCCGAGAACCGCGCCAAAGAAGCGAAAAATGGCGTCGACATTGGCTACGCAATTCCCAAGGAAGGCGCGGCGATCTGGTTCGACATGGTCGCCATGCCGGCCGATGCGCCGGACGAGAAGGCCGGGTACGCGTTCATGAACTACCTGCTGCGTCCGGACGTGATGGCGGGCATCAGCAACTACGTGCATTACGCCAATGGTAACGAGCAGGCAGACAGCCTGATCGACCCGGCGATCAAGAACGACACCAAGGTTTATCCGAGTCCGGAAATGATGGGCAAACTGTTTGCGCTGGAGGCGATGCCGTTGAACATTGACCGGATCCGCACGCGGGTGTGGAACAAGATCCGCACGGGTAGCTGACCCGCTTTTCCCCTGTAGGAGCTGCCGCAGGCTGCGATCTTTTGATCTTGCTTTTAGAAGGCAAAGTCAAAAGATCGCAGCCTCGTTTCACTCGTCAGCTCCTACAGTTTGGGTGAACCATCTGGTTGATATCAATACACTGGCATCGCACTAATAAAGTGCAGGAAAGTGAGACACGGCTAACAAAAAACAACTTACCCATATTTAATATTTAAATAGAAAATCGTCAGACAATTAGGCAAGAACTCCGCAACTAAAACATTCTTTCACCCCCGCACGCTTTGTTTACGGCAGTTTCCGGAAACAGCCCGATTTGATTTCAAAAAAATCCTTTACGGCAGATTTCAAATTGTGTCAGGTTTCTTACGCCTTCATTGGGCGAGTGATAGGACGATCTCGCCAGAGAAAGTCCTATCGGACAAAAACTGTTCCATTGCTAAACAAGGAAGTGTGTTTATGTCGAAAGTTAAAGCGAATGCTATTGATACCGCCGAACAGGCTTTCCAGCTGTCAGCCTTCAGCTCGGCGTACAACCAGATCAATAGCTTCAGCCATCAGTACGACCGCGGTGGCAACCTCACGGTCAATGGCAAACCCTCCTTTTCCGTCGATCAGGCCGCAACCCAGTTGCTGCGCGACGGCGCTGCCTACCAGGACAAGGATGGCAGCGGCAAGATCGAACTCACCTATACGTTCCTGGCCTCGGCATCGTCCAGCACGATGAACAAGCACGGGATCACCGGGTTCAGTCAGTTCAGTGCACAACAACAGGCCCAGGCCAAGCTCGCCATGCAATCCTGGGCTGACGTGGCCAACGTGACCTTCACCGAGAAAGCCTCTGGCGGTGACGGCCACATGACCTTCGGTAACTACAGCGGTGGCCAGGATGGTGCTGCAGCGTTCGCCTATCTGCCAGGCACCGGCGCCGGTTATGACGGCACCTCGTGGTACCTGATCAACAGTGGCTACACGCAGAACAAGAATCCGGACCTGAACAACTACGGTCGTCAGACCCTGACTCACGAAATCGGCCACAGCCTGGGCCTCGCTCACCCTGGCGACTACAACGCCGGGAATGGCAACCCGACCTACAACGACGCGTCCTACGGCCAAGACACTCGCGGCTACAGCGTCATGAGCTACTGGAGCGAAAGCAACACCAGTCAGAACTTCAGCAAGGGCGGTGTCGAAGCGTATTCGTCCGGCCCGCTGATGGACGATATCGCTGCCATCCAGAAGCTCTACGGTGCCAACACCACCACTCGTACCGGTGACACCACCTACGGCTTCAACTCCAACACTGGCCGTGATTTCCTCAGCGCTTCGTCGTCGAGTGACAAAGTGGTGTTCTCGGTGTGGGACGCGAGCGGCAAGGATACTCTGGACTTCTCGGGCTTCACCCAGAACCAGAAGATCAACCTCAATGACGCCTCGTTCTCCGACGTTGGCGGCATGGTGGGCAACGTATCCATCGCCAAAGGCGCGATCATCGAGAACGCAATCGGTGGTTCCGGCAACGATCTGCTGATCGGCAACAGTGTGGCCAACGAACTCAAGGGCGGTGCCGGCAACGACATCCTCTGGGGTGGCGGTGGTGCCGACAAGCTGTGGGGCGGCGCCGGTTCGGACACCTTTGTGTTCGCTGCCAGCTCGGACTCCAAGCCAGGTGCGATTGATCAGATCCTCGATTTCGTCAGCGGTCTGGACAAAATCGATCTGACCGGTATCACCAACGGTGCCGGCCTGCACTTCGTCAGCAGCTTCACCGGTTCTGCCGGCGACGCCATCCTGACGTCGTCGGGCGGCAATAGCCTGCTGTCGGTGGACTTCTCCGGGCACGGCGTGGCGGACTTCCAGGTCAGCACCGTTGGCCAGGCAGCGACCAGCGACATCGTGGCGTGATGTAGAAGTGGAAAGCGGCGTGTGATACGCCGCTTTCTCCACTTGCATCGTGTTGCTCGGTAAGCAAGGCTACACGCCGGAGCGAATATTCCTATGATCTGTAAAGCTTTTACCTACAAGGCAATGGCGTGGCTCTCGGCGACGCTGATCATGATTTCAGGAGAAACCAGCATGGCAAGCAGCCTCAGACTTGAAGAACCCTCCGTATTTGCCGGGCAGTGGCAAGCGACGCTGTCCACCCGAGGTGAGGACCCACAAGCGCAAAAGCAGCAGGACAAACCTTCCAACACTTGCTCCTTGGAATTGAAAGTAAACAAGACCTTGGGAGAGGGTGCCGATTGCCTGGGTGCCTGGCTTGAAGAACCCCCGATTGGCTGGTTTCCCGACCCTGACGGCCTCTCTATTACCGGTAAGGAAGGCTCAAGAATCCAGTTCTTCAGCCGACAACGTGACGGGCTTTATCTGACCACTTTGAAGTCGGGTCTGGTGATCACGCTGACGCAAACAGTGAAACAGCCTTGATGATCGAATCGGCGACAAAATTTTAATATAAAGCGCCATGAGTTGGTTATAACTAACGCCGAATGGCAACTGCACCGCAGTTATTTGCATAAGTTGTTATGAAAGTGTAAGCGGGTACTTGCAAGTCATCTTTCGCAGGTAGGCGGAATATTAATTGAAGCCTCGCCCAAGTGTGGCGGGTCCAATCATTTCAGGAAGAATCGATGAAGATGGCGAAGGCCCCAGCCACCGCTCCCTTATTCAAGGCATTGGGTGACTATAAAAGTATCCTGATCAGCGTCGGCTGTTTTACCGCACTGATTAACGTGCTGATGCTGGTGCCCTCCATCTATATGCTCCAGGTCTATGACCGGGTGCTGTCGTCGCAGAACGAAACGACCCTGGCGATGCTGTCGCTGATGGTGGTCGGTTTCTTCGCCTTTATCGGCCTGCTGGAAGTGGTGCGCAGCTTTATCGTGATTCGCATCGGCAGCCAGTTGGAGCGCCGCTTCAACCTGCGCGTCTACCAGGCGGCGTTCGAGCGCAACCTGTTCAAGGGCGAGGGCAACGCTGGGCAATCACTGGGCGATCTGACGCACATTCGTCAATTCGTTACCGGGCCGGCGCTGTTCGCGTTTTTCGATGCGCCATGGTTCCCGGTCTACTTGTTTGTGATTTACCTGTTCAACGTCTGGCTCGGTGTGCTCGCCACAGCAGGCGCACTGCTGCTGATCGGCCTGGCCTGCCTCAACGAATACATGACCAAAAAGCCGCTGGGCGAAGCGGCCGGTTATTCGCAGAAGTCCAGCCAGTTGGCCACCAGCCATTTGCACAATGCCGAAACCATTCAGGCGATGGGCATGCTGGGTTCGCTGCGCAAGCGCTGGTTCCAGGTGCATTCGCGTTTCCTCGGCCTGCAAAACCAGGCCAGTGACACCGGTGCGGTGATCAGCTCGTTGAGCAAAACCCTGCGCCTGTGCCTGCAATCATTGGTGTTGGGCCTGGGTGCTTTGCTGGTGATCAAGGGTGATATGACCGCCGGGATGATGATCGCCGGTTCGATCCTGATGGGCCGTGTGCTCAGCCCGATCGACCAATTGATCGCAGTGTGGAAGCAGTGGAGCGGGGCGAAGCTGGCTTACCGCCGTCTCGATGCCTTGCTGCAAGCGTTCCCGCCCAGCGACGACGCCATGGCGCTGCCGCCGCCGAAAGGTCAGATCACTTTCGAACAGGTCAGCGCCGGCCCACCGGGACAACGTGCGGCGACCCTGCAAATGGTCAATTTCAATCTGAATGCCGGCGAAGTACTCGGTGTGCTCGGTGCATCCGGTTCCGGCAAGTCGACGCTGGCCCGTGTGCTGGTCGGGGTCTGGCCGACCCTCGGCGGCACTGTGCGCCTCGATGGCGCGGACATTCATCGCTGGAACCGCGACCAGCTCGGCCCGTACATCGGCTACCTGCCGCAAGACATCGAGCTGTTCAGCGGCAGCATCGCCGAGAACATTGCGCGTTTCAGCGAGGCCGATCCGCAGAAAGTCGTCGCCGCTGCGCAACAGGCCGGCGTCCACGAAATGATCCTGCGCCTGCCGCAAGGCTACGACACGCAACTGGGCGAGGACGGCAGTGGTTTGTCCGGTGGCCAGAAGCAGCGTGTGGCACTGGCGCGTTCGATGTACGGCACGCCGAGTCTGGTGGTGCTGGATGAGCCGAATTCCAACCTCGACACCGTCGGTGAAGCGGCATTGGCCAGCGCCATCGCCGCGCTCAAAGCCCAAGGCACCACGGTGGTGCTGGTCACACATCGCTCTTCGGTGCTGGCCCAGGCCGACAAGCTGCTGGTCCTCAATGACGGGCGTCTGCAAGCCTTCGGCCCGAGTCAGGATGTGCTCAAGGCACTTTCCGGCCAGCAAGAACAACAACGGGAAAAAGCTGCACCGGCACCGGGCGGGCTCAGCATGAGCCGACAGTATCAGCCCTCGACAAGGAATTCGGGTGTATGAGCAGCGCAAGCATGAACACTGAAAACGAAGCGAGCATGGAACACGCCTACATCACCGAACGCCCGGAACGCGATGCGAAGTTCTTCGCGCGCATGGGCTGGATTCTGGCGATCGTTGGCGCCGGCAGTTTCTTCACCTGGGCGGCCCTGGCACCGCTCGATCAAGGCATCCCGGTGCAAGGCACGGTCGTCGTGTCGGGCAAGCGCAAAGCCGTGCAGTCGATGAGCAGCGGCGTGGTCAGCCGGATCCTGGTGCGCGAAGGCGAAATCGTCAAGCAGGGCCAGCCACTGTTCCGCCTCGACCAGACGCAAGTCGCTGCTGACGTGCAGTCGCTGCAAGCACAGTACCGCATGGCTTGGGCCAGCCTCGCGCGCTGGCAGGCCGAGCGCGACAACCTCAAGCAAGTGACCTTTCCCGCCGAGCTGAGCAATGACCCGGATCCGCGCCTGGCGCTGGTGCTGGAAGGTCAGCGGCAACTGTTCAGCAGCCGTCGCGAGGCCTATTACCGTGAACAGGCCGGACTGCGTGCGAGCATCGAAGGCGCCACCGCGCAACTGGCCGGTATGCGCCGTGCCCGTACCGATCTCAATGCTCAGGCCGATTCGCTGCAACAGCAGTTGAGCAACCTGCAACCGCTGGCCGACAACGGCTACATCCCGCGTAACCGCTTGATGGAGTACCAGCGCCAACTGTCGCAAGTGCAGCAGCAACTGGCGGAAAACACCGGCGAAAGCGGCCGGGTCGAGCAGGGCATCCTCGAGTCGCGGCTGAAACTGCAACAGCACGCCGAGGAATACCAGAAGGAAGTCCGTACGCAACTGGCCGACGCGCAACTGAAAAGCGTGACTCTGTCGGAGCAACTGACTTCCGCCGGTTTCGACCTGCAACACAGCGAAATCATCGCCACTGCCGATGGCGTGGCGGTCAATCTCGGCGTGCACACCGAAGGCGCGGTGGTGCGTCAGGGTGAAACGTTGCTGGAGATCGTCCCGCAAGGCACCACGCTGGAAGTGGAAGGGCACTTGCCGATCAACCTGATCGACAAGGTCGGCGCGCATTTGCCGGTGGACATCCTGTTTACCGCGTTCAACCAGAGCAAAACCCCGCGTGTACCGGGGGAAGTCAGCCTGATTTCCGCCGACCAGATGGTCGACGAGAAAACCGGCGTGCCTTACTACGTGTTGCGCAGCAGCGTCAGCGATCAGGCCATGGAAAAACTCAACGGTCTGGTGATCAAGCCCGGCATGCCGGCAGAAATGTTCGTGCGTACGGGTGAGCGTTCACTGCTCAACTATCTGTTCAAACCGCTGCTTGACCGGGCCGGCTCTGCGCTGACCGAAGAATAAGGATGTTCGGCTGTATGAATAAGCTTTCCACGCTCGCAGCAGCATTCTTGCTGCTCGCGAGTCACTCGGCAGTGGCGGCCATGGGGCCGTTCGAGATCTACGAACAGGCGTTGCGCAATGACCCGGTGTTCCTCGGCGCGATCAAGGAACGCGATGCCGGCCTGGAAAACCGTGCGATTGGCCGCGCCGGCCTGTTGCCGCGCATCGGTTACACCTACAACAAGGGCCGAAACTCGTCGAAAGCCACCTCCCTCGATGAGCGCGCGCGTAATCGTACCGATGACCGCAATTACAGCAGTTACGGCTCGGCGCTGACCCTGCAACAACCGCTGCTCGATTACGAGGCTTATGCCGCGTATCGCAAAGGTGTCGCGCAGTCGTTGTTTGCCGACGAGAATTTTCGTGGCAAGAGCCAGGAGTTGCTGGTTCGCGTGCTGGACAACTACACCAAGGCACTGTTCGCGCAGGACCAGATCGACATCGCTCAGGCGAAGAAGAAGGCGTACGAGCAGCAGTTCCAGCAGAACCAACACATGTTCAAGCAGGGCGAGGGCACGCGTACCGATATTCTCGAGGCTGAGTCGCGTTATGAGCTGGCGACTGCCGAGGAGATCGAGGCGCGCAACGAACAGGACGCCGCGCTGCGTGAATTGGGTGCACTGGTCGGTGTGCCGGCGGTGGACATCGGTGATTTGGCGCCGCTCGATCAGAACTTCCAGACCTTCGCGCTGATGCCTGCCAATTACGACACCTGGCATGAAATGGCGGTGAGCAATAACCCGAATCTGGCTTCGCAACGCCAGGCCGTGGAAGTCGCGCGTTATGAAGTGGAACGCAATCGCGCCGGGCATCTGCCGAAAATCAATGCCTACGCCTCGATGCGCCAGAACGAATCGGAAAGCGGCAACACCTACAACCAGCGCTACGAAACCAACACCATCGGTTTTGAAGTCAGTGTGCCGCTGTATGCCGGTGGCGGGGTGTCGGCGTCGACGCGCCAGGCCAGCCGCACGATGGAACAGGCCGAATACGAACTGGACGGCAAAACGCGTGAGACGCTGATCGAACTGCGTCGGCAGTTCAGCGCCTGTCTATCGGGAGTCAACAAACTGCGGGCTTATCAGAAAGCGCTGAGCTCGGCGGAAGCGCTGGTGGTGTCGACCAAGCAGAGCATTCTCGGTGGCGAGCGGACTAACCTCGACGCGTTGAACGCCGAGCAGCAACTGTTCACCACGCGCCGCGATCTGGCACAGGCGCGGTACGACTATCTGATGGCCTGGACCAAGTTGCATTACTACGCCGGGACCTTGAACGAGCAGGATCTGGCGCGGGTGGATGAGGCATTTGTGGTCGCTCAACAGCCCTCGCCCTAACCCTCTCCCAGGGGGAGAGGGGACTGATCCGGGGATATTGCAGAAGTACACCGACCTGAACGAGCGGCACCGAATCCAACATCGAGCCGGTTTTTCAAGGCTGATGCGAGACCAGCTGAATCCACAATCGACGCGGTTTTTCAGCTCGATGAATGCCGCATGACACCGCGGCCAGCTCCCTCTCCAGGGGGAGAGGGCTGGGGTGAGGGGAACAGGCAACACCGCAGAAAAAACTGCATAAAACAATAAAAGTGAGTGGTGAACATGGACGTACGCATCAAGCCGATTTCGGTCGGTACCCTGCTGCTTGTGATTTCCGCAACCCAGGCTCAGGCCCAGTACCTTGAAACCGGCCAACCCGGCGATCCCGGCAGTTGGCGCAGCGCTGAATTCCTTCGCGACTGGGGGCTGAGCCGGATGCAGGCCGAGCAAGCCTACGCCGCCGGCATTACCGGCAAAGGCGTAAAAATCGGCGCCCTCGACTCCGGCTTCGATGCCGCCCACCCGGAGTTCGCCAGCGACCGCTATCACCCGGTAATGGCCAGCGGCAGCTACATCGACGGTTCGTTGTTCAACGTCAACGGCACCCTCAACCCCAACAACGACTCCCACGGCACTCACGTCGTCGGCACCATGGGCGCCTCGCGCGACGGTACCGGCATGCACGGCGTGGCGTACAACGCGCAGATCTACGTCGGCAACACCAACAAAAACGACAGCTTCCTCTTCGGCCCCAACCCCGATCCGCGCTATTTCAAAGCGGTATACGACGCCCTCGCCGATGCCGGCGTGCGCGCGATCAACAACAGTTGGGGCAGCCAGCCGCCGGATGTCAGCTACCGGACACTGGCCGATCTGCATGCCGCGTACGCGCAGCACTGGAACAAAGGCACCTGGCTCGATGCGGCAGCGGATGTTTCCCGGCGCGGCGTGATCAACGTGTTCAGCGCCGGCAACAGCGGCTATCCGAACGCCAGCGTGCGTTCTGCGCTGCCGTACTTTCAGCCGGATCTGGAAGGCCACTGGCTGGCCGTGTCGGGCCTCGATCAAAGCAATCAGCAAAAGTACAACCAGTGCGGCCTCGCCAAATACTGGTGCATCACCACGCCGGGGGCGAAGATCGACAGCACCATTCCCGGGGGTGATTACGCGATCAAGTCCGGCACCTCGATGTCGGCGCCGCATGCGACCGGCGCATTGGCGCTGGTGATGGAACGCTACCCGTACATGACCAATCAGCAGGCGCTCGAAGTGCTGCTGACTACCGCGACGCAACTGGATGGCTCGGTCACTGCTGCGCCGACCGAGCGGGTCGGCTGGGGCGTGGCCAACCTGAACCGGGCGATGCGCGGGCCGGGGCAATTGCTCGGTGCGTTTGATGCCAACTTGGGGGCAGGGCAGCGCGATGTCTGGAGCAATGACATCTCTGACAAGGCGCTGATTCAGCGGCAGGCTGAAGACCTCGCCGAGCACAGCGCCTGGCAGCAAACCCTGCAAGACAAGGGCTGGCAGAACGGCGTTGCTGCCGGTGCCAGTCAGCAGGATCAGACCGATTACGCGGTCGGCACTGCCCGTGATACGGCAGCGGCGAGCCGGGTGTATCAAGGCAGCCTGATCAAGTCCGGCGGCGGCCAGTTGATCCTCACCGGCGACAACACCTATCGCGGTGCGACCACGGTCAATGGCGGCTTGCTCACGGTCAACGGTTCGCTGACTTCCGCTGTAACGGTGAATGACAGCGGCAGCCTCGGCGGTTCCGGCCGCATCGCCGCGTTGACCGCCAATAGCGGCGCTCGCGTGGCGCCGGGCAACTCCATCGGCACCTTGAATGTAGCCGGTGACGTGACGTTCGCGCCCGGTTCGACTTACGCCGTTGAACTGTCGCCGACCAGCAGCGACCGCATCGTTGCCGGCGGCACCGCCACTATCAGCGGCGCCACGGTCAGCCTGTCGCTGGAAAACAGCCCGACGCTGCTCAGCACCACCGAGGCGCAAAGCCTGCTCGGTCGCCAGTACGACATCCTGCAAGCGGCCGGCGGCATTCAGGGCCAGTTCGGTGCGGTGCTGCCGAACTACCTGTTTATCGGCGGCAGCCTCGACTACGCCGCCAATGGCATTCAACTCGATATCGAACGTAACTCGACCACCTTCGCCAGTGTCGGGCAAACGCCGAATCAGCGCTCGGTGGCCGCTGCTGTCGAAGGTTTGGGCGCGGGCAATTCGGTGTACGAAAGCCTGTTGCGTTCACCTGACGCGAGGTCGGCGCAACAGGCGTTTCAGCAGTTGAGCGGCGAGATCTACCCGGCGTTGAGTTCGATGCTGATCAACGACAGCCGCCAGTTGCGCGACGCGGTGGGCGAGCGTCTGCACGACACCAATGCAGCGCAAAGCAATGGCTGGGTCAAGGCCCTCGGCGCCTGGGGCACGACTGATTCGAGCCACGACACGGCGGGCTACAACACCTCGATTGGCGGGCTGCTGGCCGGTGTCGATGGCGCGCTGGACGAGCAGACCCGCATCGGTCTGGTCAGCGGTTACAGCGACAGTTCGCTGAGCATGGGTTCGGGCACGCATTCCTCGGCCAAGGTCGACAGTTATCACCTCGGCGCATACGCCGGCCGTGAAGTTGGCGCCTGGCGCTTGAGCACCGGTGCGGCTTACAGCTGGCATCGCGCTGATGTGAAGCGCGATCTGCAATACGGCAACGTCAGTGGCAAACACAAAGCCAAGGTCGACGCGGCGACCACGCAAGTGTTCGGCGAGGCGGCTTACCGCTTGCACCTGCAACCGCTGGCGCTGGAACCGTTCGCCAACCTGGCCTACGTGCATCTGGACACCGAAGGTTTGACCGAGAAGGGCGACGCCGCCGCGCTGAAAAGCTCGGGCGATCAACGTGACGCCGTGCTGAGCACCCTCGGCGTGCGGGCGATCAAGACCTTCAATCTGTCGACGCAACAATCACTCGACGTGAGTGGCCATCTCGGCTGGCAACACAGCCTCAGCGATATCGATTCCGAGCAGCATCTGCGCTTTGCCAGCGGCGGTACACCGTACGCGGTGGAGAGTTCCGCGCTGGTGCGCGATGCGGCGCTGGTCGGTGTGCAGGCCAGCCTCGCGTTGAGCAAAGACGTGCGCGTCAACCTCGATTACAACGGACAACTGGCCAATCGCGAGAAAAGCCATGGCGTCGGCCTGAGCCTTAACTGGCAGTTTTAAGCAAGATAACCCGGTCCCTGTAGGAGCTGCCGCAGGCTGCGATCTTTTGATCTTGCCTTTAAAAAGCAAAGGCAAAGATCGCAGCCTGCGGCAGCTCCTACAGGTTATGTGAACACCAGCGTGCAGCGTGTTTACAGCTGAAGAGACGGATTTTTCGCAACAACACTAAGGAAGGTCGCTGGATGAATAACAACAATACCCCCGCGCAAACGGGTGGCCGCTTTGCCCTGAAAACCCTCACGCTCGCCGTGCTCTGTGCGATCGGCACGGCACACGCTGCGCCGTATGTGGAGAGCGGTCGTACGGGCGATCCGTCGAGTTGGCGCAGTGCCGAGTTCCAGGCCGATTGGGGCCTGGGCGCGATCGGTGCCGATCACGCCTACGCCGCTGGGTATACCGGCAAAGGCGTGAAACTGGGGATCTTTGACCAGCCGGTGTATGCCGCGCACCCGGAGTTCTCCGGCAGCAATAAAGTCGTCACCCTGGTCACCAGCGGGATTCGCGAATACACCGACCCGTACATCCCGGTCAAAGCCGGCGATGCGTTCCGTTATGACGGTTCGCCCTCGGTCGGCTCAGACGGCAAACTAGGCGCCCACGGCACCCACGTTGGCGGCATCGCCGCCGGCAGTCGTGACGGCGGGCCGATGCATGGCGTGGCGTTCGGTGCGCAGATCATCAGCGCCGACAACGGTGACCCGGGCCCGGAAGACGGCATCGTCCGCGGTAACGACGGCGCGGTGTACAAGGCCGGTTGGGATGCGCTGATCGCCAGCGGCGCGCGGATCATCAACAACAGCTGGGGCATCGGCATCACTGACCGTTTCGACCTCGGCGGCCGCGATCCGGCGTACCCGCATTTCACCGTCAATGACGCGCAGTTGCAGTTCAACGAGATCCGTACACTGCTCGGCACCAAACCCGGTGGCGCTTACGACGGCGCGATTGCCGCCGCACGCAGCGGCATCGTGACGATCTTCGCCGCCGGCAACGATTACAACCTCAACAACCCGGACGCCATCGCCGGTCTCGGCTATTTCGTTCCGGACATCGCGCCGAACTGGATCACCGTCGCCGCGTTGCAGCAGAACCCGGACCTGGCCAGCGCCAACCCGTACATCATGAGTACGTTCTCTTCACGTTGCGGCTATACCGCGAGTTTCTGCGTCTCGGCGCCGGGTACGAAGATTTTCAGCTCGATCATCGAAGGCACCAACCCCGACAACCTGACCACCGGTTACAAAAACTACAACGGCACCTCGATGGCCGCGCCGCACGTCGCCGGTTCCATGGCGGTGTTGATGGAACGCTTCCCGTACATGAGCGGTGATCAGGTCGCCACGGTCTTGCGTACCACCGCCACTGACCTCGGCGCGCCGGGCATCGACGCCTTGTACGGCTGGGGCATGATCAACCTGCGCAAAGGCATCGACGGCCCGTCGATGTTCGTCACCGAGCAGGACATCCCGGCCGAATTCCGCATCGATGGTGCTTATGGCTCCGGCCAGTTCGTTGCGGATCTGCCGGGCATCGGCGCGATCATCGATCAAGGCAAACCGACCGAGCGCGTGTGCACTGACATCACCTGCGGCATCGACACCTGGCGCAACGACATTTCCGGCCACGGCGGGCTGACCAAGCAAGGTATCGGCACGCTGGTGCTGACCGGCAACAACACTTACAGCGGCCCGACTCTGGTCAATCAGGGGCGCCTGGCCATCAACGGTTCGCTGCAATCGGCGGTGACGGTGAATGACGGCGGTATCCTCGGCGGCAATGGCCACATCGGCGCGCTGTCGGTGAACAGCGGCGGTACGGTGGCGCCGGGTAACTCCATCGGCACAATGAATGTGGCCGGTGACGTGACCTTTGCACCGGGTTCGACTTACGCGGTAGAGCTGTCGCCGACCAGCAGCGATCAGATCATCGCCACTGGCAAAGCGGTCATCGAAGGCGCGACGGTGAGCCTGTCGCTGGAAAACAGCCCGACGCTGCTGACCACCAATGAAGTGCAAAGCCTGCTCGGCACGCGCTACAACATCCTGCAAGCAGCGGGCGGTATTGAAGGGCGCTTTGGTCAGGTGTTGCCGGACTACGCCTTTCTCGGCGGCACGCTGGCGTACTCGGCCGATGGCATCCAGTTGGCGGTCGGGCGTAACGACGCCTCGTTCGCCAGCGTCGGTTTGACGCCGAACCAACGTGCCGTGGGCGCTGCGGCTGAGCGTCTGGGCGCGGGTAACGCGCTGTTTGAAACCCTGTTGCTGTCGCCGAATGCGGCGTCGGCGCAGCAAGCCTTCCAGCAGTTGTCCGGCGAGATCCATCCGGCCATCGGCACGATGCTGATCAACGACAGCCGCTACCTGCGTGAAGCCGTCGGCGAGCGTCTGCGTGAACGTGACCTGTTCAATGCTGGCGCACCGACTGACGATCGCAGCAATGCCTGGGTCAAAGTGCTGGGTTCGTGGGGCAAGAGCGACGGCGGGCATGACAATGCCGACTCCAACAGCTCCATTGGCGGCCTGCTGGCCGGTGTTGACGGCTTGATCGCTGAAGATACCCGTCTGGGTTTCGTTACCGGTTATAGCGACAGCTCATTGAGCATGGGCAGCGGCACGCATTCGTCGGCGTCAGTCGACAGCTACCACTTGGGTGCGTACCTGGGCCATCAGATCGACGCGCTGCGTCTGACCGTCGGTGGCGCCTATAGCTGGCACCGTGTTGACGTCAAACGTGACCTGCAGTTCGGGGACGTCAGCGGAAAACAAAAGACCAAGCACGATGCCGCAACCACTCAAGTGTTCACCGAGGCCGCCTATGATCTAGGCCTGCAACCGATGAACCTGGAGCCGTTCGCCAATCTGTCCTATGTGCACCTGAACACCGATAGCTTCACCGAAAAAGGTGACGCCGCCGCGCTGAAGGGCGGTGAGGACAACCGCGATGTGGTGCTGTCGACCCTCGGCGTGCGCGCCAAGCGCAGCTTCGCGCTGTCGGATCAGCATCAGTTGGAACTGGGCGCGAGCCTCGGCTGGCAGCACAACCTGAGCAACGTTGATGCCGACAGCCATCTGGCGTTTGCCAATGGCAACAGCGCGTTCACCGTGCAGAGCGTGTCGATGGATCGCGATGCGGCGGTGGTCGGTGTGCGTGCGGGTCTGGCGCTCAACCGCGATGTGCGGGTGAACCTGGATTACAACGGCCTGATCGGTAACAACGAGAAAGACCACGGCGTGGGTCTGACCCTCGACTGGCAGTTCTAAGGCGTACCGGCAGTTCTGCGGAACTGCCGGTTTTTGAAGGAAGAGAGAGCACGACATGGGACTGTTCGATTATAAAAATGCCGATGGCAAAGCGTTGTACAGCGACGCCATCGCACTGACGCTGTATGCCTACACGCCGACTGGCAAGCCTCTGCCGGCCACCGCTTGGGCGCCGCTCACGGCAACCACGCTGGGTTATCAGGGCAAGGTCGGGCCGCAAGGCACGTTCTTCGGCGAGAAGGACGGCTTCACCAGCGCCGAGGCCGAAGTGCTCGGCAAGTACGACGCCGCCGGCAAATTGATCGGCATCGGCGTGGCCTTTCGTGGCACCGGCGGGCTGGGTTACAGCGACACCTTCGGTGACCTGAAAAACAACCTGCTGGCCGCCATCGGACCGTCGGACTACGCGAGCAATTACGCTAAAAACGCTTTCGACAATTTGCTCAAGGCGGTCGCCACATTCGCCATTGCCAACGGCATTGCCGCCAAGGACGTGCTGCTCAGCGGTCACAGCCTCGGCGGGCTCGGGGTCAACAGCGTGGCCGAACTGAGCGCGAGCAACTGGGGCGGCTTCTTCAAGGATGCCAACTACATCACCTTCGCCTCGCCGACTCAGAGCAGCACCGGCAATAACGTGCTGAACATCGGTTTCGAAAACGACCCGGTGTTCCGCGTGCTCGACGGCACCACGTTCAGCAGCGCCTCGATGGGCAAGCACGACAAGCCACACGATTCGACCACTGACAACATCGTCAACTTCAACGATAACTACGCGTCCACCGCGCAGAACCTGGTGCCGTTCAGCATCATCAATCCGCTGAACTGGTCGGCCCACAGCTCGCTGGGTTATGCCGATGGCTTGAATCGGGTGATCGATTCGAAGTTCTACAACCTGACGCATAAAGACTCGACGATCATCGTCTCCAATCTGGAAGAAGCTTCTCGCGGCAAGACCTGGGTCGAAGATCTCGGCCGCAGTGGCGAGCCGCACACCGGCAGCACGTTCATCATCGGCACCCAGAGCAGCGACTGGCTCAAGGGCGGCGCGGGCAACGACTTCCTCGAAGGCCTGGGCGGTGATGACCGGTTCCGTGATGACGGCGGCTACAACATCCTGCTCGGTGGCCAGGGCCACAACACCTTCGAACTGCAGAAACCATTGCAGAACTTCAGCTTCGCCAACGACGGTGACGGCACGCTGTACGTGCGCGACGCCTACGGCGGCATCAGCATGACCCGCGACATCGGCGCGCTGGTGAGCAAGGAGTCGGGGTCGTGGTGGGGCAGCAAGGAAATCACTTGGGGCGTTACGGCCAAAGGCTTGAGCAATGGCAATGAGCTGACCCAGTACAACCACTCGCTCAGCGGCGACGGCTACGGCAATGCGTTGCACGCCACAGCTGACGGTGACTGGTTGTTCGGCCTCGGTGGCGACGACAAACTGATCAGCGACAAGGGCCATGTAACCTTCGTCGGTGGCGCCGGCAATGACGTGATGACCGCCGTGGGTGGCAACAACACGTTCCTGTTCAGCGGCGCGTTCGGTTTCGATGCCATCAACGGTTATCAGGGCAGCGACAAACTGGTGTTCATGGGCGTTGAAGGCGCGGGGCAGGGCTACGACTACAAGCAGCACGCGGCGCAGACCGGCAACGATACCGTGCTGAAGATTGGCGACTATGCCGTAACCCTGGTCGGGGTGGGAGTGGCTAACCTGTCGGACTCGGCGTTCGTGTTCGCCTAAACAGTAATCCTGTAGGAGCTGTCGAGTGAAACGAGGCTGCGATCTTTTGATCTTGCTTTTAAGAGCAAAGTCAAAAGATCGCAGCCTTCGGCAGCTCCTACAAAGGTCGCGTTAAAGCAGTGTTGTATCGAAATGCTCCGGGGCGTCCCCGTGGGGCGCCCTGGCTGTGAGCTATCTCTAACAATTCCAACAAGAGAGAGGCAATAGCAATGGGTGTGTATGACTACAAGAACTTCGGCACAGCCGATTCCAAGGCGTTGTTCAGCGATGCCATGGCGATCACGCTGTATTCCTACCACAACCTCGATAACGGCTTTGCCGCCGGTTATCAGCACAACGGTTTCGGCCTCGGCCTGCCCGCCACGCTGGTCACGGCGCTGCTCGGCGGCACGGATTCCCAAGGCGTCATCCCCGGCATTCCGTGGAACCCCGACTCGGAAAAACTCGCCCTCGACGCCGTGAAAAAGGCCGGCTGGACGCCCATCACCGCCTCGCAACTGGGCTATGACGGCAAGACCGATGCGCGCGGAACCTTCTTCGGCGAGAAGGCCGGCTACACCACCGCGCAAGTGGAAATCCTCGGCAAGTACGACGCCCAGGGCCATCTCACCGAACTTGGCGTTGCCTTTCGCGGCACCAGCGGCCCGCGGGAGAACCTGATCCTCGACTCCATCGGCGACGTGATCAACGACCTGCTCGCAGCCTTCGGTCCCAAGGATTACGCGAAGAATTACGTCGGCGAAGCGTTCGGCAATCTGCTCAATGACGTGGTGGCGTTTGCCAAGGCCAACGGCCTCAGCGGCAAGGACGTTCTCGTCAGTGGCCACAGCCTCGGTGGCCTGGCGGTCAACAGCATGGCCGACCTGAGCAGTGGCAAGTGGGGCGGTTTCTTTGCCGATTCCAACTACATCGCCTACGCCTCGCCAACCCAGAGCAGCACCGACAAAGTGCTCAACGTCGGCTACGAAAACGACCCGGTGTTCCGCGCCCTCGACGGCTCGACCTTCACCGCAGCTTCGATCGGCGTGCACGACGCGCCCAAGGCCTCGGCCACCGACAACATCGTCAGCTTCAACGATCACTACGCCTCGACCGCGTGGAATCTGCTGCCGTACTCGATCCTCAACATTCCCACCTGGATCTCGCACTTGCCGACCGCGTATGGCGATGGCATGAATCGGGTGATCGACTCAAAGTTCTACGACCTGACCAGCCGCGACTCGACGATCATCGTCGCCAACCTCTCGGACCCGGCGCGGGCCAACACCTGGGTACAGGACCTCAACCGCAACGCCGAAACCCACAAGGGCAGCACGTTCATCATTGGCAGTGACGCCAACGACTTGATCCAGGGCGGTAGCGGCAACGATTATCTGGAAGGCCGCGCAGGCAACGACACCTTCCGCGACAGTGGTGGCTACAACGTCATCCTCGGTGGGCAGGGCAGCAACACCCTCGATCTGCAAAGTGCGGTGAAAAACTTCGACTTTGCCAACGACGGCGCCGGCAATCTGTACGTGCGCGACGCCAACGGCGGGATCAGCATCACCCGCGACATCGGTAGCATCGTCACCAAGGAACCGGGCTTTCTCTGGGGCCTGTTCAAGGACGATGTGACCCACAGCGTCACGGCCAGCGGTTTGAAGGTCGGCAACAACGTCACCGCTTACGAGTCCAGCGTCAAAGGCACCGCTGGCGCCGATACGCTGAAGGCGCACGCCGGTGGTGATTGGTTGTTCGGGCTGGACGGCAACGATCACCTGATGGGTGGCGCGGGCAATGACGTGTTTGTCGGCGGCGCGGGTAATGACCTGATGGAATCGGGGGGCGGGGCGGATACGTTTCTGTTCAACGGCGCGTTTGGGCAGGATCGGGTAGTTGGTTTTACCTCCAACGACAAACTGGTGTTTCTCGGAGTGCAGGGCGTTTTGCCGGCGGAGGATTTCCGGACTCATGCTGCGACTGTCGGGCAGGACACGGTGCTGACGTTTGGCAATGATTCGGTGACGTTGGTCGGGGTGTCGCTGAATAGCCTGAGTGCTGACGGTGTGGTGATCGCCTGAGGTTGATGGGGCGCCTTTAAGGGCCCCTTCGCGAGCAAGCTCGCTCCCACAGGGGATTTGTGAACGACACAGATCCAGTGTAGGAGCGAGCTTGCTCGCGAAGAACGATAACTCGGTTTCAAACGTGACTCGATGGCCACGACCTGACTCAAACCCCTGCAAAACAGGAATTGCGGCCTAAAGCCAGTACGTGCGCACACGTTCTATAGCTAGCCGCCATTGAGTACAGGAGATTCAAACGTGAAAGGTTTCAAGGGGTATGTCGGTTTCGTCTCGCTGGCGCTGTGTTCGGCCAATGCCTGCGCCGATCTGCCTCAAAGTTCGATTCTGAGCCGTTACGGCGTCACCACCGAGCAACTGCCGAACCCGCCGAAAACCGCGGCGGCCGAACCGCTCGAAGAGAAGAGCCGCTTTCAGATTCAGCCCGAACAACCGTTCGTGACCCTGCGCCTGGGTGACGGTAAACAGCCGCAAACCACCGGCAATCTGAGCATCGATCGCATGACGCAGCAGGATCTGGAACGTTGCCGGCGTTTGCAGGGCGAAGTGGTCAAGCGGGGTGGCACGTACATGCCGTGCGACGGCAGCCTGCCGGGCATGCCGACGTTCGAATAACACTCAATGATCGTTCCCACGCTCTGCGTGGGAATGCCTCAACGGACGCTCCGCGTTCGGCCTTGAAGGGACGCGGAGCGTCCCGGGTTGCATTCCCACGCAGAGCGTCACTAGTGTCCGGTAAAAACTGAAGGGGGAGCTTGCTCCCCCTTGCTGTGCCTGCTTCCTGAGCAATAATCAGGTTTTTCAGACTCGATTTTCGCCTATGTTCAGTAGCACCCGATTTGCGCAGAT